>CAWGVL010000066.1:0-150779 GCA_963825845.1 Bryobacteraceae bacterium | reverse complement strand
ACGGGTAGAGGTTCAATTAGTATTGAATCTTACTCCAACCGCTATACACATATAGGTTTTTTCCTTACAATAAAATCTACCGTTACATTATGCGTGTCACCTGCGCAAATGCGCTCGTGTGTCCTCATGCCGAACGTTCTCGTTCTTAACGTCGACAACGATCCCGAAGCGCTAGCTAGACGAACGAATCTCATCGAAAGCGCGGGTTTTTCAGTCGTGCAAGCGTCCTATGATGGCGACGCGGTTCGACTCGCTGAGACGCACCGGCCCGCAGTGGCGATTCTCAAGGCAAATCTGACCGGAAGCACGGGGTTTGAATTATGCCGTTTGTTGAAATGCCTGCCAGCAACCGCGGATATTCAGGTTCTTTTGATCTCAAATACCCGCGCCTGGGAGCAGGAACACGCGGCAGCGCTGGACGACGGAGCCGATCTATATCTGCATGAGCCATATCCGCCTCTTGTGCTTGCGGCCTCAGTCCGGGCCCTCGTCCGAAACTGGACATCGCAGACGCAGATTAGTTCCGCCCAGGATCTTCTCCGTGCCGAAAAAGAACGCTATCACGCTGTTACGGAGAACACAGCCGAGGCGATATTCCTGACGGACGAACACGGACGCGTGACATTCGCGAATCCGGCGGCCGAACAATTTTCGGGTGGTCACAATCCGAGTTGTCCGGGCGAATGTTGCACGAAGCGATCCACTACCGCGGTCGCGACGGCGCTCCGTATCCGATGGAGGAATGCCCGTTCGCCCGAGTCTTGCAATCGGGCACTGCACTCAAACGCCAGGAAGACGTCTTCTTTCGGAAAGACGGTACGTCCATTCACGCAACGGGCTCGAACGCACCGATACTGCGCGACGAACGGGTGGTCGGCGGAGTAGTCGTCTTATCGGATATTTCCGAACGGCAGCGGGCCGATAAGCGATTTCGGCGGCTCTCGGACTAAGCAACGGTCGGCGTTGTCACGGGCGACCTTCAAGGCTCGATCACTTACGCTAATTCTGTGTTTCTGGATTTGCTCGGATATCCGGATGCGGATTCGATTCCGCATTGGCGGGACATTTCGACCGATGAAGCGTTCATCGCGCAATGCCTAAACGCGCTGCGCGATGTCGGCGCGAGCAAGCCCTGCGAAACAACCCTGCGTGCAGCGGATGGATCTCATGTACCGGTGATGGTTAGCGGCACCGTTTTAGAGCGTCATCCCGACGGCACAACGGATATCGCTGCATATGTGACCGATCTACGTTGAGATATGAGGCGGATCGAGCACTTCGATGCAGCGAAGAAAGGCGGCTACTCGCCATCGAAGCCGCAGATATGGGCACGTGGTTTCTGGACGTCCGCTTGGGCCAGCTCACATGGGATGACCGATGTTACGCTGTATTCGGCCTCGAGCCGGGCTCAGCCCTCGATTACCCGCGCTTTCTCGAACCGGTCTATCCCGAGGACCGGGAACGAACCGACGCAGCCGTACACCGCGCAATAACCGAATTCCAACACTATGACATTGAATACCAGATGGATGGCCTTCCGGCGATGTGCGTTGGATCTCGGCGAAGGACAAGCCTACTCGGGTCCGGAAGGAAAAACTGACCGCATGCAGGGAATCGCGATCGACATCACGTCGCGAAAACTCGCCGAGGAGCAACTGAAACATCGGAACGACGCCCTGCAGCGATCGAATCCAGACCTCCACGAGTTCGCTTACGCGATCTCACGATCTACAGGAACCATTGCGCATGGTGAACAACTTCGGGCAGTTGATCCAAAAGCGCGACGCTTCAGCCCTGAGCGACGAAGGACGAGAATTCTTTCAGTTCATGATTGACGGGGCTCAGCGCATGGACCGGATGATACGCGACCTGCTGAACTATTCCCGCGTGCTGAACGACGAAGGAACCTTCGAGCCTACGGAACTACGCGCTACACTGCTTTGGGCGATGTCGAATCTCGAAGTTCTATCGAGGAAAGCGGCGCGTCGATCACTTACGACGCGCTACCCACAGTCACCGGCGATTTCGTGCGCTTGTCGCAGGTATTTCAGAACATTCTGGGAATGCTATCAAGTATCGCCGCGCGCAGCCGCCCGCGATCGATATCACTACAACGCAGGAAAATGGGTATTGGGTTATCGCGGTACGTGACAACGGCATAGGAATGGACCCGAAGAATGCCAAGCGTGCTTTCGGCGTATTCACGCGAATGCATGGGGCGCAATATCCGGGCACGGGCGTGGGGCTGGCGATCTGCAAGCAGATCGTCGAGAGGCATCGCGGCCGGATCTGGATGGAAACTGCAACTAACGCCGGCTCGACCGTCTATTTCACCCTTCCTCAATAGCTCGAGGGCAGACGCGACAAGCGGTTTAGCGAGCCGAGATTTACGACGCGCTTGCCTGACGCGGCGATCACGGTAGTCGCGCTCCCATTCATCAATGTGCCGATACCCGGCGGAATGTGGACACGAATGTCACCGCCCACTGACAACGGCGAGAAAGCCGGCAATATTGTGACCCTCTCCGAAACAACGAACACCGGCACTTTCTGGGTTGCCCCGGCATGGTCCGATATGCCGAGCGCCGGGTGAACGTGCCCGACTATCAGGTGGTCGTTCGATGCAGGCACTACATGGCCATGCACTGCGAGCAGCCCGCAATGCCGCCACTCCGAAACGATGCGGACCGACGCTCCGGGATAATCCCGCTGAAATGCACGATCGTGATTGCCGGGAATCAGCACGAGTTCGCAATGCGCGGACAGTTCAGACAACGTGGATTCGATGGCCGACCGCTCCTGCGGCCCGGGTCTCGGGGCATGCACGACGTCTCCGACGAAGACTACGGTTGATGGATTCAGGTCCTCGATGGCCGCCATCAACTTCCGGCGTACGGCGGCTTCCTGCACGGGACCAAGCTGTCCACGCCGCCTTAGCGCCCACCCATAACCGAGGTGAACGTCCGCAAGGAGAGCCGTCCGGCAATCACTCAGCCACAGCGCTCCGCTGGCATGGGCCCATCTTCCGGGCGCCAGTTCAAGCAGCTTCATCGCCCCACTCGTCATACAAGCTGGACACGAGTTCATCCAACGCTTTGTCGGGATCTTGCGCAAGAAGCGTTTCGCGGCTGAATGCGGCAAATAAAGGCAGCGCAAAGGGAGTGGGACGCGGCAGATCAAATACTTCCCAGGGGGTCTCGAATATGCGTGCGGATTCTTCGGCCGCCCTGTCCACGTCCATCATGTCTCGCATGACTCCCCGGATGTTCTCACGAACGAGGGGTGCTCCGGCTCATATTGACGAAGGGTGGAATAAAGGAGCGAGCCATTCCAACTGGAAGCTTTCACGGGCGTGGACCTCGATACGTCCTCTTTGGAATGAGCTGGCCGATCTCGGCAACCGGCCGGAATGTTCGTCCGAGCGTCTCAGTGCGATCGAGTATGGCTTGCAGATCCCCACGGAAATTGTCAGGGTTGAACGCAGCGCGGAGCCGGTCTTCGGACGGAGCATCCTTGTATCCGACCGAGAGCAGGAAGCTGTGATCATCATGATTTGCCACAACGCTCCCGGAAACACCTAGGCGATGGCCGACAACCCATGCCAGAGAGCGGTTCACGGCACGGCCCGCAACGAGATGAAACAGAATGAGCAGCGAACGACCTTCGCGAACTCGCTCTACCTGAACCGGATCATCGGCTGGGACCGGCGCGGCTTGTTCTGGCGTTCGAGGAACCTGAGCACGCGAGTGAGCACATCGCCGGAGATGTCATATTCTTTGCGGAGCATGCGGCCACAAGCCTCCACACCGCCGAGACTCCAGGCTTCACGAAGCGATATCCGTAAACGGCGCTCCTCCCGGGCCAGTTGAGCGGTGAGGGGCATCTTCGGACCCATCCAACGCGGTGTCTGGATGCGCTCGCCCTGTGCCGGGCGAACCACCGCCGTCGTCTGATGCAACCGGTCAAGCACGACCGCGCGACCACCAATGGTGAAGGCTTCGTCCGGCCGCAGCGATGCCAGAAAGCCCTCCTCCACCTCTCCGAGCTTGCGGTTCGCCCGGTTGACAACCTTGACCTGCAAATCGTCGCTGATGGTACCGATGTTCATGTAGTAATCGCGGGCGACAGATCGCGATGACACGCGGAATTTATCATCTTCGAGAATGATTTTCCCGTAAGCTCCTGAAGGACCTAGCACACGTCCTCCCCCCGCGAGATATTCAATCGTCGCCTCGAAGTCCTCGAGCGACAAGTCCAAGTAAGGTCCGGCCTTCGTCGCGAGTCGATACGCGTCATGCAGACGCCATGGCTTCTCAATGCTCATACCGAGAAGCGCCTGAGCCAACACATCGAGCGGTGAGTCCGGGACACGAAGAGCATCCAGCAGACCGTCCTGGGCAGCCTTCCGAATCGCGATGCTCTGCAGGACATCAGGCACGCTGGTAGGCAGGAGGAATCCACTGGCAACGCCGTCAATCCGGTGACCGCTGCGCCCAAGTCTCTGTAAGGCGCGGCTCACGCCTCGCGGAGTGCCGATGAGCAACACCTGGTCGACTGCCTGGAAATCGACACCCAATTCAAGGCTGCTCGAGGCGATGACGGCTTTGTACGCTCCGGCGGACAATCCCTCTTCGATGGTGAGGCGCTCGGAGCGTTCGATAGAGGAATGATGTACGGCGATCTGGTCGTCCCATTGCGGCAGGAGAACCTTCAACGCAAGGGCAAGCCGCTCAGCCGCCGACCGTGTGGTCGTGAAAATCAGCGTACAGTTTGCCGCTTCCACCAAGTCGGATGCCAGCTTCGCGATGCGGTACGGATTGTGCCCCGCAGGCGGAAGCCAATTTTCCAGCGGCGGCACGGCTATCTCCAACCGATGCACCTTGCCAATATCCACACTTGCGATCTCACAGGGGCGACCGCCGCATAGTAATCGGGTAATCACGTCCACCGGCCAGGCAGTGGCAGACAGCCCGACGCGCTGCAGCGGCCGATCCCATTTCGCCTCAAGCCGCTCAAGGGTCAATGCCAGAAGAGTTCCCCGCTTACTCTCGGCAAACGAGTGGACCTCGTCGACGATTACGGTTCGCGTATCGAAACCATCGGCCCAACCTTTTTGAGACAGGAGTGCGCTGAGGCTCTCAGGAGTGGTCAGTAACAGGTGGGGACGCCGACGTTGCTGCTTCCCCCGCTCGCTCCCTTCCGTGTCACCGGTTCGGACTTCCATTCGAATGCGGCGATTTTCCGGAAGCGTGGAGTTAATCGCGGCGAGCGGCCCTTCGAGGTTCCGGTGGATATCGCGGTCGAGAGATTTCAGCGGCGACACGTACACGGCGCATACAGCATTCGGCAACTTGCCGGAGGATGCGAGTTCGGCGAGATCGGAAAGAACCGATAAGAAGGCGGAGAACGTTTTGCCGCTCCCGGTCGGCGCGAGGATGAGGGTATTCCTCCCCCGCAGAGTGTGTTGGAGTGCACGATTCTGGATTTCAGTGAGGTTGAGGAACCTGGCCTGGAACCACTCACGAATAGCCGAATGCAACTGATTCAAGGGCCCAGGGGCCATAAACCCAGTGTATCGGCTGCGACAGACGTGAAAAGAGATCCTACGAGGAAATCGCTACGCGCTCGCCCATCGCATTTGCTAAGTGGCTGATAATGGAAGCTCGTTCGACAAGAAAGCGACGCGCCGAAGACACCGAGAAGGGGCGCGAGACATAGTAGCATGTGCGCATGATCTGATAGTCGAGGCGCAACATCAGCTCTTCTATCGACTGGCCGCTTTGTGTACCTGCGTGACGAAGCAGATAGCTAACGACGCGATAGTCCCGGTCGAGAGACTCATGCAATTTGTCGAAGCTCTCTTTCTTATCCTGGGCGTCCGCCAATTGCTGCTGCGCGGTAAGAAACGTCAAATGGTTGACTTCAGCGACGTGTTGCGCGTAATCGCGAGCATCACGAGTGCGGAGAATCAAGACGCACGTGTATCGGAACCAATACACAAAAAGTGCGGTAGAGAGCACGATGATGATGATGCTTATGGCCACAAAGTCCGCTCAACCATCGGAGGCGCAAGACCGCCTCGCTCGCAGGAGCTAGTACTTCCTGCCTCTCGGTTTATTGCAGAGTATCACTGTCTTTGTAGAAGCACAAGTCAATGTTTGTACTACGGCAACCCTGGCTCTTCTCTAAGATAATTTATTGAAAAATCATGTGTGTTGGAGCGGTCCGCCTGTCATTACAGTAGTTCAGGTATAACGCTGCGTAGCTTAAAATTACGTAATCTTCCTCGGCAAATCCAAGTTGCCGGGCGGTGCTATCGATCCAGTCCGGAGGGCCCTCCAGTTCGAGAAACCAGCCGATCGGAGTTTCATCGATGGTGACCACGCCCGGAAGGCCGGAACACTGATACTCCGTGCGGTATTTTTCATATCGGAAGCTCGGTATAAAACCGAGCCGATTGAAAATCGCGGCACTCGTGGATGCGTCTCCAACTGTTGTCTCGAGTTCCTCGCGAGATTTGTGCTTGCCCGGTGCCGCCGGCCCTTTAAACGTGAGGATTGCCTGTCCGCCAACCTCGCGCAATCGAAGAAGGTTGCCGCGCTGTCTCAAGATACTTTCGGGGGTGTCGTAGACCGTGTTGGCCTCGAAGACACGTTCGCGGCTGACCTCGAAGCCTGCCTGCTCGAGTTTGGCCCGCATGCTTACCGGATCGGAGATCTTTAATTTGATCTCCGTTTCGTTGCCGCCATCAGTCACTGGCGCTTCTCCTGAGAAGCACGGATGCGGCACTGAAGGCAGAGGTCTCCCTGGCCTTTTTCCCCGCTCCCCGCGAGTTTGGCCGAAAGCGGAATCGGTTGGCCGCAACGATCGCAAAGCCTTTGTCCATCGCTAATCATTTGCCCATCGCTAACATGCCGCATGCTATCATGACGACTGCTGCGCCCGTAGCTCAGCCGGATAGAGCAACTGGCTTCGAACCAGTAGGTCGGGAGTTCGAATCTCTCCGGGCGCGCCACTCAAATCTCTCAACATCAATTGATTACGGTCACCTAGGCGTTGTTTGGACCAGAGGGTTCGATGGCGCTGTGCCCAGGATTGTGCCCACTGGTCGCTTTCTGCATCGCGTCCGATCGATTGTTGCTGTGGGTGGACGTACCGCTGGTAACGCTCATGTCGGTGTACCCTGCAAGATATGCGAGCGTCCAATGTCCATATATGGAGCCCAACGGGTTAGGCACGTGTGGCGGAGAGTGTATAACTCGAACGGCTGAACTCCACTCTCCCGAAATGCCCGCGCTTGCTCTTTCTTAAGACTAGACGATTCGATATGACCGCTCATCGTAGGCGCCGGAAGAACCCACCACCAGTGTCTGCGCTGTTGCGCATGGCTAGAATGGCTCTTGAACCTGCGGCGAGTGGAATCGTGCGGCACGCTGCTTGAGTCTTGCTGTGCTGCACGCGAACAGTTCCCGCCTGTAGGTCCAACCTCCGCCCATTGCATGCGGTAGCATTCCTCAGGGCGCAGTGCCGTTTCAATGAGGATTGTTACTACGTCACGAAGCAATGGGGGTACGCTGGACAGATAGACCGATTCCTTTTCGGGTGTGACGACGCGATCACGGTGGCGTTCGTCGCGAAGCGTCCGAACCTTCGGCAGATCTTCTCAACGGTGCCTCGTGAGCCAATGCGAACATCCGACGGAGCACCTGCAACTCTCGGTTGATCGAACTGATCTGTAGAAGGCTATTCGATTGTTAAGTTGCATCTTGACGGATGAGTGGACCAACCGCGTTTGACCAGTTTGATTGGCGCTCGGTAATGAACGTTTGGCAGCGCAAGTCGGTAGGTGTCATGCCTCTTCCACCGTTGTCAGCTTGAGGTAGTCGAGGACAGCTTGGGCGCTGTAGGGGCCTGGGAGGTTCCAGGCGATCTTCATGCGCTCCCAAACCCACTCGACCCGGATGGTTGCATACCGGTATTCCCAGTACTCTATCGTGTCAACCTTTTCACGGTAGATGCGCTCTTGCTGATGGCGCTCCTGGATGAGCTTGTGGAAATGAAGGGGCGTGTGGAGGAGGCGGCACAGCTCGAATCCGGCCTTCGCGGCCCGGATGCGCTCGGCGAGGGTCTCGTTCCTCTCTACCGACGCGATGCCCTCACGGATCAAGAGGTCGAGCAGCTCCTCTGTCGTCTTAGGGCACTCCTGGGCGTGAGACGTCCGTTGGCTCATTCCGTTCTCCTATCCAAACTGGCTTCGGTGCCCACTCGTGCCAACTAGCACCGAGGGTGCATACGCTGCTCAGCTGCTCAATCATTAAGCATCAAACCTGGGTGAGTGTCTTCAGAGCGAAAGTACTAAGGGTTCTAGCGAGAAGTCCGCTACGGTGGCGGTGCCTGAGCGAACCTGAGATGCTGTGGCTTGTTGTACGCGCCACGCTAACGCCTACTGTTCATGTCAAAACCGCTGATTCAACGCACCCGAATGCTTCTCGTGGCTGGCGTGTGGACTCTGTATCACAAAGAGCAGCGATATATGTGCCTGATTTGATGCTGAATCGCCGCGAGAAGAGGCTGAACAACAAGTCTCAGAGATGCTCCTGATTATGCAGACAGGCAAGTCATTCCGAGTTAGACCGACCGAGCTTCGCGAATGAAATTTGGGGGCGAACTGTCATTGCTGTAATGGGTTAGCATTCTTGCATCTATACCCTGTGGCGGCATTCGGAAGCTGCCAAAATTCAAGTGGAGTAACCCTCATGTCGCGGCCCAGATTGTGGGGCAGCTCTCCCGGATGTGGCTCTCATTTCGAAGTGCTTATCTTGCGGATCGGACGCCGTTGCTTGCGTGAAGCTATGGGACCCAGAGGATCGGTGCCGAACGTGACGGAGGTGACCACGTGCACCCACGACGAGATTTAACGTGCGAGCCTATACCCCTTTTACTGACAGATGACTAGCATCGAGTCGCTGTCTACTGATGTGCGAGAACTAGGCGCTTTCTTCCTTCATAACACCACATTTCTGCTTGAAGAACGCCCACAGTCGTTCAAGATCTCCGTCTGAGATGTTAGCGATAAAGGAATCATAGTTTGCTGGAAACTCGCCGCGAGCTAACATGCCGGCAAGTTCTTCGACGTTCAGTGTATTATCCGGGATCGAATCGGTTGACATGTACGGAAATTCCTCTTTGTATACGATTCCGAGCGTTGACCTTCACGTTATGCGTTCCGAAGGCCTTCAATCTAGTGAGTGGGGCGACTGCTCAGGCAACTTGCAGCGTTGAGGCGGACATTGATTTCTGCCGCCATCGATGTTCTCAGCTTGTGACAAGGATCGTAAGATCGTGGGCCACCATACCAGACTGATACCTTCAAGTATTTGACCGGTGCTCTTCATTTATGAGATATCGGAGTTAGGGTTCCGAACAAGGTATGGAAGAACACTTACGAGCCGGCGGTGTTTTGCCTTACTGATTGATCTGAGCGAGACGTCTGTACGGCATAACGGTTGCCCTGGGGGGAAATGGTCCTTAAAAAGAAGGAAGATGAGGGAGCCCCTTACAATGTCATACCCTTCATGCCTTCCGCATCTTCAAACTCTTATTGCACATGTTTTTGGCGCGGAACTCACGTCCAGCCGATTCTCGGGGACGGCATGACTATCATCGGTTTGGGCTGGGCCTTGCAGTCCGATATCAATCTCTCCACGCCAACAAGAAGATTTGTAGTAGTGAATTTTGCTTCATCGATCTGCCCGTGTTCAAGGTACCCCTCGAGGTTTTTCAGTTCTTGGCGCATGTTCTCCATCTCACGGAGAAGGATCGAAGCATCTAAACGTGGGCGATTCATCGTTGCGCGCGGTACGAGGACCGAGATCATTATGGGGTGTTCTATGGAGGTAGAACAATGAGTCAGGAGTACTAGCCGATTCTATGGTCCGCAAACTCGACCGTTGCTGCGTGAACGCCGTTTGCTTTACAAAGCGGCTGAAGTGACGCGCGGTCTAAACACAGGAGAGCGCCGCGCCTATTTCAGGATCCGGTACGGCGCGAGTAATCGAACGCTTTGGCAGAGGGACGGTGAGCTAAGGCCACCAGAGGAATTCAATCCTTAACGACCCGGTCCCCGCTTCCATCTCCAATTGATGCCGTCGTGGGTTCGTGGACCAGATTCGGAAACTGGATAATCTTCTTTTGGACAGCGTAATGTACCAACTGAGTTTTGTTATGGAGGTCCAATTTGCGCATCAGATTGAACTTGTGGGCCTCTACCGTCTTGGTACTTAGGCCTAGATCGGACGCGATTTCTTTCACGGTGTTGCCTTCAGCGAGCATCTTCAACACTTCACGTTCACGCGTTGTGAGCGTTCCGAATCGCGCTACCTGCGATGGGCCTTTGACGCGCCCTCGGAAATCGTCGACGAGGCGAGCCATCATGCGAGGACTTAGGTGACTTCCACCCCGCGCCACTTCACGAATTGCAGTCATCAGTTCTGGCGCAGCGGTATCTTTGAGCACATATCCACTAGCTCCGCTCTCAAGAGCTTGGCCCAGGTAATCTTCGTCGTCGTACATAGAAACGAACAAAACCTTTGTTTCTGGTCGAGTTTTCTTGATCTGCCGTGCCGCATCAAAGCTGCTTATTCCCGGCATGCTGATATCGATCAGAACTACATCGGGGCGCAGTTCACTGCACTGGTTCACGGCATCACCACTATTGGACACTTCACCAACAACCTCGATATCGCCATGGCGGCCTAACAGGCTACCGATTCCCTGACGAAACAATGTGTGGTCGTCGGCAAGTAAAACCCTGAGTTTTGACATAATAGCTGCGCAAGTCCGTTCGTAATCGTAATTCGATATTAAGGCAAATCACTGGCGCGCCACAAGATTATTTAGGCATGAGTAGAGAGAAATATCGCGGCCTTCATCGCTGGTACCCACTTTGGCAGGTGGCGCTACTGATTCAGTCACCGCAAACGGTGGCGGTGTCCCACGCGTTTATGCAACGCTGAGGCGCCGTATACAGCCTGATGACGGACGGAAGGACAAAGAGAGTCGCAGAGGCGCGTGGTTTCTATGTCACCGGACGAGAGCTTTCCTGGCGTGTCGGAGCAATGCCGGATGTAAGTCAGACATAAGCGGCGTGCCACCGCTTTTTTGAGATCCGTTGGTATCGTATTTGCCGAAAGGATTTGATGAAGGGGTACTTATCCGGTACGTATACTGTAGGCTAAATCTCAACGAGTATTGATGCTCCCGCGCAATTCTCGTACAGTCTACCGTCGAGGTTTTCTCATTGCGTGAAGCGTTTATTCCCCAGTGCCAGAAAAAACGGGTCGGCGTTAGACTGCCGGGTGTGTGTATGAAAGATGCGAAGACAGGCGCGACGAAAGGAGGCCAAGGTCGAATGTTGGGCATGTTTCTGATCTCGGCAAGTGCTGCTTATCGTACGCACACGACGATGACAACTTGAACATACCGGGTTCCCGATGTCACTGTTAATATCAACATGCTCTATGCATGAACGTAAGATTGAATACATTTGATATACGTCAATATGCTAACCACCTTCCGAAGTGGAGCGTCGCTCCCCCAGAGTAGGCTCTACAAACTTTTTTTGGTCGCCGAACGCAAGATGCGAGCACATTGACAATCAATCTGCAAGGTACGGTTTGTTTTCCACGACCGTCATCCAAAGCCAGCAGACATCATCCTCAGTGAGTGTTTTGATGAGATCCGCCAGGTGATCGTCATTCTGCTCGTCGAGACGCACATCAATCCGCACCCGTTCCTGTATCGATGGCATCCTGGCAGTGTAAGCGTACAGCTACTTACGATCAACCGGGAGATTAATGATTTTACATCTTCTGCCCGTAGCTCAGAGGCGCTCAGTCGTGCTTCGGTATCGTCTAGAACTGTTTGATCTGCAAAAGTTCTGCAATCGCCAGCTAAGCAGGGGTCACGTAGGACCAGCCCTTGCGAATGGCATAAATCACGAGTTCCGCACGATTCGTCAAGCCGGTCTTCTTGTAAATGTGATGTAGGTGGTTCTTAACTGTCTGCCCACTAATAAACAACTTCGCTGCAATCTCAGGGTTGGTGTAGCCCTGTCCTATCAAAGCAACCACCTCGCGTTCTCTCGCACTTAGAAGTACTTGGTCGCCGCCGCGCTCAGGCAGAGTTGTATTATGATCGCTCGTCGGAGGGTCAAACTGGTCTAGAACGGCAGCGATTCGGGGATCGAGCCAGACTCGCCCCGTTTGTACTTCGCGGACGCAGTTAGCTATCTCCTCTGCCGTCGCTTGCTTGAGGATGATACCGGAGCAGCCCATTTTCAGCGCGTGTACGAATTGCTTCTTATCGTCAGATGCTGTCAGGATTATCACCCTAGCTGTGTTTCCAATCTGCCGGAGCGTCTGGAGGAGCGACCAAATCCGAGAATCAGATGTGGTCAGGTCAACCATCAAAATGTCAGCTTGCGTCTCAATAACGACCGGTACGACCTCTGGACCGACCCTACAATCCCCGACTATACCGATTTCGCTCCTCAGCGCTAACATCTGGCGGAGAGCGTACCGGACAATCGGATGATCATCGGCCACAACGACGCGAATACTCCGTTTTGATGGGGGCGGCTCGCCATCCGCAGCGCCCGTTGCTTGCGACTCTTCGACACCCATTTGCGCACCACCTAAAGACATGACGGTTTGATCGTAAACAGAAGGATGTGTTACACGTCATACGGTAAATTCGTCAATTGACGGTCTGCGACCATGGCGCACGGCTATAAACGATTTCGGGAGCATTCGGGGCAGACCCGATCACGGGTGAGGCGAAGTTGGCAGGTCAAGAACTCCCACACCCGATTCGGCGGGAGGGTTTAGAAGTGAGGCTTACTCGCGAAGCCAGCGTGCATCAGAAAGGCGTAGGTGCTCGTTACTCGGAGGTGGACATGGGGGCTTCGGGGGGGCCGGTTCTACACTTTGTGCCCGCCAATCATCCGGCATTCGAATCGGCTACGCCATGCATCTACAGTTCCGGTCTATGTGAGGCTTGCTTCGAGTCGTTGTCCCCGCTGTGAGTCCCGGGAGTCACATCTATCCACAGTGACGGCTATCTTTGATGTGGTTATCCTCGTATTGCTATTAGAGCCGAGCCGGTGTCGGAGGTGTTTCAAGAAATATCACGTGTTCCGATTCAAGATGCGTCGGTGAACAGGAGTCCGAAATCTCCCCGCGCGCGCCACCCCACCTTTCGCGTCAACAACTCATTCTCTCGTTTCCGCCGCATCCCTGGCTGGCTTGGAACACCGTGAGTTAGGTAAATTCATTAAAACAGCTCGCACTGTCTCCGATAAGGTCATTGGAGCCTGACTCCAACCAACCAGAGGAGAGACTAAATGACCAAGAATTCCCTAGTAGCAGCATTCGCGTTCTTCACAATGGCGAGTACCCTTCCCGCGGAGGTCAGAGTCGGTACGGCCGATGCGATGAAAGCCGCCACCAGCAAGGTGCAGCCGCAGTATCCGACCGTTGCTCGGCAAATGAAGATCGCGGGTCACGTGGAAATTGAAGCTGTCATTGGTCCGGACGGGTCCGTTGCCAGCGCGAAGGCTATCAGCGGCAATCCGATGTTGACCCAGCCGGCGATCGCGGCGGTGGAGAAGTGGCGCTTTACTCCGTTCACCAACAATGGCGAAGCGACGAAAGCCGTTGTTACGCTGGGCTTCGACTTCCGCCCCTAGCGGCGACTCTGCGGAGACACCTCGATGAAAACGAAATGGACTTTGATCACGAAACTCCAGGCGAGCTTCGCAGCGATAATCGGTCTGACCTTGCTCGTTGGCGGGCTTGCCTTCTTCTACAACACCAGGCTGAGCCGTGAGCTGCAGACAGCCGTCGACGTAGTCGCCCGCGAACAATTGCTGGCGGGCCGGCTCAGCACGGCTGCGGCTGACATGACGGCGCTCGAGCGCGGTATCGCGTTCAGCGCTGTTTTGACGCAGGCGAACAAGATGGAGTCGCTTAAAAACCAGTTTTCCGAGGCTGCGGCGCTGGCGAGCAGCGACATGGTCGAACTGAACCGTCTTAGCGGTTCCGAGCAGGCCAGGCAGAATATCCGCGAACTGGAAAAAGCTCACCGCGCAGTCATGGCAGCGCACGGTGACATGCTGAAGCTGCTCTCTAACCAGCAGATGGATATCGCGCTTCAGAAATTCGAGACTGAAGTCGCTCCCCGGCTGCAGGATATTTCTGTCGCTGCCAAGCGCATGATTGAAAACCAGAGTAAGGACCTGGAGCGAATGTCGCGGTCCACGAGCGAGCAGAAAGCGACGACGAACGTGATCATGATCGCATTGGTCGGTCTAGGCCTACTCGCCGGGGCTGTGGTTTTGTTCACCCTTCGCAGCGGGACTGCCGCGCTTCGGGGATTGACCGGCGAAATCAACGTTTGCGCAACCGAGGTGTCTGAGGCTTCAAAGCAGATATCGGATGCGAGCCAGTCGTTGTCAGTCGGAGCATCCCGCCAGGCCAGTTCGCTTGAAGAGACCTCCGCATCGAGCCAGGAAATGAGTTCGATGACGCAGACGAACGCAGACAATTCCAGGCGCGCGGCTGACGTGATGTCCGACGTGGACCGCGAAGTTCAGGAGGCCAATCAGACCTTGGAGCAGATGAAGTCGAGCATGGCCGAGATCAATGCTTCGAGTGAGAAGATCGCGAAAATCATCAAGGTAATTGACGAGATCTCGTTTCAGACCAACATTCTCGCCCTGAATGCAGCCGTCGAAGCCGCACGCGCCGGCGATGCAGGTATGGGCTTCGCGGTGGTTGCCGATGAAGTTCGCCGTCTCGCCCAGCGCTGCGCCCAAGCAGCAAAGGATACGGCCGATCTGATCGAAGAGTCGATTGGAACGTCAAGCGAAGGCAGCCGCAAGCTGAACCGGGTTTCGGATGCGGTAGTGAGAATCACCGGCAGCGCTAATCGGGTCAAGCAACTTGTCGATGAGTTGAACACCAGCAGTCAGGAGCAAGCCCGGGGCGTGGATCACATCGCTACGGCCCTCACGCAGTTGGAGCAGGTTACGCAGCAAAACGCAGCCAGCGCCGAGGAAAGCGCATCGGTCAGCCACAGTATGGCGAAGCAATCCGAAGTAATGCGGGGCGTTGTAGACCGGCTGATCGTTCTGGTAGGAGACACGCGGAAATGAAGCGACGGCTACGTCAAAAAGGGCCGGATACTCCTCCGGTCCTTTCGTGCGCATCGACTACAAGGATCTAGCCTGCACGTCTCACCAGTGATCCCGATGAGCAACTGAGACCGAGAGAATGTGTCCACGGCTACAGAGAATGGATCGAGCAGAAAATGAGCGGTCATATTGATTGGGGGCAGTGCGCTTGGTCATTTCTCGTCAGAATAGGCGCCAGAGCCCTTGCAACGGCCAAGCACGCGCACGGGTCCGACGGTGGCCGTTCGCCGGTGGGGTCCTGATTCAGGCAGGCCGTGGCAATGCCGGGCTAACAGCGCAGGTTCTCCATGTCTCCACGAGCGCAATTACAGTTCTTCGTACAGCGCCTGTGCCCCCATTGTTCGGGACTCAGCGATGTCACGACAAAACGCGGGTTCTCTTTGCCATCGATATGCTCGGCTTTGGCCATCACGCGCCGCTCTCGTCCCAGCCTCGTTTCTTCGTTCTTCGAGTCTGATAAGTGAACTCGGTGATCACTCGCGCCGGCTTGCTGGTTTGGTTCCACTGCTCGGTTGCTTCCCACATCTGCCGTCCGATGATCCCTCGCAATCGCTGATTGAGCGCCAGCCCAAACACGTAATCTGCGCGCTTGTTTTCGCACCAACTCATCAGTTCGTTGCGGCAGAATCCGGGGTCTCCCCGCAACATGATTTTTACCACCGGCCATGCCTCTCGTATCTGATCAATGATTCGTTCGATTTCGGCCAAGCTTCCTGCCGAAGCATCGCTGTTGGACGGTCGAAGCCGTGCGCACAGGACATGTTGACCGCAGAAGACATACAACGGCAGGTAGCAGTAATGATCGTAGTAGCAATGAAAGAAGCGCCCTTTCTGCTTGCCATGTAGCGGCAGGTCGGTCGTGTCTACATCGAGCGTGCTCTTGCCTGCAAGCGGTTTGTCGAGTTCGTCGCGCTCGGCCAGCACTCCGAACAACGGGTCCTTTCGCAATTGCTCGTGATCGTTCGAATCTTCGTAGCCGAGCGCAAGCCAGTAGACCCGCTGGGAAACCATGTCCAGAACGAGTGTTCAAAACCGGTCCGGCTCCCGGCCATCCAGAAAGCAGCACGAGAATCGTGCCAGCAGATTCAGCCGCTGATCCGCGTGCCGCAACAGCAGCGACCCTCCATCTGAACTGATCGTGCCGCCGTCGGATCGGGCAACTACTCCCTCGAATAATGGGCTTTGAATTCGAAGCTGGACTGAGTACACTGTGACACCGCAAAAGCCGCTCGTCTCCTGGCGCTAAGTACTGGATTGGAAACCTAGTTATGCCAATGAACGGCGGCTTTTTGCTGGAGATCTGTGAGATCCGGGTTAATTCTGTGTTTTCAGCACTGCAAGACGCGCGCGAAGCGGTTTCGCCCGGGACTCGAGTTTTGACGCTTCCCCTTTCCGGCGCAGCTTGCGAAGAACGGTCGCATACTCATCGAGAGTCTCCAGAAGCAGCGGCGGAGGAGGCGGAGCGTTCAACTGTTCCTTCTTTGACAGCTTCTTCGAAGGAGTGTTCTTATCAAAGATTGCCAGTGCAAGTTTGTAAAGCGGATCGGCTTCAGCGAACTTCTCGCGGGCAACATAGAGCGAAGCGAGCGAACGAAGCGCGGTCAGCGTTTCCTTCTCACGAATGGAAAACGATTGTTTGTAGAGGGGTTCCGCTTCGACAAGCTTCTCCTGCGCCGAATAGACGGTGGCAAGCATATCGAGATTGTTCGTTACCAACTGGTGCTCGGGTCCAAGGGTTGTGGTCCGGATTTGCAGGGCACGCTCATAAAACGGAGCCGAATCGGCGAATCGCTTCTGCTTTGCATATAAGGCTGCGAGGTTATCCAACGCCACAGGCATATCCGGATGCGAAGGGCCGAGAGTGCTCTCGCGGATGGCTAGAGCGCGGAGGAACAGCGGTTCGGCCTTATCGAATTTCTCTTGCTCTTTGTACGCGTTGGCCAGCGACTCGATGATGGGAACCAGGTTGAGGTGGTTCGGACCGTTTTCCTTCTCGAGAATGGCAATGGATTTCTGAAATAGGGGCTCGGCTTCGGCCCATTTCTGTTGCGCAACGTTCAAAGTTGCGAGTTTCGCAAGTTCGGGGGCTATATCAACATGTTCGGCGCCCTGGTTTTTCTCACGGATGGAGATGGCCCGCTTCAACATGGGTTCGGCGTCCGAGAACTTGTTCAGCGCCTGACAGGATTGGGCGACGTTGGTCAGCGCTGGGATCAGGTCTAGAAACTCCGGTCCGAACTTCTTTTCCATGATGGTCAGTTCGCGCCGGAAGTGGGCTTCCGCAGAAACAAACTTCATCTGCGCAAAACAAACGCGGCCAAGTTGGTCCAGATCTTTCGCAAGATCGGGATGGAATTTGCCGAGGAAACGCTCTTTCAAGGCCAGGTGCCGCTCCATCAGCGGCTCCGCTTCGGCGTACTTGCTCTGCGCCCGGTATACCTGGGCCAGATCTCTCAAAGTATTCATCAGTTTGGGATCATTTGAAGCGAAATCCCGCGTTGACTTAAGAGCGGCCTTGAGTTGGGTTTCGGCCTCACGGTAGCTACCTGCGTTGTATGCCGCCATACCGGATTTGTATTCTTTGTCCCAATTATTGGGCGTCGCGGGGACGCCTGCGGCCGAGGCGGGCGCTTGAGCGCGCGCGACGGAAACGGCTGGGACTGCCGCGACCACCCCGACGAGAAGGTAAGTAGAAAACGTGCGCATCGTCATTCTTAATCCCTATTCGTCGGAAGGTGGCGAGCGTAATAGATGGGGAAAGCACTTATGGCTTACGTAAATAGGTATAGTACTGTCGACGGGATTGGTTCTGGCAAGCGACGTTTCCGCGGTGAGCGAGGAGTTGACGGCTCTGCGTACTGGTGTATCCTTGCGGTGTCGGTGAGGCTCTGCCGCGCTTAGACAATTTTCCAATGAAGATTTCTGAAATTTTCTACTCGATCCAAGGCGAAGGCACGCTCGCCGGAGTTCCATCTGTTTTCATACGAACTAGCGGTTGTAATCTGCGGTGCACATGGTGCGATACCCCTTACACATCCTGGAAGCCGGAAGGCTACCAGATGATGTATGGTCCTATGCTGAACGAGATTCGCCGCCACTGGTGCGGGCACGTCGTGCTCACCGGCGGCGAGCCGATGATCCTGCCCGACATTATTGAGTTGACGGAGAAGATCAAGGAAATCGACCAGCACATCACGATCGAAACCGCCGGGACGATGTACCAAAATGTGATCTGCGACCTGATGAGCATCAGCCCGAAGCTGTCGAATTCTACTCCATACGACCGCGAAGAAGGGATCTACGCGGAACGCCACGAAGAGCTCAGGTATCAGCCGGATGTCTTGAAGCAACTAATCGCGGAATACAACTATCAGCTCAAGTTCGTGATTTCTTCGGTGGACGACGTTCGAGAAGCGCGCGAGATGGTCCGTGAACTTGGAGCCGAGCGGGATCGCGTCCTACTCATGCCGGAAGGCACCACACGAGAGGTAATCAACGAACGCGCACGGTGGCTGGTTGAAGTCTGCAAAGACTTCGGCTATCGCTACTGCCCTCGACTGCACATCGACATCTGGGGCAACAAGCGCGGCGTCTGAATCAGTTGGGGACTTCGACAGTGTATCCGTCTCGCGCGATGCGGCCGGCTATCACTTCCGCCTTGCGTCCATGAATTGCGAAGATCTGGCACACGAGGTTGCAGACCTCTTCGTATCCACGTTCATAAAAGACGACGATCGAAGGCCCGGCCCCGCTCAGCGCGCACCCGAGCAGCCCGGGAGCGCGCAGTTTCAACGCTTCATCCAGGCCGGGCACTAACTCGGCCCGGTAAGGCTGGTGCATCCTGTCTTCCAGAGCCGTGGGGAATGCGGCAGTCGTACCGGTAGTCAATGCGGCGACCAGAAGGGCCGCACGTTGAACGTTGAAAATCGCGTCTTGTTTGGAATAGCAATCGGGCAGAACGGACCGAGCTTTGCTGGTCGACAGTACGAAGTCGGGGACAACGATGGCGACATCGTATCGCTCATGCAAATCCAGGCGAACTGCGCGGGCGACGCCACCCGAATCGATTGCGCTGGTCACGATAGAACCGAGAACACAGGCGGCAACGTTATCGGGATGTCCCTCGATTTTTGCCGCTTCATCCAAGATCCGCAGTTTTTTCCAGTGGAGCCCCAGCAACTGGTCGGCGATGACGACCCCTGCCGTCAGAGCGGCAGCACTGGATCCCAGTCCCTTGCCTAACGGAATCTCGTTCTCGATGTGCATTTCAATCGGCGGAAGTGTCCCGCCAACGTCCTGGGCTACCGTGAGCGCTGTCTGCCAGATGAGATTCTCGTCGGTGACCGGGATACAGTCGGAATCCCGGCCGGAAGCGGTGATCGCCAGCGCCTCACTGCACCGGAACCGGCATTCGAGGTGGATACCCAGCGCCAAACCCAAGGCATCGAATCCAGGGCCCAAATTGGCGCTGGAGGCTGGAACACGTACCGTTGTAAACATCTATGACAGCGCGATCTTCTCGCCTCGCCTGCAGGACTCGTACGCCGATACGACCACCTCGAGCGCGCGGTATCCTTCCTCTCCAGAGACGAGCGGCTGACGCCCGGTTTTGCATGCCTCGCCGAAATCCTGGAATTGCCGTTCGAATGGCTCGAGGGAGATAGCCATTGGATCCGAAGCTCCGGAAGCCACGTCGGCCGCCAGCGGCGGAGGATCTCCGGTGTCGTCTTCGACGTCCCAAGTCGTCAGTTTATCGCCGGTGATCACAGCCGTGCCCTTGATGCCATGGATTTCAAGGCGCTCCGAGTACCCCGGCCAAAAAGCCGTGGAGGCCTGAATTACACCGGTCGCCCCGTTTTGATATCTCAGCAGGGTCGCAATCACGTCTTCCGATTCGATCTTGTGACGCGCGGCGAGTTGCCAGTATGCAAAAAGTTCTTTCACGCCTCCCACCAGCCAGAGCAGTACATCCACCTGATGGACAGCCTGATTAATGAGCGCGCCGCCACCTTCCGTCGCCCAGCTTCCTTTGATCGGGCGGCTGTAGTATTCCGCGGATCGAAACCACTTGACATACGCGTCGGCCTGGAGAATCTTTCCCAGCCGGCCATCGGCGATGGCTTTCTTCAGGAACTGACTCGAATCGTCGAACCGGTGTTGGCTGACTACGCCCAAAACGATCCCGGCTTTGCGAGCCGTCTCAATCATCTCGCGCGCGGTCTCGAGGTTGGTTGCGATGGGCTTCTGCACCTGCACGTGCTTTTTGGTTTCGGCGCAGATCTCGGATCGGCTGGAGCCGGAAATCCGGGAATGTGCAGACATCGACGTAGTCGACTTTGGGGTGGCGGCACACTTCCTCGTAAGTCCGGACGAATTCTCCACCGTTCTCTTCGGCGAACTTTCGGCCGCTCGCCTCATTTATATCGGTACAGGCAGTGATTTCGTACCCGATATTTTTGTAAGCTTGCGCGTGCTTCCAAGAAATCGCGCCCGTACCTATAATTCCGACTCGCACTGTTTCCTCCGGTTGGGGGCCGCCGAGAGTGGCGCTAGCGGCCTGCAGATGGGTGAAATCGCAAGTATATCAGCCCCGTTCCATGAGCCCATGCCGGTCACCGCAGATAAATACTTCGATTCCGAGCGCGCGGAATGCAGCGGCTTTCACGGCAAGCGCCAGGTCCGCGCCGGCGGCATCCGGACCGTATGCCACCTGAATGTGATTCGCTTTGTGCCGGCCCATCATCTGGTCGCGCGAGTGACGCCGTATGTTACCGCGTGCATGATCGGCCATTGAGGCGTGGTCATTTGCCACCGGCGCTCGGTCTCTTCGCGAGGCAGTTCGACGACCTTGCCGCGTCCCATGTCGGCTTTCAAAGTACTGTCTTCAATGTACACACGGCTCCAGACGATCTCGCCCGGCTTGCTGATGCCCTTCAACGACCCGCCGCCGCAGGCGGAAGTACATTGGCGGCTGCCGCTCGCTGACCGCGCCTGCGTAGCCGTCGATGAAGTGCTCCGGCGGCGCGGCGCCGGAGATCTCGAATACCCATACGAACTCGCCGTTGTATTCCTCGCCATAGCGGACGTCGTGGAGCGTGTTCTCCGGAGCGAAAGCCCAAGCTTCCGCCACACGCGGTTCGTGATCAGGCCGTCGAGCCCCGCGCATTCGTCCACCTCGTTGAAGTGCGGCAGCGGCTCGCCCTCATACAACTCGCGGCCATTGCGACTTGACACCGGCGGCCGGTCGACGTTGTTCAGCAGTCCTTCGGCCAGGTCCGAGGCCGGCGCCAGATCTTTCAGCCCTTGCTGATACTGAATGCCGATCGCGTCGCATCCGAACTCGTCCGCGAGGCGCACTGCCGCGATGTACATCCTACACTGGTCGAGGATCTGGGCTTCCGTCAGCTCTGTCTCGGGATTCGGGTCCGATATTGAATCGCAGCCCTTTTCGTCCAGCCAATCGCGGACGGCCTGCGCTTCCTCTCGCCGACACTGGCTGCATTGCGGCGTACAGCATCGACTGGCTGAGGCGTTCCTTGAAGACACCCGTCGGATGCAGGAATTCGTCGGGGATGATGGCGTTGTACATGCCCATGCAGCCCTCGTCGAACACGCCCATGATCGCCTTGTTCGCGCAGAAGCTGCTCCGCCAGTTCGCGCCCGACCTGCTCGGCCTCGTCGGCAGCTTGAGGTCGCTTCAGCGGCTGACGTGATGATCGTGATGCGAAGCACTCGCCCGTCCAGCCACCGTCGAAGACCGTCGCGGAAGAAGTCGTCTTTGAAATCGGCGCTCCAGAGGGTGCTGTACTTCACGCCGGCCTTGGTCAGCGAGCCGTTCAGGTTGAGCATGCCGACGAGGCCGGGCCATTGCCGCTCCAGTTGGCGACCGTGAGGATCGGCCCTTGTGGGTAGAGCAGCCCGGGCAGAACGTGATGACTGTACTGCCAGACGGCCTCGACGACGATGAGAGGGGCATCCGGAGGAATTTGTCGGAAGACTTCGATCCCGTATCGCTGGCTGTCGATGAATCCGTGCCCTTTTTTGGGTCGTATTGGGTGGCCTCGGCGGATTTCGTGGCCAAGCTTACGGGACCGGTCGGATACGGCTTCTTCGACGGCTTTCTGGGCCGGCCAGCAGAGCTGATTGGCCGCCGGACGCAGATCGCCGCTGGCGACGAGAATCAGGGGTTGCGGCATACCCCCCATGCTATCCTGACAAAAGATTAAACATCGATTCGAGCCGGTAGCTCAGTTGGTAGAGCACCGCACTTTTAATGCGATGGTCCCGGGTTCGAGTCCCGGCCGGCTCACCATCTTATCCTCAACAATTTCTGATCGACAGAGAACGTACCAAGAAGCGCGGCAGTCGCACCAAAACTGACCGGGATCTGGATACTCTTACATGTTGACTGGAACCTTCCTCACTGGCGTGGAGCTTGGATTGTCCTGAACGTACTTGTCGTGAACGGACATTGTCCGCCTCCTCCTTTGAGCTGCGCGCTTACGGCTAAGCTCCCGCAGCCTTTCCGAATAGCTCCAGCCCGATTCCGGGCGTCTGCGGAGCGCCGGTTCTCGGTTTCGATGTCCATTCCGGACGCACTTGGGATTACAAGACGACACGCCAGAGCCGCGGCCCCTGTTCGCTCGAGTACCGGCTCAGAACACAATGCATGACTGACAATGGTTTCGTTAGAGGTGAAGACCGCCGCATTTATCATCTGGATTCTTCTCCTGCAGTGCCCTGCCCTGGCGGATAGCAGGAATCAGGTGTTCTCCGATTTCTCCACGCCGCTGCCCCTCAAGCAAAACGACATCTTGATCCTGGGCATCGTCGGTGGGTGGGAGCGCTGGGATGCGGCGCACAGAGGTACGCGGCGCACTGCGCTTGAGCTTCGGACCCAACAGCTCCCGGGTGTTTGGATCGAGACCGTGGAAAACCATAAACTCTATCTCGCGGAGCAACTTGTTACGAAGGCGTTCGACTTCGACAAATCCGGCAGTCTGGAGTCCGCCGAGAAACGATCGGTGCGCCTGATCGTCTATGGGCACAGTCTCGGCGGAAGAGCGACTCTTCGATTTTGTCGTTGGCTGAACGAAATGGGTATTCCCGTACGTCTTGCGGCCATCATCGACACTTACGGCCGGGACCAGTATAGTGTGCCATCAAATGTAGAGTTCGCGGCGAATTTGTATCAGCGCGATTTCGGCTTCGTTCGAAGCTCGGGAAAACTTACGGCCGAAGAGCCCAACCGCACTCAGATCCTAGGAAATTGGCGTTATAGCTATCGCGGCAAGCACGTGCCCATGCCAGGAGAGCCCCGTATTCGCCGATGGTTCATGGGCTCCCATCTGAAGATGGAGTACGACCTCGCTCCCTGGGCGCGCGTAAAGGAGTTAATCAATCAGGCCGTTAACGGGCTACGCGAAGAGCACGAGCACGTTTCCAGGGAACCTTTCGGTCCATGAGATTGGCGAAGGCGCGGCCGGGATTCAGGAAACAGCGCGCCGGTATACGCACAAAGGGCGAACCCGACCAGTCTTCGATCTTCTCAATGAGAAAGCGGTCAATCGCGTCTTCCGCGATGAGCCAGCCGGTTCCCGCCAGCGGGGTCACGACCAAGTCTACGGCCCCCATTGTTCGATGGTCACGGCCGACGTTGCCGAGAGACGCTTCGCTGACCGGACCGATTTCGAACTGAGCACTGTAAACAGCGGAGTAGGTCATTGCGCGCAGGCGCATTTTCCAATAACCGTGAGCCGAGCCGAATGGCTGGTCGCTCGCTGAGCCGGTGTGATTCAGGTAAAGATTGCCGGTCACCGCACCCATCAATGGGTGGCCAACATAGTTCACGATAAACGGATCGGTATCGCTCCATCGCCGCATCGCCCCGACCGAACGCAGATAGTCGCGGACAAAGGGCCCGGCTAACTCGTTGCGGGTTCCGGGCTCCGTGAGAAACCGAAAACTATGCTGCACGACCAGAAACCGTGCGGAGCTGCGCAACAAACCCTCCCAGTCCGTTCGCGAATCGGCGGGCGATGCTGGTTGGGAGTGGCTAACCGGTTCAATCAGAGCTTCGCCACCAGCATCATTCGCATCATTCCCGGAATCGGAAGCCCTCGCAGCACCGTGTAACGTTATGAGAATGAACAGACAAAGCTGTATTAGTATGCAGCATCGCATGAATCACCCTAGATGCAAACTTAGCCAACGGAGTTCTAGACATTGATGTCCGGCGCCGCCGTTGAAGATTCACGTGGCGCGCCATCTGTTGAGCTATTTCGCTTCACGCACTCGTTATGAATCTCCTTGTCGCCCGGTCGATCTGCCAATACCCTGCGCACCTCGCTCCATGCGGATGACAAAGTCACTCGCGCTCCCCTTCCCAATAATCACAAGATCCTCGTCCCTTTTTCCATCCTAACGGCTAGCGGTGTCAAACCCTGAAGTTGCGAGCACGCAGTCCGGATCTGAATGCGTTCGCGGATCGCGATGTGCGCTCAGCCAAGGAGGAATGCCTGTCGAAGCTGATCCATTTCGGCGAAGCCTCTTTGAAGCGCGCACTTGCAGTTTTTGCAGCATTTTCAAGCCGAATGCCCTCATAGGGGAAGGCGAATGTGCTTCTGTTCCCAACTCAGAGTCAGCAGTAACCGGCTGATGCGCAAATTGTGTGCAAGCAGCGCCTCGGCGGCTTGCTTTCGATACTACTGTCGTGCCGCATGATTTTCTTGACCTTACGGGATCCCACAACTGAGCGCGCATCCTTTTCCCTAGAATCTCGCCCGAAAAGCAGAGTTGCCTGGGTTGGTGCTGAGGTTTTGGAGACGCGTGTAACGAAACTCGGGCGCGAAAGTCACCCGGACATATTTGAATTCGACTCCCCCACCGGCAACGATCCCCCGGCGATTTGTCGAGTCGGATTCTATCGTTGATAGCCGGCGGTAATTCGGGCAGATCGGGCGGGTTGCATGAGGTAGGTCCGAGGCACGCCCAATACGAAGAGATATCAGTCGATTCACGACTACGGGAAATCCCGGCGGCGACAAATGGCTGCATTCTCGGTACGGGGAACCGGTACTTTAGCAGAAATGGAAAATCCCAAGCCTTCGTCTCCCGAGGCGCTTGGGGGCGCTCGCGACGGAGGTCGACGGCCTGATTACGGCAGTTTGCGACATCTCTAAGCGGGATGACGTTGACCGTATGGTTTCTCTGGCCGTGAATGCCTTAGGTAGTTTGGACGTGTTGGTCAACAATGCAGGAATACCGGCGCACACGGCGCCCGTGGAACAAATTCCTCCGCATGAATGGGAGAAGGTCGTCCAAGTGAATCTGAACTGTACGTTCAATGTCACACGACTCGCCATTCCGCACTTGAAAAAGTCGCGCGCCGGCGTGATCATCATCATGTCCTGCATCGCCGGCCGGTTCGGTTGTGCCAACCGCAGCCCGTATTCGACGACAAGTGGGGGCTCATCGGCTGTACCAAGACTCTCGCCATTGAACTGGGGGAATTCAACATACGTGCGAATGCCATCCTGCCTGGCGCGGTACGGGTCCCGCGTATCGACAGGTGCTCGAAGGTCGAGCCAAAGCTACCGGTCGATCGGGTCGACGAAGAGAGAGAGTCTGCGGTGTCCCACGCAATCCTTGAAACGATTTGTTGACCCGAGCGATATCGCAGCACTGGCGGTTTTCCTCGCCTCCGATGCAGCGAAATCCATTTTCGGGCCAGATGATTCACATCGACAACGACGCACAGAAGGCGTCCTGAACCCGAGATTCGACCGGACCGAGGAGACGAGATGGCGAGCACGTTACGTGATGAACTCATTGGAGCCTGGAAGCTGATTTCTTACGAGGAGCACCCGGTCGATGGATCGGAGCCGTTGATGCCCATGGGTCAAAACCCGATGGGCATCATTATGTACACGCCCGACGGGTACATGTCCGCGCAGTTGATGAGGCCGGATCGGCGTCCATTTGCATCGGGGGACTGGTTCAAGGGGACGCTCGAGGAATATCAGGAGGAGGCATCAACCTATATCGCCTACTCCGGACCCTTCCATGTAGATGAGGAGAAACGAACGCTGACTCATTCGATGTTCGTCTCTTTGTTTCCGAACTGGATTGGCCACTCAACCCCGAGTCGTCAGGATTGAAGCCGACATACTTCACCTCAGCACTGAATCGCCAATTCAGTCTGGAGGGCAAACCGTCATGTCCCGCCTCAAATGGAAACGGGCGGCGAAAACGTAGACGAATATAAAAGCAATTGAAGTCGGAGCGTGCTGCGCCGCACCGATCACTTGCGTCCAATACAACGATCCTACAACCGGTTTTCGAGACTGTCCTCTCCAACCGGACTCTCGGACTATCGGTGCCCGAGAACATGTAAGTCGGTGACTTGTGAGGGGACGATCTGATTATGTTTCGTTCGATTCGCGATTCGAAGGCTGGTTTACCGTAGGTTTCGATGCCGGTTCGGATCGAGGCAGACTGACGGGACCGTTTGTCGGGCCTATGCGTCCGGGGCAGGCTCTCAGGGTTCAACACTGGGCGGCAAGGCAGGATCTTAATGATCTGCACCGGTCGAATCGGTTCGATCATCCAGCAACACGACGCTGTCATGTCCCGGGTTCGAGAGTCCCGGCCCGTGCTATCATTTCTTCATTGTCTGTAGCACTGAAACGGCCCCCAATAGAACGGCTTAGCGTACCGTGTCCGAAGCAGTTCCAACTTAGATTCCCGCAGCGCCCCAGCCGGGTCTGAACCGGAGTTCAGTTTGGCGTACATGCGATCCATGATTTGCCACGTTGATTCATCGTCTACGTCCCAAAGACCTGCGATTACGGACTGGGCTCCCGCGCGCAAGAAGGCCCAGGCGAAGCCGACGAGGCCCTCTCCAGAGTACGCTCGGGCTCCTGATGTCCGGCAGGCGGACAACGTGACAAGCTCGGCGCGGAGCGGAATGTCCATTACATCCCTCGCGTAGAGCTTGAATCCTCTATTTGAATCGGACAGGATAATCGCAGAGTCGAGAGGACTGCTTTCCTTCACTTCGGCGTGAGCTGCGATGTGGATGAAGGAATACGCGCCCGGCTGGGCCTGCGAATACGATTCTGGGCGCGCCGCTTCACGGGTAAGTACGGTGCTCGCAGGGCTGAAGTATTTTTGCAGTCCTTCAATCTCGAGCTTCGTGTGAGGCAGCGGCGGGTACTCCGGTGACGGAGATATCGAATCACCAATTAGTAACGCAGCGCCAGACTGGTTTGACTCATCGTGCTTCCTGCGTCGTTGGAAGACCCCGAACGATGGGGCGACCGCCAACGTCACGTCGTTGATCCAATAGTGAGGATTGGCGCCGTAAACGGGAAGAGTTTCGAAGTTAAGATGGTGCAAGATGCCGTCCGGAAGCAAGGTTACACGCGTTCCAGCCGGCAGAAATGCCGCGGCCGGAGCAATCAGAACCTCATACAGTCTCCTGCCCGCTTCCGATTCGGTCTGCAAAGGATCGCGCATTGATGTTTCAATCAATCCCCGATAATCAGCAACCAGCCGGACCAATTCATCGGCGGGCGGCAACTCGAAAAGCCGGAACTGCGTTTCTGAAACGAGCCACAAAAACGAGCGTCGTGGACCTAACCAATAGGACAGCCAGACACTCCTGGAATCCTTAGCGACGCTTTTGAAAGCTTCAGGCCCGGCGGGATGGCTCCGATTCGGAATAACCGAAAGTCGCTCCGCCATGATGCGCGCACGACTGGAATCAGCGACCCGTAACGCGTTGGCAGAGTCACCACGCGTGATGAGCGCGTCTACATACTGCTGGTAGAACTGGATCAGACGGCCGAGGAAAGTGATCTTGTGCTCACTGCGGCTGAGGACGGACTGATTCTCTTCGATAATGCGCAGCGCCGATTCGAAACTCCGGTCGGCCTCCTTGGGAACCGTCCAGAGCGGACCACACAGAAGCCAGTCCCGAGTGAGCCTGCCATTTCACGGAAGGATTGCCTTGCGCGGAAACAAGTGTAGATTCGTAGATTCGCGCGCGCCTCCTCCAGCTTTCCGCGGCCCTGAGCGATCGCGGCTGCATTCAGATCCAGAAACATGCGCGACCGCGGCTCGGGTTTCAACGCGAGAGCTTCTTGGAGCGCTACTTCCGCTCCGTCCCAATCACGAAGCACGATCATCGCTAGTGTCAAATTGCCCGCCCATCTTGCTGCTTCCGGCAGCACGCCGAATTGCCTGCGCGGTCGTCAGAGCGCGCCGGTAGAATGGGATCGCTTCCTTCGGATTCCCTTGAGCAAGATGCAAAGTACCGGTCTCCCCAAGGATGTTCCGAGAGACGAGCGCTTGGCCGGGCGAGTTTCATGGCCTGTTCACGATAGGAGATTGCCCGTTCAAAATCACCAAGCTGCCCGTAGCACATACCGAGATTGTTCGCTGCTCCGGCCGTGCGCAGATCAGCACCAAGCGCTTCACTCATCATTCGGGACTGCTCGAAGAATGGAATCGCCTCGTCGCAGCGGGATCGAAGCATCAGAAGCATCCCACGGCCGTTTAGCGCCTGCGCTTGCCGATATTGATCATGGGTCGCGAGGGAGATCTCGTGTGCTTCGCTGAACGCGTTCTCGGCATCAGGGATGTTTCCCTGACGTCCCCGCAGTTGTCCGCGCAGAAGTTCAACTTCCGTCAGTAACTCGGGATTTGCGTATCGGTGGGCCAACTGGCCCGCTTCTCGAAGCAACTGAGATGCGTCCTCGAAGCGGGATTGCCGCAGATGAATCCGCGCGTTCAACAGGCGCCGGGTAATCGCTAACGAGGGATATCGTGCTTCGGAGAGACGGTCTATGTCCAGAAGCGACAAAGCCTCTTTGCTTCGATTCTGCTCGATTAGAAGCTCCGCGCGCAAAAACCGCAGCCGCCAATACCACTCGCTGTTTGTCTCACGATAGAGTGACATCTCGATCTTTGTCGATGACTTCAAGACCCTTGTCGAAGTCGCCATCGCGGAGATATGCTTGCGCGCGATCGTAGAGTCGCTCCGGTGGCGCTTCGGGCGCGGATCGAAAGACAAGGGCAGAGAGCAGGACAAGAAGAGATGCCAGGCTCACATCGACACATGAGCTAGTCCCAACTGCCGTTCGGATCCGCCTCCGCGCACGCAGCTTCCGATTTCACACTCGAGCCCATAACGAGGCGGATCATCGTGAGCCGCCGATTATTTTCGTTCATCAGAAGCTCCCCGAAATAAATGTCGACCAAATCCAGTCAATGAAAGCACATGGCCATCGATTTTTTTACCGTTCCATGTGATGCTTCGCACGATGGATGTAGAGACATAACTACCCACTCGCGGCACGCGCTCGCCGAAAGGTCGGGGTCTTTGCGGTCGGGCGCCGACACCGGCGACTATATTTTGTGTAGAAGGTCTGCTTCGTTCGATATTCCGTCTCGAAGTTAACTAGATGTCGGAAATGATTTCAGGTCATCGTCAACCTCAACCTGAATCCGTTTGCCGTTCAGAAACATTCCCTTCGATCCGCCAAAAATCACCTCAGTCGGCGTGATCGATGGCTGTCCCTTTCTTGGGTGATCAGAAAGCATCGAGATCTTCAACAGATCGACTTCGAATAGTATCGGATCGTTCTTTGCGGAAAACGTATTCATAACAGACGTCACTTTCGTTTCCGCGTGACCATCCGGCTGTATAACGCCGGTGCATTCGGCACTGGTCGCACCCCACTTGAAGATGCCTTCGAACGAAGATCCGGCCGTGGACGCCTGGCTCCTGCCACCGGCAACCGTAAGAGCGCTCGCAGGCGGGCCCGTCGATGAGCTTCGACACGGCAGTTCCGCCGATATCGGTTATCCGACCCCCAAAGGGCATAGCGTTTCCGCGAAAAACGAATCGTGATCCATCGGTTGTGACTGCCATCCGCGTTTCTCCTTCAGTGTTAGTTGATTTTGAATCTATAGGTCCAACTCCGGCTAATCGCATTCGCCGAGGCTCCTGCCGCAGGTTGAACATTGAGCGTGTAGTCCCCTGGGCGATAGAGATGAAGACGGTAACAACAGTTTGAATGAGGCGCCCGCATTTGGCGCCTCCGCCTCACCCCGATGGAGGATCTTCGTCGACTGGCTTAACGCCCAATTGACCTTGCCTTCAGCGCCCGGGCAAATCACACTCCAACAATAAATAGCGGACCCAATTGTTGAATGATTTACCGCTCGCCATCTCACCCCGAGTCTCGGGACGAAGTACCAACGATGCGATGCTGCGCGGCTCCATCAACTGCCGCATCCGGACGACTTCCCATCCAGTCACGATTGCAGCGATGATCAAAACGCATGGGACGGCCAGCGCGAACCGAGGTAACGTCCACGTTCCGAAATACCGCCGCCACCTGCTTGTCTGGTTTTCATTCAGGGTTGCAGACTCGACCGGCTGAGCAGGCAGAGCCTGCTTCTACAGCAACGCCCAGGGCAAATAGATCCTTCACTTCCTGCGCACATCGCTCGCACACGAAGTAGTGCTCTTCAAAAGCCTCTCTCTCCGCCGCAGTTAACTCATTGAGGATGTACCTTTCAGCGGCGAGTGTAGCGGTTGCATACTCATGCTCCATCGGAAACCTCCGGGTCTTCATCGTGATTAGGTGGCCGACGTTGATGCGCGTTTTTGAGTACGGTATCCGGCATCTGCCAATAAATGCCGGAAGCGATTACGTGCCCGATACAGTAGCACTCGCAGATAATCTCTGTTTATTCCACAATCCCTGCATATATGATCTTTGTCACGCTCATCGATAAGAACTGCCTGCAGAATTTCCCGGTCTTTTGCGGGCAGCTCATTCAGGAGAGTGCGTACGTTGCGCCGGGTTTCTTCCGTCAGCAATTCCTGCTCACCGCCGAGGGTACCGTCCAGCGGCTCCGGTGTGTCTTTGTCGATTTGGGTAAGTTTCCCGTGCTGCCGAAAATATTCGAACAGCACATTGTTGCAGACGGCGTTGACGTACGCACCTAGACGGGACGGATCATGCACGCCATTGCCACAGCGCAGCGACTTGAGGACACGTAGGAAAACCTCCTGGCACAAATCCAGAGCATCCTGACCGGACCTGAGCCGGCAGCGAATCTTGATCAGCAGGAGAGGTTCGAAATACCTGACGAAGTGGCGCTCGATTTCGGCGTCGCCCACTGAAAGCCGGCGGACATACTCGTGATCAAACGAGAACAATTCCGCAGCGGGCCCGCACTCCTCTTTTCCTGAAGCATACATGGATCGCTCTTGCGGCACAATGCCCGCATTCTTATCGAAAGCACTGCCCATTTCGCAATTGCCCGACTGAATCATGCAAGCGCCTCCTTAATTCCGGAGAGCATGGTGCTCACGCACAGTTGCGTCTAAAAGGGAATGCGCATTCACAGCGGCGCGGATGCTCACGATGCTCCATCCGGATAAGAACGCGGCTCGGCTGATCGAGCTGGTACACAATACCGGGAAGAGGCTTGTATTGGAGAATTCGGCACAACCGTGTAGACGGAACGCGGTCGGCTGGATACAGCATCCACGTACATTCGATGCCTCGCGGCCGCACGAACAATCGCTGCGCTTCGAAGATGAGCCGAATCGGAATCGACAGACCCCGGCAATCGGGCAGCACGACCATTCCACCGTAGAACGCAGTTCTGGCAATCGAAGCGGCCGGAATTCCATAGGCAAAGTGCGAGAGGGCGTCATCCGTTGTATCGACAACGGTCAGCCCACCGATTGCAGATAATCGCTCCTCAGTGTAGGCGAGGATGCGCATAGCCGATTCGCGCGGCGTACGGAGCGGAATGGGGAAGCGCTCCACGTCACGACCGCAGACGATTCGCTGGAGCATGTCGAACTCGAAACGATCGCCCGCGGTACTGACCACACGGAATAAGAATTGCATGTTCATGACGCATCACCTTTGAGCAACCGCGGACGAGAGGACCCTCGCAAGGGCGCCATGCCAGGAGCGGGCCTGTGCCGCGCTTGGAGAAGGATGCCCGTAAGACATACCGCGATCGCAAGACAGAAGCCGGGCTCCGGAACAGACTCGGACGTATCGACGTTCAGCGTATAGCCGAACGCGTCGGAGAGGATAGCGAAATCCAGATCGGACGGAAGTAACCGCTGGCCTCTACTCTGGAAAGCGGTCATCAAATCAAAAGGATATACAGCGTCGGAAAGATGCGTGCCGTCATAATCCGGCGCAATCACCGCCGCCGAGCTATCTCCCACAAACGACCGGAGAAAGCCATCATCACCGAGACTTATGTGCGAACGGAAACGAGCATAGTCAATGCTGAAGCCGAACACGTGAGCCAGTTCGTGATGAAACACGGTGAGCAGATCGTAGTACTGCCCCGAGGCTTTCGAAGGGTCTCCCCGCAAATGCGAGGGCGAAGATCCTGGTAAAAATTCTTCATTGCTTTGCGGCGTCGCGTCGACGAACCACCCGAATATCGCTCCCGCTCTGTTATCGATTTGTACGGTGGCTTCCGCCGGTAATCCGTCCGAGTTCTCGACGAGGTCGGAAGAGGTACCGAGGACGTCGCCGGCGAGGTCCAGCATCGTGAACGAAACCTCGACGGTGAAGGGGTCTGCAACCGAGCGCTGCCAGTAATCGATCGCGGCTCCGAGGACGCGTCGTTCCACTTCGTTGAATCCAGACACTCGGGCATCGATCACGGCAGCTGGCGAGCAGACGTAGACATTACAGCCGACAAGGCAAAGCAGGAATGATCGTTTCATGTTTTATTCCCTCGCGCCGGCTTGTTGAAGTATGTCGACGATTCCGGAGTGGCCAGCCGCGGTTGCGAGAGCCAACGCAGTCTTGCCTTCGTCATTGGCCGCCTTTACGTCTGCTCCTCGCCTGGCCAGGAGTTCTACCAATTCTTTGCGGCCGTTCGCCGACGCATCGACCAGAAGTGGGACACCGCTATCGGTCTTGATGTTCGGGTCAGCGCCGTGTGCCAACAGCATTTCCGCAACGTTCAGATTTCCGGCGTGCGCGGCTACCAGAAGAGGAACTCGTTCATCGTGGGTTTTTGCGTCGGCCTTGGCGCCCTTCGTAAGGAGAAGGCTCACCACCGCGGGTTCGTTCTCTTCTACCGCAATGAACAATGGCGTCCGGCCTTGTTCGTCCTGAGCTTCCAGCCGAGCGCCTCGTGCGATCAGAAGTTCAGCAATACTCAACAGACCGCGCTCGATCGCGACATGGAGGACTGTACCGGATGGGTCGGCCTCGTTCGGGTTGGCTCCACTCTTCAGCAGTACCTGAACGAGTTCAATGGAGCTGCCCGCGACGGCCTCCGTGAGAGGCCTTTCGCCGGAGGCGGTCATTACGTTGACACGGGCTCCGCGCTGGATCAGCATCGTTGCTACCTTCAAATCGCCGGCCTGCACCACATAGAAAAGCGGCGTACGTCCCTCTTCGTCCGTTCCGTTGACGTCTGCGCCTTTTTCAATCTCAGCCTGGATTCCATTCACATCTCCGGCTACCACCGCCGCCAGGAAGGCATCGGAAGGATCAGCAAAGAGTCGATGAGCTGTAACGATGAACAACCCGGCAATTATGGTGATTCGTGACATAGCTTTTCTCCATAGGTCGAGAACCGCCAGCTATTCGCGGACGGTTCTCTTCTGGTCTTTCATTACAAGGAGACTTCGGATCAAAGTTTGTCGTATTGCACTCGTACGGTCCGAGATGCATTTGCGACAAGGTTGCCGAATTGGAAAGAAAGTCGACCGACGAAGTCGCCGGCGGCTGTTGGTGTTGCGATAGTCGGCTGGTTGCACGAAGCCGCGTTGAAGCCGACAAACGTGTGAACGGCGGTAGTATGCGCGGGCGAGGCGACTCCGTTGATGTTTCGGAGAGCGAGCGCGTGCTGTCCTTCTTCACCCCAAACCGCATCGGCAGAACGGGTGTAACGATCGTTTCCAGCGGTGCCGGCGATGTCACCATCGAAGTAGCGATCCATCATGACGTTGAACCGCGTAGCGCCACTCACGTTGCGCACGGTCATCGTCACCACTACCTCTTTGTCATTCGCGTTATGCGAAAAACACTGTTGAACCTCGAGATTGTTATTGGTTCTCCTGGTAATACAAAGGGGGAGTGTGTTGGCGCCACCCGGCTGGAGGATGGTGACCGCGGCCTGCCAGCCGGCCTCGACATTGCCGGAATCGTAGGAGACTTGCTGAGCCCCACCGGCCGCAGTGGCCGCGCATACCGCATAACCTTCACGAATTACGCCTATGCGGATGTGCTCGGGAGCAGCCGCGGGCGAGGAGAAACGAACGATGTTGCCGTGCTCGGATACGCAATACGTCAGTGTTCCGATGGCGAAGGTAGCGAAACAGTTGGTGGATGCTTCGACGACGGGGGCGGTGGGCTGTTCGGTCTGTTGCGCAAAAGCCGAGTTCGCGGTCAATACGAGCGCAAGACCGAATAGACACACTACGGGCCTTGAAGTGAGCTGCATAGAATCCTCCTTGGGTATTACAGAGCCGATTGTTTTCTCATTCAGGTCTGCAATCGATCTGTATGCCGAATAGTGAAGAAGGACCCTGCGCCGTTTCAATTCACGGCTGTTTTTCCCACAATTCCAGAAAATTAACTGTGTTTAGTTATTCAGGTTTCTTTCCGTGCCGGGATTGATCGGATCCAGAATCTCCGTCCCGCCGGCACAGTAAACTAAGAGTTGCCACACGCAGAACTCATCTGTTTCGAGCCCGCCTGCAGGTCGCGGTATTCCGTCACCGACGTCCTATATAACTGCCCGAAGTGCGGCGGATTACTCGAAGTCACTTACGACACGGACAAGATCGATCCCGACAGGCTGAAGCGCCTGTGGCGGGAGCGACGCTGCGATAACGCCCCCATTGAACAGAGTGGTGTCTGGCGGTATCGGGAACTCATCCATTTCCTTGATGATATCCGGCATGTGATCACCCTTCGAGAGGGCAACACTCCCCTGCTGCCCGGTCCGAGGGCTGCTCAGTACGGCGGTCTCGATCGCCTGGTGTTCAAACATCAAGGATTCAATCCGACCGGATCGTTCAAAGACAATGGCATGACGTGCGGCGCTTCGCAAGCGATCAGACTCGGAATGAAGCGCGTCGCCTGTGTGTCGACCGGCAACACCTCGGCATCCATGGCAGCGTATGCCAGCGCAGCGGGCCTTCAACCGATCATCTTTATTCCGCACGGAAACATCTCTTACGGGAAGTTGGCCCAGGCGCTGGAGTATGGCGCTCTCACGCTGCAGGTCGAAGCCAACTTCGATCAGATTCTGAAGCTTGTCAGGGTGCTCTCCGAACGCCTCGGGATCTATCTGTTGAATTCGATCAACCCGTTTCGCATCGAGGGCCAGAAGTCGATTGTTATCGAGATGTTGGATCAGCGGAACTGGAACCCGCCGGAGTGGATCGTACTGCCAGGCGGAAACCTGGGCAATGTTTCGGCGTTCGGCAAAGCGCTCCGCGAGCTACATTCACTGGGATTCATTCCGCGGCTGCCGCGACTCGCGGTCATTCAGGCCGAAAAATCCGCGCCTTTCTTCGACCATATGCAACGTGGAGGGCACGATTTCAGAGCCGTTGAGAAGCCCGAAACACTGGCCACCGCGATCCGCATCGGCGATCCTATCTCGTGGCCAAAAGCGGAGCATGAGATCCGCACTACCCATGGCGTGGTTGAGAAAGTAACAGAGCAGGAGATTGCCGACGCCAAAGCGATCATCGGCCAGTGCGGGATCGGGTGCGAGCCCGCATCGGCAGCAACGCTTGCCGGGATCCGAAAGCTCACGACGGCCGGTATTCTCGATCGGGCCGCCGATGTCGTAGCGGTGCTCACCGGCAATGTGCTGAAAGACCCCGACTACATCTACCGCTATCACACCGGCGAGTTGAAAGCTCCCGATGGAAAGGCGATCACTGCGTCGTTCGGCAACAAACCCGTCGTCGTTCCCAATGACGAGGAGAAGATCGCGGCAATGCTCTCAGCCTGACCGGCTAAAACGTGATATGGGACACTACTTAGATGCGAATTAGCGCGCTGCTCGAGCGGAAGCGTCCCCTGTTCAGCTTTGAGTTCTTCCCCCCGAAAAGCGACGAGGCGGGCGCGCAACTTGAAACGACCATCGCCGATCTTCAGCCACTCGAGCCCGACTACGTTTCGGTTACCTATGGCGCGGGGGGCTCGACGCGTGAGAAGACGCTGGACATCGTGTCACGGATAAAACGCGATACCGGCATCGAGTCGATGGCGCATCTTACATGTGTAGGCTCGACGCGCGAGGAACTCAGGTCGGTGCTCGACCGCATTGTGGACGCGGGTGTCGAGAATGTGCTCGCGCTGCGCGGCGATCCTCCGAAGGGGCAAACGACGTTTGTCGCGACGGAAGGGGGCTTCCGATATGCAAACGAGTTAACCTCGTTCATCGCGGAAAACTATGGGGATAAACTCTGCATCGGCGGCGCGGGATACCCCGAGAAGCACATCGAGTGCGGAAATCCGGCGGTCGACCTCGCCAATCTGAAGCGTAAGGTAGACAGTGGCGCGTCCTTTCTGGTCACGCAACTCTTCTTTGACAACCGGCGCTACTTCGAGTTCATCGATAACGCTCGGTCTCACGGAATCACGGTACCCATCATCCCGGGAATCATGCCCATCACCAATGCGGCGCAGGTGGAGCGGTTCACCTTACTTTGCGGCGCTTCACTGCCCTTCCGTCTGGCCACGGAACTCGACCGCAGGCGGGATAATCCGCAAGCCGTGATGCAGTTGGGTATTGCCCACGCTACTGCCCAATGCATCGAGCTTTTGCAGGGTGGAGCGCCGGGAATCCACTTTTACACGCTGAATCGAAGCACCGCCACAATGCAGGTACTTACGGCGCTCCGGACAATCGGATACGGCAATGCTCGTAATGCGCATGGTGTCTGAGCCGAAACACGGATAATTGGCAGCCGCGCCAGCCGATCACGGTTAGAGACCCGTAACCGGGTCGCGTCTGGGGACTCTATGAGGCAGACATGAGTTCTCAAGACCAGACTACTGCGAACCAGGGAACCGGCCGGAAGGACTCGCTGGCTCCAAAACGGATTTTCGACACGGCCGAGTCCCTGCCCGCCATCAGCCGCTTTGTGGAGGCGCTGCGCCAGGCGCAAATGGACAATGACCTGCTCGTTGCCGAGTGGCGGACGCTCTTTGCGCCGACCAACGAAGCGCTTGACGCCGCCCCGAACGGCTTCTGGAACGAACTGATGAAGCCGGAGAACAATGAGAGACTTCGTGCAATTGTTGCCCTTCACATCGTGCGGGGCCGGCAGACGCTCGCCGACCTGAAGACTACAGCTACTGTTAAGTCGCTCGGCGGCGAACCGGTGGAGGTCTCGGTGGAGGGACCTGAGGCGCGATTCGGCGGCGCACGCATTATTCGCGGGGACATCGCATGCACCAACGGACAGATTCACATTATCGATAAGCTGGTGGTTCGAGAATACGCCTACGCCGGATGAAGTTTCAGTTTAGTGTCCGAGCGAGTCGAGAAAAGCCCGTTCGATCGGCCAGCGCCCGATGACACGTTCGGATTCACGCTGGAATGAACCTGACGTGAGCAGGCCGCTGAGGTCATTCCTATTCGGAGTCTGCTTTTCGCGCATAATCAACTTCTGAAGCAGTTGCGTGATGCCTTCAAGCTGGTTCTTTAGCACGACCGCTTGTTCCGGCGTTGCGCAAGCCACATCCATGACCAACTCGAACCTGTCACCTTGCGGACCAAGCGAGAACATTAACTGTTGCGCGGTTTCAAGCGCGCGGGTAAACAGCCGTGTACCCGCCGGAAGTTCAGACTGGTTCTGTAGAATGGATGCGGGCAGATGGAGCCAGATGGGTTTATCCGGGACATCGAACGACGCTTTCACGGGCGTTCGACTGCTTATCTCGCGAGCAGCCCTGTCGTTCGGCGAAGAAGCGAGCGCCATCAGCTTTTTGGATATCGGATAGAAGGAGATGATCCGGCCGGGCGTGCTACCCTTCACGCTGCAAAAATCGCGTTCGCATGAACCACTTTGGGATTTAGCGTAGTTCGTGAGCTTGTCCCAATCAAAGCGGCCCTCGAGCAGGAAGTAGTGGGTGGGTCCCCCTTGCCCGTTCGCCGAGTTGGCCATCAGACGGTCGAGGTCACGTTTGTAATCGAATCCGGTTAGCTCGACGAATTTCTTGTATTCCGGTTCTTCCGCAACCGTCGAACCCGCCAGTTTTTCAAGAATTCCAGAGGTACGGATCGCCGCAACGTCGATGTACATTACCGCTGCATCCCGCTGCGGCATGTACGACGTCATCCCTCTACCGTCTAGTTTAGGACTGGAGACGCGGGTCGAGATCACCGTCCCAACGACGGCAATCGCTATGAGTCCAGCTATCAGGATCCAACCACGGTGGCGAAAGGGCACGGAGGATTAGACGGCCGCGGCGAGTTCGCTGACGCGACTTTGACGCCAGATCTGCATGTACGGATCGAGTTCCTGCATCATGTTGCGAAACATTGGCAGATCGAGCGACTGTGCTCCATCACTGATGGCCTTCGCGGGGCAAGGATGCACTTCGACGATGATACCGTCCGCGCCGATTGCGACGGCTGCGCGGGAGAGTGCCGGGACCAGGCTCCGTTTACCCGTGGCGTGGCTCGGGTCGAGGATGACCGGCAGGTGTGTGAGTTCGTTGAGGACAGCGACCGCAGCGATATCGCACGTATTACGCGTGGCGGTTTCGAAGGTCCGGATACCGCGCTCGCACAGGATCACGTTGGGGTTGCCGTGCGCAACGATGTATTCAGCGGACATCAGCAGTTCCTTCAGGGTCGAACTCAGGCCGCGCTTCAGAAGAATGGGCGTCTGAACTTTGCCGAGCGTCTTCAACAGGGAGAAGTTCTGCATGTTGCGGGCGCCGATCTGGAGCACGTCGGCGTAATCGGCGACGAGTTCCACATCCCGATCCGACATTACTTCCGTGACGATCGAAAGTCCGGTAGCATCTTTTGCCTTCTTCAACAGCTTCAGGCCTTCGATCTCCATCCCCTGAAAGTCATAGGGCGAAGTGCGAGGCTTGAAGGCGCCGCCTCGAAGCATGTGCGCGCCGGCTTCAGCAACTGCCGTGGCCGACTCCATGATCTGCTTCTCGCTCTCTACAGAGCACGGCCCCGCGATGACGATAAACTCGTCACCGCCGATTTCCCGACCGTTCACCACGACCTGGGTACGGCCGGGGCGAAATTCCTTGCTTACGAATTTGTATGGAGCCGAGATCCGGACTGCTTTCTCCACTCCCGGCATGGCTTCGATCGACTCCAGACAGGCTGTAACGTCACCGACGCCGACAATGCCGATCACCACACGTTCCTCTCCCTCAATGGAGTGGACCTTGTACCCAAACTCGTGCACACGGTCGCAAACGGCCTGTATGTCCTCTCGCTTCGCGTGCATTTTCATCGATACGATCATTGAAGTAACTCCAGCTAAAATTCCATGCCCTGAAAGTAGAAAGCCCACTCGTTTCCGAGTGGGCTGCTTTCGAATCCTGGTTCGTCGTTCAGCTAACGCCACTCGTGCCGATTCAGGCGGTTCGCCAAAATCGGAAAGTAAACGAGTGGCCGCGCGAGCTAAGCATGAAGTCTGATTATATCCACCGAGCGCCTATGAATGCAAGTGCCAAATTATTCATTATGCTGGTATAACATGCGCCACCTCGCCGTGGTGGACATTCACTTGCCAGCCGGTCCGATTACCGCTACTAACGCATGGTGATCTGAGAAATCCACCGGCACGATGTCGGTACGCACGGCCGCGAGATTCCGCAGGAATATCCAGTCAAGTTGCATGCCGAGATGATCGAAAGTTGCCCGCCGGGTTTGAAATGGCGTATGAAATCCGTTTTTCGCCATCAAATCTCTGACTCGGGATGCCTGCCAGCCCGGCCAGGGTACGGGAACAACGTGCGACACCCATTGCATATCGTTCGTGTTAAGGTCGCCGGCGATCAGGACGGGCCCGCCGAACTGTTTGGCGTCTTCGATCGCGGGTTCCAATTCGCGAAGCCGGTCCGCGGGATTAATCCTGGTGTCCAAATGGGCGCACACAATACGAATCGGCCCGACAGAAGTCTGCGCGGTGACACCAAGAAGTACTCGCTTACGGGACCGAAATATCAGGTTGATTGGTTTCACCTGATAGGTTGCCACCTGAGTGAGTGGAAAACGGCTTAGAACCGCGATCCCGGACCCGGTCGCACCGCGATCCGGCGCGGCGAATTGAACCTGCATGTTGAGTCTGCGGGCGATTACTTCCGCAATGCTCGGGTGCGAGTCTGCGGATCGAACCACTTCCTGGAAAAGGAGGATGTCCGCCGGACGGAGTTCCCGCAGAATCTCATCTACCGCTGTGACTTTCGCCAAATTGAGGGTGAGGACGGTGAGATGCGGCGCGTTCGACGCAGCGTGGGCTACGGGAGCAATGTTCGTCGGAGTCGTGGTGTAGAACCACGCGGCGGGCAGGAGCGCGAGAGTTAACGTGAGAAAAATCAGTCGCGCCATCAATCGGGATGGACCGGAATCACGGTTCCACACGCAGTACGACTACTGACGTGACACGTACGTTTCCGGGTCTTCGTTTGAGATGCCCAAATCCGTCGCCGGGAATCGACTATTTCTTACTTGAGGATTCAGTTATCTTCGCAGCGAAGAAATTCTGGACCTTCGCCTCATTACGGGCCACTTCATAGTAGGCGGCTCGAAGCAACTGGTCCCTGCGATTGAGCAGGGTTTCGCGAATGCGCTGCTGCACCTTAGGGTCATTCAACTCCCGCTGGCCGGCAGGCTCTTTGGACATCACCTTGAAGATGCGGTAGCTTCCCTGGCTTGCGATAGGCTTGGGCGTGATCTGGCCGGGAGGCAGTTGCAGGATCATGTTGCGGACGTCCTTCCCGGCCTGTTCAAGGGCGGACTGAGGAATGAACCCGAGATCCCCTCCGTTGGCGGCGGATTGCGGGTCTTCGGAGAAGTTCTGTGCGAGCATCGCGAAATCCTCTCCCTGGCGGAGACGAGCATCGAGAGCCTGAATCTTGTTCTTGGCCTGATCCTCGGTCGTGGCGTCATCGTTCTTCAGGTTTCGAACGTTGGGATCGCTGTTCGCGGTGACGACAATTTGAGCGAGGTGAATCTGGGGCTCGGCCAGATTGAATGCTTCTTTATTGGCGTTGTAGAACTCGGCGATCTGGCTGTCGCTGATGGAGATCTGCGATGTGATTTCCTTGTTGATCAGTTTTTGGACGCTCAGGTCCCTTCGCAGTTGCGCCTTCAGATCTGCAACCGTCATCTTGCGCGCATCCAGTGTTTTTTGGAACTCTTCCTGGGTGTAACCGGACTTCAGTTCGTTAAACTTAGCCTCGACATCCGCGTCCGTCGCCATGAGGCTGAGTTTTTCGGCGCGTTGAAGCATGATTTCGTTGTCGATGAGCGTGCGAACGATCTCCAGTTTCTGGATCATCATCTGGTCGTCCGCCGGCCGGGATTTCGCGTCGGCGAAGTTCAACTGAAAGTGCTTTTCGACATCCTCGTTGGTGATCGGACGGCTGTTCACCGTCGCAGCAACGTTAGCAGGAGGGGCAGATTTGCATCCGGTAAGGGCGATTGCACACACAAATGCAAAGGGGAGAAACGCGAAAGTTCGCATGTATAGGCACTACTATGATAGCTGCAAAGCGTCCAACAGCTTATCCATCCGCTCTATCAGGAAGTCCGGCGGGCACGCTGCCAGCGACTCGGGCTGGAAGCCATAGGTCACTCCACAGCACGGAATTCCGGCATTGCGAGCGGTCTGGATATCGACGGCGCTGTCGCCGACCATCAGGGTACGCTCCTTTCGTGCGCCTGCTTCGCGCAACAGGGTCTCGATGCCGATCGGGTCAGGCTTCTTCTGCTCGAAGCTGTTCCCACCGTATACGCGGAAAAAATGCTTTCCCACGCTCAGACCATCGAGGATTGCTGCGCTGATGCGCACGGGTTTATTCGTCAATACCGCAAGACGGCGCTCGCCGTTGTCGAGTTTCTCAAGCGTCTCCCGAACGCCCGGATACAGTACCGTGTAGTCGAGCATGTGCTCGCGGTAATACGCCAGGAAGTACTCGAGCGCGTGATTCACGAGGTCTTCGGGAGCTTCCGGGCCGAGGGCGCGCCGAATCAGGACGGGTGCTCCGTTCCCGACATAAGAAAAGATGAGCTCGTGTTCGAGCGGCGGGAGGTCCAGGTGCGCTCGTGTGGCGTTTACCGCGTGCGCCAGATCGAGCTTCGAATCAATAAGGGTGCCGTCCAGATCGAAGATGAAGAGATCCAACCTTCAGTTTAGCGGTCAACTTTCACGACAGGAAGCTCGTCCAAATGCCCAACTCACAGCTTGATCTCCCATCCTCTTTGAAAAACGGGCTTTTACATAGCTGAAATCCGAGCAGCATGCTCGCCACCTTTGCAAGCGCGGACCCAGTCGAGCATGTGGCCGGGCGACGGCGTCAACAACTCCGGAGGCAGGACATACTCCTTCGAGCGGGCGGAAGGGAGCGACCAGACGCCTTCCCCGCGCTCTCGGTGCCCATCATGCCCTTGGACCAATAAACCCCGCTCCGTTGCCGGTGAGGATGCCGGATTGAGGTGGTTCCGCCACAATCTCCGAACACGCGTACTCCTGGCCCCCCGGCCCCTATTAATGGACCTGGCTGTCTGCTGGCTTCGCGAGAGCCGGCGCGACGCGATCTTTCCCGGTTGAACGGCCTTTGTCTGCGAGATTGTTCGCCGACGGCATGGCTTCCCGGGCTGGAAAAGCCAGCCGGATTATGGCTCGATCGGGAAAGGTGATCTTGCTCTCAGCCACGACTGCGGTACGTTCCAAACTTCCGGAGCGCCAAGTTGAAGCGCGGTCTGCACCGGACCGGCGGCATGCGTGGCCGAATTTCCGATCTGTCCGGAACCGAAATCATAAAAGCCACGCCCAGTTCTAAGGAACATAGTAGGAATTGAACGGCGGCATCGGCGCATTGCGAAGCCAGAGATCCCATTTCAAGTTGTCCTGGGCCGATTCCTCGGGCGGGAGCTCCTTTAAACGAGTGGGGTGTGTGCCGGGTGTGGTCGAGATATGAACTTCAGTCACGTCCCCGATCTCGCCTGACCACACGATCTCAGCGGCGACACGATTGCCTTCATGCTAGAACCCTTGATTCCCTATCTGCGTCGCGACCTTGTATTTGACCGCCGCGCGCTGCAAAGGCGAGCTTCCCATGGCGTTTTTGTCAGCGGCTTTTCGACATAGACGTGCTTCCCACGGCTGCATGCAGGCGAGAGCCTGTCGCGTGCATGACATCGGCAATGCCGATCGTACACGCGTCGATGTTCGCGCCTTGTCGAGCATCACGCAGTCTTCGTACCTGGCGGCCTTGCTGTGACGCTCCAGGTTGGGACCGCCGCGTTTGGCGTTTACGTCGCGCAGTCGATGTTCTCCGCCTTCGCCGCATCGTTGAGAATGACCCGCCTTGGCCGCCACATCCGATGGCCGCGACGTTCAGCTTGTTATAGGAGGGGTTGTAGCCGAGAGCCCGAAGAGACGCCACGCTGCCGTAGCCTGCTGCGGGAACAGTTCCGTCCAGCGGCGCTCCAAAGAAAAATGACGTCTGGATAAAGTGGTTGTCAGACATTGTGCTGATATCCCTACCGGGTTTTGCCGTCCCATGCGTGATCCGGGTCGGGATAGAACGCTACCGCTCGAGAGTTCGAGTCCCCAACCTGGATCAGCCACCCGCCGGGTAGTTTCGCTCGATACGTTGCGACCGGGCCGGCATTCAGTCTCTCCCACGTGAAAGCGATCTCTGGCCCCGGGGGTGCAGCGTTAGATGAGGCAGTGCTTGGGGTAGGAGTCCAATCGTCCAGAGATCGCGAGGCAGCACGGAGAACGTCAGTTTTGCAATTGTAAAGTTCCCCCAGATACTGAAACTCGAGAACATCGCGATTCTCGACAATGTCGGTCAGGATGGCACCGTACGGCAGGGTAACCGGCGGCTGCGATAGAACCTGCCGGTTGCGCTTGTTGACCATGCGCGCTTCAATCGTTTTCGTAACTTCCAGCTTGGCCATTTCAGTTTGTTCAATGATACTGCTGACTGCGCCCGGACCATTTGCTCACGATGTTTGCATCAACGGCATCAGAGCCACCCGAGTACTGTTTACAACGGCGTACTACCTCCGCTACATGTAAGCTCGCATTTCATTGCAAGGCTACAAAGAGAGTACTAATCTGACCTAATGAAGTTACTCCCGCTCGACAGGCTTGGGCCGCGCGAAGTGACTCCCGGACAGGTGCAGTTCGGTCTCCTCCTTCCTTGGGTGAGCGCACAAACCGGCAATCAGCTTTCTGTCAAAATCATCCATGAATCAGACCAGTTTCTTCAGGAGATCCCCCCGCTCGAATTCCCTCTTACCCACAGCGTAGATCCCACCTACGGCGATTATTGGTCGGCGCTCGTCAGCATCAATCCGGGCGGCAGACCGACTCCTGCGTCGAAATGGGGTCAACCGGGGACATACGTATACCGGTTTGAACTCCATAGTCCGTTGCTGCGCGAGCCGCTTGATTGGATCATCGATCCTTTCGCACGCGAGTTCGGGGTCGGGAGGCTTTCGGCGTTCACTCTCAATTTTCAGGACCACGTCTGGAGCGCGTCAGAGTCCGCGTGGAAGACGCCGCGTTTGAAAGAACTCATCGTCTATGAAGTCATGCTGCACGAGTTCCGAGTCGACTTGGAGCACGCTGCGGAACGGTTGCCTTATCTGGCGGATCTCGGGATCAACTGCATCGAGGTTATGCCAATCACGAACGTCGAGGCTACGCTGAACTGGGGTTTCGAACCGATTGGTTTTCTAGGCGTCGATGAACGGTTCGGTAATCGGGTCAATTTTCAGCGATTTGTTGACATCGCGCACCAGAACGGGATAGCTGTGATTCTCGACGTCGTTTACGGCCACACGGGCGCTAACTTTCCATACGAGTACGTCTACTCGCGGCTCGGCTATCGTGAGAATCCGTTCATGGGATCATTCGCGAAAGACATGTTTGGCCCGAGCACAGATTGGACCCGGCCAATTGTCCGCGACTACTTCTTCACGGTCAACCATTTCTGGCTGGACAAGTGCCACGTTGACGGTTATCGGTATGACTGCGTCCCAAATTACTGGGACGGACCGATGGGTGTGGGTTATTCGGACCTCGTTTACGAGACCTACAATTTCGTCAACGCGCAAGCAGGAACCGGTCACTGGCAGCGCTTCTCGGACGGCAGCGATCTGAATCTGATCCAGTGCGCCGAGCAGTTGGAAGACCCGAAGGGAATCGTGTGGCAGACCTACACGAATTCGACCTGGCAAAACGAAACGCTCGTCAGCGCGCAGGCCGTCGCGCACGGTGATCGCGGACGACTGTATGATCTGGGGCTGCGGCTGGGACTCGATGGATTTCCCGAAAAGGCAACGCACAACACGGATACCTTGCCAAAAAGCGCGTTTCAGTACATCGAGAACCACGACCACTCCCGTTTTCTGGCGGAATTCGGCATCATCCACGGAGATGATCCTTTGTTTGATAAGGCGGATCGGTCGAAGTGGTACAAGGTGCAGCCATACCTAATCGCGTTGCTCACCGCGAAAGGGATTCCTTTGCTCTGGCAAGGACAAGAATTGGGAGCGGACAACGTTGTTCCGGAACGAGGGTTCGCACGAATCGGTTTGATCCGGCCGATGCCGTGGGAACTCTTTTATGACCACGAAGGCCGGGGAGTTCTGCGCCTGATACGAAGGCTTACCCGCGTTCGCCGCGCCAATGCCCCGCTTCTGGAAGGTGATTTCTATTTCTACAACGACTGGGAAAAATATCAGTCCCACGGCGTGCTGTTATATTCGCGCTCGACGGCGAGCGCATTTTCGCTTGTCGCCTTGAACTTTAGCGATGGGGACGCATCGGTCCCATTCACGTTCGTCCGCGGTGGCTCGTATTCAGAACTGCTGCACGGCAATGACGGGTTCAGCGTCGCTGGCGCTGAGCAGCGATGGTTGACGATTCCGAGTAATTACGGCCGCATATGGAATGTCTAAGCATGCATCGTGTTGCCGAAGCAATGCGCGTTTATAACGCCACAGAATCCCAGATTCATGCGTGGGTGGAGGTAAATCCTCAGGAGCCCCTGGGAGATGGACCACTCGACGGCATCCCATTCGGGGTGAAGGATATCTTTGAGACGACCGGGCTCGCCACAGAGTACGGTTCTGCTCTGTATCTGGGACGTAAGGGGACATTCGATGCAGAGATCGTGACCACACTACGGGAGCTTGGCGGTGTTCTGTTCGGAAAAACACAAACCACCGCGTTCGCCTCGTTCGATCCATCTCCCACGCGCAACCCGCACAATCTCACGCATACACCGGGAGGAAGTTCGAGCGGCTCGGCCGCAGCCGTCGCGACCGGAGTGGTTCCGTTCGCTCTAGGCACGCAAACGATGGGTTCCGTCATTCGACCTGCATCTTTCTGCGGCGTTGTGGGATTCAAGCCGACTTTTGGCAAGTTGCCCGTTTACGGTGTTCTTCCGTTCGCTCCATCGCTGGACACTGTCGGAATCCTTGTGAGCGACGTCGCAACGTGCATCTATGTTTGGCGCGCACTCGGGTTCCCTTCGGAAACAGGGCCGGTCCATTTCGCTATCCCTGAAAACCTTCCTGCAGTCTCGAAGGAAATGCAAAACACCTTCGATAGAGCTGTAAGTACACTTGGGCAGGAATACCCGGTTGAGAAGATCGAGTTGCCGAACAAGTATGAGGATCTTCTCGCAGCAGCCAAGTTGGTGAACGATTATGAGGGGTCGCGGTCCCATGAGAAACGGTGGCGGGAGTATGGCGATCGCATGGGGCAAAAACTCGCCAGCCTCATCGGTCGGGGGCTTCAGATCACCGAGACCGCCTGGCGTGAGAGTTTGCATTGCCTCCGGGAAGCATCCACAGCGCTGGAAAAGGTTTTCGCCGAGAGTCCTTTCCTGCTTACTCCGGCAGCGTTGGAAAGCGCGCCAGAGGGATTTGCATCGACAGGAGATCCGGCGATGAATGCGGTCTGGACGGCACTGGGAACGCCTGCTGTGGGGGTGCCGATGCCGGTAGCCGCCGGCTTGCCGCTCGGGCTGCAAATGATCGGCGCTCCAGATACCGACGCATCTTTGCTGAATGCGGCTCTTGCCGTAGAACGACTTCTACGCTGTGAACCGGGTACTTAGTCCTGATAAACTCCGAATCGTGCGGGTGTGTTTTTTCGTAATTTTAGCGAGCTCCGTTGGGTTGTCCCAGGAAAAAGTTGATTTTGTAAAAGAAGTCCAACCCATTCTGACGGCGAAGTGCCTCGCGTGCCACTCGGGCGACGCGCCCCAGGCAGGGTTGAAAGTCCACACGCGAGACGACCTGATGAAAGGCGGCGCGACCGGTCCTGCGATTGTTCCGGGTCAAGGCGAAGATAGCCTTCTTGTCGCCAAGATGGAAGGCAAAAAAGGGATGCGAATGCCGCCTTCCGGTCCTCCGGTCGACGCGGCTGTGATCGAGCGTATCCGCCTTTGGATCGATCAGGGCGCGAAGTTCGAAGGATCCACTTCGATCAGCGGCAGGATCGCGCCGCTTGCGCCTCGGACCCCGGCCGTTCCTGGTGGATCTGCGCCTAATCCGGTCGATCGCTTCATCGAAGCGTACTTCGCGGCAAAGAGCGTCAAGTCGCCAAAATTAGTGAGCGATGCATTGTTTGCCCGACGAGCCTGGATGGACATCGCGGGCCTTCCCCCGACACCTGAGGAGCTTCGAGACTTCGAGCAGAGTAAAGCCACAGACAAGCGGGAACGCGTTATCGATACTTTGCTGGCGAAGCGGCAATCTTACGCCGAACACTGGATCAGCTTCTGGAATGACTTACTTCGTAATGATGAAGGCGTCATCTATCACGGAGAGCGCAAGTCGATCACTGAGTGGCTACTAACCGCGCTTGAGAAGAACGTCCCGTACGACGCGATGGTTCGGGCATTGCTCGATCCGCCGGCACAGGGCGGGCCGGAAGGATTCTTGACCGGCGTGACTTGGCGGGGCGTGGTCAGCGCAAGTCAAACGCCGCCGATGCAAGCGGCTCAGAACGCGGCCCAAGTGTTTCTGGGCATGAACATCAAATGCGCGGCGTGCCACGACAGCTTTATCAATCGATGGAAATTGAGCGACACGTATGGCCTTGCCAGCATGTTCTCCGACCAGCCGCTGGAGCTGGTTCGATGTGACGTGAAACTCGGCAAGATGGCTGAAGCCAGGTTTCCATTCTCTGAGTTGAAGGTCGATTTTGGTGAAACGCTTGCATCGCGTCGCAAGGCGGCCTCGGAATGGTTTGCGCATCGCGAGAATGGACGATTCGCACGAACTATCGTCAACCGCTATTGGCGCAAGCTTCTGGGTCGCGGCATCGTCGAGCCGGCCGACGATATGGACGCCGAGCCTTGGAATCAGGATCTCCTCGACTGGCTGGCGTCGGATTTCGTGGCGAATGGTTATGATCTGCAGCATCTGATCCGGCGGATCATGACTTCCAGGACCTACCAGATGACCGCAGTTCCCGCGCCGGATGAAAGGGCCCCGTATGTGTTCCGAGGACCCGTGCTCCGCCGCGTTTCCGCGGAGCAGTTCGAGGACACGATCTCAGCCGTAACGGGCGAGTGGCGATTGAGCAGCAAGCGAACCGACACACACAGCACCTACGCACGCGAATGGCGGTTGAAGTCCGACCCGTTGAGCCGTGCGCTTGGCCGCCCCATACGAGATCAGGTGTACACGGAACGGAGCGCCGACGCGACGACTCTGCAGGCTTTAGAGTTGACTAATGGTCCATTGCTATCGAAGCGGTTGGAGCGAGGCGCGAAGATGCTGCTCGGCGAGCGGCCCCCGTCACCTGCCAATCTATTCGACAGCAAAGTCATACGCTCGGGCAAGGTTCGGGTGGATGTCGATATCACGGGAGCGAATGAGCTCTGGCTTCTTATCGAAGATGTCGATTCGTACGATCCGGCGCGCGTCATCGCGGAATGGTCGGATGCTGAGCTGGTGGGACCGCAGGGTGTCGAGAAACTGGAGTTATCGTCTCCGAAAATTCCGTCATCTATTGTGAAGGATCTTCGCGGGAAAGGCTTCACGCGTTTTCGCGCGCAAGCGAGTATCGATGAGAAGAGCCGGCAGAGCGACATCAATCCCGCCGTGCGTTTCTTTGTCTTCACAGAGAAGCCCGATCCGGATCACTTGATCCGCGTACAAGGGACTCCACCGATCGAGCCGCCTCGAAAGAAATGGTCGTCCGGTGAGCTTACGGACAGGCTGTACCGTCACCTTTTCGCCCGCACGCCGACGGAAGCCGAGCGCAGGACTGCGATGGAAGTGATTGGCGGCGCTCAGCCTACCGACAGCGGGGTTGAAGATCTATTGTGGGCGATGCTGATGAGTCCCGAGTTTCAGTACATTCATTAAAGAGGCGCCCAGTGAGCCAACCAGATTTATTTCGAGGATTGACACGACGGGATTATATGCGGCAATCCGCCGCCGCGGCCATGGCGGCACTGACCTGCGGGGCGCCGCGCCTGCTGGCACAAGACGACGATAAGCCAAAGGCCACTGCCGACAGCATCATTCTCCTATGGATGGCCGGCGGAATGGCGCAGACCGAGACATTCGATCCCAAGACGTATACGCCATATCAGTCGGGTCTCGAAAGCAAGCGGGTCTTGAGCACCTTTCCATCGATTCCGACAATCGTGGACAACATCCGCCTTTCGCAGGGACTCGAAGAGATCGCCAAAATAATGGATCGTGGAACGCTGATCCGCTCGCATAGAGTGGGCGACCTCGGGTTTATTCTCCATTCACGGCACCAATACCACTGGCACACAGGGTACGAACCGCCGCAATCCGTTGCTGTGCCGCATATGGGCGCGTGGGTCTCGAAGCTATTGGGTCCAAAAGCTCCGGAGATGCCGCCGTTCGTGGTTGCCGGCCAGAACATGGAGATCGGTGCGGAAAGCGATCCATTGAAGTCATTTCACACTGCAGGCTTTCTTGGGACTGATTCGGGGCCATTCCTTATCGTCGATCCCAGAGACGCCGTCGCGAGTGTACAGCCTCCCGCCAAAATGAGTGGCGGCCGCTTTGCACGCCGTTATGAAACTTTTAAGAAACTGGCTGCCGAGAGTCCGATCCTGCGCGATGGAAGCAATCATCAGCGGGAAAGTCTGCTGCGGTCGCTAGACAACGCGAACCGATTATTACAGTCGCCGGCTTCAAAGGCGTTCGATCTGACACTGGAACCCAAGGAGTCTTACGACACTTACAACACCGGGCGGTTCGGGCTCGGTTGTTTACTGGCGCGTCGATTGGTCGAAAACGGGGTTCGGTTTGTCGAAGTGACATCTGAATACATCCCATTCCGCCACTGGGATACCCATGAGAACGGACATGAACGGGCTATCGGCATGAAACAGGTGATTGATCGGCCGGTGGCACGCCTGATCCGGGATCTGGAAGAGCGCGGGCTACTGAACCGTACGATTGTCGTGCTTGCGAGCGAGTTCGGCCGCGACATGATGACGGAAGGTAAGCCTGGCAATGAAGTCAAAGATCAGGTCAAGCAGCCTGAAGTGATGACATCGATGCAGCACTATGGCATGCACCGGCACTTCACCGAAGCAGGGAGCGTACTGATCTTCGGCGGCGGCTTCAAACGCGGCCATCTACACGGCGAGACTGCGCAAGAGCGGCCGTGCAGCATCGTCAAAGATCCTGTCACCATCACAGATCTTCACGCGACATTGTACGGCGCGCTTGGGATAGCGCCGAACGCGGGTGTTGACGTTGAAAGACGTCCCGTGTATGTCACGAAAGACGGGAAGGGTCAGATCGTTCGGCAGCTACTCGCTTGAACCGGATGTTACGCGCTCGTGGGTCCTGATCCTTTTCAGTTCACTGCTGTTGCGCAGAATGCCCAGCCTGACTGGTCGCGTGTCGAGGAAGAACGATACGTCACTTCCAGACGCTGCTTCGGCTCGACACGTCCAACCCGCCTGGTAACTAAGTTACCGCAGTGAAGTATATCCAGGACGTTCTGCAGCGAGAAGGTATTCCGTCGAAGACCTTTGCTCTGGATCCGAACAGGCCGAATCTCGTCGCTGGAATCGAAGGCAAGAAAGGGCTGAACGTGCCGCTTGATCGAGATGTCATGATCCTGGCCGAGTCGGGCGAAGTGGACCGGCGGGCAATGGCTTGGTTTCGTAAGCTCCGATTTTGTAGTTCACCTGTCGCCGGCCATTGCCAAGATCGCGGCGTGGCAGACGCCCATGCGGCTCAAACTCGACTCGCACATACTTCGAGCGTCTGGCCACGCTCAGTTCGCCTGAAAGGGTCACGCGGTGCAACGGATTGATGAATCACGCGAAAGCCACGGCGATTCAGGAGCATCTCGCCGGCGCAGAGCCGGCCTACCATTCGATGTTCCCTACCTCGATCTCGCCAAACATGTTCGAGTGCGCGCTATCGCTATAACGTGATCCCATTTGAAGCCGAAGTGCGGCTGGATGTGCGTGCTCTCCCTGACGAAGACCTCGATAAGCCCATCGAAGAGATGAAGCGCGTTATTAAAGACCGGCGGGCGCTCCTTCGCCTGTAAACAATGAAACATTCCAAGTGCTGGAAGGTGTCATCAAGAGCGTTACGGTGTTGTGACCTACCCACGATGGGTACAGGAGCATCGGTTAAAGCACACTTCGCGCCAAGGGGCGTTCACACCTATGGCATCGGCCCTTTGACCCGACGATGAGGACGGTCCGCTAGGATTCGGAGCACACTCGGACCAGGAATAACTGCTCGAAACTGACTTACACCGCTTCGTCAAGTGCCCTGGGATGCGGTGGTAGGTCTGCCTCACCAGTTCGTAAACGAGCCGTCTGGTCTGCGAATCATCGGAATCGCCGTGTAGCGTTCGTTGAAGTCACCGATCAGTTGCAGCTTGCTCGTGTCTACGTCGACACCGATACCAGGACGGTCGTTCGGCCACAGCTTCCCGTCTTTGAAGTCATAGGCGTGATTCAGATATGGCCACTGCTGCCTTCCGCCGTTCACCAATTCCATGAGAGCCGGCCCGGGGAAAGCCGTACAACAGTGGACCATGGCTGCTTCAGAAATCGGACCGGTGAAATGGGGAATCATACCCACATAATGCGTCTCGCACATCGCGGCAATCTTCATGAATTCGCTGATGCCGCCCACGTTCGGAACCGTTGCCCGGGCGTAGTCGATCAGTTGGTGCTCGATCAGATTATTCCACTCCCATTTCGGACCGAACTGCTCGCCGACTGCAATCGGTACGTTCACCTTGCCTCGCAAGGTGCGATACACCCCCGGATTCTCGCTCCGCACGAGGTCTTCAACGAAGTAGGGCCGAAGCGGCTCAATTCTGTTCGCCAGAGCGACGGCATCCGGCATGTCCAACTCCGTGTGGAAGTCGATACACCACGCGCCATCCTTGCCGGCGCCCTCGCGGACCTGCTGACATTCCTCAAACGTTCTCTGCACATCCTCGAAACGGTCGTACACGGGCTTCCCGCCGGCGGCGATGCGGTACGCGCGGAAACCTGCTTCGATGCACGCGCGGGCTTTCTCTCGCGGCGTCGGGCCGGGATAGCCGGTGGAATAGCACTCGACGTAATCACGTGATCGACCTCCTAGAAGCTGGTATACAGGGAGGCCTAGCGCTTTACCTTTCAAATCCCATAACGCTACATCGAGGGCGCCGAGAGCATGTACCTTTTCGCGTCCGGCGGGATAGAAGTAGCCACGAAACATGGTCTGCCACAGACGATCGATTCGAAATGGGTCTTCGCCGATGAGCATTCCGGCGCATTGCTCCATCGTGTCGTGCGCGCCGCCCTCTCCGACGCCCGTAATGCCCGCATCCGTTTCGACCAGCACTACATTCGAACTCTGATTGAAGAGCGGCTGTTTGAGATTTGGCCGGCCGGCGGCATCCGTGGGGGCCTTGTAATAACGAATCCGGGTAATCTTCGTTTTCGGCAGACCCGCTGCATTCATCATTGTGCCTGTAGCCAAGGCGCCTGCCGCGCCAACGAAGCCATTGAGGAGCGTTCTTCGTTTCATCTTCATTGCCATCCTACTCTACGTCTCGGAGTTTCTTCCGGATCGTTTTCATCGGGATGATCGTTGACTCATCCACAAGCATCCCAACGATTCCTTCCTGAGTGATCACCGGAGAACCAGAAGCGCGCAAATCGACGGGATCGACAAGCCGTGGGTGGTCCTTGTCAGGCGTTGCAGGCAGAATGAGGATCTCTGGAGTAAGCTCTGCTGGCGCTGAATTATGCGAGCGAAACACGGCCACTGTCTGCGAAGGGCTTGTCGCCGACGCTTCCGGAACCAGCGGCGGGCGCGGCGACGTGATGAATAAACACGCTACGTTGGCGGTCGAGTTCCTCGCTCGGACTTCATATACTTTTCTGCGGGTCATTGAGATTGCTTTTGCTCGATCCTGTGCTACCCGGACGATCTTTAAACTACCTTGCTTCAGCGAGTACGATGCGCCGGATGCGGTTCTTGCGGTGATCTCTCGACTGTTGTTGACTACCTCAGCGGAGCCCGAAGCTATTGCATCCGCTACGACGTCGTCGAAGAACCATGGCTCAACGGCTTCTGCTGGAACGAGCAGTTGTCCGTTGCTATCGTGAAATCCCAGACCACGCCAGGACATAAGTATTTTCCCGCGGGACTTATGGCGGAGTTGATAGCTTGTCTCGATCGCGACCACCCGCGGGGCGTACGAGGCACGAACTTCCTGAACTAAATCATCGCGCTGCCTGCGCCAATCCAGGCCACTTCGTCCAAACACCCAGACCGAATCGGCTGTCGCCAGCGCCATCAGCGCGGCGCCTCGACCAATCGTGCCGCCTGGAACTTCGACTTCCACCGATCGCTGGAAATTCGTCGACGCCCAAGCGGCGGAGGTCCGGAGCACCATTCGCTGCAGTAGGGTTAGCTCAGGTTGCAGGCGGATGGTGGCTCGCACGTCTGCCTTCCTATCTCGAACCATATCCCTGAGTGGCTCGAGCGTATCGAGGTCACGGAAGTACAGTGTCGCGTGAAGCGATCCGATGCCTCGTAATTCCCTGCCCTTCGTAAACTTAAACATGCCGGAGGTGGGCGGGAGGAAGACGGGGACTCCATTCACAGTCGCGTTATCGAAAGACAACGCACGGATCGAGATATCGCCTTGGGCGATGCCACCCAGGTGAAGTTGAAAGCGCACTCTGTCGGTGTTGAGGTCAGTTACTTCGATCGACCGAAGCTCGATGCCGTTGAGCGGGTTCGGCGGAAGAGAGAGCGCTTGGAAGGCGGCCAGAGTTGGCGTGATCGTGAGATACCCCCAAGTGCTGAGCCCGCTCCGCATCTTCGGATATTGTCTCAGCGTTGATGCGCTCGGGGCGTACCGCCGTGCGGTTTAGCGACTAACGCGTGGCGCCGGCGCGATGGAGTGATGTCACATCAACGCCGCTCAATGCCCGGTCGAACAGGGCCACTTCGTCCATGAGGCCGATGTAATTTACGCCAAGTCGAAGGGCCACGCGCGACATATCCCACTCAAATGGCTCGCGAATTCCGCCTGCGGATGAGATCAGTTTGCCGTTGACGAACAACGAAGCGCTTCCGGCTGATGTCCCCAAGCCTGTCCATGTGATCGCCACATGCGTCCACTGGCTGCTGGAGAATGGAGGACGCTCGACTACCACCAACCGGCGGTTGAAGTCAGGATTCTTATCCGGCGGAATATCCGTCGGATTCCACGCCTTCAGGTTGCCGAATACACCCAGGCGAAAATGCCGCGGCACTTCGTCCTTCGTAAAATCAACCCAGATTGCGGAGTCGTTATAGGCTTTGTCGGTCATCTGAATTGGATCGGTGAAGCCGGGCGCTAGTTCCTTTTGCGGGTCAACTCTCAGCCAGAACGAAAGTGTTCCTTTTGCGGGACTCACGTGTTGATCGCCTCGAAAAAAGAGCGCTCGTGTGTTCTTCGATTTGAACCGCAATGCCCCACCACCGGCCACACCCGCTCCACTTTCGATCGCGACATCGACATCGCCTAGTCCAGGTTTCGCTTGATTCTGCTGCTTGTAATCGGGCGCGCTGTAGATGGCTCGATCTCCGCGCGCTACATCTGCCTGAGCGGCCTTGTCGAAGCTCGCGTAAAGCGTCAGGTTGGAACGTAGCGACTCGGGAATCGTATTAGCGAACATGGAACTAGCTAACAGGGAAGCGAAAGTCAGGCGGCGCATAGCTATGTATTGTATGAAACCTTAGTGGCTTATGCGAATCCCCGTCGTGATCAGATGCGTGCGGAAACCTTCAAATCCGTAGAAGCTTTCGCCATAGCCGTAGTATCGCCATTCCGAGGTCCACGCCACAGTCGCTGTTAGAGGTATTGTTGCGTTTCCCACTGGTTGATAGTACTGCGTCGGGCGACTCCCGGATGAGAAAAAGAACGCCCCGCCAACGGAGAGCCGTGGCGTCAGACCGGCGTATTGCGGAAGAGCGAAATCGACGTGTCCGTCAATACTGTGGGCGTTATCGCGGTAGAAGGATCGCTCACGCTCAAAGGATTGAGGGGCGAGGTATGTCGTATCCGAACGAAGTGTATCCCGTGAGTAACCCCCTTGGATCAGAATGCGCTTGCCTGCGTCCGGCGTCCAGGTGAACGATGCGAACGTGCTCCGGGACTGGAAGTCATATTCGATACCAGGCGCTGGATTCTGGTTGTTTAGAAGCTTGAATCCAGCGGTTACGGCCAAGGTATTGGTCGCCTGCAGGCGGGCTCGGATGCTGGCGCGCTGGTAATCATTGAGACTCGTACGAAAATATATGCGGCCGCTCGTTGCCGCCTCGACATCGGTATTGATTGAGATTCGCGATGCAGGGCGGTAGGTAAATCCCCCCTTCCCGATGTTCCGGCGAAGCGCCGCTGACTCGAGCCCCTGCAGCCCGGCCTGGGGCCTGACGACGTTTTGCGCGTCTCCCCAAACGTATCGATAACCCGCGCGAAGGGTAAGCTGTTTGGTCGCATCGACGATCACGTCAATATCGGCCTGGTTGTATTCGTTTCGCAAGAAGGCGTTGAAGTTCGCTGTTCCGGTATTTTCAAGGCGGTCTGTCAGCCATGCCGCCAGCACACGCGTCCGCCGCCATGGACGGACCTCGAGCCCCGCACTGCCGGCTGTGTGCGGCATCCGCGCGCTTGACGCGAGCGCAAACTGCTGTGTCGTAACGAACATGGCCGTGCTCGAAATCGCAAAGTTCCCGGTATTGTATTGCTGATAGTTGGTATCCGTCTCAGGACGACTATGTATAAAGTAGCCATGAAGATCGAGCCATGAAAACGGGCTCGCGGCGACAGATAACTTGGTGAAAATCCCGCTCCCCCGCACACCGTAAGACTGCTGCAGATTGGTCAGAAAGAGTTGCTGCCCGAGATACGGCGTCTGACGATTGCCCGGATTCCCACTCGACGCCTCGAATACCTGCTGATCGTCCTTGAATGTTGTCCCGCCAACCTCGGCCGTCGCATGAAAGTTGGAGAATTCGATCCTCGCACCTCCGCGATATAAGTCGTTCGAATCGCGGATGCGCGTCGGAACCGGATATTCGTTGGCGTCCGATACAAACGTCGTGACACCACGGCCATAGCCGGAACTCCGTTCGAATGCCAAGAACGGGGTGACGATGGAGTTCGGTTTCAGATCCAATTGGAGGACCGTGAATCGGCGGCGGATATCGAACGATCGCTCATTAAACGATACTCCGCCCGTGAGCATGGGGTTGGCAAACGACGGCAGAGCGTTGAAGTATGCCATATTGCGATAATCAGCCGAGAAGTCGTACCAGCCGGCTTTTCGCGCGTTGACGTGGGCCGTCGAGTACGGGTCATCCCCCCAGTTCTGTGCCCGGACATCGACACGATCGAAAAGATGCTTGCCAGGGTCGAGCAGCGTAAAATCGGTTCCGAATAGCTTCGGACCGGACCCTAGATCCACCACACTGCGATACGAGTCAAGACTGCCTCCAACTCCGGTTCGCCACCGATAGCCGAGTTCCGTCGAGCCTGTGAACAATTGTTCGTCAGAGGGCGCGGGCGACGCCGCTGGAGTTTCCTTAGCCGGAGCCGGCGTTTCCTTAGCCGGAGCTGGTGTCTCCTTAGCCGGAGCCGGTGTCTCCTTAGCCGGTGCCGGTGTCTCCTTAGCCGGTGCCGGTGTCTCCTTAGCCGGTGCCGGTGTCTCCTTAGCCGGTGCCGGTGTCTCCTTAGCCGGTGCCGGTGTCTCCTTAGCCGGTGCCGGCGTCTGCTTGGCCGGGGCCGGCGCCTCCTTAGGTGGCGCCGCTTCCTGCGCCCAGCAGGATACCGCCATGGTAATGACTGCGAGGAGGGCTTTCATCGGAGTAGATTCCGATCCACGTGACTTCCGTGTACCTTCTGATGACAGATCGTACAGTTCCGAAACCGCTGCGAGCGCAGATCGTGGAACGATGGCGGAACACCGCCGAGCACGTTACCGGAACCGCTGGTGTTGCTCGTACCGATGTTGGCGTGGCATTCGAGACACACGTAACGAACTTCGTGCCGGGTGAGCATGCGCGGATTGGCTGATCCGTGAGGTTCATGACAAGCGGTACAACTGTCCAGACGCATTGGAGCATGCTCATATGTAAACGGGCCACGCTTGTCGCCGTGACATCTAAGACAACCAGGCTCATTGACGGCGACGCCTCGCGACTGACGCGCTGTCACGAGGGAGCTGTGCGGGTTGTGGCAGTCGACACACGACATCGCCCCCTGAGGAAGGCGGTGGGCATGCGGTCTGTTGAACTGAGCGGCGGAATCCGTGTGACAATTCGAACATTGCTGATTCACGTCGACCGGCTTTCGCGCGACTAGCTCAGTAGGGGTCTTATGAATACTGTGGCATTGACTGCATGTCACTTGACCTTTCGCGTGTCCCGTGCTGACTCGACCTGAGTGAGTCCGCTGATTTCGATGGCACGCAAAACAAGTCTGATCGCTCTGGCTTGGCTGAAGCTTCGCCGGATTGCGGATATCTTCGGGCGAGACCGATTCGGCATGTTTACTACCGGGTCCATGACAGGATTCGCATCCCTGCCCGATGCGGCCGTACTTCTTCGCCGTTTCAATTGCGTGATGCGGATTCTTACCGAAGGCTGTTGCGATCTCCTCATGGCACGCCTGGCAAGTTTCCGATCCAATATATTCAGCAGCAGCAACCGGCTCCGCGGCAGCCGCCGGAGCCTCCTTCGCGGGCTGAGCGGATGGCTGTTGGCCATACACAAATGCGGTAACTACGCAGCATAGCGTTAGGGCCAGCAACCATCCTTTGGGCTTATCGTGCATGCGACTTAGCGACCGAGAACTGAGAGTTCGGGCCGTGGCAAGTCTCACAACTCTCGCCCAGGACGCTTGTGTTCACCAGGGCATGCGACGCGGTCGACGTGCTTACATGACAGCCGGTACACGCCGATGTTATGGGCTTCACGGGATTGATCGGTCCTTGCGGATCGACGACATCATTTCTCAACCCCGTCAGTATCTGCTCGGAACCATTCACGTGGCACATCGCGCAGTTTCGACGGTCGCCGGGTGAACCGGTGGGAGTCATCGCGGGATAGCGAACTTCCGTGAAGTCGTGAACGGTCCCACCGAATCCAACGACGGAATAGGCTCGTCCCGCTTCATGGAGATTCTCACCGCTATGGATACGGTGAATCAGGAGATTGAAGTTGACCCCTTGCGGAGGCTTATCGCGCTCCTCAGGCACCGTCGCCATGGGCCTTCTCGCGACATCCGTCAGCGAAGGGTTATGGCAAAGGATACACATGGCAACCTCATTCCGATTCTCCCCATGCGCCGTTAGTTTCGTGTGGCACTGGTTGCACTGCGCCGTAGCGACAACGGCTCTTCGCGGCTGCACCGGGCTCCCGTCTATGGTGAAATGCATCACTTTGTTCTGCGCCCCATACTGAACGCTCTGGGAACTTGTTGTGCCGGCCAGCAGCGTCTCAGTCCGTCTTCCCTCGATGCCTACGGAGAAAGAACCTCGGGCGTTATCTGGGATAGCGTGACGGAAGGTGTAGGTGCAGGAGCCTTCCGGCGTGCAGGTGGCCTGTCTGGCATCCTCAGATACGTACCCCGGTGTAGTCACGTCTGAACCGAAGCTGGTATATCCGTAGTCGTCCGTAGGTCCGGCGAGGACCAGAGAGAGGTTGTTCAACTGGCTCGTCGCGACACCCGCTCCGGCCTTGTCCTTGACGGTAAAGGTCAGAATCGGCCTCTTTCCCGGAGACGCATCTTCCACGCGGACCAACTCCAGCACAAGTCCGCTGAGTGAAACCGAGTCCTGAGGAACAACGTGCGCACCACGAATGGATGCGTCGAATTCGAGTTCACCTTGCGGGATGTGGCAGGTCGCGCACTGATTGTCACTGACCTGCGGCCCTCCAGCGTGATTTTCCCCGGTTGCGAAATTGACGTTATCATGACAAGAGCCGCAGGACGACCGCGTAGGCCTTGTTAGGTGGGCCGTCGCCTGCGTTGCCCCAGAGTTCTGCTCGTGACAGGATTCGCACCGCTGGATGTTCGATGGGAAGACAACACTCGACCAATCGAGGACAGACCCTCCGAACCCGATGATCCGATAGGGATGACCTGCCTGCACGCTGGGCAATGCGCTCCCTGCGTGAATCTTATGGATCATGGTCGGGAAATCCACTGTGTTCCCGGTATCCGGGTCTGTAGTTTGCGGAGTATGGCAGAGGACGCACATCTCCACGCCGCGACGCGACCCGCCATGTGCGGATAGCTCATCGTGACATTTATTGCAGCTCTGGGATCGAATCAGGTCGCGCACGACCGTGACCTGTCCGCCGGAGGGGACAAAGTTGAATGTGGCACTGACATAATTGGTTCCCAGATCGAACTCCTGGAGATCGCGGGATCCGTAGATACCGATCGTGTGCGTAGCGGAACGGTCAAACCCCGAGGGAGCCTTTGTGCCGAACACGTACCGATACTGACCGTCGGCAAGCTTTGTGTATGTACCGCCGGTATCTGCCGCAGCCTGTGTGACTGTCCCACTCACCGCGCCGGTGGCGTTACGCGTTGTGTACGCAACGTACTGCTGCTGCCCCTGCGGTATACGCGCAGCGACAAAGCTGAGAGCGATTGCCCCGGGCGTGGTCATTCCTTCGCGGTCGAGAGGCATTCCACGAGGATCGGTTATTGTGAATACCGTATTAATCACCCCATCCGCGCTCATTTCCGCTGAATTGATGCGCACGGCCAAGCCAGGTCGCACGAAATTTACGGTCCGCTCGTCGGCGAACGCTGCCTTCTCGTTACTGCGGAACACCGGCTTGTCTCCTGCACTCGCCAGAACGGCCGCTGCCGCCAGTGTTACCAGCACAAATCGGGAACGATATCGCCGAAAAACACACAGCGAGTGTCTCATTTGAGAGCCTGCCTTTGATCGGTCGCTAATTGTTGGATGTTATTTCTTAAGAGTACGCATAAAGGCGACGACATTATCAACGTCAGCGCCAGTGACTGTTTTTATCGGCTTCATTTTGCCTTTGCCGTCTGTAATAACAGCCTTGAGCTCCGCATCGCTTTGCGACTGCACCTCATTGGATCCGAGGTCGCGCATTTCCACCTTCATGGACTTTGCAATTGCAGCGTTAGGGGCGCCAGTTGCGCCATGACAAGACTTGCAGGCTCGATCGTAGGCTGCTTTTCCAGCCTGTGCGTCGGCGCCAAAAGCGCCCGCCGCGGTAATTGTCAGCGCGATAAATAGTCCATTCAGTCTTTTCATTGTTTCCTCTTTCAAGTATTCATGATCCTTCTATCGTCGTTGCAGCTGACCGATACGATCCGACAACTTCAGCGTCTTCAGCACTTCTGGATCCGCTTCGTCGACAGCCAGCATCTCGTGACATGATGCACAATCCTGGGTGATCGCCTTCTTATCTGCAGTTACATGTCCATCATCGTGACAGCGGAAGCAACCCGGAAAATCGGTGTGGCCCAAATTGTTCGGGTATGCGCCCCACGAGACTTTCATGTCGGGAAAAACGTTTCTGGCGTAGACAGCCGACAGTGCCTCGGCGGCGCGATCAATATCGTTTGTTCGTTTGGAGAACACCTCCCTATGACTTTCACGATAATAGTCGCGCAACCCCTCCGCCACTCGCCGTGTGCCTTCGTCCCGGCTCGGGTATTCGGCATTCAAAAGTTCAAGGCTCTTCTTCTTGACAAACGGAAGAGTCGGAGAGATGCGCCCTTGCGCCATTTGGCGATTCACTGCGCGATCTGGCAACTCGAACGCATGGGCTGCCCGGTTGTGGCAATCGACGCACTGCATCTCATATTGAGGAAGCTTCGCCAGATCATCAGGCTTTGCATCGCCGCTAACGTAGGTTCGCGTTTCGCCGGTGTTTTGATTCGAGTATTGAACCCAGGGTAGCGATTCTCGCTTAGGGTCGGCCGAGGCATATCGTATACGGACACCCGGGCCGAAATGAGAGCCATGAATACCAGATCCAGCGGCTGAGGCTGCCATCAATAACACGGTTTGTGTCGCAGTGTTCTGCTCGTCATCTTTATAACTTGGAATGACCTTGAGCTTGACTGTCGGACCGATCTGCGGCCAATGGCATTGCTCACATGTCTGCGTTGAGGGTACCAGGCGCCCCGACGCGACAGCGGGAGGGACAGGGCGAGGGTAGTTTCCGGCGACTACACCGATAAGCTGGCGAGTTCCCGACACCTTGCTTGCAACCCAGCCTGAGGCGCCGGGCGCAACGTGGCACTCCACACATAGCACTCGCGAATGTACTGCATTCTGATACGCGGTGAACTCCGGCGTCATGACGTGACAGGTTTGTCCACAAAACTGCACGGTTTCCATATGTTCCACGGCGCGATACGTAAGTTGCGATGCGATGACAATGTTGAAGAGAGTCGTTATCGCGATAAGAATCGCTAACCGTCTCATCATTGTGGCCCGGTCCATATTTATAGCGGCGAGCCCTTTTCGCACTCTCCTGCGAGAGAGATAGACACCCAATGGGATTAGCAAAAGACCGCCAATGAAAGCGATCGGAAGGATCACAAAGAGAAGAATGCCAATGTAAGGATTGGAAACGTGGCCGCGCATCTGGCTAGGTAGCGCAAGCACCCAGCAAATGGCCGAGGTTGTTACAAGCCCGGCGCCGAGTGAACTAAGCCAATGTCCTGTGACTATCGCGAGAAAACCGTTCAAGCCGTTCGCGGTCATCTAATACGGTGTACCACAGATTTCGCGTCGCTACCATCAGAATCCGACGCAGCCAATCCAATGAGCCGTATTGATCCGAACTAAACGCGCGATTGATAAACCGGATCGGCCGCACAGTATTTAGGTCTGTGCATTCAATATCTCTCACGCCATTACCATCGATTTGTGTTGGCTATGCGTCCTGCTCTTGCTCGGCCGTAGCTTCACGGCGCCATCTTCTCCATGCCATCGGAACCAGCGAGTAAACTTCGCGCGCATTCAAGGGCCGGATCAGTAGATCATATCCGCCGCAATTCAAGACATCTGCCCAAAGTCGATCGTCGCGGCTGGCGGACAGCACAATCGTCGGCGGCCGTGGATTCATGTTGTCCGTTGCACACACGAGATCGAGCCAATCGCCGTCATCGAGCTCACGGTCGCAAAGAACCACCGAAATTGGAAGCGTGGCAAGGGCGTCCACGGCATCCGCCACCGAGTACACAACTTTCAACTGCCATCGCGTGTGCGCAATGACACGTTGGAGATCCGTATCCTGCCAGTCTGTCAGAACGGCAAGGATCACAATTCGGTCATCCTCGTCAACTTGACGCCCTACATTCCGATTTCCAGTCATACTTCACCTCCCTTCTTCTCCGGAAGCAAGCGCGTAGCCATAAAGATTAATCTTTCAAATGCGATAAAGAGACTGACTGCACGTGTTCATGAAGTTTGCCCTGCGTTCTATGGCGCAAACTGCGCCCTGTGACACAGAATATCCATGCGCTTTGCAATCGGACGGACCACGAATTCGGCTTTCGAGCGCTCATAGCGCTGCACGAGTGTGGCCAAAATCGTGCATTGATTCGGACCAACGAGGCCGATATGAACGATTTCAAGAAAATTCTCTTCCCTGTCGATTTCTCTCCTGAGTGCCGCATTGCGGCCGGCTATGTTGCATCGTACGTGCGACTCTTCAGCGCAGAACTCATTTTGGTGCACGCGGAATTGTATCCCGTCGAACCTTATGTCTGGGAACCGCAGACGCAGCGGCTCACAGATATGCTCGAGCACTTTGAGGCGGATCTATTTGCCGGGTTGAAAGTGAGACGAATCGTGGAGCCGGGTGAGCCAGCGCAGATCATACATCGGTATGCAACGAGTGAACGTGTCGACTTGATCATGATGCCGACCCATGGCCGTGGCGCTATCGGCCGCTTTTTGCTGGGATCGGTGACAGCCAAGGTTCTGCATGATGCCATGTGTCCGGTGTGGACATCCGCGCATCTCCCTGTGGAGCGGCCCGCGACGTGGGACCGCATCGACAATATATTGTGTGCTGTTGACCTCGACGAGACAGGAGTACACACCCTCCGTTACGCGTCGAACTTCGCTCAACGCCTCGGTGCTCACCTGACGGTCGCTCATACCGTTCCAATGCCGGAAACTCTACCGGAAGCCCACCTGGACACGGATCTTCGGGCCGATCTCATCGAGTCCGCCAGAAATCGTCTAGGGGAGATGCAGTCGCTTGCCGGCTCGAACGCGACGGTCTGCGTCGGGGCAGGCAATATCGCTGAATTCGTGAATAGCGCGGCGCAGTCACACAAAGCCAACCTCGCGATCATCGGGCGCGGCAGAGCGAATCTGCTCGGCCGTTTAAGAACACATGACTATGCAATCATTCGCCGCTGTGAGTGCCCGGTCATCAGTATCTAATATCGCCGGGGTTTGTTGCTGATTACGGCAGTCCGATTGCAACATACGAAGTTGTCAGCTACTACAAGGAGATGACAATGAGTTCCCCAGCAATCACAACCCGCGAATCTCTAACGCCCCCGCCAGGGTTCATGAAAGCAAATGTGTTCCGTGGTCCTGGGCATTTCGGATTAGAATCAAAGCCCATTCCGTCCGTCGGATATGGTGAAGCCGTCATAAAGGTCCGACTCACCACTATCTGCGGCACGGATATTCACATCGTGAGGGCGAATACCAAGTTAATCCAGGTCTCACAATTGGCCATGAGGCGGTGGGGACTATACACGAGATTGGACCCGGTGTCACCGGCTACTCTGTTGGGCAGCGTGTATTGGTGGGAGCTATTACGCCTTGCGGCCAGTGCGAATTCTGCCTTGGCGGACACACATCGCAGTGCGGTGGCTCGGCAGGAGGCTGGCGATTTGGCAATACGATCGACGGCGTTCAAGCCGAGTATGTGCTGGTTCCCTACGCGCAGGCGAATTTAACCCCCATTCCGGATTTTCTGAAGGATGAAGACGTCCTTCTCTTATCTGACATCGCGTCTACCGGATTCGCTGCAGCCGAGAATGGCGAAATAAAGTTGGGCGATACAGTAGCTGTGTTCGCTCAAGGACCGATTGGACTATGCGCGAGCCTGGGAGCCAAGCTTTCCGGGGCGTCTGAGGTGTTCGCAGTCGATGCTGATCCTCATCGATTACAAACCGCAAGATTGTTCGGGGCCACGCACACGTTTCTTGCGGATGCAAATCCGGTCGACATGATCTTGGCCAGCACAAGCGGCCGGGGTGTGGACGTCGCGATCGAAGCGCTCGGAACGCAGGCAACCTTCGAAAGCTGCCTGCGTGTCCTTCGACCCGGTGGAGTACTCTCGAGTGTGGGTGTGTATTCGGGTCATCTCCGGATCCCGATGGAAGTATTCGGAGCCGGCCTCGCCGATTACAGGATCATTACAACTCTATGCCCCGGAGGCAAAGAACGGATGAAGAGATTGATGAGGCTGGTTGAGTCCCGTCGTATCGATCTGACACCGCTCATAACCCATACATTTACTCTGGACGAGATCTCGGACGCCTATGAGCTGTTCTCTCAAAGAAAGGATAGTGTACTCAAGGTAGCCGTCCGCGTAGTTAGTTGCCCCAAGTCGCCAATGGGATGAGTGAGCAGGTCGCCATGTGGAAATCGCTTCTTGTGCTCTTTCTCGCCCTTGCCCGGGGTGAAGGCCCGAATTCATGCTCCGTGACCGGATACGTGAGCGATGAGTGCCGGGACTCTATCCCGGGCGCCACTGTCTCGATTCGAAGCGCGTTTTCAAGCGACGTCCAGTCAACGAAAACGGACGAGAATGGGATGTATAAGCTTACCGGGTTGCGACAGGGGCGGTATTCCGCTTTCGCGACTGCGGAAGGGTATTCCTCTCTGTGGGTTTTCAATGTTTTACTCCATCCAGCGGAGGAGACGCGTTTGGATTTCGTGCTGTGCAGATCAAGAAGAGGACAGGAATCGAGCGCTTTGCAGAATAACGACGGGAGAGTCAGATGAATATTCGAGAGATCGTTTTTCCGGTTGACTTCTCCGGACATAGCATTGCAGTTGCCCTTATGTTGCAGCGATAACGAGGTGTTTCGCCGCCAAAACTAACGTTGCTCCACGTGGTGGAAACCGGCGGCTCGCGTAACTCTGATGCGAAGGATGAGGCCGAAACCAGCGAGCGGGTAGAGGCAGCGGCACGTTCTTTAGAAGCGCTAACGAAACAATACGTTCCCAACGTATCAGCCGAGACAATCGTTCTGGCCGGCAACCCCGCGAAGGCGATTGTTGATTTCGCAGGAAGTACTGCAGACCGCATCATCGTGATGCATACCCACGGCTATGGCTCTTTCCGCCGCATGCTGCTCGGTTCCGTTGCCGCAAAGGTGGCTTCACGATGCGATGTGCCCTGTTTGGATGGGACCACACTTGGAAAACGCGATCATTCCGACGGAACAGCTCGACCTCAAACCATCTTATGCGGAGTGAGCCGGGATTGGGAAACTGACGCGGTCCTGAAACACTCGGGCGAGTTAGCGACATTTCTCGGCGCGGAACTAACGGCGCTTCATGTAGTCGCCCCCTGCGAAGGCATCCTGCCGCTGCTAGCTCCCGATGAGACGCCACTCTCCACTACCGCATTGGAAAATGCCCTCAACGATGCTCTGACCCGTACGGGAACCACCGGGCGGGTGTATGTCGCGATCGGAGATGCCTCGCGCGAGGTGGCGTGCGCGGCATCAACACACAAATCTGATCTCGTCATAATCAGCCGAGGTGGGAATCCCGAGATGCGTGGCAGACTCGGCAGTCACGCTTACGGCATCATTCGCCGGTCGCCCTGTCCCGTGCTCTGCATCTGACCCGAGTCTCACGTCAGATTGTGCTTCTTCATCTTATACCGCAACGCGTCCCGACCGATCCTCAAGAGCCGCGCCGCCTCCGATTGGTTGCCTTTCGCTTTCCGAAGAGCTTCCGCGACGAAACTCCTTTCCTGCTCTTCCAGCGATTGCGCGGGGGCAGCCTCCGGAATGTCAGCCGTGCGGGAGCCGGCTGTCGCTGCCATAGGCTGATGATTCGTCAGATAAGCCGGAAGGTCAACCACGTCCACGGTGTCTCCCATTACCACCATGCACGCGTGACCGATCACATTCTCCAATTCGCGTATATTGCCGGGCCAGTCATGACGCGATAAGACGATCCGCGCACGGTGCGTAATGCCCCGAACCGGTTTCCGGAATTGCTGCGAGAACTTTTCTATGAAGTGATGGATCAACAGCGTCAGATCCTCCGGGCGCTCCTTCAACGGGGGGATCTGGATCTCGATCATCGTAAGCCGGTAATAGAGATCTTCACGGAATGCTCTATCAGCAGATAGCAGAACGCAGATCTTTGTTGGTGGCCGCGATAACTCGGAGGTCCAGCTTTCGCGGCGTGAGCGATCCTACTCTCAGGACCTCCTGGTTCTGCAAAACGCGCAGCAGTTTCGCTTGCGTTGTCAGCGGCATGTCGCCGATCTCATCCAGGAAAAGCGTGCCACCGCTGGCATGCTCCACCAAGCCCATCTTGTCCCGGTCAGCTCCAGTAAACGATCCTTTGACATGCCCGAACAATTCGCTTTCGAACAGAGTCTCAACGACGGCGGAACAGTTCACGACTACGAAATTGCCGGACGAGGCGGGGCTCAGATCATGAAGCGCCCGGGCAACCAGGTCCTTGCCGGTGCCGGTCTGCCCCGTGATAAGTATCGATCGGTAATGCGGAGCGACACGCATAATTGTCGAGAACATGTCCAGCATGTTTGGACTGCGGCCGATCAGCCCATGGAAACGGCTAGTTTCTAAAAGCTCTCGCTCGAGTTCGGTCGCTCGCAAACGTTGCCGCGCGCCGTCGATCAAGCGTCTCATCCGCTCCCGTATCAGCGATATGGATACAGGCTTGTTCAGATAATCCGTAGCGCCCTTCTTGATCGCCTCCACGGCCGATTCCGTGGAATAATGCGCGGTCATCAAGATGACATCGATCGATGGATCGAACTCGACTACACGCTCCAGAATCTCCATCCCGGTCAGTTTCGGCATGACGAGATCCGAGAGCACGATGTGAGGATGGCGCTCCAGGATGAGGTCAAGACCTTCCTCCGCGTCTGTTGCGGTGAGGATCTCCACACCTTCCTGCGCAAGAGCGCTGGACATCAACTCGATGCTTCGGACGTTGTCATCGATTATGGCGATTCGAACATCGCCGGGCGGAGCAGAAGCCATGTCTCCATCCTATTGCGGCAGTAAGCGAAATAATCGATTTCTCAAGGCGGAGACAGAAATCGGCTTCGTCATGTAATCGATGAAACCCGCCGCCATTGCACGCTCCCGGTCTCCTTGCATGGCGCTGGCAGTCAAAGCTACCACTGGCAACGTTGAGAACCGGACGTCTTTCCGAAGGTGATCCATGACCGCGAATCCGTCGAGCCCTGGCATATGCAGGTCCAAGACAATCAAGTCAGGCGGATCGGCGCTGATTTTGGCGAGCGCATCCAGCCCGTCTTTCGCTTCCTCAACCTCACAGCCGGCGTGCTCTAAAACTGTTCTCACAAACTCCCGACTACTTTCCTTATCATCTGCGACTAGTATGCGTCTCATCCTCCTACCGCATCCTTCCCGGAGGCATGTACAAGAGCGCGCAACTGCGAAACGAGTTGCTCGCGCCAAGTGGCTCCTTTCAGCAGTACGGCCTCCGTGTCTCGCCGCAATACGTCTACATCCTGGCCCGTGAGGTCTTTCGCGGTCAAAACAACCAGAGGGAGATCCTGCAGTTCGGGATGTTCCTTGATGCGAAAGATGAACTCGAAACCGTTCATTCCCGGCATCATAAGATCGACGATGACGGCAGAAACATGCGTTTTCGCCAGTGTCTCCAATGCTTCTCGGCCGCTGCTGTTCAGGATGGGTAGGTAACCTGCTCCACCAAGGACTTCCTGTAATAGATCCCGCGAAGACTGCTCATCATCAACTACCAATATCTTCGGCGGTTTGCCCGGTCGCGGGCGTACGTGCTGGCGCAGTGTATCGAGCAACATATCCCGGTTCACCGGCTTCAGCAGATACGCAGCCGCGCCGCCCTGTGGCGCTGCGTTTCCAGATTCATTGACAACGGACACTACGAGTACTGGAATCGATGCAGTAGCCGGATTGCGGCGCAGTTCGCGCAGTGTCTCCCGCCCGTCACTGGACGGCATCAACAAGTCTAATGTGATCGCATCTGGATGAAGATCGTGAGCCTTGGAGAGTGCCTCGTCACAAGTGCTCGCAACAACCGTCCGATACCCCTGGGGTTCGAGGTAGCTCACCAACAATTCTCGGGCCGCCGTGTCGCTTTCCACGATGAGGATCAGGGGCGGTACCGTGGTATCCGGCTGGTCACCAGGGGCGCCTTCATCAGGAGCATGGCGCGGCAGGCGGACGCTGAATGTGCTTCCGGTACCCGGAATGCTCTCCAGGAATATGGTCCCGCCATGACGATCAACCAGATGCTTGGTAATTGCAAGACCAAGACCGGTACCCTCACGAACGCCCTTTGTAGTCATCCCGGTCTGGTAGAACTTATCGAAGATTCGACTCTGTTGTTCAGGCGAGATGCCTATGCCAGTGTCGCGGACCGACAACTCGAGAGTCTCCTGATCAGCCCTCATCTCGAGCCATACCCGTCCGCCCGCCGGCGTGAACTTCACTGCGTTACTCAACAGATTAAAGAAAATTTCTTTGAAGCGAACACGATCAGCCTCTATGCAATCAGGCGCCAGATCGGGGTGGGGCAAGTCCACGCCTTTCGCGACCGCCTGCGGTTGGATGGTCCCGAGTACTTCATTGACTGCCTGCGTCCAATCAAAGCTCTCGAAGTTCAACTTGAGATGTCCGGATTCGATCTTACTGAGATCGAGGATGTCATTGATCAGCTCGAGTAGATGCCTGCCGTCCGTGAGAATGTGATTCACAAACCGCATCTGTTTGTCATTGAGCGGTCCTTCCAAACCTTCGCTCAGCAACTCGGCAAACCCGATTATCGTGTGCAGGGGAGTTCGGAGTTCATGACTCATGCTCGCGAGAAACTCACTCTTCAGTTGATTTGCGGCTTCAACTTCGCGGTTGCGGACCTCAAGTTGACGGTTCGCCGCCGTCAGTTCCTCTGCATATCTCGCGTGGAGCGCGCTGATCTGTTCCTCGGCCCTGACCCGATCAGTGACGTCTCGTATGATGGCGCCGATTCGGAACCCTTCGGCAGACTCGTAGGGACTGAGACTGATTTCGACCGGGAATCGACTACCGTCTTTCCGCTGACCCTGTAACTGTAGGCCGCTACCCATAGGTCGAGTGAGTGGATGCGCACAATAGTTCGCGCGATGATGTGCATGTCGAGCACGAACCTCATTGGGCACGAGATCGTCGACCTCCCGACCAAGCAGTTCCTCGTCCGTGTAGCCGAAGAGACGCTGCGTCGCCACATTCGAGAACGTGATAAGGCCATTGCCGTCGACCTCAACGATTGCGTCAGGAGCAACTTCCAGCAGGTGCCGGAACCGGCGGTTCGTGCTGGCTTCCGTTGCGAGTTCATCGATCGTGGGACGTTCGTCGCTCAATGTGCAGCACCTTACCTTTGACGTGACAACTCAGCGCTGCCAGCAACTGCGCCCTCGCGTGGTAGCCGTAGCTATATCTCTTACCTTTACTTTAGCGTTTACGCCGCCACGTTGCTCACTCGCCCGTCACGCGTACCGTTCACGTGATCGTGTCAGATGCTCCTGACACCAGCTACGGCCCGGTCGACATCCTCGAAGGAGTTGTAGATGTGAGGCGAAAATCGCAATCCTTCGGAGTCGCCCGAGGCTGTCATGGCAATGGCTGACCCGGTTCTTCTGCCAAAGGCTGTCATAGGCGCGCTGCGTCGGAACACTGCGAAGGCGGAACTTTACGACACCTGCGGAGAGTTCCGGTTCGATGTTCGTCTTCATTTGCACGTCAGGGAGTTGAGCGAGTTGCGTTTTCGCGCGGCTCGCCAGCGCTCGCATCCGCGCCTCGATCTTCGGTATGCCGATCATCTGCAGAAAATCGACGGCCGCCTCGAGTGCAACCACTCGAGGATCATCTCGTTGGCCGAAGACCTCGAACTTGCGGGCGCCTTTCAGATTGTCAGCCCACCCCGCGGTGACGATCGACGGCCAGATCTGAGGAATTCGCTCATCACGGATGTACAGAATCCCAGCCTCGAGCGGGCCCATCAGCCACTTGTGTGCGCTGGCGGAATAAGAATCGCAACCGATCTCCCGCAAATTTACCTCTATCGCGCCGAAGGTTTGCGCTCCGTCCAAATGAAAGAAGCAGCCATGTTTTTTCGCCAGTTCTCCTATCGCGCGGGCCGGGTAGAGGATGCCGGTCGTACTGGTGAGATGTGTGACGGCGATCGCCTTCGTACGAGGTGTGATGGCTCGCTCGATCGACGAAATTAGTTCATCCGCGCTTCGAGCCGGAATCGGCACAGGCAGGCTCTTCACGATGAAACCTTCCCGTTTGGCACGCACTCTCCAGGAGTCGTTGTTTGATGGATGATTATGGTCAGTGATGATGACCTGGTCACCAGGCTTCAGATCGATGCCGGTGACGATGATGTTGCTGCCTTCACTAGTGTTGCGCGTGATTGCGATTTCCTCGGGTGATACACGCAACATTGCGCCCAGTTTCGAGCGAAGGCGGTCTCGCATAGCTACGTACTTGTCACGATTCTGAAACGATGGATTCGAATGAAAGTCCCGCAATAATTCGAGGTGCCGATCCATCACCGGCCTCGACGCAGGGCAAACGTTCGCTGCATTCAGATAGATGAGGTTGTCTTCGAGGGGAAATTGCGCCCTCACCATCCGCCAGAAAGACTCCGATGCATCCGAGACCGTCGCGCCCTGTAGCGCGGCGGCAAAAGCATTCCAGGTTGCTGGCAGCGCCACCGCTGTGGATACATCCGACAGAAATCTGCGCCGGGATCGATTCAAAACAGAATCCTCCTTATCGATTGGGCGATTGTAGCAAATGGGGAAGCACCTCAGTTGAATATCGCGAAGGTTCCATTCCGGTCCGGATAACCGGCGTTCGAATATCCGGCAAATAGAATATCGCGTGATAGATTAGCAGTCGTCATGAAGCTATTTTCGCGCATTCGCGTAAAACATAAATCGGTAGTCCTGTTCGCTACCACATTCTCAATCGCCGGCGCTCTGTTCGCCCAAGGCGTAAATAGCAGTATCGTTGGTACAGCGTCCGATCCCACCGGGGCGGTGGTTCCGGGTGTACAAATCATCACCACGAACGTAAACACCGGCGTGCGCGCAACTGCGACTACAGACGGTACGGGCAACTACCGTATGCCGCTGCTCCAGCCTGGTCAATACGAATTGGAGGCCCAAGCCCCAGGCTTTAAGCGATTCGTCCGAAAAAATATCAATCTTGAACTCGACCGCGAGTTACGGCTGGACGTGGCTCTCGAGACCGGTCAACTGAGCGAGTCCATAAGTGTAACCGCGGAGGCCCCTCTGGTGCAGACCGAAACCGGCGCCCTTAGTACGACCGTGGAGAATCGACAGGTAGTGAATCTCCCGCTACTCGGGCGCAATCCGCAGGAGTTCAAGAATCTTTCGCCGGGTGTCGTGAAGAATCGCGATGGCGACATCATCACCAACGGTGGCATGGTCCGCAAAGACCCGTATTATATCGACGGAGCGCACAGCAGCAACCATGTGTGGAGTGGCACACCCGTCAACCCCAACCCCGACGTCGTCTCCGAGTTGAAGGTCGTTACCAACAGCTTCTCCGCTGAGTACGGACAGACGAGCGGATCGGTGATGCTGGCGAACACCAAAAGCGGTACCAACGAGTTTCATGGCACGTTATTCGAGTTCCTTCGCAACGACAAGCTGAATGCCGGCAACTACTACACCGGCGCGAAGAACATTCTGCGCTATAACCAGTTCGGTGGAAGTGTGGGCGGGCCGATCATCCGCAATAAGACATTCTTCTTTGGTGGGCTCCAGATCACACGTCAAAGAGGTACCACCCTGTTCAACAACTACACGGTGCCAACGGATGCGTTCCGCCGCGGCGATTTCTCGAGCATCCTCGGCGCGCAACTCGGAACGGACGCGCTCGGCCGACCTGTTTACCGAAATCAGATCTTCGACCCCGCTACGCAGCGGACAGTGAAGAATGCCCAGGGCCAGGATGTTGTCGTGCGAGATGCGTTCCCGAACAACATCATCCCGCAGAACCGTTTCAGCCCCGCCGCGTTGAAGCTGCAGTCGTACTACCCCCCTCCCAAGACCGGCGCCACCTTCGCTAACTACACTGATTTCGGCTCGAATATTTCGAACCAGTATGCCCTCGACCTGAAAGTGGATCACAACTTCTCGGAATCCGACAAATTAATGGGCCGGTACTCACAGCAGCACAGCGCGAATATCATGCCGCAACTATTCGGCTCAATCATTGGAGGAGGCTCCTCTTCAGGGACGGACAACACGAACACGGCTCGACAGGCTGTCTTGAATCAGGTTCATGTTTTTGGCGCAAGGACAACGAATGACCTTCACCTCTCCTACTTCCGCACCTTCCCGCACAGGTATCATGCAGGTTACGGGCAGGTGGGACTTGAAGACTTCGGCATCTTCGGCATGCCGGACGGCGCGCAGAAACTCGGTACGCCTCTCATCGACTTCACCGGGACGGGCGGCTTCGCGTCTCTGGGAAGTCCCTCCGGCGCGCTTCTGATTGAGAAGCAGGAAAGCTTCGCGCTGGTCAACATCACATCACTCATTCGTGGCAATCATACGATTAAGTTCGGAGGAGAAGTCCGGAAACTTCGGACGGACAACATCCAGCCGCAGCCCAACAATGGCCGGTTCTACTTTAATAACTTGTTCACGGATCAGCGTGGATTTGCGAACACCGGATTCGACTACGCCGGCTTCCTGCTGGGACTTCCGTACAACTATCAATACGAGATGTACCCGGGCTTCATTTCGCCCCGCACTTCGGTATATGCGCTCTTCGTTCAGGACGATATTCGAGTCACCCGCAAGTTGACATTGAATCTCGGGTTGCGTTGGGACGCTCCGCTATATTGGAACGAACGTAAAAACCGCAGCGGCATTTTCGATCTGGATGCGGGTCAGTTTGTCCAATTCGGCACGAATGGCTTCCGGACGACGAACTGGGAGCAAGACTACAACAACTTTGGTCCACGCTTCGGCTTCGCGTACTCTCCGTTCACTGATGGCAAAACAGTCCTGCGCGGCGGTTACGGAATGTTCACCATCAGCCAGCAAGGCTTCGGACAGTCGGGAGGTCTTCCGCGTCAACCGATCTTCGCTGATGCGGACGCAGGACGCTTCAATAGCGTAGATCAAATCAACCCACGTACCACGCTCGACCGCATCCCCTATTCGCCGGCAGATAAGACGGGCAGCAACGCAGTCTCGATCTCTATCTATCCTTCGAAGAATCCCAACGCGTATTACCAGCAATGGAACTTCAACATTGAGCAGCAGGTCGGCACATATCTCTTCGAAGTCGGTTACGCAGGCAGTCGGGGAGTACATCTGCCATATGGAAACTACAATCTGAACGCGATTCCCGTGGATGTTGCTGCCGAAGCACGCGGGCGCTTCATCGCGCCGTATATTCGCTACCCGCAATTTCCCAATGGCGTGACGGTGAACACCTCCATCGGTTCGTCGAGCTACAACTCGCTGCAGGTCAAGGTGGAGCGCCGGTTCGCCAACAGTCTTGGGTTTCTGGCTGCATACACTTTCCAGAAGACGATGGCTACCGGCGACCTTGGTTACCGCGATCCGCTCGGCGATCGCGATCTTGACCGGGGTATCGAGCCGAACAGCGCTCCTCACCGATTCACGATCGCGTACACGTATTCTCTTCCCTTCGGCCGTGGCCATCAATGGCTTACGTCAGGCCCCCTAACGTACGCCCTGGGCGGGTGGGAAGTGAACGGCATCACGACGCTGCAGAGCGGATTCCCGTTGACCGTCACAACCGCGCAGGATCAATGCCAGTGCAGGGCGATCAACCGGCCGAACGTTTCCGGCGATCCACGCCTGAGCGGTTCGGAACAATCGCTGGATCGTTGGTTCGACACCAGCGTCTTCAGCATTCCGGCACAGTTCACCATCGGTAATGCGGGTCGCGGTCTCTTCTTCGGCCCAGGATTGATGAACTTCGACGTGAACATCGGAAAACGATTCATCACTCCGATGCTCGGAGAAGGATCAAACCTGGAGTTTCGGGGAGAATTCTACAACCTGACGAACACGCCGTACTTCGCGAACCCCAACACGACTCTGGGTCAGGCGACATTCGGACGTGTAACGGCGGTGTCGGGTTCGCCGCGTCAGATCCAACTGGCTCTCAAACTCAATTTTTGAGAACGGCTGGATAGACGCGAATGCGGTGATCCGTAAATGTCAGGTCAGGCACAGGCGTGAATTTGCGCATGTGACAATTCAAGCATCCTGATTGGAAGTGAGATGCCGGGGTGTGGCAGCCCCGGCATTTGTTTTCGAAATCAGTTTGCGTCGGGCGTGGGCCACCATGCGGGTCATGACAGGTGACGCACTTGATGGCGCCGCCGACTTTGAAGCACTTGCTTGCCATCAGACCCAGAGGCGCGAACCGGATCGACAGCGGATCGCTAAATTCCGGCGGTGGCGCCTGCGCGCTCTCAGAGGACATGCGATGGCACTCCGCGCATTTGTGAATGCTGTCCTTCGCGGGAAGCCCAGTTAGCTTCAAAATGTTTCGCGTACTCGGCTGTGAAACGTGCTCACTTGCCGGACCGTGACATCGTTCGCACTGCACACCCGGCTGCATGTCGGAAAGATCGAGGCCCGGCTTTGCTCCGGTTGCGTGACAGTTGAAGCAGCGAAAAATCGTTTCTTCGCTCTGCACCTGGCCCAATGCCTTATCGGGGGAGGAAGGCGATTCGGCGGGATGACCCAGTGTCATTCCTGGTCGTTGCGATGCCGAGTACCACGACACGCGATGCTCGAAGTACTTTCCATTGTGACGGCCTACCGGTGTAAAGGCTAACGTGCCGGCGCCGAAAATCCATTCAAGAGCCGCTGTAGCGACACTCGATCCGCGTTGGGCCGCCACCGAAACCCCGTTTGGCGTGATGCTGTATGTAAACTCAAGTCCAGTGCCGTCTCGAACAGGACGATCGAACAGAGCGATCGCGTGACTTATCTTTGCCGGGCGCAGAGCGCGCTCATGCATGCTGGCTGCGTGCCGCTGGAACTGAACGGGGTGACACGCTTCACAAGCTTGCGAGCCGGCAAACGTCGCGCTCCACAGCACGGGTACACACAGAACTAAGAAACTAATACAGAGCGCGGCCCGCACGCGACCATTCTACGCAACTGGCGTTTACAGGCTTCACGCTTTGGGCGGCCCTCACAACTGTCGCATGAATGCGACCAGATCCTGCTTTTCCTGTGGCGCGAGCTTTAACTGCAGAACAATGTTAAAAAACTCAACAGTGTCCTCCAGGGTGAACAGGCGGCCGTCGTGCAAATACGGTGGGCTGTCCTTGATGCCGCGAAGGGTAAATGTCTTGATCGGTCCATCTCCGGGCTCATCCTTCAGGAAACGTTCTACCTGCAGATCGTGCAGGAGCTGATCCAGGTAGAAAGGAGGCGCGTGGCAGCTTCCGCATTTTCCCTTTCCGAAGAAGACTTCTTCTCCTCGAACTTCGGTTGGAGTCGCCTTGGAACGATCCAGGCGCCCCGTGACCGGATCGAGTTTGGGAGCCGGCGGGAAGTCCAACATGTTCTGAAACTGAGCCATGTGGCTTACGCGGACCCGGTCCAGGATGTTCACGCCCTTCTTGATAGCGCGAATCGGATCACCGTTGAAGTACGCGGTGCGCTGCTCGAACTCCGTGAAATCCTCCACCGACCGAAGACTCCGCTTGGATCCGTGTATCTGCTGATTGAAAACGCCGCGCAGGCTTGTGGTGTCAAGCCGGAATCTTCGTTCTTGCGGCCGAATGTCCGGCGTCAGGTGGAACTGCCCGGTCGTGTGCCCATTCACATGGCAGTCGAAGCAGCTAACCCCGAGGCTCGCCTCCCGAGTTTTACGGTCATCGGTCGGGTTAAATTCCTCCTGCGGGAACGGCGTTAAAAGAAACTGCAGCCCGTCGAGTTGTACAGGTGTGAGCAGCTCTTTGAACAATCGGTAGAAATTGTTGATCGAGACCACTTCTCCGCGAGACACATCGCCCAGTTGTGGCCGATTGCTTAGGAAGATAGCCGGAGGGAACTCGGGAAGGAACGCGTCCGGAATATCGAAGTCAACATCGAAACGTTCCAAACGCGGGAACATGTCGATCTGCATCTTAGGGAAGACTTGACCGCCATTGGCCTGCAAGGGATGCGGCAGGGAAGGATATGGAAAGATACCGCGCTGCTTTATTTCCTCAGGACCCAGGTTGCCAATCTGCTGCCACGTCATGCCAGCCTGCAGCCGGGCTGTCGGCCCAACAGGCAGGGGCTTTCCTCGGGACATCTTTGCTTGCGGATCGAGCTTAGGATCGAGGATATACCGAGTCTCGAGGAGCTTGCGTTGCGCCGCCATCACGTTCGGTTTATTCGCGATCTCCTTTTGCATGATTTCTTCCGGCCTCTGGTTTGGTCGATCAGCATTCAACGGATCCCGGGCAAAATCGAAACCCGATACCTTCCCCTCTTTGGGTTGTGTTTTGAACACAGGGGATGCAGGCTCGGCCCTGCTGGGATCGAAGATGTCCGATTGGTCGTGGGCGCTTTTCTGCTGCTCAGGGCGGTTTGTCTTCACGGCCTGAGGCTGCTGAGCTTCAGCAACTGCGTCCCGTTGCGGGCGTGCCGCGGGGTTTTGCGCCCAGGCGACAAAGATTGCGCACCCGACGCAGATTCCCAGGGTGATGTTGGATGTTCCAATCAGGCGAGTCACAGTTATGCGTTCGCCTCCTTTCCGCGAGCTCCCGAGTACGGGGAGTGCCGTCGGCGGAACGACTGCGTTAGGAGCATCAACGGTCGTTCGTCACTGCTCAAAGAGACAGGAAAATTCGAGACTGTGTTTCGAGGATTTCTAACGCGCAACCGCCGATAACAGTTGTACGCCTGTCATCGCCATATACTGACCCCATGCGCCTGCTGTGTGCGATGACCCTTCTCAGCTTGAGTGCCTCGGCTCAACCCACGAGCGACGAAGCCTATCGCCAGATGCTCGAATCCAAGCGTCAGGTAACTGGATATCTGGAGCGCGCAGCTCTTGCTATCACTAACAAAGCTGCGGCGGAACTCGCGTCGCGCCAGTCGTGGGAGCAGCTTCGCGCCAAACGCCTCGACGAAATGCGTGACATGCTTGGCCTCCTTCCATGGCCGGAGCGGACACCTCTAAACGTCAAAGTCACCGGAACGCTTGACAAAGGTACGTACGTAATCGAGAAGATCGCGTTTGAGAGCATGCCGAAAGTCTATGTCACAGGGAACCTATACATCCCGAAGGTTCGCACTGCGCCGGCGCCCGCAATCATCTACGTCTGCGGTCACGCCTATTCACCTCATGGCGACAAGACGCAGTATCAGCGGCACGGGATCAGCTTCGCTAAGAACGGCTATGTAGCATTCATCCTGGATTCCATTCAGATTGCGGAAACGTTCGGCATGCACCACGGTGTGAATACCCAGGAGATGTACGACTGGTATTCACGTGGCTACACACCCGCCGGTGTGGAAGTTTGGAACGCGATGCGAGCCATTGACTATCTGGAAACGCGCCCGGAGGTCGACAAACAACGTATCGGCATGACCGGTCGTTCCGGGGGAGCTGCTATGAGTTGGTTCACGGCCGCGGTTGATCCTCGCATCAAAGTCGTCGTGCCGGTGATGGGTATTAGTACTTACGCTGTAAACGTTCGGGACAATACGCAACAACTACACTGCGATTGCATGTTCCCGATCAACGGACACCGCCACGACATGCTGCATCAGGGAGCCCTGATTGCGCCTCGTCCTTTATTGATGATGCATGGACGTCAGGACCGTCTGTTTCCGGTCGCGGGGTACGAGCAATTCGAACAGACTGTTAGTGGCCTATATAAGAGCTACGGTATTGAGGCATCATTTGAGAACGTGGTTGTTGACACCGATCACAAAGACTCTGACTTCCTTCGCGAACGAGCCATCCGATTCTTCGACAAGCATCTGATGAAAATCCCAGATCGGAAGCCGGATATGGACTACAGCAATGCGCCACCCGAGCAGCTTTCAGTCTTCGGCTGGCAATCCACCGGCGGATGCAATTAACTTCCGCATCCACGAAACGTTTACTACTCGTCCGCCTTCCGCGAGATTCGCAGCCCTGCCGGCATGGGAATTGCGCAGGACCAAGCTCCTTGCCGAGATTCGTAGCCTGCTACCCGTCGATCCCGATGATGACACACCGATTCGCACCGAGGTCCGCAAACCGAAGGAGATCGATGGCAAACTTCCGGCACTGCTATACATTGCATCGGACGGAGAAGATGTCGCCTACATCAACGACGTACTGAGCGGTGTCAACCGTCGTAACGAATCCATCAGGATGATCGTGTGGCCTCGGGGTGTCGGTGAGATCCCGTGGTCCCGCACCTTCTGGAAGGACACCCTTCGCAATGCCATGCACACCGGTCAGACGATCGATTCGATGCGGCTTCGTGACGTGCTCTCCGCATTCGAGAAGCTGCGCGTGGAACAAGGGGTCGATCCCGAGCGAATTATGATCCTGGGCAAGGGCATCTCAGGCGCGCTCGGTCTTTACGCCGCGCTCTTGGAACCGCGAGTAGACCAAGTGATGCTCATGGATGCGCCTTCGAGTCATCGGGAGGGTCCTATCTTTTTGAACATCATGAGACATACAGATCTGCCGGAGGCGGCAGCCTTGCTGGCCCCGAGGCGTCTCACCTTTTACAGTCAGATGCCGGCCGCCTACGATTACACGAAGCATGTGCATACGCTCTACGGCAAGCCCGGCCACGTATTTACGGCGATGAACATTGAATATGTGCTCACCGGACGTTACGATCACGGCATGGCATCGGGCCTATAGCGACTCACTCCGGCTCGAGCGAGAAGGAGATAATCTCCTCATTGTTTCGAACGACAATTCGCCGGTTTGCGTAGGCTGGATGCGACCAGTTCACAGCCCCGAGTTCACGTCGATTTCCTGGGTTGGAGGTGGGCTTTATCAAACCCGTCCTGCTGATCTCCTTGTACCCTTGCGGCGACAGCTTCGCGATAATCAATTCGCCCCGATCATTGTTGATGAAGTACCGCTCACCATGGCGGACGATGAACCCCGAGGCCCAACGAGCCTTCTCTTTCGTCACCTCCATCGATTCCCATACACGCTCTCCGGTTTTCAGGTTCAAGCATCGAAACTGACCATAGCTGCAGATGCCATAGATATAATCACCGTCGATAACCGGCGTGTTGACCACCGCGTGTAGCCCGTCCGTGTTGATTTCGCTGTCGCTTTTGCCTTTCCACAGCATGGTGGCCTTTTCGCGCGCGAGTTCCATGAGCATCGAGCCGTTATAGAACGAAGACACCAGCAACCGGGAACAGCTGGCCACGGGTGTTGCAAGCGTCATACCCATATGGACGCGAAACGGCTGCTGCCAATTGACCTTACCTGTCGCAGGGTCAAGTGATGCCAGGCCGAGCGGATGCCAGATGATCAATTGCCTGATACCCCCGGCTTCCGTGATTACAGGCTGCGCGTATCCTTGCTCTGAATCTGACGGCAGCGACCTCCAGATCTCTTTCCCGCTCATCTTGTCGAACGCCATTACCTTCGCATCTGGTTGGCCTCCAACAATCGTGATCAGACGATTGCCATCGACCAGCGGCGCACTCGCTATGCCCCACACAGGCATTTGCATTCCGTAATCTGTCACATAATCCTTGTGCCAGATCACCTCACCGGTCGCGGTTCGGAGGCAAAACAACTTACCGCTCGCTCCGACGACATAGACGCGGTCTCCATCAACCGTAGGTGTTGCGCGCGGACCGATCGAGTAGCTGATGCCTTTGTAATCCGCGTCCCACTCTCGGATCCAGAGCACTTTTCCGCTCTTCTCTTCGAGACACAGAGCGCGCTCGATGCCCTTCAAACCGTTCGACGCCTGAAAGTCAGTGACGAAAACACGTCCCGTCGCGACGGCCGGTCCTGCGAAGCCTCCTCGCACGGGTGACCGCCAGATGGCTTTCAGTCCTTTGTCCGGAAACACCTCGATAACCGGCGATTCGTTCCATATGCCCGCGCGTCCTTTGCCGCGCCACTCAGGCCAGTCCTCAGCAAAAAGGGGCGCGCCGAAACACCACGCAATCAGCAATGGATGACTTAGCTGCCTGACTTTGCGAGGAAGGGACATACCCGTCGAACAGCTTAACGCGTCAAAGGGCATCGCATGTCAGAGTACCGCACAAGCCTCCTCGAACTCGAACCGCGGACTCCGCGGATGCAGCCGGGATCGGTCCCCGTACCCAAGATTGCACAGGAAATTCGACCTCACGTGTGTTTGTGGAAAGAACTCCTGATCGTAATCGGAGACCTCCTTGCCGGCGCCAAAAAACTCCTGGTCGACCTTGGCGTTGTCGAATCCCGACATTGGACCGCAGTCCAGCCCTAGCGCCCGAGCCGCAATGATCAGATAGGCGCCCTGGAGACTCGAATTGCGCCGAGCCGTTACCTCGGCAAGCTCAGGCGAGTTGGCAAACACGTCCCGGTAACCGGGAGCGTGCGGAAACAATTTCGGCAGGGCTTCGTAGAATCGAAGTTCGTAACCAATAATGACGGTAACCGGAGCCGTCAACGCTTTGCCCACGTTAGCGGGCGCGAGGGCAGGAACGAGACGTTGCTTTGCCTCGGGCGTACGAAGAAAGAGAAACCGTGCCGGACTGGAGTTAACGCTCGTTGGCCCGCATTTCATGAGTTCATAGATCGCCCGTAACGTGTCGTCGGTGACGGGTACGTCTAACCAGTACGAGAAGCTTCGAGCTTCGCGGAATATACGATCAAGCGCTTCTTCGCTGATGGGGCCGTGAGATGAAGATGTGGACTCCGTAGATAGGGGCATCATGCCTTCCTCTTGCAGAGTCGACCCGCGGCAGTGCCAACGTGTTTCGAAATTTGTGCGGTTACCCCGCGGGCTTACGCGCTCGCCAAAATGTGCGATTGCCGGGAAGAGTGAAAGCATCCTTGAACATCGGCGCTGCGTCCCACGTCCGAACCTGGTCAAAACCGGCTCCTGTCAGCGCGCCCTGAATCTCGGAGGCGTTCCAGCAAACCTCCTCCACGTGCTCGTGATACCTCTTCCATGACTTGCCCGAGCGCACGAACCACTCGACATCAGTCCACGCCTTGTGCGTTCCAAGCTTGTGACCGCCATGCATGATCATGGCGACAGGGTCCTTCTCCAGGAACCAGGTGTTGGCCCATATCCGCTCAAATGCCAGACGGTTGTTCACATCGAAGACGAAATACCCGCCGGGTAGCAAGGCTTTTTTAACGGACCGCAGCACTCGCCGAAGGTCCCGCTTGGCCGGAACATGATTGAGCGCATCGAACTCGCATGTAATGAGATTTACGGGTTGCGGCAGTTGAAAGTCTCGCATGTCCGCTTGGATCACTTTCAGAGATACGGCGGCCCGCCGCGCCTTTTCTCGGACGAGGCGGCACATATCCGGTGAGAGATCGACCGCAAACGTAACGATTCCCCGCCGAGCCAGGAGAACAGCGAATGTGCCCGTGCCGCAACCCAGGTCGCAAGCTGATTCTATCCTCGGGAGAAGCGGATCCACAATGCGCTTTCGCGCTGACTCGAACGGTCGCCGAAACTCGAAGAGATGATCGTAGTATTTAGCGAGCCACCGATATGTGTCAGAGGACATGTAAGCGCAATCCGACTACTCATCAGGGTAGCGGATAGTTCAAAGGTTCCAATAAACATAGGTAGGCTGTCGCCAGCTTTCCCTGTTACACCACCGTGCGTACGGGTCCGTACACGGCGGTTCGGCGGGTTGAGCTATCGGCAGCCAGCTAATCTCGGAATCCCGAGCGAGTCGAAATAAGCATTGGGCAGCGCAATCGAGAGTGCCGGGCTGTTGGAAAGCCGCCACGGACCATGAGCGCTGCCCGCCGTTTGAGCGGCGAGATCTTTGCCCACACCCCGGTGACGTAGCTCGGCAAACCGCACCGACCCTCGCTTCCACTGCTTCCAAATCGCAGATCGCAGCCTGCGCCGGAACCACTTCTCAAGACCTTCCAACACTGACGGCGTTTCACACTTCCCAAAGTACCCAAGCCAGCCTCGAAGATATCGGGCCAGTTCTTCGGCCATCCGTTCCGTGCTTACACCCCGCGTCCGACGCGTCAGTTCCCGAACCCGCTCCTTGAACCGGTCCACCGCTTTCGGCGCAATCCGCCGCTTGGGTATGCCTGCGTTCGTGAAGCTGAACCCTAGAAACTTCCGTGCCCACGGCCGCGCCACCGCACTCTTCTGCTCGTTCACCTTGAGCCTGAGCTTCTTCGTGATGAACCGCGTAATGCTTGTCATCACCCGCTCTCCGGCCCGGCGGCTGCGAACGTAGATGTTGCTGTCATCCGCATACCGCGCAAACCGAAGTCCGCGCCGCTCTAACTCCCGATCGAACTCGTCAAGCACGACGTTCGACAGCAAGGGCGATAAAGGACCGCCCTGTGGCGTCCCCTCATCCACCGGACTCACCAGTCCGCCTTCCATCACACCAGCCCCGAGAAACGTCCGGATCAGCTTCAGCATTCGCTTGTCGCTGACCCGTTCGGCGATCTTCGCCATCAGTTTGTCGTGATTGACCCGGTCGAAGAACTTCTCCAGATCCAGATCCACCACCCAGCGGTATCCGTCAGCGATGTACTTCTGCGCCGCTTCTACCGCCTGATGCGCCGACCGCCCGGGACGAAACCCGTAGCTGTGCTCGGAAAACATCGGGTCCCATCTGCGTTGCAGTACCTGCATCGCCACTTGCTGGATAAATCGATCCAGCACCGTTGGAATGCCAAGCGTTCGCATTCCTCCATCCGGCTTCGGGATTTCTACCCGTTTTACCGGCTGCGGCTTATACGTCCCGCTCAACAATTGTTCCCGAATCGTTGGCCAGTGTTGTTTCAGAAACTCTGGCAACTCATGGACAGTCATCCCGTCCACGCCAGCGCCTCCTTTGTTGGCCTTCACTCGTGCCAATGCCTGCTTGCAGTTTTCCCGCCCGCAGACTTCCTCCATTAACTGTTCGCCAATGGCCGGGCTTTCTGTCCCGCGCTTCGCCGCAAGCGATTCGGTCCCTTCGATGGCAGCCCTTTGAGCTTCACCCGTATCTTCTGCCATGAAGGCCAACACTAGCTGGTTCTTCTGCCGCTTGTCGCTCATGAGTCGCGCCGCTTATTCGCCGCTCCCATTAACCCCTTTCGGGGACCGTTCGGGCCTTCAGCACTCGCGTGCCTAATACGCCCTCTGCTGACTTCTGCCGCCCGGTCAGGACCGATCGCTCAATCCTCAGTCTTGAATCCAAGACAAACGGCAGATCTCCCGAGGTAAGCTCGACCGCCTTCAACGCGCAACCGCCGGATTTACATCCAGTGCCCTTGATGGATATGGACTTCGCGATCCTTTGCCCGCTCGTCCGGCACCATATGCCTCTTATCCGGTTCTTGTTCATCGGCTCGCGCCTTTGCTCCACGCTTCTTTCAGACCCTCCGTCACCGGAACGCCCTTGCGCTTCGCTATGACTTCACCTCCATCAGGTTGTCAAAGGGACTTTCACCCTCAAGCTGTCGAACATGCTCGGCACACAAACAAAGGGCGCCCTTCTTGCGAAGAGCGCCGTCCATTGCGTGATTCTGAACTTGCGACTCAGTTACCCGCCACTCTCTGCGGCGAAAAGGAGAAGAGGTCCGGGTCCTCATCGTCCACCGATACTTTCACCCAATGCACGTCGTTCTGCGCGAAGACCTCCAGCCGAAGCAGGTTGTCAATCCGGTCCGTTGGGCTGCTCGGCACGGCGACCGGTGAGCAGGGTGATTGCACGTTGCCTGCGCAGGCGGGATACGTACCCGTCATCGGTCGGTCAAGCCGGTAGTAATGCGTGTCGCCGTGTGCCAGCACAACGGGTTTGTTGAACTCTACCGTGCGCGTTCTCAGCGTCGAAATAAAATCCGCGTAACCAGAAATAGTATAGGTTTGCCCGGACTCGAGGAAACGCTCAAACGGGTTCGCCTGTATCGCGATGAATACGCCTTTGACCTTCGGGTCCGCAGCAGCGGCATCGAACGCGGCATTCAGCCACGCCATGTTCGCTGCGTTGCGAGCTGTGTACTCGGCATCCATTGCAGTGCGATAAGGATTAGCTACGGCGCCGCCTGAACTCGCGTTCTGGAAGCCGTTGTTGCTTCCGGGCATGTTCAGAGTCACAAAAATGACCTGACCGAACTGCCAGCGAGCGTTCTCAGGATATCCTGTCTGCCGCGTGAGCGTAAGTTTCTTCTGTCCTAGGCTCAAGTCGTCTGTGTAGAGAGTCTGGCGCAAAAAAGCAAGCCGTCCGAGGGGATTGTAACCTCCATTCGTTGTCCGGTGGCAGTCAGTCCATTCGTTGTCACCGGGCGTAAAGATCGCTGCCATATCGAAGGTATTGAAGTAATCCCGATTCGTCGTGTACACGTTGTCATCGCATCGGGAATTACCCTCTTTGATGTCGCCGACATGGATGACGAATGACTTGTTCTCCTTCAGCGAGCCGTTAATATCGGAGATCAACCTCTCATAGGCAGGAGCCGGATAAACTTGCACCCGGTCAGGAGCCGCGCCGGTCGCGGGTCCGTAGGGGGCATCACCGATGACAGCAAAATCAAACTTTTTCTGGCTCTGTGCCAGTGCTCCGACAGCGCCTGCGAGTACGGCGCCTGTCAAAATCATGGATCGAACTACGCTCATATGTCGATGGGTGCTCCAGTTATTTGTTGCTTATTTACCCGCAACGTATGTAGGGACTTTAGATGAATCTCCCAGGAGTTACAATCACCCGCATTTGGGGCTAATGAATCAGAAACACCCGCATTTCCAACAAGTTGATTGTTTGTACTAGCCGGGTGGTAATAAACGACTAAGGGCAAAAGATCTACCCCGACGGGAGATGCTCTTACCGCGTCTACGGTAAATGACTGCTACGGTACTGGGGTGAATGCGTATGTGCGCGTCCCAACGATGTGAAGGCCGCCGCCAACTCTCAGTTCCAGAATGCGATTGACGGGCTGTCGTTTGAGAGTTCGACGCTCTCCTTTTGGAGAGACAATCTCGATGGAATCTATGAGGGTCGCGGAACCCAGTCCGAAATGAAGGCGGCGGTCGTGCTGACTAAGATAACTGCCACCGGCGCGCACCTCGTTCACCTGGGTGATACCGCCTGCTGACAACTTTACGGTCGAACCTACAGGAAGGTCGAATATCACCCAGTTCCCGGCCGCACGTGAAGGCGGTCGCCACAGGGAAGGAGCTTCATTCTGATTGTTCACAACCAATTCGAGTGTCCCGTCATTGTCCAGGTCACCGGCAGCAAGCCCGCGCGCCGAATGGAGCTCAGATGGCCCCGGAACTTCAATGAACCGACCGCCTGTGTTGCGATAGAAGATCGCCCGCTGTCGATAGTTCCCGGCTTCCGGGAAGACGTGACCGTTGACCTGGATAATGTCAACCCGCGCATCGTTATCGAAATCGACAAACGCTGTACCCCATCCCACATACCGGGTATTTAAGCCCAGGCCGGCAGCAGCAGTGGTTTCGTCGAACTGCCATCGCCGCGATTGCGGTAGAGCGTGACGCGTTCGTCAGAAAAATTGTGCGAAACAGATCGATGGTGCCGTCGTTATCGTAGTCGGCCGCCACCACACCCATACCTGAGAGTGCTTTCCCGTTCTCATCCAATGCAACGCCGCGAAGCAGGCCTTCCTCTTTGCCCTCCTCTTGAATGTGCCATCGCGTTGATTCATGTAAAGCAGACTCGGCGTCTGGTCACATGCGACATACAGATCGGGCCAGCCATCGCGGTCAACATCTGTTGCAAGCGCGCCCGACGATATCGCCCGTGTGGCGGGCCTTACCGATCCTTCCCGAATGGGGGTGAGAAGTCGAAGAAGTACATCCTTGAAACCACGGGCTCGGGTGTGGCTCTCTTTGATTACGATGATGACTCACTCACGGACATCTTCATAGCTTCTGGAGAGGCTGGTCCTTCTCGTCTCTATCGCAATGTGGGCAAGCTGCGTCGAGGAGGTCAGCTCTCGTGTGGGCCCGTGAGCTGAATATTGAGACCCACACGGTCGCCGCCATTCAGCAGAATGTCGCGCTGAATCGCTTTACGGAATCCTGTAGCTTCGACCTCAATCGTGTAAGTACCCGGTTTCAACAGGGGACGCACATACGTCCGGTGTGTCCGCTTCAACCATATCCTTCACGCCGGTCGCTTGTTCTGTGATCAGAATCTTCGCTCCTGCTACTACGGCTCCACTGGTATCCGTAACCGTACCGGTGAGCGTGCCGAAGTCACGCTGCGCGAACAGAGAAACTTGCGCAAGAACAATCAGACACCACCTCTGAAAGAGACGTGCTTTCCATACCCACCGCTTAAGTTGTTGCTGCTGAGCCCCTCAGAAAAGCGCAAAAGGCTGAGAATGATATGTTCACAACGGTGTTGAAAAGTCAAGCATTCCTGACCCTCACACTAATGCTCTTTGCGCCCTTCGCTGAGCTCGCTGGAAACGCTGGAATCCACTTAATCGATGTAGCTGCTGATTGGGGATTTCTGACACCACGACAACTATACGGGAATGGCTCTCGAAATTCATTCATCCTGGAATCTACTGGAAACGGGGCGGCGATCTTCGACTTCGACGGAGACGGCAGGAATGATGTCCTGATCACGAACGGGACAACCATCGTACTCAAGCTAGGTGAAGGATCGGGCTTGCTTCTGTATCGTCCGGGATATCCACGAGAGCCGGGCCGTGCTCGGCGATGAGCCTGCCGAAAGGATCTCAAAGGCTGGGCACAGGCGGCCTGCGCCGCAGATATTGACAACGATGGCGATATTGATCTTGCCGTTACTTACTATGGCAGCAACCGCATTGGCGGCAACACTGAGTACGGCAAAGTCGGGGATGTCATCCGAAGTCTGGGAACCGGTCACGGGAACACGCTGGGGCTCCGGACTGCGACTTGGCTGGCCGATCGGATTGACCTGTTCGTCGCAAACTATGTCGATCTGGATCTCTCCAAAACGCCAAAGCCGGGCCGAGGCGACAGACTGCATCTGGAAGGGCATGCCTGTCTTCTGTGGACCTCTGGGTTTAGCCAAGGCGAAGAATGCGTTGTATCGCAATCGCGGCGGCGCCACCTTCGAAGATATGTCCGCCAAGTCAGGAATCCTGAAGCCGGGTGGACGCTTCGGTCTTGGGGTGGTCGTGGCAGACTTCAACAACGATGCCTGGCCCGACATTTATGTCGCCTGCGATCAAACGCCAAGCCTCCTATATGAGAACAAACGCGACGGAACCTTCCTCGAACGTGGAGTGGAAGCCGGGGTCGCATACAACGTCGATGGCCGCCTTCAGTCAGGCATGGGGGTGGCAGTCGCCGATCTGGATGGAAACGGATTCCTTGACATCGCGAAGACCAACTTCTCAGGTGACTTGCCCTCGCTTTATCTGAATGAGGATGGCCGCTTCTACCGCGATACTGCCCAGGAGGCTGGACTCGGAGCACACCAGTTGCTCGGATGGGGTGTAGCGTTCCTCGATATAGATGAAGATGCTCGGCCTGACCTCATCATGTCCAACGGACACGTTTATCCAGAAATCGACCGTTCAAAACTCGGGGAGCGCTACAGGCAACTTACGCTGTTGTATCGCAATCTGGGTGACACCAGGTTCGCGGACATAACGTCGATGGCAGGTGAACCATTTCGCGCCATCCGGCCGGCCCGTGGCTTGGCGGTCGGTGATCTCGACGGAGATAGCCGGCCCGAGATAGTCATCGTCAACATGAATGAGCCTCCTACCGTCCTGAAGAACAAAACGGCACGAGGGAACTGGATTCGTATTCAGCTCGAAGGAACGAAATCGAATCGCAGCGCAATCGGAAGTCGCGTGACCGTCGAGGCCGGAGGGCGCCGGCAGATGGCCGATGTCGCAAGCGGCGGCAGCTACTACTCACAACATGAATTCGCGTTGTACTTCGGACTCGGAGAGGCGACGAAAGTAGATATAATCACGCTCCGGTGGCCGAATGGAAACTCGCAGGTCTTCCGCGATGTCACCGCAAACCGCACGATCGTGTACCGGGAGTAACTCTCATGCAAGTCCCGCGAGTTCGGTGGCCAGCACGATTGCCATCGCTCCGCCGCGTGGGTCAGGCCCGAAGATCGCTTCGCGTTTGAAGTAAGCTTCAATCGAGGACTGCTTGCCGGTTGATTCACAAACATCCATGAGTTCTCCTTCGAGCGAGGTTCGGCGTTGGACAGCACGCCAGGCGCGCGCCACCGCAGGCGAATACTTTGCCCGAGGCAGCCATCCCCGCCGCATACCGCGCTCGATCGCGAGCGCAATCATTGAAGTCGCGGAGAACTCCGCATAAGAATCCGACCGATCGATCACCTGATGCCAAAGGCCTCCGGCATCCTGATGAATCGCGAGCCGGTCTGCAAGACTCGAGTAAGCGCTAAGCAGCCGCCCGAAAGCCGGATCGGATTTTGGGAGATAAGACAGCGTCAGCGCCAATCCTAGCAAGGGGAACGCATTTCCTCTCCCCCACGCTGCGTCAGACAGCGGCGAGTGGCGCCAGATTCCGTCCGTGCGGCGGCAAAGCTTCTCCATGCGATCGTAGTGCGACGCGGACGCCTTCGCAAAGCTTGCGGTTTCTGACGACAGAGTTGCCGCTGCCGCGAGGATTGGACACACCATGAACACCGAGTCGCTCATCTCATTGTCCAGGGGTTGTTCGATCGCCCGTCGTGCAGCCTTAACCGCAAGATCGGCTGCGCGTTTATCGCGATTCTTTCGGGCGTACTCGGCCACAAGCAGGTGCCCGGAGTAGTGACTCGCGGTAGCCTTCGCCAAGCTGTCCTTCTGCCCGCTGAGGTACGGTTCCAGAAGCGCAGCAACATGTCCCCGCCGTCCCAGGCGAAGATGGCCCAAAACCGCGAACGCTTCGATATACACGACGTTCTGAAGTGCCGCCCCATACTTCCTGGAAAGCTGTACCGCCATGTCCCCGGGCGACCGCAAAACTCGTCGAATCATCTCGCGGCTGGCAGGCGACTGCGGAACTCGCGAGGTCACCACTCGGCTCGCCTCCGCTGCCGATGCAGATTCTACTACCCGAGCATGGATCCCACGCGTCTCGAGAGCCCTGGCGAATCCGTCCGCGCCTCGGCCATGCACGATAACCAAGTCCGGCGCGGCTTCCAGAGTACTGCGCCAGATCCGATGAGCGGCGCCGTTCTCACGGTAAGCGTGCCCTTCGGGAGGAAAGACATACTCTTCTGCGGGAAGCGCTACGACGCGAACGGCGGATTGCGCGCCAAAAAGAGTCGCCGGCGCGGCGAGGAACGTTCTTCGATCCATCATCAGGGAAGTGCTCTCCGACGATCGTAGCGTACGCCCTCGGAGGGCATGAACACGGTTAAAGTCGCTCGTCTTTATTGTCACCAGCGTCACATGGGCGGAACCGCAACAAGGCGGAGGTGACTACATGAATGCAGTACAGCAACAGCAGGCAGGAGCATACGAAAACGGAATATCCGGCGAAGCGAACGGGCGGCTCGCGAATGGTCTGGGCTGGTTCAGCATCGGACTCGGGCTCGCCGAGGTCGTCACGCCGGGAACCGTCGCAAATCTCATCGGAGTGCAGGACGATGACAAAAACCGATCGTTGCTACGTTTCTACGGGATGCGCGAACTCGCTGCGGGAGTCGGAATCCTGTCCCAGCCCCAGGCGCCGGGATGGGTCTGGAGTCGCGTAGCCGGCGATCTCATGGACTTGGCCACACTCGCACGCGCGATGAGGTCGGACAGATCCGACAAAACGCGGGTGGCGGCGGCCACCGCTGCCGTTCTCGGCGTCACTGCCCTCGACGTGGTTTGCGCGCAGCGTATGAGTGATGAATCAGCGGCGCGTCGTTCCGAAGAGGAATACACAGTCGTCGTGGAAACCATCACGGTCAACCGTTCCCCGGAAGAGGTGTACGCATTCTGGCGCAACTTCGAAGAGTTGCCGAAGTTCATGCGGTATATCGACTCAGTCCAAATCACCGGTGACCGGCGATCGCACTGGCGAGCCAAGGGTCCAGGCGGAACGGCAGTCGAGTGGGATGCCGAGATCACGGACGACCGGCCGAATGAGATGATCTCATGGCGTTCGCTCGAGAACTCCGATGTGTACAACGCCGGGACCGTGCGCTTCCAACGCGCAACGGGCGGCCGCGGTACCAGCATCCGGGTCGATATCCGCTATGCGCCCCCCGGAGGCTCCATCAGCGCGGCCATCGCCAAGCTGTTGCGCAGGATCCCGGACAGCAGATTCATCACGATCTTCGAGCATTGAAGCAGATCCTCGAGACGGGAGAGGTCGTGAAGTCGGACGCCAGCATTCATTCCGGCATGCACCCGGCCCAGCCTCCGACTGAAGCTACTACTGAACAGAGGGAGCAATCATGAGAGCCAATTGTTGGATGGGAAAACGCGACCTTCGAGTAGAAACCGTACCCGACCCAAAGATTCTGAACCAACACGACGCAATCGTGAAAATCACGTCAACGGCAATCTGCGGATCGGACTTACACCTATACAACGGCTTCGTTCCGACGATGGAGAGCGGCGACATCCTTGGCCATGAATTCATGGGAGAGGTGATAGAAGTCGGCCGGGAGGTGAAGAATTTGCAGAAAGGCGATCGAGTCGTAGTCCCGTTCCCGATCGCCTGCGGCAAATGCTTCTCGTGCCAGCAGGGATTGTTTTCAGTCTGTGAGAACACCAATCCGAACGCCTGGATGGCGGAAAAGATGTGGGGCCATTCTCCATGCGGCATCTTCGGATACTCACACCTGCTCGGCGGCTATGCGGGTGGTCAGGCCGAATATGCTCGGGTTCCGTTTGCGGATGTAGGCCCAATCAAAGTACCTGAAGGAATGGCGGATGAGCAAGTGCTCTTTCTTTCAGACATCTTCCCGACGGGATACATGGGCGCCGATATGTGCAACATAAAGCCGGGCGACACCATAGCCGTTTGGGGCTGCGGTCCGGTCGGCCAGTTCGCCATGAAGAGCGCGTACCTGCTCGGCGCGGAGCGTGTCATCGGCATTGATCGTATACCGGAGAGGCTCGCGATGGCGAAAGAAAAAGCGGCGCCGAGACCATCAACTACGAGCAGTGTGATATCTACGAAGCGCTGCGGGAAATGACCGGGGGACGAGGACCGGACTCCTGTATCGACGCCGTCGGCTTGGAATCACACGCGCCTGGACTGACGTACGCCTATGACCGGGCGAAGCAGGCCATGATGCTCGAATCCGATCGTCCGATCGCTCTGCGGCAGGCGATTATGGCGTGCCGGAACGGCGGTGACGGTGTCGGTCATCGGTGTGTATGGCGGATTCATCGACAAGTTCCCGATGGGTTCCGTAATGAATCGCTCTCTGACGATCCGGACCGGCCAATGTCATGTCCAGAAGTACATGAAGCCGCTACTCGAGCGCATTCAGAAAGGTGAGATCGATCCGAGCTTCGTCATTACCCATACGCTCCCGCTCGATCAAGCCCCGGAAGGCTTCAAGATGTTCAACGACAAGAACGACTCCTGCATCAAGATCGTTCTGAAGCCTCAGATCCATTAAACGGGCAGTGCGGGCGCGTATCGATACCCAGGCGCCCGCATCCTATTAATCCTGATCGTCGCGGCTAACCACACGCATGCGCCGCTCGTTCACGCGAAGCTCGAAGATGTCCGGTCGGGCATAGTGTCCGACCACGTCCAGATCGTACTTGCCGCGCGTGATCTCATCCAAATCCAAGTCTGCCGTAAGAATCGTTTCTTCATCGACGTTCGGTCCCGCTAGAACGTGCCCCAGCGGAGCAACGATGCAGCTTCCGCCGCGGATCAGCGGCTCAGAACTGTATTGGCATGCCGACAGTACAAAACAGCGCCCTTCCAGCGCAATGTGACGCATCGTTGGCAGCCAGGTCTCACGGTCATCGACGGTAGGCGCGCAATAGATCTGCACACCCTTGCTGTACATCGCCATCCGCAGCAATGGCATGTAGTTCTCCCAGCAGATCACCGCGCCGATGCGGCCCAGTTTCGTATGAAGCACAGGCAAAGTTGAGCCATCGCCAAAACCCCACACCAGGCGTTCCATCGCGGTCGGCATCACCTTACGATGCTTCCCTGCCAGTTCGCCATCCGGCGAAAAAAAGAGCACTGTGCAGTACAGCGTGCCGCCATCACGTTCAATTACACCGATGACCAAGTGAATCCCATTACTCCGTGCGATAGCTGCGAGAGCGCTGCAAGATGGACTCGGAATCTCGAGCGCACCGTCGAAGTATTCCCGGAACTGCTCCCGGCCCTCGGCGCTTCGCGATCCCACACGCGCGCCGAAATCGAAGCCTTTCGGGTAACCGCCAATGAAGGCCTCGGGGAAAACAACCAGCTTCGGCGCCTCGTGCGGCGGCATCGCGGGCAAAGTCTGACGCCTTCTCGATGGTCCGGTCGCGATCGAACAGTATCGATCCAGCCTGAACCACCGCGACGCGAACCAACATCTTCTGCATAGACGGGAGAACTGCGCGATACCGAGGAGCGGCCATCGCTCCTCTGCCGCTTCGATGAGCTAATAACCCTTCTGCTTATCGACGACGTTCAGGAGCGGCCGTCCATCCGCAAATCGACGAATGTTCTCCTGAATCGTTCCGATCATCCGAGCCCGATCCTTATCCGAACGGCCGGCGATATGCGGCGTGATCAATGCATTATCGAATTTCCACAGCGCGTTGCCCTTCGGCAGCGGCTCAGGATCGGTGACATCGACGCCCGCGCCGGCCAAACGCTTGGAATCGAGCGCCTTGATCAGCGCAGGCAGATCATAAATTCCGCCGCGGCTGACCGCTATAAAAGTAGGAGCCCTGCTTCATCAGTTCGAACTGCTGCGGGCCCATCATCTTGTGGCTCTTCGGCGTATGCGGCGCAGAGATAAAGACGACGTCCGCCTGTGGAAGTACTTCGTTCAGTTGATCAGGCTTAACGACTTTCTTTACGAAGGGCGAGTACGGGATATCTTCCGGATCGACGCCAATCACGTCCATGCCGAATGCATGTGCGCGTACAGCGATCTGCGTGCCGATTCCGCCAACTCCGATCACCACAGCGGTTCGTCCGTTCAGCTCAATTCCCGAATAAGGCCTCGCCTGCCACAATTCCTGCTGCTTATTAGCGATGAACGTGTTGATGCCGCGAGAAAGCGTCAACAGCATGGCCAGCGCATGATCGGCGATCTCCGGTCCCTGCACAATCTGATTATTCGTCAGAACAATGTTGCTGTCCCGCAGATCGTTTCCGCCTGATAAGTGCAGCACACGCTCTACGCCCGCGCTCATGACTTGAACCCACTTCAGGTTCTTCCCTGCCCTGACCTGCTCAGGTTTGATCTCTCCGATGAAAGCGTCAGCATCAACGATTTCTTTCATGACGGTATCGGGTGTCACCGGCACGATTTTCACTTTCGGAGACGCCGATTCGAGTTGCTGCAAAAGAGTGGGATCGGCTCCACTAATCAGGATCTTTTTCGTTTGCGCGGATACCGCGCAGGCGAAGGCTATTGCCAGAATGAAATGACGCATGGTTCCTCCCGGGGCGAAATGCGCATTCTATCGCAATCGATCCATGGCGGCCTAATTATGGATCAGAGCCAGTCCTCGCGCCACCGAAGTAAACTCATCGCCGGCCGCCAGTTTCGCCGGCCCGAACTGACGAGCAAACAGATGGCGAAGCGCCGGAACCAGTGACGATCCACCGGTCAGAAACACACGATCGATGTGCTCTGTTCGAACACTCGAATGCCTCAGGAGTTCCCGAACGCACCGTTCGATATCAGCCAAGTCCTCGCCAATCCAGGATTCGAATTCACGTCGTGTCACGCGATTCCGAATCTCCACAGACGTGTCCGCGAAAACAAACTCCGTTTCGTCGCGTTTCGATAACTCCATCTTGGTCCGCTGCACGGATTGATGGAGGTGATACCCCAGATCTTCCCCCACGATCTCCAGGAAACGTGCGATCTTCTCAGGTTCGTGCGCCTGCGCGCGCACGCTCTCCAGGATTCTGAGGTTTTCGCGGGATCGCAGAAACGATAGGTGATGCCAGCTTTCGAGTTTGCGGTACAACGATGCGGGCACGGGAAGATTCTTATCGACCGACTGATACCACGTTCCAAGTCCGAGAATGGGCGAAACCAGATGCCGGATGATACGCGCATCGAAAGTGTCGCCTCCCGCCGGAACGCCCGCGGTTGCGACGATATCGTGCTTCGATCCCGGAGAAAGCTGAACGATGCTGAAGTCGCTGGTCCCTCCGCCAAAATCGGCAATCAGGACCAGTTCGCTCGTCTTCAGCCGCTGCGCGTACGAATAGGCCGCCCCGATTGGCTCATACTCGAACCGGATGTGATCGAATCCCGCGATGGCGTACGCCCTCCGCAAACGATCGGTCGCAAGAGTTTCATCCTCCGGCTTGCGGGTACCCACGAACATTACCGGGCGTCCCACAATCGCATGATTGCCCAGCGGCCCGAACTGCCGCTCCACGGCGAATCGAAGCGCCTTCAGGAAGATACCGATCAGATCCTCTAGCTTGTACTGACGCGTCCCGATCTGCGTGGATTGAAACGTTCGACTTGCTGCAAAGGATTTCAGTGATTGGATCAGGCGCCCGCCTTCGTGCGGCTCCAGATACCGCTCAATCGCAGCCGGTCCGGCTACTGGTTTTGGAGTGGCGCCGCTGCGCACCGGATGCTCAAAAAACAGAACGGATCGAAAGGTATCGACCACCCCGCCGAGAAATGGGAAATGCGCAACCTGAACAGATCCCGCGGTGGCAATGGCTACTGCGCTATTCGTGGTTCCGAAATCGATTCCGACAGAGGATTTCACAGGCACGGAGCCACGAGTGGGACGGAGAGAACAACAAGGCGTTACCCGACCCTTACTTCCTCACAATATCCTTAATCACAGCTCCAATCGCCAGAAAATCATCAAGTCCCGTCGGCTTGCGAATGTAATGCTTCGCGCCCAGTTCCATGGCCTGCGCCTGATCCGCCGGAGAATCCGATGAAGTCAGGATGATCACCGGCGTCGAGTTCCCGCGCAGTTTCTCCAACACTTCGCTTCCGCCGCGCTTCGGCATATTCAAATCTAGGAGAACCACATCGAAGGTCGCGATGCCATCCGCAAGCACCGCCAAAGCCTGCTCGCCATCCTGCGCGACATCCAGCTTGAAGTCAACTTCATGTTCACGAAGCGCTTCTTCGATCAGGTAAACATCAGCCGGATTATCTTCGGCCAACAGAATACGGACGGGATTTGCCATTAATGACTCCCATTAGTGCCGAACTTCTCGCCCATTGTACGATGCAGGTCGTCTTCGGTTAACAGTAATGCATGTTTGGCTTCGGCAAAATCCGGCTGTATCGACAAAGCTGCGCGGAAATGTCTCTGTGCATCCACGATTCTCCCGCTACGCGCGAGGGCTATTCCCGCCGACAGGTGAGCCTTCGCCTTCCACTCGGGCGCGAGGCCAGACTGAATCGATCGCTCAAACGCAGCGAGCGCCTCCCCCTCTCGTCCTAGGGCGACGAACATCGTACCGAGAGAATAATGCGCGTCTCCATAATCCGGCTTCACGCGAACTGTCTGGGCGAACCAGTCGGCCGCTTCCGCAAACCGGCCTTCCGCTGCGGCGACCCGGCCGAGTTGCAATCGGCTATAAGGATCCGATGCGTTCGCATCAACGGCGCGCCGAAGATGAACGACGGCATCCGCATTGGCTCCTCGCTCAGATAGCGCGAGTCCGTACTTATATTCCGCGAGCCAGTTCGTCGATGTGTGTGCGATCGCGTGCGCAAACACGGTTTCGCTATTCTTCCATGTCGACGTCTGGACATATGACAAATACGTAAAGACAATTACCACCGCCGTCAAAACGCCGGTATGCGCTCGGGTGGGCAGAAACTCATATGCCGTCCAAACGAACCCAATCAACAGGCCGATATGCGCCAGGTAAGTAAACCTATCGGCTCGCGCCTGAACCCCTGCCTGAATAAAACCAAGCGTCGGCGCGAGAGCGATTACGAACCAAAGCCAACCGGCAAGAATCCAAGGCCGGCGCTTCCGCTGCAGAACAGCGAATACCGTAATCGCGCCTAACGCCACGGCCATCAGCGGCGCAAACGGGAGATCCTCCGGATACGGATAAAGAGCGGCTAAGTTAAACGGAAGTATAGTCTTACCAACGTAAGTCCCGACGGACCAGAAGGCGTTCGCGATACGAGCCGTGAGCGGTACCGGCCCCAGCATATGGAGCGCTCCCATTCTTTCCGCTCCCGTTATGGTCAAGCCCGCCACCATCGCGGACATGGCAAAGAAAGGAATTTTTTCCTTGAGCGCAAATCGCTGAAGCGGCCAGAAGTCGAGAATCATCAATAGGAAGGGAACGATAACAGCCGCCGGTTTCGCTGCAAGTGCAAGCAGGAACAAAGCGTAAGTGCTGGCGTATCTTGTGGAAGAAGGCTGTCGAATGTAACGTTCGTAGGCCCACAGAGTTGCAATGATCAGAAACCCTGAGAGCACGTCCTTTCGCTCCGCAATCCAAGCCACTGACTCGACCCTGAGAGGATGAACGGCAAAAAGTAGCGTCACCGCGAGACTCCGACGGGAGGCTCCCGTCAGCCGGGTCAGAACGATCAAAAGCAGGCAAGATGAAAGAAAGTGAAGCAACATGTTCACCGCATGCATCGGCCCTGGGTCAACGCCAAAGAGAGAAACGTCCGTCAGATGAGACACCCAGGTGAGCGGATGCCAGTAAAATCGTTCGAGGCTGGTAAAGGCCCACTGCAGGGATTGCACGGTCAAACCGCCAGTTACCATCGGATTCGCAGTCACATACGCATCGTCATCGTAATTGATGAAAGTAAAGTTGATTGTTTGCAGGTAGATGAAAACAACCAAAGCGGCCGGCAGCACAAGATGCCATCGAGACTTCATCCGGAGATCTACTCAGTGTACTCGACAAGCTCGTTGGCGCAGTGCCGCGTAGAATATTAAAACTTGTAAGTCTAGCTACTACAATGTCTTCGCTCGTAACGCGCATGGTAGAATCAACGTCATATGGCCAGCGGGCAAATGTCTGGAGTTAAACGATTTCTGCTCTGGGACTACCCACGTGCAAGCTGGCAATACGACGTAATGGTGGCCTTGATTTTGGCCTTCCTTTTCCTTACACCGCGCGCGATCTTCCGGGACCAACCCCGAGCCAGCAGTATTGTTGAGGTACCGTCCGATCATGGTCGGGCATTCATCTTGGAAGCCCGATTGCTACAGTCCATTCCAGACGCGGAGCGAAAAGCTCGTGTTGAGGAGATTCTTCGGTCCAGATACGGCGCAAAACAGTCCGTATTGAAGGTAGAAGCGATTCACGACAATGAGCAGGAATTAGCAGGATTCATCGCGACGACGACCCGACCCTGAGAACCGCTCGGTGACAAACAATGCGTCTGATTGTCTATCTACTCTCCCTGTCCATAGCCGCGTTCGGAATCACAACCGATGATGTGCTGTCGAATCTCGACCAGTCGGCTGCAAAATTTAGCTCGATGACCGCTGATCTTACGCGTTTAACGTATACAAGGGTCATTGATGATAAGGCGATCGAGGAGGGTAAAATGGCCCTCAAGAAGGTCGGTCCCCATGATTTGCAGGTTTTGATCGATTTCACCAAGCCCGACCCGAGAACCGTCGCATTCCGAGGACGAAAGGCCGAGATTTTTTATCCCAAGCTCAAGCAAGTACAGGAGTACGACTTGGGCAAGCAGACGGATCTCGTCGACCAGTTTCTGCTCGTTGGCTTCGGGACGACCGGAAAAGAGTTGAAATCAAATTACGCCGTGAAGTACTTGGGTGAGGAAACCGTAGATAACCAGAAGGTGTACAGACTTGAACTCACGCCGAATTCAGCCGCGCGCCGGGAGAAATTACAGAAGCTCGAACTCTGGATTGCAGATGCCGGAGCGTACCCGGTTCAGCAGAAGTTTATCCAGCCTTCCGGCGATTATTATCTATTTACCTACAAGGACGTGAAGGTAAACCCCACAATCGGGGACGAAGCTTTTAAGCTAAATCTGCCGAAAGGCGTTAAGAGAGTATTTCCGCAAAAGTGATGCATACTCAGACCATGGAAGCGCCGCCGGCGCAAAAAAAGAAATCGACCGCGCGTCTGCCGTTCCTCGACTGGACTCGAGGGATGGCGGCCACGATCATGCTTCAAGGTCACGTATTTCATTCCTTTGCGCGGCCCGAGACGCGGGAAAGTGGACCGTACGTCATTTCGCAATTCATTGGTGGGATTGCGCCAGCAATTTTTCTCTTCCTTACCGGCGTTACGTTAGCATTCATGATGCATGGTATGGAGCGTAAGGCCGCCAACGGTAAGGACAGGGTCATCACTGCGCTCCGTCGGGCAGGCTATCTCGGACTACTGGCATTTGCCTTCCGGTTTCAGCTGTTCCTGTTCGGATATCCATACAGCGCCGCCACGGACCTACTGAAAGTCGACATCCTGAACTGCATGGCGCTCGCAATCACAAGTATTGCGGGGCTAGCCCTGCTCCAAACATCTCAACGTGTGCATGCCGGAGTTATTGTCGGAATTATCATCGCGGTAGCATCTCCCCTGATCTCAATACTTCCCCAGGAGTCGCTCCCCCAGGTCATCCGCCTGTACTTCGTGCCTGATGCGAACTATTTCTCGTTCTTCCCATGGGCTGCATTCCTCGCGTTCGGTGTGGGCGCAGGCTCCGTCTTACGGCTCGTGAAGGAGGACCAGATGCATCGCGTGATGCAGTGGTCCGCGATCCTCGGCTTCGGCCTGATCCTCTCTGGTCAATATTTCTCGAATCTGCCTTACTCCTTGTATCCCGCCGTCGATTTCTGGCTGAACAGCCCGGGCCTTATCTTTATCAAGCTGGGCGTCATCATGGTCATTCTTGCGGTGACATTCTTGTGGACGCATCACGGTTCCGGACAGGGTTGGAGCTGGGTTCGCCAACTCGGCACTACGTCGCTGCTCGTTTATTGGGTACACATCGAGCTGGTGTATGGCCGCTGGTTGTCGTTCTGGAAAGAGAGTCTAACGCCCGCTCAGTGTGTTCTTGCCGCTGTGACTCTCATCCTGATGATGATCGGCCTCTCCTACGTGCGAACGAACTGGCGCTGGCCGGCTATGCGTTTGGGTGACGTTCTGACTCCGGAACCGCGCCGCGTCTCGGGTGACTAGGTGAACGTTGCGCTCAAGGAGTGGGAGAGCGTCATAGCGGCGCTCGCCTCCGGAGTGCAGATCTGCTTACTTCGAAAAGGTGGCATCATCGAGGCCGATCGCGGTGGTTTTCATCTACGCGAGCAGAAATTCCTGCCCTTCCCGACATACGAGCATGAGCATCTGCTTCTTCTGAAAGACGAATATAAGCGTCTGATGCGCCCAGGGTGTGCGGGTGAGATCGGCATCACGCTCGTTTGCACGGTCACCGACGTCTTCACGGCTCCGTCCTTCCAGGCTTTACAAAACGCCGGCGACTTTTATATCTGGAACGATACCTTCCTTCGCAAGCGTCTAGACTATAAGCCGGATCTACCGCTTTATTGCATACTCGTTCGCGCGAGCAGACTGCAGCCGCCGCAAACGATTCCCGAACGTCCGTCGTACGCCGGATGCAAATCCTGGGTACACCTTACCGAAGAGATCCCGGTCAATGGTGCTATACCAGTTTTGAGCGATGAAGAGTACGCGCGCCCGGCGTAAAGCGCTCCTCGAAGCGCTTCGTTGAACTCGCCTTCCAGTGAAGGCGCTGTCCTACAATCGTGGTGGAGCCCCATGCGATTTCTCGTTGTAGAAGATGAACAGCGAATTGCTGACTTTTTGAAACGTGGACTCGAGAGTGCCGGGTATGCTGTCGACACTGCGCACGACGGAAAGTCGGCCCTCGACATGGTGCACGCTACCGATTACGATCTGATCATTCTCGACATGATGCTGCCTGACATGGACGGTCTGCGTGTTCTCGAAAGAGTTCGCAACCGCAAAACAAGCCCGCCTGTTCTGATTTTGAGCGCTCGCGGCAGTGTCGATGACCGCGTGAAGGGCTTGGAACTCGGGGCCGACGATTACCTGGTGAAGCCCTTCGCCTTTGTGGAGTTGCTCGCGCGCGTCCGCGTGCTTTTTCGGCGCGGCGCGCCCACGCCGGAGCGTCTGCAGATAGGCGACCTGGTTCTCGATTGCATCCGCCGCCGTGTAACTCGCGGGGGTGAAGCCATCGAACTTGCCCCCAAAGAGTTCAGCATCCTCGAATACCTGATGCGAAACCGCGGACGCCCACTCAGCCGCACGATGATCGTCGAACACGTCTGGGACATGGACTATGACGGCCTGACGAACATCGTCGACGTGTACATCCGCCACCTTCGGAGCAAAATCGACGATAAATGGCCGACGAAGCTGCTGCACACTGTACGCGGCATCGGGTACATGCTCGACGCGCCTGAGAAGACTGCGGAAACATCGGTTTGAGTTTATGGCGTGGTCGATCGCAAGCCTGCACGAACGTATCACGCGCAGTTTGCGTTTTCGATTGACGCTGACCTATCTCGTCTTTTTCACGATCTTTCTCATCTTCCTGGGTATCTTCTTTCGGACGACATTGCGGTCGCTGCACGACAGCCAGTTGCGCAACATCCTCAACGAAGAATGGGCCGCAGTTCGAGGGTACCTTCGAATCGAGAAAGGCAAGATCAACTGGTACTACGATCGAGCGGATCCCGAAGAAGCCATCATCGTCGACAGACTGCAGCAGATCTATCTACTCACCGATCAAAACGGCACGGTTCTTCAGGTCTCCACAAAGTACGAACAGTTAGGAATTGAGAGTCCGCGCGAGATTCGCGAAACGCTCCGGAACAAGGACCCGATCTGGAAAACTAAGACGGATTCTGGCAAGGTGAGCTATCTCATTCGCGCAGGCCTCCTCATCGGTGAAGACGACAAGTCGTACTTCGTCGCGATCGGACGGTCCTACGCTGAGGGCGATCGACTCATCGAGCAGTTCACGCGATATTACTCCATCCTGCTGCCGTTGATGATCGTCACGGCCAGTCTTCTTGGATGGTTCATGGCGGGCAGAGCGCTGAGGCCGATTGACGACGTGGCGCGGACGGCGCAGCGAATCACGGGTTCGAATCTACGCATCCAGATTCCTCCACGCGGATCGAATGACGAGTTGGATCGGTTGATCGACGCCTTCAATCGCATGATCGAACGGCTCGATGCGGCTTTCCAACAGACAAAACAGTTCTCCACCGATGTCTCGCACGAACTCCGCACTCCTCTTACCGCGATTCGAGGGCAGCTTGAAGTAGCGCTGCTCGCAGCCAAAACTCCAGAACAGTATCAGGAGGCCATCCTCTACGCGCTCGAAGATGTTGAACGCTTATCGCAGACGATTCGTGCGTTGCTGCAGTTGTCGCACGCGGAATCGGGACAACTCGTCCTGCAGAAGAACCCTCTCGATCTGGTCGCGCTTATTTCGAAGGTGTTAGAGCAGTTCGACATTCCTGCCGACGTGGGCAAGATCACGCTGAGTGCCTCGTTACCCCAACACCTGATCGTCGAGATAGATCGGATTCAAGGAGAGAGACTCGTCTCGAATCTTGTGTCCAACGCGATCAAGTACACGCCGGAGGGAGGTTCAGTTCACGTCGCCTTAAATGACCGCGGCCGTGAAGTCGAACTCGTTGTGCAGGACACCGGCGTGGGCATTCCGCCGGATTCTCTGCCGCACATCTTCGATCGCTTCTACCGCGTTCCGGGACCAAACTCAGAGAAGGCTCCCGAGCGGGGTCTCGGGTTGGGCCTGAGCTTCGTCGCGTGGATTGTGAAAGAGCATCGTGGGTACATCAATGTGGCCAGCGCTCCGGGTCAGGGCACAACGTTCACGGTAGTTCTGTCGAAGGGCGACGTCAGCCGGTCGGAGCCGGCCCTTGCGCCGGCAGAGAGGGCTTAGCCCGGTAGGATTCGAGTGTCCAGCCGTGCAGCGGACTCAATTTCAGGATGTATGAGCCGCCATCATCCGCTCTGACCTTGAACCAGGTGTCCTCCGGACCATACCACTTGTCCAACAATTCGACAACCTGATACTCAATGCCGGCCACAATAAATTTCAGCGGACGCTCATCCGCACGGAATCCGGAGTACGCTACAACCTCAACCTGCATGCCCCTGAATATACGGCATGTAACAGGTTGCCTGCGGATGCGTCCCCAATACAACGTCCATTGTTTATGTGTGAAAAGGAAAGTGTATGGCTAAGGGAATTATGGAAGCTGTCCGAAGCATGAGCATCGCTGATCTAAAAGAGATCGCGGTAGCGGAAGGACCGTGTCTCACCATCACGCTGCCAATTCAGTCCGCAGAGAATACGTCGCGCCAGGACTACATGCGCATCAAGAGTGCCGCCCAGTCCGCCGAGCCGATACTGGCTGCGCGCGGGCTGAATCCGAAACAAATACGGGAATTCCTCGATCCGCTGGCGCATATCACCGGTGATTCGTGGGGAACCGATTTCGGCAGTCTCGCGATCTTCCGATCGCCGCAGTACTTCAAATGCTTCCAGGTCCGGGATGAACTCAAGGATTCCGCGGTGGTAGCCGACCATTTCCAGGTTTTGTCATTTCTCCGCGCCGTGCAGGACGAGCAAAAGCACTTCTATCTCCTCGCATTGAGCCAGGGCCACGTACGCCTGCTGCGTTGTACGAATCATAGTTCGGAAGAGGTGGCACTCGGACCCGAGACTCCTACGAGCGTCGAACAGTGGCTCAATACACGCACACCAACCACATCACCGGACCATGGTGTGATCCGCGAGTCAGAATCGGGTTCGACCGGCGGCAATTTCACTTCGACGCAGGACCGGGACAATCTCGACCAGCACATCGCGAACTTTTTCCATCGCATCGATGACGCGGTGTTCGATTTGCTGCGCAACGAAACAGCGCCCCTTGTTCTCGCCGGCGTCGAATTCGAGGTTTCAATGTATAAGGACATAACGCGGTACACTCACCTTGCGCGCGAGCATGTACACGGCGCGCCGGATAGCTTCAAAGGCGGCGCCTTGCACAAACGTGCGCTGGAAGTCGCAAGGAGCGCGTTTGAGGAGCCGCTACAGAAGACGCTTGAAACGTTCGAACGGCTCGGTGGTTCCGAACGCGTCTCGAAAAAAGTATCGGACATTGTTCCTGCCGCGGCAAGCGGCCGTGTAGCCCACCTCTGCATCGCCGAAGGTTCACGCTCGCTGGGGGGCTGGGATCAAGGGATCATGCAGGTCACGAGCGAAGGCGAAGGGGAGGATCTCCTCAATATCGCGGCCCTGCAGACGTTCGCTCATGGTGGGGAGGTTTGGGTAACAACTCCTGAGAGGGTTCCCGGACAAGGCGCGGTAGCAGCCCTGTTCCGCTATTAGCCCTGGCGCCTCAAAATGCGTGGGGACGCGTCAGCCGGAACAATAGCCGCGCGGGAGCGAACCGAAGCAGTGGACCCGCAGCCCGTGTTTCGGCGATTCGCCTGAGCGCAGACGAGAACGTAAAAGGCTGGCCAAGAAGCCCTGCGCACCTCCGCTTATATTCAGCGACTCCCATCGAAGATGCCGCGGCCCGGCCGGCCAGTGTGCCGGTCAGAATCGCGCACAGCAATCCCGATCCGGTGAAAGGATCGACAAACGACATGGCATCACCCGCGATGTATGCATCGACGGGCTCATCGAATCGGTTCCCAAATTCGAGCGGTCCGGTGAAGATCCAGTCCCACTTGCGTCGGAGTGGGCCAACACGCTCGCGTAGGGCACAATCGCGTTCGATCAGATCGTCGACTTCGAAACCGTGCTGCTGTAGCTGCTCTTCCGGGGCAAGCCCGCAGACGTTCGTGATGCCGTCCTCAACGCAATTCACACCCACGTACATCGAGCCGGCGAAATACAATTCCACGGCATCCTCTGCAGGCCCGTCGAAATGTGCTTTGAAACCAAAGAGTCGTCCGCCGCGCCGTGAGTGCGATGATCGGCCGACAGTGATCACGTTCGGCTCACCGCCGGTAACGTGCCGCGCGCCTGCGCCGATAGCGTTGTCCCACAGCCATGCGTCCAGCCTATGGCGGCTTAAACCGAACGCAATGTCCGGAAGAATTCCAGTCTTCTCCGCCCCGCTCACCCGAAGCTTCATCCGCCTGATATGAGCCGGACGCAAGTCCTGGAAAGCATTCCAGAGACCGATCGATTCAAGGGCTGACCCAATGCCGGGAGACAGAAACTCGCCGCAGACTTTATGTCGCGGAAATCTCGACCGTTCGATGATGCTCACCCCGGCGCCCGATTGACACGCGGCTATCGCGGCGGACGCTCCCGCAGGACCACCTCCGAGGATGCAGACTGAATTCACAAACCGGCGGAGGTTGCCTTCTCGCGAAGCGCACGCAGGGCGACCTCGGCATGATGATCGGCGGGATACTGTGCGAGAGCTTCCTTGAACGCCTTTTCCGCAATCGCGATCTTGCCGTGGCGCATAGCCCAGCTGCCAAGAGCTTCAGCGGCGGGACGAGGATAAGGCGGCGGCTCCGTGTACACGAGACGCCGCTCGCGTTCAACGGCCGATGCGATTTGCTTCAGTCCTTTGTCCACGCGGTTCTCCGCGAGACTGATGTGGCCCTTCACCTCGGCTGAGGCGACCGCAATCTCTTCGCGCACCTTGCCCTTGTTCGCCTGCTTATGAGCTTGGATCGCCTTCTTCATTTCGGCCTCTTCGGCCTTGGCTGCGCTGACATTGCCCTTCTCCGCATGCGCGATGGCGCGAGCCCAGTGATACCAGGCGATCAACCGTGGTTTTGCGGGCTTTTCGAAGCCCCGTCGATAAGATGTCGTCCCACTTGCGGAATTGCACCATTGCACCCATCAGCGAGAACCAGCCCTGCGCAACAGCAGTGCGCGTGTTCTCCATGTCCTTCACTTCGCGAGGATTTTCCTTCATCGCGAGGAGTTCTTTCGCCGAGGCAACTGCCTTATCGTAATCACCGCGAAACGCATACGAAGTCGCGAGGAAATGCACGTTGTGCGCGTGATGGAGATTCCCATATAGAGAATCGGCGTTCATGTATCCGCGCTCGTTCACCGCAGCGGTATCGAAGGATTGAATCGCATCATCCCAGCGACCCGTCTGCGCCCATATGTGCCCGGGCATGTGCAGCGCGTGCGGGATGTTCGGCACGAGTTCGGCATAGCGTTTGCAACTCGGCCAGGCATCCTTGGCGAAATCGGAACCCTCGAACCCGTGGATCACGTAATGATGGACACCCGGATGGTCCGGCGCATCCTTCAACAGCTGCCGCAACATCATGACGGCTTCGGTTGATGTCGGATAGTTCGGCTTCTTGTAGGGGAGCGTAAACCCGCGCATGATCATCAGCGCCAGGTAGGTCTTTGCTTCAATCTCATGTGGATACTTCGCCACTAGGGCACGAAGCTCCCGGACGAACGCCTCGTCCTGATCTTTCACCTTCTCGTCGCGCCGAGCCACGATCGCTGTGATGTACATCTTCTCCAGATCAGTAGCCCTGTCCGGCATGCTGGACAGCTCGAGGGCTTTCTGAACGGCGGTCTTCACACGTGGCGACACTCGCCGATTCGTCGGATCGCCCGCCAATTGGAAACGAGGTCGGAAATCGCCTGCCGCGACCATTGCGATTCCCCAGTGCGGCATCGGCGCTTCGGGGTCCAGTTGCGCGGCCTGTAAGAATGAACGTTCGGCCTCACGCGCCCAGAACGAGTGCATCTGCGCAACCCCCTGATCGAAGAACTTCTGCGCTTCCGGGCTCTTCGTAGTGATCGGGAAATGAACGGTCCCCTGCCCTTCGAGGAGTTTTGCGGGCAGCGATGGAGCGGCTCCGCCGGGAGGCGGCACACATGCGTCGGCCGGCGGTTTGGCCGGTTGGGTTTCCGCGCCGGCCACAACCACTGTGAACAGAAGAAAGATTGTCAGTTTCATTGAGAAGCCTGCAAATAATGGCGAACCAGATTCACCAGTTGATCGGTCCGGTACGATGATCCTTCAACCATGGCGAGCAGTTTCCCGTCACGGCCGATGATCGCGGTCCGGGAAGTGTGCACGATCGCGCCCTCCTCCGGCCAATAGATGAGGCCCCAGGCGGTCGCGGCTTGCTTCACTGCGTCGGGTGACCCTGTCAGGAAGCGCCACTCCTCATCCCGGGCACGCCAGAGTTTAGCATAACCCGCCAATACCTCAGGGGTGTCCCATACCGGATCAATCGTGATCGAGAGCAGCGTCAGATCGGGGAACTTCCGGTGAAGAGACGCGAAGCTTGCAGCGAGGCGAGGACATACTTCCGGCATGGGGCAGCGCGAGTACAGGAAGTTCAGCGCGACGACTTTTCCGCGAAACGAACCCAACGATACGGGTCGTCCGCGCTGGTCGATTAGTTTGAAATCCGGAGCCGGTTCCCCAATCCGCGGCTGAATGGGCCGCTCGGGCATATCCGACTCGTCCGCCCGAATGACCCGAATGCCGCGCGCAGTCTCATTCTGGAGTATGAAACGAACCCGCGCCCCCGGTCGAACCTCATCCAACTCAGACGGCGAGCCTGCCCGGAATTCCATCGTCATCGCCTGCATATACCCCGGAATGGGACGATGAGCAACGGTAAATACCGGAGAATTCACAGCCACGACAAGCCCGTCGACGGAATAGGATCGAGCCGCCGCCAGCAAAACAACGCTAATGAAAATGCAGAATATCCGGCCGAATTTTGCCATTGGCAACCGCGCACGGACCACACTCGATCGTGTAGCCGGACCATGCTTCCTTCGCAGCCTTCGGAACGTTCACCGGATGATCCGGCGCGTGATAGACGGACAGCCCCATCCGCGGGTGATACTTCGCGATCGTCGCTCTAGCGCCCTGAAGAGCCTTCACTTCGGCGCCTTCGATGTCCATCTTGATGAAGTCGACGCTCTGTAGATTGAGTTCGGCCACGAGTTTATCGATTGTTGTCAGGGGAAACTTCTGATCGGTCTCATGCGAGTCCTTCGGTTGGAGCATGAAGCTATCGGCGGCTGAGTTGTGATCGTCGATGTGGAGCGTGAGAAAGTCATCCTTGTCCCAGACTCCTTTCGGATATACGATCACCCGGCCTGCATCGATGTCGCGCTTGAAGTTGCGCCGAAGGCACTCAATGTTCTCAGGCGCGGGTTCGATGGCAACAACCGTTTTAGCGCCTGCGTCCAATGCTTCACGAACGAACACGCCGATGTTCGCTCCGCAGTCGAGCACCACATCTCCCGGCCGGACGAAGTTCTCGCCTCTGCCATAAATTTTCCGCTGCTGCTCGGCGAGGTTGAACGGCAGTACGTATCGGCTGCCCGCGGCAATCCAATAGTTGCCTTTCGGAGTCTGCCAGTGCTCAAACTTGTCATCTTTCTCGATCAGCTTGCTCGCCTTCAGAATCTGGTCTTTGATCTCGATCTGATGCTTTTGATTCTCTTCAGCGTGAATTGCCTGGGAAAGTGGGCATCCAGCGCTGCGACCTGCCAACACGAGGGCGGACAGACGCAACGGTGGGTACAACATGACCGCAATAGCGATCGCAATGAGGACAAATACGAGCTTTACGACTCGGGAAAGGTTCACAGGCCGACTATATCATCCATGGCCAACTTGGCTTCGAACGCGTTCGATCTGCTGCAGGTGGTTAATGTCATGGCCTGCAAGCAGTTCGACGTAGTCATTGATCGTCTGGACGCCGCGTTCCGTGTGCGTTCCGTAACGGCTAAGATCGTGGGGCTCACAGTTCAGGAATAGCCGGACGATTGACCTTCTCAGGACGCTGAATCGCTCGAAGGTCTCGGGCCACGGTTCGTTCTCTCGCATCCACCCGAGCACCCAGGGATCCTGATCGAAGCTCACGAGCGTCGGATTGTTTTGAAACATGATCATGCGCGCACGGGTTTGGAAGACAAGTTCGCAGTCGGCCAGGTGCGCGACAATCTGATGGATTGACCACTTGCCCGGTTCGGGATTGGCGGCGATCTGCTCGGGCGTCAAGCCTTGCGTAAGTTCCTGAATGCGATCCGCAGTCGATCGCAGCACAAAATAGGGCTCTTCGTCACCCAAGTATTTCGCGTATGGGTTAGTGCTGGTAGCCATAGTTTAGTGTAGTCTCGCAACCACAATGTACAGTTGAAGGGCATGGTGGTCACTCTGGATGAATGGGAACCGCTCGCGAAAGAGCGGCTCGATCCGATGGCGTATGCCTACCTGGTGGGAGGCGCGGGCGACGAAGTCACCCTCCGAGGAAATATCGAGGGATTCGCGCGCATCCGATTGCGCCCAAGGATGTTAGTGGATGTTTCCAGTATCGATACCAGCACCCTCCTTTTCGGACAAACGCTGAAGATTCCCGTCTTGCTGGCGCCCGTTGCCTATCAGAAGCTCATTCACCCTGACGGCGAACTGGAATCCGTCCGTGGCGCGAACGCGGCGGGCATTCCTTTTGTCGCGAGCACCTCGGCGACCACCTCGATAGAGGATATCGCTCGGGAGTCGACGGTAGCGCCATGGTTCCAGCTCTACGGGTCGCACGACCGTGAATTCACGAAGGATTTGGTCGATCGCGCGAGGGAATCGGGCTGCACGGTGCTTTGCTTCACCGTGGACGCGCCAGTCCGGGGCCAGCGCGACCGGGATACGCGGGTTGGCTTCCGCCTGCCGCCCGGAATTGAGCGGCCGAACTTTCGCAACTTGAATCCACAGGCGCGCGCCGGAAATCCACGGGCCGAAGGCCGGTCGATCTACAGCCCCAATCTCGATCCCAAGCTGACGTGGGAGTACTTTGAATGGCTTCGTTCCGTAGCAAAGATGCCGGTTGTCTTAAAGGGTTTAGTCACGGCGGAAGACGCAGGGCGTGCGGTGAGTGCCGGTGCTGACGGAATTGTAGTGTCAAACCACGGCGGCCGCGTCATCGACACCGTCACTCCCGCCATAGAAGCACTTCCCGAGATCGTCGAAGCGACTGAGGGCGGCGTGCCCATCCTGCTCGATGGCGGGGTACGGCGCGGGACAGACGTCATCAAAGCGATCGCCCTGGGAGCCTCGGCCGTCCTGATCGGGCGACCCTATCTCTACGCGCTGGCCGTGGAGGGAGCGGAAGGAGTTCGCAAGTGCATCGATCTGCTGCATCGCGAGATCGAGATGGCGATGGCGGCATGCGGGCGGCCCGATGTTGCTTCTATCGATCGCAGTCTTGTGAAGCTATAGCTTCTCCACAATCTCCGTCTTAGCGCCATCTACGTCGGTGATGAGGATGCGAAGTCCTTTGCGTTTTTGGAAGCTTTCTTCGGTGCCAGGGAAGCGGACCGAGACCATGCGGTCGATTGACTCGCCTGGGTTGATTTTCTGGCGGATCATCAGGTTCGGGTTGTATTTCTTCCCGAGCACTGGATAGTACTCGAACATGCGCTTTGCATCCGTCTCGGTGAATGTGTCGCCCTGGATGCGCTCACCACTTGCCAGGTCTAAGTACACATCGACGTCTTGCACGACGAACTGCTGGGTGGATGGGTTAGTCACACGAATATCGGCGAAGACAAGTGTGTCGTCTTCGCTCACGGCATACGTTCGGATCTTCAACACAGAGCCGCTGAGTTCGACTTTGTTGTGGCGAGTGGAAAACAGTATGCCACCGACGACTGCGCCAACGAAAACCAAGGCGAGAAAACCGATAGCGGCACGGTTTTTGTTCATCTACGACTCCAGGATACGGAAGATCTCCCGCATGCTGGCATGCGACTTCTCGATTTTCGTCCCATCGAAGTAGTGCGTCTCGAGTCCGATCTGTCCCTTGTAGCCATCGTTGCCGAGCGCCTGGAAGATCCCCGCCCAATCCAGCTTCTTCTCTGGGTCCAACAGACTATGTCCCTTCATCTGGACGTTCCAAACACGTTTAGCCGGCAGAAGCTTGTAACCGTCCGGATAAGGACGCTCGTTTTGGGAAGTGCCGTTCAGAGGATCCCAATTAATGCCGACGGTCTTCTCCGGCACTAATTTCATAAACGCGGCCACCTCGGCGCAACTGACTACGTTGCACGCGCTCTCATTCTCTACCAGCAGTTTTACATTTTCTTTATCCGCCATCTCAGCCATCTCTCCGATCACGTCGGCGATCTGCTGGTTCAGTTTGGAGGGCTCCGCCGTGCGAAGGAAGGTGAAAACGCGAATCTTGTCCGTGCCGAGAAGGTGAGCGGCATGGAAAGCTTGCTGGAAGTCTTCCCTTCGACGATCGAACTCCACTTTGTGCCGGGCGATGCGATCATTACGATTCTCCGGAGTCTCAGGCCGCCGAAGCACCGGTTCTGTGCCGGGCAGTGTGATCTTGAACATCGGCGAGTTCAGAAATGACACCTTGATGCCGTTGTCGGCAAAACGCTTGGCAGCTTCCTTTAACTTCTCGTCTGACTGGCGCATGTAATGGCCGCCGCCACCCGGCACATCCCGCAGTTCGATCCAGCGCAGCCCGTATTGCTTCGCGAACGCGATTGAATCGGCCGGATTTGCCGCGGCTTCATCGGAGATGAAAGAGATGCGCGTGCGATCGATCCGTGATCTCGCGCTGACAACAGGGGCTGCCGCCAAAGCGGCTAGGAACTCTCTACGTAGCATTCTTCTTGACGGTATCATTTCCGGCGGTCTCGCGATCGAGCCACTCCAGATATTCCTGGCTTCCCGCGACAACGGGAATCGCCAGGACCTCCGGGACTTGATACGAGTGGATCTTCCGCAGTTCGGCGGAAAGCTGGTCAAACAACGATCGCGTGGACTTAATCACAAGCATCCATTCGGAGTCCTCCTGGACGGCCCCCTTCCACTGGTAAATGCTTTGAATGCCGGGAACGATGTTCACACAGGCGGCGACCCGGGCCTCAACAAGCGACCGGGCAATGCGCCGAGCCTCTTCTTCTGAGCCGCAGTTGCTGAAGACCACGATTTTTTCGGTCATTGGTACTTTTTTTGTGACACCCACTAGCTTCTGGGGTCAAAACAGGATTATAAACAAATGTAGTACTCTTGTAGGACTTCGTACGATGACTGTGTTTCTCCGTAAGACAGGATACCTTGTGGCCTTGGCAATCATGGGCGCTTACGCGCTTGTGGCCTTTCGCGGTCCCAACGGTGTGCCCGCATTGATGGAGAAGCGGCGACAGATCAGCCTGCTGCAGGAACAGAATGCCACGCTCGCTGCGGAGAACAAACGCAAACAGGATCGGATCGAGAAGCTGGAGCACGATCGCTCGGTCCAGGAGCTGGAAATTCGTAAGCGGCTGAAGCTTCTGCATCCAGGGGAAACACAGTTTATCCTTCCCGAGCAGAAGACTGCTCCGAGGGAATAACCTCTCAACCCGCATAAAAGACGCCCACCGGGGTCCTCCGGCGGGCGTTAAGAAAAATCAACGCATTCCGCAATTGCTAGTTGATCAGTACAGAGCTGTTGTCGCCGTTGGCCGTAACCGGATGAACGGCAGCTTCCGACCCCATCGTGGAGCTTCTTTTAGAGTCGAAGACTCTGAAAGCGCCGGAATTGGTACTCGGACGGTAGATCGCTGGTTCCGTTCTGGCCGGAATGTCTAACTGGTAGGCTCGGCTGGAACGAGGAATGTCGAGAGAGGTGGAGGCCGGTTGGACGGTGAAGGGCAGGTTGTCGACCAGGGGAGTAGAATCGACGGTGACGGGCCTTACTTTCGCAGCGAGGCGTACTTTGTGCTTCTTGGTATCGACGATTTCCTGAAACGGTGACGGCTTAGAACTGGCAGCCTGAACGGAGTGAACTTCACTTCCGTACATGTCTATCTGCATATTGGGCGTAATCAGTATGCCGATGCCGATCACGGCGTTGATAGTGACTAGAGCCACTCCGGCCCACATCAGCTTTGGGAGATCCGAGATGCAGACCCGCTCGTCAGACGTTTCCCCCGAAGCCGCTTCTTCGTAATTGATTGTTTCTACTTCGGTTGTCGTCATTTTCTCCACCTCACGCCCTAAGGTGGAGCACGCCGCATGCCAAACTACGAAACTAATATTTTGTTGAGGTTACCGAAATCAGGGAAATCAAAAGACCGGCAATTTTACCGGGCGCTAAGTGTGGACCAAGGGAGCGCGTACAGCGCTCCCAGTCATTTCAGTTCGTTGCGCGGGAGGTTTGTACTTTTGGAGTAGCCAGATAACCTACGATCTGATCCTTTTTTACTTCATTAACCACGATCTCGTAGGGCTGACGAGCTTTGGAAACATAGAACTGGACGGGTTCGTTCAGATTTTTATCCTTCTTCTCAACACGCTTATCGTCAGCCATCAACTCGATCGTGAAGCGGTTACGCTTTGGATCGGTCTTCTTCAGAAGGACAGCCACATCGCCGACCTTGCGCGGTTCCTTGCTCTTGGTGATATTGAACTCGAAATAGTTCCGCTCGCCCAAGGTTTTCAGGGCCATCAACTCTTTTCCGTTCGTTGCCACCAGCGATGAAGTTCCATCCAGGTCGCCGCGAACACGCCGGAGGTCCTGGATCGTTTTCTCCAGTTCAGATTTGGCACTCTGCACCTCGGTCTTTACATGACCGACTTCGGTGCTGACATCCGTGATCTTCGATGTAGTCGACTTCTCGACGTTCGTGACCGCCTCGGTGAGTTCCGTCTTCATCTGAGCGGCAGCTTGCTCTTGTCGAGACTGCTCCAGTTGTAAACGCTTCGCGAGCTCCTCGGCATGCTTCTGCGCCTCAACACGAGCCTGGCCAGCAGCCATCGCCGCCTGGCGTCGCGCCGTCTCCAACTCATCCTTCAGTGAGGTGAGGCTTCGGCGAGCAGTCTGAGTAGAGACCGTGGAACTCTCTTTGATACTGCTAATCTCGTTCGCTGTAGATTTGCGGAAGTCCCCAAGATCGGCTCGAAGGTCGTTCAGCTGCGTGAACAAGTAGATGTTCGCGCCCAACAACGCGACTACAGAACCAATCAGAATTGGAACTTTAACATCCGAACCACCGGGGGGCGGTACGTTCGTATCGCTCATGAGAACTTCTCCTTTAACTACACGAAGGGATTATCCCGATACGTATATATCCTAATGTACCATTTTGACGTTAACCCACTCCCTCCGGTTGCCGGAAGTAGTATCAGAATGTGAGAGTTTTGCTCGCCTTGGGCGCGTTCGCAGTAACAGCATGCCACCAGGCGCCTTCGCCCACCGTCTTCCTGGATCCCGCACTTGCCGTTCTGGTACCCCGCGACACTACGTTGCTCGCGGGGGTTCGTATGCAACGGCTACGCTCGACATCCTTCTACGCTCAGGTCACAAAGGAGCCGCCGCGACTTGCACGATTTCGGGACAACGTCGGTCTGCAGGATGATGCTGATGTGTGGGAGTACCTCATCGCGTCGAACGGCTCCGATTGGGTCGCTCTGATGCGCGGAAAATTCTCCGAAATGGGAATGGAACCGAGATCCAAGAAGACGGGAGCCATGCGGATCTCTCACGCGGGTGTCAGTGTGATCGGCGACGAACGAGGGGCAGTCGCATTCCTCAATCCTACGACCGCAATTGCAGGCCCCTTCAATTCTATTAAGAAAGCTTTAGATGAAAGAAACTCAACCACGGGTGTACCTGATGCCCTCGAACGGCTCGCCAGTGAACTCTCCTCCTCCAATGAAGCCTGGCTGGTGTCTATGGGTCCAGTTCCGGGATTCCTTCCCGTTTCGCGCGTAAGAACGGCGGCGATTGGTTTGAACCTGCAATCCCGCACATTCCAAGCACGAATCGAAACCGATTCGGAGGCACAAGCGGAGGCGGTTGGACGGGATTTGAACGGCGGGGTAAAAGCCCGCACAGTCACGGCGTCGGGGGCAATTCCCGACCGTTTATTGGTATGGCTTTTGGGTAAGTAGAAGCGAAAAACGGTTTAAAGCTTCAGTCCGCCACCTTCGCTCACAAAGTTCTTATTCCAGCTCGGAATTTCGACAACGATATCTCCTTTGACTACAGCTTGGCAACCGAGTCTGGAGTGCAGCGTCAGGCCGGGCGCCATGTCCAGCCGGTCAGCCTCCTCGTCATCCATTTCGGATAGATTCCCGTCGCCTTCCTTCACGATGACGTGACACGTCGTACAGGCGCAGCTTCCACCGCATGCATGTTCGAGATTGATACCGAAGTTGAGGCAGACATCCAATATCGACTCCGGCTTACCGTGCTCTGAAAATGGCATGTGTCCGGACTCGAACTCTACAGTTCTACCTTCCGGGAGGACGGTCACCTTGGGCACAAAACAATTATACCGTACATACTTAACGTGATTTAACGCAATCCCTATCAGGTTTGTGTAGATTTTGAACGCTGTGTCTGCCGGGCGATAAGCCGGTTTCTGTTCCCCTTCCGAAGAAGGGGCGATGATCATTCCTCTGGGCCAGCCATCACTGACTGGCTCGTGCGACCTACCCGGGAGCTGAACGGAGCGGGCCGCTCCTACTCCCCTATTTGGTCTTGCTCCATATGGGGTTTTCCCTGCCAGTCCCATTGCTGGAACCGCGGTGCGCTCTTACCGCACCTTTTCACCCTTACCGGATTTGAATCCGGCGGTATATTTTCTGTGGCACTTTCCGTAAAGCCAGCCTCGCGGCCGACTTCCCCGGCCGTTAGCCGGCATACCGCCCTGTGGAGACCGGACTTTCCTCCCGCTCGAAGCGGGCGATCATCTGCCCGGCAGACGCCTTAAGTATAACAATCCGTGTTACAAACGTCCCGATTCTGCGTCCATTAAGCGATTTATTGTAACGGTATGCCCACCGTTATGGCGGAAAGCCACGCAGCCGCTTATCGTGTTAGTAAGTTCACTTACTATTGTCCCGTCAAATTCCATGAGGAGTTACGTTTTTTCGCGTGCGGCTACACGTGAAACTAACTGCATAAATCTTCGTCTTATGAACGCTTTAGTGTATGATGCAAAGTGGTCGGACCTCCACGTGCTTCGGGGGCCGGACAAACGAAATAACAAGAGAGACTAAGAGGGGGAGTAAATAATGCGGTACCAGCGATACTTTTCGCTACTGTTTCTCTTCACACTCCTCAGTTCTTGTCTGTTTTCACAAGGGCTGAACACAACAGCATCGAAAGATGACTGGGAAGAGATTAACTTTGAGTTCAATTCACCCGTGCTGACGGATGGTTATCCTAGCCTCCTTCGCCTGGCCGAATTGCTCCAGAAACATCCGGATCACAAGGTCAAACTCGAGGGTCACGCCGACGTCATCGGTTCCAACCGGTACAACGAACGTCTGGGGCAGCGCCGCGCCGACGCCGTAAAGGCGTTCCTCGTGAAGTACGGCGCAACCGACGGCCAGATCACCACAGCCACATTCGGCGAGACACAGCCGAAGGTAAATAGCCGGGACAAAGAAGCTCGCTTTATGAACCGTCGTGTCTTTATGACGGTTACGGACGGCCAAGGGAGAACCGTCCTGGACCGGGGCGGTGTCCAAGAAGCCATCAAAACACTAGATGATCTGTTCGCGCTGCAGAAGAAATGCTGCGACGATATCCTCCGGCGGCTGGACAAGCTGGATGATATCGCCAACATGCTGCAGAAGATGATGGGAGAAAATGATTCGCTCAGGAAAGACTTGGCGACTCTGCGTCAGGCGCACGATGCCTTGGATCAGTACGTCAAAGGAGTGCCGAAGCCCCTCACCGAGCAGCAGACTGCATCCATTGTCGATACTCGTACTGCGGAGCAGATCGAGCGCGCTCGCATGCCGCGGTACTCGATCGTCAATGCGAATGCCGGGGCCGACCAAAGCGGCAACCTGACCTTCACGGGTCGAGGCCGTTTATTCATGCCGTTCAAGGAACAACTTGCCGTGCAGTTGCAGGGCGAGTACATGTACTTTCGCGACCGGCAGGAAGGTCAAGCTGATATCGGTCTCGTTAACCGCTTCGCATCTCGCGCTCAGGCTGGGTTGTTCGCGAGCTTTAAGCACGTGAACTTCACAGGCCGCAACCCGGGAAACAACATCTTCACCGATCGCCCTGTAACCCAGTTTGATGTCGGTGAGATGACCGGCAATGGACTGCTCGGCCAGGCGTCATTGACCCTGGATTACCTGTTTAGCCGCGGCCGCCTCGGCATTTTCGGATCCAAGGGCTTCCTGCAGGATGCTGCACTCAACCGGGTTGCTACGGCAAGCCGCAACGTATTCACCGAATACTACCTCAGGACGATCGATCAGGTTGGTGTTAGCACAACGGTCGGCTTGATGGGCAACGTCTATCTCGAAGGCAACTTGGGCTACCTCAAGAGCCGCGCGAACGCAGACCGGGTTGGCGGCACTGCCAAATTCGTGTTTCCGTTCAGCGAGAAACTGGCGTTCACTCTCGAGGGCGGCATGAATGAGACGCTTCTGAGCGTTTCCAATACCGGCCGCGTTGTTGCCGGCTTGCAATTTGGCAATTTCATGCGTCCGAAGGATTACGTGGAAGGCTACAACGGTGTGCAACACGCAGTGCCGGTCGATGTGCCCCGCGTCCGGTATGAAATTCTGACTCGCACGGTTCGCACCGGCAACGATGCTCCTGTCGCAAATGCGGGCCCGGATCAGATCGGTGTCGCGGTCGGGACCATCAACCTCGACGGCAGCGCATCGCACGATCCTGAAGGCGACGCAATCACCTATCAGTGGACCCAGATTTCCGGGCCATCTGTCTCACTGTCGGGTATGAACACTGCGCGCGCCTCATTCACCGCTGCTGAAGGCCAGAGCTACACCTTCCGTCTTGCGGTGAAAGATCCGCAAGGTCAGCAGGGTATCGACACCGTCACGGTCACGACATCGGCAACTGAGCCAGTCCAGATCGTCCGGTTCCAGGCTAGCCCGGATCGCATCGCTTCCGGTCAGCAGAGTACGCTCGACTGGCAGGTACTAAATGCTGAGAGCGTCACAATTACGGAACTCGGCAGCGTTCCCGGGAACGGCACTCGCCCAGTCTCCCCGACTCGGACGACGCAGTATCGCTTGACTGCGCGCAACCGCGGCGGTGAAGTCACTGCTACGGCCACGGTGACTGTCGAAGAGCAGCCCGCCGCGCAATTTACGGCTTGCTCGGTTTCTCCGATGAACATCATGGCTGGCGAGAGCGCCACGATCACGTACGCAACTTCGAACGCCGACACTGTCGAACTCAACGGTGTAGGTGCGGTTGCAACCAGTGGAACTCGCGTAGTGTCTCCCGCAGAAACCACGAATTACACTCTGACCGCCCGCAACGCGCGCGGCCCTGTGACTTGCAGCCTGACCGTGCAAGTCACGACAGGTGCTGCGCCTCGCGTGGTCTCCTTCACCGCCAATCCAACGAGCATCACGTCCGGCAACTCATCTACTCTTTCGTGGAGTATTGAGAATGCTCAGACGGTCACGATCTCCGATATTGGTACGGTACCAGCAACCGGAACGCGTCAAGTAAGTCCGACTGCGAATACCACATACACGTTGACCGCAACCAATGCGGCCGGATCCGTAAGCGCGACTGCGGCTATAACCGTCACCGGTGGTGGCGGCGGAGGCGGCGGCGGAGCAGCTCCGACGATTACAGGTTGCGCTGCATCGCCCGCCACATCACCCTCGCCGGGCAGCCCGGTTGTCATCAGCTACGCGACCGCTAACGCCAGCAGCGTAACCTTCTCGCCGGCGGTGACGGGCGCAGGAGTCAATGGCCCGGTGACCGTCTCACCGACCGCGAGCACCAGCTACACCATCACGGCGCAGGGCACGAATAACCGTACCGCTACTTGCACAGTCGCTGTTACGGTCACCCCCGCACCGCAGCCGCCGACGGCCATCATAACGGGTCCGAGCACGATCGAGACGTTCAACCGTGAGTTGACGTTGAGCGGTTCGGAGTCTGTGAACCCGGCCGGCGGAGCGCTGACGTTCATTTGGGAACCTCTCGAGACCGGTGCTGCCGTTCTCGATCAGGGTCAGGCTAATGCCCGTATTCAGATCGGTGGCTTGGCAGGCGATTATCGCATCCGCCTCACCGTTCGCAACGCGGCAGGTCAGCAGGACAGCACGATCGTTACCGTGCGGTTCCGTTCAACCACAATCCCATAGACTGAAGTCTCCTGTCTGTCATGTAGCCGGATGCGGTTTTCGCCGCATCCGGCTTTTTTGTGTGTAGCGTCCAAGTCGTGAATGCCTTTTCGAACCGTCGTTACTTTTCGTTCCGAATCCTTCAACACAACCGTTGTCCGGCCCTATTTTATTTCGGTCAACTCATTTGGAGACGATGCGGCCCAGCACATTGTGTACGAATTGCAGCGGCACGGCATCCAAACCGGCGATCCTGTACAAGAGGACTTCGGCTGGTATTTCCGATTCGAAGTGGAACGCAGGGCGCACCTGTTTGTCCTTGGCTTCCGCCCTGTAGAAGGCGATTGGCTCGGAAACATCGAGCGTGTCCCTGTCCTGCTGATAAAGCCCCGCGTGCATCCTCATGCGCCCACCGTTATACACGCAGCTCTATCGGATGAATCGATCTTTCACCACGTTCGCTGGCACGTTGCTGCGCAGTTCGACAGGGGTGAGGAGGATGATGGAACAGCGCAGCCTTAGAGGGTGGCTTCGCGGAGAAACTTTGCCGCCTCTTCCGGGGGCGTGGGATTGATGTAAAAACCGGTTCCCCATTCGAAGCCCGCGACATGCGTGAGCTTCGGGATTATCTCGATGTGCCAGTGATAATACGGTGCTGGCTGATCCTGAATCGGAGCCGAGTGGAGAACTAAGTTGTACGGTGGATGCTCGAGAGTCGAGTCCAGTCGCCGCAGCACCGTTTGCAGTACCGGCGCAAGGTCATGGATCTCGGCGTGAGACATGTTTTCCGCGTGGGAGTTGTGCGCCTTCGGGATAATCCACGTCTCGAAAGGGAAACGTGCTGCATATGGAGAGATCACCACGAAATGGTCGGTCTCATGAACCACACGTAGCGCTGACTCGCCCTCCTGCGCAAGGATGTCGCAATACACGCATCGTTCCTTATATTCAAAATGCCTTCGTGCGCCGTCGAGTTCTTCCTGGACTCGCTTGGGAACGACAGGGAGGGCAATGAGTTGCGAATGCGTGTGCTCCAGAACGGCGCCGGCGGCTTCGCCGTGGTTCTTGCAGAGCAGTAAGTACCGCAGACGAACGTCCCTGCGCAGGTCGAGGACGCGATCGCGGTAAGCCCAGAATAGGTCTTCCACCCGTTTCTCGGGAGCGCTGGCTAGCGTCTGGAAATGTTCCGGCGTTTCGATAATAACTTCGTGAGCGCCGACGCCGTCCATCTTGTCGTATAAACCTTCGGCTTTGCGGGAAAGTGCGCCTTCCACACGAAGAATCGGGAACTTGTTTGGAATAACGCGGAGACTCCACCCGGGCTCATTTGCGGCTCCGCGGGTCCGATAGGCCAGAATCTCCGGCGGCGTCCGGAGTTCATTTCCGGGACAAAACGGACAAAATCGCACACCTTTGATTTCCACATGCTGCCGGCTAAAATCGCTGGGGCGCTTGGCGCGATCGGTGGCAATAATAACCCATCGACCGCTTATGGGGTCTCTGCGAAGCTCTGGCATGCTTGGGGTGAAAGCTCGATTATAACTGACAGCTAAACGCGTTCCGTATGTGAACGATAGCAGGTTTCTCAGCAAGGAGCACGCTCACAATGTCGAAACGAAGCCAATCCAGAGGAATCTCCGCCTCGCGAGCATACCGGGCGGCCGTTCGGATCAAGTGGGTTCGTTTCGCAGCGTCGACCGCGTCCTCGGGAAGCCCGAAGTCGGTCGACGCGCGGCTCTTGACTTCCACGACGACCAAACTTGCGCCGTCCCAGGCGACCAGGTCCAACTCGCCTGATCCGTCCTCGGCTCGCCAGTTCCGAGCTACGACCGTGTAGCCGCGTTTCTGAAGGAATCGGTGCGCGAGATCCTCACCGCGCGCGCCCCAGGCGTGCCGGACATCACCCTGCCGCAGTCTTGCGCGGTGCCGCAGCCAATCGCTCAGGAGCCAAAAGGGCCGCATCACCGGCTGCCTCTACTTTGATCAAGCGCCATTCGATCACCTTTCCGCGGACCACAAAGCAGAGGTAATGCTCCCAAAACCGCCGAAAGCGGGGAAATGCGTTGACCAACAACTCGAGTCCGAGATATCGCCACAAAGCTAGTAGCTTCACGTGCACCGATTTCTCACGAAATCGCGCGCGTGAATAGTAACCGAATCCGGCGTTATCGACGCCAAAATAGCGCAAAGAAAAGCTGTTTAGATGCCAGCGGTGCGTTGGATCGCAAAAAGAACTGAAATCCGTATAGTGCGGCGTGGCGATGTAGACTTCCCCGCCCGTGCGCAAAAGACGATGGAATTCCTCCATGGTTTTGATCACGTCGGAAACGTGTTCAATCACATGGACTGCACGCACCTGGTCAAAGCTGGCATCGGCAAAAGGATATGGAAAACGGTCGAGGTCGCATAGAACATCCGCGTGCGTTCCTGCGATTCGATCAATTCCGATGGCTCCAGGATACTTATTTATCCCGCAGCCAACGTCGAGGACTTGACCGGCTCCAAACTTTTCAGGCACTCCTCCAGTGTATCGATGGCCCAATCCGCCTGATCCTGAGTAATTACAAGCGGCGGGCAAAGGCGGATCGAGTTCGGCCCACAGCCGAGAATCAGAAGTCCTCGCTCAAACGCCATTGAAACGATTCGGTCGCGCAGTTCCGGCGCACGCTCTTTGGTCTGCTGATCGTAGACTAGTTCGAAGCCGATCATCAACCCGAGCCCGCGGACTTCGCCCACAACTGGGAAGCGGCGGGGCCAATCGCGCATACGCTCCATGACGTGGGCTCCGATCCGACCCGCATTCTCGATCAGTTCGCGCTCCAGCAGTTCGATGGTCGCTAACGAGGCGGCGACGCAAACGGGGTTGCCGCCGAATGTCGAGGCGTGAGAACCGGGTTTCCAGTCCATGATTTCGGCACGCGCGACCGTCGCTCCCAAGGGCATGCCGCTGGCGATGCCTTTCGCGAGAGTAATCATGTCCGGCTGCGCGTTGAAGTGCTCGGCCGCGAACATTCTTCCGGTGCGGCCCATTCCGGATTGCACTTCATCGAAAACGAGCAGAATCTTGTGCTTTGCTGCGAGAGCCTGCAGTTCGTCTATGAATTTTCCCGGCGGGACAATGTATCCCCCTTCACCCTGGACAGGTTCGAGAAAAATGGCAGCGATCTCTTCGGGTGGAACCACCTGCCGCATGATCGTATCTTCCAGATAGCGGACACACTCGACGGTGCAACGATCCGGCGAAGTTCCGAACGGGCAACGATAACAGTCCGGATAGGGCGCATGATGCACGCCTGGGACAAGTGGAAAAAATCCTTTCTTCTGGACATGCTTGCTGCCGGTCAGAGACAGCGCTCCGAGTGTGCGTCCGTGGAATGAACCGAAAAACGCGATGAATTGCTGCCGTCCAGTGTGATATCTGGCCATCTTCATCGCCGCCTCGACTGCTTCCGTCCCCGAGTTGCCGAAGTAAACGCGTTTAGCAGCGTCCCCAGGCGCGAGTGATGCGAGTTTCTCCGCAAGGGCCACCATGTTTTCGTAGTAGAAATCCGTCCCCGACATATGAAGGAACTTCGCGGCCTGTTCCTGGACAGCTTTCACGACATGCGGATGAGCGTGTCCCGCCGCAACAACCGCGATGCCGGCGTTGCAGTCGAGGAATCGGTTACCGTCGACGTCCTCCACCATGGCCCCATCGCCCCGGGCCATAACGAATGGGTACGGACGTGTGTAGGACGGAGATAGCACCGCTGCATCGCGAGCGATTATGGCGCTGGCCCCGGGTCCTGGCAATTGCGTAACTATGCGGGGAAGTTCAGCCGCCATGAGCGCCTCCACTACAGGTTCTTCGATGGATGGGGGAATTTTCCGCGATCGCGGGATATTAATCGGCGCCGAACAGGGAAGGACGAGCTGCAGCAGGACGGGTCATGCCAGTCTTATGGTAGCTCAGCGACGAGGACGGTGAGTTCGTGATATGAACTCACCGCCATCGAATGGTTCACTTCTCGCCGGCCATCATTGTGTTCAGGCCCCACGCGGCGGAGTTGCCCCAAGCGGCCGAATTGCCCCAGGCTGCGGAGTTGCCCCACACAGCAGAGAAGCCGCTGGTGCTTTGGTGTCCCCATACGGCTGAGTTACCCCACACTGCGGAGTTGCCCCATGCGGCTGACGAACCACTGACGAAGAGGTTCAAGCCCCATACCGCAGACAGAGAATACGGTCCGGAATTGCCCCATGCCGCCGAGTTGCCCCATGCTGCGGAAGAGCCGCCCGGAGTCGTCCCGGTCAGATACACGCTATTCGTCGCCGGATCAAAAACAGCGGTCGGAGACAATGCCGAGCCGGATGGCGTCTCGTGGATGTTCAGCGCCGCCCATATATCCAGATATCCGGCGCCGACCGTGAAGATGTCGTAGTAGCTGACAAAGGTCTGGTTCGTGTTCGGGTCATACACAGTGCTCGATACCGGGAAGGTCTTCGTGGCCGTTTTCATCAGGATGCCTTTCACCTGATCGGGAGTAAGCCCCGGACGTTTGTCGAGCAGAATCGCGGCCGCGCCGCTGACCATGGGGGCAGCCATGCTGGTACCACTCAGCTTGAAATAATCGGTTGACGGCGAAGAAAGGCTGCCGCCCTTTAGGTAGTAACCCCACGGGATCTGATTCACCGCGAGGCTGGAGAGTGTCGACAACTTCCCGTTTGAAGCGAGCGAGATGATCTGGTTCCCGGGAGCGACAAGGTCCGGTTTCACTACGTGGTCGATGATTGCGGGACCTTTTGAACTATAAGTCGCAATCTGGTCATCCGAACGGTTGACCGTGGACATGTCTCTCATCGCGCCGACGGTGATTACATACGGATCGTTCGCCGGCGACATGATCATTCCATAACCAGAAGTTCCGTATGCGTTGTTGCGGCCTTCATTCCCGGCAGCTACGACAACAACGATCCCTGCTTTCCATGCCTTCTCAACCGCTTGGCACAATGGATCCTTTTCGTACGATTCGAAGATCGGGCGACCCAACGACAGGTTGATCACCCGGATGTCGAACCGGTCTTTCAGTTCAATAGCTCTCGAAATGGCCGCGATCACAGCGCTGTCGCTGCTTTTCCCCTCCGAGTCCAGGACCCGAAGATTGACCAGTCTGGTTTCCGGCGCAATTCCTGGAAAACGTTCGGCTATAGAAAAGACCAGTGGACTTGCCTGCCGTCGCCTGCAAGGATGCCTGCTACGTGAGTGCCGTGTCCGTAATAATCACCCGTGCGCGAATCGCCAGGAACAAAGCTCTCGCTGTAGACAACGCGGCTCAGGTTGAGGAGACCGCTTCTCAGATCCTGGTGCGCCCCGATTCCACTGTCGATTACTGCAACGGTGATGCCCGCGCCGGTGTAGCCGGCCTGCCTTGCAAGTTGAGCGTTGATTGTTGGGTGCGCATACTCCATTGCGGCTTTGATAGGCCGGTCAGGAGAAATGTACTCTACGTTCGGATCGTTGGCCAGCGTGACAATCTGCGTGCCCGTGAGAGTCATGAGCAGGCTGTCCACCAGTTTCAGCGTCTGGGTGAGCACGCCGCCGAGTAACGGCAGTCTGCCGAGAATCGTTGTAGGCTCCGTTTGTTTATACCGGACAATGACGTTGACCTTTGCCGACGGAGATAAGGTTTCGAGGTCTGGCGCAAGCTTCGGATGCGCCTGAAGCCCGGTTGCAAGGAGCATGGCTCCCGCGAGTAGCTTAAGTGAACTGATCTTCAAAATTTTGGGACACCTCCAGACCCGAATAACCATATCGGTCATCTCGGCGGAGACGTGAAGATTTATTGAGGAGTAAGTACGCTTATCGTGGGATACGCGATTCCCTAGAGGAGTTCAACGCGCGATGAGCAGCAATGAGACTCCTCGTAAACGTTGTGACCGGGTTGTCGAAGATTTGCTCAGGCGTACCACTTTCAGCAATCCTGCCCTCGGTCAATATGCAAATCCGATCACACAGCTGCTTCACGGTCCCCAAGTCATGGGAAATATAGAGGATAGAGACACCGAACTCGACGTTCAGCTTCTTGAGAAGCCTGAGTAGCTCGACTTGGGCCAAAAGGTCTAACGCGCTCGTAGGCTCATCCGCGATCAGGAGTTCGGGACGGTGAAGCAGCGCCATCGCAAGAATGATCCGTTGTGCCTGCCCGATGCTGATTTCGCGAGGATATCGCCGAAGAAACGACTCATCGCACTGGAGATCCATCGCGGCCAGTGTATCGAGGGCGCGGCGCCGGCCCGCCGCCCACGATGTCCTCTCGTGGGCATTCCATGCCTCCCTCATCTGCGTCTCTATGCGGAGATGCGGGTTCAGCGCTGACGCTGCGGCCTGTAGGGCGAGCGCAATCTTCTTCCCTCGGATGGCGCGCATCTCGGAGGAGAGTATTCGAGCAGATTCTTTCCGCGATATCGGACAAAACCCTGAACTGACGCCCGGCTGGGAAGAAGACTGAGGATCGAAAATGCGACGGTGCTCTTTCCGGAACCACTGTGTCCCACGAATCCGACGATCTCGCCGGGTAAGATGTCGAACTTCAAGTTGTCGAGGACCTTCGGCTTGGATGGATAGCCGACATTGAGCGAAACGGACAACAGGGGCTCCATCGGACCTCTCAACGGCTCGCCGACTGTGTTTCACCCAGTACGAGTCGATGGGCGTTCCACAACAACTGCGGGATCAAGGACGCAGGAGCGACGTTTTTCACACGTGGGTCGGCAGCTGCAAGCGCATTTTTGGTCACCAGATATATGAAAGGAACCTGTTCCGCGACAATCTCCTGCACACGGTAAAAGCTCGCTCGCCGTTTTTCGAAAGACGGGACGATCCCTGCAGACGCATCAGGTGATCGATCTCTGCTTCCCAAGGTGTTGCCGGACTCTTCTGCCGCGGATTCCATTGGTGGTTCGCAGCAGAACTCATCCAGACGTTCATCTGGGCGTTCGGATCGGGATCCACGTTCACGAGCCCAAGCAGGCAGGCTTCGTATTCATAGGTTCGACTGATCCTCTCGATCAGCGCCGGGAAATCCAATGTCACAACGTTCAGGCGGATCCCGAGTTTTGCGAGATCTTGCTGGATTAGCGACGCGATGCGCAATCGCGCCTTATTCCCGGCATTGGTGATGATTGAGAATTCGACCAGGTTGCCTCGGCTGTCGTACAGCTTGCCTCCGGCGACGCGAAAACCAGCGCCTTGTAATTGCTTCAGCGACTGCTCCGGCTGGTAGGCATGAGGCTTCAGTTTGGGGTTGAACCATAAGCGGTTGCTTTCGGGAAAGGGGCCGGAGGCCGGGCGTGCGTAACCGCGATACACCAGACGGGCAATATCCTGACGATTCACCGCGCCTGACAAGGCTCGACGGAACACCTGGGATGCGAACCACTCCTTCTTGTATTGAGGGATTGGAGCATTTGCGACCTGATTGAACCAGAGCATTTCACTGTCGTACGACGGCCCTGCGTCGAGAGTCCTTCCCGGCATTTCCGATTTGAGTTGCTCGAATGCAGTGGCATCCAAGCCTGCGATCATGTGCAACTCACCACGGCGAAAGCGAAGCAATTCGATATCCCGATTGCCTTGAATGTCGAATCGGATAGAGCCCAGGTAAGGCAGCGAACGACCCTTCTCGTCGCGGCGCCAGTAATTGGGGTTCCGCTTCAGGATAATGTGGTCGCCCGGAACATATTCTTCAACGGCGAAGGCCCCTAGGACAGAGCGCCCTTTGGCAGACAGCTGCGCCGGAGTGATGGCCACTTGGTCGAATAGCCGTTCCACACCTGCCACCGCCACAGGAAACTGCACAGCCACCTGGTTCGGGCGTTCGATGATGACCTGTGCGGGCGCGTCCGCTGCGCGGAACGAATCTCCGATCGGCGAATGGATGGCGGGATCCATCATGCGCCGGAGTGTCGCAGCCACATCCTGGGCAGAGAAGGGATTGCCGTCCGAGAATCGGATTCCTTGCCGCAAAGTGAAGGTAATCCTGCGGCCATCTTTACTGAGGTTCCACTTCTCGGCCAGTTCGGGTTCCAGCGCTTGCGTCGCCCGGTTGAATCGAATCAGGACTCCACCCGTCAAGTAGCGGATCGTCTCACCGGCTTCTTCGTCAACCAACAACGGATCGAAGGTCTTCGGATCGCTGCGAAGGCAGAGCTTTAACTGCGGCTCCAGGCTCGGAGCGCCAGCGAGCGGGAGCGTTCCCGAGACCAGGAGTAACACAGCTATGGCAGACGTAGGCAATGATTTCATGACGAACCTTCCTTCATGAGCAGCCCCTGTAGACTGATCAAGACAACGACGAGCAGAGCAGCCGGAGCGAGCAGAGCTGGATGCCGCCACAGTTCCGGGGTGAGTTGAATTTCCGCGAGCAGGTTACCCAGCGAGGGTAGCGGTTCGCTCACTCCGAGTCCGAGCATTCCCAGATTCGCCTCGGAGAGAAGAAAAAGAGGTACGAGCGTCCAGAACTGAGCAGCCACCGCGGGCCGCACAGCGGCGACGATATGCAGCAAGGCAATACGCGCCGGATGGCAACCCAAAGCGAGGGCTTGCTTGGCGTAATCGGAGTTACGAGCCTCCGCAGCCGCAGCGGCAAACACGCGCACACCCGACGTCCAGCCCACCGCGCCGAGCAAGAGAAATGTAATAGCGATTGAAACCCCGGCCGTGACGTTCAGCGGAAGCAGCGCTCTTGCAAATAACAGCAGCAGCAGCGACGGCGTAGAAGCAACCAGGTCAGTGAAACTAAGTGCAACGCGAGATGCCGCTCCGCCAAAATAGCCCGCTACGACGCCGAATGATAATCCGATCGAGGTTGCCAATACTGCCGCAGCAGGCGCAAGCAGCAGCGAAATGCGACTCCCGTACAGGAGTCTCGAGAACCGGTCCCGGCCCAAGTCATCGGTTCCGAGCAGGAACTGCGTCGATGGGGGAGACCCGGCGTCTTCCCGGAACTGCGTCTCATAGCTCGCAGGGGCGATGATGCTTGCCAGCGTAGCGGCCGTAGATATCGCGAGCAGAATACCAGCGCAGAGCCCGCGAATATACATATGCGAGCGTAGCCACTTCATAAGGCCGCTCTCCGAATCCGAACGAAGGTGTCGGCCGCACGATTACAGATGACGGTGACGGCGCCAATCAACAGGGTGAGGCTGAGCATCAACTGCAAATCGCGCGCGAGCGCGGCTTTCCAGGCCAGTTGGCCCAAACCCGGTTCGCCGCAGAACGCTTCAGCGGCTATCGTTGCGCTAACGGCCATGGAAACCGATGCGCCGCCTAGCGCAATCAATTCAGCAGATGTGTCCGATAGGACGTGCCGGGTGAAGATTTGCGCTTCGTGCAGGCCAAGTGATCTTGCTGCCAGGACGTGGCATTTGAACCGGGCGCTCCGGAAGAGGTTGTCGATAACCCTGAAGGCACGTGCAAAGATCATCAGCCCGACCACCAGGAACGCGGGCGCTTTAGCCAGATAGCAAAGATAAGCGAGCAGAGCCGAAGGAACGCAGAGGATGGCAGCGCCCGTGACTGTTCCGCAGAACGGAATAGCACGCGCCTGCAAGACGGCTCCCGTCGCGGCAAGCAGAAATGCGGCAAGCCACCCTGCCGCGAATCCCAGCGTCATGATGCGGAGGCTGGTCGCGTAGCGCTGTTGGATGAGTTCGCCGACGGGCCGGTTGAGGCTTCTCGAGAAGCCGAAGTCTCCGTGTGCGGCATCACGAAGGAACCTGTAATAGACTGCAAAAACATTTTCCGCGCCGGCGTTTTTTCTTATCTCCTCTATGGATTCGTTGCTCAAACGAAAATCCAATTCACGCTCGTCTGTCCCGAACCCCGGTCCAAACCGTATCAGGCACGTCGTAGCAAATCCGATGAGGAGGATTGACCAAGCAAATCGCCATGCCGGCCGACAGGATCATGCGCAACGGATTCCGCTCAGACATGACGGGCATTCCCTACCAGCGATTCGATGATCTCCGTGTTCGCGGGAACTTCGTCAGAGGCAAATTCCTCGATCGCTCGGGCCAGCCTGGTCAGATCGAGCGGCTTTGAGATAAACGCATCCATGCCGACAGCCAGACATCGCTGCTCGTCTTCCTTCATCGCTCGCGCGGTCACAGCGATGATGGGCGTGCGGTACCCGACCTCCAGCTTCCTGATCTCCTCCGTGGCCTCAAATCCGTCCATCACCGGCATCTGGCAGTCCATCAGCACCAGCGCATACCGATTCGAAAGGGCCAGATCTACTGCCTCCCGGCCATTTACTGCGAGATCGCTCATGTATCCAAGCTTTTCTGTGAACCGTAATGCGAGCCGCTGGTTCACGAGATTGTCCTCGACAATCAGAATCCGTTTCGAGATTGGGACAGGCTTCACGCTGTTCGCGATCGGCAACTCCGGCGCGGTCAAAGGCTCTTGTATAGGCAATTGTGTCGCTGGGAGCGGGACAGCGAACCAGAATGTGGAGCCAGTACCCGGCCGGCTTTCTACACCAATCTGACCACCCATCAATTCGACGAGCCGCTTCGAAATCGACAAGCCAAGTCCCGTACCGCCATGCTCCCGCCGGTCAGAGTTATCGACCTGTGTAAAAGGCTGAAAGAGCTTCGGGCAGTCCTCCGGAGCGATGCCGATTCCCGTGTCGATTACTTCGAAGCGGATGCGACTGGATTCCCGGTCCGGCAAGGCGCTAATGGTTACGCCTCCTTCGTGCGTAAACTTCACGGCATTGGCCGCTAAATTAAGGAGGACCTGGCGCAGCCTTCCAAGATCGCCTTCGACTGCCTCCGGCAGTTCAGGGGCGATCGACACGCCTACCTCGAGCCGTTTCGCCCGTGCATCGGCCGTGATGATCGCCGTTGTGTTTCCGACCAACTCCGATAAACGAAATGCCGTCCGCTGCACGGTCATGCGACCCGACTCAATCTTCGACAGGTCAAGTACGTCGTTGATGATCGAAAGCAGAGCTTTCCCCGACGTTTTGATCGTCTCGACGTATTCCCGCTGTTCGGGGTCGAGTCGCGTCTGGAGCAGGAGCGTACTCATGCCGATCACACCGTTCATTGGCGTGCGGATCTCATGGCTCATGTTGGCGAGGAACTGCGATTTCAGCTCCGCTTGCCGGCGCTCGGTTTCCAGCCGTTCCACATACAGCCTGTACGTGCGGTAAACGGCATAAACCAGGGGAGCAATTAGCAGCCACGTCTGCCAGCCAATCAGGCGGCTGAGGCCGGAGAGAATGGCCACTAAAGGAGCTGCGACCAGGTAATAAGGAAAGGACCACAGGTAGCAGTCCCGCCAGATTCGGAAAGGATTTTTCCCTTCGGTGAGAGCCACGACGCCTGCGATCAGGCCGGTGTTGACCACGAAGTACGAGATCGTTGCCGCCCCCAGCACAACCGGAGGTTCCAGTGCGGGCGTGAAATGGCGTGCAGCCGCGTGAGACGCTACAGACACGGCGACCGCAAGTCCGGAGTTCGCAAGATTGAACGCAATCTTGATCGGCTCACGTCGTTCTTTCGCCTTCCAGAGGTACTGCCAAAGGACGGCTCCGCACCCGACAATCATCGACTCGAGGAACGTAAGCTCCGAGATGGCCAGCAATATGAAAAGGAAATTAACAGAGAGTGTTCCCTTGATGGATGGAAGGTGGATTTTCATCCCCGAACTTGCGCAGGCTCCCGCCAGGCACAGGACCAGGAAAAGTCCGTGGCTGACGCTTGAATGCATACAGGCGAACACCCAGCCTGCTATGCCCGATGAGCAGATCGCCGCGATATATGCCCTTGCGATAGGAGACATTCCGGTTTCCGAGGAAGCGTCAGTCAGACGCCCCGGGGAAATCCGCAAGCGCGTCCTATAGCTCCATATCGCTGAGAAAAGTGAACTCTTGAGGGTTTTTCATCGTCCCGCCGAGGCTGCGGGTTGACAGTGCCTGACGGGCGCAGGGATCAGGGGAGCGGGGCTGGAGGCCCCGCTGCTAATGTGACTTGCCTACTTACGCTTCTTCGAAGAAGAAGACGAAGAGGATCGCGTCGAAACGACCTCGCCTTCCTCCTCCGCGATTTGAAGCTGCTCAGGCAACTTGCTGGTACCTGTGCGAGCTTCGGACAGAAGTTCGCGTGAAACCTGGGTTAACAGGTTATCCGCGTTCTCCTCCTCGGCGAGCGATTTGCTGAGGAGATCCGCAATGTCGGACCGGCCGATCTGCTGGGCCATGGTTCTGGATGTTCCGTAGCCCGAGATTTCATAGTGCTCCACCTTCTGACCGGAGGCGATTAGAGCCAAATCGGCTGAAACATTGTCTCTTTCCCTTGCCTTCCTGGATCATCTCGTCGCCTTCCTCGAGGAGCCCAGCCATGCCTTTGCAGGCTTTCGCCTTAGTCTTGATCCCGAGGAGTTCGAGTGACTGCTTCAATCGGTCGACTTGAACCTTGGTCTCTTCGAGATGAACTTCAAAGCAGAACTTCAGCCGCGAATCCCTGGCCGCTGCGATCATTTTCGGCAACGATTTCAGGATCTGACTTTCGGCACTGAGAAGATCCTGCAATTCTTCGACCAACAGTTCCTGCACGAGTCCAGGAGCAGCCGTTGTGCTGGTGCTGCGGTCATCGATCTTCGCATGTCCATTCGTTGAACCGCGAAGTTCCTGGAAGGCAGGAGCTTCGACGAACTCCCATTCGCCGCCTTCGTTCCATACTGCACGGGTATCGATTTCGCCGTCTTCACCTTGGCCGGTGGAGTCGTTGAAGAACTGATTGACCAGCCTCGGAGTCGGCGGGATCTTGCCAATCGAAAACGGCGGTTTGCCCATACTCTCGAGCGCGAGGGCAAAGGCCTTCATATGAGTTATCTCGCGAGTCATCAGGAACTGCAAAGCATCCTTTGTACCCGCATCGTCACAAAAGTTGATGAGCCGCTCGTAGACAATCTTTGCGCGCCCTTCGGCGGCTATGTTGCTGCGTAGATCGACGTCGAGCTCACCGGTGATTTTCAGATAATCGGCTGTCCAGGGATTCCCCATGGAGTTGAAGAGATTAACGCCACCTCCGCCGGCGATCGCGATCAGAGGATCTGCTTCGGCGGCATCGCGGTTGAATTTCATCGGCTTCAAGTGGAGACGAGCAAGTGCGCCAACAATTTCCAAGTGGCTGAGTTCCTCGGTGCCAATGTCCATTAAAAGGTCTTTGCGTGCAGGATCTTCACAGTTCAAACCTTGGACGGAGTACTGCATCGCGGCGGCAAGTTCACCGTTTGCCCCGCCGAACTGCTCCAGCAGCATATTGCCGAACTTTGGATCCGGTTCGTCGACGCGGACCGTGTACATGAGCTTTTTCACGTGGTGGTACATGCTGCATGTGAGACAGTGTCGTATGAAAGCGGTTTCAGCGAAGTTTAGCGGTCGTCGGATGATATGATTCACCTCAAATCCTCCTGTTTCCGGCCAAATGCCTAAACCTAATATTCTTACTACGACTGTTGGCTCTTATCCGGTACCTGACTGGCTCGCTGCGCTCCCTAGCGACGCAGCTCGCATGGACGCCACACGCGTCGTTTTCAATATCCAGCGGCAAGCTGGCATCGACCTGCCGACTGATGGTGAACTGTACCGGTTCGATGTAAACCATCCCGATACCAATGGGATGATCGAATACTTCATCACCCCGATGGAGGGCATACGGACAAATCTTGGCCGCAGCGACTACGAAGCGTTTCGGAAGCACGATCCGATGGGCTTCCGCCGTAAGCCTGCAGGCGTTGTCACCGGCCCGCTGAGAGAAGGCGGACTCAACCTGATTACCGATTGTGAGAAGGCAGCCGCTGTCGCAGGCGGACCTTTCAAGTTCACAGTGACGAGCCCGTATATGTTATCCCGTACGCTGCTCGACGCGCATTATCGCGATTTCGGTAAACTGACGCTCGCGATCGCCGATGTGCTCGCCGACCAGGTTCGCAAGCTGCCCTGCCAGTGCGTGCAGGTGGATGAAGCGAACATTCCCGGCAACCCGGAGGACGGTCCGTTAGCCGCGGAGGCGATCAACCGAGTTCTGGATGCCGTCGATGTTGAACGCGCTGTTCACCTTTGCTTCGGAAACTACGGCGGGCAGACCATCCAGAAGGGCCACTGGGCCGCGCTGCTCGACTTTCTGAACCGGCTTCACACGCACCATGTCGTACTCGAACTCGCACATCGGCCGGTAGACGATCTCCAAGCGCTAAAGGATGTCGACAAACGGATCACCATCGGCATCGGTGTAATCGACATCAAGGTCAATCACATTGAAACTCCGGACGAAGTGGCCAAGCGCATCGAGACAGCAGAAAGTAAGCTGGGCGCCGGCAGGGTGGGTTGGGTTCACCCCGATTGCGGATTCTGGATGCTGAAGCGCTCGATCGCCGACAGAAAGATGGAATCTCTCGTCAAGGGGCGCGATCTTTACCTTGGGCATTGATTCAAGCAAGGGAGCAATCTGGCCTTCGGAGATGTCGGCGTCTCGCGATCGCGTGACGGGCATTCCGGTTCTGCAGGTTACCAAACATACCTCCATCAACCACCCGACATACTTCCTGCAGAGTTCGTTTCTGCCGGATGACTCTGGTATGATCTTCACTTCGTACCGCACCGGATCGGCGCAGTTATTCGAAGCGTCACTCCGAACGGGCGAACTCAAGCAGCTTACCGACGGATATGCGATTCATCCGTTCTCACCAGCGATCTCAGGCGAGCACATCTATTTTGTGCGAGGCGGCTCGATCTGGCGGTTGCATCGAAGCACACTGGCCGAAGAGCAGATCGTAGCGTTCGAGAATGGACAACTAGGAGAATGCTCGCTCAGCGCCGATGGTGAATGGCTCACAGCTGCGATCAAGCAAGGCGCACAATCAGGAATCGTCACAGGCCGGGCCGACGGCAGCGACTGGAGACTGATCCCATTCGAACGGACTGTCATTCATCCCCAGTTTCATCCGCTGGAACCGGAGTGGTTGATCTTTGCGGGAGACCCTGCGCCTCGTATGTTCCGCGTGCGGCGAGATGGATCGGCAATGGAATGCCTGCACCAGCACGGAAACGACGAGTTCGTCGTCCACGAAACGTTCCTTGGCCGCACGGGCGATATTGTGTTCACCATTTGGCCGCGACTGCTCTGCCGCATGGATTGGACAACCCGTGCCATAACCCAGATCGCAGCCTTCAACTCATGGCACATCGCGAGCAACGCCGCAGGCACACAAGTGCTCTGCGATACCAATCATCCGGACAAAGGCATCTTTCTTGTCGATGTCGCCAGCGGATCTCAGCGGCGCCTCTGCATGGCCGACGCGACGAACGGAGGATCACAGTGGCGCGAATCCCGGTATGCGCTCGCGGAAGATTTCGCGCAGGCGCGCTCGGCGGCCAAATCTGAAGGAACGCTGAGCTGGATGGAAGCGTCCACGGATACCGTGTATGGCCCGCAGTGGACGCATCCGCATCCGTCATTCTCAAACGATGAGAAACGCATCGCCTTTGCGAGCGACCGGACGGGTACAACACAGGTCTACGTCGCCGAAATAGAATCGGTGTCATGAGAATCCTTGCGGCCGTAGTGATCACGACCATCACAGTCGCCCAGAATTTGCCGACGGGGGGATGGACCAAAGGCAAAAGCTATGGCACGGTTTATGGGAAAACGACCAGGTCGGCGCCTTGGACGCCATCACCGATCCGGCCCACGTTTTCGGTGCGCTAAAAGACGTGAAGACCGGTCGTATCTACGGTCTCGGCGTTCGTCTGGACCGTACTTCTTTTAAGTGGCCGGGACAGTCTCCAACGGCGATCATGTCGTTCCGCAGTCCGGATGGCCTTCGGCCCGGGAAGGATCTAAAGCCGTTCGTTAACAAAGTCGTGTTCAATAGCTGCGCCTTGTTCATCTCGGATAATCTCGGGACGCAGATCAACGGACTCGGACACATTGCGCACAGCGAAGATGCGCAGATCTACAACGGATTCAAGATCCGCGACGTGCCCACCGAGTGGGTGACATCGTGCTGATCCGCAAGGGCACACCCCACTACTGGGGTGAGACGGGCGCCGATCACGAGACCCCAGCGAAGCACGATTCCGCGGGTATCACGCTGGAAGCCGCAAAGTGGCTCGTCGAACAGAAAGGCGCGGTATTGGTTGGAGCCGATACCAGCGGCCTTGAAGTCGGGGCGGATCCCCCGCTGCCGAATCACGTCATTCCCGTTCACGAATATCTTCTGCTCGATCAGGGCGTGCATGTTGTCGAGTTTCACAACCTGGAACAACTTGCTCATGATAAGGTATATCGCTTCACCTACATTGCGACCACAAATCGCCTGAAAGGAACTGTTGCGGGTACGGCCCTTCGGCCGATCGCTATTCAGTAAATCAGCATGCGCTATCGTCACCGCGTACTTGGCTTTCTATTCATGCTGTCGATCATTACGTACCTTGATCGGGTATGTATATCGGTCGCCGGCCCGCGAATGCAGCAGGATCTAAATCTCAGCCCCGAGCAATGGGGATGGGTTGTCGGACTCTTCACTCTCTCGTATGCGGCCTTCGAAATACCGACGGGTTCCATGGCCGATCGCGTCGGCCCGCGCAGAGTTCTGACACGAATCGTCGCGTGGTGGTCTGTGTTTACGAGCCTTACAGGCATGGTGTCCAACTACTTTGCCCTGCTGGTCGTGCGATTCGCATTCGGCGCCGGTGAGGCCGGAGCGTACCCGGGCAGCGCCTCGGCGATCTCGCGATGGTTTCCTGTGGCCGAACGGGGCCGCGCGCACGGCACTGTATGGATGGCAAGCCGCATCGGTGGAGCAATCTCGCCGCTTCTCGTCGTGCCGATCCAGATCGCATATGGATGGCGAATGTCTTTCTATGTGTTCGGCGTCCTCGGGTTGATCTGGTGCATCTTTTGGTATTCGTGGTATCGCGATCACCCGGCGGAGAAGGAAGGTGTCCCGCCGAGCGAGTTGAAGGAGATCGGCGGAGGCGCGCGAACGGCACACATCAGTCTTCCGTGGGGTCAGGTATTGAAGAGCTGGAATCTTTGGAAGATCATGCTGATGTATCACACCTACTGCTGGGGTGGATATTTCTATCTTTCATGGCTGCACACCTATCTTCAGAAGGGCCGCGGGTTCACTGAGGGTGAGATGAAAATCTATTCCATGCTACCCTTCCTCGCCGGTGCATGCGGCAACATGTTTGGTGGTTCTGTCAGCGACGTGCTCGTGCGCAAGGTGGGATTGAAAAAGGGCCGGGTTATTGTCGGGACTGCGGGCTTGTTCATGTCGGCTCTGTGCCTGTTCGGCACGGCAGTGACTCCAAGTAAGTATTGGGCCGTCGGCTTTCTCACCTTTGGCTACTTCAGCATGGACTGCATGTTGCCGGTATCCTGGTCGATTTGCCTGGATGTCGGGCGGAGTACGCGGGAGCCGTTACCGGCGCGATGAACATGGCTGGACAAGCCGGATCGTTTATCTCCTCAGTCGCGTTCGGATACCTGGTGACCTACTTCGGCAGTTACAATCCGCCGCTGATCATTTTCGCGGTGATGCTTGCAGTCAGCGCCGCCATCTTTACGCGCATCGACCCGACGGAACAGCTAGTGCCTGAAGAACAACCGCTCCCGGAACCTGTCGGAGCAGTGCACTAAAGGGCCGCTGTTACTCTCGAAGATAGACGGAATGCGCCTGTTTACAGGAATCGACATCCCCGACGATGTGGCGGGACAGTTGTCCGGTCTGCTCGATCGATTGCGGCCCACTGCGCACTTGAAATGGACAGCTCCTTACAATTTCCACTTAACGACGAAGTTCATCGGGCAGTGGAAGGAGGAACGTTTGCCCGAGTTGGTTGAAAAACTCAAGCCTTTAGGAAAACGGCCGGCGCTTGCGATTCGTCTCGAAGGAATCGGCTGGTTTCCGAATCCGCACAACCCGCGAATCCTGTGGACCGGCGTGAAGGCGGGGCCAGAGCTAGGCAAAGCTGGCGGCCGACACAGATGCGACACTCGCAGAACTAGGCATCGAGAAAGATACAAAGCCGTACTCTCCGCACTTGACACTGGCTCGCATCAAAGAGCCTGTGCCGTTGAGTCACCTGCGACAGTCAATTGCTGATTTGCCGTCGGTAGACTTCGGGTCCTTCAACGCTAACCGGTTCTATCTATATCTAAGCCAGCCGGGTCCAAGCGGTTCCATCTATACAAAACTCGCGGAGTTCCCGCTCATCGCCGAATGACCGCCTTTTTCGTTCTTCTGGCCGCATATCTGATTGGCGGCATTCCATTTGGTTATCTGTTGGTGAAGCTGAAACGCGGGGAAGATGTACGCGATATGGGCAGCGGGAACATTGGCGCGACCAATGTCCTGCGCACGACGGGTCGCGCGTTAGGCTTTGCGACATTGTTGCTCGATATTCTCAAGGGTGCTTGCGCCGTTTGGCTGGCGGATCGGTTCCTGAACGGATCGATTGAGTGGATGTCCTTGGCCGCTCTTACCGTGATGGCCGGTCACGCGTATCCGGTGTTCCTGAAATTCAAAGGCGGCAAGGCGGTCGCAAGCTTCGTCGGCGCCTTCCTGTATCTGACCCCGCTTCCGCTTGCGGTGATGCTCGTGGTCTTCGTTGTCACCGTTGCCGTGACGCGGTACATATCGCTCGGCTCGGTTCTCGCTGCCGGCTTCTTCCCACTTGCCGTCCTTCTTATCGAGCATCCGCCTTCGATTGTCGTAAACGCCGCCGCGATCGCCGGAATCTTCATCGTCATTCGACATCGCTCGAACTTGCAGCGCATCCGCGCAGGCAATGAGAACATATTCTCTTTAGGAGCCCGGAAGCGTTGAAGGATCTGTCCATCCTCGGCGCGGGAAGCTGGGGAACTGCGCTTGCCATCGTACTTGGCCCACAGTTTGAGCGTGTTCGCATGTGGTCGCATGACATAGGCCTGGCCGATGAAGTGGGCTGGTCGCGCGAAAATGTCACTTACCTTCCGGGCTTCCGTTTGCCCGACAATATAGAACTCACCGATGACTTCGAACGCGCAGTATCAGAAAGCAACATCGTCCTGATCGTCGTTCCCTCGCAGCATCTACGGGAGGTTTTCCGGGGATGTGTTCCGTATCTGGACCCTGAGATGATTTTCGTCAGCGCGACGAAAGGGATCGAAACGGGTTCACTCGCGCGCATGTCCGAGATCGTGCGAGCGGAATGTCCGTTCGCGGCCCGCGTCGTTACTCTCTCGGGCCCTACCTTCGCGCGTGAGATCGCAAAGGGTGATCCCGCAGCCGTCGTGGTTGCTTCTCCGGATGAACAGTTGGCGCAATCCATCCAAATCGCCTTCTCGGGCCCGAGCCTTCGTCTGTACACGAACACCGACCAGACCGGAGTCGAACTCGCAGGCGCATTAAAAAATGTCATCGCGATCGGCGCGGGTATCGTTCAAGGGCTGGGACTCGGCAGCAACACGATCGCTGCTTTGATCGCGCGTGGACTTGTGGAGATTACTCGCCTGGCTGTAGCGGCGGGAGGACAGGCCGCAACGCTGTCCGGGCTGGCGGGCTTGGGTGACCTGGTCCTTACTTGCACCGGAGATCTGAGCAGGAATCGCCAACTCGGCATTGAACTTGGCAAAGGGACGCAGTCTCCCGAATATCCTGGCCTCAACGAAGATGGTAGCTGAAGGTGTGGAAACCACCTTCGCAGCCGTCGATATGGCGGAGCAGCTCCACGTTGAGATGCCGATTGCGGCGCAGATGAGCGCCGTTCTTCGCGACGGCAAGTCTCCCAAGGATGCGATCCGCTACCTGATGGAGCGGGCGCTAAAAAGCGAGTAAACCACACTGGGCGCCCGGAATGGTACGGTATTGGCTGTACGGTTCTTGGCGATAGAAGAAATATCTATGTGCGCGGCTGCTCCGCAACATTCCGGCTCCAATCGGGTTGATATAGATATGACGGCCGTGGCAGCCCTGGAGCGGGATGCAGAGCTGATGCTGAGAGTGCGCGAGGGCGACTCGGCTAGTTTTTCCCTGCTTCTCGAGCGGCATCGCGGGCCGGTGATTCACTTCCTGTTCCGCATGGTGCAGAACCAGGCGGTCGCTGAAGAACTGGCGCAGGAAGTTTTCTTCCGCGTCTATCGTTCCCGAGCATCCTATGAGCCGACGGCCAGGTTCACGACCTGGCTGTTCCGGATTGCCACGCACCTGGCTCTGAACTGGATTCGTGATGAGCGGCACGAGAACGGGAATGAGAGTATCGAGGACGAAACGGGCAACGAAGGCATCGCTCGTCAGTTTTCAGACCGGGCGCCGACGGTGGAGCAGGTCATGGTTCGGCGGGCGAAGTTAGCTGAAGTGCGTGCGGCCATCGAGGCATTGCCCTCGAAGCAAAAAGCGGCTGTGTTGATGCATAAGTATCAGGAGATGGATTACGCACAGATTGCAGCCATTCTGAATTCTTCGGAATCGGCTGTTAAGTCGCTGCTGTTTCGTGCGTACGAAACGCTCAGGTCGCGGCTGGCGCACATGGCTTAATGGCCCTGGAAAGGAGAACCGGCATGCACTGTCCCCTACAGAATGGCGAGATCGCAGAAGTTCTTCTTGACTACTGCGCGCGGAAGCTTCCGCCGGCGGCGGCTTCCGAAGTAGACCGTCACGTGCAGAGTTGCTCGGAGTGCAGCGCCTTCTGTTCCGCTCAAGGGCATGTGTGGTCCGCAATGGACGATTGGGAAGCGCCGACGGTGAGCCGGAACTTCGATCGCGAGTTGTATGCGCGGATTGATGGTTTCGAGAAGAAGAATTGGTTGCGACGGTTGGTTTGGGATCGCTTTGCATGGAGGCCTGCTCTGTCGTTAGGCGCAGCTTGTACCGCTCTGGTGCTGGGCTTCATGGTCCACGGTCCTGTGATGCAGCCTCTAGTTGCGCCGGTGTCTGTCGGTCCGCAGAATCACGAGACTTCGAAGGCGGATGTTGAGGCAGAACAGGTGGAGCAGGCCCTCGAAGACCTCGAAATGTTGAAACAGCTCTCCGTGTCCAGCGCACAGAATTTGTAAGTCGATGCGTATCTCGTTCCTATTGATCGTTCCGGCGATTCTGCTACTTTCCGAAACAGCCTCCGGGCAGCCTGGACATCCTGGCCCTCGGGCCGGGCTGCCACCGCCCAACGGCATGATCGAGCGGTTGAACCGCATGACGCCGGAGGAACGGGAACGAGCTCTCGGCCGATTGCCTGCCGATCGGCGTGAGAAGGTTGAGCGCAGATTGGAGCGCTTCAACTCTCTATCGCCGGAGCAGAAACAGCGTCTTCGCGAAGAGTACCAAGCGTTCCAGAAGCTTCCACCCGAAAGGCAGGATGCGATCCGGCGATCGTTCCGTCAGTTCAACGATCTGCCGGACGACCGCAGACGGCCTGTAAGACGGGAGCTGATGTACTTGAGGCGGCTCAACGAGGACGAGCGTACCGCGCGCTTTGAGTCTGAGGCCTTTCGTTCCCGCTTCAACGAGGCGGAGCGTCAGCTTCTGCAGGACCTTGCCGCTTCACGCGGTCCTCGACGGGACTAGACCTCCACGATTACCGCACGGACGGGCTGCTTCTTGGCGATACTCAGCGCATACGCGTAAATTTGGACTTGGCGTTCGTCCCGATCTTCGGGCGATCCGGTCTTGAAATCAATCACGGTCCAGCGGGCGCCATCGAAGAACACCAGGTCGGCGCGGCCTTCCGCCAGCCGCCCGTCAGGCAGGCGGACTGCAATCGGAAGCTCACGGTAGAACCTGCCGGACGAAAACGCTGTCCGCAGGATCTCGTGGTCGAACAATGCGATCGCAAGTTCTACCGCAGCTTTAGAATCTTCCGCCGAGATCTCTTTGCCTGCCGCAAGAGATTCGAGTTGTTCGCGGCGAATCGGCACATTCGCATTCTGCATGATGCGGTGGACCACGCGTCCGAATTGCCGGCCCCTGGCTCTACGGAGTGCTGACTCGATCTTGATTCGTTCAGGCTCGGGGAGATCAGGAAGCTCCGCGCCCACTCTTGTAGCTTCCACCACCCGGAACCTCGGCCGCATCCCGTCGCGGATCATGCTCTCCCTATCGGCATGCCAGGCGCGATACTGCTGTACGCCGGCGCTCTTCTGCTCGGGCGTTCCGTTCAGGATGGCCTCGTTCTCCAGCCCGCCGTCAGTCTTGGCGGACAGGTCGAGTTTGGCCGGGTCGAACCAGAGTACTTCGCATCCGCCCTTCTGCCCAACGTGCATACCGGGCGCAATGAACATTTCCGATCCGCATTCCTGGGGTGCATTCAGGACGGTGATACCGCGGCCGTGGCGCCAGCGATCTTCACTCGGATAGAGCGCGGGATATAACGGGGACAGCCAGCTTGCGTCATAGAACTCGGGCTTCTTCGTAAACGAGATATCTCCGACCGCCGATACGACCAGGAGATCGCGCGCGCGAGTTGCAGCCACATATGCCAGGCGGATTGCCTCGTCGCGCTCTGCATCGTTCTCCTCTTCCATGTGATCGAGCAGTGCCTGCGGAGCGCAGCCCAGCAGCCGTTGCGCACATAGACGCTGGTCCGAATCAACATATCTCCCGCTGCCTTCGGGCGAGACGAGATTGGCCGTAAGGTCAGCCAGGATCACGACGGGAAATTCCAGGCCTTTGGCCTTGTGAACGTTGATGAGCTTGACAGCATCGCCTTCCTGTTCCAGAATCGGCGCTTCCTTTGCTTCTCCGCCTTCGGCCTGCTCTTCGAGATAGTCGATAAACGACCGGAAGGAAGTCGCCTCGGTCAGTTCGTACGAACGGGCAATGTCAAGCAGGCGGTAAACATTCGCCAGCACGCGCTTGCCGCCCTTGCGAAATGCTAACGTACTGAAGCCTCGAATCGGCGTGAGCAGGTCATTGATCGTTTGCGCGATCGGACGCCCGTTGCGCTGACGATGCAATTCGCGGAGCATGGCGTATGCATCGGCGATGGTCTGATATTCCGGATCGAGTTCAGGGGGAAGATCGCCGAAGTACCGCAACCGCTTCTTGTCGTCCCTTTCGCGGAACTTGAACAATGTACTATCGAGAACGCCAAAAATATTGCGGAGTGTCGCGTATAGGCTGAGTTCGTCTTCCGGCCATTCGATGGCTCGAAGCGCGGTTCGGATGGTGGAAACTTCTTCGCGCTGATGGAATGATTTCGAGCCGATCAATACATGCGCGACGCCGCGGGCTTCCAGCGCTCGCACGTAGTCCTGAGTAAGATCGACGCTGTTGTTGGTAAAGCGGCGAAACAGGATGCAGACGTCGCCCGCGCACACCGGGCGATACTCGCATTTGTCTTTATCCCAGATCGAGTACCCACTGGAATTAACCAGCCACTCGATGAATGCTGCTACCGTGGCTGGCGAACACTCATTGATCTTCAACTTCGAAAGGTTCCGAACGCCATAGGGTCGGGGCATCGGTAGAGCAATCAAGCTCGGCTGACCGGCTTTGGGCTCTCTCCCGCCGCGGAGAGGGAGGTAGTCAGGCATGCCCGCGAACGATACGTTGACGAAGTCCTGGATCGGAGTCGTGGATCGCGCGCAGTTCGCAAGTTGCACGGTATTCGCGCCGGATGCCGACATCTGTTCGCAGATTCGCTGGTATTGCTGGACGTCCGCGCGCCGGAACCGGTAAATCGATTGTTTGCGGTCGCCGGCGATTACGGGTGCTTCCAGATTCGGCGCAGGACCTCGGCCTGCACGGGGTCGGTGTCCTGAAATTCGTCGATGAAGATATACGGATACCGAGCCTGGAAGTATGCGCGAGCATCCTCGTGGTCCAGGAGCCGCTTCGAAGACAGCAGCAGGTCGAGAAAATCTAATTGCCCTGCGCGCGCTTTTGCTTCACCGTAGCGCTCCACAACCTGCCAGAGTTCGTCCCTGAGATCGACGACGAAGTCTGCGTCGATACGGCTGCGGACATCTTCAATGTATGTTTTCAGTTCCTCCCAATTGGTCAGCAGTTGCTCTCGTGAAAGCTTCTCAGCGTATCCGCCCGCCCCTTTGTTGATCCACCGCAGATCTCTTGGTAACGCGAGCAAGTCGGCTTCCCACGCGTCGTAATCCGGTTCACCAGCGGCTTTGGCGCGATCGATTCGCTCGACGAAATCGGCGAGAGGTTGGAAGGACTGATACAAGATGTCTCGTTGCGGCCGATCACAGCGATTGCGAAGTATGGAGAATGCCCGCACCCGCTCGAATGCGGCTTCCAATGTCTGCAGCATGTCGAATGAGTTTCTCTGCCAGGCGCCATCGTGGTCGCGCCATTCGGCCAGTTTCCAGGCCTCGAATCTCAGCCGGTCGAGAGGGGCAACCGGCGATCGCTCTTCAGAGCGCGTCAGCCGCGCGAAGCAGCGCCGCAGGGTAGGAGATCCCTGCTGCAGCCGATTTACGAGCCAGTCATGGAAGACTCGGGCGAACACGCGTTCCGGCGCGGCGAGTTCCTCAAAGGCGGGATCGACACGGGCTTCCACCGGCCGCTGTCGGATCAAGTGGGCGCAGAAGGAGTGTATGGTTCCGATGAATGCCCGTTCCAACTCGCCGAGAGCCGTCTGAAGATGCCCGGCTGTCTCTGGTGAAGCGTTCTTCAACTCCTCCTCGAGCTTTTGTCTTACACGCAGCTTCATCTCACCGGCGGCCGCATTGGTGAAGGTGACGGCGACTACATTCTCAGGACGCACACCGCTTGCGAGCACGTCCACGATGCGGCGGACCAGTTGCGTTGTCTTGCCGGTGCCTGCCGAGGCGTCAAGGATGCAACTGACGCGCTCGGCGCGGGCGGCGGCTACTTGTTCGGCTCTGGACTCCAGCGGGGCCGGATGAACTGTCTGTTCAGTGCGGATTCCGAATTTGCTATGAAACCACGTCGCGAGTTCATGTGCAACCCGGAATGCCTCGGCAGCTTGCTGATAATCTCCATCGTGGAGATGCGCTGCTTCGTTACCCGCGACTCGGAGCGTGTGGAAAGCGCCACTGATTTCTGGCTGTATGATCCCTTCCAATTCGAGCCGTTTCAGCAGTGCTGCTTGCGCTTCTCCCTTCGCCCGGCGTCCACCCGCCCTAGCGGCTATATCCGTAGCGAGAACCTCGCCGAACTGTCGAAGTTTGATAAGCGCAGTATTTGGATCATCACGTAAATAACGTTCGGCCCGTCTGGCGAGCTGAACGAGTTTCACGTTGTACTCAGATAGGAAGGCGAAGCTCAGAGAGGGCGCTGCTCCCACAAGCCGTGGACCGGTACTCATAGCGTATTCCGTATCTGGGTCAACGTTCGCAGCGCGGGCTTGCGTCCTGAGCGCTCTTCCTCGTAGGGGCCGCACACAGGCTTGTAGTCGCAGCGTCCGCACGCGTCTTTTCGGGGCAGAGTGTGAAAGGCGCCGTTGTCGATCGCTTCGTCAATGTAGGTAAGCAGAGCGCGCATCCGGTCTCGCGCGGCATCGCTTGCGATGATATCTATGGCTCGATAGTTTCCTCGCAGGGTCGCGTAGAAGAGTCGTCCACGAGGAACAGGCTGGCCGACAAGCTGTTCCGCCGCAAGAGCGTACAGAATCGGCTGCAGTACCTCACCTTTGCCGATCGACTGCGGCACATCTTTCGGTGGCGAGCCGGTCTTGTGGTCGATGACTCGAATGGCTCCGCTCGTGTGGCGCTCAATCACATCGATCGCGCCGGACAGCTGAAATCCGTCAAGGACGCTGATTTTCTCGAATCGGTGTTCGACGTGCAGCGGGCGCCACTCTCCGGATGCCCGGAGAAATTCACTCAGCCAGCCGCGAAGATCCGCTCGCAAGCGCTCGATCTCTTCCGCCCAGACCTGATGAATCGCCGGCGGGTGATCCTCCGCTTCCTGTTGCGAGACTTCCTTCAGTGCCGATTCGAGTAAGGAGTAGGCGCCGGCGACATCCTCCACCGGCAGAGTCAGTCTTTCCATGACCCGGGCCTGAGTTCGATGGAAGATCTCTCCGCGGGTCCTTGGGTCCATCCGCTGTGCGGGCTCCGCGTCGGGCAATGGCCGGAGGTGGATTACTGAGCTTAGATAAAACCGGTACGGACACACAGCGAATTGCTGCAACGAGGTCGGAGTATATGCTTGGCGATTCAGACGCCGCTCCTTTAGCATGATCTGCGCTTCGATGTCATCGAAGACAGCGTCGGTTGCATTCCAGGCGTCACGCCACCGCCTCCACCGATGCCGCAAAACATTCACGGCGATGGGGTTCACCTCTCCGAGATAAGCGGCTGCGCCGGGCATTACCGGCCGGGTCTCGAAGGGTTCGCGAAGAACACCCAGATCGTATTCCGTATCATCGATGGCATCTTGCAAGGCGTGCGGAGCGGGCCACGCGAGCGTGGTCTGAACTCGCGCTTCCGCTTCCCTCTGCAACTCGCGTGGATCGAAGGCGCTTCCGCGAGCGGCGCGCATCACCTCGTAGGCGTAGAGTGATGGCACGCGCGCCCGGCCTGTGCCGAGTTCAATGCGTGAATACGACACAATGAATCGCGAGCCTGCGCACGCCGCAGCCTGGCGGAGGAGTTCGCGTTCCTCAGCCTCATCCACCACCGCCATCCCGAGCTTCGCCCGTTGTTCGTTCAACAGCAGAGGATCCTCGCGAAGCAGCCTGGGGAAGCTGCCCTCGCACAACCCTGGCAGGAAGACGCAATCGAACGTCATCCCCCTGGCATCCTCAATCGATCCGGCGAATACCTTCCCATATCGCGGCGCGTTCGTCGAGTCGCGCATATTGCGGAGGTGATCCGACAGCAGATCGATGACACGTCGCAGATCTACGGGACCTATGTCGGACAAGGGATCGAGTTCGTCCAGAAAGTCGGTCACAATCCGGCTTTCATGGATGTACTTGCTCGCGACAGACCGGATACGGTCCAGCCAGTCGCGCCATAATCCGCTCTTTGGCCATGACGCGAGTTCTTCCAGCAGGGGAATGGCGAAGGCGGTGAGAGCGTCGATGCTCTTGGCGTAGTTCGGAGAGGCATCTCTCGCGAGCGCTTCCAGTCGTTGTCTCCAGCGCGGCAGGCCTCCAGAAACGGAGGCATTCACGATCATCCGTTCCCATCCGTGGGATCGAACGCCGGGAGCCTGTTCCAGAGACAAGTATTCGAGAAACCGGGATGCAGTCAGACCTTCCGCTGCGCAATGAAGGAGCGCAAGCAGTGCTCTTCCGGCGCTGCTGGGGCGCATGCATCCGCTGCTGAACCAGATCGGGATTCCCGCGCGTGTGAATGCCTCGTCAAGAAGTGGTTGCAACCGGATCGCGTCACGGGATACAACTGCGATTTGGTCGAATGAGACGCCGTCGCGGACTAACTGGTGAACGCGCCGGGCGATCTCTACGCATTCCAACGATTCGCTGGAAGCAGAGAAGATCTCCACACCCGGAGGGTTAAATGTGCCGTCGAGCGTGAGGTGCAACGCTTCGTCTGAAAGGGCCGTGAGCGCTTCGACGAGTTGCTGCTCGAGCTTATGCCGGACCGGGGCATCCAGAAAAACGACCGGCAGTCCGCAGAGAGGATGGGCTCGCTCCCGGACGACACGCAGGGCGGTTCGGAAGACGGTCGCAACATCGGCCAACTGATGTTGCGTGAGTTCTTTCTCGTACGCATGGAGTAGATCTTTCAGATCACCGTTCGGAGAAACGTCGTGCAGGCGGAGTTCGCGGATGGTTCGCGAGAGAGCTCTCGGAAATCCGGGCGCAGTCACGACCGGGGCGAAGTAGTCGAGCCTGGTTGCGGTCGCAATGCGAGCGATTAATGCCTGGCGGGCTACGCCAGAGATTTCCGAGAATCCCGTGGCGCGCAACCGCGACTCGGCGACCACTCGCGCCAGATTCCGCAATGTGATCGCGTGAACACCGATCAGCGAGCCGTCGCAAGTCCGCCGAACGACTTCAGCGGCCGCTTCCGTTGTCGGCGCTACAAGAAGAACTTCTGATGTTTCGGCGTGGCGGCTTACAAATTCTGTCGCGCTCGCGAGGCAAGCTTCGTAATCAGGCGCGGAGATCTTGCTCGATCGCATCCAAATCCAACCGGACGCGCCCGTCCGCAGTGATCAGTACGCGCTCACGAATCTCATGCAGCCCATCGGAGTTATAGCGATATGCTTCGAGCGTTTCGGGATCGATGATCCAAACTTCTGGCACACCCATCTCGATGTACTCCTGCGCTCGGGAACGAATCCGCGACAACCGGTCTTCGGGCGAAAGCACTTCCACACAGAGCAGCGGAGGTCGAGATAGGATCTGCTCGGCGGGTTTTCCGTCAATCACGACGACATCGGGGACACGGAAACGAGTCGGGCCAACCTGGATTCGTTGCTCGACCGCAACACGAATGCCGCTCGATTGCTGTTGAGCATGCAAGTAGAGGCTGATCAACATCTGCAAACGCGCGTGAGCTGTACTCACCCAAATTTCGCTCCTCCAGCACGCCGTCGACATAGTCACAGTCGGGCTGGTAGGCGCGTGTGCAGGTACTCGTCGATCGGTACCAGTGTGCCGGCCTGCATGTTTAAACGATACCAACAAAATGAAAATCCCCGCGTACCGGCTGGTTGGCCGACGACGCGGGGATCTGAGCAGTAGAGTTTAAGCCGCGGTGAGGGTGTTCACCGTGTCCGGGCGTCGCGCTTCATAGGCCGCGATCTCCGACTCATGCTGCTGGATGTAGCCAAGCTCGTCCACTCCTTCGAGCAGGCAATGCTTGGAAAATGCGTCCACGGGGAACTCTACCGCGCGGCCATCCGGTAAGATCAGCTTTTGCGCAGCCAAGTCAACGGTCACCGTGTTTTGCGGATTTGCTTCCACGGCCCGGAAGAGTTCCCCGTGAATCTCTCTAGGAACCACGATCGGCAACAGCGAGTTCTTCAGCGCGTTGCCTTTGAAGATGTCGGCGAAGGAGGTGCTGATCACGGCCCGGAAGCCGAACTGCGTCAGCGCCCACGGCGCGTGCTCGCGCGAGCTGCCGCATCCGAAGTTGTCGCCTGCCAGCAGGATTTCGACGCCCTTGCGCCTCGCGGCTTGTTCAACACGAAATTCCGGATTCGGATTGCCTTGCGCGTCGTACCGCCAGTCGTAGAAGAGCTGCTTGTCCAAGCCCTTCCTTGCTGATCGTCTTCAGGAAGCGCGCCGGAATGATCTGATCTGTGTCGATGTTATCGACCGGCAGCGCCACTATGCGACTCGTAAACGTAGTGAACTTGCGCATTAGTTGCTCCTCAATTGGCGAACGTCGGTGACCTTGCCGGTAACGGCGGTCGCGGCAGCCGTAAGCGGGCTGGCGAGGAAGGTGCGTCCGCCTTTGCCCTGACGGCCCTCGAAGTTTCGATTGCTCGTCGATACGCTGTACTCGCCGGGCCTCAACTGGTCGCCATTCATCGCGATGCACATTGAGCAGCCTGCCTCACGCCACTCGGCGCCGGAGTCGCGGAACACGCGGTCGAGCCCTTCGGCTTCGGCCTGACGTTTGATCTCCATCGATCCAGGAACAACCATGACGCGGACATCGGGGTTGACCTTGCGGCCCTTCAGGACTGACGCGGCAGCCCTCAAGTCGGACATTCGAGAATTTGTGCAGCTTCCGATAAATACGACATTTACCGGTCGACCAAGGAGCGATTCGTTCGGCTTGCAGATCCATGTAGCGGAGCGCCTTGACGAGCGATTCGCGCTCGATCGGGTCCGCTACGCTTGACGGATCGGGAATTCGGGACGTGATCGGAATACCCATCCCCGGGTTCGTTCCGAAAGTGATCATCGGCTCGAGTTCGGACGCGTCGATGGTGATGCTGTGTCGTATGTCGCGCCCTCATCTGTCGGCAGTTGCTTCCATCGAGCGACAGCGGCATCCCAATCCGCGCCCTTCGGGGCAGCCGGCCGACCTTTTAAGAAGTTGTAGGTCGTGTCATCCGGAGCGACGAGTCCGGCTCGAGCCCCCGCCTCGATCGACATGTTGCAGACCGTCATTCGCTCTTCCATTGAGAGGGACGCGAATCGCCGAGCCGCAGTACTCAAACATGCATCCGGTTCCCCCGCCGATGCCGATTCGGGAGATCAAATTAAGGATGATATCCTTCGCTGTAACCCCTTCACGCAATTGTCCTTCTACCAGCACCTGATAAGTCTTCGACTTGCGCTGAAGCAGGCACTGCGTCGCCAGAACGTGCTCCACTTCGCTGGTTCCGATTCCGAATGCCAGTGCGCCAAACGCTCCATGCGTCGCGGTATGGCTATCGCCGCAAACTACGGTCATGCCGGGCTGTGTGAATCCGCGCTCCGGACCAATGACGTGAACGATGCCCTGCTTCTCACTTTGAAAACCGTAGCAGGGAATGCCGAACTCTTTGCAATTGGCTTCGAGTTGCGCCACCTGCGTCGCAGCGATCTTGTCGACGATCGGCAGCGATCGCGGGGTCGTCGGAATGCTATGGTCCACGGTCGCGATCGTAAGTCAGGCGGCGGACCTTGAGGCCGCGCTCCCGCAGACCCGAGCAAACGCCTGAGGCGAAGTCACCTCATGTACAAGGTGTAAATCGATGTACAGCAGCGCCGGAGCACCCGGCTGCTCCGAGACCACGTGCGAGTCCCAGAGCTTTTCGATGATCGTCCGTGGTTTACCCATTGTCGAACTCCTATATCGCGGCGACGACACGCGTCCCCGACCTCGGTCGTCGTCGCAGGCTTCCCTGCGGGCCTGAGGTCGGCCGTCACCTTGCCGGTATTAGAACCTTTTCCATTGCAGCGTATTACGGCCGCTGCTTCTGCTTCAGTCCGAAGCTGTACTCGAGCATCGCGGCAGCCGAACCCATCGCTCCGAGCGGATTGGCTTTGTTTTGTCCGGCTATGTCCGGCGCCGAGCCGTGCACCGGCTCGTACAAACCGACCCACGCGCCCGATGGCTTCTTATCCC
>CAWGVL010000065.1:0-352279 GCA_963825845.1 Bryobacteraceae bacterium | reverse complement strand
CGCCCCCAGCCGGTCGGCCCGCCCGCGGCCTGACCGCCGCGTACCCCGGTGTCGCCCGGGCGGCCGGCGGTAGCGTGCGCCGATGACCCCGCCGGCGCGTCCCGTGGCCGTGGTGACCGGCGCTGCCGGCGGCCTGGGCCGCGCCATCGCCACCGCGCTGCACACCGACGGTTGGTCGGTGCTGCTCACCGACCTCGACCCGGTGGCGGTGCAGACCGCCGCTGCGCCGCTCGGCGGCTGGTCGGCCGCCCTGGACGTCCGGGACGAGGACGCCTGCGCCGCCATCGCCGCGAACGCGGCCGGTCGGGCGAGCTCGCCCTCTGGGTAAACAACGCCGGCATCCTGGTCACCGGGGCGTCGTGGGAGCACGACGCCGCGACCCGCCGTCGGGTGCTCGACGTGAACACCCACGGCGCCATGAACGGCACCCTCGCCGCGCTGACGGTGATGCGCGGGCAGGGCCACGGCCACGTGCTCAACGTCGTCTCGTTGGCCGGGCTGGTCGCCGCGCCCGGCGAGACGGTGTACGCGGCCAGCAAGCACGCCCTGCTGGCGTTCAGCCTCGGCACCCTGTCCGACCTGCGGATGGCCGGGCTACCGACGGGTGCACGTCTCCTGCCTCTGCCCGGACGGCATCTGGACCCCGATGCTGCACGACCGGCTGGACGACCCGGGGCGCTGGCCTCGTTCACCGGATCGATGCTGACCGCGCAGCAGGTGGCCGCCCGGGCGGTCCGGCTGGCCCGCCGGCCACGTCCGGTGGTCAGCCTGCCCCGCTGGCGGGGAGCGCAGGTACGCCTGTTGGACGCACTGCCCAGGCTGGCCGCTCGCGCTCACCCCGATCGTCCGGGCCGCCGGTCGCGCCGGTCAGCGCCGCCAACGCCGCAGGTCAACGCCGCCGGACCCGCGCTGACCACCGCTGGCCCGCTTGCTAGGTTTCCGAGCGTGACTCATCTCGACCGGTGCGACGAATCCAGCCGAACCTGGGTGACCGAGGCGATCGCCGCCGTCGAGGCGGACGCGAACCGGTCCGCCGACACCCACCTGCTGCCGTTCCCGCTGCCCCGGGAATGGGGGATCGACCTCTACCTCAAGGACGAGTCGGTACACCCCACCGGCTCGCTCAAGCACCGGCTGGCCCGCTCGCTGTTCCTCTACGGGCTCTGCAACGGCTGGATCGGCCCGCGCACCACGATCGTCGAGGCGTCGTCGGGCTCCACCGCGGTCTCCGAGGCGTACTTCGCCCGGATGCTGGGCCTGCCGTTCATCGCGGTGATGCCCGCCTCCACCTCGCCCGAGAAGATCGCGCAGATCGAGTTCCAGGGCGGCCGGTGCCACCTGGTGGACGACCCGGCGAGCGTGGTGGTCGAGGCCCGCTGGCTCGCCGAGGACTCCGGCGGGCACTTCATGGACCAGTTCACCTACGCCGAGCGGGCCACCGACTGGCGGGGCAACAACAACATCGCCGAGTCGATCTTCGCGCAGTTGGAGCTGGAGCGGCACCCGGTCCCCGCCTGGGTCGTGGTGGGCGCCGGCACCGGCGGCACCAGCGCCACCATCGGCCGCTACGCCCGGTACCGCCGGCTACGCCACCAAGCTCTGCGTCGTCGACCCGGAGAACTCGGCGTTCTACCCGGCCTGGCTGGCCGCCGACTGGTCGGTGCGCACCGGCAAGGGCTCCCGGATCGAGGGCATCGGCCGGCCCACCGTCGAGGCGTCGTTCCTGCCCTCGGTGGTGGACCGGATGGTCCAGGTGCCGGACGCGGCGTCGCTGGCCGCCATGCGCGCCGGATCGGCGCCTGCTCGGCCGCCGGGTGGGCGGCTCCACCGGCACCAACCTGTGGGGCGCGTTCGGCCTGATCGCCGCGATGCTCGCCGCCGGCGGACCGGCTCGGTGGTCACCCTGATCTGCGACCCGGGCGACCGCTACGCCGACACCTACTACGCCGACGACTGGGTGGCCGCGCAGGGCCTCGACCTGACCCCGCACCTGGCCACCATCGACCGCTTCCTGGCCACCGGCGCCTGGCCGGCCTGAGCCCATCGGCCGGCCTGGCCCGCCGGCGGTGCTGATCAGCGCGGGTCGATCCGCTCGGCCAGCCCGGGTAGCGCACCACGTAGCCGCTGTCGTCCAGATCGATGTCGGCAGTGAAGGTGCCGCTGGCGAAGCGCACCCGACCCGGCCCGAGCCCGTGTAGATCTGCTCGGCCGGCACCACCTTCAGGCCGGGCACCAGCACCCAGGCAACGGTGATCCGGTGTGCCGCGTCGGCCGGCTCGCGCCGCCAGCCCGAGCCGGTGGACCGGCAGCGTGTTGAACAGCGGCGAACCGCTCAGGTCGACGTCGAGCGCGTCGGCCAGCCGGTCCGGGTCGTCCGTACCGGGCAGACCGGCCGCGGCGTGACCGGCCGCGACCAGGGCCGCGTCCAGGTCGCCCTGTTCGGCGGTGGTCACCCGCCAGCGGCCGACGGCCCGTTCCAGCTGTCACCGTGCGCAGCCAACCGAGACCCTCGGCCTCGACCTCGACCCGGGTGGTGGCCCAGTCCGCGTGGTGGTCAGCTGGTAGCGGGAGGTCTACGGGATCGGGTCCACGGCGAGCAGCGTGCCCCGGGCGGCCAGCCCGTGGCCGTCGTCGAGCAGGACCTGCTCGCTGCCGGCGGTGTCGTCCGGGACCAGAAGATCGACTTCGGCATGGTCGGCATGAGCCGGACGTTACGCGACCTGCCGGTGTCGGCACGCGGCATGCGCGAACGCCGCCGCGAGGCCTGGGCTTCGCGCGGCGTCGTCGGTGGTCAGATCAGTGGGTACGCGCTGGCGGTCGCCGCGCCGCGCCGGTCGCCCCGGCCGGTCTCGCGGGGCCGGTCGTCCGGCCCGGCTCGCCGGGCGTGCCCTCGGTCGCCGAACCCGCCGCCGGTCGGTCGCCGGAGCGCCGCTCGCCGCCCGCGGTCGCTCGGCCGGCGCGACCGCGCTCGCCGTGCGGGCGGTCGCCGTCGGCCGTCGAGCGCGCTCGCCGCTGCGGGGGTCGCCGAAGCGGCGCTCGCCGGTCGGCCGGTCGCCGTAGCGGCGCTCGCCCTGCGGCCGGTCGCTCGTGCGGACGGTCGCCGTAGCGCCGCTCGCCCTGCGGCGGTCGCCGTAAGCGGCGCTCGCCGCTGGGCCGGTCGCCGTAGCGGCGCTCGCCCTGCGGCCGGTCGCCGTAGCGGCGCTCGCCGCTGCCGGTCGCGGTCGCCGAAGCGTCGCCCGCGGTCGCCGCCGGAGCGGGCGGTCGCCGTAGCGGCGGTGCTCCGGCGGCTCCTCGCGCGGACCGGCACGCCGCTGGGCTCGCGGGCGCCGGTCACCTCGGCCAGCTCCGGCGTCGCCGACGCGGACCTGGGTCTCGGCCGGCGTCGACGCCGGCCTTCTCCAGCATCGCCAAGGTGGTCCGGCGCTGCGCGGCAGCACCAGCGTGACCACCGCGCCCGACTCGCCGGCCCGGGCGGTACGGCCGGCCCGGTGCAGGTAGTCCTTGGGGTCCTTCGGCGGGTCGACGTGCACGACCAGGGTGACCCCGTCGACGTGGATGCCGCGGGCCGCCACGTCGGTGGCGACCAGCACGTCGATCCGGCCCTCGCGGAACTCGGCCAGCGTCCGGGTGCGCACCCGCTGGGTCTTGCCGCCGTGCAGCCCACCGGCGCGTACGCCGACCGCGGCGAGCTGCTCGACCAGCCGGTCCACCGCCGAGCTGGGTCTTGACGAACATGATGGTGCGGCCCGCGCCGGGCCGCGATCGAGGCCGCACCGCGAACTTGTCGTGCGGCGGGATCAGCAGCACGTGGTGGTCCATCGTGTCCACAGTGGCGGTGGCCGGCGTCGGTCGAGTGGGTCACCGGGTCGGTCATGAACCGCTTGACCAGCGAGTCGACGTCGCCGTCCAGGGTGGCCGAGAAGAGCAGCCGCTGGCGCGTCCGCCGGGCGTCTTGCTCCAGCAGCGCGGTCACGTCGGGCAGGAAGCCCATGTCGGCCATCTGGTCGGCCTCGTCGAGCACGGTGACCTCGACGTCGTCCAGCGAGCAGACGCCCCGCTCGATCAGGTCGCCGAGCCGGCCCGGGCGTGGCGACGAGGACGTCCACGCCGCGGCGCAGCGCGTCGATCTGCCGGTCGTACGGCGACGCCGCCGAAGGCGGTCTTGGTGAAGAGCCCGACCGCCTTGGCCGAGCGGGATCAGCGCGTCGTTGACCTGCATGGCCAGTTCCCGGGTGGGCACCAGGACCAGCGCCCGGGGGTGCAGCGGCGCGGGCCCGGCTGCGGTCGGCGAGCCGGGCGAGCATCGGCAGGCCGAAGGCGAGCGTCTTGCCGGAGCCGGTCTGGCCCCGGCCGAGCACGTCGCGGCCGGCGAGCGCGTCCGGGATGGTGGCCCGCTGGATCGGGAACGGCGTGGTGATGCCCTGCCGGGCCAGCGCGCGGACCAGCGGCCGGGGCAGGCCCGAGCGCGGCGAAGTCCGGCTCGGCGCTCGGCGGCTCGGCCGCGCGGACGCCCGGCGCGGTGGCTCGATCGGCGGGCGTCGGCTGCGCCGGGGTCGTCGGGCGGGTCGAAGACGGACGGACGTGCCGGGGTCAGCAGAGGTGGTCAAGAAATGCCTTTCGAGCGGGGCGCATCTTCGCGATGGCCCGCCGCGGCTGAACGCCGCCGGATCGCCCGCAAGATCGCCCATGGGCGCGCACCACGCGCGCCGGGTCAGTGATCTCAGCCAGTGTACGGCGGCCGGCGAAGCCGCCACCGTCGTCCGAGGCCGTAGTGGGCGGGCTCACCATCGCTCGCCCGACTCGACTCACCCGTTGAGCACGCTGCCGACCAGACCGTCCAGCGCGTCGCCGGCCAGCAGAACCACCATCAGGCTGATCGCGACCAGCAGCCCCAGAGCGCGGCCAGCGACGATCACCACCTGGGTGTTGCTGGACCGCTCGGCCGGGCGTCGTCGGCCCAGCCCTGGGCCAGGATGTGCCCGGTCAGCGAGCCGGAGTTCTCCACGCGGGTTGCCCTGCGGGCAGCGCGACCGTGGTGAAGCCGGGCCCGTCGGTGCCGCCGTGCCGTGCCGAGGGTGCCGGCCAGGCCCGGGCCGCCCTGGGCGGGCGGCCGCTGGCCGGCGGTCGCGCCGGCTGACGCTGGGCGGCTGCCCGCCGGCCGGCGGCGCCGGCCGCGGTCGGCGGTGAGGGGCGATGCCGGCGGCGGCGCGGGCAGCGCGGCGCGCCGGCCGGTGCGGGCCGGGCGCCGGTGGCCGGAGCGTCGGGCGGCGCCGGCGGGCCGGCGCGACCGGCCGGCGGTGCGGAGACCGGCGCCGCCTCGCCGGGCGTGGCCATCGCGGGCGGAGGCGGGAACGGCGGCGCCGGCATCGGGCCCGGCGGCGCCGGTGGCGCCGGCACCGGCGGGCCGGGGGCGGCACCGGCGGGCCCGGGAGGGCGGCGGGGCGGCCCGGGATGGGCGGCACGGGCGAGCGGCGGCGGGTGGCGCGGGCGACCGGCGGCGGCGGCGGGCACCGGGCGGCACCGGGCCGGGTGGGTCGGCGTCGGGCCGGCGACGGGCGGTGCCGGCGGACCGGGCGGCGTCGGCCCGGGGCCGGGCGCGGGGGTCGGCTCCGGTTCCGGGTGCGACGGCTCGGTCGGCTGGGCCGGCTCCGGTGGCTGGGCCGGCTCGGGCGGCTCGGGGTTCACCGGCCCGGCCCGGTAGACGGTGGCGCCGCCGGCGGGGCCGATACCGCGGCGCGCGGCGGTCGTCACCTCGTCCGCGGGATCCGGCGCAGCCCGGCACGGCGGCGCTGGCCGGGCCGGGCGCCGCGCTCGAGCCGGTCGCGGGGAGTCGGGCACCGCGGGCGCCGGCGTCGAGTCACTGCGGCGGCGGGGCTGAGCGCGGCCCGCGCCGCATCCGGAGGCGGCCGGTCCGTGGTCCGGGGGCGGTCGGTGCCGCGTCCGGAGCCGACCGGGCGGGCGGGGAGGCAGCTGGCGACGGGGGCGGTCGACCGGTCCGGCGTCGGGGTCGGCGGGCCGCTCGGCGGCCGGCGAAGGCGGGCCCGTCGATCGGCGTCGGCCGAGGCGCCGGGCTGACGCCGGTCGAGCGGCTCGGCCGGGCTGCCTGCCCGGTAGGTGGCTGGCGGTGCCGGTGCGCGGGCCGCCGCCGCGCCGCTGGCGGCGCGGCGGCGGGTCGCTGACGCCGACGCGGGCCTGCCGGTGCTCATGCGCCGTCGGGCTGCCGTGGCCGCCGGGTCTGACCGTCGACCGGCCTGGTGCGGGATCGGCCGGCCGGTGCCGGGCCCTGGCGGGCCAGCCGGATGACCCGGGTCGACCGTCTCCGCCGGATCCTCTGCTCGCCCATCTCGCCTCCGCGCCCATGCTCGCACCCGGACCGCGTGGCGTCGACTCGGATGTGCCTGGTCTCACCGTGCCACATTCCGGCCCGGCCGCACAGCCGGAGTGGACGGTTGCGGTCAGCTCCGCTGCGCTGGGGCTGCTCGACGTGGCCGCCGCGGCTGCCGTCGGCTCGGGGCGGCGCGTGGCCTGGTCGACCGGGGCGGGCTCGGCTCGGTGCGTCGGCTCGGCGCCGGGCGGCGGGGTGGACGACGGCTCGGCGACGGCGACGGCGACGGGAGGTGCTCGGCGACGGCGGGGCGGCGGGCTGGCGGTGTCGGGCTGGGCTGGCGTCGGCGTCGGCGTCGGGGTGGCCGTCCCGGTCGGCTTCGGTGGTGGCGCTCGGCTGTGGTGGTCGGGGTCGGCTTCGGCGCGGCGGCTCGGCTGGGTGGTCGGCCCGGCGGGGTCGGGTTGGCACGATCGGGCCGGGCACCGCGCCGATCACCCGGGTGGCGGCGTACAGCCGGGACCAGCGGACGACCGAGATCTTGACGACGTCGCCGGTGGTCGGGCGCCTGCACCATCTTGCCGTTGCCGATGTACATGCCGACGTGGTGGATCGTCGTCCAGCTGCTGCCCGAGGCGAAGAAGAGCAGGTCGCCCGGGAGCAGCGCGCTCGGCGCACGGTGCGGCCCCGGGTGGCGCAGTACTGGTCGCGGGAGACCCGGGGCAGGTCGCAGTAGTCGGCGCCGAGCCGGTACGCCGCCCACATCAGGCCGGAGCAGTCGAACCGGTTCGGCCCCTCCTCCGCCCACTTGTACGGGTCGCCGAGCTGGGCGAGCGCGTACCGGACCGCGGCCAGCGCCCGCGGGTGCGGCGGCCATGCCGCTGATGCTCTGGTTGGAGACGTAGCCGGCGCCGATCTGCTGCTCGGCGGCCTCCTGCTGGCGCTCGATCTCGATCAGCTGCGGCGGCGTTGTCCCTGCGCAGCTTGAGCAGCCTCGCCTCCTGCCGGTGCGGAGCGCCGTCTCGACCGGCGGTGTACTCCGCCGCGGCCGGCGGCGACCCGGCCTTGGCGGCGGCGTGCGCCTGGTAGGCGACCTGCTCGGCGGCGCGGGCCCGGGCCAGCTCGCCGGCCACGCGCGGTGGTGCCGCCGTCGACCTTGCTCGCCCCGGGTGATCTGCTGGAGGCCGGTTGAGGCCGCGCAGGTCCGGCGGCGAAGTCGCCGGGCGGCAGCGCGGCGGCGGCCTTGACGCGCCTCGGCGGCGGCGGTGTCGGCCGCCTGCTGGGCCCGGAGCAGGGCGTCCTGGGCCGGTCGCGAGCGCCTGTGCCGGCGGTGGCGAGCTGCGCCTGCGCCTCGACGCGTTTCTGCCGGAGCTCGAGCAGCGTCGTCGCCGAGCGCGCCGACCTGGGCCTCGCCGGCGGAGATCTGCGGCGGCCAGCGGGCCGTTGCCGATGGTGACGCCACCGGGTGGCCGGGCCGCCGGGCGGCCGGCGCGGCACGCCGGGCAGCTGAAGCGCAGCCGGCGACCGCCGGGCGGGAGCCGGTGTCCGGGCACGGTGGTCGGGCAGCGGCCGGGCTCGGCGTACGCGGGGGTGGCCAGCACGGCCGCGGCGACCGCGCCGAGCAGGGCGGACCAGAGCTTCGGACGCAGCACCGGCGAGATCACCGGGCTCCGTCGTCGCTGCCGTCGCCCGCTGCCCGCTGTCGACCATTCCGCTCCCCGTCCGGCTGCTGCGTCGCCGCGCTCGGTGGGCGCGGCGGTCCGGGACGGTACCAGTGTGTGGTTCCGCCCCACCCTGTCTTACCGCACGGCGCCACCGATGTCGATGCGTTGGCGGGTTACGGGAGGCTGAGAGTCCGGTGAAGTGGGTCGCTGCCGGCGACCGGGCCGCCGGCTCGTCGGCGCGCCGACGTACGCTCGACCGGGACCGCAGGTGGAAGGGACGTGGCTTTCGATGGACGCCGGACTCAAGCGTGAGCTCGAAGCGAAGGTGTACGCCGGCGAGCGGCTGACCCGGGAGGACGGCGTCGCCCTCTACGACAGCGACGACCTGACCTGGCTGGGCCGGCTGGCCCACCACAAGCGCACCGAGCTGAACGGCGACCGGGTGATGTTCAACGTCAACCGGCACCTCAACCTGACCAACGTCTGCTCGGCGTCCTGCGCGTACTGCTCGTTCCAGCGCAAGCCGGGCGAGAAGGACGCGTACACGATGCGCATCGACGAGGCGGTCCGCAAGGCCAAGGAGATGGAGGACGAGCAGCTCACCGAGCTGCACATCGTCAACGGCCTGCACCCGACGCTGCCCTGGCGCTACTACCCGAAGGTGCTGCGCGAGCTGAAGGCGGCGCTGCCGAACGTCAAGCTCAAGTGCTTCACCGCGACCGAGGTGCAGTGGTTCGAGAAGATCAGCGGCCTGCGCGCCGACGAGATCCTCGACGAGCTGATGGACGCCGGCCTGGAGTCGCTGACCGGCGGCGGCGCGGAGATCTTCGACTGGGAGGTCCGGCAGCACATCGTCGACCACGCCTGCCACTGGGAGGACTGGTCGCGCATCCACCGGCTGGCCCACAGCAAGGGCATGAAGACCCCGGCGACGATGCTCTACGGCCACATCGAGGAGCCCCGGCACCGGGTCGACCACGTGCTGCGGCTGCGCGAGCTGCAGGACGAGACCGGCGGCTTCGCGGTCTTCATCCCGCTGCGCTACCAGCACGACTTCGTCGACTCGGCGGACGGCAAGATCCGTAACCGGATCCAGGCGCGCACCACGATGGCCTCGCCGGCCGAGTCGCTGAAGACCTTCGCCGTCTCCCGGCTGCTCTTCGACAACGTCCCGCACGTGAAGAACTTCTGGGTGATGCACGGGCTCTCGGTGGCCCAGCTCTCGCTGAACTTCGGCGTGGACGACCTGGACGGCTCGGTCGTCGAATACAAGATCACCCACGACGCCGACTCGTACGGCACCCCGAACACCATGCACCGCGACGACCTGCTGCACCTGATCTGGGACGCCGGCTTCCAGCCGGTCGAGCGGAACACCCGCTACAAGGTCGTCCGGGAGTACGACAAGGCCCCGTCGCTGGCCGAGCGGCGCGCCGAGCCGCAGCAGGTCTGGGCCTGACCACGCACGTACCCTCGCACGTCGATGACCGAGCAACGAGCGAGCCGAGCAGCAGAGCGGGTTTCCCCGGCGGGACGCCGAGGGGCGCATCGCGTACCCTGGGCGACCTGCTCGGGGTGAGCCTGGCCGGCCTGGTCATCGGCCTGCTCGCGTTGGTGCTGTTCGACTGGGCGTTCGCCTCGGTCGGCGCCGGCGACTTCGGGCGGACCAACGGCTGGCTGGCGGTGATCCTGCCGGCCTGGCTGTTCTGGGACGACTTCCGGGCCTGGGAGCTTCGGCGCGGCCCGGGTGGTGGCGGCGCTGGTCGCCGCCGCGGTCGGGGTGTTCGCCGGGCTGCTGGTCGCCGGCCTGGCCGCCGGGTTGCCGCCGCTGCTCTCCGGCGCGCTGCGCGGCGGCGGCGTTCACCGTGGCGTACGCGGTCCTCTGGTTCCCCGGCGTCCGCTGGCTGGCCCGCCGGACGGGCTGACCAGACCGCCCGCCGGGCGGCTCGACCCTTCCGCCGGCAGCGGCGGGCGACGGAGAGAACGGAGTGGCGACAGGTGAGCGCGGCGGTCAAGTACACGCTGGGCCGGATCGGGCTGTTCGTCGCCGTGCTGGTGGCCCTCTGGCTGCGTCGACATGAACATCTTCCTGAAGCTGATGCTGGCGCTGGTCTTCTCCGCCGCGCTCTCCTTCTTCCTGCTGCGCGGTTGGCGGGACGAGATGGCCGGGGAGATGGCCGACGCCGCCGAGCGCCGCCGCACCGAGAAGGAGCGCCTCCGCTCCGCCCTGGCCGGCGACGACCAGCCCGCCGCCGACCGCACCGACCGAAGGCCCACACCGCGTTACGGGCCTGCCACGACCGGCGGCGCCGCGGCTGACCACCCAGCGTCGAGGGCGCCCGGCCGCCGGGCGCAGGCCGCAGCCCGTCGTGCTGGTGGGTCTACCAGTTGGTCGAGCCGGCGACCTTGCGGCCAGGGCTTCGCACCTGGGCTTGATCAGGTACGCGATGCCGCCGCGAGCCGCCGGAGACGCCGCCGTTGGCGTTGATTCGCTTGGTGCGCAGCCAGATCTGCTCGAACTGCGCCCGCTTGTAGACGTTGCGGACCACGTCGTTGGTGGACGACGCCGGGTCGTTGACGATCACGTCGCCGTCGGCGGTGAAGCCGACGACCACGAACAGGTGCCCGGAGGTGCCGTAGTTCGGCGCCGTCCAGCTCGCTGGCGAGGAACGACTGCGAGGTCACGACCGGGATGCCGGCGGCGATGAAGCGCTCCACCTCGTCCAGCGAGTGCAGCCGGGTGACCCCGCCCTCCAGCCCGGGTACGAGGCCGCGTACGCGGTGTTGAACGGCCAGTTGCCGGCGCCGTCGTACGCGTAGTCGTAGGTCATCCGGGCGGCGTGGTCGACCGTCGGGTCGGCGTAGGTCGGGTCGACCCAGGCGGTGTCGGCCGCCGACGGCTTGCGCGCCCCAGTACTCGACGACCATCTCGGTCGAGGTCGGGCGAGCACCAGGCCTCGCCGCCGCCGTCGTACTCGGGGTACTGGCCCGGCGTGGATGTTCTGCGAGTAGCGCGGCACCGGCAGTTCCCGGCCCCAGGCGATGTGCCCGGCGCTCGGGCGGCACGGTGAACCGGTCCGGCACGTTCGAGCGCCATCGCGCCGAGCATCCAGACCCGCGGTGAGGCGGTCTGGCCGGGCGCCCGGTAGAGGGTCAGCCGCAGCTGGTAGCCCGCAGCAGCACCCCGGCGGCGGCGTCGTCGATGGAGAACGTGTCGGTCCAGATGGTCGACTAGGGTCACCCTGCCGGTCGACGCGTGGTCCGCTTGATGTCGCGCGTCGCCGGAGGCCCAGCGGCCCATGACGTACCACGGCGGTCTGGTCGCCGGTGTTGTAGGTGCCCTGCATCTCGACCTGGATCCAGGTGCCGGCCGGGGTCTCGGCGTTCCAGGAGGCGACCAGCTCGCTGGCGTCGAAGCCGACCTCGGGTCACCGGCGAGGTCCAGGTGCCGTACTCCCAGGTGCGGGTGGTGCCGGTGTGCGGGTCGGTGTACGTCGGTGGTGCCGGCCTGTGGACGGAGCCATGGTGACGGCCACGCTGCGGGCCGGGCACGCGCGGGATGCCCGGCGGTGCCGAGTGCCCTGGTGCCGGTGCGCCAGTCGGCGGGCCCGGACCAGCCCTGGTAGTGATCTGCTCGTCGTGGGCGGCGGCGTGGCGGGTGGGCCGCCGGCGCCGGCGCGGTGCTGGTGCCGAGCAGGGCGAGCGCGGTGACGCCGGCGAGGGCGACCGCGCGCAGGCGGGATCCGGCCATGGCGGCTCCGCGCGTCGAGGCGGGCATCGTCGCTGGTCACTTTTCCGCTTGGAGAGGAAGTTTCGCCAGATGTTCGTATCGCTGGAAAATCATTGCCGGCGTGATGATCCGCGTTGGCATGGACCAACGCAGTGACCGATATTGATATGACCATGTGACGGGTGGTGAAGTGTCCTCCACCAGCGGGATCTCCCCGCCCCCTGAGGAGGTCGTGCATGGCCCTCCGCACGCCCGTCCCCCTGCCGCCGCGCTGGTCGCTCGCCGCCGTCATCGGCCTGACTCGTCACCGTCGGCCAGCCGGTCGCGGCTCAAGCCGCCCGCCCGGTACCGGACCGCACCGGCAGCCGGCCGCCGCCGACTACCGGGTGCTCGGCCCGCGGACCCTCGCCGACCGCAACGCGGTGGCCGCGCACCGGCGCCGCGATCGACTACTCCGAGCACGGCGTGCTGCACGTCTCGGCCACCGCGGCCGAGGCCGCCGCGATCACCACGCTCGGCTTCCGGCTGGAGCCGGTCGCCGCGCGCCACCCGACGGCCGAGCGGCGGCCGACGAGTCGGCACGATGGCCTTCCCGCCGGCCGACTCGAACTACCACGACTACGCCGAGACTGACCGCGGGTCAACCAGGTCGTCGCCGACCACCCGACGATCGCCCGCAAGATCAGCATCGGCACGTCGTACGAGGGCCGCGACCTGATGGCCGTGAAGATCTCCGACAACGTCGCCACCGACGAGACCGAGCCGGAGATCCTGTTCAACGCCCAGCAGCACGCCCGCGAGCACCTGACCGTCGAGATGGCGATCTACCTGCTCAACCTCTTCACCGACAACTACGGCAGCGACTCCCGGATCACCAACATGGTCAACAGCCGGGAGATCTGGATCGTGCCGACGGTCAACCCCGACGGCAGCGAGTACGACATCGCCACCGGCTCCTACCGGTCCTGGCGCAAGAACCGGCAGCCCAACAGCGGCTCGTCAACGTCGGCACCGACCTGAACCGCAACTGGGGCTACAACTGGGGCTGCTGCGGCGGCTCGTCCGGCACCACCTCGTCGGAGACCTACCGCGGGCCGTCGGCGTTCTCCGCGCCGGAGACGCAGGCGCTGCGCAACTTCGTCAACGGCCGGGTGGTCGGCGGCGTGCAGCAGATCAAGGCCAACATCGACTTCCACACGTACTCGCAGCTGGTGCTCTGGCCGTACGGCTACACCACGGCCAACACCGCGACCGGGATGACCGCCGACCAGTACAACACCTTCGCCACCATCGGCCAGCAGATGGCGGCCACCAACGGCTACACCCCGGAGCAGTCCAGCGACCTCTACATCACCGACGGCGACAGCCATCGACTGGATGTGGGGCGACGCACAAGATCTTGGCGTACACCTTCGAGATGTACCCGGGCTCGTCCGGCGGCGGCGGCTTCTACCCGCCCGACGAGGTGATCGCCGCGCAGACCTCCCGCAACCGGGAGGCGGTGCTGCTGCTCACCGAGTACGCCGACTGCCCGTACCGGGCGATCGGCAAGCAGGCGCAGTACTGCGGCGGCGGTGGCGGCACCACCGTCTGGTCGGACACCTTCGAGACCGCGACCGGCTGGACCATCAACCCGGCCGGCACCGACACCGCCACCCTCGGCGCGTGGGAGCGGGGCGACCCCGCAGGCGACCACGTCCAGCGGCGCCAAGCAGCTCGGCACCACGGTCAGCGGAGCCAACGACCTGGTCACCGGCCGGCTGGCCGGCATCGGCCGCCGGTGACTACGACGTCGACGGCGGCACGACCAGCGTCCGCTCGCCGGCGGTCACCCTGCCGGCGCACCGGCACGCTGACCCTGTCGCTGCCGTGGTACCTCGCGCACGGCACAACGCCTCGTCGGCGGACTTCCTCCGGGTCAGCGTGGTGCACAACGGCGGCACCACCGCGCTGTTCACGCCAGGCCGGCGCGGCCACCAACCGCAACGGCGCGTGGGCGGTCGCCAACCTCAACCTCTCCCCGTACGCCGGCCAGACCGTCCGCATCCTGATCGAGGCGGCCGACGCGTCCGGCGGCCAGCCTGGTCGAGGCGGCTGTGGACAACGTCACCATCACTCCTCCTGATCGGCTGAGGCCCCGTCGCTGGCGGGGCCCCACCACCCGTTCCCGACCTCCAGATCCGGGGCATATCCCTGTGCGCGACGGCCGCCGATCGCGCCGTCGATCAACCCTTGATCGATCCGGCACGTCGGGGCGGTGCGCTACCGTCTTAGCGACCAGTCCGCAGCGAAGCCGGTGCTGATCCCGGCGCTGTCCCGCAACTGTGATGCCCCACCGCGTCAGGTCGGGGGACGAGCCAGGTCGCCTGCGGATCGGTCGCGAAACGCGCTCTCGAGGAAGGGCGCCTCGTGGGCGGGCGCCACGCGAAGTCCCTGTCGGCGAAGCACCACACTCCTCGACCGACAGGAGGACCCCATGTTCAGACGTACCCCTCGGCTCTTCGCGGCGACCCTCGCGGTCACCGCGCTCGCCCTCGGCGCCTGCGCCGAGAAGGCCGACGACCAGCCGAGCGCCGGCACCGCCGGCCGCCGCCTACCCGGTCACCGTCGGCGCGCTCACCCTCGACAAGCGGCCCGAGCAGATCGTCGTCGCTGTCGCCGACCGCCACCGAGATGCTCTTCGCGATCGGCGCCGGCCCGCAGGTGACCGCCGTCGACGACCAGTCCAACTACCCGGCCGACGCGCCGAAGACCGACCTCTCCGCCTTCAAGCCGAACGCCGAGGCGATCGCCGCGAAGAACCCCGACCTCGTGGTGCTCTCCGACGACAGCAACAAGATCGTCGACCAGCTCGAGCACGCTGAAGATCCCGGTCTACCTGACGCCGGCGGCGACCACCCTCGACGACTCGTACCGGCAGATCACCGAGCTGGGCACGCTGACCGGCCACGCCGACCGAGGCCGACCGACGCTGGCCACACCGGATGAAGGACGACATCGCCAAGCTGGTCAAGGACCTGCCGCAGCGCGCCGAGAACGCTCACGCTACTTCTACGAGCTGGACCCGGCAGCTCTACTCGGTCACCAGCGAAGACCTTCATCGGCTCGCTCTTCAGCCAGGCCGGCCTGACCAACATCGCCGACCCGGCCGACGCGGACGGCAAGGCTTCGGCTACCCGCAGCTGTCCCAGGAGTTCATCGTCAAGGCCAACCCGGACTTCGATCTTCCTGGCCGACGCCAAGTGCTGCCAGCAGTCGCCGACACGGTCAAGGCCGCGCAGCCGGCTGGGCCGGCCTCACCGCGGTGAAGAACAGCCAGGTCGTCGCGCTCGACGACGACATCGCCTCCCGCTGGGGCCCGCGCGTCGTCGACCTGCTCCGGGCCATCATCGACGCGGTCGCCAAGGTGCCGGTCGACTGACGCCGTCGGTGACCGGGCCGCGACGGGCGCGATCCGGCCCGTCGCGGCGCCGGCCGGCGCCCGGCGCGCCGGGCTGGCCGCTGGCTGGCCGCCGGCTGGTTCGGATCGGCGTCGCCGCGGTCGTCGGTCGCGGCGCTCGCTCGGGGTGTCGCTCGGCCCGGTCAGCCTGCCCGCTCGGGCAGCGTCGCCGCCGAGCTGCTCAACCTGCTTCCCGGGCGTGCACCTCGACAGCGGACTGACCGAGCGCGAGATCGCGATCGTCACCGAGCTGCGGCTGCCCCGGGTGGTGCTCGGGCCTGCTCGTCGGCGGCATGCTCGCCCTGGCCGGCGGCTGCTACCAGGGCGTGTTCCGCAACCCGCTGGCCGACCCGTACCTGCTCGGCGTGGCCGCCGGCGCCGGCCTCGGCGGTCACCGCGGCGATCGCCCTCGGCGGCGCGGCCGGCAGCGGCACGCTCGCCGGGCTGCCGGTGACCGTTCCGCTGGCCGCGTTCGCCGGCGCGCTCGTCGCCGTCACGCTGACCTACGTGCTCGGCGCGGCCGGCGGGCGGCAGCGGTCACCGGCGACGCTGATCCTGGCCGGGGTGGCGGTCTCCGCGTTCCTCTCCGCCGGTGCAGACCTACCTCCTGCAACGGCACGCCGACAGCATCCAGCCAGGTCTACTCCTGGCTGCTCGGCCGGCTGGCCACCGCCGGCTGGCACGACGTGCTGCTGGTGCTGCCGTACGCCGCGCTGACCACTGTCGTGGTGCTGCTGCACCGCCGCGAGCTGGACGTGCTCGCGGTCGGCGACGACGAGGCGACAAGCCTCGGCCTGCACCCGCAGCGCACCCGCTACCTGCTGATCGCCGCCGCCTCGCTGGGCACCGCGGCGGCGGTCTCCGCGTCCGGGCTGATCGGCTTCGTCGGCATCATCGTGCCGCACACCGTCCGGCTGCTCGCCGGCTCCAGCTACCGGGTGATCCTGCCGCTGTCGCTGCTGTTCGGCGGCGCGTTCCTGGCGCTGACCGACGTGGTGGCCCGCACCGCCGCCGCCCCGTCCGAGATGCCGATCGGCGTGGTGACCGCGCTCGCTGGGCGGCCCGTTCTTCGTCCTCGTGCTGCGGACCGCCCGGCGGGTGCTCACGTGAGCCGCGAACCCGCCGCGGTCGCGGCGTGCCGTCGAGGTGCGCGGGCTGCACGTCGCCTCGGTGGCACGCCGATCCTGACCGGCGTCGACCTCACCGTCGCCGCCGGCGAGTGGGTCACCGTGATCGGCCCGAACGGCGCCGGCAAGTCCACCCTGTTGCGCGCCGTCGGCGGCCTGCTGCCCGCGCCGGGGCGATCACCCTCTTCGGTACGCCGAGTGCGCGCGCTGCGCCGCCGGGACCGCGCCCGGATGGTCGCCACGGTGGCGCAGTCCCCGGTGGTGCCGCCCGGCATGTCGGTGCTGGACTACGTGCTGCTCGGCCGCACCCCGTACATCCCGCCGCTGGGCCGGGAGTCGACCGCCGACCTCGACGCCGTGCACGAGGTGCTGGGGCGGTTGGACCTCGACCGGCTTCCACCGTCGCGAACTGGCCACCCTCTCCGGCGGCGAACGGCAGCGGGTGTTCCTCGCCCGCGCGCTCGCCCAGGGCGCGACGCTGCTGCTGCTCGACGAGCCGACCAGCGCGCTCGACATCGGCCACCAGCAGGACGTGCTCGAACTCGTCGACCAGCTACGCCGCGAGCACGGCCTGACCGTGCTGGCCACGATGCACGACCTCTCCCTGGCCGGTGAGTACGCCGACCGGATGGTGATGCTCGCCGCCGGTCGGGTGGTGGCCGCCGGGACTCCGCCCGAGGTGCTGACCGAGGAGCTGCTCGGCCACCCACTACCGGGCCAGCGTCCGGGTGGTCCCCGGTGCGCACGGCCCCCTGGTGGTCCCCGTCCGCCCCACCCGCCCCTGAGCACGCAGGCGGCTGGGTCAGGGGCCCAGGTCGATGACGGAGAAGAGGGCGCCCTGGGGGTCGCGGAGGGCGGCGAAGCGGCCCGCCGGGATGTCGCGGGGCGGGACCAGGATCGTTCCGCCCAGCTCGGCGGCGCGGGCCGCGGCGGCGTCCGCGTCGGCCACCGCGAAGTACACCGTCCAGTACGCGGGCAGGTCGGCCGGGAAGTCGTCGGCCAGCGGCGGCATCATCCCGGCGACGATCTGCGTCCCGAGCCGCCACCCGGTGTACGTCATCGCGCCCACCGCCTGGTCGTCGGGCTGCCAGCCGAACACCAGCTCGTAGAAGACCTTCGCGCCCTCGGGGTCGGGGGTGACCAGCTCGTTCCAGCTCATCGCGCCCGGCACGTTGAACACCTCGGCACCGGCCATGGCCAGCGGCTGCCAGACGCTGAACGTGGCGCCGGCCGGGTCGGCGAAGACCGCCATCCAGCCCCGGTCGAAGACCTCGAACGGTGGTACGACGACCTGCCCGCCGGCCCGTTCCACCCGACCGGCGACCAGTTCGGCGTCGTCGGTGGCGAGGTACGTCGACCAGATCGGCACCTGGTCCGGTATCGCGGGCGGGCCGGCGCCGGCCACCGGCCTACCGTCGAGCAGGAAGACCGTGTAGCCGCCCGCCTCGGGCTCCGGGGTGACCTGGCCGGTCCACCCGAACAGCTCCGGGTAGAAGCGCCGCGCGTCGGTCAGGTCCGGGGTGGCCAGGTCGGCCCAGCAGGGCGTACCCGGCGGGACGGTGCTCACGTCAAGACCCCTCTCGGCCCGGGCGGCCACGGCGGCCCCCTGCCGGAATCCTGGCACCGTCCCGCTGTCGGCCCGGGGCGGAAACGGACGAATCGTCAGCTGAACCGGCGACCCTCGTCCCGCCGGTACGCCCAGCCGGCGAGCGCGGCGAGCAGCACCACCCAGACACCGAGCATGATCATTGCCAGCGGCTCCACGTCGTAGTCGCCGACCGCCGCCCACATCAGTTCGGCCGCGCCCCGGGTCGGCAGGTACGGCGCGATCGTCTGGATGAACCCGGGTGCGTCGCCCGGCGCGGAGAGCAGACCGCCGCCGAACGCGAGCGGTAGGAAGAGCACCTGCGCCACCACGATCGCCGCCTTGCTCGGCAGCGAGTAGCCGATGGCGAGACCCATCAGCGTGAACGGCACCGAGATGACGGCCACGGTGCCGGGGCCAGCAGGAACGCCGCCGGGGTGACAGTGGCCGCGGTCAGCGTCGCGCCGATCACCACGACCGGGATCAACGAGAGGTAGGTCAGCGCCAGGCCGGCCAGCACCCGGCCCGCGAACCGCGGTGCCGACCCGGCCGGCAGGGTCCGGGTGTACGGGTTCCAGGGCTGGTCGCGGTCCTCGGCGACACCGACGCCGTACTGGAAGATGTTGGCGCTCATCACCGAGAAGGTGACCATCGACGCGGTGGCGTAGGTGGCACCGACCGCATCGTCACCGGCGAAGGGCACCACGAAGAAGATCATGGCGGCGGCCGGAAAGAAGGCGCTGCCGAAGACGGCCACCGGAATCCGGATGATCTCCAGGAGTTGGTAGCGGGCGTGGACCAGGGCGAGCTGCACTGTCGACTCCTCAGACGGTGGTGGGTCGGCCGCCGGCAGCGGCGGTGGTGGGCTGGCCCTGGCTGGTCGCCGGACGCCCGCTGGGCGCGTCCCCGCTGGTGATGGCGAGGAACGCCTCCTCCAGCGACGTCGGCCGTACCTCCAGGTCGGTGAACGGGGTCTGGGCCGTGACCAGCGCCCGGACCAGCTCGTCGGCGTCGGTGGTGAGCAGGTGCAGCCGACCGTCGACCCGTTCGGTGCGGACCACCCCGGGCAGTCGGGCAGGTTGTCGGCGACGAGGCTGACCCGGCGTACGCCGACGATGCCGCGCACCGCGTCCACGCTGTCGTCGGCGAGCACCCGGCCCTGCCCGATGACCACCACCCGGTGGGCGAGCGCCTCCACCTCCTCCAGGTAGTGGCTGCTCAACAGCACGGTGCCACCGTCGTCGTGGAATGCCCGGATCGCCTCCCACAGGGTGTGCCGGGCGGCCACGTCCAGGCCCGTGGTCGGCTCGTCGAGCAGCACCAACCGGGGCCGGCCGACGAACGCCAACGCCACCGCCAACCGGCGGCGCTGCCCCCCGGAGAGCCCGCCGGTCTGCCGTCGGGCGAGGTCGGCGAGGCCGAACCGGTCGAGCAGCTCGCGCCCGGGGCACCGGGTCGGGGTAGTGCGCGGAGACGAAGTCGACGACCTCGCCGACGCGCAGCGTGCCGGGCAGACCGGTCTCCTGCGGGGTGACCCCGATCTGCCGCCGGCTCGCCGGGTCGCGGGGGTCGCCACCGAACAGCTCCACCCGCCCGGAGGTGGGACGGCGCAGGCCCACCAGCAGGTTCATCAGGGTGCTCTTGCCGGCACCGTTCGGCCCGAGCAGGCCGACCAGCTCACCGGCCCGGACTTCCAGGTCGACACGGTCGAGGGCGAGGACGTCGCCGTACCGGCGGCTGGCCTGTCGGCGCGGGCGAGGATCATGGCTGCTCCTTCGACGGGGTGGGGTCGAGCAGGGCGCGGATAGCTTCGGTGTACTCCTCGAACGCCAGCCGGCCTCGCCGGCTGAGCCGGACCAGGGTCGCCGGGGTGCGTCCAGATGGGTCTTGCTGATCTCCACGTAGCCGGCGTCCTCTAGCTTGCGCAGGTGCACCGAGAGGTTGCCGGCGGTCATCGCGAGCAACTCCTGTAGGCGGGGGAACGCGATCCTGTCGCCGACGTTGAGGGCGGAGAGGCTGGCGACCACCCGCAGCCGGGCCTGCGCGTGGATGACCGGATCCAGCTCGGTCATGGCTGCTGTCGCTGTCGCTGTCGCCGCCGGGCGATGCGCGCCGGCCACCAGCATTCCGCCGCCGCCGGCCACCGCCACGATGAGCGGGTGCCAGCCCGGCCCGGCGAACGCCCCGACCAGGTTGATCAGGCTGATCCAGACGCCCAGCCGGAACAGGTCCTGGTCCAGCCAGACCGCCCCACCGGCCATGTGCAGCGCGCCGGTCAGCCCGACGGCGGTCGCCGACCAGAGCAGCGCCGCCCGGTCGTGCGGCAGGTGCTCGGAGATCCGGCCCAGCCCCGCGTAGATGCTCACCGAACCGAGGGCCCAGGCGTACCCGTACCACTTCCCACGCCGGGCGGAGTCACCTGTCACCTGGCCGTAGGCCCGCACGCTGACCACCGCCTGGATCGCTCCGGCAACCGCGAGCAGTGCGAAGAGGACGGTCAGCGGCAGCCAGCTCGGCAGGTCGACAAGCGCCCGATCACCTGGGGAGAATCGCAGGAAGAACAGCCCGAAGCCGACCAGCCAGGCCACACCCCACGGCCAGTAGAGCAGGCGGGCATCGGGATCGAGCCGGCGTGCCGTCGCCGACCGTTGGTCCTGGATCAGCCGGAGCGCCGCCGCCGCGTCGGTGGGTGGTGAATCATCGTCGAGGTCCACGCAAACTACTTTACGGCACAAAGTCGAGGCGGGTGACCCCGTCGTCACGGACGTGACCCCCTGTCGCGGCGAGCAGTGCCTAGGGTGGGGAGCCGTGGCGACTGATCCGCCGCACAGGCCACTGGGGAGGGTCCGTGTCAAGCCCGGTGAGCTGGAGGTCCAGCCCGAGGCTCTGACGGCGTACGCCGCTGGGTCCAAGGATCGGGCCGCCCGTTTCCGCGAGCTGCACCGCGCCTTCGGCGACGGGCACGTGCCACGGCACGCCTTCGGGGTGATGCCGGCGTCCTTCAACCTCGCCGCGACGTACGCCGAGCAGTTCGAGGCGTGCCTGCAAGGGCTCGCCGACGGCGCCGAGATGATGGCGGACATCGCCGAAGGGCTCACCGACACCGCCGCCGCCTACACCGGCACCGACGCGGCCAACACCGACCTCTTCGTGCCCGGCCGCCCGCCCGCTCCCGACGTCATCGCGCCCGGCCCCTGGTCGGGTGGCACCGGCGCTCCGAACGGCTCGGTGCCGGCGTGAGCACCGAGGCGTTGCAGCGCAACAAGACCTACTTCGAGCAGATCGTCGTCGGGCACGCCCGAACCCTTCAAGCCGCTCTCCAACGCGGTGCTCTGGCCGTTCGAACAGCTGCTGGAACTGGTCGCTGGCGAACCGGACGACCTGATGCGGGCCGCGCAGCTCTGCCTGGACACCGGCGCGGCGGTACGGGAGATCGCCGGTGACCAGATCGCCGACCGGGCCCGGTTGCGCGGCGCCTGGACGGGCGACGCCGCCGAGAGCTTCCATGCCTCGATGGAGTCGGTGGAAGCGGCGATCGAGGAACTGGCCCAGGGGCTCGACGGCACCAAGGACGTGCTGGTCGAGGCGGCGAACGCGGCGGTGGACGCGTTCAACCTGCTGGTCGAGCTGATCCTCGAGTTCCTGCTCTGGTTCCTCACCGAGGTGATCATCGCGGCGGTGGCCGCAGCGCTGAGCGCCGGCGTCTCGTTGGCCGCCACAGTGGTCCGGGTGCTGGCCCGGCTGGCCACCACAGTGGGTCGGATGGTCAAGATCGTCGCCCGGTTCGCCGAGGTGCTCACCCGCCTCGCCGCCCGGCTCGGCAAGGTCGCCGGGCAGCTCCGCAAGTACGCCGGAGCACCGTCATGGAGCTCAAGCAGCGGAAGAAGCAGTACAAGCTGCTCAGCAAGGGCGGCTGGACGCCCGAGGGGCGTGCCTTCCAGGTCGAGAAGTTCAAGACCCTCTTTCCGGGCAAGTTCGTCATCAACCAGGTCTCGCCGGTCAACTTCGACGACCACGAGGGGCACCGATGACGGCCGACGAGAGCCAGGCACGGCACGTCGAGGGGATCACCCGGCTGATACCGGCCGACGAGCGGGTGCACACGGTGGCCCAGGTTCGAGCGGGCGGAGGGTTGACCCCGGCGCCGCCCCCGCAGCCGTCGGCGCCACCCGGCACGGGCGGGCCGGGCTTGCTGGGTGTCCTGCTCAACGTGCTGTCCCCGACCATCACCTTCGATCGGGCGGACAACGCCGTCGACTGGCTCTTCTTCGGGGTCGGCGGTCGAGGCGACCCGGGCTCCCAGGCATCCGTGCTGCACCATGCCCTGACCGTGGCGGCGAAAGGCTCCGGCGTGCGGACCCTCGTGCTGGGGGTCACCGATCAGCGGCTGCTGCTCGGCGCGACAGCACCCGTCGGGCTGCTCTCCAGCTCGGCGGCGGACGAGCGGGCGCAGACCGACATCGAACTGCTCGGGTCGGTGCCGCGCACGACCGTCGCCGCCCGGTTCGGCAGATACCGTCTGAGTTGGAAGCGGCTGCGGATCGACTTCGCCGACGGGTCGTGGCTGTCGTTCCACGTGCCGCTGGCAGACTCCGGCCGCCCGCTGCGGGAGATCGCGGCAGCCCTGTCAGCCGGCTGACCCGGCCACGAGCGGGGCGGGCAGCGGCGCGACGTGCAGCACCGCCAGCCGGGACACCGCCCGGGTGAGCACCACGTACAGCCGGTGCAGCCCGCGCGGCTCGGCCGCGACGATCGCGGCCGGCTCGACCACCACCACGTGGTCGTACTCCAGGCCCTTGACCAGCGTCGCCGGCACCACGGTGACCCGCTCCGCGGCCGCCACGTCGTCGGCGGTCGCGGTCGCGACGCCGGCCTCGGCCAGCGCCGCGCGCAGCCCGTCGACCGCGTCGTCCGCGGCGATCACACCGACCGAGCCGTCGTGCGCGAGCGCCGCGCGCACCTCGGCCACCGTCGCCGCGGTCAGGTCGGTCACCGCACGCACGTCCAGGCCGCCGTCGTGACGCAGCGACTCGGCCGGCGGTACGTCCACCGCGAGCGCCGGCAGCAGCAGGTTCGCGAACGCGACGACCGCGGCGGGCACCCGGAAACCGACTGTCAACGGGACCACCACCGCGTCCGGCTTGCCCAGGTGGGCGAGGGACTCCCGCCAGTCCGTCGCCGCCCACGGCGCGGTGCCCTGGGCGAGGTCGCCGAGGAGCGTGACCGAGCCGTGCTCGCTGCGCCGGGCGATGGCCCGACACTGCATCGGGGAGAGGTCCTGCGCCTCGTCCACCACCACGTGCCCGAACCCGGAGAGCCGCTCCAACAGCCCGGTCGCCTCGTCGATCAGCACCGCGTCGGCGGCGGTCCACCGGGTCGCCTTCGGCGGTGCGGGCCGGCTTCGCCCAGGTGAGCAGCGCCTGCTCGGTCGTCGCTGAGCAGCCCGTCCGCCGCGGCGGCGAGCCGGTCCGGGTCGGAGAACAGGCCGTGCACCAGCCCTTCCGGGGTGAGCGCCGGCCAGACCGCGTCCAGGAAGTCGAGCACCGGCCGGCAGCGGCTCATCCGACGCAGCCAGGCATCGCTGGGCGACTCCGCACGCCGCGCCTCGGCCTGCCGTTGCAGCAGGCTCACCACCCGCGCCCGGACCCGTTCCCGGCCCGTGCCGTACGGCAGCCCCTCCCGGCGGGTCTCCTCGACGATCCGGTGCAACGGCTCCAGCCCGATCCGCCAGCGGAACGAACCGTCCGACACGGTGATCGACTCGGTCGGGCGTGCCGATCTGCGCCTGCACCGCGCGCCGCAGCACGCTCGCCATCCGTACGTCGTGTTTGAGCGCGGCCACCGCCGGCGCCTCGACCGCCCGGACCGGCACCCGGGAGATCAACTCCTCCACCGTGGCCTGCTCGACCTCGACCTCGCCGAGCGCCGGCAGCACCGCCGCGATGTACGACAGGAACGCCCGGTTCGGCCCGACGATCAGCACACCCGCCCGCCGCAACCGCTCCCGGTGCAGGTAGAGCAGGTACGCGGCCCGGTGCAGGCCCACCGCCGTCTTCCCCGTACCCGGCGCGCCCTGCACACAGATCGAGTCGGCGAGGTCAGCCCGGACCAGCTCGTCCTGCTCCGGCTGGATCGTGGCGACGATGTCCCGCATCGGCCCGACGCGCGGACGCTCGATCTCGGCGGTGAGGATCCGACTGGTCGTGCCGAGCTCTTCGCCCCGATCCAGCCGCTCATCCTCGAAGCTGGTCAGCACGCCGTTGCTGAACCCGAACCGCCGCCGGACCGCCACCCCCTGCGGATCCCGCACGCTGGCCCGGTAGAACGACCGGGAGACCGGCGCCCGCCAGTCCAGCACCAACGGCTCGCCGCGCTCGTCGGTGACGTGCCGCCGCCCCACGTGATACCGCCGCCCGTGATGATCGCCGCTGGCTGCTCGGGTGCGGTCGGGTCGTTCGCGGGCCTGCGGCTGTGCGGCGTGTCGCTGTCCGCGGTGTCGCTGTCGCGGTGCCGCTGTTCGCGGGCGCGCTGTCGGTCGGTCCCGTCTGGTGGCTCCCGTTGTCGTGGTGCCTGCTGTCGGTGGTCGTGGCCTCGGCGGTCCTGTTGTCTCGTGGCGCTGCTGTCGGTGGTTGCTGTGGTTCGTGGTGCCGGCGAAGTCGAGGCGGCCGAAGAAGAGCGGCGTGGTCGGGTCGTCGGCCAGCTCGGCTACCCGGCGGGCCAGGGTGCGGCCGAGCGTCTCCGCCGCGTACGCGTCGCCGGCCACCTGGTCACCGGTGGCGAAGAGAGACTCGGCCCGCTCCCGCATCCGACGCTAGCGCCGCCCGAGAGGTGGTGAGGTGTGCGCGTTCGGCGGCCAGGTCCGCGTCGAGGTCGGTGTCGAGGTCAAGTGCGGGCATGCTGACGTCCCATCGTTCACATCTGCTGCGCGCTCGCGTGTCCGGGGGCGGATGGCCGGCCGCCCGGCGCGAAGACGTCCGTTCCGGTGCAGCTCACCTCGGCCGTCAAGCGGGCTGCAACCCTACGCTCCCCAGCCCGTCCGCATCCAGCGAATTACCGACGCGACCACCCATCCGAGTCGGCGTGTCGCCGGGCGGGTCGCTGGGGATCACGTCTCGTTTCGGGCTGTGCTTCTCTGCCGCTGCACGCTGATCGACTCGGCTTTCATGAAGTCGCGGTGTCTGCCGCTGGTGCAACGCCCCGCTTTCCAGGAAGCCGAGTCGATCACCGGACACGCGGCTGCTCCCGCAGCTGCTGCCGCTGCGCCGCTGACGCTGCTGGCACCACAGTACCGGCGCGGTGGTCGGTGGTGGCCGATGCCGTGGCCTCCCGGTGGCATCGGTCAGGTCGCGGCGAGCGGGCCTGGCCGTGCCGGTGGCGTGCCGTGCACCGCGCGGCGTCGTCGCTGGGCTGTCCGTCGCCGCTGGGCGGTGGCTTTTCGGCGTGGCGCGGGTGGCGCGGTGGTTGGCGGCATCAGCAGCGCAGGTGGTAGAGGTTGCGACGTGGGGTGCGCAGCGGGTCGAGCCAGCTGGGCGGGAGGAATTCAGGCCGACCGTCGGCCGCGATGCGGACCGTCCAGTCGCCGCGGTGGATGAACCGGTGGTGGTAGCCGCAGAGCAGCACCGCATTGCCCAGCGCCGTCACCCCACCGTCGGCCCAGTGTCGGATGTGGTGACCGTCGCACCATCGCGGCGGCCGATCACAACCAGGAAAGGCGCAACCGCCGTCCCGCAGGACCAGCGCGCGCCGCAACGGGCCGGTGAAGAGCCGGCGCTGGCGCCCGACGTCGAGAACCTGACTGTTGCCGCCCAGCACGACTGGCAGCACGCCCGCGTCGCAGGCCAGCCGGCGGACCGCACCGGGCGTGAGGCGCGTGCCGGTTTCCAGTGTTCCGGCGCGTACGCCGTTGACCAGCTCGTCCAGCGACACGGTCACCACCAGCTGAGGCCGGTCGCCGCCGTTGTCGGGCAGCTGACCGGTGCGTAGCGCCAGCCGACAGACCTCGCCCAACGCGTCGGCGCGGCGCTGACCAGGACTGCGGTCGTCGTGCTCACCGGCCGGGGCGCAGAGCGGATCGATCGCCTCGCGCAGCAGGCTCGCGGTTTCGGTGTCGAGGTTGCCGCTGAGGCGTACCTGACCGTTCTGCTGCTCGGAGAGGGTGACGTGCCGGCGGGCCTCGGCCCGCTCGGTGGCCCGCTCCAGAGCCTTCAGCTCAGCCTGGTCGGCCAGCTCCGGGTGCGACGTGCGTGAGGACGCGCTCGCCGAGCCGGCTGAGGATTGTCGGATCGAAACGGTCGGCCCAGGTGATCAGCAGTTGGGTGGCCTTGTCCGCCACCTCGGGACCGGCCTCGACCGGGAGGGCGGCGATCGTCTCCGCCACCACCCGACCCTGCTCGACGGTGATGGCACCGCTGAGCAGCGCGTCGCGCACCGCTGGTGGGGCGGCGTCGATGGTGGCGGCGAGCTGGACCAGCTGGCGCGCGGTGCGACCCGAGAGCCGGAGCCGCTCCCGCAGCCAGACGGCGGTGGACGAGGCGCCCTGGGCGACCGCCACCCCGCGACCGTCCAACTCGCGCACCAGGCCGAGCTGAACGGCGGCCAACCGCTGCGCCAACACCTGAGTCGCGTCGAGAGAAGCAAGCAGCTCGTCATCGGAGAGCCCCCAGAGCGCGGTCTCGGCGCAGTCGTCGACGGCCCCGCCCACCTGCGCCAACGCCTCCAACATGAAAACAGAATAGAACAGGTGTACGACACTTTTAGTCGTCCAGATCAGCAGCCCGAAGCATTTTGTCGACATATGAGCTGCCGGCTCCCGCGCTGGCTCCCGCGCCGCTCCGCTCCGGCTCCCGCGCCGCTCCCGCTCCGGCTCCCGGCCGCTCCCGCTCCGGCTCCCGGCCGTTCCCGCTCCGGCTCCCGCACCGCTCCCGCCGCCCGCGCCCGCCGGGTCGCCACGTCGCCGCGCGGCCGCGCCGCCCGGCCATTGAGACGCCAAGCCAGTCAGCCACGCCGAGTCCGCCACGCCGAGTCCGCCGCGCGGATTAGGCCACGCGGAGTCCGCCGAGCCGTGCCCACGCGTCCAGCCCGCCGCTCGCCCGAAGTCAGCGCCGTGGGCGCAGCGCGTTGCGCTCGGCGCGGGACGGGGGGTGATGGCAGGTTGGGGACCTGCCGGGATCATGGGCTCATGACCGAGGCCCGCCCCGATACGCGTCGGATGACGATCAGCGACCCGCAGGTGATGCGGGCGCTGGCTCATCCGGCCCGGATCGCGATCATGGAATACCTGGGTAGTCGCGAGGGCGGTGCGACCGCCACCGAGTGCGCCGAGATCGTTGGGCTGTCGCCGAGCGCGACCAGTTACCACCTGCGGGCGCTGGCGAAGTTCGGCCTGGTCGAGCAGGCGCCGAGCCGGGGGGACGCGCGCGAGCGGCTGTGGCGGGTGTCGACTTCAGTGTGCTGGTCGACGCGGGCCGTGATGCCGGGCCTGAGGCGCGTGCGGCCGAGCAGGCGCTGGTGGAGGCGCACGCGGTCCGGGCCATGGAGCGGACCCGGGACTGGTTGCGGCGCGCCGGGGACGAGCCGCCCGAGTGGTACGACACGGCCCTGTTCACCGACACGCTGCTGCTGCTCACCGCCGAGGAGTTGGCCGGGTTGAACGAGGCGGTGATGGCGCTGCTCCAGCCGTACCACGCGCGGCACCGGCAGGCTGATCCGCCGGCGGGGGCACGCACCGTCGCCGTGCAGTACCGGACCGTGCCGCTGGCGTAGGCGGGGGTTGCTCGATCAGTTGTGAAGGATTATTTTCGAAGTATGTCCTTCACATCTGTCGAGTCGCGCTGGCCCGACGTCTGGCTCGCCGCCACCGCCGAGGCATCACGATCTGCGGCGACTTCCTCGCCGCCACCGCGCTGGCGCTGGCCCTGCAGGCCTGCCGGCGCCGGCGGGCTGGCCGTGTCGGGCCTGCTGATCGCCGCCACCCTGCCCCTGGTGCTGCTCGCCCCGCTCGCCGGTCGACTCGCCGACCGGGTGGACAGTCGGACCCTGCTGGTCGACCATCGGGCTTCGCCCAGGCCGCCATCTGCGCGCTCCTCGCCGTCGCCGAGCACCCGGTCCTGGTGGTCGGGCTCGTCGCCCTGCTGGCCTGCGGGCTCGCGGTGACCCAGCCCTGCCTCGCCGCGCTGCTGCCGGCGATGGTCCGCCCGGCCGACCTGCCGCGGGCCAGCGCGATCAGTCAGACCGCCGTCTCGCTCGGCGCGCTCGTCGGCCCGGTGCTGGCCGGGCTGCTGGTCGGGCAGTTCGGCACCCGCGTACCGCTGCTTCTCGATGCCGGACCTACCTGGCGCTCGTGGTCGCGGGCCTGCTGCTGCGGACCCGTCGCGGCGGCCGGCGGCCCGCCGCGGACCGCTGGCCAGGCCGCCCCGGCGGCCGGCAGCTCGGGCGGCGCGGCAGCCCGGCGGACGGCGCTGGCGGCTGCGCCACGACCCGCTGATGCTCGTCATGGTGGTGACCACCGCCGTGGTGATCGCGGCGATCGGCGGCATCAACGTGATCGAGGTCTTCTTCATCCGGGAGACGCTGGGCGGCTCGACCACCACGTACGGCCTGGTCAGTGCCGCCTGGATGGCCGGCATGCTGCCCGGTAGCCTGGCTCGCCGCGCGACTCGCCAGCCGGCTCGACGACGACGGCGCGCTGGTCGCGGGGTGCTGGTCACCCTGGCCGTGTGCAGCCTGATGGTGCTGCTCGCCGCGACGGTGCCGGCGGCGCTCTGCTGGTGCCGCTCTGGCTGGTCGGCGGGCGGCCAACGGCGGCGAGAACGTCTTCGCCAACCTGCTCATCGCCGCCGGGTGCCGGAGGCGTCGCGCGGCCGGGCGTACGCCAGCTACGGCGCGGCGGTGCAGGGCGGCTCGATGGCCGGCTTTCTGGTCGGCGGGGCGCTGCTCGCGGTTCCGCCCCGGCCGCTGATCGCCGGCGCCGGCGTGGCCGGGCTCTGGTGGTGCTGGCCTTCGTGCCGGTCCGAGTCGCGCCGGGCCGGGTGCGGCCGCGCCGAGTCGCCGACCGCGGCCGCAGCCGTTGCGGACCGCGCCGTCGAGCCGGGGCGTGCAGCCCGAGCGGATGCGGGCTTGGCCACTCCGGGCCGCCCGCCGAGCCGGAGCCGGACGCCGGGGATACGGTCGGGTCATGGCTGACGCATCGCACGCCCCCGGGTCGGGCACATCCAGTTCCTGAACTGCCTGCCGATCTACTGGGGGCTGATGCGCTCCGGCGCCCTGCTCGACGTCGACCTGCACAAGGACTCGCCGGACCGGCTGAGCGCGGCGCTGGTCGCCGGCGACCTCGACATCGGCCCGATCTCGCTGGTGGAGTACCTGCGGCACGCCGACGAGCTGCTGCTCCTGCCGGACCTGGCGGTGGGCAGCGACGGGCCGGTGCTCTCGGTCAACATGGTCTCCACCCGGCCCGCTGGCCGAGCTGGACGGCGCCCGGGTGGCGCTCGGCTCGACCTCGCGGACCGGGGTGCTGCTGGCCCAGATGCTGCTCGCCGAGCAGTACGGCGTCCGGCCGGAGTACTTCCGCTGCCCGCCGGACCTGACCCAGATGCTGCTGGAGGCCGACGCCGGGGTGCTGATCGGGGACGTGGCGCTGCGGGCGCTACTACGAGGCGCCGCAGCGGGGCCTGAGGTCACCGACCTCGGGCAGGCGTGGCGGGAGTGGACCGGCCTGCCGATGGTCTTCGCCGTCTGGGCGGTCCGCCGCGACTTCGCCGCCGCCCACCCGGGCCTGGTCAAGGAGGTGCACGAGGCGTTCCTGCGCTCGCGGGACCTCTGCCTGGCCGAGCTGGACCAGGTGGCCGAGGCGGCCGCCCGCTGGGAGCCGTTCGACGCCGCGACCCTGGCCACGTACTTCCGGACCCTGGACTTCTCCCTCGGCGAGCGGCAGGTCGCCGGGCTGCGCGAGTTCGCCCGGCGGGCCGCCGCGCTCGGCGCGGCCCCGGCGCTGCCGCACGGCGGCCCGGAGTTCTTCGCCGGCTGAGCACCGCGGGCCGCTGCCAGCCGGCGAGCGGCTGATCGCCGGCCGGGACCGAGACGGCGGCCAGGCGTCGGTCAGATCCGGCCAGCAGCGCCTCGGTGATCTTCTCGCAGTTCTTCATGCCGTAGTCGTAGCCCATGTCGATCGGGTAGCGGACCATCACGCCCATCGTCCAGGTGTCGCCGATGGCCAGGCAGTTGATGTGCATCTCCTGCTCCCTGGTCCGGTCGATCCAGCCGTTCTTGATGGCGATCTCTTCTGCTCGGCGGCCGGGAAGGCCTTGCGGATGCCGAAGTCGCCGGCGCCGCGGACCAGCGCATCTCGTTGAGCAGCCACTTGGTCCACTTCGGGCCGGCGGCGCGGCCGTCGGCGATGCAGGCGCCGAGCCGGGCGGTGTCCCGGGGGGAGAGCCGCGTGTTGCTCCAAGCCCTTGTCGGGGGCGACGCTGCTGTCGGTCAGCTTGCAGATGGAGATCAGCCGCTTGATCGAGGCGGTCCGGCCGACCGCCTTTAGAACTGCTGGCGCGGGTCGTTGTCGCTGTCCCGGATCATGGTGCGTGAGCGTCGGCCATCTTCGCGTCGCTCGGGCGTCTGGCCGGCCTCGGCCGAGCGGCGCAGGTAGTCGGCCACGATCCAGGCCTTGATCATCGAGGCGGTGGTGTTGGTCTCGCCCATGTTCTTCGAGCCGATGATCTTGCCGGTCCGGCGTGTCCAGCATCGCCCAGGACCACCAGCCCGTCGATGTCGAGGTCGACGTCCTTGGCCGCGACGGCAGCGGCGCCAGCGAGGGCTGGGGCTCGGCGACGGTCGGGTCGGCCGGCTCGGCCGCTGCGGCGGTCGCGCGCCGGTCGGACCGCGGGCCGGCCGGCTCGCCCCAGCTTGGCGGCGGCGGCCGACGCGAACGGCGAGCCGGGCACCAGCCGCAGCGCGGCCAGCACCAGCGCCGAGCAGGACGGCCGCGACGGCGAACAGCCGCAGCGGGGAGGCCTGCGGCGCGGCGGCGGCGGCCGGCCCGCGGCTGCCGGCCATCAGCCTTCCGACCAGCTGCTGCGGCACCTTGAGGGCGGCGCCCGGCTGCGGGGTGACCAGTTGGCTGGCCACGCTGGCGCAGACCTTCGCGCCGTAGTCGAGGCCGCGTTCGGCCGGGTAGCGCATCAGCACGGCGAGCACCCACTTGTCGGTGACGGCGAGGCAGTTGACGTGCCAGTTGCCGTCAGCGTTGATCAGGGTCCAGCCGTTCTTGATGCTGACCGGGCCCTGGCCTGATGATCCTTGGGCAGGCCGTCGATGATGCCCCACCGGCCGCCGCCGACGTCGGCTGCTGGTCCTTGGCGGCGGTGCTGCCGCGGACCTTGGTCATCTCGTCGAGCACCCACGGGGTCCACTTCGGGCCGGCGGCCGTGCCGTCCTTGATGCACTCGCCCAGCCGGACGGCGTCCCGGGCCGAGATCCGGGTGAAGCTCCACCAGCCGCCGTAGCCCGGCCGGTCGCCCGCTTGGTGTCGGTCAGCCCGCAGATGCTGATCATCCGCCGGATCACCGGCGGCTGCCGCCGCCGCTGTCCGCCGCGGTACAGGCCTTGTCGGCCGCGTCGTCGTTGCTGTCCCGGATGGCGGTCGTGGCCTGGCTCTGCAGCGCGGCCGGCGGCTCCTTGTCGCCGAGCTGCGCGCAGGTAGTCCGAGACGATCCAGGCCTTGATCATCGACTCGGTGGAGCTGGTCGCGGTCATGTTGGTCGACCCGGAGATCTTGCCGGTCGTGCGGTCCAGCAGGGCCCACGAGAAGAATCGCCCTCGACGTCCACCGAGACCGGGCCGGCCGCCAGCGTCGGCGGCGGCGGCGGCGATGGGCGCGGGCGCGGCGACGCGGCCGCCGGCGCTTCGCCGCAGCCGGCGCCGGCGCCGTCGCCGGCGAGCCGGGCGTACGCGGCCGGCACCAGCAGGACGCCGCCGAGGACGACCGCCACGATGGCGAGCACCATGATCACGCGAGATCGCATGAGTGGGTGAGCTCCAGAGTGTCGGGCCGGGGGGACCGGCTGGTCGTCCGGACCGGATCGGCGCGATCGCCGAGGCCGGGGGAGGTGGCCTCGTGCTGGACGGCGATCGTCAGCAGCCGATCGCGTGTGACCGGCGGAAGTCTACGTCCGGATCGGCGGACGCGCCAGGTCCGACACGCGGGCAACGTGCGATCGGACGCGGGATATGGCGCCGGCATGCGGCGGCTTTCGCAGGATTCGACCTGCGCATCGGTGGCCCAGGTCACAGTGTCGACGGCGTCGCGGTAGCGCCGAGCGCGCCGTCCGTGACGGTCGGATCCGAGATTCCTGTTACACGCCTGGTTCCCGTGGCGCAAGCTGTAACACTTGGCCTCATGTACGGCAACGACTTCTCCGCCCCGACGACGCAGCGCCGGCCCGGCGGCCTGCTCGGACGAGGTCGAGGCGGCCGAGGCGGCAGCTGCGGGCGGCCGCCGGCCGCGGCCGGCGCGGCGGACCGCGCCCGGACGAGGACCTGCAGGCCTACTTCGCCGAGGTGATCGACGCCGACCAGAAGATCGAGCCGCGCGACTGGATGCCCGACGCGTACCGCAGGACGCTGATCCGGCAGATCGCCCAGCACGCCCACTCCGAGATCATCGGCATGCAGCCGGAGGGCAACTGGATCAGCCGGGCGCCCGTCGCTCAAGCGCAAGGCGATCCTGCTGGCCAAGGTGCAGGACGAGGCCGGCCACGGCCTCTACCTCTACGCCGCCGCCGAGACCCTCGGCATCAGCCGCGACGAGCTGGTCGAGCTGCTGCTCGACGGCCGGCAGAAGTACAGCTCGATCTTCAACTACCCCACCCTGACCTGGGCCGACGTCGGCGCCATCGGCTGGCTGGTGGACGGCGCGGCGATCGTCAACCAGGTCCCGCTGTGCCGCTGCTCCTACGGGCCGTACGCCCGGGCGATGATCCGGGTCTGCAAGGAGGAGTCGTTCCACCAGCGGCAGGGCTACGAGATCCTGCACACGCTGGCGCACGGCACCCCGGAGCAGAAGGCGATGGCCCAGGACGCGGTCGACCGCTGGTGGTACCCGTCGCTGGCGATGTTCGGCCCGCCGGACGCCGACTCCACCCACTCCGAGCAGTCGATGGCCTGGAAGATCAAGCGCTTCTCCAACGACGAGCTGCGGCAGCGGTTCGTCGACATGTGCGTGCAGCAGGCCGAGATCCTCGGCCTGCGCCTGCCCGACCCGGACCTGCGCTGGAACGAGGAGCGGCAGGCGTACGACTACACCCAGCCGGACTACGACGAGCTGATGCGGGTGATCAAGGGCGACGGCCCGTGCAACCGGGAGCGGATGGACCACCGCCGGCGCGCGCACGCCGACGGCGCCTGGGTGCGCGAGGCCGCCGCGGCGTACGCCGCGAAGCGGGCAGCAGCAGAAGGAGAAGGTAGCGGCGTGAGCGAGCGAACGACTGCGCCGCTGTGGGAGGTCTTCGTGCGGGCCCGGCGCGGGCTGTCGCACACCCACGTCGGCAGCCTGCACGCCCCCGACGCCGAGCTGGCCCTGCGCAACGCCCGCGACCTCTACACCCGCCGCCAGGAGGGCGTGTCGATCTGGGTGGTGCCGGCCGGCGCGATCACCGCGTCCAGCCCGGACGAGAAGGACGCCTTCTTCGACCCGGCCGCCGACAAGGTCTACCGCCACCCGACCTTCTACGAGGTGCCGGACGGGGTGGCGCACCTGTGACGAGCGAGCACACTGGCCAGCACCGGACGTCGGCTCGCACGGCGTCGGCTACGCTCGGGCTCGGCGACGACGCGCTGGTCGCCGCGCAGCGGCTGGCGAGTGGGCGACCCGCGCGCCGGAGATGGAAGAGGACATCGCGCTGGCCAACATCGCCCTCGACCAGCTCGGCGCGGCCCGGCTGCTGCTGTCGTACGCGGGCGAGCTGGAGGGCGCCGGCCGGGACGAGGACGCGCTGGCCTACCTGCGCGACGACCGCGAGTTCCGCAACGCGCTGCTGGTCGAGCTGCCCAACGGCGACTTCGCGGTGACCATGGCGAAGCTGCTCTTCCTGGCGGCCTACCAGCTGCCGCTGCTACACGGCGCTGGCCGGCTGCGCGGACGAGCGGCTGGCCGCGATCGGCGGCCAAGGCGCGCAAGGAGTCGGCGTACCACCTGGACCACGGCTCGCTGTGGATGGTGCGGCTCGGCGACGGCACCGAGGAGTCGCACCGGCGGATGCAGGCCGCGGTCGACCAGGTCTGGCCGTACACCCACGAGCTGTTCGCCGCGGACCCGGCGGCGCCGGTCGACCCGGCCACGCTGCGGCCGGCGTTCGACGAGACCGTCGGCGCCGGTGCTGGCCGAGGCGACGCTGACCCGGCCGGCAGACGGCTGGGCGCCCGGCCGGCGGCCGGGCCGGCGTGCACACCGAGCACCTGTCCTACCTGCTCGCCGAGATGCAGGTGCTGCACCGCGCCCACCCCGGAGCGACCTGGTGAGCGCGGCGCAGCGCGGCCGAGCCCCGCAGTCGCGAACGGCGGCCGGTGAGCGCGCGGACGTGCGGCCGGCCAGCGTCGGTCGGACCCGGAGATCCGGGTGATCACCATCGACGAGCTGGGCATCCTGCGGGACGTGAGCGAGGACCCGGCGAACGGTCGGGTCACCGTCACCATCACCCCGACCTACACCGGCTGCCCGGCGATGGACGTGATCCGCGCCGACATCCGCCGCGCGCTGGCCGCCGCCGGCCACCCGGACGCCGAGGTCCGCACCGTCTACAGCCCGGCCGTGGAGCACCGACTGGATCTCCGAGGCGGGCCGGGCCAAGCTCGCCGCCGCCGGGATCGCCCCGCCGGCGCCCGGTGCCGGCGCCGCCGGCGTCGGTCCCGCTGACCCTCGCGGTCCGCTGCCCGCAGTGCGGCTCGCCGGAGACCGAGCAGGTCAGCCGGTTCGGCTCCACCGCGTGCAAGGCGCTGTGGCGGTGCCGTTCCTGCTCCGAACCCTTCGACCACCTGAAGGCGCTGTGACTGTCACCATCACCCGCCCGGTCCGCCGCCGGCCGGTCTTCCACCCGCTGCCGGTCGCCGCCGTCGACCGGCTCACCGACGACGCCGTCGCGGTCACCTTCGCCGTACCGGAGGAGCTGCGGGAGACCTTCGCGTTCCGCGCCGGCCAGCACCTCACCGTGCGGCGGCTGCGCCGAGGCACGGCGACGGACGTGCGCCGGTCGTACTCGATCTGCTCCACCCCCGACGACCTGGCCCGGCACGGCCGGCTGCGGATCGGGGTGCGGGAGATCCCCGGCGGCGCCTTCTCGGCGTTCGCCTGCGGCGCGCTGCGCGGCGGCGACACGGTCGAGGTGCTGCCGCCGCTGGGCACCTTCACCACGGCGTTCGCGCCGGACCGGGTCCGGCACTACGGCGCGGTCGTCGCCGGCTCCGGCATCACCCCGGTGCTCGCGCTGGTCGCGACCGCGCTGGCCGTCGAGCCGGCCAGCACCTTCACCCTGGTGTACGGCAACCGCACGGCGAACACGGTGATGTTCGCCGAGGAGCTGGCCGACCTGAAGGACCGCTATCCCGACCCGGCTGCACCTGGTGCACGTGCTCTCCCGGGAGCAGGGCGAGTCGCCGCTGCTCTCCGGCCGGATCGACGCCGAGCGGCTGGGCCGGCTGCTGGACACCATCGTGCCGGGCGACGCGGTCGAGGAGTGGTTCCTCTGCGGCCCGTACGGCATGGTGGTCGACGCCCGGGAGGTGCTGACCGCACGCGGGCTGCCCGAGTCGGCGGTGCACACCGAGCTGTTCCACGTCGACGACGCCGCCGGAGCCGGTGCGCCGCGCCGACGACGCCGGCGGGCGCCGGCGCCGAGGTCACCATCGTGCTGGACGGCCGGTCGTCGAGCTTCACGATGGGCCGCGAGGAGCGGGTGCTGGACGCCGCGCTGAAGGTCCGCGGCGAGCTGCCGTACGCCTGCAAGGGCGGTGTCTGCTCGACCTGCAAGGCGAAGGTCGTCGACGGCGCGGTCACGATGGCCCGCAACTACGCGCTGGAGCCGGACGAGCTGGCCGCCGGCTACGTCCTGACCTGCCAGTCCAGCCCGACCACCGACAGGCTCACTGTCGACTACGACGCCTGAGGGCGCCGAACGACCGGGAGTTCGTGGAGCGCTTCGCCGAGGTCACCGGGGGGCGACGCCCGACCAGCTACGTGGAGGGGTGGGAGCAGTTCATCCAGTTCTGCGAGGAGGGCTACGACGACAACCTCGACGAGTACTGGTTCGACCTCAGCATCCGGAACGCCATCGAGAGGCTTCTGACCGACGAACGGTTGTCCGGCTTCCCGCAGATGGAGTGGGTCCGGGAGCGGATCGAGGCGGCGGACGAGCGGTTCCGGGCGGTGCTCTCCGAGCAGCCGACGCCGAGGCGCTCCGAGCGGTCGTGGTGGGAGGCGTACCTGCCGGCGTGGGTGGGGCCGGAGCTCGCGGCGGAGCTGCGGGACACCTACGGAATACGCGTCGAGGTACGCGAGAGCTGACGGCGGCTGTGGGACGTGCCGCACCCGCCGGGGTCCGGCGGTCGAGTCGGGTGGGCCGACGTAGGCTCGGGGTGTGACGGTGAGCCGGGAGATCGACGACATCCTGCAGCGCGGCGCGGACGGCGGGCGGATCACGCCCGAGGAGGCGCTGCTGCTCTACACCGAGGCGCCCTTCCACGCGCTGGGCGAGGCGGCCGACGCGGTGCGCCGGCGGCGCTACCCGGACAACATCGTCACGTACCTGATCGACCGCAACATCAACTACACGAACGTCTGCGTGACGGCGTGCAAGTTCTGCGCGTTCTACCGCGCGCCCAAGCACAAGGAGGGCTGGACCCACCCGACCGAGGAGATCCTGCGCCGCTGCGGCGAGGCGGTCGAGCTGGGCGCCACCCAGGTGATGCTCCAGGGCGGGCACCACCCGGACTACGGCGTGGAGTACTACGAGGAGCTGTTCTCCTCGGTCAAGCAGGCGTACCCGCAGCTGGTCATCCACTCGATCGGCCCCAGCGAGATCCTGCACATGGCCAAGGTCTCCGGGCGTCAGCCTGGACGAGGCCATCGCCCGGATCAAGGCCGCCGGCCTGGACTCGATCGCCGGCGCCGGCGCCGAGATGCTGCCCGAGCGGCCCGCGCAAGGCGATCGCCCCGCTCAAGGAGTCGGGCGAGCGCTGGCTGGAGGTCATGGAGCTGGCCCACCGGCAGGGCGTCGAGTCGACCGCCACCATGATGATGGGCACCGGCGAGACGCAACGCCGAGCGGATCGAGCACCTGCGGATGATCCGCGACGTGCAGGACCGCACCGGCGGGCTTCCGGTCCTTCATCCCGTGGACGTACCAGCCGGAGAACAACCACCTCAAGGGCCGCACCCAGGCGACCACCCTGGAATACCTGCGGCTGGTCGCGGTGGCCCGGCTCTTCTTCGAGACCGTGCCGCACCTGCAGGCGTCCTGGCTGACCACCGGCAAGGACGTCGGGCAGCTCGCGCTGCACATGGGCGTGGACGACCTCGGCTCGATCATGCTGGAGGAGAACGTCATCTCCTCCGCCGGCGCCCGGCACCGCTCCAACCTGCACGAGCTGATCGGCATGATCCGCTCGGCGGACCGGATCCCGGCGCAGCGCGACACCCTCTACAACCGGCTCGCCGTGCACCACACGCCGGCCGACGACCCGACCGACGAGCGGGTGGTCTCGCACTTCTCCTCGATCGCGCTGCCCGGCGGCGGCGCGGGCAAGTCCCTGCCGCTGGTCGAGGTCAGCTGAGCGCGGTCGCACCCGGCGGTCCGGCCGATCGACGCTCATGCTCCTGCCGGGTCATCCGCCGGCGGTACGGGTGGCCCCCGTCGCCGCAGCGTCAGCCTCTCCGGTGCCGGGGCTGGTGGAGATGCATCGTCGGCGGCTCGGCGTCGATCCGGTCAGTGATTGCGTCGACGGCACCGTGCGGTACGGACGATCGGCTGAGGCTGTCCTCCATCGGCCCGGAGGGCCGTTCATATAACGCACGGCAGTACGGGCGGGATGGGTGACCATCCCGCCCGTACTGTCTGCGCAGCTCGGGCCGGACGGATGAAAACGGCTCCGCCGCGCTGGCGTGGAAGATCGACCTCCGATAACGTCCGCTCGTTCCGCAACCATTCTTCTCTTCCCTACCCCCGGGGGACTGATGACAGCGTTCCACCGCTCGACCCTGGCGCGCGCCGGTGTCGTGGCGCTGCTCGCGGCCGGCGGCCTCGCCGCCGTGGCCGCCCCGGCGCAGGCGGCCGACCAGGCCGACCTGGCCCTGGTGCCGCTCAGCTACAACCTGGCCAAGGGCGTCAAGGAGGCCAAGAGCCAAGCCGTTCAAGTTCTCCGTCGACAACACCCGGAGCACGGTCGACGCCAAGGGCGTCAGCTACACCGTGGACACCAGCAAGCCTGAAGACGAACAAGGTCGGGGTCGTGGTGCCCGACGGCTGCCAGGTGAACGGCAAGACGTTCACCTGCCGCCTCGGCGACCTGGCCGCCGGCACCAGCGAGGACTTCGGCATCCCGCTCTTCTCCACCGGCGGCCAGGGCGCGGCCGGCACGCTGGTGGTCACCATCCGCTCGGCCACCGACGACCCCAACCAGGAAGACAACACGGTCGAGCACGACATCACCGTCACCGAGCCCGGGTACGACCTGACCACCTGGGTGCAGGACGTCAACGCGAACGTCGTGGTGAACGGCGTCAACGGCGACGACCCCGACCTCCGGCCGGTCCGGCCGGGCGAGACGGTGCCGCTGGACTGGGCGGTCTACAACGACGGCAGCCGCAAGGCCACCGGCCTCTCCTACGTGCTCACCCTCCCGGCGGGCGTCACCTTCGACACCCTGCCCGGACACGCTGCACCACGCAGACCTTGGCGGCGTCGCTCAGGCGCTCTGCCAGGACGACGGCGCGGTGATCCAGCCCGGTGAGTACTACACGGCGGACATCAAGGTGACGGTCGGCAAGGACGTCACCGAGCCGGTGCTGCGGGTCGGCGAGCTGGTGGCGCACGGCCTGGACGCGGCAGCCGGCAAGCCCGAGGAGCAGCCGCGAGCGGGCCAGCACCGCCCAGCGGAAGGCCTTCACCGAGATCGACGAGGGCGACAACCAGGCGATCTTCGACGTCTTCGTCGACCTGACCGTCGAGCCGACGCCGACGCCCACGCCGACGGCCACTCCGACCGAGACGCCGACCCCGACGCCCACGGTCACGCCGACCGAGACGCCGACGCCTACGCCGACCCCGACGGTCACGCCGACCGAGACGCCGACGCCGACGGAGACGCCGACGCCGACGCCGACGCGTCACGCCGACGGAGACGCCGACCCCGACGGAGACGCCGACACCGACGCCGACGGCACGCCGACGGAGACGCCGACGCCGACCGAGACGCCGACGCCGACGCCGACGGTCACCCCGACCGAGACGCCGACGGAGACGCCGACCCCGACGCCGACGGTCACGCCGACGGAGACGCCGACCCCGACGCCGACGGTCACGCCGACGGAGACGCCGACGCCGACGAGACGCCTACGCCGACCCCGACCGCAACGCAGACGCCGACGGCCACTCCGACCGCGACGGTCACCCCGACCGCGACGCCGACGGTCACCCCGACCGCCACGGTCACGCCACGCCGATCCCGAGCGGTACGACGACGCCGGGCACGACCGTCGTCGCCGGGTGCCGGTGGCGGTTCCGCCGGTGGTGGCTCGGGCGGTGGCGGCCTGCCGGTGACCGGTGTGCAGGTCGGCCTGATCGGCGGCATCGGCGTGATCATCCTGCTGGTGGGTGGGGCGCTGCTGGTGCTCTCCCGCCGCCGCAAGGTGGTCCTGGTCTCCCCGACCGACGAGAAGTCGACCGACTGACACCGGTGCCCTGACCAGCGGCGCGCACGCGAGGCGCGACCGCGACGGGTGCGATGGCGACAGGCGTTCTGACCGAGGTGTCACGGACGCGGGCACGACGCGAGGGCGGGGTGGGCGACCACCCCGCCCCTTCGCGTACGGGTGCGGTGCCGCCCACCCAGCGAACGTCGGTTGGCGGGCGGCTGGCAGAGTGGAGGGGGTGAGCCGTACCCCGCAGGGCCAGCGCGCCAGTCTGGACAAGCAGCCGCACGAGGTCGCCGCGATGTTCGACGGCGTGGCCGAGCGCTACGACCTGACCAACACCGTGCTCTCCTTCGGGCAGGACCGGTCCTGGCGGCGGGCCACCCGGGCGGCGCTCGGGCTGCGGCCGGGCGAGCGGGTGCTGGACGTGGGCGCCGGCACCGGCGTCTCGACCGCGGAGCTGGCCCAGTCCGGGGCGTACGCGGTCGGGGCCGACCTGTCGCTGGCATGCTGCACGCCGGCAAGCGGGCCCGGCCCGAGGTGCCGCTGCTGGCCGGAGACGCGCTGCGGCTGCCGTTCGCCGACGCCAGCTTCGACGCGGTGACCATCTCCTTCGCGCTGCGCAACGTCATCGACACCGACGCGGCGCTGCGTGAGCTGGCCCGGGTCACCCGGCCGGGCGGCCGGCTGGTGGTCTGCGAGTTCAGCACCCCGGTCAACCCGGCTTCCGGACGGTCTACCTGTCGTACCTGATGCGGTCGCTGCCGGCGGTGGCCCGGACGGTGTCGAGCAACCCCGACGCGTACGTCTATCTCGCCGAGTCGATCCGGGCCTGGCCGGACCAGGCCGGCGCTGGCCGGCCGGATCGGCCGCGGCCGGCTGGGGCCGGGTGGCGTGGCGCAACCTGACCGGCGGCGTGGTGGCGCTGCACCGGGCGATCCGCGAGTAGCTGGGCGGACCGCGCCGACTCGGTCGGACATTATGCAGGTTCCGTGAATATCGGACTTGGTCCACTTTGCCCGCGTACGCTCGACCGCATGACCGGAGCAGACCCGGCGGACCCGGTGGCCGCCACCGACGACGACGCGGCCGAACTCATCGCCCAGTTCGCGCAGCTGGCCGGGGCCGACCCGGCGGAGGTCCGGCAGGTGGTCGCCGAGGTGCTGGCGGCGCTGGACCGGGCGGCGGGCGGCGCGCTGCGCGAGCATCTGCCGGAGACGATCCGGGTCGACGCCGGGCCTGGACGCCGTCCAGCCCGGCCTGACACCTGACCGCTGCTGGACGGTCGGTCCGAGCTGTCACATCGGCGAGTTAGGTACCCCTGATCCTGCGCGGTATGACGCCGGTCATAGACTCCGTCCCGTCTGGCTTGTGAAGCATTTCACGAGCGTGCGGGAGGAGGCGCGGATGACCGCGGTGGAGACACGACGCCGACGTGATCGTCGTGGGCGCCGGTCCCGGTGGATCGGCGACCGCGTACCACCTGGCCCGGCACGGCGTACGGGTGCTGCTGCTGGAGAAGACCGAGTTCCCCCGGGAGAAGGTCTGCGGCGACGGGCTGACCCCGCGCGCGGTCGCCAGCTCATCCGGATGGGCGTGGACACCTCGCCCGAGGCGGGCTGGCTGCACAACCGGGGCCTGCGGGTGATCGGCGGCGGGGTACGGCTCGAACTGGACTGGCCCGAGCTGGCCAGCTTCCCCAACTACGGCCTGGTCCGCACCCGGCTCGACTTCGACGACCTGCTCGCCCAGCGGGCGGTCGCGGCCGGCGCGAAGCTGCGCACCAGCGTCAACGTGCTGGGCCCGGTGCTCGACGCCGACGGCCGGGTCGATCGGCGTCGAGGCCGAGGTCGGCCCGGACAAGGAGCCGGCCACCTTCCACGCGCCGCTGGTGGTCGCCGCGGACGGCGTCTCCGGCCGGTTCCCGCTCGCGCTCGGGCTGGCCAAGCGGGAGGACCGGCCGATCGGCGTGGCCGTCCGCCGCTACTACCGCTCGCCCGCCAAGCACGACGACGACTACCTGGAGTCCTGGCTGGAGCTGCGCAGCAAGGACAGCGGCGACAACCTGCTGCCCGGGTACGGCTGGATCTTCGGCCTCGGCGACGGCCGGGTCAACGTCGGCCTCGGCGTGCTCAACTCGTCCGTCGGCGTTCGGCAAGACCAACTACCGCCGGCTGCTCACCGACTGGCTGGCCAACACCCCCGAGGACTGGGGGATGACCGACGAGGCCAACGCCGACGGGCCGATCCTCGGCGCCGCGCTGCCGATGGGCTTCAACCGGGTGCCCGCACTACACCCGGGGCGTGCTGCTGGTCGGCGACTCCGGCGGCATGGTCAACCCGTTCAACGGCGAGGGCATCGCGTACGCGATGGAGTCCGGCGAGCTGGCCGCCGAGGTCGCGGTGCAGGCGCTCGCCCGGCCGGCCGGCGCCGGAGCGGGAGCGGGCGCTGCTGGCGTACCCGCACGAGCTGAAGGCCCGCTTCGGCGGCTACTACCGGCTCGGCGGGATCTTCGTGAAGCTGATCGGCCGTCCGGAGATCATGCGGATCGCCACCAAGCACGGCATGCCGCACCCGACGCTGATGCGCTTCGTGCTCAAGCTGCTGGCCAACCTGACCGACCCGCGCGGCGGGGACGCGATGGACCGGGTCATCAACGCGATGACGAAGGTGGCGCCAGCCGTCTAGACGACGGCATCGGCGCTGGTCACGGCCCCGGCGCCGACGAAGATCGACCCCCGCCGACTGCCAGTGCGAGGGACGTGAATAGTGTGATTTTCGTCAACGCACCGAGGGCAGGGAAGGACGAGCAGGAGAAAACGATGTCGCTCTCGCCTTACGCACCGATCATCGGGCTGTTCGCCCTCGCCGCGGCGTTCTCGCTGTTCTCCGTCGGCGCCGCCCGCTTCGCCGGCCCCCGGCGCTACAACAAGGCCAAGCTCGAGGCGTACGAGTGCGGCATCGAGCCGAGCCCGCAGCCGGTCGGCGGCGGCCGGTTCCCGATCAAGTTCTACCTGACGGCGATGCTCTTCATCGTCTTCGACATCGAGATCATCTTCCTCTACCCCTGGGCGGTCTCGTTCGACGCCCTGCCGATCTTCGGCTTCGTGGAGATGGTCCTGTTCATCGTCGCGGTCTTCGTCGCGTACGCCTACGTGTGGCGGCGCGGCGGCCTGGACTGGGACTGAGGGAGGAACGTCAGATGGGCATCGAGGAGAAGCTTCCCGCCGGCGTCCTGCTCACCTCGGTGGAGAAGCTGGTCAACTGGTCGCGGAAGTCGTCCGTCTGGGGCGCCACCTTCGGCCTGGCCTGCTGCGCCATCGAGATGATGGCCGCCGGTGGTCCGCACTACGACATGGGCCGCTGGGGCATGGAGGTCTTCCGGGCCTCGCCCCGGCAGGCCGACCTGATGATCGTGGCCGGCCGGGTCAGCCAGAAGATGGCCCCGGTGCTGCGCCAGATCTACGACCAGATGGCCGAGCCCGCGCTGGGTGCTCTCGATGGGCGTCTGCGCCAGCAGCGGCGGCATGTTCAACAACTACGCCATCGTGCAGGGCGTCGACCACGTGGTGCCGGTCGACATGTACCTGCCCGGCTGCCCGCCCCGGCCGGAGATGCTCATCGACGCGATCCTCAAGCTCCGCGAGAAGATCATGTACGAGCCGCTGGGCCCGAACGGCCGCAAGATGCTGGAGGCCCGCAAGGAGCGCGGCGACGTGCCGGTCGTGCCCTACGGCTCGATGCCCTCGTCGTACCGCAACGACAAGGCCCGGCGCGCCGAGTGGACGCAGGCGGTCCGCGAGGGCCGCGAGGAGCAGCTGCGGATCGAGAACTGGATGAACGACGCAGAACCACCTCGCACGCGCACGGGGGGTCCGCAGGTGAGCGACGACGAGCAGAGCAACGACGGCGGCGTGCCGGTACCGGTCACGCCGGCCGGCGCGACCAGCGGCGCGCCGGCCGAGCTGCCCGCCGGCCAGCCCGGCCGGGCGCGGGCATGTTCGGCATCCACGGCACCGGCGACACCTCCGGCTTCGGCGGCCTGGTCCGCCGCGCACGCCGGTCGAGGAGGCCGCCCGGCCCGTACGGCGGCTACTTCGACGAGGTCCACGACGCGCTGGAGGAGGCGTACCCGGCCTTCGACGACGCGATCGAGAAGGTCGTCGTCGACCGCGGCGAGCTGACCCTGCACATCCGCCCGGAGCGGATCGCCGAGGTCTGCCAGGTGATGCGGGACGACCAGGCGCTGCGCTTCGAGCTGTGCTCCTCGGTGTCCGGTGTGGACTACCTGGGCGCCGACGAGCGCCGGCTGCACGTGGTCTACCAGCTGACCTCGATGACCTACCGGCGCCGGGTCCGGCTGGAGGCCGCGGTCACCGCCGAGGACCCGCACCTGCCGAGCGTCACCAGCGTCTACCCGACCGCCGACTGGCAGGAGCGGGAGACGTACGACATGTTCGGCGTCGTCTTCGACGGCCACCCCAACCTGACCCGGATCCTCATGCCGGACGACTGGGAGGGCCACCCGCAGCGCAAGGACTACCCGCTCGGTGGCGTGCCCGTGGAGTACAAGGGCGCGGAGATCCCGCCGCCGGACCAGCGGAGGTCGTCTACCAAGTGACAGCAGCGCCCGAGACTACGCGACCGAAGCGCGAGACCGACCGAGGGCAAGGTCTTCACCGTCACCGGCGGCGACTGGGACACGGTCGTCGGCGGCACCGACCCGCTGCACGACGAGCGGATCGTCGTCAACATGGGTCCGCAGCACCCGTCCACCCACGGCGTGCTCCGGCTGATCCTCGAGCTCGAGGGCGAGACGGTCACCGAGGCCCGGCTCGGTCGTCGGCTACCTGCACACCGGCATCGAGAAGAACCTCGAGTACCGCAACTGGGTCCAGGGCTCGACGTTCGTGACCCGGATGGACTACCTCGCCCCGATCTTCAACGAGACCGGCGTACGCCTCGCGGTGGAGAAGCTGCTCGGCATCACCGACCAGATCACCGAGCGGGCCACCACCATCCGGGTGCTGATGATGGAGCTCAACCGGATCTCCTCGCACCTGGTCTGGCTGGCCACCACCGGCATGGAGCTGGGCGCGATCTCGATGATGCTGTACGGCTTCCGCGAGCGGGAGTACATCCTCGACATCTTCGAGATGATCACCGGCCTGCGGATGAACATGGCGTACGTGCGGCCGGGCGGCGTGGCGCAGGACGTGCCGGACGAGGCGATCACGCAAGATCCGCGAGTTCCTCGAGTATGATGCCGAAGAAGCTCAAGGAGTACGAGGACCTGCTCTCCGGGCAGCCGATCTGGCTCGAGCGCACCAAGGGCGTGGCGGTGCTGGACGTGACCGGCTGCCTGGCGCTGGGCGTCACCGGCCCGGTGCTGCGCTCCGCCGGACTCGCCTGGGACCTGCGCAAGACCGATGCCGTACTGCGGCTACGAGACGTACGAGTTCGACGTGCCGACCGCGCACCGACGGCGACGTGTGGGGCCGCTACCAGGTGCGGCTCGCCGAGATCCGGGAGTCGCTGAAGATCGTCGAGCAGGCCTGGACCGGCTGCAAGCCGGGCCCGGTGATGGTCGCCGACAAGAAGATCGCCTGGCCGGCGCAGCTCGCCATCGGCGTGGACGGCATGGGCAACTCGCTGGAGCACGTCGCGAAGATCATGGGCCAGTCGATGGAGTCGCTGATCCACCACTTCAAGCTCGTCACCGAGGGCTTCCGGGTCCCGCCGGGCCAGGTGTACGTCGGCGATCGAGTCGCCCGCGCGGCGAGCTGGGCGTGCACGCGGTCTCCGACGGCGGCACCCGGCCCGTACCGGGTGCACTACCGCGAGCCGAGCTTCGTCAACCTGCAGGCCCTCCCGGCGATGGCCGAGGGCGGCCTGATCGCCGACGTGATCGCCGGCGGCGCCTCGCTGGACCCCGTGATGGGTGGGTGTGATCGCTGATGACCGAGATCCGCATCGAGCATGCCAGTCCGACGGGTCCTACGCTGCGACGACGCCGGTGAGGAGTTCCCGGACGAGCGCGGGCGGCGAAGGAGATCATCGCCCGCTACCCGGCCGACCGGTCCCGCTCGGCGCTGCTGCCGCTGCTGCACCTGGTGCAGTCCGAGGAGGGGTACGTCTCGCCCGGCCGGCGTCGGGTTCTGCGCCGAGCTGCTCGGGCTCAACAAGGCCCAGGTCGGCGCGGTGGCCACCTTCTACACCATGTACAAGCGCGAGCCCGACCGGCGACTACCTGGTCAGCGTCTGCACCAACACGATGTGCGACGTGCTCGGCGGCCAGGCAGGTCTACGACGACCCTCTCGGAGCACCTCGGCGTCGGGCACGACGAGACCACCGCCGACGGCAAGATCACCCTGGAGCACGCCGAGTGCCTGGCGGCCTGCGACTACGGCCCGGTGATGACGGTCAACTACGACTTCTTCGACAGGGTCGACGCCGCAGGGCGCGCTCGGCGTGGTCGAGGAGCTGCAGGCCGGCGAGCCGGCCGATGCCGACCCGCGGCGCCCGGCTGTGCACGCTCAAGGAGATGTCGGTGCAGCTCGCCGGCTTCGCCGACGACCGCGCCGGCGCGGTCGCCGACGGGCCGGCCGGCGACGCCACCCTGCGCGGCCTGCGGCTGGCCGCAGGCACGACACGGCGATCACCAGGTCGCGCGCCGATAGCGACCCGCGACGACGCCCGATCGCCAAGCCGCGGCCACCGAAGGACGGCGTGAGTCACGAGGGCGACTGCGCCCTCGCAGGCGGTGCTCGCCAAGCTGACGCCGGTGCTGACCAAGCGCTGGCTGCCCCCGGACGCCTGGCGGCTGCGACACCTACGAGCAGCTCGACGGCTACGGCGCGCTGCGCAAGGCGCTGGCCGGCCCACCCGGACGACCTGATCCAGCTGATCAAGGACTCCGGCCTGCGCGGCCGCGGCGGCGCCGGCTTCCCCACCGGCCTGAAGTGGGGCTTCATCCCGCAGAACGACGGCAAGCCGCACTACCTGGTGGTCAACGCCGACGAGGGCGAGCCGGGCACCTGCAAGGACCTGCCGCTGATGACGCACGACCCGCACTCGCTGGTCGAGGGCGTCATCATCGCGTCGTACGCGATCCGGGCCAACCGCGCCTACATCTACATCCGCGGCGAGGCGGTGCACGCCGCCCGCCGGCTGCGCAACGCGGTCGCAGGAGGCGTACGCCAGCGGGCTACCTCGGGCAGGAACATCCTGCGGCACCGGGCTTCGACCTGGACGCTGGTGGTGCACTGCGGCGCCGGCGCGTACATCTGCGGCGAGGAGACCGCGCTGCTGGACTCGCTGGAGGGCTTCCGGGGCCAGCCCCGGCTGCGCCCGCCGTTCCCGGCCACCCACGGCCTGTACGCCAGCCCGACGGTGGTCAACAACGTCGGCACCATCGCCAGCGTGCCGTACATCGTGCTCGGCGGCGCCGACTGGTGGAAGACCATGGGCACGGAGAAGTCCTCCGGCCCGATGATCTACTCGCTCTCCGGCCGGATCGCCAACCCCGGCCAGTACGAGTGCTCGATGGGCATCACGCTGCGCGAGCTGATCGAGCTGGCCGGCGGCATGCAGCCCGGGCACGAGCTGCGGTTCTGGACCCCGGGCGGCTCGTCCACCCCGCTGCTCACCGCCGAGCACCTCGACGTGCCGCTGGACTTCGAGGGGGTGGCGGCGGCCGGCTCGATCCTGGGCACCACGGCCACGCAGATCTTCTCCGACCAGGACTGCCCGGTCTACGCGACCTACCGGTGGCTGGAGTTCTACCACCACGAGTCGTGCGGCAAGTGCACCCCGTGCCGCGAGGGCAACTACTGGATGGTCCGGATCTACCGGCGGATCCTCTCCGGCCAGGGCACCCACGAGGACCTGGACACCCTGCTGGACACCTGCGACAACATCCTCGGCCGGTCGTTCTGCGGCCTGGGCGACGGTGCGACCAGCCCGGTGACCTCGTCGCTGAAGTACTTCAAGCAGGACTACCTCGACTACATCGAGGGCCGTACCGCGCCGAAGCTGTCCGACAAGCAGCTGGTGGGAGCGCACTGATGACCGACGTGGCCAAGGCCAGACCGAGACCGTCACGCTCACCATCGACGGCGTCGAGGTCGACCGCGCCCAAGGGCGCGCTGCTGATCCGGGTCGCCGAGCAGATGGGCATCGAGATCCCGCGGTTCTGCGACCACCCGCTGCTGGCGCCGGCCGGCGCCTGCCGGCAGTGCCTGGTCGAGGTGGAGGGCCAGCGCAAGCCGGTCGCCTCCTGCACCCAGACCGTCGCCGACGGCATGGTGGTCCGCACCCAGCTCACCTCCCCGGTCGCCAAGAAGGCGCAGGAGGGGATCATGGAGCTGCTGCTGATCAACCACCCGCTCGACTGCCCGATGTGCGACAAGGGCGGCGAGTGCCCGCTGCAGAACCAGGCGATGTCCACCGGCCGCACCGACTCGCGGTTCCACGAGCACAAGCGGGAGTACCAGAAGCCGATCAACGATCTGCACCCAGGTGCTGCTGGACCGCGAGCGGTGCGTGCTCTGCCAGCGCTGCACCCGGTTCTCCGAGGAGATCGCCGGCGACAAGTTCATCGACCTGATGGGCCGGTCGTCCGCCGAGGAGATCAACATCTACCGGGACGACGCGTACGGCGAAGCGGGCGACGCGGGCGACGTCCCGTTCAACTCGTACTTCTCCGGCAACACCGTGCAGATCTGCCCGGTGGGCGCGCTGACCGGCGCCCAGTACCGGTTCCGGGCCCGCCCGTTCGACCTGGTCTCCAGCCCGAGCGTGTGCGAGCACTGCTCGGCCGGCTGCGCCCAGCGCACCGACCGGCGGCGCGGCAAGGTGCTGCGCCGGCTGGCCGGCGACGACCCGGCGGTCAACGAGGAGTGGAACTGCGACAAGGGCCGCTGGGGCTTCCAGTACGCCACGCGCCTTCGACCGGCTCACCACCCCGCTGGTCCGCGACGCGCAGACCGGCGAGCTGCGCGAGGCGTCCTGGAGCGAGGCGCTGCACCGTGGCCGCCGAGGGGCTGCGCGCGGCCCGCGACGGCGCGTGCGGGGCACGGCGGTGCTCACCGGCGGCCGGCTGACCGTCGAGGACGCCTACGCGTACGCGAAGTTCGCCCGGGTCGCGCTGAACACCAACGACATCGACTTCCGGGCCCGGCCGGTCTCCCGCGAGGAGGCCGACTTCCTGGCCAGCTCGGTCGCCGGGGTCACCGACGTCACCTACGCCGACGTGGAGAACGCGCCGGCGGTGGTGCTGGTCGGCCTGGAGCCGGAGGAGGAGTGCCCGATCCTCTTCCTGCGGCTGCGCAAGGCGTACCTGAAGAAGAAGCTGACGGTGTACGCGCTCGCGCCGTTCGCCACCCGCGGCCTGGAGAAGCTCGGCGCCAAGCTGGCCCGGGTGGTGCCGGGCGAGGAGGCCAGCGTGCTCGCCGAGCACGCCACGGTCGCCGAGGCGCTGAGCGCAGCCGGGCGCGATCCTGATCGTCGGCGAGCGGCTGGCCAGCGTGCCGGGCGGACTGTCCGCCGCGGCGGACGCTGGCCGCGGCGTACCGGCGCGAAGCTGGCCTGGGTGCCGCGGCGCGCCGGTGACCGCGGCGCGGTCGACGCGGGCTGCCTGCCCAACCTGCTCCCCGGTGGCCGTCCGGTCACCGAGCCGGCCGCCCGGGCCGAGCTGGGCGAGGCGTGGGACATCGCGGCCGGGGTGATCCCGAGCCAGGCCGGCCGGGACACCGACGGCATCCTCGCCGCGGCCGCCGACGGGCAGCTCGGCGCGCTGGTGGTGGCCGGGGTCGACCCGGCCGACCTGGCCGACCCGCGACTGGCCGAGCAGGCCCTGGACGCGGTGCCGTTCCTGGTCAGCCTGGAGCTGCGGATGAGCGCGGTGGCCCGGCGGGCCGACGTGGTCTTCCCGGTCGCCCCGGTGGTCGAGAAGGCCGGCAGCTTCCTGGACTGGGAGGGCCGGCTGCGCACCGTTCGACGCGGTGCTGGACACCGCCGCGATGACCGACGGCCGGGTGCTCGACGCGCTCGCCGCGCAGCTCGACGTGCGAGCTCGGCACCGGCGACGTGCTGAGCGTCCGCCGGGAGCTGGGCGCGCTGCCGCCGACCCGGGCCGGCCGGCCGGCCGCGCCGTCGGTCGAGCCGGCCGCGGTGCCGCAGCCCGGGCGCCGGCGAGGCGGTGCTGGCCACCTGGCACCAGCTGATCGACCTGGGCAGCCTGACCGACGGCGACGAGCACCTCGCCGGCACCGCCCGCCCGCCGGTGGTCCGGCTGGGCAAGGGCACCGCCGAGGCGCTCGGCGTCGCCGACGGTGACCCGGTGACGGTCGGCACCGACCGCGGGGCGCTGACCCTGCCGGCGGCGATCACCGAGATGCCGGACGGCGTGGTCTGGCTGCCGACCAACTCACCCGGCTCGACCGTGCGGCGCAGCCTCGGCGCGACGTCCGGCGCGGTCGTCCGGATCTCCGTCCCGACCGGTCGGCCGTCCGGCCGGACGCGTCGCGGCGGACGCGACCGGTCGCCCGGGTCCGCTCCTCAACGCCGGGGGTGACGCAGTGAGTCCGATCTACCTGGCCCAGGATCCGACGCTGGCCGACTTCGGCCAGGACCCGTGGTGGCTGGTCCTCGATCAAGATCGTCTTCGCGTTCGTCTTCGGCCTGCTGGCCACGCCTGCTCGGCGTCTGGTTCGAGCGGCGGGTGGTCGGCCCGCATGGCGGTGCGGCCCGGCCCCAACCAGGTCGGCCCGTTCGGCCTGCTGCAGACCCTCGCCGACGGCCTGAAGATGGCCTCTCAAGGAGGACATCCTGCCGCAGGCGGCCGACAAGGTGGTCTTCTTCTTCGCCCCGACGATCTCGGCGATCTGCGCGGTCACCGCGCTGTCGGTGGTCCCGTTCGGCCCGATGGTGAGCATCTTCGGCCACCAGACGCCGCTGCAGGTCACCGACGTGCCGGTGGCGGTGCTGGTGCTGCTCGCCTGCTCGTCGATGGGCGTCTACGGCATCGTGCTCGGCGGCTGGGCCTCCGGCTCGACCTACCCGCTGCTCGGCGGCCTGCGCTCGCAGCGCCCAGATGATCTCGTACGAGGTCGCGATGGGGCTGTCAGCATCGTGGCGGTCTTCATGACCGCCGGCACGATGTCCACCAGCGGGCATCGTCGCCGCCCAGGCGCGACGGCACGCCGGCTGACCATCTTCGGCTGGCAGCCGACCGGCGCCCGGCTGGTACGCGATCCTGCTGCTGCCCAGCTTCATCATCTTCTTCATCGCCACCGTCGGTGAGACCAACCGGGCGCCGTTCGACCTGCCCGAGGCGGAGAGCGAGCTGGTCGCCGGGCTACATGACCGAGTACAGCTCGCTGAAGTTCGCTGCTCTTCATGCTCTCCGAGTACGTCGCGATGGTGACCATGTCGGCGGTCACCATCACGCTGTTCCTCGGCGGCTGGCGGGCGCCCGTGGCCGATCACCACTCTGGGCGGGCGCCAACTCCGGCTGGTGGCCGATGCTCTGGTTCTTCGGCAAGGTCGTCGCTGCTGGTCTTCGTCTTCGTCTGGGCTGCGGGGCACGCTGCCCCGGCTGCGCTACGACCAGTTCATGCGGCTCGGCTGGAAGGTGCTGCTGCCGATCAACCTGGTCTGGATCCTGGTCCTGGCCGGCCTGCGCGTCGATCGAGGACTGGGAGCACCGCGCGGCACCGGCTGCTCGCCGTCGGCGTCGCCGGCCGGCGTGCTGCTGCTGGTCGCGCTGCTCTGGCCGAGCCGCAAGCCGGAGCCGAAGCCGACGCTCGCAGGAGCAGGTCGACAGCCGGCCGCACGGCAGCTTCCCGCTGCCGCCGATGGACCTGCAGGTACCACCGAGCCCGCGCACCAGGCGCGTGGTCGCCGAGCGGGAGCCGGCCAACGTCGGCCGCCGGCTCGCGACTCCGAGGGAGGTGTGACGTGGGCGCGATCACCGGAACGTTCAAGGGCTTCGGCGTCACCTTCTCGCACATGTTCAGGAAGGTCGTCACCACCGACTACCCGTTCAAGCCGCCGGTCGTCGGCGCCGCGCTACCACGGGCGGCACATCCTCAACCGGCACCCGGACGGGCTGGAGAAGTGCATCGGCTGCGAGCTGTGCGCCTGGGCCTGCCCGGCGGACGCGATCTACGTCGAGGGCGGCGACAACACCGAGGAGCAGCGCTTCTCGCCGGGTGAGCGGTACGCCAGTCGATCTACCAGATCAACTACGCCCGGTGCATCTTCTGCGGGCTGTGCATCGAGGCCTGCCCGACCCGGTCGCTCACCATGAGCAACGAGTACGAGCTGGCCCGGGACAACCGGCAGGACCTGATCTTCACCAAGGAGCAGCTGCTCGCGCCGCTGCTGCCGGGCATGGAGCAGCCGCCGCACCCGATGCGGCTGGGCGACAGCGAGAAGGACTACTACCTCGGCGCGCTGACCAACCCGGGCACCTCGGCCGGTGCCGAGCACGTCGCCGACGGGCCCGGGCCGGTACCAGGTGGAGGAGCACCCCGGGGTGACCTTCCCGGGCGCCGAGCAGGCCGCCCAGCGGGCGGCGGCCGGCAAGGGAGACGAGCGCATGACCACGCAGACGGTGCTCGCCGCGGCGGGCGAGGTCTCCGGCGGCGAGGCAGGTCACCTTCTGGATCCTCGCCCCGCTGGCGCTGATCGGCGGCGATCGGCATGGTCGTCGGCCCGCAACGCGGTGCACTCGGCGCTCTGGCTGGTGCTGACCATGCTCTGCCTGGGCGTGTTCTACGTGCTGCAGGCCGGGCCGTTCATCGGCATGGCGCAGATCATCGTCTACACCGGCGCGATCATGATGCTGTTCCTGTTCGTGCTGATGCTGGTCGGCCGGGACGCCTCCGACTCGCTGATCGAGGCGCTGCGCGGCCAGCGGGTCGCCGCGGTCCTGCTCGGCCTCGGCTTCGCCGGCCTGGTCGGCGACCGGCCTCTACCGGGCGCTGGACGGCGTCGCACGGCGGTCGGGCTGGACGCAGGCCAACGCCGAGGGCAACGTGCAGGGCATCGCCCGGCTGCTGTTCACCAAGTACGTCTTCGCCTTCGAGGTCACCTCGGCGCTGCTGATCACCGCCGCGATCGGCGCGATGGTGCTGGCCCACGTCGAGCGGCGCAAGGAGGACAAGATGCGACCAGCCGCGACCGATGCAGGCCCGGTTCGCCCCGGGCAACTACCCCGGCCCGAAGCCCGGCCCGGGCGTCTTCGCCACCTCGTCCTCGGTGGCCACCCCGGCCCGGCTGCCCGACGGCCGGCTGACCGAGCGCAGCATCCCGGCGATCCTGCCGGATGCGCGAGCTGACCGACCGAGGAGACCGCGCTCGAAGGGGACCGAGGGAAGGTAGTCGACCCCGTGCAGCCTGACTACTACCTGGTGCTCGCCGCGGTGCTGTTCACCATCGGCGCGGTCGGGGTGCTGGTCCGGCGCAACGCGATCGTGCTGTTCATGTGCATCGAGCTGATGCTCAACGCGGCCAACCTGGCGCTGGTCACCTTCAGCCGGATCAACGGCGACCTGAACGGCCAGATCATGGCGTTCTTCGTGATGGTGGTGGCGGCGGCCGAGGTCGTGGTCGGGCTCGCGATCATCATGTCGATCTTCCGGACCCGGCGCTCCGCGAGCGTCGACGACGCCAACCTGCTGAAGTACTGAGGGGTCCTCGGTGGAACGATGACGCGTCGCGAGCTACGCCGCAACGCCATCGGGGCTGCTGGGCAGCGTCTGGCTGCTGGTGGCGATCCCGCTGGCCAGCGCGGCGATCCTGCTGCTGCTCGGCCGGCGGGCCGACCGCTGGGGGCACTGGCTCGGCGTGGCCGCCATCGGCGCCGCCTTCGTGCTCGGCCTGACCTACTTCTTCCAGCTGCGCGGCCTGGAGAACAAGTCCGGTCGAGCTGAGCCTGTGGCACGTTCATCGCGGTCGGCGACTTCAAGGTCGACTTCGGGCTGCTCTTCGACCCGCTGGCCGCGGTCTTCGTGCTGCTGATCACCGGGGTGGGCTTCCTGATCCACCTCTACGCGGTCGGGTACATGGCGCACGACGCGGGCCGCCGGCGGTTCTTCGGCTACTTCAACCTGTTCGTCGCGGCGATGCTGCTGCTGGTGCTCGGCAACAACTACGTGATGCTCTACTTCGGCTGGGAGGGCGTCGGTCTGGCGTCGTACCTGCTGATCTCCTTCTGGTACGACGCGGCCGAGCGCGGCCACCGCCGGCAAGAAGGCGTTCCTGATGAACCGGGTCGGCGACGCCGGCCTGGCCATCGCGCATCTTCCTCATGTTCGCCACCCTCGGCACCACCCAGTACGACGAGGTCTTCAACGGGGTCGGCTCGCTGACCGGCGACCACCGTGCTGGTGCTGGGCCTGCTGCTGCTGCTCGGCGCGGCCGGCAAGTCCGGCCAGTTCCCGCTGCAGGCGTGGCTGCCGGACGCGATGGAGGGCCCGACCCCGGTGTCGGCGCTCATCCACGCCGCCACCATGGTCACCGCGGGCGTCTACCTGATCGCCCGGTCCAACCCGATCTTCTCGGCCAACGCCGACGCTGCAGACCGTGGTGGTCAGCGTCGGCGCGCTCACGCTGCTGATGGGCTGCATCATCGGCGCGGCCAAGGACGACATCAAGCGGGTGCTCGCCTGGTCGACGGTGAGCCAGATCGGCTACATGTTCCTCGGCGTCGGCCTCGGCGGCGGGGCGTACGCGCTGGCCATCATCCACCTGCTGGCGCACGGCTTCTTCAAGGCCAACATGTTCCTCGGCGCCGGCTCGGTCATGCACGGCATGAACGACCAGGTCGACATCCGCCGCTTCGGCGGCCTGTCGAAGTACATGAAGATCACCTGGCTGACCTTCATGATGGGCTGGCTGGCCATCATCGGCATCCCGCCGCTGTCCGGCTTCTTCTCCAAGGAGCCGATCATCGCGGCCGCCTTCGAGCGGGACGACTGGACCGCCTGGCTGTACGGCGGCGCGGCGCTGCTCGGCGCCGGGCTGACCGCGTTCTACATGACCCGGCTGTTCGTGCTCACCTTCCACGGCCCGAAGCGGTGGACCGAGGACATCGAGCACCCGCACGAGTCGCCGAAGCTCATGACCGATCCCGCTGATCCTGCTGGCGGTCGGCTCGGTCGGCGCCGGCTGCCTGCTGGCCACCTCCGTGCCGGACTGGCTGACCGCGACCGCCGGGCTCGGCGGCGAGCACGCGGAGCACGAGCCGGTCCTCGCGCACTGGCTGATCACCATCGCTGTCGCTGGCTGGTCACCGTGCTCGGCGCCGGGCTGGCCTGGGCGCTGTTCCGCACCGGCACGGCCCCGCAGCAGCAGCCGGCCGGCGCGCTGGTCACCGCCGCCCGCCGCAACCTCTACACCGACGCGTTCAACGAGGCGGTCTTCGAGAAGCCGGGCATCTTCCTCACCCGGGCGCTGGTCTACCTCGACAACCGGGGCATCGACGGGCTGGTCAACGGCCTCGCCGCCGGCGGTCGGCGGCGGCTCGGGCCGGCTCCGGCGGCTGCAGACCGGCTTCGTGCGGTCGTACGCGACTTCCATCCTGGCCGGCGCGCTGCTCGTGGTGGCGGCGTTCCTGGCGGTGCAGGCGGGGTGGTTGGCGTGATCGACCTCACCGGCCGCCCCCGCCGGCGGACCACGCAGTCACGACGGAGGTAAGGCCGAATAATGTCCGACTTCCCGTTCCTCTCGGTGCTCACCGTGGCGCCGCTGGTCGGCGCCCTGGTGGTGGCCCTGCTGCCGCGCAGCCGGCCGGAGCTGGCCAAGCAGGTGGCGTTCGGCTGGTCGCTGCTCGTGCTGGTGCTCTCGGTGGTCATGTGGGTCGCCTTCAAGGCCGGCGGTGACCGGTTCCAGTTCCGCGAGTCGTACCCGTGGATCCCGACCTGGGGCGCCAGCTTCACCTTCGCCGCCGACGGCATCGCGCTGGTGATGCTGATGCTGATCGCGGTGCTGGTGCCGCTGGTGATCCTGGCGTCGCTGGCACGACGCCGACGCCGTCGAAGCGGTCGGTGCCGGCCTACTTCGCGCTGCTGCTGGTCCTCGAGTGCACGATGATCGGCGTCTTCGCCGCCGCCGACGTCTTCCTGTTCTACGTGTTCTTCGAGGTCATGCTGGTGCCGATGTACTTCCTCATCGGCAGCTACGGCGGCCACCAGCGGCAGTACGCGGCGGTGAAGTTCTTCCTCTACTCGCTGGTCGGCGGCCTGTTCATGCTGGCCGCGGTGATCGGCCTGTGGGTGGTCGGCGGGAACACCTTCGACTGGCAGACGCTGACCCAGGTGGACATCTGCCACCGGCACCGCGCGCTGGCTGTTCCTCGGCTTCTTCCTCGCCTTCGCGATCAAGGCGCCGTTCTTCCCGTTCCACACCTGGCTGCCGGACGCCGGTGGCGCGGCCCCGGCCGGTGCCGCCGCGCTGCTGGTCGGCGTGCTGGACAAGGTCGGCACGTTCGGCATCCTGCGCTACTGCCTGCCGCTGTTCCCCGAGGCGTCGCGCTGGTTCGCGCCGTGGGCGCTGGCGCTCGGCGTGATCGGCATCATCTACGCCGCGCTGCTGGCGGTCGGCCAGAACGACCTCAAGCGGCTGGTCGTCGTACACCTCGATCGCGCACTTCGGCTTCATCGGCGTCGGCATCTTCGCCTTCACCACCCAGGCCGGCACCGGCGCGGTGCTCTACATGCTCAACCACGGCCTGGCCACCGGCCTGCTCTTCCTGGTGGTCGGCATGCTGGTCGCCCGGCGCGGCTCGGCCCTGATCAGCGACTTCGGCGGCGCCGGCAAGCTGGTGCCGGTGCTGGCCGGCGTGCTCTTCTTCGCCGGTCTCGCCTCGCTGGCGCTGCCCGGCACGGCGCCGTTCGTCTCCGAGTTCCTGGTGCTGATCGGCACCTTCACGGTGAACAAGCCGGTCGCGGTGATCGCCACGCTCGGCATCATCCTGGCCGCCGCGTACGTGCTGTGGATGGTGCAGCGCACCACCCAGGGCACGCTCAACCCGGCGCTGACCGAGGTCGACGGCATGCGCCGGGACCTCACCCTGCGCGAGAAGGTCGTGGTCGCCCCGCTGATCGCGCTGATCGTGCTGCTCGGCTTCTATCCCGAAGCCGGTCACCGATGTCATCAACCCGGCCGTCCAGGCGACCATGCAGGACGTCGGCAAGACCGATCCCGGCCCCGACGGTCGGCAGCCGTCCAGGAGGCCGCAAAGTGACCTGAGCTGAAGCTTGCCGTCGATCGACTACGCGGCGCTCGCGCCGATCCTGATCATGTTGGGCGCGGCCTGCGTCGGCGTCCTGGTCGAGGCGTTCGTGCCGCGCCGGCTGCGCGGCACGTGGTGCAGCTCGACGCTGGCCCTGCTGGCGGTGCTCGCGGCGCTGATCGATGGTGATCGCTCAACGCCGACGACCGGATGATCACCGCCGGCGGCGCGCTCGCGGTCGACGGGCCGACGCTGTTCCTCCAGGGCGCGATCCTGGTGCTCGGCCGCGATGGCGCTGCTGCTGATCGGCGAGCGCTCGGTCGAGCGGGGCGGCGCGTTCGTCGCCCAGGCCGCGATCACCGCCGAGTCGGCCGACGGACCGGCGGCAGGCCGACGGGCGCAGCGGCGCCACCGAGGTCTACCCGCTGACCATGTTCGCGCTCGGCGGCATGCTGATCTTCGTCGCGGCGAACGACCTGCTGACCATGTTCATCGCGCTCGAGGTCTTCTCGCTGCCGCTCTACCTGCTCTGCGCGCTGGCCCGCCGCCGGCGGCTGCTGAGCCAGGAGGCGGCGATGAAGTACTTCCTGCTCGGCGCGTACGCCTCGGCGTTCTTCCTGTTCGGGGTGGCGCTGATCTACGGCTTCACCGCCGGCATCCCGGGCCGGTCGGCCGGCGTCGACTTCGCGACCGTGCACGCCGCGGTCGACCGACTCCGCCGGCCAGCCAGGTGCTGCTCTTCGCCGGCATGGCGCTGCTCGCCATCGGCCTGCTGTTCAAGGCCGCCGCGGCGCCGTTCCACGTCTGGACGCCGGACGTCTACCAGGGCGCGCCGACCCCGGTCACCGGCGTTCATGGCCGCCTGCACCAAGGTCGCCGCGTTCGGCGCCCTGCTGCGCGTCCTCCACGTCGCGTTCGACGGGCGCCGCCTGGGACTTCACGCCGGTCCTCGGCGCGGTGGCGGTGCTGACCATGCTGGTCGGCGCGGTGCTCGCGGTCACCCAGACCGACATCAAGCGGCTGCTGGCGTACTCGTCGATCGCGAACGCCGGCTACCTGCTGGTCGGTGTGCTGGCGCCGAGCCGGGACGGGCTCTCCGGCACGATGTTCTACCTGGTCGCGTACGGCTTCTCGGTGCTCGCCGCGTTCGCCGTGGTGACCCTGGTCCGGGACGCCGACGGGGAGGCCACCCACCTGTCCCGCTGGGCCGGGCTGGGCCGGCGGTCGCCGTTCTTCGCCGGCGTCTTCACCTTCATCCTGCTGGCCTTCGCCGGTATCCCGCTGACCAGCGGCTTCACCAGCAAGTTCGCGGTCTTCGGCGCCGGCGCTGGAGGCGGACCAGGCCTGGCTGGTGATCGCCGGTGTGCTGACCAGCATGGTGCTGGCCTTCCCGTACCTGCGGGTCGTGGTGATGATGTGGCTCTCCGAGCCGGGCGAGTCCACCCCGACGGTCACCGTGCCCGGTGCGCTCACCTCGGCGGCGCTGATGATCGGCGTGCTGGCCACGCTGGTGCTGGGCGTCGCCCCGGCGCCGCTGCTCGACCTGGCCAACGGATGCCGCCGAATTCGTGCGATGACCGAAGTGACCGGCACCGGGGGCCGGTGCGTGTCACGTGCCGGCCCCCGGTCCGTATCCCCGGTCCGGAGCAGGTCGAACGGGTGTGGCATGGTTGATGGCGTGGTGATTCCGGCGGGCGAGCGTTCAGGTGCCGTCCGGCTCCGGCGGTCGTCGGGGTCGGGCGGGCACGGGTCAGTTCGGCGCGCTCGGCCTCCACCTCGCCGATCCCCGCGTCGAGGCGTCCGTGCTGGGCCTGCTGGACGACGGTCGAGGTCGAGCTGCGGGCCAGCGTGTCCAGCGCCGACCCGTTCGTCACCGAGGCCGCCCGGCACCTGGTCGAGGCCGGCGGGAAGCGGTTCCGGCCGCTGCTGGTGGCGCTGGGCGCGCAGTTCGGCGACCCGACCGGCGCCGCAGGTGGTGCCGGCCGCCGTGGTGATGGAGCTCACCCACCTCGCCACGCTGTACCACGACGACGTGATGGACGAGGCCGCCGTCCGGCGGGGCGCGCCGAGCGCCAACTCCCGCTGGACCAACTCGGTGGCCATCCTGGTCGGCGACTACCTCTTCGCCCGCGCCGCGGACATCGCGGCCGACCTGGGCCCCGAGGCGGTCCGGCTGCAGGCGCGCACCTTCGCCCGGCTGGTGCACGGCCAGATCGCGGAGACCGTCGGGCCCGCGCGACGGCGACGACCCGGTCGACCACTACCTGCACGTGATCGCCGAGAAGACCGGCTCGCTGATCGCCACGTCGGCCCGGTTCGGCGGCATGTTCGGCGGTGCCGCCGAGCGAGCACGTCGACGCCCTCGCCGGGTACGGCGAGACGATCGGCGTCGCCTTCCAGCTCTCCGACGACCTGCTCGACATCGCCTCCGAGTCGAGCCAGTCGGGCAAGACCCCCGGCACCGACCTGCGCGAGGGCGTGCCGACGCTGCCGGTGCTCTACGCGCGCGCCGGCGGACGACTCCGATGCCTCCTCGGTGCGGCTGCGGGAGATCCTGGCGACCGGCCCGCTGACCGACGACGCGCTGCACGCCGAGGCGCTGGGCCTGCTCCGGGAGTCGCCCGGCGCTGAAGCGGGCCCGGGAGACCGTCCGCAGCTACGCCGAGGACGCCCGCGCGCAGTTGCGCAAGCGGCAGACCCTCCATGAAGAGTTCACGCGCACGGCCGACTACATCCCTCATGATCGCCTGGAATCGCGCGTCCTCGATGCCGCTAAACAACTCGCGATCCGTGTAGCCATTCGTCGTCATCGCTTCCTGTGGAATGTACACTCGATCCTTCTTCAAATCGATGGAGACGTCCTGCCAGAAATTCGCCAGTTGCAGCCAGTACAGGTCGAGTCCGATAAACGCTGCCTTTCGGCGTCACGATATCCGCATAAATACAGCAGCAATCGGCCTACCGGATTCGCCGAATATTTGCAGTAATGCAGCACATCGTCCCATGTGGCATACCGCGTCACTGTCTGATCATGAACGAAAGCGTGGATCAAATCCGAGAACGGCTCACCGGCAGATCGTATTTCCGGACCGTACCCATGAGCGCAACGAACACGGGATGCTGAGCCTCTCCGGAATACATCCGGTCCAGTTCCCCGCGCCACCATGCAAGGAGACGCAGACTCTCCGCTGTGTCGCCAATTTCATCCCCTAGATCGTCTGACCAGCGGCAAAACGAATATACATTATAAAAATCCTGATGAAGGTGCTTAGGAAGCAGGAAGCTGACAACGTGGAAATTCTCGTAATGCGAATTTGCGAGCCAGCGAGTATAAGCTCCGCTTCAGCGTGAGTCCAAGTCCGCTCAAGCGCATCAGGGGACCGGACGAAATGTTCTGGGAGAAGGTATTCCACTCCTAGGGAATGATCGCCGTCTTCATGTGACCGTTGTGGCTCATCAGATGACGCATCACTTCGAGGAGATTGGTGAATGGCTCTTCCCGATTGACGAAGTCGCGAGCAGTAATGTCTCCACGGCTGACTGCCTCCAGCCCTTTGCGGATGTGCATGGGCGTGTGATGGAAGCTCGCCTTGCACGTAATCTCCGAATAGTGGAGCAGCGATGTATCCAAAGCGACATGACTGTCGTTGGGACATCCACCGAAAAAGTTCACCGTACCGCCGCGGCGAAGCATGCTGACGGCCATCTGCCACGTGGACGGTTTTCCGACCGCCTCGATTGCTATGTCCACGCCGCGCCCTTTTGTCAGTTCCTTGACAGCCTGTACGACGTCGGGCTCTGTACTCGTTTCAGCAACTCTTCCGCTCCCATCCGAGCTGCCCGCTCCAACTGTGTTAACGGCGTCCGAGCGCGATTACACGAGCCCCGTAGATCTTCGCCAGCCGGACAAACATCAAACCGATGGGCCCAAGCCGATGACCGCAACGTGATCGCCTGGGCCACATGGGTCTCTTCCAAGCCGCGAATCACGCATGCCAGAGGCTCGATCAGAGCCGCATCCTGATAACTGACATGCGCCGGAATCTCGTACATGTTACGCTTAACGATGCGGGCGGGGATGCGGATGTATTCGGCGTACGCGCCGTTATTGAACAGCAGATCTTCACAGAGATTCTCTAAGCCGCGTTTGCAGTAATAGCAATCGAGGCACGGTGCGGAATTTGCCGCCACGACGCGCTGCCCTACACGAAACCCTTGACATCCTCACCGACGGCTACGATGTCGCCGGCCAACTCGTGACCGAACAAAGCAGGCGGCACGATCATTCGAGCGTGATATCCGCGGCGAAACACCTTGACGTCGGTCCCGCAGGTCAGCGCCGCCCTACACGTACCAGAACGTCACCCCTACTCGATATCGGTACGGCGACGGGCTCTACCTCCAGGTGCTCCCTGCCGTAGAGGACGGCAGCCATCATCTCTGTTTTCACGAAGTCCACCTCTGTGGCTGAACGATTATTTTAACGATCTCTCATCCGGCTGCCGAGCCATATGGAATCCTGAGGCGATCTGGTCCAGCGGCAAACGATGAGAAATGAGATCATCCAACGGCAATTCGCCGCTGAACACCAGTCTAGCCGATTCTTTCTGCAGGTCAACCGAGGCGCTATATGATCCGAAAATCATACGCTCACCTACGCAGATGTCAGCACCTGAACTTCAAATCTTTCCTTGTCTGAAGTCTGCGAGAACAGGAGAATTTTGGCGCCCGGACGGGAGCAGCGCACCGCCTGCTCGACCAGACCGGGGGCCGAAACAGCAACGATCACCAAGTCAGCGCCCCGGCCTCGGCGTTTCTTCACGCGCATCATCTACATTGTCCGTTCGGGGTCCAGAGTCTCTCCGCCCCGAATTGCCGCGAAAGTTGCAGCCGTGGCGAAATCGTGTCGGTCCCAATGACGCGTGCGCCCGCCCGATTGGCGAGCAGTGTAAACATCAGACCCGATCGGCCCTTGCCCCAGCACGACGCACGACGTCACCGGGTTGCGGATCCGCCGTGTGCATGGCTTTATGACAGGTATTAAACGGCTCTACCAGCGAAGCGCGCTCGAAACTCACGCCATGGGGAATCTTCTCGACGCCGCGGCGACAATCCAGTCCATGATTCGGATGTACTGTCCGAAGCCGCCACCGGCGGGCTCGAAGCCAGCCGTGATGCCCACCTTCTTATAGACTGGGCACTGCGCATATAGCTTGCGATTGCAATAAAAACAATGGAGACACGGAATGTGATGGAACGCGATGACCCGGTCCCCGGGAGCAAACGCCGATACGCCCTCACCAGTCGGCAACGACCGTACCGGCAGTCTCGTGACCGAAGATCCGCGGACCGGGAAGCAGATCGTACTCGATTTTTTTCAGGTCCGTGTGGCAGATGCCGCATGCTTCGACGCGGACCAGCAGCTCTCCTGCGCCGATCTCGGGCGTGGGCACTTCGTCTACACTGGACAGTCTGCTGGCCCACGTACACGGCAGCCTTCATCGTCGGCGGCACGGCAATGTCGGACCTACTTGCTCCTCAGAAACTGCAGTTTCCAATAAACTCTCCCAATGCCTCGAACCGCCGTTCGCTGATTCCGACGCAGCCGCAGCAACTCCGGAACTCCCGTTAACGGCCGTCGCACTGCCTGCGCCAGGATCCTGCCCACCCGAAACCGGCCCGCACGTGTCCCGCGTCGCATTCAGATCCAGCCGAACCCCTCTTGAGCCGTATCCGACACCGCCCGAACACAGTAAAACGGCACACCCCAATCGCTGCGCGCGCTCGAGTACCGCGGCAGCTTCCATTTCCACCGCGATCGCGCCGGTTTGCTCTCAGAGGCTGTCTTTTCCGCGACCGTCTGCGCCACGTGATCAACGGAAGCGATCGGTCCGGCCAAATAGCGACTTCCGCCATGACGCGGGACGTCGAATTGACCATCCATTTACCGCATGACCGACGACAATATCGCCAACTTTCAAGCTCGTCCATCAGCGCGCCGCATAACCCTACGCTCATCACCGCGTCCACGCCGGTCCGTCACCCTTCCAGCCGCCTCGGCCCGCCAGCGTCGGACCTGGCCCGTTCGCCGCCAAAATCCACTTTGCTCGTCCCTGCGCCCGAATGTGCTTCAGCTCGAAGCTTTCCGCCGCGACCACCAGTATCGTCCGCAAACTCAGACGTAACCATTGCGCACGAAACCATTCCACAGCCCGTCGCAAGGCCTCCGTAGACGATCCCGGCATGTACCCGAGTTCGGCGAGCGCCTTGTCATGGCGAACCCACATCTTCTTACGTGCCATTTTCACCGCATCCAGCGGCGCCCGCGGTTCTATCCGCTACATTTGCCCACGTCGTGACTCACTACCCGCCGCGTAGGCAACGGCATATGGAATCCTGACCTTTGGCGCTTTAACCCGCTGATCCTTTCCAGTTTCTCAAAGATCTGCTGGAGCGTTAGATTTTCGCCGCCCAGAATTATCGTTCCCCCGGACGGCCCCGTTCGCATGCCAATAAATGACCCGCCGGCCACATCTCGCACATCCACTACGTTCAACCCGGTATCCACGTACGCCGGCATTTTCCGCCGCAGAAAATCGACTACGATCTTGCCGGTCGGCGTGGGTTTCCAGTCATGGTCACCGATCGGCGCTGTCGGATTCACGATCACGACCGGAAAGCTTCGTTCACGCGCAGTCTCCAGCGCCGCCTTCTCCGCCAGAAACTTCGATCGCTTGTAGGCACCCTGCATATCCTGCTTCATTACCGGCATCCTCATCCCCGATCCCGCCCTCGGGAACCCCGATGCACCCCACTGTGCTCGTGTACACCACCCTCTCAACCCCGCGGCTTCGGCGCGTGGCATTATGTTTCGCGTACCTTCCACGTTCGAGCGGTACAACTCCTCCGGGTCTCTTCGCCCACAGGCGATAATCGGCCGCTACATGGTACAAAACTCCGGCAACCCGACAACGCCCTCGCAAGAGACCGAGGGATCTCGAGATCGCCCACTACGGCTTCGGCTCCGATTCCCGAAGCCGTCTTGGATCCCGAACCAGAACGCGGACCCGGTCTCCGCGTTCCTTCAATATTCTTGCAACGTGCCAGCCGACGAATCCCGTCGCGCCGGTCACCAGAACAGGTTTCACAGCGACTGCACGCCGTCTACGCTGAACGGCAGCGCCTGCTCGGAACTCTCGCCGATGCGTCCTGCTTTCAGAAATCTCGATAACGCAAGCAGCGGGAAGCTGTTGCGATACAGGTGATACGACAGAGTAAAACACCTTTCGGGAAACCTGTACCCGTCGGCAAAGATTCATGCCAAGTTCCATCGGCATGCCTGATTCTCGATCAGCCATTCGATCCCTTTTTGTAAGACTTATGCTCGTCTCGTCACCGCTGGCAAGGAGGCCCAGAACCGCCCAGGCAGTCTGCGACGGGGTACTCGGCGCCGGCACAAAACAATTGCTGCTGTAGCTTTCACAACTCTCGCCCCAGCCACCGTCCGGATTCTGAATCGAGCGCAACCACTCGCCGGCGCGAAGTACATAGGCCTCACGGTCGCTTACCCCAGCCGCCTTCAATCCTCGCAAAGCAAGGAACGTGCCGTATACGTAATTGACGCCCCAACGCCCATACCAGGAGCCATCCTGTTCCTGAGTCCGAATCAGGTAGTCGACCGCGCGACGGGCGACCTGATGATCAGGCGAAAGACCGTACTTGCAAAGCGCTTCGAGGACGCGGCCCGTGATGTCCGGGCAGGACGGATCGAGCATTGCATTATGATCCGCGAACGGAACGAAACTCAAGGGCTCCCAGTTGTTATCAACGTCAAACGCGGCCCAGCCCCCATCCTTCGACTGCATCTCCATCAGCCAGTTCACCGCTCGCTTCGCGCACGCTTCCTGCGCTCCTGGCGTGGTGGCGCGAGCGTGCATCAGACTCAGCAGCACCATCGCGGTGTCGTCGATGTCTGGATAGAATTCGTTTGCAAACTCGAAGTACCACCCGGAGGGTTCGACATTCGGCCTCTTGATAGACCAGTCGCCTTTCCGGCGAACTTCCTTGGTCAGCAGCCAATCGGCCATGCGGTCCAGAGCGTCTTGTGGCGCGCATCCCGACTCGCCCAGTGCGTACCCCGCGATGGCCGTATCCCAGACCGGCGAGAAGCACGGCTGGAAGAAGATCTCGTCATCGTTCTCGACCATCAGCGCGTCGAACTGGCGCTGAGCTTCCACACGGTCGGGATGGTCCGGCGCGTATCCAAGCAAATCGAGAGCCATAATGACGTACTGCATGGACGGGTAGATTGCAGCCAGGCCGTCCGAGTACTTGGTTCGCTCCAGCATCCACTGCTCTGCGCGGAGAATCCCTTTCTTGCGAAGAGTGCTGCTGCCGTATTTTTCCCAGAACTTGGCGACTGTGTCGAGAGAAAGGAACACGTTGCGCCACGTCATGAACTCACGATCTTTTAACCAACTCCACCGCGTACAGCCGGGGACGAAGAGTTCTTTGACGTCAAACCCGTCCGGAACCGGGCGACACGGGTTCATCGCATGAATAATCGAAAGTGGGATGACGATCGCACGCGTCCACGAAGACATTTGGTAGATGAAGTTGCCGGGTAGCAACATCATCTCCGGTGGAACGGATGGACAAAACTCACGCGGATACAACCCAAACAAACTCAGGTTGATTTTCACGTAGCTATTTGCCGCCTGGATGCCGCCCATCGACAGTATGCAATCCCGCGCTCTGATCATGCGCGGATCGCCGGCGGGAACGCCCGCAAGCTTCAGTGCGAAGTAAGCTTTGACGGTGGCGCTGACTTCTGCGGGCCCCTGCGCGTAAATGTTGAAGCCGCCATTCTCGAGCTGCCGGCGCAGGATGGCTCGCACCGCCTTGTCGATCAGCGCACGGTTCTTAGGTTTCCAGACGCCGTTCTGCGGAGGATCGAGCCAGAGTTGAAGAAGAATGTAATCCGATTCCAGGGTGGTATCGGCAGTTAAATACGCCCACCAGTATCCTTGTTCGGTTTGCTGAGACAACAAAGCATCAGAAGAGCGTCGAGCGGCCTGAAACGCGCTGGCTACCAGCGAGTCTGTCGTCTGGAGCTGGGGTGTCATAATGTGGCGATGTTGTGGAGGCGTTGCCCGGTAACCGTCAGTTCAGACGGCAGCGAGAACCGCACATCCTCATCCTTCAATGTCACTTCCTCCATCTCTGTGAAACCTTTGCGGCGCAAGAAAGCAATCAGATCTTCCACTAGATATTCAGGAGCGGACGCGCCGGCTGTCACCGCTACCGAACTCGCGTTCGCCAGCCAGGAGGGATCGACCTGCGTTGCGTCATCGATCAGGTATGCCGGTACCCCGGCCTGCTTGCAAACTTCCACAAGACGCATCGAATTGGAACTATTCTTCGAGCCGACAACCAGCAGCAAATCCGATTCGGGCGCGACAGCCTTCACACCTAACTGACGGTTCTCGGTCGCATAACAGATATCCTGCGCAGGCGGCGATTTGATTCCGGGAAACTTCGATCGCAGAGCTTCGATTATGTCCCGCGTCTCGTCAAGGCTCAGTGTCGTCTGTGTCAGATAACAGGTTTTCTCGGGATCCGGAACTTGTAACCGTTCCACATCGCCGACAGTCTCTACGAGTACTGACGACTGCGGCGCCTCACCGAGAGTGCCTATGACTTCGTCATGGTCGCGGTGACCGATAAGGATAATCGTGTATCCCTGCTTCGCAAATTTCACCGCCTCGAGATGTACTTTGGTCACCAGGGGGCAAGTTGCGTCGATGACATGGAGTTGTCGCGCCGTCGCTTCCGTCCGAACAGCCGGCGAGACCCCATGGGCGCTGAAGATGACGCGAGCACCGGCCGGAGCCTCGGCTAGTTCGTCTACGAAAACAGCGCCAGCCTGACGTAATTCCTCGACCACGTGGCGGTTGTGAACGATTTCCTTCCGCACATAAATCGGGGCGCCGTAGAGATTGAGCGCTATCTTGACCACATCGATAGCCCTCACTACACCCGCGCAGAACCCGCGGGGGCTGACGAGGATGATTCTCTTGTCCTTCGCCATGGAAAGTATTGATTATAGCACTCGGACCCTGTTTGTTTCTTAGTGTTCGCTAAATACGATTAGGCTCGGTATACAGTGCATGCTGTACGATGTATCGGTACACAGGCAGAGCCAAGTCGGCAGCAGGTTTTCCCTCCGCAAGCGCCGCCCGGATCTCCGACGAGGACACGGGTAAGGAAAGCGCCTCCAACCGGTGAACTTTTGCGCCATCGGGCTGCCTGTATTCGGCCGCAGGCCGGGTTACCACGATGAACTCGACGCTCGCGACGACGTCCTGCCATCTGTGCCAGGTCTTGATCTCGGAAAATGCGTCCGCCCCGATAATGAAGTACAGCGAATCTTGCAGCGACGCGCCCGCGCGGACCTTCTGGATCGTACGGATCGAATAGCTGCGGTCCTCGCCCGATTCGAGCCGAGATGGTTCCAGCCCGGGATGGTCCGCGCATGCGAGTTCCACCATACGGTAGCGGTGTTCGAACGGCGCACCGGCGCCCTGCTTGTGCGGGGGATTGGCGGCTGGGATCACGAGAACCCGGTCAAGGGCGAAGCGTTCTTTCGCGGCCTCGGCTATGGCGATGTGAGCGTTATGAATCGGATCGAAAGTACCTCCGAAGATCCCGATCCTCAACGATGACCAGCCTTGAGCTCGATCGCTTTCGCAAGTACGATCGAAGACAATCCCGGCTCCGGCCCGGCCGGCGGAAGAGGCCATTTGTTTAGAAGCGCGGCGCCATCGCTTTGACGGCCCGCGCCGGCCAGTGACCATGCGAGCAGTACTCGCGCTTCGTTGCCCGTGATGAGGGATGAGGATTCGTAGATCTTCGACCAATACTCCACAGATTCAGGGTACTTCCCTTGAAATAACAGCTTCCATCCTTGGAGTTCCGGCCGGTCACCAAGGATCTGCGGATTGTTCTTTCCATCGGCCAAGTCCCACAAAGCTACCTGGGTCTTGCCGGCGGCGGAATCCAGACTGAGCGCCTTTTGCCGCGCCGCGTCTTGGCGTCCCGTCGCATAAAGCCAAACTGCCTCGCGGAGCGGCACAAGGGCATCATTATGCTTTCGCCGGAATTCGATATACCGGCGGAAATATTCCTCCGCTTTCATTCGATCACCCGATAAAAATCGGCTTAACGCGGCGCGGTACATATCCCCGCCGCCGAGCAATGCGCTGTTCAATTCGAATGCCTCGAGGAAACTCTTTTCTGCCTCCTGAAAGCGGCCGTTGATGTAGTAAACCTCCCCCAAAGAATCGATTGCATTCGCTTCTTTCGGCTGAAGGCGACGGTATTCGGCGAGACTGATCCTGGCCGATTCCACATCTCCCGTAAATGCCTGCGCGTATGCCAAAGTGTTCCAGAGAATTACATTGGCCGGATCAAACGTGAGAGCCTTTTGAAAAGCCTCGATGGCAGTTGCGTGATCCTTGCTGACGAGGGCCGCCTCACCGGCAGTTCGCCAGATCTGAAGATCGAACCGCGTCGCGCGAGCTAATCCGAGCAGGGCCTTCGTGCGTTCCTCAGGAGTGTCTGCAACGAGCGCTTCCAGACGCGCCCGTTCGACCACGGAAAAATTCGCCGGCTTTGCAGCCGCCAGGGCGACGGGCAATTCGTCTTTGCGTCCCGCACGCATGAGCGCCTCGATACGGGCAAGATGAGCCGCGCCGTAGGCAGGATCGAGCGAGAGCGCAGCATCGGGATGACCGGTGAACAGTTCTTTGATTGCTTCCGGATTGTTGGACGTGTAAGGCTTCGGCGTGCTATTCAGTTGCCCGGCAAGGGAGGCGGCGGCTTCAAGGACCGTTGTGCCGTGTGCTGATAGAGTCTTCACCGTGCTTTGACCTGCCTCGTCACGCACGGTAGCGCTGATACGCAGGTCACCACGCCTGCCCGTAATATACCCATCGACAACCTGCTGGATCCGGTTCAGATGGGCGTCGCGAATGGAGGGCACGGCAAGGGAGGATGTCTGAGCGGCAGCGATGCTTGGCACAGCCGACGCAACCCAACCGAGCGTTTCCTCTGACCCAAGATAGTCAAACGGCAGAAAAACCAGCGACGAGCTTACCGGCCGCCGGCTTCGTCGCGCACGAGGGAAGAATCGCTAATCCAATTCCGAAAAGTACGAGGGGCGTGTGGCGTATCGGACTAAAGGACACGCGGCTCCGACGCCATCAACTGCTGAAATTCGGGAAGCTCCTGAAGTTTGGCGAATTCAGGCTCTTCCTTGAACTTCTCACGCTCTTTGAAGCCTTCCTCTAACGCTTTCCGAATATAAAGCAGCGCTCGCTCGGTAGCGCCTGCCTTTGCGTAGGTCTTGGCGAGATAGAAGTGGAACTTGGCCCGTTCGGCAATGCCTCGCTCCTGAAGCAGAACGCCGTTTGTCCCCCGATGCTCGAACACTTCTGGATCGAGAGATAGCGCCGTTTCGTAGGCCTCCATCGCCTGCTTATATTTTTTGCGGGCGAATTGCGCGGTGCCGAGATTGCTGTAGATCGATGCCGACTGCGGATTCAGCTTGAGCGCTCGATTGTAGTAACTTACGGCTTTGCGATAGTTCTTGCCAGCATAATACACTGTGCCCAAATTATTGATGGCTTCGCTGTATTTGGGATCCAGTTTCACAGCCCGTTCATAGTGCTTGCGGGCAAGATCCAGGTTCATCATCTGGTGATACGCAATGCCGATCTTATTCACGATCACCGGAGAGTTCGGATCCGCGGTTGTATATGAATCGACGGCTTCCCGGAACATCTTCCGCGCCATCAGGATGTCGCCGCGCATCTCGGGGGTTAACTTGGGATTCGGTTGCGATACTTGGAAAGGAACGCTATTTTCTTGACGAACAGCGAGCGGCGAAGTTGCGGTCTGCGCCCAGACTGTCACCGTCGCGAAGGAGATTACCAACGACCTGGAAACCATAAGGCCTCCCATACACCTTACTTCAGATCGCAGGCCCCCGGTTGCAGACCGGAGGTCCGGTCACCTACTTAAATATATCCTTGATCTTGCCAAAGAAACCCCTCTTTTCTTTCGGCTTCTCGAGAGGCGCCTGCTGAGGCGCGGTTTGCTGCGTTTCGGCCACCGCAACCGGCGGCTGGTTCCGGCTGGCGCCGTACTGCCGACCCTGATCGGACACAGGCACCTGCGACTGCGCCGGGATAGGAGCAGCGGCGGCGGTCGCCGGCGTTGTCTCCCACCCTGCGACCTGCGTTCCGCTTCCACCGTGAAGCCGGCACATCTCTACCGGTTGCGTTCCTGAAACAAAGTACTCGGCTCGCGCGGTCGGACACGCGCCAGTGGCAAGCTGTCCGGACAGTGGGTCGATATCAACGCTCACGATCCCATCCGGCGCGTCCCAGTCATGCACGTTCCGGTATTCCCGGCGCTGGTGCGCTCGCTTCATGAATTCCGTCCAGATGGGAAGCGCTGACTTTGGCGCCTTCGAGATTCAGGTCTTTCGCGTCATCGAAACCAACCCAAACCACGCAGACCAGCTTCGAAGTGAACCCCGCGAACCAGCCGTCCCGCGATGTACCGGTCTTACCCGCCGCAGGTAGGGTAAATCCCCGGCTGCGTACGCCGGCAGCAGTGCCGCTCCGCATGACTTCTTGCATCAGGCTGACCATCAGGTAGTTCACGCGCGGGTCCAGGACCGCCTTACGCTGCGGCTGCGCCTCGAAAATGGGAGCACCTTTATGGCTCCGGATCATCCGAATCCAATTCGGCTTGGAAACGATTCCGCGGTTAGCAAACATCGTGTAGGCGCCGGCCACCTCTATCGGCGTCGCATCGGCAGCGCCGAGCGCAATTGCGGGCGTGGCTCCGACGTTCATGCTCAACCCGGCGCGCTTAGCGAGATCAAGAACACTCCGATAGCCGCTCATTTCGGCTAGTTTTACGGTAGGAATATTCAGCGACTTCGCAAGCGCCTGACGTACGGTGACATTGCCATAAAAGCGATCTCCGAAATTGCTCGGCTGATACGTCCGCGTGTCGTAGTAGAACGTGGTCGGCTCATCGGCGAGTGTAGTGGCCGGCGTAATCAGGTTCGAGTCTCCGCTCACGCCCGAATTCAAAGCAGCGGCATACACAAACGGCTTGAAAACCGACCCCGGTTGGCGCTTCGCGACGGCGCGATTCAACTGACTCAGACCGTAATCGCGACCTCCAATCAGCGCTTTGATGTCACCTGTGATGGGATCCATCACGACCATTGCGACTTGGGCTTCCTTGATCGGCTGGCCCTTTTTCGTCCGCTTCCGGATCAACTCATCGACGTCTTTTATTCCAATGCGAATTGCCTCCGCCGCATCATGCTGAAGGTTCAGATCGAGCGTCGTGTACACCCGGTAGGAATTGTTTTGGAAATCGTGCTCCTGAAACTGTTCGAGAAGCGAGTCGTTGACCAGGTCGACGAAGTATGGCGCATCCGTACTTTCCGAGCCGCTCTTTGCTACAACGAGCGGTTCTTCAACCGCTCGCGCATACTCCTCATCGGAGATATAGCCGTTTTCGCGCATCAGCATCAGCACAATGTTCCGTCGAGACTTCGCGCGCTCCGGCCATCGGACGGGATTCGTGAAGCTGGGGCGCTGGATCAGGCCGGCCAATGTGGCAGCTTCGGCCAGACTGAGATCGCGGACGTCTTTGCCGAAGTACGTCTGCGCCGCTTCACCGAACCCGCGAATCGCAAAGCTGCCGCGGCGCCCGAGGTCAACCTGGTTGCCGTAATACTCGAAGATCTGCTCCTTGGAGAGCTTCTGCTCCAGGTGAAGCGTGATCATCACCTCGGCGATCTTGCGCTGAATCGTCTTCTCCGGCGTGAGCCAAAAACTACGAGCCAACTGCATGCTGAGGGTGGAGGCTCCTTGCGCTCGTCGCTGTTCCTTCAGATCCACGTACGCGGCCTTGAGCACACGCAGCGGATCGAAACCCGAATGCTGGAAGAAGCGCTTGTCCTCGGCCGAAACAACCGCGTTGATCAGCATCTTGGGCAAATCGGCGAACCTGACGAGCCGGCGTTTCTCGCGCGATCGGTCAAAAAGGTTCGTGATCAGTTCCGGCTCGACCAGATATTGGGTTCGTTCGGTATTGTCGCGAAGCGAAATCACCTGCGCGACCTTGTTGTTTTTAAATTTGACGACAGCCTCTTCGTCGTTGAAGTAGGACTCGGCTCCAGGAAAAATCTCGATGGCGTCGGGCCGCATGTTGTACCAACCCATGCGACTCGTCGTCTTCGTCTCCGAGTAACCGCTTCTCCTGAGCGCGCTTGCAATCTCGTCCGCCGTCAACTGATCGCCGACCATCACCACCTGCGGCGCCGCAAACAGCATCGACGTGTTCGTGAACGGGCCGCCCAGCAGTTTTTCGTCGATCTGCCGGGAATACTTCACATATGAGAAGGTGAAAAGGGCTAGGAGGAGCGTATTGATGGCAACGAAGCCGATGAGAAATGCCCTGCCCCAGGGGTTCAAGACAAAACGCACGAGCGCGGCCTTTTTGGGAACCTGTAGTCTAACTGCCACTATATAGTCCTGGCTCTCCTTAAGTTTCGCACGTTCAGCCCAAGATCTTTAGTAAAACTATGAACATGCGAGTTCTCATTCTCGCCGCTCTGATTTGGACGGGTACAAGCGCCCAGGAAGTTTCCCAGAGTGGCCTGGAGATCAAGGCCGAGCGTCCGATGGTCAGCCAGCCGGAGCGATCTCGAAACGCCATGATCGCGAGCGTGCACGAACTTGCTTCTCAGGCTGGTCTCGAGGTGCTTCAGAACGGCGGTAACGCGGTGGATGCGGCGGTCGCAGTTGCGTTCGCACTCGCCGTGGTTCACCCCGAGGCGGGGAACCTCGGCGGAGGCGGGTACATGGTGGTCCGGATGTCCGACGGCCGTTCCATGGCATTCGATTACCGCGAAACCGCGCCCGCCGCCGCGAAGCCGGGTATGTATAAGAATCCAATAGAGAGCCGGGTCGGATACAAGGCTTCGGCCGTTCCAGGGACTGTGGCCGGCCTCGCTTTGGCCCACAAGACGTACGGGACTCTTCCGTGGAAAGCGGTTCTGGAGCCCGCACGGCGACTCGCCGCGAAAGGATTTCCCGCCTCCCAGCGCCTGGAAATCATTCTCCGGCTTCAGGTTCCCGTGATGAAGCGGTTCCCGGCAACGGCCAAGATATTCCTCCACGGATCGGATCAGCCGCTGAGTCAGGGCGAGATCGTCAAACAGCCGGAACTGGCCGCCACGATAAAGCGACTTCAGAAATCGTCCCGGGATTTCTATGAGGGCGAAACAGCGCGGCTCATTGCCGCAGCGATGGCCGCGAACGGTGGAACGATTACCTTGGACGACCTCAGGAATTACGAAGCGAAGCCAATTTCCCCGCTTCAAGGTACCTACCGTGATTACAAGGTCCTCACCGCGCCTCCATCGAGCAGCGGAGGTATGACACTTCTATCCATGCTCAACATACTGGAGACATTCCCCATCACGGTGGGGGGCGAGGGCTCGGCCACGTCGCGGCATCTGATGGCAGAAGCGATGCGGCGAGCATACCGGGATCGTTCTGAGCACTCGGCGGACCCCGCGTTCTTCCCCGTGCCCGTCGAAAAGCTCACCTCCAAGGAGTACGGGCGCGAATTGGCCTCGACGATCTCCCTTACTCATGCGACTCCTTTCCCGCCGGAGACGGTCGCCGGCGTTGGAAACGAGTCCCACGACACGACCCACTTCAGCATCGTCGACAAAAGCGGCAATATTGTCTCAAACACGTACACGCTGAACGGGTTCTTCGGATCGCAGGTGATGCCGGAAGGCACAGGAGTGCTATTGAACGACATCATGAGCGGGTTCGCAGAGGGCGAAGGCCGCAATCAGATCGGACCGGGGAAGCGACCGATCTCGTCCATGACGCCCACCATCCTTCTTCGTCCCGACAGCACGCCGTGGATTGCGCTGGGTTCACCGGGATCCTCAACGATACCGAACACCGTGATGCAAGTAATCGTGAACCTGATTGACTACAAGATGTCACTGAGGGATGCGATAGAGTTCCCCCGCATCCACCACCAGAACAATCCCGACCGGATCGATGCCGAACCCGCGGCTCTCATCGCGGATGTAGCGGAAAAAATCCGAAGCCTCGGCCATACCGTCAATCCGAAGCTTCGGTCGCAGGGAGACGTTCACGCGGTCGGCATCGCCGATGACGGCTGGAGAATCGGGTGGTCGGATGGGCGGCGCGGCGGCCGAGCTATCGGCTACTGATGAACTGCAGCAGTTCTAGGGGGACCCCGAAAGAGCAGTTCGAGGTCGGATTGCGGAGCCGAAATTGAGAATAGGACAGTCGTTCCTTCAACTTTCGTTTCCGCAGTGTTCAGGATCGCTGCTAATCGAGCAATCTCCGGATTTTTCTGCTGCTGCAGTTGAGCTAGTCCACTGAACAGCTTAATCACGCCAAGCAACCCTTGGGCGTCCTTTTCGGTGCGCATGACAGCTTCGGCGTTCAACTGAACAACGGACCCGAGCGTAAGCCCGCCACTGACGACGTCGACAGCGTCCTGAGAATTAAAGGCCCTGCCGAGCGCAATCTTTTGCGGACCTGTGGATGCGAACCACAGATCGTAACGGCTGCTCGCGGCCTGAATTTTCGCTGACAATCGCTGATCGAGGACGCCGGCCTGCCTGCGATTATCGATGGCAGCTTTCACGATGGTTGAATCCCCGATCAGGGCGATGGTTGGCTCGGGAAATGCGAACGCTTTCGTACCGCTACGCGTACCGGTATATACGTCAACGCCTTCGTACGATTCCTTGGAACTGCCCTTCATCGATGCGAGCGCGCCAATCTGCGCGATGTCGAACTGGCCGCGAGCGATCACGAGACCGTTCTTGTGTCCCTGTGGGTCGGAAGACGCCACGATGATCTCGCGCAGGTCCCGCTTCGGATCAAAACCCGTCGCCGATATGAACTTTTGAAGCTCAGGATTGTCGGTCAAGCCCTGCGACTGCAGGAATAGCCCCATCGGTGAACTGATCACCCGATCCGCATAGACTCCGGCGACAGACTTCGAATCGGCGGGCAGATACTGCAGCAGTGCAGGATCGGCCCCCATCACCGGCGCGACCACATAAAGGGCGGTCATCACCGCAATCTGAAACTTCATGGGATACCTCACTTCCCTAGCAACGCGCGGGAACGCTGAAAAGTTCCCGCGAGTCAGATGAGTTGAATTGCATCTTGTGACACGACCTCGATCCCATATGCATCCAAACCCACAATTTTCCGTGGATGGTTCGTGAGGAGACGGATTTTCGTAAGGCCTAAATCGGCTAGAATCTGCGCGCCGATGCCCGCTTCATGCTGCAGCTTGCGTTGTCCGTCGGGTCCCGATGAATAGGTTGCGCCGCGCACGTGAGACAGCAACTTATCGCGCTGTACTCTCAGGCCCGACGTTGACTGGTGCAAATAGACAAGAACCCCGCATCCTTCTCGCGCAATGGTGGCAAGCGAACCCTGGATTGCGCTGTGGCAATCGCAATCGAGGGACGCGAACACGTCGCCATACGTGCAATTCGCGTGCATGCGAACGGGCACTGGCCGGCCTGACGCCAAGTTGCCATGGACGAGAGCAAGGTGAGTTTCAGGATCAACCGAACTGGTATACGCGATCGTCTGAAATTCACCATAATCCGTCCGAATCGTTCCCTCCGCATGCCGGCATACAACCCGCTCGTGTAGTAGGCGATATCGGATCAGATCGGCGACGGAGATGATTCTCAGATCGTGTGTACGGCAGAACTCGATGAGTTCCGGCATCCGGGACATCGTTCCGTCCGAATTCATGATTTCGCAGATCACACCTCCCGGCCGCAGTCCTGCGAGTCGTGCGAGGTCCACTGCGGCTTCCGTCTGACCGGCGCGCACCAGCACGCCACCTTCCCGGGCACGGAGCGGAAAGACATGTCCCGGCCGTGCGAGGTCTGATGGGCGGGTGCATTGACGCATTGCTACCTGGATTGTTAATGCTCGATCAGCGGCTGAGATACCGGTGCTGACGCCTTCCGCGGCATCGATGGCTTCGCAGAATGCCGTGCTGAATCGCGAGGTGTTGTTCGGAGACATGAGAGGGATCTGGAGTTCATCACACCTCTCGGGACTCAGTGCGAGGCAGATCAGTCCCCGCCCATACGTCGCCATGAAATTGATGATGTCGGGAGTGATTTTCTCGGCTGCGACGGTGAGATCGCCTTCGTTTTCGCGATCCTCATCATCGACGACAACGAGCATCTTGCCCGCGCCGAAATCTTCTAACGCCTCCTGAATGGAAGCTAAGGCCATACTTCCATTCTGACTTACGCGCTTGAACCGCATGAAGGCGGTACAAAAGAAGCGAGGCGCGAGATCAAACGCGCCTCCTCGGAGGGGGAACTGCGGCACAGGAACATGCCGCAGTAGCGACTATTCAGACGAGTTCACGCTCCGTTTAGCCGTGGGGCTTACGGTGAAGCTTATCACTGATATGTGACCCTTACCGCTACACCGTCTAGTGAGAACGTGCGAGCGGTGGATGACGCCACATTGGTGATGCGTACTCTGAAATTCGTGTTGTTGAGCTCAGTCAATGTCCAAGAAGTGCGCCCCCAGAGATTGGCCACACCGCCTAACATGTACGTTGCAGTGGTCGTGCTTAACGTGGGAGTGCTCTGCGCCGTAGTCCAAGATGTTCCACCGTTCCAGGAGATCTCAACACACATCTTCGGAGCACTCGTCGTGCTGTTGACCCGCGCGTCTAAGCGGACTTCGATGCCCCGAATCGTTACACCGGTCGGCAGCACTGGTGGAACGAACCCATAAGTGTAGAACAAGTGCTTGTCCTTGCCGGTGCTCGTGCATCCGGTGCCGGTACCCGTCCCGCTGTTGGCGTCCACCGCGAATAGACCATCCGTGGCGAATGCGTTAGTCGGGCTGGTTTCGAACCCATTGTTGTCGCCAGCGCTGCTCGTGACCGCCGCTTGGGTAGTTGGCGCCCTAAAACCGGTGTTCGCAATTGCGCCGGCAATGGTTAGACTCAATGGCTTCGAGACCGTTGTGGCCGAATCCGTCAACTGAACGGTGAACGAGAAGGTACCTGCCGTCGTTGGCGTCCCCACAATGCCGCCCGTCGATGCGGTTAAGCTCAAACCGGCGGGCAGCACGCCTGCGGTGATCGACCAAGTGTACGGCGGAGTTCCACCGCTCCTGGCCAACGTCGTCGAGTATGCGACACCAACTGTCCCGCCCGGTAGCGGCGAATTGGTTGTGATAGCTAGGGGCGCCGGTGCCGCCGGCTGCACTGTCAATACAGTACTGCCCGAGACAGTGCCCCGTGTGGCGGAAATATTACTCGTCCCTTGCGCAACACCGCTCGCAAGGCCGCTGGCGTTGATGGTCGCCACAGTCGTCGTGGCGGAGGCCCAAGTCACCTGGTTGGTGATGTTTTGGGTGCTGCTGTCCGAATATGATCCCGTCGCAGTGAATTGCTGCGTCCCTCCCGCCTGGATCGTCGGATTTGCCGGTGTCACCGCGATTGAATTCAGCGTCGGAGCGGGTCCCGAACTGAACACCACGTCTACCCAGTAATTTGAGGAATTGAACGTCAGGTTAGGGAACACGGTCGCTGCGCCGTAGGCGGCGACACCGTTCGGGCCTGAGACACCGTCTTGCAGAGCGTGGAGCGGCGCATTGTCTACCCCGGTAGTAGCAAAGAAGTTCGAGTCCTGGCTGTAGTGTCCAACAGTCGTATGGTACGAAGCCACGTAGACCGTGTTGGCCGCGATCGGCACGGGTGAAGCGAAGTTCACCTGCTGCCAGCCGGATGCAGTCTCATTGATGAAAGTAGCCGACGCCAGCGCTGGACCGCCGGCTGCGGGCCACAGACTGCCGACATGGGTACCTGTATTCGTGCTCGCTTTGTAGAAGCGAATCCCCGTTATCGTACCGGCCACGTCAGATCTGAACTTCACACCCAATTGCACCGGATTATCTGCGCCATCATCTACGCGCGCAGGAACGGCCGTGCTCGGCCAGATAGTGCAGTTGCTCGTACAGCCGGCGCCACCTGGTGCTGCCGTTGTGAAAGACCAAGCGTAATCAGCGGCGAGCGCAGTTCCGTTTGTATCCTTGACCCCGGTAGTGAGCGTTGCCGTATAGCTGGTCGAGGCTGATAGCGGACTGGTCGGTGTGAGTGTCGCCGTGTTTCCGCTCACGCTGGTCGTCGCGGGTACCACGTTTACCCCATTCTTCAAGGTAAACGTGGACGTGTTGTTGATGGTGGTCGCATCGAGCGCGTTGTTGAACGTGGCAGTTACGGTGGTACCCACATTTACGCCGTTCGCGGCACTCGCTGGCGTTGTTGCAGTCACGCTCAGAGGCGCTGGGGTGCCTGTCGCGTCAGCAGCACGCTGTTGAAAGATGGCTTTCGCAGCTTGGTACCGGGCTTGCGCCTGGGTCAGGTTGGTCGGGAAGAATGAATTCCATGCCCCGCCAGGCGCCGTCTTCGTTAACAGGTTGTCCATCCATTGCACGAAGTACTGCGCGTCGGCTGCGCTCGCACGAATGGGTGCATTGTTCACGATCACGAACACGGCCGCTGTATGTACCTGGTGTCCGTCGCTGCCCATCCTGCGTGCGGCTACCCATCCGCTTCTCGGGAAGTTAATCGTCGTGTTGAAGGTGACGGGCGCTCCTGACGTAACCGATGCCTGCTGGCTTGCCACAACGACGCCGTTACTAACGACCTCAATCGTGCCTGAAAAATTCTGTGTCGCGGTCCACTTCACCGAGACCGGCAGGCTTCCCGCTGCAGCCATTGGAACTTCATCGCCGGGAGTAGAAGTTCCATTCACTTTGAGTTCGAGGAACTCCCTATGTCCATTTCTCGATACGACAGTTCGCCCGAGCTTAATGCCGTCGATCCAATTACGGTAGCTCAGTTGTCCGCCTGCAACCTGAACGTAGGTCAGCAGAGACCCCAAGTCCCTGCCGGTATTGCAGGGGTAGTCCGTACCGGCCGCAAAGCCGGGCCGAAAACCCGTATTGAGCAACTTGTAATACCCATCGATAAATGCTTCGGGATTCATCGAGAACGATGAACCGCTGTCATCCATGTCTTCCGATATAAAATCAGCGGCTCCCAAAGCAACCTCGACCGGATATTCGATCGGAGAACAGCATGTAAGGGACTGCGGGATAGTCCCATCGAGAAACTGCATGTGCGCAAAACCCGCAATGCCGCCCTGCTGCCGGGCCGAATTCAGTATTGGGAAGGTGTACTCTTGCCAGATTTGCTGAGCCTGCGTGAGGCCGAGCGTCACGACGTGGCCACCTAATGCCTGGTGGGGATATTGAGTGTAAGTCGCATCCCAATGCCACTCTGCGTCCCAATGGACAATCCTCCCGGCTGTTGAAACCGGTGAGTCCTGTCCATTAACCAGCGGCAAGTCCGTGGCAGGATTCTGAACCTCGCCGTTGCCGCTGTCGGCGAGCAGAGAGACGACAGATAGATTCTGCGGGGCCATTTTGCTGACGAAGGTTGATAGAGCTTCCGGAGATCCGCCACAGCTTCGATGCACATGTATATCTCCGGTGAACCAACCCGCTGATTCGGGACCGCTCGTTGGACTCGTGGTGGCTGTGGTGAAAGACCATGTGGTGCTGGCCGCGAGCGCAATACCGTTGCTATCTTTGATCCCTGTGGAAAGCGTCGCAGTATATGTTGCTGACTCTGCAAGCGGGGCGCCCGGTGTAAAGGTCGCTGTGGCGCTCGCCACACTGTAATTGCCCGTAATGACCGTTCCGCTCGCGTTCTTCAACGTAAAGGTCGAAGAGTTGACGGTAGCGGCATCGATCGCCCTGTTGAAGGTGGCACTCACACTTGTGCCGATGGCCACTCCGATCGCACCGTTGATCGGAGTCGTTGAACTAACGTTCAGAGGAGTAGGACCACCACCGCCAACGGTAAAGACGACGTCTACCCAATAGTTCTCTGATTGCCAGGTATCAGTCGGAAAACTGGTACTGGCACTATACACATAAACGCCGTTGCCCCCGCTCACGCCGTCCCTCAATAGGTGGACCGGCGCATTATCGACCCCCGAGTGGCGAAAAAATTAAGGTTCGCTGCGTAGTGGCCGGTTGTGGTGTGATATGAGGCCACATATACAGTGTTTGCCGTGACCGGAACAGGTGTTGAGAAATTCACCTGCTGCCACCCCGAAGTAGTCTCGTTTACGAACGTTGCGGTCGCAAGCATTTGCCCCGAAGTACTCCACAAGCTTCCGGTATGAGTGCCGGTATTCGTAGCTCCCTTGTAATATCGATTCCGGTGATAAAACCATTCAGGTCGACCCTGAACTTCACGCCGACTTCCACCGAGTTCGGATCATTAAAGTTGGGGTCTGCAGGGGTCGCTGAGCTATTCCAGGCGCTACAAGGACAAGTAGGCCCGGATCCCGTAGTGAAAGACCACGTCTGATCCGCCGCCAGAGCATTGCCGGCCAGATCCTTGACACCGGTTGTTACCTTCGCGTTGTATGCCGTCCCCGATAAAAGCGGACTGGTAGGCGTGAGCGTTGCTGTACGATTCGATGTGTTGTAACTGACGCTCGCCGGTACGATCGCACTGGCCGGGTCGCGCAACTCAACTGTGGCGGTTGTGATCGTAGTCGGATCCATCGGCTCGCTGAATGTGGCCGTAACTGTCGTACCCTGCGCCACGCCGCCAGTTCCATTGACAGGAGACGTCGACGTGATTGTCGGGCGAGTCGTGTCAGCCGAATAGGTGGCGGTATATGTTCCGGTAACCGCCGAGAAGAACGCATACTGAACGCCTTTGATAATGTCGACCGTAAACGCCACATTAGCGCCGCCAGGACCTGTGATACCAGAAAGCACTCCGGCCGCAGAATTTCTCGGAACCATAGCTTGCAGTCCGTTTGCGCCTGTCGCCTGTGTTACAGCTGAACGTCAGCGTACTGCCGTTCCACGCGATTCCGCTGAACGAAGAGCTATTACGGCCGTCCAGCCACGTCAACATCTGAGCGCTCGACACAACGGGTACCCCTCGTGCGATGGCCGATGGGTACGCACCGCATCCGAGACCGGGTTCGTCGCAGTGTCCGTGTGGGAATTTACTGTATAAACACCGTAATAGCCCTGGGGCCCTACAGCGGCGTTCAACAAGGTGTCGATCGTGAACGGATAACGTCTGGCCTGACTCATCGGTCATCTGAGTCGGCGCATTGTAAACGTTGATGAGAGTACCGTCGAGGTCAGCAAAGCGCATCGCCATCGCCGATCCGGTGAAGAGGCCGGGCCGGTCTTGCACCCAACCGGGCGGCCAGAAGTAATAGGTGGTATCCAGCCGCATCCCATAGCTTCAGCTGGATCTTGGCTGCCGAGACCCAATCGCTCCAGACAATGCAATGGTGCCGCTGTGTGAATAGGTGTCGGAATGCTGGGATAAGCACGCTTGAAATCGTCGATCTGTTGACTGTAAATGGTATCGAGCGAAGTCGGAGTGTAATCGGCGCAGTTCGGTGTTCATATGCAGGCCCACCTCGAATCCTTGCGACGCTAATTTGCGGCCTGCGCATTGCTCACAGTTCTGAGGCTGGACGATACATATACGAGGTCGATCGAATGCACTCCCAGTTCGCAACGCTGCATCCGGCAGGGCTAGCGGCGATCTGCTGATCGAAACGCCCGATCGTTCCGCCGTTCCCGTGATCGTCGCCCGTCATGACGACGACAGCCTTTTTGCCGCGCGGGAAGTACCAGAAGCGGGGCAAGGGCCTCTTGGCAAGATTCATCCGGAGGATCAGATTCGCCAGCAATCGCTGCTGCTCATCCGCCTGCGGAACCGATACCAGGTTGTTCAGGTCGACCCAATCGGGCTGAGGGTCACCGGTAGCGTCGCCAAAGAACTTGTCGTCGGAACGTATGGGCGAGACTCCATCGCGCTCCTGTGCAGCCCAAGCAGGATTGCCCTGGCGCGTGTAGACAATGGAAGTAGCGAGGTCGTATGCAAAAGCCGCTGCGTGGCCACCGCTTGTCCCGACATTCCGGACCGTAACGGCGGGATTTGAAGTCGCAGTGGTGGGATCGGAATACAATGTCGCGATCTGGTGGCACCATTGAGCGTATAGGCGCGCGCAATTCCATGAAACTGCATGGCCTGACTCACGATTCCGCTGCCGGCGGCCGTGGACGTGTCCACACGCACGTATGCATCGGACAGCGTTGCCTGAGTGGACGTAAGCCCAAGCAAGGTGTCAAGCTGCGAGTCTGGCCGCATGGCGATCAAGTTGCCGCCGCGCGTTCACCCAATTCGTGAACATCGTCACCTGAGCGCGCGCTCAAAGTCATGGGTCCGGCAAGGATGACCACATCGTATGCGGCGAGCGTCGTCGCCGTCACCGGCCCGATATCGCTTACAGAAAATTCATTGAGTCCTTCGGTTCGCAAGATCTCCGCATAATATTTGCCGAAGGTAGTCGATGACGACGTTATGACGAGAATGGGCCCGCCAGGCCCCTGGTTCGGATCTGCCTGCGCATTCGCGCGCTGCGCCGTCGCAGCCACGCAGAGCAGCAGCACGAGCGCTGTTACCGCCTTAGAAAATCGGCCCATCACTCGCTTTCCACAACTCATAGTCACGTTCTCACGATCCAGAAAAAGACGTTCCAATAAACCATACAGGCCGACGCAGCTCACAACGCTCCGGGTACCCGAATGGAGATAAGTTTGGCCCCAGAGTTCACATTCCAGAGAGTGATCTCCCCGACTCACTCGCGCTGGCCAGGAACAATCCCTTGGGATCGAAAACAAGCGCGTTAATCGGGCCTGTCGATCCCGAGAGGACTTTATCCGGAGCCCCCGTCGCGACATTCCATAATCGGATCGTCGTGTCCTCCCCGCCGCTCGCCATCACGCGGCTGTCAGGACTGAACGCCACAGCTCGTATCGGAGCCTGATGTCCCCTGAGAACCTGGCGCTGCTGCCCTTTAGCGGGATCCCACAGGTGGATCTCCGTATCCTGCCCCGCGCTGGCCAATACCGTTCCGTTTGGACTAAAGGCTACGGTATCGATGGCTGCTGCGTGCCCGAGCAATGTGAAGAGAAGCTTGCCTGCCGCTACATCGAAGATGAGTACACGCGCGTCCTCTCCCGCACCAGCCAGCAGACGGCTGTCCGGACTGAAAGAAACTGCATTGATGAAATCCTTGGCGCCGTAAAGGATTTTGCTCAGCTTGCGGCTCGTTTGATCCCATAGCATGATGCGGGTCTCTTCGCCCGCAGTAGCAACGAACGCGCCGTTCGGACTAAGTGCAACCGTATTTATTGCACCCTCATGACCAGCGAGTTTCGCGAGTTCGCGTCCGGTCGCTCCATCCCAGAAACGGAGAAAACTGTCCCTGGCTACGCTGCTCAAGCGTGCCACCAGGTGAATAAGCAAGACCGGTTGGTAGGCCAAGGGAGCCTTGCAAAGCAAGACGTTGTATGCCCGTTCCCGGGCTAAAGACCAGAATTCGCTTATCCGTGCCTGCACTCGCAATTGAGCCACCGTCATTGCTTACTGCAAGCGCGGTGACACCGCGCCGAATGCGCTTACGAACCTTGCGCGTGCTGGTAGCGGTCGGCGCATCCTGGATAGTAGCGGTCGGGGACAAGGCGCTGATTGTCTGCCCTGCGGTCGGCAAGGCGCTCGGATTTTGCGCCTTTGGAGTTGTCGAGCTACGTTGAACCGTGCTGGCATCAGGCGCCATGGTTGCACGCACGGGGATCTGAACACCCCCCAGTATATTGAGGGAAAAGGCTACCGCAAGAGGATCGGCTATACCCGCGGCGCCGCCCCAACTCCCATCGGCTTTTTGGTTGTCCACCAACCACTGGCTGTAATCTTCTGCCCACGTGCAGGATGGACGCGCGGCTTGGTCCGCACGTTTGTTCGCGGAGGCGCCGCAGTCGTTCAGGAGATGAACGATGTGCGTCGTATCTTTTAGCCCAATAGTTGTCGCTAGGCCCCCATAGACAGACCACATCGCCTGGGGTTGACCAAAACTTCCGCGCGACTCCGCCGACGTCGGCCGCCACTCCGCATCCAGGAAAGTTAGTGCCGCAGCAACCTGCGAATCACTGACTTCACGACCGATGAATCTCATCGCGAGCAACCAACCACCCGTGTCTGCCTGACTGCACGCCTCAGCACCAGGTTGGGAACAAGCTGCTCCGGAAGTACTCTGGACTCTGTCGAGCCAGATTCTTAACTCGTCTTTCGTCGCTTCCGGTGTGATCGCTCCCAGGGTCTCGCTATAGATTAATGAGACAACGGCCCACTGAGTACTAGTACTATTCGAATCTCCGGTCCCTGGAATCAGGTCGCCCCAACCGCCCGCTCTGCTGCCGTTTCCACCCGTACTTTGGCTAAAGGCGACAGCGTTCGCGATTCCTTGGGCGATCTGCCCCCAAGTCATACCTGCGAGTGGCCCCGTTGTAGTTGCCACCGCATCTGGACCCGCAATCAAGCCATACGTTGCGAGCGCGGACGCTATAAGTCCACTCGTCTGTGTCGAGCGCGCATTGCCAAACCAATAGACAGCTTTACAGGCCGCGGCGCCGCTCGGGCATATATTGATGCCGTCATTCCGCGTACTTACTTCCGTAATGTTTGCAGTGCTTACAAGGTAAGCAACCGCCTTGTCTACCGCTGCTTGATACTGAGCCGCATCATTACCCCATTTGTCCCGCTGGTTCAGGAGAGCAAACGCCGCAGCACCTGTCGCAGCCTGCTCGTATCCCGAATAGTTCCAATAACCCCCTGGTTGCTGCGTGGCGTATAAGTGGGCGAGACCTTTATGGATGGCCTCGACCTTTTTCGCTTCCGTGGCCGCACTCGCCGTCGGTATCGACACCGCACACGCGAACAGGCTCGCGACAAGCCCCACTCTCACATATCTCTTCGAGAAGTTACATCCAGACATAGTCAATCCAGTCAGGCAACACTCATCCCTCACAAATTCTTGGTACGCTTGCGTTCGATGCGCACATTGGAAACTGAATCAGCCCAGGTACTATTCGAATCGTGGTAAGCACATCGTCCCCTAAACGACATAGGGAACTTCCCCTGTATCTCGTATTCATGTCCGCTAGCGTACAGACCAAGCGTAGTTGGGAAGAACCAGTCATAAGCAAGCCACCCTAAGCGTTCGTAAAATCCTACTCCTGAACCCCTCAATGTTCAAGGGTTTTCTTAACTCTTAACTGCTGCATTCGAGTATCAGTAGTACTTGAGTGATCATAGTTTTAACTTGTCGATACTACTGAGTGCTTAAAGCACGATTTCACGCATTTCATCGATGCTCGTCCCTGCATGCGATTACGACTTCCAGCAATGCCAATCCGTCTTGTATAGGCGAAAACGCCAGCGCAAAACTGTCATCGCGAAAATGTCAATCGCTGCGACCATCGAAGCCGCGGTGACTCAGTGGAAGAGATTGTCTCCGGATGTCAATCTCGGTAAGTCACCGATTGGAACGGCAGGATCTCAGTATCCGCCGAGGTACGCGAAGCGTAAGACGAACAGCGCTGTGAGTACGCACATCACCCAGTTCACACGACGGAACTCGCCTCGCACAATCGCCAATGCCGTAAATGCCGTGAACCCGAACGCAATGCCGTTGGCAATGCTGAAGGTTAGGGGAATAGTAATGATTGTAAGAAATGCAGGGATTGAAACAACCGTGTCCGCCCAGTCGATCTCAGCCATATGCGATGCCATCATCGACCCGACGAGAATCAGCGCCGGCGCAGTGGCGGCCGCCGGGATCGCGCCGACTACAGGCGCGACGAATAGCGCCACGAGGAAAAGCAGGCCTCAACTACCGCCGTCACGCCCGATCGGCCGCCAGCAACCACTCCCGCGGCACTTTCGATATAACTCACGACCGTAGAAGTACCAGCCATCGATCCAGCGATCGTGGCGGTCGCGTCAGAGACGAGGATGCGATTCAAACGCGGTATCCGGTTCGCTTCATCGAACAATGCCGCCTTTTTACCCACCGCTACCAGCGTGCCGACATTATCAAACAGATCGACAAAAAGAAAAACGAACACGATCTCGAGTATGCCAAGACTTATTGCGCCCGATATATCCAACTGGAACGCCGTTCCGCTGTAATCCGCGAGTCTGAATGTGCTCGGCTGCCACGAGACAAGTCCCAGCGGCACGCCGACTGCAGTCGTACTCAGAATGCCAACCAGCATCGCGCCACGAACGTTTCTCGATAACAGTCCTGCCGTTAAAAGAAATCCGAACAAAGCTAAAAGGGTGTTAGGCTCGCGAAGATTTCCCAGTGTCACCAGTGTCGCGGGACTCGCCACCACAACACCTGAATTACGTAAGCCAATGACCGCGATAAATAACCCGATGCCGCTCGCGACCGCCGCGTACAGCTCTGGCGGAATCGCCGACACAATGAGTTGGCGGATACCGAATATCGTCAGAATTAAAAAGAGTACGCCGGATAAGAACACCGCTCCCAATGCCACCGTCCATGGCACGCCCAAACCCTTGACTACCGAATACGTGAAGTATGCGTTTAGGCCCATACCGGGCGCGAGCGCAATCGGATACCGTGCGAAAATCCCCATCACCAGGCTCCCGATCGCGGCTGACACACAGGTCGCCGCCAGCACGGCCTGAAACGGCATTCCTGTCTCCTGCAGGATCGACGGATTGACAAAAATGATGTACGCCATGGTGACAAAAGTAGTCACGCCGGCGAGAATCTCAGTTCGCCAGTTTGTGCCGAGAGCGGCAAATTCGAAGTAGCGCTCCAGCCACTCTCTCATTTGAGGGAAGTGATCATTCCTTCGGAAGAGAACGCCAATCCGGTGAATTGAGACGCGCGGTCAACCACAAACTTATGTCGTTGAGGCTCTGCTGTGAAACGTTATGACCCATTGCATATTCGCGATAAACGAGATCCACGGGCAGTTTTTCCAGAGCATCTCGAATGGCGCGCCCGAAGTCGATCGACAACACAGAATCTTGCGTTCCGTGCACGACCATCACGGGCAATCCTCGCAGTTGGTCATCGGGAGCCAGCTTCGAAAGAATCCCCGGGAGTAAACGTCCGCTCATGCCGACAATGCCCGCGAACTTTCGGGGCGCGGTAAGCGCAGCCGCTATGCTCATAATGCAGCCCTGGCTGAATCCCATCAGAAACATGCGCTCGCCGTCAATGTTATAGGATTCCGCCAATTCTTCGACAAACTTCAGAATCAGAAGACGGCTGCGCTCCGCCGCATCGGGATCGATGATGGGTCCCTCTGGCGCGAACTGAACCGGGTACCAGCCATAGGAACTATGCCCTAAAGTAATTGGAGCGCGAACGCTTACAACGAAGAAGCGCGAGTCCAGCGCCGGCGCGAGACCGATCAGATCCTGCTCATTGCTGCCGACACCATGCAGCAACACCAACAACGGGGCGGACTCTCGCGCATTTCCGCTCGGCTCGCGTACCGCGTGGATCAAAGAAAATCGGCTCATAGTTGGTCTGCCTTACCGTGGCCATTCACGAATCGTTTCGAGTAACTCCACCATTCGGTAGAGTTGTTGCTTGTCCATGTGCCCCATGAGATCGAGTTGCCTCTGAGCAATCGGATCATCCAGTTCCTTGAGGAGTGAAAGGCCTTCATTCGTGATGTGAATCGATACAAACCGGCGATCCTCCTTCGCTCGATTTCGAGTCACTAGATGCCGGCGCTCCAGGCGGTCAAGCAATCGCGTGATGTCGGGATCGCGAGTGATCATGCGTGCGCCGATTTCTTTGCATGTGATTCCGGCCTCACCTGCGCCCCGCAGGATCCGCATCACGTTGTATTGAGTCGGAGATAATCCGAAGGGCTTGAGGATGTCGGTAATCTCCTGCATCAACGCGTCAGCGGTGCGCTGCAGATTGAGAAAAACTTCTTCCTCCAGGTGGCGAAAAGGCTTCGATTGCTGGAGCTCTTTGAGGATCTTCCCGGCCACGGACTGATCCTAACATGTTGATCTGGATGATGTTGATCGCCGAAGGAGGTTTATAGCGCTCGTTGGCGGATCCGTCCAGCCATCACTGCGATACGTACGCATGCGCTATTCCACGTTGGACGTCAAAAGAGGTCATTGAAACTTACGGGCATCTGCCGTCCCAGGTCGCGCCCTACTCGAGACGTGTACCATCATTTAGACTGAACTGGACTGCACCCAAAAGTGAAACACTGGCCTGTTGAACACTTTCGCAGCGAATGGAGAACTGCGCATGAGGAAGTGGCAGCGATATACGCCGGAGTTCCGGGCCGAGGCGCTCAGGCGGTTGAAGGGGTGCGAAAACATCGGGGCACTCGCCCGCGAGTTGAAGGTTTCGAGGGGAATCCTGTATCAGTGGCGGGACAAGCAGGAAGGACACGTTTCGCGAAGAAGCGGCCGGGACCAGTGGTGGACACGCCGGCGATCACCGCGCTGAAGAAGGAAGTCGATCAGCTAAAGATCGCGCTGGCGGATAAAACGCTGGAGGCAGGTTTTTTCAAAGGTGCCTTGCAAAGTATCGAGGATCGTCGCCGCAAGACCGGAAGCAGTGGCGATGCGGCATCTACGGATACATTGCGGAAATGATGCCGTCTGTGCAAGGCAAACTCAGCGTGGAACGAATGTGCTCGCTGGCACAGGTGAGCCGGACCGGGTTCTACCGGTGGCTCGGCACAAGACGGAACCTGCGGCCGAGGAGATCGCCGTCCGTGCAGCCATTCAGGAGATTGCGTCCGAGCACCGCCGTCATTACGGATACCGCCGCATTACGGCAGAGCTTCGGTATCGCGGAATGGTGGTGAATCGCAAGCGTGTCCTCCGGATGATGCAGGACGACAACCTGCTGGCGATCCGTAGACGAAAGTTCATCTCGACGACCGATTCGCAGCACTCATTCGAGGTCATGTCAATCTGGCCGGACGAATGGAACTGACTGGGCCGAACCAGTTGTGGGTAGCCGATTTGACCTATATACGACTGCAGGAGGAATTCGTATACCTGGCGGTCATTCTCGATGCGTTCTCCCGGCGCGTGGTCGGATGGGCCTTGAATGCAAGCCTCCGCAGTACGGTCGCCGTTGACGCGCTGCAACAAGCAGTCGCCGAACGGAAGCCACGGCCCGGTCTGGTTCATCACTCCGATCGGGGCGTGCAATATGCGTCGGACGAGTACATCGCGCTCCTGCGCGAGCACGGTGCGATCTGCAGCATGAGCCGCGTCGGGAATCCATACGACAACGCTATGTGCGAGAGCTTCCTGAAAACGCTAAAACAGGAAGAGATCTATCTGCCAAGAGTACCGGGACCTTGACGATCTGCGCCGTCAGGGTAGTGCGTTCATCGATGGGTACTACAACACCAAACGTCTGCATTCAGCGCTCGGTTATCTGTTCGCCCGCTGCCTTCGAGGAGGCCATGAGGCAGAGGAGGGACTGCGGCGGCCCGGATGAGTTTTATAAGGCATGTGGAGATCTAGCTCAGTGATGTTGCGCGAGGAAAGCCGGGGATGGCAAGCATCCCCGGCCGATCATCACCGGAGTGAGTCTCAGCTGGGTATTCCTCAACGAGTCGCTCTCCAGCGGAGCTCGTCTCCGCTTCCCCAGCCGTCTCGATTTTCGCGAGAACGGCTGAAAGCGTCCACAATAGATCAGCGAACGGTCGTGTTCAACACCGCCGACTGTTTCACTTTTGGGGTGCACCGCAAACTGTTTATCTTTATCGGATCTGGTCGCGAGGACATCTCCTCAGACCACTTGAACGATGAGGCACTTAAGGTAATGAGTTTCGGGAACGGTCAGAAGGATCGGGTGGTCCTGCGCTTGAGCACGCCTTTCGAGCACACGTAACGTCTTCCGAGTGTCCAGGGAAGCCTCAGCCAAAACCTCGAGTAGGAGCGCCTCGCTGAAATGATGCGAACACGAGCAAGTCACCAGTACTCCGCCGGAATCGAGTAGCCGAAGCGCACGCTGGTTGATCTCTTTGTAGCCGCGAGCTGCTCCCTCAATCTGCTGTCGGGACTTCGTGAAGGCAGGCGGATCCAACACGACGGTGTCGAATTTCCTGCGGGCTCCGGCATAGCCTGTCAACACATCGAACACGTCCGCTTCTCTGAACGTGACATTCCGAATGTCGTTAAGGTCGCGATTCGTTCCTGCAGTTTGTATCGCATGCTCGGAACTATCGATTGCTTCGACCTGTTCGCAAGTTCTTGCGAGATGCAAAGCGAAACCGCCGGTGGATGTGAAGCAATCGAGTGCATTGCCGTGCGCGTATTTCGCTGCAGCTACATAGTTTTCTCGTTGATCGAGATAGACTCCGGTCTTTTGCCCGTGCACCAGGTCGGCATGCCAGCGGAGTCCGTTCATCGTGACGTCGACGCGCGCGGGAACTTCGCCCGACACGATCTTCGTTTCCACCGGCAGTTCTTCCCGTGTGCGGACAGCTACGTCATTGCGGGCAATGATGCCTTTAGGCAGCAGCAAGTTCTCGAGACACCGCACAATGTCAGCCTGGATGCGGTCCATGCCCTGGTTCAACGTTTGCAGGGAAAGATAATCGCCGTATCGATCGACAATCAGCGCGGGAAGCAGATCACCCTCTGAATACACGACGCGATATGCATCGGAGTCGCGAACGACCTGTGTACGCAGCGCGATCGCCGCGCTTAAACGCTTCCTTAGAAATTCGGAATCAACTTCTTCGACTTGCTTTGACAGCAGACGGAGCGTGATCTGGGAAGAGGAGCTGTAATGAGCCGTTCCAAGGGCGCGACTTCTGAAATCAAAAACTTGAACCGCATCGCCTGGCTCCGCGCCATCCCGATCGACGATATCACTCGCGAATACCCACGGATGACCAGAGGCGATGCGGTCCGCCGCCTTTCGGTTCACTTTGACTGAACGCATCAAGCGGTGGCCATACGGCCACGAAGCGACTGAAGAGCAGCGATGCGCTCTTCCGTCGGCGGATGCGTCGAGAACAATTTCATGAAAGCCGATCCACTAAAAGGCTTAATGATGAACATGTGCGCCGTGGAAGGCGACGCATCCATCGGAATGCGGTGCGACCAGCTCTCGAGCTTCTGAAGACCGCTGATGAGCCCATCCGGAGAGCCCGTGTACTTGGCGGCCGCAGCATCGGCAGAGAACTCTCTCGTGCGTGAAATTGCCATCTGGATCAACATGGCTGCAATTGGAGCGAGAATTGCCATCATCAAAGCGCCGACCGGACTGACCGAGTCTTCGTCATCGCTGTGGCGCGGCCCCATGAACATCGCCATCCGCGCGGCAAACGTGATCGCTGCTGCGATCGTAGCTGCGATTGAGCTTGTCAGGATATCTCGATTTTTGATATGACCCAATTCATGTGCGAGAACGCCTTCGACCTCACGGTCGTTCATCAATTCGAGAATACCGGCTGTAAACGCCACCGACGAGTGACTTGGATTCCGACCGGTCGCGAACGCATTGGGCGAATGGTCGGGTATGATCCATAGTCTCGGGATGGGCAATTCCATCCGGTGGCATAGTTGCTGAACCATCGGGTAAACACGGCTGTAAACGTGCGCGTTCTCGGCTGGCGTGACAGGTTGCGCGCGGTACATCATCAGCGCCATCTTCTCGGAAAAGAAGTAGCTGAAAAAGTTCATACCGATTGCAAGTACAAGCCCCATCACCAACCCGTTTGCGCCGCCCAAAGCCTGTCCAATTAAAAGCAGCAAGCCACTGAGACCACCCAACAGCGCCGCCGTTCGCAAGCCATTCGCTTTCATGTACTCTGATTCTCCCAAACAATACGGGCGACCTGAGTGGTCGCCCGCCGTCACCTAGTTGGATGTGCTACGTGTCCTATTAGTTATTGCTTATTTCGACCTTGATGGTCCTTGGCTTCGCAACTTCCTTCTTGGGAAGGACAATGCTTAGAACGCCGTTCTTGTAGTCGGCTCGGACCTTCTCTGTATCCACAGTATCAGGTAGCGTAAAATTCCGGGCGAACGACCCGTAGCTGCGCTCAATTCTGTGGTAAGCCTTACTATCCTGCAGATTCTCGAACTTCCGTTCTCCCTTGACAGTCAGCGTCTGGTTCTCCAAACGGATGTCGACGTCCTTCAACTCGACTTCGGGTACATCCATCTTCAGGATGAGTTCGTTTTCGGTCTCGAGAATATCCACGGCCGGAGTCCACGGCCGAGAACTCGGCTCGCTTAAGAAACGCGACAGCGTCTCCTGCATCTGCCGGATTCCAGGCATCTCGTCAACGTCTCCGAAGGGTGAGTATTTGAGCAGTGTCATTGATCCTTATCGAACCTCCTCTTCCATTACTCTATTGTCAGTATAAAATATGCGTCCTTAGATGTCAACTATGTTTAAGTGCGTTTGAATTAGATTGCGAGCGCCCGAAGACGTGGCAAACTGGAACGATGCCTCTCGTCCGGATGGCGTTGTACTTGGCGCTCCTCCTCTGGCTAAACGTTTACATCGCCCGAGACTTGTTCTTTGCGGAACATACCGGACACATGAACTCGATGCACGGATTCTGGATCGGCCTCGCCCGACTTGCCGGGCACCACTGGTGGACTCCGGGATGGTGGCCCTATTGGGATGTCGGAATGCCGTTCGAATTCACCTACGCTCCTCTGGTTCCCGCGATGACCGCCCTCGGCTCGAAGGTCGCGAGTGTGTCCGTAAATCGTTCATTCCACGGAGTCGTTGGCCTCATTTATGTCCTGACGCCGGTCACGATGTTCTCGATGAGTGCCGTGCTTACTCGGAAGCCGGGCTGGAGTTTCATTGCGGCGCTTCTGTACTCGTTAACTTCACTGACTCAACTTGTGGTACCGGACGAGCCCTTCGCGTGGAGAAGGGTAGCCGACGCTCGTCGTCTTTATGTGACCGCCGTTTGGGACGAAGCGCCTCACATGCTCGCGCTGACTGCATTGCCGCTGGTGATCTTGTTCGTCGTGCTTGCGATTCAGCGCCAGCAAGTTCGCTACTGGGTCTGGGCAGGCGCATGTATGTGTATCATGCTGCTGGCCAACGCGTTCGGGCTGACCGCCCTGCTGATCACCCTCCTATGTTTATTGACAACGTTAGGATGGAGACACGCGGTCCACGCAGGAACAACCGCGGCATTCGCTTATCTGGTCTGCTGCCCTTTTCTGCCCCCATCGTTATTCGGCGCGATTAGCGCGAACCAGCAATTCCACGGCGTGGTCGAGTACAGCGTAGGATCCCTAACGGCCGTAACACTGATCCTTCTCGGCTGCGTATTGATCTGGGTCGGGTGCAACGTTTTGTGTGTCGATTGGTGGGTTCGTTTCGTCGCCCTGTTCACCTGGACGATGGTGGCCATCCCTATGATCTCGATGTATCTCGGTCGGACATTTCTCCCGCAGTCGGGCAGGTACAAGATGGAAGCCGAGTTCGGACTTTGCCTGCTTGGAGCGTTCGCCGTGGCGCCCTTGATCCAGCGTTGGCCTGCGCCAATCCGTGTTTCGCTGGCTCTCGTTGGTGTGAGCTTGGCCGCGGAACAGGCCGCCAATCATCGCCGGTTCGAGAAGAACATCACCCGGCCCGTTAAGCCGGCCACTAATATCGAATACAAAGTGGCCCAGTGGCTAAATGTCAACTTACCCGACTCTCGCGTCTGGCTTCCGGGCTCGATCGGACAGTGGTTGAATGCATGGAGCGATGAGCAGCAGATGACAGGCGGATCCTGGTCTACGGCATACAACAGCATCCATCAGAAAATCGCTGCTCAATCGATCTATGTCACCGATTCGAAGGACGCTGACCTCGTACAGACATGGCTGAAAGCGTATGGAGTGCGGGCATTTGCAGTTCCGGGCAAGCAGAGCCCCGAGTTCTGGAAGCCCTTCAACCGGCCGGAGGTGTTTGACGGATGTGACATTCTCTGGCAGCAGGAGGACACGAAGATCTGTCGAGTTCCCGGGGCGTCTTCCTCGTTCGCGCATGTCATGAGCCGGGACGCTCTGGTCAAACGCGAGCCGCTGGACTGGCACGACACAAGCGAAATCCGTCGTTTCGCAGCGGCATTGGATACGGCCACGCATGGGGAGTGGAAGTGGCGAGGGACGGACCACGCGACAATACACGCCGTCGTTCCCGCCGGGCAGGTCGTAAGTATTCAGGTGACCCATCATCCGGGATGGCAGGCCACAAGCAGAGGCAAGAGTATTCCCCTTCAGCGAGACGGTCTCGGCCTGATGTGGGTGGATCCCGCGTGCAACGGCAACTGCGAAATTCAACTCACATACAAAGGAGGTTGGGAACTGTGGCTGTGCCGCTGGATTTCGGCTGCCTCGATTTTGACGCTCGTGGTGTTGTTCTATCGGACCCGACGAAGAGTGACCGTTCGGCTTCCACAAGAATCCTGAACGGTACTTCCACAGGGCTGCGGACCGAGAGTCCTGTCGAGGCAGAGGCGGAGTTCTCGGAGATATTCGCCGCTGCAATCGAGCCTTACGCTGCTCTGAGGGAACGGCGCGTTGGCACGCCCGAAATTGCGCCGGATCTCATCGGCTGAGACTCGCAAGTCCTTTTCTGGTTGCCTGTACGGCTCCGGTATTTTCACCAGACGGTAGGCGGCACGAATGGCGGCGAAATAGTCCCTCTGATTCAGGCCACTACAGGTTCCATGTGAATTCCACTCATGTTGAATAAGAGCGGGGCTCGGCATGATCGCGAGCATCTGCGCCGTCAGGTCAGGCGGCACCGTCGAACGCGGTGCGCACTCGCGTGGGTGAGGGGGGCGATCGTTATTGGGCCAAAGTCCGTGTGTGACAAAGGCGTACCGGCGGCCTGATCCACATTGCTCCCGGTCACGGCTAGCGTTGTTCGGATTCGCGCAGTACTGCGGCGACCACGAGAGACTGAGGACGTAGTAATCGAACTGTCCGGGTGCGCTGGCAGTTTGGGTTTGGGAGGAACTACGTCGAGACCGGGCGTTGGCGATACCCACAAGGAGGAGAACCGACGATAGGATTACGTAGTAGCGGCGCATGCGTTGCCGTATCCTAACCCAAAAAAAAGCACGTGGCCCTCCGATAGCCACGTGCCCCTCACTAAGTGGAGCATTCCCGCAAATCCCGGTCACGCTCGTACTCACATGAACACTGCTCGATGAGCATAAACCCGTTCCATTTTTCCAACAAGAGCCGTTGGTACTAAGACTTTCGTACTTCTGTACCCGAGTTCAGCCGCAAAAAAAAGGGAGCCAACCGGCTCCCCTTCTCGCACAACAACTTGCGTTCACGACTACTCTTTCTCGTCGCCGCCCTCTTCGCCTTCTTTGCCTTCGCGCATCGCACGGAGGCGCTCTTCGCGGCGCTTGGCACGATCAGCAGCGCGCTTCACCAGTTCAGACCCGACGAGTTCGAGCATGACCTGCTCGGCGCCGTCACCCTTGCGGAAGCCCAGCTTAACAATGCGAGTGTATCCACCGTTGCGTTGTCCAAATCGAGCGCCCAACTTGTCGAACAGCTTCTTCACAGCGTCTTGCGTCCGCAGGAAAGCGGCCGCCTGACGCCGGGTGTGTAGAGTGTCACGCTTGGCAAGCGTCACCATCTTGTCGACCAACGGCTTTACGGCTTTGGCCTTGGCGGTCGTCGTGATGATGCGCTCCTGCTCGATGACGTTGGTCACCATTGTCCGGAGCAGCCCAACCCGCTGATCCGTATCGCGCTTGAGTTTAAATCCGGCTTTACGGTGTCTCATTCGTTTACATCCCCCACGCCTTCCATGTCGCCAATCGCGGCAGCAGAGCCGGGAGGCGGCATGACCAGGCGGCCTTGCGCATCGATTTTCATTCCGAATCCGAGGCCAAGATTGCCCAGGATTTCCTTGATCTCGTTCAGCGACTTGCGGCCGAAGTTCTTCGTCCGGAGCATTTCCGCCTCGGTCTTCTGAACCAGGTCGCCTATCGACTGAATATTGGCGTTCTTCAGGCAGTTGTACGAGCGAACAGACAACTCGAGTTCTTCCACCGACCGGTTGAGAACTTCATTCATCTGGCCCGTACCGCGCTCCGCCGGCTCTTCGACCGACTCCGGCAGTTCCTCGAAGTTAATAAAGATCGACATGTGATCTTTCAGCAACTTCGCCGCCTGCCCGATCGAATCCTGAGGTGAGATCGCGCCGTTGGTCCAGACTTCAATCGTCAGCTTGTCGTAATCGGTCATCTGACCAAGACGCGCAGCCTCAACCGTGTAGTTGACCTTACGGACGGGCGAGTGGATCGAGTCGATCGGGATATACCCGAGGGGCAGATCTTCATCGAAATTTCGATCGGCGCTGACATAGCCGCGGCCCGACTTCAACCGCATCTCGATGTTTAGTTTGCCGCCCTCTCCAACAGTCGCAATGTGCATATTGCGATCGAGAACTTCCACGTCCTGATCCGTTTCGATCTGACCGGAGCTGACCTCACCCGGCTGGTCGACGCGCAACCGGACGGTGCGGGCGCCTTCGCCCATCATCTTGAACGGAACCTGCTTCAAATTGAGGATGATATCGGTCGCATCCTCCGCGACACTCGGAATCGGGCTGAACTCGTGGGCAACACCTTCGATGCGCACGGCCGTGATGGCGGCGCCTTCGATCGAGCTCAAGAGCACGCGGCGCAATCCGTTGCCGATTGTGGACCCGAATCCACGCTCAAACGGCTGGGCCGTGAACTGGCCGAAGCGATCCGTGAGCGTTTCAGTATTGGCTACAAGCCGTTTGGGCTTTTGAAATCCTTTAAACATCAATTGCTCTCCTCTGGTCCTGACCTCAGACTGCTGGCTGCGACTACTTCGAGTAGAGTTCGACGATGAGCTGTTCGTTAATCTGAATCTGAACCAGCTCTTCGCGCTTGGGTTGAGCAAGCACTCGGGCTCGCAGGTTATCTTTATCGACTTCCATCCAGTTGGCGTCGGCGCATGCGCCGTCGTATCGCGGGCGCCGAGAATCGCAGGGTTGTTGCGGCTCTTCTCGCGGACTTCCACCACGTCGTTGGGCTTCACCTGGAAAGATGGAATATTTGTCTTTCGGCCGTTGACCTGAAAATGACCGTGACGAACCATTTGACGTGCCTGGGCACGGCTGGTTCCAAGACCCATTCGGTACACGACATTGTCGAGACGCTTCTCGAGCATGCCCAGAAGATTCTCGCCTGTGATGCCGGGCATCGCACTGGCTTTCTCGAACAAGTTCCGGAACTGCGTTTCAAGCAGGCGGTAATACCGGCGCGTCTTCTGCTTCTCACGAAGCTGTAGGCCGTATCCGACGATCTTCGGCTTACGATCCTTGCCATGCTGACCGGGTACGAAATTGCGGCGCTCAATCGCGCACTTTTCTGTGTGACACCGCTCCCCCTTCAGGAAGAGTTTCATGCCCTCACGCCGGCACAACCGGCACACGGGACCACTATAACGAGCCATTCTTTCTCCTTCAATTCCCGCTCACTATCGTTCGCGGTTCTGAAACGCCCGAAGTGACAGGCGCTTCAGTGGCGCAGTTTACGGCCGGAGAGGCCTTCGTCCTGCCCGTATGTCTTGACACACCAATGCCCGGTTGTCTCCAACCGGGCCTAAAAACAACGAATCAGACGCGGCGGCGCTTTGGGGGACGGCAGCCGTTGTGCGGAATCGGCGTCGTGTCGCGGATGGCGCGAACTTCGATGCCGACCGTCGACAACGCACGGACTGCAGACTCGCGACCCGAACCAGGGCCTGCGACCTTTACTTCTACCGACCGCATTCCAGCTTCTTTTGCTTTATTCGCCGCCGTCAGAGAGGCCTGCTGCGCGGCAAACGGGGTTCCCTTACGCGATCCGCGGAAGCCGAGCGAACCTGAACTCGACCACGAAACCACGTTTCCAATCGGATCAGTGAAGGTCACGATCGTGTTGTTGAACGTGGCCTGCACGTGCATGACGCCGACAGGAATGTGCTTCTTTTCTTTCTTCTTGAAAGCTTTCTTTTTCGTACTCTTCGCAGGTGCTTTCGCCATGTCTGTTTACTTCACGCCAGCTTTCTTTTTGCCAGCCACGGTGCCGCGGCGAGGTCCCTTGCGCGTGCGCGCATTCGTGTGCGTGCGTTGACCTCGAACCGGAAGACCGCGACGGTGACGCAACCCTCGATACGAACCCATTTCGATGAGACGCTTGATATTCATCGAAATCTCTTTGCGCAGATCGCCTTCGACCGCGCCTTCGTTTTCGAGCAGCGTACGAATGTTGTTCACTTCCTCTTCGCTGAGGTCCTGGATCTTACGATCCGGATCGACGCCCACACGGTGGAGGATCGATTTGGACCGGGTGCGCCCGATGCCATAAATGTAGGTCAGACCGATTTCGGCCCGCTTTCTCGGCGGCAGATCTACGCCTGCAATACGCGCCATATGCCCTTTACTCCTCGATTTTTCGCTTTAGCGCTCTCGCTCAGCGCCTAACTTGCTTCAGCGCCTAACCCTGACGCTGCTTGTGCTTGGGATTTACGCAGATCACGCGGACGACACCTTCGCGGTGGATGACCTTGCACTTGTCGCACATTTTCTTAACGGATGCCCGAACTTTCATGTCTCGATCCTTATTCCTTCGTCAACAGCTTCACGATCCGTCCACGTGTCCGGTCGTATGGCGAAAGCTCAACTTCCACCCGATCTCCCGGTCGCAGCCTTACGAAATTGGTAACCACAGAGCCGGCAGTATGCGCCGTAACTTCCTGTTCGCTTTCTAACTTAAGACGGTAAGTCGCCGAAGGCAAAAGTTCTACTATTGTAGCAGGAACTCCTTTACCTTTGCCACTTTCCATGTAAGTGCTAGTTGGCCGTCGATGAGCCCCGACCTGTGCAGATCACGGCCTCGTCAAAACCCACGGGCCATTGTCCGTGACCGCCACGCAGTGTTCAAAATGGGCCGAGTACGATCCATCAACCGTCACCGCAGTCCACTTGTCCGATAAAACCTTCGATTCCGGCTTGCCGGCGTTCACCATCGGCTCAATGGCGAGAACCATACCCTCTTTCAACCGGGGATTCTCGTTTTTCCGGTCCACATAGTTCGGAACCTGCGGTTCCTCGTGGAGCGACGTCCCGATACCGTGCCCCACAAACTCACGCACGATCGAAAAGCCATTCTTAACGACGTGCTGCTCGACAGTACCGCAGATGTCGAACAGCCGGTTTCCCGGTCGCACTTTGTCGATAGCCAACTCCAACGATTCCTCGGTGACCCTCAGAAGGCGTCTGGCACTATCGTTGATCTCACCTACCGGAACGGTTATCGCGGAATCTCCGAAATATCCGCCCAGTTCAACCCCGGTGTCGATGGAAACAATATCCCCGGGCTTCAACGCCCGCTTCGCGGACGGCATGCCATGGACGATTTCACTATTCACCGACGTACACAGGACAAACGGGTATTTTGTCCCCGCCGACTGTGTGTAGTAACCCTTGAACGCGGGTCGTGCGCCCGCGTCGCGAATCATCTTTTCGGCCTCAACTTCCAAGTCCAAAGTGGAAACACCCACCTGAACCATTCCGGCCAGCTTGTGAAGAATCTCGTGAACCAACAGCCCGCTTCGCCGCATTTTCTCGAGCTCGGCGGGACTCTTACGAACGATCATGCTTACATACCGCTTCGTCGGCCACGGATGCGGCCGGCCCGCGGAGTGAATCCCTCGTAGTGCCGCATAATCAACTGAGCCTCGATCTGGTTGACGGTATCCATCGCCACGCCGACCACGATCAGCAAAGATGTACCACCGAAGTAGAAGTTCACGCCCAGGCCATCCAGCAGCCAACGCGGGAAGTACTGGTCGATCCAATTTCCGACCAAAGGCAGCCTCTGCAGCTTAATTCCCGAGATCATGATCTGCGGAATCAACGACAGAAGCGCCAGGTATAAACCGCCGACCACCGTGATCCGGGTCAGAATCTTGTTCATGTATTCGGCAGTGTTCTTTCCAGGGCGAATCCCCGGGATGAAGCCGCCGTACTTACGCATGTTGTCTGCCGCCTCGTTCGGATTGAAAATGATCGAAACGTAGAAGAAGCAGAAGAAAATGATCAGGGCGGTGAACAGCACGAAATACAACGGCGATGAGCCTGAAATCGCATTCAGCATCCCGGTCAGATATGGACTGTTCCGGACAAATGCCACTTGGTTCAGCGTTTGCGGGAACGCGAGGAACGAACTAGCAAAGATCACCGGAATCACGCCGCCGGCATTCACTTTCAAGGGAGGTGCGTCGACTGGCCGCCCATCATGCGCCGACCGACAACGCGTTTCGCGTATTGCACCGGAATCCGGCGCTCGCCGCGCTCGACGAGGATAATGAAGGCTACCACCGCGATCATCATCGCCAGAATGATGATTAACTGAAACGCGTTCCATTGCCGCGTGACGAACACGTTCGTATAAATCTGCTCGATTGCGGAAGGCAGGCCTACCACGATCCCGGCAAAGATAATCAGCGACATTCCGTTGCCGATACCGCGTTCGGTTATCTGCTCACCCAACCACATGATGAACGCCGTACCCGTCGTCAAACTCAGGATCGTCATCAAAACGAAACCGACACCCGGGTTCAGTACAAAATTGCCTTCGGATGCCTGGAGCATCGTCGCAATGCCCATCGACTGCATCACCGCCAGGCCGATCGTCAGATATCGCGTCCACTGCGTGATCTTCCGCCGTCCGAGTTCACCTTCCTTCTGCAATTTCTCCAGCGTCGGAATGACGACTGTCAATAGCTGCAGAATGATTGACGCGGTGATGTAGGGCATGATGCCCAACGCGAAGATCGTCAAGCGCCGGAACGTGCCGCCTGAGAAAAGATCGATGAAGCCAAGAAAGGAGCCGGCGTTTTGTTTGACAAACGCCTCAAACCGAAGAGCGTCCACTCCGGGCGTCGGAATGTGGCCGCCCAAGCGGTAGATCGCCAGCATCGCAAGAGTGAACAGGATACGGTTCCGGAGGTCCGGAACACGGAAGACGTTGGCGATGGCTTCGAAGAACTTATTCATGGAATTGCTTATACGTCTCTTGTGCTATGCGCCCTGGGACTCGCCCACCAACACAGCCTTGCCGCCGGCCGCCTCAATCTTTTCCTTCGCGGCCCCCGAAAAGTTGTGCGCGGTGATCGTCAGAGCGCGCGTCAACTCTCCAGTACCGAGAATCTTGAGGCCACCTTTCAACTTTTTCACGACGCCGAGTTGCTTCAGCGTGTCGAAATCGAACGTATCGCCTTGAAGCTCATTCAGGCGATCGAGGTTCACGACTACGTATTCCTTACGGAAAATGTTCGTGAAGCCGCGCTTGGGAAGACGGCGATGCATCGGCATCTGTCCGCCTTCAAAACCGCGCATCTTCGAATAGCCGGAAACCGAGCGAGCGCCCTTATGTCCGCGACCCGGAGGTTTTTCCCCGGCGGCTGCCCATACCGCGACCGATCCGCTTCTGGGGCCGATTCTGGCCCTCCGGCGCTTTAAGATCACTTAGATTCATCGCTTTACTCCACGACCGCCAGCAGATGCGGCACCTTGGCCACCATCCCACGGAACGATGGCGTGTCCGGCCGCTCCACCACCTGATTGATCTTTCTCAGACCGAGGCTCCGGATGATTACCTTATGCTTCTCAGGCGTGCAAATCGGGCTCTTAACCAGTTTAATCTTGATCATGCCGGTCATGTTACGACCCTGCCTTACTGAAGAATTTGTCCTCGCCCACGCCGCGAACTTCACCGACCGCATTCTGATCCCGCAGTTGCTCGAGAGCGTTGATGGTCGCCTTCACCACGTTATGCGGATTCCGCGATCCAATTGACTTTGTGAGTACGTTGGGAATGCCGACGGCCTGAATGACGGCGCGAACCGGACCACCCGCGATCACACCCTTACCAGCCGGAGCGGGCTTGAGCAGGACCTGTCCCGAACCGAAGCGGCCAAGCACCTGGTGCTTGATTGTGGTTTCGAGCAGATTGATTTTCTTCAGGTTCTTTTTCGCCGCTTCAATGCCCTTCTTGATGGCAGCGGGAACTTCCTTCGCCTTGCCGGTGCCGTAGCCAACCACCTTCGCGGTGGGATCGCCAACGACGACCAGAGCCGAGAAGCTCATGTTCTTACCACCCTTGACGACCTTGGTGACTCGATTGATCGAGACCACCTGCTCTTTCAAGTTGAACTGCGACGAGTCGATTCTTTTTACCGGGACAGCGGGCATTCTCTAGAACTCCAATCCTGCTTCACGCGCGGCATCGGCGAGCGCTTTGATACGCCCGTGGTACAGGTAGCCGCCGCGATCGAAAACCACCTTGGTAATACCCTTTTCCTTTGCGCGCTCAGCCACTAGCCGGCCGATCTCTTTCGCGCCGGCGACATTGCCGCCGTTCATCGATGCGCCTTTGTCGTTGGAGGACGCCGACACGATCGTGCGGCCGGACCGATCGTCGATGACCTGAGCGTAAATGTGCGCAAGCGAGCGATATACAGCCAGGCGGGGACGCTCGGCGTCGCCCGCAACACGCCGGCGGATGCGCCTATGCACTCGCAACCGGGCTTCATTTTTATCTACTCTCGGCATCGATTACTTACCTCCCGACCCGGTCTTGCCGACCTTCTTGCGCAACACTTCATTCGTGTAACGGACGCCCTTGTTCTTATAAGGATCTGGCGGACGCAGCGCACGCATGTTCGCCGCCGTCTGACCGACCAGTTGGCGATCATGGCTGGACAGCACGATGTGCGTCTGCTTATCGATCGTCATGTCGACACCCTGCGGCAGGAGGAACTCGATCGTATGCGAATAACCGAGTGTAAAGATGGCGACGCGACCCTTCATCTCGACGCGATAGCCAATCCCGACGATGTCGAGTTCGCGCTTCCATGTCGCGCTCACACCTGTGACCGCGTTGGCCGTCAGCGCGCGGGTCAAACCATGCGCTGCGGCGTAGCTGTCGTTTTCGCGGACAATGTTCAACGTGCCGTTGTTCTGCTCGACACGAACGCCCGGGGGAATGGGGACCGTTAACTTGCCCTTCGGTCCTTCTACCTGCAACTGATCGCCGATGTTAATCTTCACACCGGACGGCAGTGGAATGGGCTTCTTACCTACTCGAGACATGGAGAATCCTTCTTACCAGACCTGACAAAGCAACTCGCCGCCTACACCCTCTTTACGGGCATCCCGGCCGGTCATTACACCGCGAGGCGTAGTCAGAATATTTACACCCAGACCACCGAGCACACGCGGGATATCGTTGCTGCCGACATATACGCGGCAGCCCGGTCGCGAGACACGCTCGATGGCGGCGATCGCCGGCTCGTTGGTGGGAGTGTATTTAAGATACAGACGAATGGACTTCTGCGTACCGTCTTCCGCCAGCTTGAAGTTGATAATGTAACCCTCTTCCTTGAGGATTCGCGCAATTTCCATCTTCAGCTTGGACGCAGGGACGTCGACCTTCTGATGCTTCGCCCTGAGCGCGTTTCGCACTCGGGTCAGCATGTCGGCGATGGGATCGGATGATGTCATGCTACTGTTCTTCCCCTCAGTTTCTTTCCCTCGTATCCAACCTGTTACCAGCTCGACTTCGTCACGCCGGGGATCTCCCCGGCAAGAGCGAGCTTGCGGAAACAGATGCGGCATAGCGTGAACTTGCGGATGTAGCCGCGGGGCCTTCCGCACTGCTTGCACCGGTTGCGATGACGCACGCCGAGTTTCGGCGTCTTGTTCGCCTTGGCAGTGGCCAGTTTTTCATCTCTCGCGATTTTCGCGGTTGTTGCCATTCGCCCTTTTCCTTGTACCTGAACTAACTACTGTTGACGACCGCCACCGGAACCGGCAAACGGCATGCCCATCTGACGAAGCAAAGCCAATCCCTCGGAATCCGATTTCGCGGTCGTGGTGATATTGATATTCATCCCGCGGGCCTTATCGACCTTGTTGTAGTCGATTTCCGGGAAGATGAGCTGGTCTTTGATTCCCAGGGTGTAGTTGCCGCGCCCATCGAAGGACTTCGCGGAAACACCGCGGAAGTCACGGACGCGAGGCAGAGCCACGCTGACCAGACGGTCGAAGAACTCGTACATCCGGTCGCCCCGCAGCGTCACAGCGACACCGATCGGCATACCTTCACGGAGCTTGAACGCGGCGATGGATTTCTTCGCCTTCGTAATGATAGGCTTCTGACCGGTGATCGCGGTCAACTCGGCCACAGCACCGTCAATCACCTTCGAATTCGATGTTGCCTCGCCCATACCCAGGTTGATCGAGATTTTCTCGATTTTCGGCACGGCCATGACGTTCTTATAGCCGAACTCTTTCACCAGCGCCGGCAGAACCGCCGACGTGTAATGCTCTCTTAATCTTGCCTTCGTCGCCATGGTTTACTTCAGCGCCTCACCCGTTTTGCGCGCGATGCGCGTCCGGCGGGTAACGCCGCCTTCTTTCTCGACTTTGTAACCGATGCGCGTGGGCACGCCGCCGGGAGTCAGCACCATCACATTCGAAGCGTGAATCGTGCTCTCCTTCTCGGCGATACCACCCTTGATTTGCTGCTGCGGATTCGGGCGCGTGTGACGCTTGATCATCTGTACGCCTTCTACCAGGATGCGTCCGGTTTCGCGGTTCACTTCGAGGACTCGGCCGGTTTTGCCCTTGTCCTTACCCGCGATCACCTTTACGGTGTCGTTCTTCTTGATGCGGATACGGACGGGCTCCGCCAATTTCTTCTTGCCACGCACGGCGGCTTTACGCTCTGCCATTTAGATAACCTCCGGGGCAAGCGAAACGATCTTCATGAATCGCTTGTCGCGCAATTCGCGAGCCACAGGTCCGAACACGCGCGTGCCGACCGGTTCGCCCAAATCGTTCACCAGCACCGCCGCGTTCGTATCGAAGCGGATGTAGGTGCCATCCTTGCGGCGCGTTTCTTTCCGCATGCGCACGATAACGCACTTCACAACCTTGCCCTTTTTGATGCTGGAATCCGGAGCGGCTTCCTTCACCGATGCTGTGACAATGTCGCCGAGCCCTGCGCGAAGCCCTTTGTCTCCGCCGCGCGGTAGTATGGCCTGGAGTCGACGGGCGCCGCTGTTGTCAGCGACCTCCAGAATTGTCCGCATTCCGATCATGACGTAATCCCCTTACTCTCGAGTCCGTTTCAGTCTCGGGTCTGTTCTTACTTCTTCGCTTTTCCGCGCGCGCCGGTGCTTGCTTCCGCCGCGGGGTCAACCTGCTCGGGCTCGACGCCCACCTGAATTGCACGCCGCACGATATCGCCCAGAGCCCACCGCTTCAGCTTGCTCAGCGGCCGGTGTTCAACGATCCGAACCGTGTCGCCCAGCTTCGCGGTCGCCTCTTCGTCGTGCGCATAAAACTTCTTACGGCGCGTAACGATCCGCTTGTAGATCGGGTGCGGCACCCGACGGCTAACCTCTACAACGATGGTCTTCGCCATCTTGGTCGACACAACGGTGCCGACCTTCTCGTTTCTTTTAACGTTTGCGGTCTGCTGCTCTGCCATCGCTTACTTGCCCTTTTTCTTTCCGCCCGATTTCTTGGCGGCCTGAGCAGCGTTTGCCGCCGCCTGCGCCTTTGCCGGATCGATTTCCCGCTCACGCAGGACGCCCAACATCCGCGCACGGTCCTTGCGAAGCTCGCGATATCGCTTCACGCCGTCGGCCTGGCCCATTCCAATTTGGAATCGGAGACGGAACAACTGCTCTTCGGTTTCCCGCGCCTGGCCGGCGAGTTCGGCTGTGTCTACTTCACGAAACTTGTTCGGCATCGCTTACATTCCCTCGAATTCGCGGCGGACCAGTTTCGTCGGAATCGCCAACTTCATCGCCGCCAGACGCATGGCCTCGGTCGCGACATCGAGCGGTACGCCTTCCATCTCGAATAGGATCTTGCCCGGCTTGATTACCGCAACCCACTCTTCCGGCGCACCTTTACCTTTACCCATACGAGTTTCAGCAGGCTTTTTGGTGATCGGCTTATCGGGGAACATCCGGATCCAGACCTTGCCGCCGCGCTTGATGAACCGCGTCATCGCGATACGAGCAGCTTCAATCTGCCGGGCCGTGATCCAGCCGCATTCCAACGCCTTCAAACCGTACTCGCCGAACGCAAGCGAAGAACCGCGCCAGGCCTTGCCTGTCATACGGCCGCGCTGCTGTTTCCGGTATTTGACCTTCTTCGGCATCAACATGGCGTTTGCTCTCCTCTACTGCAATTACTCGTTGCCCTTTTCGCCTTCCGGCTTGACCTCCCCGCCTCGCTCTTCCAAGCAGGTTGGGGGTTGGCCAGCGGCGGCAGGACGGGCGATTCTGTCGAAGGTCGGGGGCTGACTGCACTGGAGTGCCACCCTGACCTTCGGTCTGCTGCGGCGGACGGCTGCCACCGTATCCACCACGGTCGAAACCACCTGGACGCGGTCCACGATCGCCGGCCTCCCCGGTTGTCACCGCGAGGGCCGCGACGGTCGCCGCGATCACCACCTGGGCCACGACGGTCCACACGTGGACGTCGCGGTTCAGGTTCAGTACCGAGAACCTGACGACGAGCCTGGTCACCCAGAATCTCACCCTTGTAGATCCACGTCTTGATACCGATGACCCCGTACGTCGTACGCGCTTCCGCGAAGCCGTAATCGATATCGGCGCGCAGAGTGTGCAGAGGAAGCTGCCCCTGCAGATACCACTCGGAACGGGCGATTTCCGCGCCGTTCAGCCGGCCCGAGACACGAACCTTGATTCCCTTGCATCCGAACCGGAGCGCGCTATCCACAGCCTTGCGCATCGCACGGCGGAACGCTACGCGCTTCTCGAGCTGCAGCGCAATCGACTCGGCCACCAATTGGGCATCGAGTTCGGGTTTGTGCACTTCCTGGATGTCGATGAAGACCTCTCGCTTGGTCTTCTTGGCGAGATCCTGCTTCAACTTTTCGATCTCAGCTCCCTTTCGGCCAATGACGATGCCAGGGCGCGAGGTGCGAATCGTGATGCGGAGCTTGTTGCCTGGACGGTCGACTTCGATGGAGCTGACGCCCGCACTCTTCAGCCGCGACGCGAGGCCTTCCTTCAACTCGATGTCTTCCATCAGCAGCTTCGCGTAGTCCTGCTTGGCGAACCAGCGCGACCGCCACGTCTTGGTGACGCCCAGCCGAAATCCGAACGGATGTACTTTCTGACCCATCAGTTAATCCTTCTCGCTCACTGCCACGACAATGTGGGAAATGCGCCGCTGATACCGGTACGCGCGGCCCATCGGGGCCGGCCGGATCCGCTTCATCCGCGGACCCTCATTGACATACGCCTCGCTGACGAACAGCCGGTCGACGTCGACGTCATTGTTCTTGTTCTCGGCGTTCGCAATTGCCGAGCGGAGAACCTTTTCGACCATCGGAGCGATCCGCTTGTTCGTCGAGCGCAGAATTGTGATCGCTTTCCCGGCCTGCTGGCCGCGGATAAGGTCGACCACCAGACGCGCCTTTTGTGCGGAGATGCGGACGTAGCGTGCTTCGGCTCGGGCGGCCTGCTCTACTGCTTGCGCCATTTACTTCTTCGCCTCCGTCTTCGCCGCGTGTCCCTTGAACGTACGTGTTGGAGAGAACTCACCGAGCTTGTGCCCGACCATGTTCTCGGTTACGTACACGGGGATGAACTTCTTGCCGTTGTGCACCGCGATCGTATGGCCGATAAAGTCCGGTACGATCGTGGACCGGCGCGACCATGTGCGAATGACTTTCTTTTCGTTCTTCTCGTTCATGGCAGTGATCTTCACCTTCAGGTGGTCATCCACGAACGGTCCCTTCCACAAAGAACGGCCCATATTCCCTTACCTCTTCTTCGCCTTGCGCGTCACGATAAACTTGTCGGTGCGCTTGTTGTTGCGAGTCTTGAAGCCGCGCGTCGGCTGGCCCCACGGAGTTACCGGGTGACGTCCGCCTGATGTCTTGCCTTCACCACCGCCGTGAGGGTGATCAACGGGGTTCATGGTCACGCCACGATTGTGCGGGCGCTTTCCCATCCAGCGGGTGCGACCCGCCTTGCCCATCGATACGTTTTCGTGCTCTACGTTGCCGACCTGGCCGACGGTCGCCATGCACTCGACGCGCACCCGGCGAATTTCCCCGGAAGGCAGTTTCAGCAGAGCATACTCCAATTCACGAGACACCAATTGCGCCTGTGAGCCGGCTGAGCGCGCCATCTGGCCGCCCTTACCGGGCTTCAACTCGACGTTGTGGACAACGGTACCCGGAGGAATATTCTTCAGCGGGAGCGCGTTGCCAATCAGAATGTCCGCACCGGGACCCGAAGTGACCGTTCGACCGACTTCAAGACCGACCGGCGCGAGAATATAGCGCTTCTCCCCGTCGGCATAGTGCAGCAGCGCGAGACGAGCAGACCGGTTCGGATCGTACTCGATCGCGGCCACCTTCGCGGGCACACCGGCCTTGTCGCGCTTGAAATCGACTTCGCGGAACTTTTGCTTGTGACCGCCGCCGATGAACCGGCTGGTAACGCGGCCGGAGCTGTTGCGTCCGCCGGACTTGCGCTTGCCTGCCACCAGCGATTTTTCCGGCGTCTCTTTGGTGATGTCCTCGCGCGACACAACCGATGTGAATCGGCGCGTCGGGGTTGTCGGACGATATTGCTTTACCGCCATGGGCTAGATCTCCGTGTACTCCGGCATCTTTTCGCCCGCCGCGAGGCGGACATATGCTTTCTTCCAGTCCGAACGATATCCGGAGAAGCGGCCCCGGCGCCGAAGCTTTCCGACATTGTTAACCGTCTTCACATCGGCGACTTTCACACCGAAGACTTTCTGGACAGCAGCCTTGATCTGGGTCTTGTTCGCGTCAGGAGAAACTTCGAAGCAAAGCGTACTTGCTTCGTCCTTCTTTAATACCGCTTTTTCCGTCACGATCGGACGGCGAATCACTTCGTATACGTTCATACCGCCAACGCCTCCGACAACTTGCGGGCTGCCGCTTCTGATATGAGAACCTGCTTGTGGGCCAGCAGGTCATAGACAGTTACTTCCCGCGTCGGCACCAGTTTTACGCCGTCGAGATTGCGGGACGCAAGCGTCAGATTCCGCTCAGCACCCGTCAATTCACCAGGCCGACATGCGGGAGCACGTCGACCAGAAGAACTTTGTTCTGCGCTTCGAGAACGCGCAGAGCCTGCATCAGCGACTTGGTCTTGTGGTCATTCATGTCGAATGCACGAACCACCTTCAATTCGCCGTCTCGCAGTTTGCCCGAGAGTGCCGATCGCAGTGCGCCCAACGCCATCTTACGAGGCAGTTTGTACGCATAGGAGCGGGGAACCGGTCCGTGGACCGTGCCTCCATGCCGCCACAGTGGCGAACGAATCGAACCCATACGGGCCCGACCGGTCCCCTTCTGTTTCCACAATTTCTTGCCCGATCCCGACACCTCATGCCGAGTCTTGGTTTTGGCGTTGCCTCCGCGGAGACCCGCCCGGTAGTGCCGAACCGCCTCGTAAATGAGGTTTTCGTTCACCTCCGCGCCAAAGACCGAATCGTTCAGGTCGACCGAGCCGACTACCTGATTTCGAAGATCAAAAACGTCAACTGTCGCCATGACTACCGCTTCGCCCTCCGGACCAGAACATAGGAGCCATTGGGACCCGGAACCGCGCCCTTTACAAGAAGAACGTTGTCCTCGGCATCGACCTCGACAACTTCAAGATTGCGGACCGTCACCTGGGCATTCCCCATGTGACCGGCGCCGCGCATGCCCGGGAAGACGCGGGATGGAAAGCTCGACGCTCCGATCGAACCAGGGGCCCGGTGGAACATCGAACCGTGCGTCGCCTCGCCGCCACGGAAGTGGTGCCGCTTCACGAAGCCGGCAAATCCGCGACCCTTGCTCACGCCGATGACATCGACTTTATCGTTCGGTTTGAACGAGTCCGCCAGGATCCGATCGCCAGGCTTGAAGTCGCCTTCGCCGTTGAGACGGAACTCCCGCTGGAAGCGGACGTTCTCCACGTTAGCCTTTTTCAGGTGGCCCGCGATCGGCTTGTTGGCCTTTCGCTTACCTTCGACGAGGCCGAGCTGAATTGCATCGTAGCCATCGGTCGCCTCGGTTTTCCGCTGAGTGACGACACACGGACCCGTCTTCAGTACCGTGACGGGCACCACTTGACCGTCGGCGCGAAACACCTGCGTCATCCCGATTTTTTTGCCAAGAATTCCTGGGCTCATATTCTTCCAGTCCCTTCAATCCAACCGAAGCTCAGATCTCCACTCCTATACGGCGCGGTTCTATAATTCCCGATCCGGGAGCGGAGCCTCGAGCTCTACCGCTTGTCCTTACCAAACGCCTTGATTTCGACGTCGACACCCGCCGGCAAGTCGAGTTTCATCAGTGCGTCCACCGTGTCCTGAGTCGGTTCAAGGATGTCGAGCAGCCGCTTGTGCGTGCGGATCTCGAACTGCTCCCGCGACTTCTTGTCCACGTGAGGTGAACGCAGAACCGTGTAGCGGTTCCTCACCGTCGGGAGCGGAATCGGGCCCGCAATCTGCGCGCCGGTCCGCCGGGCGGTGTCCACGATTTCAGTCGTAGATTGGTCCAGAATACGGTGGTCGTAAGCCTTCAGACGAATACGAATGCGTTCTCTCAACATGGTCAGAACTTATAAACTAACTACGCTACGACTTCAGCAACCGTGCCCGCGCCGACCGTGCGGCCGCCTTCGCGAATCGCGAAGCGCAACCCCTTGGCCATAGCGACCGGTGTGATCAATTCCACTTCGAGCTGAACGTTGTCGCCAGGCATCACCATCTCGGTGCCTTCCGGCAACTTCGCCACGCCCGTCACGTCCGTCGTGCGGAAGTAGAACTGCGGACGATAGCCGTTGAAGAACGGCGTGTGGCGTCCACCTTCATCCTTCGACAGAACGTATACTTCGCCCTTGAACTTCGTGTGCGGCTTGATCGATCCCGGTTTGGCGATCACCTGGCCGCGTTCCACGTCGTTCTTTTCAACACCGCGCAGCAGCAAGCCTGTGTTATCGCCTGCCCGGCCTTCGTCGAGCAGCTTCTTGAACATTTCGATGCCCGTGATCACCGTCTTGCGGGTGTCGCGGAAACCGACGATTTCCATTTCCTCGCCGACCTTGCAGATACCCGTTTCGATACGGCCCGTTACTACAGTGCCGCGACCCTGGATCGAGAAGATGTCTTCAATCGGCATCAGGAACGGCTTGTCCGTCACGCGCTCCGGAACCGGAACGTACGCGTCGACGGCCGCCATCAGATCCTCCACCGACTTTGTCCACTTCTCCTCGCCGTTCAGAGCACCCAAGGCGCTCACACGAACGATCGGCAGATCGTCGCCGGGGAACTGGTATTTCGACAGAAGCTCGCGAACTTCCAACTCGACCAGTTCGAGGAGTTCGGCGTCTTCCACCATGTCAACTTTGTTGAGCGCGACCACGATGTACGGCACGCCTACCTGACGGGCGAGCAGGATGTGCTCACGCGTTTGGGGCATCGGGCCGTCGGTCGCCGCGACCACCAGGATCGCTCCGTCCATCTGCGCCGCGCCGGTGATCATGTTCTTGATGTAGTCGGCGTGGCCAGGGCAATCTACGTGCGCGTAGTGGCGGTTCGGAGTTTCGTACTCGACGTGCGACGTCGCGATTGTGATACCACGCGCCTTTTCTTCCGGCGCGTTATCGATCGAATCGAAGTCGCGAATCTTTACTTTTGGATTGTTCTTCGCCAGCGTCTTCGTGATCGCTGCGGTCAGCGTCGTCTTGCCGTGGTCGATATGTCCGATCGTCCCGATATTGACGTGCGGTTTGCTGCGGTCAAATTTCTCTTTCGCCATGGACTAGTTCTCCTCGAGTACTCTCTCGCTGTAGAAATCTAATTACTTCAGCCCGCGACCTTGCCCTGGGCCTTGCTGACAATCTCTTCCGCAATAGAACGCGGCACTTCTTCGTACTGACCGAAGTGCATCGTGAATGCGCCGCGACCTTGCGTGCGCGAGCGAAGTTCAGTTGCGTAACCGAACATCTCGCTCAGCGGCACCATCGCTTTGATAATGTGCGTACCACCCAGCAGTTCCGTACCTTCCAGGCGCCCACGACGCGAGATGAGGTCACCGTTCACCGAACCCATGTATTCGTCGGGTACTACGACTTCCACACGCATGACGGGTTCCAGCAGAACCGGCTTGGCCTTACGGAATGCTTCCTTGGCGCAGATCGATGAGCAGATCTTGAACGCCATTTCCGATGAGTCGACTTCGTGGTAGCCACCGTCGACGACAGCCACGCTGATGTTGTTCAAGGGGTAGCCGGCAAGAACACCGCCTTCGAGCGTCTCCGCTACACCCTTTTCAACAGCAGTAATGAACTCTTTCGGAATCGAGCCGCCGTGAATTTCGTTCTTGAATTCGAAATCCTTGTCCGCGATCGGCTGGACGCGCAGTTTGACTTTCGCGTACTGACCGCTACCGCCGGTCTGCTTCTTGTGCGTGTACTCGTACTCGGCCGTGTTGCGGATCGTCTCGCGATAGGCCACCTGCGGCTTGCCCACGTTGGCTTCAACGTTGAACTCGCGCTTCATGCGGTCAACGATGATTTCCAGGTGCAATTCGCCCATGCCCGCGAGAATCGTCTGACCCGTGTCCGGATCCGTCGAAACCTTCAGGGTCGGGTCTTCGTTGACCAGCTTATTGATTGCAACGCCCAGTTTCTCCTGGTCAGCCTTGGTCTTCGGCTCGATTGCCAGCTGAATAACCGGCGCCGGGAAGTCGATCGACTCGAGCACGATCGGGGCGCTATCGGCGCAGATCGTGTCGCCCGTACCCGCAGTCTTCAGACCCACGGCGGCGCAGATGTCACCAGCCAGGATCTCCTGAATCTCTTCGCGCTTGTTGGCGTGCATCTTGACGAGTCGGCCAATGCGCTCTTTCTTGTTCTTTGTCGCGTTGAGGACCGTATCGCCGGAGTTCAACTTGCCCGAGTAGACCCGGATGAAGCAAAGCTGACCCACGAACGGATCGGTCATGATCTTGAAGATCAGCGCGCTGAACGGTTCGGTGTCTCTCAGCCTCACGCGTCATTACCTGCTCCGCGTTGTCGGGAGCAGTACCCTGTACGGCCGGAACGTCGAGCGGTGAAGGCAGGTACGCAACCACCGCATCCAGCATGTTCTGGACGCCCTTGTTCTTAAAGGAACTGCCGCAGATCACGGGGAAGATCTTCTGCGCGATCGTTGCCTTACGAATGCCGGCGATCAGTTCGGCATCCGTGATCTCAGCGCCTTCGATGTATTTCTCGAACAGCGCGTCGTCGCTTTCGGCAACCGCTTCGACCAGCTTTTCGCGATATTCTTTGGCTCGCTCCACCAAATCGGCCGGGATCTCGACGTCGTCGTACTTCGCGCCGAGCGTCTCATCCCGCCAGATACGGGCTTTCATCGTGACCAGGTCAACGACACCCTGGAACTTGTCTTCCGCGCCGACCGGGATCTGAATCGGCACCGGACGGGCACTCAGTCGCTCAATGATGGTTTCGACAGCACGGTAGAAATCCGCGCCGACCCGGTCCATCTTGTTGATGAAACAAATACGGGGAACTCGGTACTTGTCCGCCTGACGCCACACGGTTTCCGACTGGGGCTGAACGCCGGCGACGGCATCGAAGACGGCGACAGCGCCGTCCAGCACGCGAAACTGCGTTCCACTTCCGCGGTGAAATCCACGTGGCCGGGCGTATCGATGATATTGATATGCGTGTCACCCCACTGGCAAGTCGTGGCTGCCGAGGTGATGGTGATACCGCGCTCCTGCTCCTGCTCCATCCAGTCCATCGTGGCAGTGCCTTCGTGGACTTCGCCGATCTTGTGAGTTCGGCCGGTGTAATAGAGGATGCGCTCGGTCGTTGTGGTTTTACCGGCATCAATGTGGGCCATGATGCCGATGTTTCGCATTTTTTGAAGTGGAACCGTGCGTGCCATATAAAGGTAAAACTTAACTAAACCCTTACCACCGGTAATGAGCAAAGGCTTTGTTAGCCTCGGCCATACGGTGGACATCGTCTTTCTTCTTGATTGCGCCGCCGCGAAGGTTCGCCGCGTCAAGCAACTCGTTGGCGAGCTTGCTCCGGCATCCCTTTGTCAGGGCGGGACCGCGCTCCCGTTAGAATCCAGCGGATCGCGAGAGCCGTCCGCCGGTTCTGCGGAACCTCGACCGGAACCTGATAGTTCGCGCCGCCGACACGGCGAGTCTTGACTTCCAGCAGCGGCTTGGCGTTTTCGATCGCTTTCTTGAAGAACTTGAGAGCTCATCCTGCGCGCGCTCGCCAATCTTCTCCATGGCGCCATAGAAAATGTTCTGGGCAGTGGTCTTCTTGCCATCCCACATCATGGAGTTGATGAACTTCTCGGCCAGTGTCGAGTTGTAAACCGGATCTGCTTGAATTTCGCGAACTTCGGCTCTTCGTCGTCTGCTCATCTCTGATACCCGTCTTAGCTACTTCTTGCCTTTTGCCGGAGCGGCTGCGGCTCCGCCCTTGGGGCGTTTCGCGCCGTACTTGGACCGGCTCTGCTTACGATTGGCCACACCCGCCGTGTCCAGCGTTCCGCGGACTACGTGATAGCGAACACCCGGAAGATCCTTCACACGGCCGCCGCGGATCAGCACAATCGAGTGCTCCTGCAGGTTGTGGCCGACACCCGGAATGTACGTAGTGACTTCGATGCCATTGGTCAGGCGAACGCGGGCGACCTTCCGGAGAGCCGAGTTTGGCTTCTTGGGGGTCGTTGTGTAAACACGCGTACACACGCCGCGCTTTTGCGGACATGCTTGGAGCGCAGGACTCGCCGTCTTATAACGAGTCGGCTTTCGACCCTTCCGGACAAGCTGATTAAACGTAGGCACGCAAATCCTCTCTGTTTGAAACCCTGAACTGAACTAACTTCTTGAAACCGTTTGTTCCGGCGGTGCAGCCTTTTCAACTTCTAGGTCAGACCGACTGCTCGCCGATTGGAACGCGATCATTCATGTGACACGACATATTGTTTTCGCCGTATCCGATAAGAAGGCCAAACACAAACGTCTGACCGTGCGAGGGAAACCACTCAGATGCAGCCCTTGTCAGCACCGGCGTAACCGGCCTAACAGCGGGACTGGCCCCTGCCGGACTTCCATGGCGTTACAAACAGGTCGGAACCCATTCGCGCGGCCGCCTAACCAATTCGCTCGAAAACAAGCGACTTAGGCTGTGGAAGGGGTAGCAGGAAGCTGAAGAGCAACTCGCTGAACCATTCCATCGTAGGAAATCCCCCTCCGAAATGTCAAGCACCATGACAGGAAGCGCGAGTGGTGCATACCGGGAATTCCTACTTTAACGGTCATTCCCGGCGTTTTACGAAACAAAGCATCACCGTTAATGAAAATTAATTCATTCTTCAATTACGGCTGGTCATACGGAGTCAGCCGCCGGACCCAAATATTCCGAAATCGGACCCGGGTGTCGTGGTCCTGGAGGGCAAGTGGCTCCTCGGCGCCGTGAGGAGCGTAAGTCCCGACGACCCGATGCGCCATTCGTCCGATGATCTGTTGATGGTGGTGCATCAGCACGCCGTTATGGACCACTGTCACGAAGCCTGGCTTTACGAGCTTCTCTCCCTCAAATTTCGGCGCTTCGAAGAAAATATCGTAGGTTTGCCACTCGCCGGGCTTTTTCGAAGCGTTGACGAGCGGCGGCCACTGACCGTAGATCGCCGCAGCCTGACCGTCGGCATACGTCGGGTTTTCCCACGAGTCCAGCACTTGGATTTCATACCGGCTCATTAAAAGGACACCACTGTTCGCGCGCCACTGGCTCGCGCCATCAATCTTCGTCGGAGTGGCGAACTCGATGTGGAGTTGCATGTCTCCGAATTTCTCCTTGGTGACCAGTTCGCCGGAACCGGTCTTGGCGTAAACGGAGCCGTTTTCGACGGTCCAGGTGGCTGGTACCATCTGCTTCGTTTTCTTATCGATCGCCTGCCATTTGGAGAGATCTTTCCCGTCGAACAGAACAATGGCGTCAGAGGGGGGAGCGCCCGGTGTCGCCCCGGGAGTCACCTTTCTTGGCGCCGGCCGTCGGACATCATGAACCTTCCACTTCTGTCCGGGAAGTACAGGGGTGTCGGAGTAGCCGGTGTTCGCGGCATTTCTGTCTTGCTTCTGCTGCGCGAACGCGAGGGTGGCTACAATGACCAATGCGATTGGAGAAGCTGCAAGTCTCATCCGATCCTCAGTATATGCCCATGGAATCCGGCAAAATGGAATGAGCATGAAGACCGTGTTGGAGGCCTTACCTGAACTCGAGGAGCGTCTCGCCTCCCTCGGCCCCGAACAGACGAAAGAGCGACTGGATGCCCTGATCGCGCTCGGCTATGCTTTGCGAGCAACCGAACAGTGGGATCGAATGCAGGCGCTGGCAACCGAAGCTTCCGGCGTGGCGCAGTTATTAGGGGACGCGCATGCGGAAAGTATGGCTTTGGGCACGCTCGCGTTCGTCCAGTACATCCGCTCGGATCTAAAGTCCGCGCTAGCGAACTGTATGCATGCGCTTCGACTTGCAACGGGGAACGCGCTCGCCGATGCCCGAATTCGCGTCGTTCTCGCAATGGTCCAGTGGACGCTCGGCAACTTCGACGAGGCGATTCGGCACATCGATAGGAGTCTGCCGGTGCTTCGGGAAGCGCACGATCCAACCATGGAGGGTTTCGCTCTTTCATCTAAGGGTGGCGTACTGCACAGCCTCGGACAGTACGACCTCGCCGTAGCTTGTCATCAGGACGCCCTCGAACTTTTCCGCAAGGAAGGATTTGAAATAGGAGTGGCGCGGGCCCTCTCCGGACTCGGCAGTGCGTATCAGGCCGTAGGACTTCTCGCCGCTGCTCTTGAATGTCACAAGGACAGTCTTTCGATTGCCGAAACGGCTGAACACGCAATCGGCCTATCCCGGGCGCTGACGGACTTGGGACAAGTTTATGAAGCGCAGGACCGTTTCCAGGATGCGCTGGACTGTCATGAGCGCGCGCTACGGATTCGAGAGCAAGAACACTATCTGCAGCCCCAGACAACGAATTTGTTTCATCTCGGCAGCATCCATGCAAAGCTCGGCGCTTCCAAAAAAGCTTTCGAGTGTTTGAAAAGGGGATTGAGTATCGCCGAGGAGATCGGCGCCCGTCCGAAGGTCGGCGATTTCCACCAGTTGCTGTCGGACATGTACGAGCAGGCAGGAGATCTGCAGCAAGCTCTCCACCATTACAAGGCGTACGAGAAGATCAAAACCGAGCTTTTCAGCGATCAGGCAACATTGCGCCACAAGGCGATCGAGTTGGAGTCGCAGTTGGAGATCCATCGACTGCGAAATGTAGAGTTGGCGCAACTACTCGATCAATTGCAAGCTACCCAGGCAGAGTTGCTGAACCGGGCAAAGATGGCATCGCTCGGCAGCCTGGTGGCCGCAGTAGCCCACGAGATTAATTCGCCGTTGGGTGTGATTCAGAGCGCTTCGGATCTCACGATTCGTTGTGCCGACAAGCTCGATGTTTCGGCTCCGCCTCGATCGGTGATCGATGCGCTCCATACGAACGCCAAGTTGATTGCGGATGCCAGCCAGCGAATCACGAAGCTGGTGACGAGCCTTAAATCCTTTGCTCACCTCGATCGGGCTGAGTTCGGCGAAATCGACATCGTGCAGTCGCTGGAACACATATTGGCGCTGCTGGAACCGGAGTTTCGCGGTCGCGTCACGGTGGAGCGGGACTACCAGACTGTCCCGAAGCTTAATGCCTACGGCGCCGAATTGAACCAGGTTTTCATGAATTTGCTCCGGAACGCCGCACAGGCGATCGACGGTCCCGGCCTGATATGGATCAAGACCATCGCGAACGACGCCGCTGTGCGGATTTCCGTCAAAGATACGGGCCGCGGCATCCCGGAAGAGCAGCGAGAGACGATCTTCACTCCCGGATTTAACAAAGACGGGAGCCGTGTGCGCGCCTCTTTGAGTCTGTTCGGGTGTCTCAACATTGCGCGGAAGCACGGCGGTGACATTCAAGTCGACAGCAAACCGGGAGAAGGTTCTACCTTTACGGTTGTGTTGCCGCGTTCGCTCGAGAATGCGCCTGAGCCCATGCGCGCGGCTTAGTGTGGTCACACGCAAGCAGATCCTTCATCGCTTGACGTAACAGGGGCTTATTCGCCCTGTAATAGGCCGTCTGCGCTTTCTTGCGCTTGATGATGACGCCAGCGTCGACGAGAATTCGCGAGTGATGACAAAGCAGCGCGAGGCTGATTTCGATACGACCGGCGATTTCAGTTCCCGTCTTTTCCTCACCGCCGGCAAGTTCGCGAACGAACCGCACCCGTACCGGGTCGGCAAGCGCCGCGAAGATCCTGGCCTGGTGCTCACTGGATGCGATGTCGTTCACACTCACAGTGTAGCGCTGATTGAGATCTGGTTCAAACGGTTGTGTAGTTAAACAACTACTTGACTATCTTCCCGGCAAGACGGATACTCTCCATATGAGCACCCTGTCGGCCGCAACAACATCTCTCGACGAAACAACCGAGCGGTTGAGTTTGTTTTCGCCGCTCACGATCCGCGGCGTGGCTCTACCGAATAGGATCGGTGTGTCTCCCATGTGTCAGTACTCGGCGGAGGACGGGTTCGCCAATGATTGGCATCTCGTCCATCTCGGCAGCCGCGCAGTGGGCGGAGCCGGACTGGTTATGGTGGAAGCCACTGCGGTTACGGAAGAGGGCCGCATTTCGCCGGGAGACTTGGGCATCTGGACCGACGCGCATGCGGAACCGTTGAAAAGAATCGCTACCTTCCTGAAACGGAATGGGGCCGTGCCCGCTATCCAACTCGCGCACGCAGGACGTAAGGCAAGCACACAGCGTCCGTGGGAAGGCGGGCAGCCCCTCACGGCGGCTACCGGAGCCTGGACCACAGTGGCGCCAAGCGCGGTCCCGTTCGCTCCTAACTTCCACACCCCACAGGAACTCACCGTCGACAAGATCCGGCGATTGGTGGAAGCGTTTGTCGCCGCTGCACAACGATCGCTCGATGCGGGCTTCGAGGTGATCGAGATCCACGGCGCACACGGGTACCTGATTAACGAATTTCTATCCCCTCTGTCGAACCATCGCACCGATCAGTATGGCGGATCATTCGAAAACCGTGCTCGCTTCCTCCGTGAGATAGTTCAGGCGGTTCGTCATGTTTGGCCGGAGCGACTGCCCTTGTTCGTTCGGATCTCCGCTACGGATTGGATCGAAGGTGGATGGAACGAGAACGACTCTGTGGAACTAGCCCGAGTGTTGACCGATCTCGGCGTCGATCTGATTGACTGCTCGTCAGGCGGCAACTCGCCGGATGCGGTCATACCGGTCGGCCCTGACTACCAGGTGCCGTTCGCGCGGCACATCCGTAAGGAAGCGGCGATCCGCACGGCGGCCGTTGGTATGATCATTGAACCTCAGCAAGCGAACGACATCATTGAATCCGGATCGGCCGATATCGTCCTGCTCGCTCGCGAGTTCCTACGCAACCCCTATTGGCCCGTGACCGCCGCAGAGGCGCTGGATGAGTCGGTTCATACACCGATTCAATATGGCAGAGCATTCACCGGGAAGCGCAGGCAGTAATTAATCATCTATCTCGATTCACGCCGAGCGCCCGCATACGCTTGTGGAGGTTGGTCCGCTCCATTCCCAGGGCACGTGCAGCGCTTGAGACGTTCCAATTTGCAGCCTCGAGCGCTCTCTGGATGTGATCGCGCTCGGCTGATTCGCGCGCTTCCTGTACGGAAGATTTGGGCGAGTTTTCCTTATGATGTCGAATCTCGGATGGGACCGCATCCAACCCGATCGCTTCCCCTGCGCTGAGGATCGCCATCCGCTCCACAACGTTCCGCAACTCGCGCGCATTGCCCGGCCATGGGTACACCTGCAATACGGGCATAACGTCCACCTCGAAGCACCGTTTCCGAAAGTTGTTCCGATCACAGAACTCGCAAAGAAAGTATTCTGCCATGGCCGGGATGTCTTGCGGCCTTTCGCGCAAGGAGGGCACGCGAACCGGAACCACACAGAGACGATAATAGAGGTCCTCACGGAACTTTCCTTGCGCAATCATCTCGGTCAGATCCCGATTTGTGGCGGCTACAACACGAACACTGACCTGGACAGGTTGCTCGCCACCAACGCGGTGGAACTCGCCCTCCTGAAGAACACGCAGCAGTTTGGCTTGCGATCCGGCGTGCAGGTCACCGACTTCGTCCAGAAACAACGTCCCGCCGTCAGCGAGTTCGAACTTACCACGGCGCGCAGTAGCCGCTCCCGTATACGCGCCTTTCTCATGACCGAATAATTCACTTTCGATCAACTCCGTCGGAATGGCGGCGCAATTCACCTTTACAAATGGTCCCGACCGGAACGGACTCTGTTCGTGCACATACGCGGCGAGCAGTTCCTTGCCCGTACCCGATTCACCGATCAGCAGCACGCGCGCATCGGATCGAGCGGCCATTCCCGCCTGGTCGACGATGCGCTGCCACACCGCGCTCGAGCCGATCATTCTCGGCTCGGAGCCCACTTTTTCGCGGAGGCGTTCGTTCTCTTCCCGCAGGCTCGACTGTTCCAATGCATTCTTCAATGCGAGCAGAACTTTGTCACGCGCGAGAGGCTTCTCCAGGAAATCATAGGCGCCGGCACGGGTTGCGTCCACAGCGTCCGCGATCGTGCCATGGCCTGAGATCATCACGACCGGAGCCGCGATTCCGCGACCGCGCAGGTCGCGCAAAAGGTCGATCCCATTCCCGTCGGGAAGTTTCACGTCGAGCAGATACGCATCGGCGCGCCCAGAATAGCTGCGCAAGGTGGCGGCCGAATGACACACAGATACCGAATACCCTTCCCGCTCGAGAATCATCTGCAGCGAACGCCCGATATTGGCCTCGTCATCGACGATGAGAATTCGTTTCATTCCGATTGATGGCCGGCTCATTGCCCCCGCGGCAGTGTTACGCGAAAGGCTGCGCCGCCAAGCTCTCCTTCGATCAGTTCGATGTCACCGCCTGAGATCACAGCACTCTTTCGAGCGATCGACAGCCCGAGCCCCATACCCGACTTCTTGAATGAAATCGTGGGCTCGAAGAGGCTGCCCCGCGCGTGAGCGCTCAGCCCTGGGCCGGAGTCGTGAACTTCGATCGCGACCTTCCCGTTCGCGGCATACGTCTTCCCCAGAACGACACCGCCTGGTCCGGCAGCATCGGCCGCGTTCTCCAACAGGTTTGTTACGACGCCTTTCAACAAATCCTCATCCGCGATCGCGGCATCCCTGGTCTCGAACTGTGTGTTGTACGTGATATCCGGATGCGCATTCTTCAACAATCGAATTCGTTCTTCGATCACAGCGTTCACATCAACAGCCGCGAGTTGCACCGGCGGCTCCGAGGCGAATTGCGAGAATGCGCGAATCCTCTTTTCAAGCGTTATCACCTCATCAACGACGATCTGCGACGCCTGCTCGAGAAATCGTTCGTCTCGGTCGCCACGACGGGCCAGGACTTCCTCCATCGTAAGGCGGATGGGTGTGAGGGAGTTCTTCACTTCATGCGCCATCTTGCGAGCCAACGTTTGCCAACTCGCCAGGCGCGTGACGTTGACCAGCCGCTCCTGCCCGATCCGAAGCCGTTCCGCCGTGTCGTTGAAGGCGGCCATCGCTTTCCCAATCTCGTCGCCGCCTTTCGGCTGCAGTCTCGCATCAAGATTGCCCGCCGCTAACTCCGCAAGACCGGCCGTAAGTTGCTCCATGGGACGAGTAATCCGGCTCGTCACGAGCGTGAGAACCGTTAAACAAACCGCCCATATCGCAGCCGCGGCGATCACCAACGTCCAGAAGTAGCCCCGACGCAGGTCGCGCGCCCTGGCTCGCTCAACCAGCGCGCGCCCTTTCGCATATTGTTCTGCGAGCTCCTTCATTCCGGGACCAGCAATTGACCTGGAGTACCGCTGGACATCATCGCCTCTGCGGACCAGGTAGTCGATGCGGTCCTGCTTTTCGCCCGAGAGCTGGAATCGTTCCGAATCTCCGCTGTCTGCAAACTGGCGGACTTCCTCGGGCCATGTCGTGGACGGACCCTTATAAACTTGCGGCGCCTCTCGGTGAGACGAAAGCTTGAGCGCATCACGGGTCGTTGTAAAAAGAGCCCGACCCGTCTCCTGCAGCGATATCGACAACTCGTCCACCTCGTTCGTAGTTGCAAGGGACAGGGAGCGGTCGATCAAGGAGGTCGTAATCCAGAGAGTCGCGGCTAGAGGCGCTAACGTGGCTGCAAGAAAGACGAGCAGCAGCCGATTGCGAAGGCGGTTCACGGCTTCAAAGTCTGCAGATTGATGGGACCGGATTCGGCCCGCCACTGCGTCCCGGATGCGGGATTCCCCGCCCTGCTGAAGATATCGATCAGGCGGGCGAGGCTGATTCCCTCATCCTCATCGACCGGACGCCGCTCTTTCGGTTCCTGCGCGCGCACGTCGAGCCGAACAAACACAGGCTTATCCGTCGTTAACCCACCGGCGGGAATGCTCAGATGATCGAGACACCACGCCTCGGCTGCTTCGGCGGTGAGATGCGAAGCCGATGTACGAGCCGTACGCATACGTGTTGCTGAAAATTTCTCCTCCCACAGATCGTAGCTGAGAACGAACCGCTCAAATCCGCGCCGCAGGATCGTTTGCCGATTATCCCCAAAGATGGTGAGTTGCATATCGTAGATGACGGACGATCCATTTCGCATGCGCTCGAGCGGTTTGCCGGTAAGGAAATGGAGCTTGGGCGCCGACACACGCAACTGGTCGGACGACCTCCGCAGAACGAGATCCTGGGCGAGAACGCACAGACAGGCTGCCGAAGCCGCTATGGACATATATTGTGCAGATCGCACCGGTATCGTCCCTTAGAAGTTCGACCCCAGAATGAACAGTGGCTGAACGGAACCGCCCCGGAGGGGGAAGGCCACGGCGATGAAAAATCCCTCGTGTCCGCCGAGGCTGAGCCCGACGGAATGCTTGACGCTTGCTTTCTCCTCGCGATCCCACACTGCGCCCGTATCGTAAAACACCCCAACCCAATGGAATGTATATTCCAACGATCCGTGCGCAACACGTGAGCCGCCCACCGGCGCGATATCGAACTTGCTCCAACCGCGGAGCGTGCGAGAGTCGCCCAAGCGTAAAGCGCTCAAACAGAGGGGCTCGTCCGTTCATTGCTCCTGCAAGGAATGAGACGGAGAACGAATTGTTCCGCACTTCTCCTTTGTACTCCGCGGTGACAGCGTGCCGCGTATATGCGTAGTCACTATCGAGGGATCTGGTGGCCGCCCGCAGTCCATACCCTGCGTCTACCTCCTGCCTGGAAGCATTCGATTCCCAACGCCTGCGATATCGCAGAGTAGTCGTCACGGCGTTGGACGCCTCGAATCTGGCGGCCGGAAACTGAGTCTGAAAGTGCTGAATATCGACGCCGAATGTCAGCGTCAGAGGCTCCATCAGGACGACGGATAGATTGGGAGCCATGTGGTAGCGTTCGCGGTAAATGCCCGCGACGTCCGGGTGTTCGTCAATGGCCCGCAGAGTCGTGGCGTTCCATTGCTGATGGAAGCTCTCGAAATCGAAACGAAGCCGCACGCGATCACCCACGCGCCTGGAGATTCCCAGGTTGTAGCCGGCGAACCTTTCGAGCAGGCGATCTGAATCGCTCTGTACTCCTGCGCGAAAGTCCAGGCCTTTGATATCGAAATCGCTTTGTACGCCGCCCGTCCAGCCGTGCTTCGAATGGTACGCAAGCTTGGTGACGTCGGCATCGGCTTCGAATACCCTGGGCGCGGATAACACGACCTTGACGTGTTCAGGCTTGGTACCACGCTCGAGACGGCGCTCGACTTTGCGGTGGACCTCTTTGCTGAGGCGACTGGAAATCTTGTCTACAGCGGCGGGGTCGAACTTCGTACCGACTAGCGCATCCATATCTGATTTCAGAGAACCGCTAAGTCGTTTGGCTACAGATGTGGGAACTACTTCCAGCGCTTCGATCGTGTACTTGGAGTTGACGTTGTCATCGTCGGGCGCGTCGTCTGCGGCGCGAATGAACGGAGCCCACAGAATCGCGGCCAAAAGCAAAACCCTCATTGCACGGAACCTGATGCAATGAGGGCCGCCAGAATCTAAACCATTGATTTCAAGGCAGCAACTTGGTGGGCACGTGTGCCCGGGCTTCACACCTGTTGCGTTGCCGCTGCCGTGAGCCTGGGGGCTCCGTTGACCGAATCGCGCAGCATCTCGAGCGACGGTATCATGACCAGGCGATGACCGAGCGCAATCAAACCCTGGCGGGCGAGCGCATTGAGGGTCGTCGAGGTAGTCTCACGCGTCGCGCCAACCAGACTCGCGAGTTCGTTCTGCGAAATGTGAATCACACTGCCGCTCGGATCGTGACTCGGATTCAGGCGGGCGAGTTCTTCGAGGTAGAAAACCAGACGCTCTTTCACATCGCTGTGGCAGAGATGCTCGATTTTGCGCTCGAGTTCATCTTTTCGGCTGAGCAGATGCTGCATCAGCAAACGGTAAACTTCGGGGCGACGATCACAGAACCGCTGGAAGGTGTCGGTCGGGATGGAATAGGCAATTCCCGATTCAAGCACCTTGGCCGAGACGTTGAATGCACCCTCTCCCGTCAAGGCTTGCTCACCGAAGATCTCTCCGGGAGCGACTACTGACAGCAGGATCTCTTTGTTACCTTCAGTGATTCTTTCGATTTTGACCAGACCGGCTTCCAGGAAAAACAGGTGATTTGCCGGAGTGCCCACCGAAAACACAGCCGCCGCTCGTCGATTGAGCACCAGTTTCTTAACACCGTCGGCTGACAAAAGGTCTTCCCGAATGGCATTCGCAAGGGCGTTTAGTCGCAAGGTCTTATCCTCTATACTTGGCCTTTATTATTGTTTGGCCGACGGATACGCGACGCGATCGCGGCGGCGGTGGCGAAAACATCCCCTAGGCGCTGGGTTTGCAAATTATCCCGCAGTTCTGTAAGTTTGTCAATATACACGTCGAGCACGTGTTGGATGTTTCCTGTATTGGTATCGAGGATATCGCGCCAAATGTCGTACGAACTCAGCGCGAGCCGCGACATGTCGGCCAAGCCTGGGCCTGCAAGTCCTAGATGCCTCTCGTCTTCCAGGTTCTCGGCCAAGGTGCAGGCGAGAGCGGTTGACGCGAGTTGCGGAAGATGAGAGGTGAACGCTACCGCACGGTCATGCTCAGCTGCGCTCACGGATATTATGTGGGCGCCGCAACGTTCGACCCAGTTTCTGAAGACACTCGCAAGTGGTGTATCGAGTGCACTCGACTCTGTCGGCGTCAGGATGTAAGGTCGCCCGCGGAAAAGGTCAGCGGTTGCCGCCGTGACACCCCTGCTCTCCTTTCCCGCCATCGGATGGCCCCCCAGAAACTGAGCTCGCACAACGACTTTTCCAGCCTTTTCGATGATTCGGGACTTCGTGCTTCCCGCGTCAGTAATCAGGCAATTCTCGGGAGCAAGGGGGCCCAACGTTTCCAGGGTTGTTTCAATCGTGGAAATCGGCTGCGCGATGTAAATCAGATCGCATTCGATCGCAGCTTGCTCCAGGCGTACACCGGTGTCGATTGCGCCGCGTGCAATGGCATCCCGGATCGTACCTTCCGAACTGACACCTACGATCCGGCCCGCAAACCCGGCGGAGCGCAGCGCCAGACCAAAGGACCCGCCGATGAGCCCGACACCGACAATCCCGACCGATCGCATAGCTATACAGTTCGGTCCACCGCTGACGCGATGATTCGAAGCTGACTCATCAACTCGTAAAACTGTTCGGGCCTCAGCGTTTGAGCGCCGTCCGACAGCGCCTTATCCGGATCATGGTGAACCTCGACGAGCAACCCGTCGGCCCCGGCCGCAACTGCTGCGCGGGCCATCGGCAGTACCTGATCGCGCCGGCCTGTACCATGCGAGGGATCGGCCACGATCGGCAGGTGCGAAAGCTTTTTCACAATCGGAATAGCGGAGATATCCATGGTGTTCCGCGTATACGTCTCAAATGTCCGAATGCCGCGCTCGCAAAGAATCACGTCGTAGTTGCCACCGGAGAGCAGGTATTCCGCCGAAAGAAGCAGTTCCTCGATCGTCGCGGCAATCCCGCGTTTCAGCAGTACGGGCTTCTTCACCTTGCCCAGTTCACGTAATAGCGTGAAATTCTGCATGTTACGCGCGCCGACTTGGAAGATGTCGACATAGTCGAACATCATCGGGATCTGAGTCTGATCCATCACCTCGGAGATGGTGAGCAGTTTGTGCCGGTCCGCTACTTTGCGAAGAAGTTGCAACGCCGGGAAGGCCGAGCCCTTGAAAGCTGTAGGGAGAACTGCGGGGTTTAAACGCTCCTCCGCGGATGACTTTTGCGCCTGCGGCCGCGACTACCTCGGCTGCCGCTTCGAGTTGATCTTCATCTTCGACACTGCAAGGACCCGCCATGGCGACCACGGCATTGCCCCCGATTTCCACATCTTTGATCCGAACGATCGTGCCGCCCGGCCGGAAGCTGCGGCTTGCGAGTTTGTAAGGCGACGCAATGCGATGCGCTTCCCTTACGCCTTCGAGTACTTCAAATTCGACCGGACTAATGTCATCTTCAGGGCCCACACCGCCGAGCACGGTGTGCATCACTCCAGTCGACCGGTGAACGGTGAAGTTCAACGCCACCATCCGGTCGATCACGTTCTGGATCTGCTCGTCGGTAGCGTTTTCCTGCATTACGACGAACATCAGGATTGCATCCTGGTTTTCTGAAGAGTGCGCATTTCATCGATCACGCGCTCGAAGATCCGACGAACCGCTTCGGCCGGCAGCGGTCCGTGGTTGTGATCAAGCACGTTGCGGTAAACGTCATCCTCACGTTTCGGCTCGTATACCGGCATCGCATGCTCACGCTTCACTGCCCCGATAATTTCGACCACGCGCGCCCGTTCGTTCAGCAAGGCCAAGACCTGCGAATCGATACGATCGATATTGCGCCGGCATTCCGCAAGCTTTTCCTGCGCGGATTCCAGAGTCACGATGGCCTCCGTACCAAGCCTTCGGCCAAACTGCGCGTGAAGGCTTCGAGTGTTCCTGGCAATGCAGGATCGTTCCCGCTCTTTTCGATCGTACGCACGATCGCGCTTCCGACCACTACGCCGTCTGCCAGCGCTCCGACTTGCCGGACCTGCTCCGGTGTCGAGATGCCGAACCCCATTGCCAGCGGCAGATTCGTAACCTTTCGCATCCTCTGAATCAGCGGCACAGCAGATTCCGATAGCTGCTGCTGTTCCCCGGTCACGCCAGTTCTGGAGACGAGGTACACAAAACCGCTCGAGTACTTGGCAACCAGTTCGAGGCGCCGATCCGTACTGGTCGGCGCAGCGAGAAACACAGTGTCGAGGTTGTGCTCACGCATCGCGCCGATATACGGCTCCGCTTCTTCCACGCTCATATCCGTAAGCAGACACCCGTCGATCCCGGCTGTGGCAGCATCGGCTGCGAGTTTCGACAAGCCGTACCGCATCACAGGATTCATGTACGTAAACAGGAGTAGCGGTACCTCCGAATGTTTGCGCACTTCACGCGCGATATCCAGCACGCTCGTGAGCGTCGTGCCGGCGCAGAGCGCCCGGTCGGCCGCTCGTTGAATCACGGGACCATCGGCGATAGGGTCGGAGAATGGAACTCCGAGTTCGATCAGGTCGACTCCGCCACGGGCGAGCGCAGTCACCAACCCGGCAGTCCGGTCAGGCGAAGGATCGCCGGCGGTCAGATAGCCGATCAGGGCGGGACGGCGCTCCTCGGTCCGCAGCCGTTCGAAAAGCCGTCCGATTCTTGTCATCACGCGATATCTAATTCCTTGATGTTTTCGCGATAGATATCCGTGTCTTTATCTCCGCGTCCTGACAAACTCACAACAAAAATCTGATCTTTCGCGTCCGGAGCGCGCCGGATCGCTTCATGAATCGCATGCGCCGATTCGAGCGCCGGGATGATCCCCTCCGTTCGCGCCAGGGTCTTCGCCGCCTCGATCGCATCCCGATCGGTAGCAGAGCAATACTCAGCCCGGCCGCGGTCGTGCAGCCATGCGTGCTCAGGTCCGACCGAAGCGTAATCGAGACCAGCGGAAACGGAGTGGGTCAATGATACCTGGCCGTTCTGGTCCTGTAAGAGGTAGCTGAATGATCCGTGGAGAACGCCCGGCGCTCCACCGGAAAATCGCGCAGCATGCTCGCCCAGTTTTTCGCTGCGTCCCCCGGCTTCGACTCCGATCAGTTTCACTCCTGCATCCGCGATGAACGCGTAGAATGCGCCAATCGCATTCGAACCTCCGCCGACGCAAGCAATCACGCTGTCCGGCAGGCGATTCTCGGCGTTCAGTATTTGGGTTCGCGCCTCATCTCCGATCACGCGATGAAAATCGCGAACCATCATCGGATACGGGTGAGCCCCCAGTGCCGACCCGAGCAGATAGTAAGTATCCGTAACATTCGTAACCCAGTCGCGCATCGCCTCGCTGATCGCGTCTTTCAGGGTGCAGGCTCCGTTGTTTACGCCGACGACTTCAGCGCCCAACAGGCGCATCCGGAAGACATTCAGCCGCTGACGACGCATATCTTCGGAGCCCATGTATACGACGCAGTTCAGCCCGAACAGCGCGCATGCGGTCGCAGTGGCTACGCCGTGCTGTCCCGCTCCGGTTTCAGCAATGATGCGCCGCTTTCCCATTCGCCTGGCGAGCAGCGCCTGTCCGAGAGCGTTGTTGATCTTATGCGCCCCGGTGTGGAGAAGATCTTCGCGCTTCAGGTAGATCCGGGCTCCGCCGAGAGTCTGGCTGAGCCGCCGTGCGAAATACAACGGAGTCGGCCGTCCGGCATAATTTGCGAGCAAATCCTGCAGTTCGGCGCAGAATGCGGCATCGTTCTTGGCTTCTGTGTACGCCTGCTCCAACTCCTCGAGCGGCGCCATCAGAACCTCGGGTACATAACGGCCGCCGTAAGGGCCGAAATGCCCGCCGGAGTCCGGTTGAGAAACGATCATAGTTGTTCCATTGCGGCTTTGATGAAGCGCCGCATCTTCTCGTAATCCTTCACGCCTGGCGCACGTTCCAGACGCGAGCAGGCGTCCACACCCCAGGGTCTTACCTGCCGGATAGCCTCTGAAACATTGTCCGGTCCCAAGCCCCCTGCAAGAATGACATTCCCCAGGCCCGCGGCACGGCGCCAGTCGAATGTTTCACCACTCCCGGGTGATGGCCCGTCCAAAAGAAATGCTTCCACGGGATACTCGCACATTACGCTCGCGTCCCAATCCGAAGAAACGCGAAACGCCTTCCACACGCGGACGCCGGACGGTACCTGGGCGGGCGTTTCGGCCCCGTGCAGCTGCACGACATCCATTCCGGCCTGATCGGCAATCACCGCCGCATCAGGGTCATCGACAAATACCCCTACTTTCAATACATCGACATGCGCGGCGATCACAGCCGCCGCATTCGGAGAAATGTAACGAGTACTTCGTGGGTAGAAATTAAATCCGATAGCCGTCGCCCCGGCCTCGACTGCGGCAAGCGCATCCTGTCGATTCGTGATGCCGCAGATCTTGATCATCATGCGGTTAATGCTGACAACGCTTCGCGGGCCGAACCTGATCGCATCAGGTGTTCGCCTATAAGGAATGCATTGAAGCCCACAGACCGGAGTTGATCGATTTGCGCGCGGGTTTCAATACCGCTTTCACTCACCTTGAGGACGCTATCGGGAATGCGTTTGGCGAGGCGCAACGAAGTATCGACCGTGACCACAAAGTTGTGCAGATTTCGGTTGTTGACGCCAATGATCGTGGCTCCGGACTCGAGGGCATCATCGAGTTCAGCGTCGTTGTGTGCTTCGACGAGCGCAGCCATGCCGAACGTCTCCGCGAGGCTTCGATATGAGCGCAACTGATCCTTGGTAAGAATCGCCGCGATCAGCAGAATGGCGTCGGCGCCATGCGCGGCGGCTTCGACTACGTGGTATTCGCTGACTGTGAAATCCTTGCGAAGAGCGGGCACTTTCACGGCTGACCGGGCGATCTCGAGATCGCTGAGGCTGCCCTGGAAGAAGCGTGAATCCGTCAGTACGGACAATGCCGCCGCTCCCCCCGCTTCGTAGTCCACAGCATTGGCGGCCGGTTGGAAGTTGGTGGTTAGAAGTCCTTTGCTCGGAGATGCCTTTTTTATTTCCGCGATAATGGCCGGCGATTTCTCCCGCAGTGACTCGGCAAAATTCCGTCGCCCTGAGAGACGGGCGGCAGCGGTTTTTTCGAGTTCCCGCAGAGGAACCGGCGCGTTCTGCAGTTCGGCCTTTTTGTGCTCGACGATCCGGGCGAGGATGTCCGGGACAGCGGTGGTCATGCGCGGAAACTTCCATCGTATCACGCGCTTAGTGGCCTAGCGTACCTCTAGTCAGCCCTTCCGCTATGGCTCAAAGCTCTTTTGGAGGCGTCTCGCTTCGGTGTTTCGTCCCTGCAGCCGGAGTACGAAAGCCAGGGTACTGGTGGTTTGCTCATCCTCGGCGACCGAGAGCGCTCGCCGAAGGACATTCTCGGCGGCCGCGTACCTACCTTGAAGTACGTACAATCTCGCGAAGTTGAGCAAACACGATGCATACCGGGGATGGGTCGGAGCCGCCTTCTCCCAAATGCCGGCGGCTCGCCGGTACAAGGGCTCGGCCGAAACATAGTCGCCCATCGCAATGGCGATCTCAGCCATGTTCATCAGGGCCGACGCGAGATTCGGAACTTCGGCTGCGCCAAGGATGCGGACGGCGCGCTCGGCGTAGGACTTAGCTTCCTCGAGATCCCCTCTGCGAAGACACACTGCAGCCAGGTTGTTGACAGTCGGAACCAAGAGCGGGTGTGAATCGCCGAGCTTCCGCACCCGAATGTCCAGCGCGCGGCGGTACAGATCGTACGCTTCGTCTGTGTTTCCTTGATCTTGTCGCAGCGCCCCCATGTGGTGTAAGCCGGTCGCGTATTCGAGGCTGTCCTCGCCCGATCTCTCGCTACGGATCGCCAGAGATCGCGTGATTGCTTGTTCTGCGCCTTGCCAGTCCTTACGACCGCGAAGCGCTTCAGCGAGGTTCAAAAGCATCGCGAGGAAATGCGAGTCATTGGTGACTCCGGCACGCTCGCGAATCAAGATCGCCCGATGCATCAGTCGCTCCGCCTCGCCCGGCTGTCCCAAGTCAAGACGCACGCAGGCCATCGCGCTCAGAACGTTGGCAGTAAGGGGGTGATCGGGACCCAACCTTTGTTCGCGGACGTCTATGGCGCGGGAACACCAGACCTCCGAGTCCCGCAAACGGCCGGTTAATCGATATGTTTCGCTTAGGTTAGCCATTGTCGTGGCCACCTCCGGCGAGTCGGGCATGGTAGCTTCGAATGCGTGCAGTGAAGCTTTGAAGTACTCCTCCGCTTTCATGTAGCCGCCACGTTGCAGGTGTAGGGTACCCAGATTGTTCAGGCGAATCGCTTCGTCATCGGCGAGTGCCAACAACGGCAGCACCAACAGCAGGCGAAACATGCCGGTTTTGACGACGGAAGTGAACATCGGTTTGCTTGACGGAGTCTTATGTTTACGATGGCAACGCGCGAACAACAAAACGACCGAAATTACGAGCTGATCCGGACGGACACCGGGAGGCCAATCAAGGCGTGGGTGAAGGGAGTGCAACTCGAGGATGCCGCGCGAAAGCAGTTGGAGAACGCCGCTCGTCTACCGTTCATTCACAAGTGGATTGCGGCCATGCCCGATGTTCACTATGGAATTGGGGCCACCGTTGGCAGCGTGATACCCACCAAAGCGGCGATCGTTCCGGCCGCTGTTGGAGTTGACATTGGGTGCGGCATGATGGCCGTCGAAACAAGCCTTGCGGCCAAGGACTTGCCGGACAACCTTAAGAAACTCCGGACAGCGATCGAAAAAGCCGTTCCGCACGGTCGCACAAATCAGGGCAAGTCCGGTGATCGAGGCGCATGGCGTCGTCTACCCGACCGGGTTCAGGACGTTTGGCCGGAGTTGTACAAGGGATACCAGCAGATCCTTGCGAAACACCCGGGCGCATCCAGTAACAACAACGTGAATCACTTGGGTACGTTGGGTACCGGCAATCACTTTATTGAGGTGTGCCTCGATGAAAAAGACACTGTTTGGTTCATGCTGCATAGCGGATCCAGGGGAGTCGGCAATCGCATCGGCAACTACTTCATCGAACTTGCGCGCGAAGACATGCGCCGCCTACAGGTCAATCTTCCGGATAAGGATCTCGCTTATTTTTCGGAAGGCACGAAATACTTCAATGACTACGTCGAAGCTGTGAGTTGGGCTCAGGAATTCGCTCGCGAGAATCGGCAAATCATGATGGACAACGTGATCGCAGCGGTCCGGAATTCGGGCGAGATACCTCCATTCACGGCGCACCTGCAGGCAATTAACTGTCACCACAACTACGTCGCGAAGGAGCGCCACTATGGCGAGGAGGTCTACATTACGCGCAAAGGCGCCGTTAGGGCAGGACGCGGCGAACTTGGAATAATCCCTGGGAGCATGGGAACCCGATCCTATATCGTGCGAGGATTAGGCAACCGTGAAAGCTTCGAAAGTTGCAGCCACGGAGCGGGGAGAGCGATGTCTCGAGCCGAAGCCAAACGGCGATTTACGGTGCAGGATCACGCCCGGATGACGGACGGAATCGAATGCCGTAAGGATTCCGACGTTATCGACGAAACCCCCGCCGCATACAAACCGATAGATGCAGTGATGGCAGCGCAGAAGGACCTCGTCGAAGTCGTCCATGAGCTTCGGCAAGTGGTGGTCGTGAAAGGTTAAAAAGGTTAAACATAGGGGATTATGGTATTTTTCCTTACGGTTCTCCCCACGTTCGCCCATTGACACCTTTGTGTCAAATCGATACGCTAGGTGTTTCGGAACCACCCTCGACGAGTCCCGGCGTAGTTCGGCGGCTTTGGCTTGGAGATCGGCAATATTCTCTAAAGCCGCAATTCAGTACACGGAGAACTCTTTTTGAACCAGCCGTATTTTATTGTCGTTCTTGCGCATTCCCTCCACGGCCGGCTACGCCGGGTTCATGTCCCGCACCAATTCGTGTATGTTGTTCTGGCGCTGGCGCTTATCGGATCAGTTTCGCTGTTCGGCATCATCTCGAGCTATCTGCGGATGAGCTTGAAGGTGGCTAGCTACAACAACCTCCGGCAGGAGATCGAGACGCTTCGCGCAAGATACGAGCGACTGGAAAAAGAATCTCGCCAGAAAGGCGCGCAACTCGCGAGCCTTCAGCTTTTAGCGAACGAAGTTTCAGTAGCTTACGGAATTAAACGCTCGATGGAAGGTCCGCTCGACATGTCCCATGAGGGCCGGCTCCTTCCCACTGTGACCGAGACGCTCGATCAATACAATTTCCTCAAGAGCGCGAGCCTTTCTCGCTTCTCCAGGAAAGCTTCTCCTCTGTTCCAGTCCGAATCCATTCCAAGCATGTGGCCTGTCGATGGCCGCTTGATGAGCTATTTTGGAAACCGATCCGATCCGTTCTCAGGCGAGGGCGCGTTCCACGCCGGTATCGACATCTCGGTTCCAACCGGCACTCCGGTTCAGGCGACTGCCGCCGGCACTATCATGCTGGCCGAGTGGGCTGGTCAGTACGGTCGCATGGTCATCATCGACCATGGCGGCGGTGTGCAGACCTACTATGCTCACATGTCACGCTTGGCTGTAATTGAAGGACAGTGGGTTCATCGAGGGGAAATCATCGGCAAGAGTGGAAGTACAGGTCGGGCGACGGGCGCGCACGTGCACTATGAGGTCCGCCGCCGGGGTACGCCCATAAATCCAAGCCAGTTCCTCCGCGCAAGCTACTCTCCGGCACCCAAGCGCGAGTTCGGGTTCTGACAATTCCGGTATTGCCAGAGTTACAATAAAATCGCAACCCGCCGAAGCAAGGCCGGTGCGGAGTATTCCGTTCCGGAGCTCCGGCGTTTCAAGAGGAGTTCAGGAAAACTTCCATGCCGAAAAAAGAAGGAATCACCCGGCGCGATGCCGTGAAGGCCGCAGGAGCCGCTGGCGTAGCCGTTAGCCTCGCGAAGTCGGTGAAGGCGGAAGCGCCCGCGTTTCTGAAGAGCGTCCATGCCGCCAATAATCAGATCAATTACGGCATTATCGGTACCGGCGGTCGCGGACAATACCTTCTCGGCTTGCTGAAGAGCGTAGATAACGGCAAGTGTGTAGCGATCTGCGACATCGATGACGCCAACCTGAATAAGGGACTTGCATCCATCGGCGGAAGTCCGAAGACCTATAAGGACTATCGTCAGTTGCTCGCCGATTCGTCCGTGGAGTCGGTGCTGATTGCCACGCCTGTTTACTTGCACTACCCGATGCTCGAGGATGCGCTGAAGTCAGGCAAGCACGTCTTTTGTGAAAAGAGTCTTGTCTTCACCGGGGATGAGGTGCACAAGCTGCGAGCAATTTATCCATCGCAGCATCCCAAGCAGGTTCTGCAGGTTGGCCTCCAGCGGCGGTATAGCGAATACTACCAGGCGGTCAAGCAGATGATTGAAAAAGGCATGCTTGGCGATGTGAAGTTCATGTACGGCCAGTGGCATCGTAATCCCGGCTGGACCATGAAGCCAAACAACTGGCGCTTGTATCGCAAAACGTCCGGCGGTCTGGCCGCTGAACTCGGATCACATCACTTCGACGTCGCTGACTGGATGTTCAACTCGCAGCCCGAAATGGTGATGGGTCTTGGCAGTCAGGACACGATGTTCGACGGTCGCGACATCTATGACAACATCCAGTTGATCTTCAAATATCCGAAGGGCCAGAAGCTGATCTGGAGCGGGAGCAGCACAACTTCGCACTTGCCTCTCTTCGGCGGGTCCAGAGCCGAACAGGGTGAAATGATTGCCGGAACAGAAGGCACCGTGCACATCACTATTGGCGATGGCAAGATGGACCCGAACCCGCCGCTTGCGATCTGGTTCAAAGAGCCCTCGCCCCCGCCAAAGGTGACTCCGGGCGGAAAGCCGGAAAAATTCCAGGCCGGCGCAAGTTTCAGTCTTGCATCGGGCGGAAAGTCGCTGCCGATCGTGCTCGGTGGCGATCAAATGAACGGCAACGAGAGTTTCGTAGAAAAGGAAATGAAATTTGCACGCCGGTGGCTGTATTCGAAAGGCGTGATGATTCCGAATGAAGCGCGGAATCCGGTGACCGTTTCACTTGAAAGCTTCTTCAACGATTGTAAGAAGGGCGCAACTCCGAAGGCGAACTACGAGGTTGGATTGGACGATTCAATCTCGGTAATCCTCGCAAATCGCGCGATGGATGAAGAGCGTCGCGTGAAGTTTTCTGAAATCGCGAATGACGCCACGCCGGCAGCGCCCGCAAATGGCAAAAAGAAGGCTGCGAACACGTAATCGAAATCGCAACAGAAACACGAAGGGCGCGAAATCCGGAATCGGTTCGCGCCCTTTGTGTTTTTAAGCCCGTGAGTTTATCGGACTGAAGTGACGGTTATTCGATCGCCCGTCATGTTCCCCACGACAGTGACGCTATGCCAGTCGCTGGGTGTGTTTGAAGGCGTCCTTTGCTTCAGCGCGTCGCTCGCACCGTCCAACATGTACAACTGACCGTTGGACATGATAGCGAACGATGTGGTAGTCGGGCTGACTTTGCAGTCCTTGTATTTCTCACGCACGGTTGTCCACTGGACATCTGGATTGGTGTGCGCCGATCTGCTTCGTTCGCCCGTAGCCGAACGGCTGCTCGTCGTGCCCTCGTAGGTTTTTACCGAGGAACTGCTCTTCTCTGTCTCGCGGCCGATTGTGGTTGTTCGATTCGTAGCCGTGGCTTGGCCGGATTGATCAGTAGCGACACCCGTGGTTGCCGTCGTTGTCGCGGAGGTCGCGGCTTTACCGGCCTCGGCTGCCGATGCCGTGCTTCGAGGCATGTTCGACATGGCCGTCGACGAATCTGCGGGCCCGCTACGAGTCACGTCTGACGATGTTGTTGCCGTGTTACGACTCTGGACGGCTTGACAACTTGCATCCATCAGGACTCCCTTGTAGGTCTGAACACCGCTCGCCGGAGCGGTCGACGATTTTTCGGTCTGCCTTGGAGCCGATTGCTGGTCCGTGGTTTGCGATGCCTGTGCGAAGGCAAACGTGGCTAGAGTCGCGGTGAGTGCAATGTGTGTCAGAATCCTGTACATTCCATCTCCTCCATAGATGCGACATGGCATGTGCCGCTCAAACGTGTGATTCATCCTACTGGCGATCATCACGTCTTAACCGTTACCGTGGCTTCTTTTGATATGATCATCAGCCATGTGCGATGTGACCAGACGCAGCATACTGATGGGAGCGGCAGTTTCCGCCGCACTGGATTCGGCTGACGCTCAGAACCGGAGCGCCTCCGGAGTAAATCAGGTCGATTCGATCGCAGGCGACGTGTACTTTCACCAGGGCGACATTGAAGGTCACGGCCACTGCAACAACGGATGGATCGTGTTCAAGGACTATGTCCTCGTGATCGACGCGAATTTCCCATCCGGCGCGCAGACTGTTCTCCCCAAGATACGCGCAATCACTCAGAAGCCCATTCGCTTCGCGTTTGACACACATCATCATGGCGACCACGCCTACGGCAATCAGATATGGATCGACAACGGAGCAACAGCCGTCGCGCATACGGGTGTCCTTGACGAGATGAAGCGATATGAGACCGGGCGGTTTGGCAACAAGCCTGGACGATGGGAGGAGACTGCCAAGACGAGGCCGGATGTGGCCGCGAGCCGGCTGTCTCCGCCCTCGGTGCTGTTTCCGAAAGAATTGTACTTTGACGATGGCGAACATCGAGTGGAACTGCTTCACCTCGGAGTGGCACATACTCACGGCGACGCATTTGCCTGGCTTCCAAAACAGCGAATCCTGTTCAGCGGCGATGCGTGCGTCAACGGGGCTTACAACTACGTCGGCGATGGCAACGTCGAGAAATGGATCGCAACATTGGATGCGGCGAAAAAGCTCGGGGCCAAGCTTGTGTGCCCGGGCCACGGCGCACGGGGAGACGGTGGGGTTCTGGACAACCAGCAGCAGTTCTTCCGCGAGTTGCGTGAGCGTGTCGGCAAGTTGGTGCAGGCCAAGAAAACCCCACGCGAGATCTATAGCTCTATCGAGGGCATTCGTGGCGAGCTCAAGTCGCAGTCGCCGATCGCTCGCTATGTGGGTGACGGGCTCGCGGCGCAGGTCGAGAAGGTGCATCAGGAGATGACCGGGAAGCCGTTTCCACCAGAGGTGAAGGCTGCGAAATCAGCACGGTTACGTCACGCCCACGATCATTCTCTTCAACTGGCGTGACAATTCATGAGAAGGTTGTCGATGATGGTGGCGCTGATTTTCATTGGCCCACTCCTTTTGTCGACGCGCGCTGTAGCACAGGAACGTGATCCTCATACGATGGTGTGGCATATGCCGAAAGCCGGATTGTCAGCACCCGAGGGAACCGAGTATTTCAGGAATGAATTGAAAGGAACTTCGTGTCCGCGACTGAAGGGAACTATTCTTTCCGCGTCGCTGGACGACGCAGCACGTAAGCTGATCCTGGGAATGACGGATCCAGTGAATGCTGAGGTCACGCTGAAAATCCGTTGACGGAGGGAAGAAGCTGAGGAAACCCCCACCACGAAGGGTAGTAATCTTCGAAGGTCTGCGGGCTGATTTCGTCAAGAACCCTTCATGTTAACCATAGAGGTGGAGTCGGACAGTATCGATGGACTCGACGTCGAAAAGTAAAGAACAACCCGTCGGCGCGTGTGATAAGATTCCCGCGTGCTTCACCACAAGTCTACTTTTCTCGCTATCGCTGCTATTTCGCTGCTGAGTATGCCTCTCGCGCATGCACATCGCATCGACTCGACGAAAGCCATGACAGAGACCGCCAAACGGCTCCTGGCTTCGCTCACATCGGAACAGTCCGGAAAGGCGACCTTCAAGTTTGAAGACGATGAACGGATGAACTGGCACTTCATTCCGAAGGAACGCAAAGGGCTGCCTCTAAAGGATATGACGCCGCCTCAGAAGCACCTCGCCACCGCGCTTCTAAGTGCCGGCCTCAGCCAGACCGGCTTCATCAAAGCCACGACAATCATGAGCCTGGAAGATATCCTGCGCATCATGGAGAAGGACAACGGCGTACGCCGTAATCCCGACGGATATTTCTTCAGCATCTTCGGCGAGCCGTCCGAAACCGGAGTATGGGGATACCGCGTCGAAGGCCACCATCTCGCATTAAACTTCACCCTGAAAGGCGGCAAGGTGACCGGAGGTCCGAACTTCCTGGGCGCCAATCCGGCCGAAGTGCGCGAAGGGCCTCGTAAAGGGTTACGCGTATTGCACGCCGAGGAAGACCTGGGACGAGCTCTCGTCAGTTCGCTGACGCCCGAGCAGAAGAAGGTCGCTGTTGTTAGCAAGGAAGCCCCGAAGGACATCCTGACCATGGCGGATCGCAAGGCTGCAATTCAAGGCCAGCCGAATGGTCTGCAAGCCTCGAAGTTGAATACCAAGCAGCGCGCCATGCTGCAGGAACTGGTTGAGGAATACGCGCACAATCTGCCGGACGCCATCGCGCAGGATCGCATGGATCGCATGAAGAAGGCCGGCAACAACCTGTACTTCGTTTGGGCAGGCGGAGAGAACAAGGGCGAGCCGCATTATTATCGTGTGGCAGGCCCCGACTTCCTCATCGAATACGACAACACCCAGAACAACGCCAACCACATCCACAGCGTGTGGCGTGATCTTACCGGCGATTTCGGCGCAGACCTATTGAAAGAGCACTACGCCGCTACTCACAGCAAAGGCGATCACAACCACTAGGCGTTAGTCCGCTTTTCGAGAAGTGGGGGCAGCCTTCAGTTCCCACTTCTCGCTGAAGAATCCCGCCGACGTAACCTTCCCGGGCCATCTCTCGTTTGGCGCAACCGTCACATCGACGATCGCCCAATCGGGCAGTTTCGAGATCTGGCGCGCATTGTTCAGATAGTCATACTCGCGGAACGTGAACCCGCTGTTCAGGACCACATACTTTTCCGGGTTGAGCGGATTCGGATAGATCATCACGGGGACATGGGTCCCGGCCGGGTACTTCTCTGCTCCGGCGATAATTTCGGTTGCGGTCCATTTCACCGGCAACTTGTCCGCGATACGGGCAAGAACTTTGTTGCTGGTCGGATCCCCCATAGAACGAGATTGCTGCTGGCGATATCGGCTTCAGACACTTCAGTGTCCTGACGGACCTGCGCTTCGCCGCGAAATTGACGTCGCCATTCCTTGATTGCACGGGTTTGTTCCGCATCAACCCATTTACCGACGGCGGCATTCGCAGGACTCCCGCTCTGCTTCACGAAGATGAAGCTATCCATGAAAGCATCGTCAATCGGCCCCTGCAGTCCGTGCTTCTTGCGGATGCCTGACTCCAGCGCTCCGGTCGTCCACTTGTCCCCGACTTTGCGAAACGAAGCCATCCAGGAGCCATCGGTATTCGGGCCGGGCGCGGTCACTTTCTGCGCATTGATCATCACAACGGGTTTTGCGTCCAGCTGGAATGGCGCTCCGGCGGGTCCGAACTTGAGCGTGAAGGCATTCACGTTGTCCGTCTTCACCTGAATCGTCGAGTCGTTCACGAGGTCGGCGTCAAAGCGGGCGCGACGCCAGTGTTCATCCATGCCGTCGATCGTGACCCACTTCATCTCGTTGTAGGCCAGGGTGAAGGTGGTGAACCGAAGCTTCCGCGGGTAGGGATCGCGTCCCTTCTCGGCGATGGCGTCCAGGATATTGGCGATCTCGATCTTGGATTCGGGATGATACCGATGAGGTGTGCCCGGACCGATGACGTGCTTCAATGTCATGCCTTCGGGCAGTAGCGCCTTCTCCATCATCCGTGCCGCCTGGATCTGCCGGTCGATCTCTCCGCTATAGGCGACTGTCGGGCAGTTGAAGAGATTGGCGGCGTAATCGGTCGCATCGTACATGTGGTAAAGCTTTTCTTCCCACCACGTCGGCTTAACGGCTTCGTTTTGATAAACCTTCAGGAAATCGGCTGACTCACTGAAGCCCGCGCCGGGCGCTGCGGCGGCCCACTTGCCGGCGAAGTGCGTCGCGAACTGCCACGCGGCGGCGCCCCCATGCTGAAGCCTCGGACCACGATACGGTTCTCGTCGACGGGATACTGCGCCTTGACCGCGTCGAGGGCCTCGAACAGGTCCACCTCGCCTGCGAACTTGTTGGCGTTGCAGTATCGCCCGTAAAGTGGAGAACGATCGCGTTCGCGGGTGTAAATTCCCCGGGGTTGCGCATCCGATCTACCAGGAAGTTCACTTCGCTCAATGTCTCATTGCGGCCGTGGAACCAGGCGTCGAGCCGCCACTTGCGGTCACGGGAAAACGAACCCGGGATCACCAAGCCATACGGTTGGACGCTCTTGTCGATTTTGGACACGTAGCCGCGAACCACCAGACCCGTCGCCGTTGTCCATGGCGACCGGCCCTGCTGCAATTCATCCGCACGCTTCTGCCCTTCCCGTACGAGTTCCTTTGCTCTTGCGACCTCTTCCGGCTTGAAGAACTCACCGTTTTCCAGAGCGAACCTGACTGCATCGCGGAAGATTTGTACGTCCGGGAGGAGCCTGACACCCTTCAACTGGTCGATGCTGGCGCGAAAGCCGGGTGAGAGCGGCTTCTAATTGGGTTCGATCCGCAGCAGAAACTTCGACGCCTGGGGGCGGAATCGGTTTAACCTGAGCAGTGGTGACGGCAGCGAGGCCGAGCGAGAGCGATAGGACAGCAAATACACGCATGGTCTTCCCGAGAATCATACTACTGGCCGATACCGATCCGGGTTCGTTACACTGAGGGGGTCGATGGGCACGCTGAAAGCCGGCCCGCCCGATGTCGCTTCGATTGCCGAACTTGCCCAGATGCCGGGCGTTCGCGAATGCCTGCAGTGGGTGGTTCGAGAAAGATTGTGGATCAACGAGCAGCACCTTCAAGTCTGCCGCATCGCTGCGCCCACCTTTCTCGAAGGCAAACGCGCCGACTGGATGATCAACGCAATTCCGCTCGTACGGCTACGATGCCGCGGATCGATCGCGCGGGCAACGTGATTGCCCACGTTGGACGCAAATGCGCGGGGTCCTTTTATCGCATTGACCGCGCATCTTGACACCGTGCTGGCGCCACGTACACGGCGGACGACATCAAGATCAAACCCGACGGCACGCTGCTCGGGCCGGGTGTATCGGACAACGGCGCCGGATTTGCCGCCCTTTTGGCGATCGCCCGGGCGATGAAAGCAAGCCCGCGCGCTGGATACACCGAATTCCGTGCTGTTCGTCGCCAACGTAGGTGAAGAGGGCGAAGGTAACCTGAGCGGAATGAGGTATTTATGCCGTCAGTCGTCGCTGGGGTCAAAGATCCGGGGCTTCATCGTACTCGACGGGCCGACGACGATCACATTACGTGCCAAGCGCTCGCAAGCCGGCGGTTTGAGATCACGTTTTCGGGTCCGGGCGGGCACAGTTGGAGCGACTTCGGTATCGGCAATCCGGTTCACGCGCTGAGCCGCGCGATCGCTTTTTTCACCGACGACCCGTCCACCAGGTTGGCTACCCCGACGAGCTTCCTACAACTTCGGGACGATCGAAGGTGGATCGAGCATTAACTCGATACCGACGGAAGCCCGGTCGAAAGTCGATATTCGGTCGGAGAGCGCCGCACGTATCGACGAATTGGTCGAACTGTTAACTGCGTCAATCGATAGCTCTCTGCAGTTGGAAAACGAGCGATCGACGGGTGGGCGGGTCTCGGCAAGGTTGAAAGAAGTCGGCTCGCGTCCGGGCGGAAAGCTGGCGGAAGGCGCCCGATTCTCCGGTACGTGAGAGCCGTCGACGCGCACCTCGGCATCCGGTCCCATCTCGACTGCGCGTCGACCGACGCCAACATCCCTCTGTCGATGGGGCAAGCGGCGATCTCGATTGGCGCCGGCGGTCAGGGCGGCGGAGCGCACACGCCGAACGAGTGGTTCCATCCAGACGGCCGTGAAGTCGGCTTGCGCCGGATTCTACTGGCGTTGTTCTCACTCCTTCTTGAGCAATGAAGGGCGACCCACCGCTTCGCGGAGCTGGGATTGGCGTTCGTGTGCCTCCTGTGGGGATCCACGTTCGTTCTGGTGAAAAACGCGTTGGACGATATCTCCCCGGCTCTGTTTCTAGGGATCCGATTTTCGATCGCGGCGGCGCTGCTTGCCATTCGTCTACTTAGCTCGCCGTGAGCCTGGCCCCCGGCTGTGGGTCGGAGGCATTGCAGCCGGACTTTTTCTGTACACTGGCTACTTTCTGCAGACTCTCGGGCTGCAGTTTACGTCTCCAGCTAAGTCTGGCTTTCTGACTGGACTGTATATTGTCCTGGTACCTTTACTGACCGCTGCCGTCTACCAGAAAGCGCCGGGATTGTCCGAGTGGGTTGGCGTTTCACTCGCGACCGTCGGCATGGGTCTGATGACGCTGACTACGACCAACTTCGCGGTTGGAATGGGTGAGGCGCTGACGGTTGGGTGCGCTTTTGCGTTTGCTGTTCACATACTGCTGCTGGCGAAATATTCAACGCAGGTACAGATCGAATGGCTGACGTTGTTGCAGATCGGCACATGCGCCGTGGTGGCGCTTGCGACGTGTCCGATTCTGGAGACGCCGTTTGTGCGGTGGAGTACTGGAGTTGTGGTAGCGCTGGGCGTAACTTCGGTTCTGGCGACCGCGATTGCATTCCTTATTCAGACGTGGGGACAGAAATATACAACGGCGACGCGCGCGGCGCTGATTTTCTCGCTTGAACCTGTTTTCGCGTGGCTGACATCGTATGTAGTCGAACACGAAGTGCTTACCCGGCAGGCATTCGCGGGAGCAGGATGCATCCTGGGCGGCATCTTGATAGTGGAACTCAAGCCTTTGGAACGCCGCGGGACAACCGGATCTTAGGGAGTTGAAACCGCGGGCGCAACAGCATCATCCAGTTGGCAGGGCAAATCTCTATAATTGATAGGAAGGCCTCTCCTCTATGGGTTTCTTTGACAAAATGCGGCAGCAGAAGCTTCTCACGATCAGCCTGCTGTTGTTCACGCTTTCGATCGGAATATTGATCGGCACGCTTATCACGACGGGAGTGAACGCTGCCAAGGCTCAGGTAGCCGCTCCGGATGCGACGCCGCTCACTATACCGGCTGCTGTCAAAGTGCCCAACAATCAGTTCGTCGAACTGGCGAAACGCATGGAGGGCTCAGTCGTGAATATCAGTACCGAGTACACGCCGAAAGCGGGTTCCCGGCGCCGCGGACCGGCTGCTCCCGATGACGAAGAGGAAGATGAGGGCAGCGACCTGCTCCGTCGATTCTTCGGGAATCGCGCTCCCGAAGGAGCGCTGCCGCCTCGCGCGTTCCGGCGGTCGGCAACCGGATCTGGTTTTATCGTTGACAAGAACGGTTACATCTTGACGAATAACCATGTGATCGAGAAGGCCGATTCGATCAAAGTGAAGATCCCCAACGATCAGGACGAGTATCGTGCGAAGTTGATCGGCTACGACTTGGAAACGGATCTCGCGGTTATCAAGATCGACAGCAAGAAGCCGCTTACGGCGGCCCGCGTCGGCAATTCGGACGCGGTCCAAGTGGGCGATTGGGCGATCGCGATTGGATCCCCGTTCGGTCTCGAGGCTACCGTAACGGCTGGAATTGTAAGTGCGACGGGCCGTGACATCGAAGGCGCACAGCAGTTCCAGCGGTTCATTCAGACAGACGCCGCCATCAACCCAGGCAACAGCGGCGGCCCCTTGCTGAATATCGGTGGTGAGGTAATCGGCATCAATACCGCGATCGCTACGCAGAGTGGCGGATATCAGGGCGTCGGATTTGCGCTGCCCGTGAACACAGCTGCGGCTGTCTACAACTCCATCATCCGAAGTGGAAAAATGTCCCGCGGCTCGATTGGAATTCAGTTCAACAAGTACAACAATCGGCCCGAGTTGATGAAGGGCTTGGGATTGAAAGGCGGAGTAATCGTCGAGAAGGTCACTCCCGGAGGTCCGGCGGAAAAAGGCGGAATGAAGGCTGAGGACGTCATCGTCGCATACAACGGCAAGCCCGTTAAGGACGGTGACGATCTCGTCAATCGCGTGTCGACCACTCCGATCGGTACAGAAGCCCTCGTCACGGTGGACCGGGGCGGCAAGAATGTCGATCTGAAGCTGACAATTGCGGACCGCGAGGAACAACTCGCAGCCGCTGACGACCCACGTTTCAGCAGAAAAGAAGAGACGGAAGGTGTCGGCAAAAATGACGCGAAGTCCGCGCGATTCGGCATATCTCTCCGTCCGGCCAATGACACCGAGAAGCAATCAGCCGAACTCAGTGAACGTGGTGGAGTTGTCGTCACGCAAGTGCAGGAAGGTTCGTTTGCGGAGGAGATCGGTCTGCAGGAACGCGACATTATCGTCTCAATCAACCGGCAACCGGTGGGATCCGTAGACGATGTACGGAACCTGCAAACGAAACTGAAGGCAGGCGACGCAGTGGCTTTCCGCGTGCTTCGACCCGCACCGGGGGGTCCGAACCGCGGAAACAATAGGAACGGCACGCCGGCTGCCCAGTACCTCGGCCAATACATCGCGGGAACCCTTCCCGCGGAATAGTCAAAGGTCACAAGCTGCTCTCCCGAGCGTCACACGTTTCAGGAGAGCAGCCCATGCCCGAACGTCCGATCCTCGATCCGGGACAACCGAGAGTCCATCCTGACGAGTACCCGCAAGCAGGCTTAGGTGAGTTCCACCCACCCACAGAACCTCAAATAGTGCAGGATCCGAAGCGCGATGAAAGGATCGCCGATGACGTGCGCTCACGCCTGGAACACCACGAGATGATCGATGCTTCGAGAGTCAGCATCCACGTAGTTAACGGCGAAGTGACGATGATCGGAACGGCAGATAACCGCTTCAGCCGCCATCGCGCAGAAGAACTCGCTTCCGAGGTCGAGGGAGTTCAGAAGATCGTTAACAAAATCAGCGTTCAGCCGCCGATGGAAGAGCCCGGACCGATCCTCTCGACGCACGAACCCGGGGCAAAGGGTGGCTCAACGCAACGTTCCTGAGCATCCGGCTCACTCACTGACGGACTAGGTTCTGTGTCGAAGCGCAAAGGCGGAGAACTGGAGGTCGAGGGCCGCGGGATCGCGGTATCCAACCTCGACAAGCTACTGTATCCTTCGGCTTCGTTCACGAAAGCAAATGTAATCGACTACTACATACGGGTGTCGCGCTGGCTGCTGCCGCATTTACGAGACCGGCCAGTAACCTTGAAGAGGTACCCCGACGGCATCGGTGGCGAACACTTCTACGAGAAGGACGCTCCCACATTCACACCCGAATGGGTACAAACATTTCCTGTCCCGCGCAGAGCCGGTGGCCAGCCGATCCGTTATATCCTGATCAACGACCTGCCGACTCTGGTATGGGTCGCCAATCTCGCGAATCTCGAGATTCACCCGTTCCTGCATCGTGCGCCAAAGATCGACGTCCCCACGTATGTGGCGTTTGACCTGGATCCTGGAGAAGGCGCTGACATTTGGACATGCACAGAGGTTGCGCTGCTGCTGCGGGCCGTGTTCGACGATTTGAAGCTGAAGTCGTTCGTGAAGGTTTCCGGATCAAAAGGGCTGCAAATCTATCTACCGCTAAACACTCCCACATCCTATGCCGTGACGCAGACGTTCTCGCGCACTGTAGCTGAACTGCTTGCGAAGCAGCACCCTAAGTTGATCGTGAGCGAGATGGCCAAGGTCGCGCGGAAAAACAAGGTTTTCATCGACTGGAGTCAAAATGCGGACTTTAAGACTACAGTGGCTGTTTATTCGCTGCGGGCGAAACGCACGACTCCATTTGTTTCCGCGCCTGTGACCTGGGATGAGCTCGAACATGCAGACCGTCTCTATTTCCAGCCTGACGCCGCATTGGATCGTTTTGAGAAATTGGGAGATCTTTGGGCTCCGGTGCTGACCACGAAGCAGCGACTGCCCAAGACCTTTGTTTCCGAGATCGCTCAACCTGGCGGCAAGTCGTCGAGAACCTTGCGAGAATACGAAGCCAAACGGGACTTCACACGAACCGCAGAACCGGCTCCGAAGGACACGGCTCCACGTCGCAGCCGTCAGGGCGGACGTCGCCGGTTTGTCGTTCAAAAGCATGCGGCGAGCCATCTTCATTATGATTTCCGGCTCGAAATGCATGCCGTGCTGAAGTCGTGGGCGGTGCCGAAGGGAGTTCCGTACGGCCCAGGCGAACGACGACTGGCCCGCGCGACCGAAGATCATCCGATCGAATATCTGGATTTCGAAGGGACTATTCCTAAGGGCGAGTACGGTGGCGGCACCGTCATGGTTTGGGACATCGGGACCTATGATCTGATCGAAGGCAACTACTACAAGGGCCGGCTGCACATCAACCTCGCGGGCAAGAAACTGAAAGGCGAGTGGATGATCGAGAAGGACAGGAGCAAAGGCGAAGGCTCCTGGACGCTTACGAAGCCTGACAAGGCGATCGAGGCGCCGAACGACAAATCGGCGTTGACTGACCGCACCATGGAGGAGATCGCGTCGGCGGGCGACGCAGTGTGGCACAGTAATCGACCGGCGGTTTCCCTGGGAGGATTGCCGGAGGCGCAGATTACGTTCATCGAACCGATGCAATGCAGGCTCGACAGATCGCTTGCCCGAAGGTTCGAAATGGCAATACGAGATCAAGCTTGATGGATACCGGGCGCTCGCGATTCGGGCGGCTGATCGTGCGCAGTTGTTGTCGAGGAATCGTAATTCGCTGAGAAGTCGTTTTCCTGACGTGGTGAAAGCGATTGAAGAGTTGGAGCCCGGGACCATGCTGGATGGTGAGATCGTTGCGCTTGATCCCAAAGGAAGGCCTTCGTTCAACCTGCTGCAGAACACGAAGGGACCGGTACTGTACTACGCATTCGATCTCCTGGCGTGGAAGGGCAAGAGTCTTGTCGGATTGCCGCTGAATCAACGACGCGTCCTGCTGGGGCAGGCGCTAGCGGGTCAGCGGATCCGATTCGCATATCCGAAACACTGAGGCAGACGCAGATTCACTGGTGAAGGCTGCACGCGCGCAAGGCTTGGAGGGCTTCGTCGCGAAGAATGCCGACAGTGTTTATGAGGCGGGTCAACGGAGTGGTCTCGTGGGTAAAGGTGAAGGTCAACAAAGGGCAGGAACTCGTGATCGGAGGGTACATCAAATCAACGAATTGCTTCAGCTCCCTGCTGGTTGGCTACTACGAACGCAAGAAGCTGATTTTCATCGCGAAGATCAAGAACGGCTTCACACCGAAGTTAAAGCGGGATTTGTGTGATCGATTCGCTGAGTACATCACGGAGGAGTGCCCATTCGACAATCTGCCCGAGCCCAGGAATGCTCGACGCGGCGAGGCGTTAACTGCGGAAGTGATGAAGAAATGCACGTGGCTACGACCCCGAGCTGGTCGCGCGGGTCGAGTTTACGGATTGGACAGATGCGAATCATCTGGGCATTCGCGGTTCGTGGCCTTGCGCGACGATATAGATGTACCGAGGTTCGGAAGGAGAATTCGGAAGCCAAGTCGAGTTAGCCACCTATCGAGGGCGAACGCTCGTGCACGCGGAGCGAACCGTGACTCGGTGTGACTCCGCGATGCATGACCCGATTCGCCGAGCAATAAAGCGAAGCGGCTATATGCCGCCGCGGAAGAACCAGTAATCGGCTGTATATGGTACGAGCGTTTGTTTGCCCACATCGGCTGCGACGACGGCAACCATCAGCAGGCGCAGATCCACCCTTTGTGTTCAATCGTTGGATGAAGCTGGTGGTTGTCAAGATGCCCGTCCCGATCGTTCCCTTCTCCGATCCGATTACTTGCAGTAGCAGGCATGCAATCGAACCGTCATTGGGACAGCTCTGGTCGGAGCCGGCCTTAATAGAATCCACCGTCTGCGCCCATACCTTACTGCTATCAAGCGAACTTTGCCATGTCGCGTTGCCGAAAGGTATCGGATTCGGGGCGAACTTGTTCGGGCTTGTGTTGGGGCTGAGGAAGTGGGTAATAATCTGCACGTCCTGCCCGAAGAAACTCGTGAATAGGGTTGCTCGGGGCGAGCATTGTTACAGTCCACGAGAGCCCTGTGCTGGTCGGCAGGCAGACGTAGCCCTTGCGTACCCGTGGCGCGTCCGAGCAAGAACGGCAGAGCCCCTTGCGGTGGCGTAATTTTGTCGGGCGTCGTCGGGGACTTGATCGTCTGTGCTTCCGCCAGGGGTAGCCACGAATGCGCATCCGAGTACGATAGCGGCTGCGAACGGCCTATGAACTCGTGCAGCCTCATTCCATTGCTGATCAGAGAGTTGTCGAGCTCATTGTTTTCTGTTCTCCGTTTTCTTGTCTGCCGATGAAATTGTCTAGAACGTGAGGTTGCTACGGACGTGCGACGACCCCAGAGGCTTTAGAGCGCGTTAGTTCGACGCTCGCGCGACCCGTGTCATCGCTTTTTTTATGTTCATTTGTCGGTTTCCTTCGTTTCGTCTTCGAGTGCCGTTTTTCCAGGCGCCGCCACTAAATACTGGCGGAGTGCCTTCGTCCCGCATTCATAGCCATGTATCCACTACCGGGTGAAAGAGGTGTAAATTGTACGCAGTGAATGCGTGCATCGAGGATGTTGCACAAATGCGCTCTGTACTCGCGCAGTATTCAGTTACGACACGATCCGGCGAGCGCGGCGAACACTCGAGATGATCGACAAGCACTCAGTCGTTTTTGCAAGCCGCGAATTGTCGGCGACGCCGAGGAACAGGCAGTTCAAGTGTCAGCTGCAACAGCAAGAGCGAGGACGGAACCAGCGCCGCAGGAGCCGAGAGCGTGAGATGGCGGCGGTCGGAGCCGTGTGAAATGCTCGACTTCCTGCAAGCGAAAAGGTGAGAGCTACTGTTTCGGCTCACTGGCCGCGCGAACACGCGTTCAGCCGTCAGTCGATTTATTTGAAGTGAATTGCGAGTCACGGTCAAACAGTATTTTGTGGATGTATGTTGCGTTTTTTACCTGTCGTGCCGAGAACAAACAACAATATTGCTGACATAACGTGTCATGTTGAAGAGGTGCAAGGCTCAATACAAAACAGATTGCGTAAGTAAAACCAGAGCATCCTATGAAAGCAAGAGAGCGCTTGCAAAGGAACGCGCCTCCATTCGAGAGCACTGGCCGGCGAACAATCCACCCCCGAAATGCGATAAGCCGCGCTAGGACGTTATCTTTCGTTTCACTGGTAGCTGACAGTCGGTCCAGAGCATGGACCAGGAGAGTCGGGAGAAGGTCCACTACGCGTTTGCCGGTGGCAGCTCCTCCTGACAATTGGCCTGTTCTGCTCGGTTGCGAATGGCTGAGTTCAGATCCTGCGCTGCCCCAGTTCTGACAAGGGTCCAATTATAAATGAGACAGACCGAGATGCTGAAAACGCACTGCTAAAACTGCCATCGGGACAGACGTAACGATAGCTAAATAATTGCACGTCTTTGCGCATTCATATAGCAATAAGTTACAAGTGTACTTGGCCGTAGCGTGCGGATCGGCTGATGACGGTCAGACCATCCGCTGCATTCCTCGTGAGTTTAATTGTATGTTCGAACCAGATGTGTAGGTCGATGCAGCCAGGCCCCGGTCCAACTGAAACGTCAGTTAAGTTCCCGTGATTGTCGCCATATGCATAGATCCGGTTGTGATAGGCGTTCGCCGGAGATCCGAGGCAGTCGCCCGCGTAATATGGTCGGATTGTGGAGTGTCGAGCGTTCGGTCGGGGTCAGTCAGAAGAGGAAATCAGGTTGATCGGTTTTCGAATTTCATTCAAGCGAGGTTACCGGCATACGAAGCCTTCTATTAAGGCTTCGTCTTCCACCTTCTCAAGGTTGCGAGTGGGTACGGCACAATAGCGCGATAAATATTTCTAATCGTTCGACCGCTCTTGCATTTACCCAACTTGTAGGTTAACTTAGAAACGTGGCATCCATTCAGAACAGCTTAGTCGCGGGCCGGACCCTCGTCCAGGTCGACGCCACTGTTCTGTCTGTAGTACTCGTAGGCATTATCGTCGGGGTCATCGTAACGGGCCCCGCCTGAGTGAGCCGCTAAAGAAGAAATAGCAGGCCACCGAGGCGGGGAAAGCAACCCGGATCGGTGGCCTTTTTTCATTTCTCAATGTCCCAGCTGCAATCCAAGGAGTCGTCTCCATCATGTCGAATTTAATGACTGGCGCCAAGATGTTGCTTGAATGCCTTTCTCGGGAAGGCGTCGAGGTAATGTTTGGGTATCCGGGCGGGGTCACCCTCCCGTTCTATGACGCGTTGTACGATAATCCGCTGCGGCACGTACTGGTACGTCACGAAGAGAACGCCGCGTTCGCCGCATCGGGTTATGCGAAGGCAACGGGAAAGGTCGGAGTATGCTGCGCCACTTCCGGCCCTGGCGCAACGAATCTGGTCACCGGCCTCGTCGACGCCATGATGGATTCCGCTCCGATCGTCGCTCTCACGGGTCAGGTTTCGACCAGTCTGATCGGTAGCGACGCGTTCCAGGAAGCGGACACTTTCGGCATTACGCGGTCCGCGACCAAGCACAACTTCATGGTCAAGACGCTCGCGGAGTTGCCGCAGATCATCCATGAGGCGTTCTATCTGGCTGCGTCGGGACGTCCGGGTCCGGTGCTGGTCGATGTCCCCAAAGATGTGTTCATGGCACGGGGTCACTACGAGCCCGTCACCGAAATTCACCTTCCCGGGTACAAGGTATTCACAGAAGGGCACAGCGGCCAGATCCGCCGTGCGGCGCAGATGTTCTGGGAAGCAGAGCGACCGCTGGTCTACGCGGGTGGCGGCGTGATCCTCGGAAAGGCTCATAAGGAACTGCGCGACTTCGTCGAGATCACCGATGCTCCCGCGGTTTGCACTCTCATGGGTCTTGGTGGACTGCCTGGCTCACATCCGAACTTCATCTCGATGCCGGGAATGCACGGCAGCTACGCCGCCAACATGGCGATGTACAACAACGATCTGTTGATCGCGCTTGGCGTCCGCTTCGACGATCGCGTCACGGGCCGTCTCGCAGCGTTTGCGCCGCATGCGCGTGTGATTCACGTGGACATCGATCCTGCTGAGATCGGGAAGAACCGCCATGCCGATATCCCGATCGTCGGTGACTTGCGCCGAGTGCTACAAAAGCTGAATCGGGTGCTGACTGAGTTGAAGCCGGAAAGCGAAGCCAAAAAATCCGATGCTCGGCGGACGTGGTGGCGACAGATTCGCGAATGGAAGGAAGAGCATCCGTTCGACCAGCCCCGTTCCGATTCAGAGATCAAGCCGCAGCACTTGATGGCTGAGATCGACCGCATCTCGGATGGCAAGGCGATCGTTACCAGCGATGTCGGCCAGCACCAGATGTGGGCAGCCCAGTACATCCGTTTCGATGAGCCCGGCACGTGGATTAACTCAGGCGGTCTGGGGTCGATGGGTTATGGATTGCCATCGGCAATTGGCGCGCAGTTTGGCCGTCCCGACAAGCTCGTGTTTGCCATCGCGGGCGACGGCGGCTTCCAGATGTCGCTGCCGGAACTCGCGACAGTTGTCAGTCAGGGGCTGCCGATCAAGATCATTGTCATGAACAACGGATATCTCGGGATGGTCCGTCAGTGGCAGGAGTTGTTCTACAACAATCGCATGAGTTCAGTGACGCTCGATACGTTCCCACAGGTTGAGTTGCTGGCCCAGGCGTATGGCTTCAAGGGACGAACGGTGGAGAATCCGAGCGAGTTGCGTGAAGCCCTCGAGGCCGCGGTAGCCGAGCCGGGTCCGTATTTGCTGAATATTAAAGTTACGCCGTTTGAGAATGTGTATCCAATGGTTCCGGCCGGCGGCGCTATCAACGAGATGGTGCTGGGTCCGCCGCAACCTGTGGCGGTGGGGGACTAAAGACGATGCTTCAGATTATTTCGATCTTGATGGAGAACAAGCCTGGCGCCTTGATGCGTGTTACCGGCTTGTTTGCGCAGCGTAATTACAACATCGAGAGCTTGACTGTCGCGCGTACGCTGGACCCGACGCTCTCCCGAATGACGATCGTCGCGGACGTCGATCCCGAAGATCCGCCCGCAGGTTATTAAGCAGATCAACAAACTTGTCAATGTCCTGCAGGCGACGGATCTGACGGAGGGGGCTTCGGTAGCACGCGAAATGGTCCTGCTTCGTATCCGCGCAGGGATGGAGAACCGGACTGCGATCCTGAAAGAGGCCGAGATCTTCGGCGCTCGTGTTGTTGATTCCAGCGTTGAGGGCTTCGCGCTGGAAGCGAGCGGCGACCCTGAAAAACTCGACGAGTTTATCAACGTGATGAGCAGCTACGGAGAGATCCAGGCAACGCGCTCGGGTCTGATCGCAGTTTCGCTCGAGATGAAGAAATTGCGGCTCGCGCCACCGGTTCCCACCGGGCCCGAGGCATATAACACAACCGACGAAGCGAGCGGCCAAGGCGCTGCCGTTTCCCAGACCAGGTAATCCACTAAGGGAGTCTCTTACACGCAATGCTTAGACGCTATTACGAACAGGACGGCAATCTCGATCTTCTGAAGGGTCGAACAATTGCGATTATCGGCTACGGAAGCCAAGGGCACGCGCACGCGCTGAATCTGCGCGACTCCGGGCTGGACGTGGTTGTCGGTTTGTACCCGGGCAGCAAGAGCTGGCAGAAGGCGGAAGCGGCAGGCCTGAAGGTCATGTCCACGTCTGACGCCGCCAAGGCTGCGGATACGGTCATGATCCTGGTGTCGGATCACATTCAGGCCGACTTGTACAACAACGAAATTGCTCCTCATATGACGAAGGGCAAGACGTTGATGTTCGCGCACGGATTCAATATTCACTACGGTTTCATTAAGGCGTCGCCCGATATCGACGTCACGATGGTTGCTCCCAAGGCGCCCGGCCATCGCGTTCGCGAAGTATTCACGGAAGGGATGGGCGTTCCGGGACTCGTCGCGGTGCAGCAGAATGCGACCGGCCAGGCGCTCGAGAAGGCGCTAGCGTATTCGAAAGGCCTCGGTTGCCTGAAAGCGGGCGTGATCGAGACGAACTTCAAAGAAGAGACCGAAAGCGATCTGTTCGGTGAGCAGGCTGTTCTCTGCGGCGGCACCGCGGAACTGATTCGCGCCGGTTTCGAAACTCTGGTCGAAGCGGGCTACGCTCCCGAGATTGCCTACTTCGAGTGCTTGCACGAGCTGAAGTTGATCGTCGACCTGATCTACGAGGGAGGCCTGGGATACATGCGTTATTCGGTATCCGATACCGCTGAGTATGGCGACTACACGCGCGGGCCTCGCGTAATCACGAAGCAGACTCGTGAAGATATGAAGAAGATCCTTGCGGAAATCCAGTCCGGACAGTTCGCGAAGGAGTGGATGGACGAAAACCGCTCGGGCGGACGCAAGAAGTTTCTCGCAATGCGTGAAGAAGGCGCAAAGTCTCAGTTGGAGACAGTCGGCGCTGAATTGCGCAAGATGATGACCTTCTTGAAAAAGAAGAAAGAAGAGGGCGTTCCGCAGGAAGCTGCGGCGGCGCAGTAAGAGCTGGAAACGAGGGGCAGGCTGCGAGCCTGCCCTTCGCGTTTAAACAAAATGAAAATCTATACCTTCGATACGACCCTACGAGACGGCACGCAAGGCGAATCCGTCTCTTTCTCCGTTGAAGATAAGCTGCAGATTGCGCAGAAACTCGACGAGCTCGGGATCGATTACATCGAAGGCGGATGGCCTGGGTCTAATCCCAAAGACAAACAGTTCTTCGAGCGCGCAACTGAGTTGAAGCTGAAGCACGCCAAATTGACGGCGTTCGGCTCGACTCGTTTCGCGCGTAATCCTGTCGACAAGGACCCGAATGTCCGAGAACTGGTCCAGGCCGGAACGCCTGTGATCTCGATTTTCGGCAAGAGCTGGGATCTGCACACAAAGCGTGCGCTCGGCATCACGGAAGAGGAGAACCTCGCGCTGATCGGTGAGACTGTCGCGTACCTGAAGAAACACGACAAGGAAGTTGTTTATGACGCCGAGCACTTCTTCGATGGCTATACCTCCAATGCAGATTTCGCATTGAGGACACTTGAAGCCGCGAAGAGGAACGGCGCTGATGTGTTGTGCTTGTGTGACACGAATGGCGGCACCCTGCCTCATCGCATCGCCGAGGTTGTTCGCATCGTGAAAGAGCGTTTCGGCGGTGTAGTCGGCATTCACGCTCACAATGATTCGGATACTGCGGTAGGCAATACCTTGATGGCGGTACAAGCCGGCGCGACGCACGTTCAGGGCTGCGTCAACGGTTACGGCGAGCGGTGCGGCAATGCCAATATCGTCAGTATCATCGCGAATCTCGAATTGAAAATGGGCTACGAGACGGTCGGGCGCGATCGATTGCCGGAGTTGACCGCTGTCGCGCGTTTCATTGCGGATCGTGCGAATCTGCAGTTGCGCGGAGATCAGCCGTTCGTCGGCAAGAGCGCGTTCGCTCATAAGGGCGGCGTCCACGTGAGCGCGGTTATGAAAGACGCTGCGACATATGAGCACGTACAGCCTGAACTGATCGGCAACCGCCAGCGCGTCCTATTAAGCGACTTGTCCGGCCGCAGCAACGTAAAGTACAAGCTCGACCAACACGGACTTGCTGAAGGGCTGGATGACGACAGCCGGAAGCGGCTGCTCGAGAACATCAAGGAGATGGAGAACCAGGGATACGATTTCGAGGTTGCGGAGGGCAACTTCGAGCTGCTGGTGCTGCAGGAGCGGTATCCGGACAAGCGGTTCTTTTCCCTAGTCGGATTCGACGTTGCGACGAAAGCATATGGACAAGGCAAGTCCGAAGCGGTGGCCAGCATCATCGTCAATGATCAAGGGCATCTGCGCGCTGCCACGGGCACTGGACAAGGGCCGTTCGACGCGCTGCATAATGCGCTCCGCAAATGCCTGGCTGGCCATTATCCCGGCTTTGACAAGGTCCGGCTACGCGACTACAAAGTTCGCGTGTTGAACGGCAATAGGGGCACAGCAGCGAAGGTTCGCGTGCTCGTCGAGTGGGCTGACGAGGAGCGATCGTGGACCACCGTGGGCATCTCGCACGACGTGATCCAGGCGAGTGCACGGGCTATGCTCGACGCGATTCGACTGGAACTGCTGCGGGCCCATGCGTTAGGTCAGATCGTGGAGGCGCCTGTGCCCGATCGCAACGGCTCGTATCAGGACAGTGAGATTCATGAAGCCTACGGCTGGGGTGTGTGAAGTACTTCTTCCGTAGGCGCGGCCCCGTTCTCAATCGCATCGTGCTGGTGGAGAGCGGGCCGCGCGAGATCTTCGAGAAGCTTCTACCGTATCTATATCCGCACTGTCCCGAGATCGATCTGGTCACCTGCTATGTGGGTGCGCCTCCGGGATTTGATGTGACCCGCGGCGATATCTACCAGGTTGCCGATTATCAAGGCAAGGAAGGGCGGGCGCGGCTCTACGCAGAGTTGCGTGCTCGCGGGTATGCAGGGATCGGGATCATCTGCGCCGATCAGCCGATCATGACGAAGTGGAAGTGGGCGCTCGCAGCTCAGATCCCGGCCAAGCTGTTCGTTGTGAACGAGAATGGCGACTTCTTCTGGGTCGATTACACGAACTGGCGGATCATCGTCCATTTCTTCCTGTTTCGCGCCGGCCTGACCGGCGCCGAGGCAGTACCAACTCTGACCCGCCTGGCGTTATTTCCCTTTACGCTGCTGTTTCTGCTCGCGTACGCGAGTTGGGTACAACTGCGGCGGAAGATGCGGATGATTCGGTCTATTTAAGTTCGATCATGAGCAACTCGACCGGTCCATCCCCGAGGTTCTCTTCGGTATGCCGCCCCGGGGTGCTGAAGCGAACTTCATTCTCGGCAGGCGATATCTCTGTGGCTGCGCCGCCGTCCGGTGTTACCTTGATCTTCTGTGGTTTCAGATACACGACCACGCGGTTCAGCGCATGCTCGTGTAACGGGATCTTTTGCTTCGGATTCATGCGTACGCGAATGACACGAACTTGAGGGTTGTCCAACTCGACTTTATAACCGCTGGGATGAACTTTGACCGGATCAAGTTCGGGCGCCTTGAATGGCTTTGGCGTTCCTTTGAGCTCGATTTCGACGAGGCGGTGAGGCTTCGCATCCAGGTTTTGACTGGTGTGCATCCCGCTCGCCGGACTCCATAGCGCCTGTCCTGCACGGAACCTCAGATCCTCCACTTTGCCGTCCTGGTATGCAAGTCTCTGCGTGCCGCCATCAAGGTAGATCATGACGCGGTTCATCTTGTGGTCATGCATGCGTCCGGGCGGCCTGCTGGCCGGGTCAACGACGGAAAGGACCTTGACTTGTTCGTTGTCTACCGGGACGGGGCGTTGGGCGGAAGCTAAAAGAGTGAAGGTAAGGGCGCTGAGAACGATTCGCATCGTTCCGCATTATTTCATAGTGCGTCTGCGCGCCAACGTTCGCGGTCCCTTGAGAACCGCGAACGTCAGCCGGCTTTGTCACAGCTTAGAAGACAAAGCGAAGCGCCATCTGAATCTCACGCCATGGGAATGTCGACGTGATGGTCCCGAAGGAGTTGTTGGAACGATTGCTATCCGGCGCCATGAAGTTGGTCTTGTTCAGGATATTGAACGCTTCTGTGCGGAACTCGAGACGGCTGCCTTCGGTGATGCGGAAGTCCTTGTGAAGGCCGAGGTCGAGTTGGAACAGACTCGGAGCTCGCACGTTATTGCGTCCCGCATTGCCGAAGGGTCGGGTCGGATCCGTCGGAACTACAACCGTATTCGGATTCAAGTAGTTCGTTGGCCCGCGTTGACCCTCGGGAGTAAGCGGATCGCCGGTGATATTGGGGCGATAGTTCGGCGCACTGCTCACCTGAAGCTGACTCGAGGGCGAGTACGTAAGGTTCACGGGCAATCCGCTGGTCATCGTATTGATGCCCGTAACACGCCATCCACCAGCCACGCCATCGAGCACCGGATGCCAGTTGCTGCCGAACCTGCGGCTTCGGCCGAACGGCAACTCATACGTGAACGAGGTCGTGTTGTTGAAGGGCTGGTCGTACCCGGAGAGTCCCTTCTCATTCCGAAGGTCGCGGATGTTCACGCGGGAGTTATCGCCATTGGCGGTTTCCAGGTGCCCCGAGGCGTTATCGATCGCCTTGGACCACGTAAACGAATTAAGCAGGTACAGACCCGCGCTATATCGCTTCTCGAGTTTGACCTGAAACGCGTGATAGTTCAGAAATCCGGCGCCGAAAGCTTCCTGGATGAACCCAAAGTCCTGGATCGGACGCCGCGCCTGCACGCTCAGATTCTGGCCTGTCGCATTCGGAACGGCCTGATTGTAATCCCCAAGGATCATCAGACCAACTCCGCGCGTGCCCACGTATCCGAGGTCGAGAACGAGATCCTTTGCTAACTCCTGCTGGACGGTGAAGTGCCAGCTTTGCGTATAGCTGGTGCGATAGTCCGCGGGAATGTAATTCGTCCGTACGTTTCGCTGATTGATATTGCTCAGCGCCATGAAGTTATTGGGGTACCCCTGCTCCGTCGGGCGGAAACAGGATGACGGTGGATCGTTCAAGCTGCTGCAAAGGGGTTGACCGCTGGTCGGAACCAGAGGAGCAAGCTGATCCACTATCGGATTCAAAATATTCGGCAGGTTGTAGGCGAGGAGGTTTTCTCCACCCATGCGGTTGAAGTGGATGTAGCTGATCCCGTATCCAGAACGGATCACGGTCTTGTCAAACAAGTTGTAAGCAAAGCCGATGCGAGGAGCCCAGTTGTTGCGATCGGGATGGATCAGAGCTCGATCGTAGATGGACCCGTCCTTTGCCTGAACGATCGAATTCGTCGCAGGGTCGAAGTTGGACAACTTGTTGTCGCGCTCGTATTGCGGAGTTGCGAACTCATAACGAACGCCGAGGTTCAAGGTGAATTTCGGCGTGACCTTGAAGTCATCCTGCAGATAGAAGAAGTGCATCCGCTGCTGATAATTCACGATGGCGGGTGTCGCAAGTTGATACTGGCTGCGAGCCCCGAACATGAAGTCGGCGAGGAACTGCAGGTTGTTGTTCGCCGTTCCGGGAACCTGACTGAAGCGCCCTGCATAGGCGTCCGTCCCGTATTTTGGAGCGAAGTCATCGATCTGGGTATTGACGGCCTGATACTCGTATCCGGCTTTCAGACTGTGAGAGCCGAGGATCTTTGTGAAATTCACCTTCGGGTTCAATACATCGGGATTCTGGTACTGCGGATTGCTGTTCTGAACGCCGAACGCCGTATACCCATTCACTGCCTGTCGATAAATTCCGCCGGTGTATCGCGGATCGCTCGGCACGTTCGGAATGCCGAACTTCTCGGCCACACCTTCTTCTCCGAGGAAAATAGGGAATTTGCCGCCGTCGCTGCGCGAATAGCCAACGCGCGCCTCCAACATGGATGTCGGCGACACCGTGAAGTTGGCTCCCACGGCGATTTGCTTGTTATTCACGCGCACGTTGCCGTTGGAATCACCGCCTGACGGGCCGGGGATCGAAGGGGGAACAAACTGGTTCAACTCGCGATGGCTGTAGCGGGCGAACACGTTCAGTCTTGCGCCGAGATAGTGGTCGTAGCGAACGTCGCCCTTGTCGCTGTTGTCCGTCTGAGCGGGCTGCGACTGGAAGTTGTTCGCGAGACCAGGCAGATTCGGAGCGGGCAAACCCGCCATGACTTCGCGGGCAAATCGTGTGACCGCGGTGGAAGGGATGACTCCGGTTGAATAAACCTCACCTGTGTAGGGATTGCGGACCGGGATGCCGAGGTTGCCCGTGCGCTGTTCCAACGTCGGCAGTGTCGAAAAAGTCACACGACGCTGGACACGGCGGAAGCCTTCATAATCCATAAAGAAAAAGGCCTTGTTTCGGATTACAGGACCGCCGAATGCCGCGCCGAACTGATTCTGGATCAGCACAGGTTTCTGATTGTTTACCGGCTTGAAAAAACCGGTCGCGTTCAGCTCCGTATTGCGCAGGTACTCCCAGGCGGAGCCGTGAAATGAATTGGTGCCGCTGCGGATACTCGCATTGATAATGCCGCCGCCGGCTCGCCCGAACTCGGCGCTATAGCTCGTCGTTTCAATGCGGAACTCCTGGACGGCGTCGGGCGAGAGTTGAACAACTTGATTTGAGAAGCCCTGATTGCTGGTACCGTACGCGTTGTTGTCCACACCATCGATGACAAAGTTATTAAGCGAGCTGCGCATGCCGTTCACGTTGAACGATGCGTCGCGCGGAGTGGAACCTGTGGCGATGCTCGATTTGCGTACGCCCGGCGCAAGCAGCGCCAGGTCGGCATAAGAGCGGCCGTTCAACGGAAGATTGACAATCTGATTCGAGCCCACGACTGTGCCGCGGGAACTTGTGTCTGTCTCGAGCGGTGTGGCGGCATCCGTGACCTCGATCTGCTCAGCCACATCGCCAACCTGCAGTGAAAGATCTACACGCTGCCGGGCGCCGACAGTAACTGTGAACTGCGCCGCGACCGCGCGCTTAAACCCTGTCGCTTCGCCGGAAAGGCGGTAGGTGCCGATTGGTACGTTCAATATCTGGTAATTGCCGTCCTGGTCCGTGGTCGTTGCCTGTGCGATGCCGGTCTGTGTGTTCTCGAGTATGACCTTGGCTCCAGCCATCGGAGCGCCGCTAGGATCACGAACGGTCCCAAGCACGGATGCGCTATCGAACTGCGCAAAGGCATTTGGAAGCGTTGATAAGACAAGTACCACAAGAGCGAATACGTCAAGCATCCGCCGTAAATTTCTCTGCGTCATAGACTCCCTCATAAAGCGGTTCAGCTTGACGCAGTGTAGCGCATCAGTGTGTCAATCGGGTTTCGCGGCGATTACAGTTCGTAGTGGCAGCGCCATATGACGCTCAGGTCATCGGGTGTGTAGCGCTATCAGGCAAATCCGGTATAAACTTCCTGAACGCCTCCGCCCGAATGGTGAGCTGGATTGCTAAAAGCCAGATTTTATTGAGCAAGTGCGTTCGCAACCTATTTGGCTGCTCACGTGCAAGATGCTTGCTCGCTGCCCGTCGACGAGAGCGCAGCGTGGACGAAACCAGAGGAGATTAAGAAAACAACATGTCCTACGAAATCATGGAAGCGAAGTTGGTGGAGGGGATCCTGGAGCTTCGTGCGTGCGAGGATGCGCTCGTCCGATCCTACGCGCAGCTTCGGTCCGAGCCCGATGCTCCGGCAGCGGCCGCTATGAATGAGGGGTTTACCCGAATTCAGATGCGCCTGGCCGAATTGGAGCAGTTGATGGCTCAACTGGACGCAGCAGAAACGTCCTCCCAAACCGTGAACCTATCCTTCATTCCCGCATCGAACGGAATCGCGCCTTCGCGTCCCGCATACCAGGCATGAGCAACGTGGTAACTCAAAGAGGTTTCTCTTGTTCTTCGGTTGCCAGCGCTGTTGCCTGCGTCGCATTTGCGCCGTGTGTCATGGCGCAAATGTCCGAAACGAGCGCAGACGTGGTCCAATTGGTCGCGCAGATCCAAGAGGCCGAGTCGCGGCGTGAGTCAGACGTCCACCGGCTTGTCTCAACTCGCAGATACGTTCTGAAGAACAAACGTTGGGAGAAGGACGCCATCATGCACGCGCGAGTCACTTGGGAGGCCGGCGCCGGCAAGCAGTTCGAAGTTCTGAAGATGGAGAATGCCGAGGGGTTGCAGAAGCGCGTGTTCGAGAAGCTGATCGAGGGCGAAATCGAGGCATCCCGAAAGAGCTCACAGGAGTCGGACACCGCGATAACGAGCGCCAACTATGACTTTGCCATGATGGGCACAGAGATGTTGAATGGCCGCGAGTGTCTGGTTGTGAGTCTTAAGCCCAAGCGCGGCAGCAAGTACCTCATCGAAGGCAAAGCCTGGATCGATCCGAACGAGAATGCGATCGTACGCGTGGAAGGACGCACCGCCAAGAGCGTGTCATTCTGGATTGGCAAACCGCACATCATTCAGGAATTCCGCAAAGTCGGTGATGTCTGGGTGTCAGCTTCGAATCGATCTACGTCGGACGTAAAGTTGTTAGGCCATACCGAACTCTACGTTGAGTTCGTCAATTACCAGGTCGGGCGCGTGCATGAGATCGCTCAAACCGTCGGTTCCCTTAAGAAGAAGGAAACTCTCGCCCGCGCACCTCGTAAAATGACACAATTAATACATGGCACGGGGTTGGGAGAGTAAATCAGTAGAAGATCAGATCGAGACCGCCGAGGCGACGAAGTCCCGAGAACACGCGGTTCGCCTGACGGAAGAGCAGATCAGAGTCTTGCGCGAACGAGAAGTCTCGAGCTGTCGAGGACACGAGTCCTACGAGATCTTGCGAGCGCTACGCACGAGAGGTATCGCGAGCAATTAAAGTCTGCCTTGAAACACCTGGACGATCGCCTCGCAGACTTACACTAACCTCGTTTAGGTTTTCTTCAGTAGTTCGCGTTCGATGTTTTCCGCCCATTGGACCGGCTCGTTGCGTTTCTGCCTAGCTTCGCGGATCAGTCGCAAATTCCGAATCGTCGTTTCCGGCTCCCATTTTTCGCGAACGCTACCCAGCGCGTCCCCTAGCGCCTCTTCCGCAGCGGATCGATCTTTCTCGAGGACAGCGATTTCAAGCAGTGTAGCGTGGTCCCAGTAGTCGGGTTCCCCATTTGCAATCTTTCGATCAACGGCGTATCGCACGATAGGCTTAAGCTTCTCGCGCCTCGGATCTGGCGGGTCGGCGATCTCCATCAAAGTCACGGCATTGATTCCCGGGTACGCATCGCGCCAGTCCGTCTCGAAGCCTTTGAGGTAAGCATCGATCGCTTTGCGAAGCAGGCCACGGGCGGCGATACTGTCGTTGGCCTTGGCTGCCGCTTCCCAGCGATCCTTATACACGCGCCCGAGTAGCCCGTACGTCTCACTGATGGGCCGTTGCGGTCGATCAAGCTCTTTAATACCTGCTCAGCCCGGTCGCCCTGGCCGTCCCGGTTCAGCGCCAAAGCAAGCTGCTCCTGGACCATTACCGTCTGCTGCAGCGCAGGAGACATATTGTCCGCGAGGGCGATCATGTCCTTCCACGCCTTCACCGCCCGATAGGACAAGAACAGATCGATCAGCACTCCCGCTTCAACATCGACCACCGCGCCGAGATGCCGTTCGACATGGCGAACGGCATCCGCGCCCTTCTTGCGAGCTTCCGCGAGTTGTTGTTTTCGTCCGGCCGAGTACGTGACCTTGTCACGGAAAACATCCGTCTTGGCATGCCCGATCTGGGCGCCGGCAGATCTTCCACGAGTTGAAATACTGGACTATCTGTCTTCTCCTGCCGCGCGTCACGGAGAAGTTCGGCCAGCGCCTTACGGGTGTCCTCAATCTTGAGGGCAGGCCGCGCCTGGATACATCGTACGGCAATGCACGGATCGGGGCGATGTCGAAAGGCAGCCTCATTCCGCGGGCGAACACAGGCACTGTACTGTAGGGCCGGATCGCATGGCGTACACCGAGTTCGTAGAAAACATTCGCATTGGCGGTCGTCAGGTCCGCAACAGCGTAAGGACAAAGGATCAGCCGTTCGAACATTGGCTTATGGATGATGCCGCCTGTCATTTCCTCATCGGCACGCAACGGTTCCAGCCCCGAATCTTCGATGGCAGGAGCGATCAGCTTCTGGTAGACGGCATCGAAGTCTACGGTCGCGCCGCTGGCATCCTGCTTCTTTCCGAACGGCATTAAGACGAAACACAGCGGTCGCGTCATGCGTGCGCTTCCTGCTCGCCCCGGCAAAGGGCATCCAACTGTTTTTCCACGTCTTCCTCATTTAACAAGTCCGCAAGACGAAGGGCTTGTTGGTACATCGACTTTAGCTGTCGAGGATTTGGATTCATTGCGATAGCCTCGCGGTAGCGTGCGATCGAGGTGGCATTGTCGCCGAAAATCAGGTAAGCATCTCCTTCAGTCGCGAGCCGCCAGAAGTCACGCCTCGCCTTTCCGCAATGCTTCAGAACCTCCGCAGCCACCGCAGAAGCTGCATCGTGATCCGATCCGTACGCAAGCTCCATAAACGCGATGTTGATGCCGTGATAGAAGGCTTGAGCGTGATCCTGTTTGGCAACGGAAAGATCATAGCCCTGTTTATATCGCTCCATCGCGCGAACCGCATCAGACCTGCGGCGCTCGGCAAGCCACCGTCGCTTCAAGCGGCCGGCGAGCACCCCATGGGATCTGTATCTTCGCCCGCCTTGCTCTCAAGCAGCGCGATTGCATCCTGCTGACGTCCTGTTTCTTCCAGCGCCAGCGCGAGATCCACCAATCCTCGAGCATCCAACTCATCCTTATGCGGCTCCAGCATCTGGATCGCTCGGACAAACTCCCGCGATTCGACGGCAACACGCGCCGCATTGCGAGGGCCGCCCGGAGCAGCATCGCCACGGATCCCATTCACAACGATCTTGAAGCCGAGGAAATCCGTTGATACGGGTTTGACGATCGAGAGGTGATCTCCCGGTACCACGAGACACTCGTTCCGCGGAAAAGGATTCAAAGAAGAGTCTGATGGAACGAACTCGTCCTGGTCCCCGCCACCGTCCAGAACCGAAACGGCGAATGGCTCTCGAACTTTTCTGACCATCGTTTCCGCAAGTCCGTAATGAACTCAGAATTCTCGGCCATATCGCGGGTTTGCCGCTTTAAAACCCGAAGGGTCCTGCCTTCTTCAGGCCTCCGCTCGGTGTTCCAAAAAGGAATACGTGGCTCACGCGCACGGCCAGATCCTCATGGTCCACTAATGCTCGTTGGGTTACCAATCCGCCCATGCTGTGACTGATGATGACGAGAGACTTGTAGGCGCCGAGCTGATCGTACATCGCCGCCGTATAGAACATGCCGGCCAACCGATCGATAGGAGCATTCGCTTTCCATATACCAACAATGTCCGGAACCAGTTTCGTAGCGTAGCCCACACTGAAGATGTCCCAATCTTTGCAGTGCGCCCTCGTCCTGCAACAATGTCGGGAAGCTGCCCCACGTTCCGGTTGCGTCGCCGCCGAATCCGTGCACGAAGGCTATGGCAGTTTGTGAACCTTGCTTGCGAAAAGGTGTTAGTAAAGGGCGGTCTTCGGGCATACCCACTCATTCTTACCCGCGCGTCGCGGTGGCCGTCAACTCACGCTCCGCCGCAGCACAGATGTGATTCAACAGGCGGCGAACCTCGCGGCCATTAATGACCGGCATGTCGCACAGTTGTACGCGGCACACGGGCGCGAGTCGATTGGGTGAGCCCGCACGCGAGTTCCTCCACGCTTCTGCAAGCACTATCCGAAGATAGTCGATTCTCGTGTCCTTGTCGGTGACGAGTACAACTCTGTCGAACGAGGCAGTATTCATCAGTTCGCGGAGTTCATGGATGCATCCGGTATTGTGAGGCGAGAATTTCCGCAAGTCCATTAAAATCGGGTCACCACGGGACACAAGTTGTGACAGAACCCCTTTCCACGTATCCGCACGGCAAAAGAATTCCTTGACTCGATATCGACCATCGGGATCGGGAAGTGCCACGTCGGCAAGGGCAACGCTCTCCGGGTTTTCTACAAACTGGCTACCGAATCGAAATGACAGAAACGCCAGGAACTCGTGCGGTTCGACGGCGGGCCCCGCCAGGTCGGGGCCAGCGATCAGACGAATCGCGCCAACGTGCCGCCAGTAGCGAGCGACTACTTCAAAGAGACGCGCGCTCTCGTCACCTAGCGCGAAAACCCGCAATTGGACGAGGGACGGGACGCGCGCCGGTTTATTTTGCATGAGAAGCTGGCCGGAGCCTAGAACGACCTTATAGACCGCCAGCGCGGGCAGAAATGTGAACAGCCATATCGGTCCGCTGAACGACAGCATGATGGAGATGAGCACGCCATATAGCAACCAGACACTATCGATCATCAGGGACAAATCGCTGAGTGCTCCGCCGCTGTACAACTTCTCAATCAGTCGAAGCACTGCCCATCCAACCACGAGAAACGCGCTCGCGCCGACCGCCAGGACGAGAATCAGAGCAGTGTACGCGCCCAAGCCAAATGCATCTAAACCCGACACGATCCCATACAAGAGCCGGTCACTACGGTCAACCCATTCAATGGCCGTAGTTGACCCTATCATGCACAACATCAACAGCGCGAAGACCATCGGCCCAACGGCTCGAACGCGCCGGTGCAGCAGGACGACAGCCAGGAACGTAAAAGGGACATTCACCATCAGGGCGTACAATAGCAGCCCTTTCCTTGAGTTCGGATCATCGAAGGTCGGCAGACTGATCGCGTATGCCAAGACGACACAGTATGAGAGCGTAGCGAACCACCGGAGTCTCCATGAGGGAGGATAGATCACATTCAGCGCGAGGACCGCGGGCCAGGCAAAGACGGCTGCAAACGGCGTGATGGAGGTGGAACGCAGTACCTCAGGCCTCGCCGCAGCAATGTATGCGGTCCCGAGCACCGCGGCGAAGCTCATGCCTGCGATCGTATAAACGACGGCCAGTTTATTGATCCGGGATACGGCTTTGGCAGCGAGCGGAGACTTGGCTGGATCGGCTTCCATGAATTCCAATCGATTCAGAGGCGGCGGACCGGATGGCTGTTCGTCCGCGACGAACGCATTGCCCGTGGTCTTGGCCATACCCTTCGCCAGCGTGCGCCGGTACCAGCGCAGCAGGAGGATAGACGCGGGCACGGCCAAGACGGCCGCAAGCAGTATCACGAGGGGAAACGCCCCTGTTATCAACCGGGTGGTTGTTTCATTGGGCATCGTTGGGTTCTCCCGGTGCGAAGTATGACATAAGATACGAAGCGGAGCACGATGAATCGACGCCGTTTCCTGGGATTGATCCCTGCAGCGGGTGTGGCGCTCGCCGCGCCGACACCATTGCCGAGCACGACCCGAAGAACATCAAGATCTGTCACCGCATCAATGCCCGGCAGATTAGCGATGACGACCTTCTCTTCCTGAAGCAGATTGGATTGCGTTACGCGCGAGTGGAGTTTGGAACCGAAGACACGCCATTTGACAAATTGCGTGCAACTCAGGAACGGTTTGCGCGATTCGATATCCGTATTCTGTCGGGAGTGCATTACTCGTATCGCTCCTTAAAAGTGCAACTCGGGCAGCCGGGTCGCGATAAAGACATCGAGACGTACCGCCAGTTCCTGCGGGACTTAGGGAGGCTCGGCATTCCGATCGCATCGTATGACTTCCATCCTGCGAACACCTACACGACGTCGGAGGTGGAGCGGCGGGGATACAAAACGCGTGTGTTCGACCTGGAGGACTTCCGCAAACATGTGGAGAAGCCGGCGTTCGATCGTGAGTACTCCGCGGACGAGATCTGGGCAAATTACACGTACTTCGTGAAGGCAGTGCTCCCGGTAGCCGAGGAGGCGGGAGTGCGGTTAGCGCTGCATCCCGATGACCCTCCGGTTGACAAGATGAACGGTGTTGCGAAGTTATTTACGCACTACGACGGATACGCCAGAGCCGAGAAGATCTCCGGGGGCAGCAAGAACTGGGGACTCACATTCTGTGTTGGCACGTGGTCCGAAGGCGGCACGAAGATGGGCAAAGACGTCTTCCAAATGATCCGCGACTTCGGCAAGCGAGGCAAGATCTTCGAAGTGCACTTCCGCAACGTCAGTTCGCCGCTGCCCCGTTTCGAGGAGACCTTTCCGGATGACGGCTACATGGATATGTATCAGGTGATGAAAGCGCTGCGGCAAGCGGGCTTCGATGGACTCGCCGAGCCTGACCATGTACCAGGATTGATCGGAGATACGGGAATGCGTCGCGCAGGTACGGCATACATTATTTCGTATATGCGCGCGATCCTGCGCCGTGCGAACGAAGAGGTCGGGTAATGCCTACTTGTTCCGGCTGCGGGCAAGTCCGAACTTCGGTTGTCTCGAGGATCCATCGACAGCGATGCGGAGGAAGGTTCCTGCTCCTTCCTTAGCAAAGAACGGATCGACGGGCTTTAGCGCCCATCGTTTCCACCCGGTCTGGGTTTCCGAGACCCTGGCCTGCAACTTCAGGGTTCCGAGGAAATCGAGATTGTCACGATCCAGATCATAGTCCCCCGCTAGCTGCACCGCAGCTCCCGGCACCGAAAACGCAAGCTTCTGGAAGGTGATTTTCTCGTTTTCCATCAGGAATCGGCCGCTCATTCCAGAGACGACTTCGTCGATCTCCTGGCTATTTGGACTCCCCTGCCCCCTGCGACTGAGTTTGTCTATCTCATCCTGAATTTTCGATTTCAAGAACTTCCCGTCGCTGATTTTGAATTCACCCTGTAGGCGCAACTTCTCACGCACTTTACCGGATAGCGGTGGGATCGCGATCTTGCTCTTGAGGAACAGCCTACCTTCCATGAACGGCGCGCCCTTCATTGCCAGACGCAGCACGTCACGTAAGTTACCGTTCGGCATCGACACATCCAGATCGATGCTGCGACGCCTTTCGCCTTCGTGCTTGATTACGCCACCGCTGGTGCGAAACTGCGTCGAGCCGAGCTTTGCTTCAACAGGCTTTAGCACCGTGTTGCCATTCGTTCCATCGACCAGCACCTCAAATTTTGTATAAAGCGGCACGGGGTTGTTCGCCATTGTGAGGCGAAAGTCGGGTACCTTCGCTTCCCCCCGAGCATTGATCGATGAGAGTGCGCCCTCGAAGCTGCCGGTTGAAGTAAGGATGCCAGCGATACTCTTAAAGACGCTTAGATCCGCATTGTTGAACGTGTAGTTGCCCTTTAGGCGCGTATCGCTCGGATCATCGGCCACCCAAGGTCCGAATGCCCCCACAGCGTGGATCTGTCCGGGAGGTTTCGGATTGGTGAGCTGCGCGTCGTAGTCCATCGCGCGGCCAGTACCTGCTGACTTCAGCGTCACTTTTTGCAGAAAGAATTCGAGCGGAGTCTTAGAGCGATCCTTGGGGAGAATTGTCAATTTTCCGTTGCGAATTTCCACTCGTCGAATCAGGACTTTGGATGCTGCGCCGGGTTCGGGTTCTGGTTGCGGTTCCGTGCCCGATTCGCCCAGAGGTTTACGCTCGCCTTTCGGAGGAACGAAAATGTTCATTCCGTCCAGCCGCACGAAGTTCACAGTCTTAACGTCTTCAAACAGGGTTCCGAGATCAACGTCAAGTGTGAATTTGTTGATCGCGAACAATTGCGGCAAGTCGGGCGCATTCCGATAGCGCATGGAAATGCCTTCGCCCTCCACTCGCGCCGTCACGCCTTTGCCATGCTTCAGCAGCACATTGAGGGGAGACAACTTCGGCATTTTGATTCGGAGCGTCGCGATCTTGACGTCGGAATCGAATCGCTCGCTCATGTACTGGATGGCTTGCTCACGAACGAATGGTTCGAAGCGGCGTGACAAAACGCTCGCGGCAATAAACAGGGCCGCAATGCCGACTGTCGTCACCGCGACACCCGCGTATAGCCAACGCTTCCGCACTTTACTCATGGATCTGAACTCTTGGACCGCCGTAATTTGGACTCCGCGTCAGAGTAACGGTTTCATTCTGCATGCCAGATACACCCGATCCGTGGTTCATTGTAAACATGATCACAGAGTCGGCATCGGTACTCGGCAAAATAGGACTGCCTGCACCGATGGAACGCTTGAAGTCAGAAGACTGGGACGTCGTGATCGTAGGCGCGGGCCATAACGGACTCACGTGCGCAGCGTATCTGGCGCGGGCCGGCAAACGTGTTCTCGTGTTGGAAGCTCGAGAGCGCATCGGCGGCGCGTGCACGGCTGAAGAGCCATGGCCGGGCGTTCGCATGTCGCCCTGCGCTTATCTATGTGGGCTCCTTCATCCGCTGGTCGTGGATGAACTCGGACTTGTCGACCGCGGATTCGAATGGACGCCGGCCAGCAACGGACTCTTCGTCCCGTTTCTGGATGGGACCAGTGTGCAGTTGTTTGATGATGACGACGCGTGTGAACAGGAAATTCGACGAGTCAACTCTCACGATGTCGAAGGCTGGCGAGCTATGGGCGACGTGCTCCGCCGTCTGCGCGATGCGGTGCGTCCCGCCGGCGTCCGAGACCTGTGGATTGGGGATGCTCCGTCAAAAGAAGAGATCGAGAGCCGCCTGGCAGGCGACGAGGAAGCACGCCGCGTACTGTTCAACTGGTCCATGGCTGAGTTCGTCGAGAGATATTTGACAGACGACCGGTTGCAGATTGCGTACCTCGGCCAAGGCGTTATCGGAACAAACGCAAGTCCATTTCATCCTGGTACGGCGTCAATCCGGTTTCATCACTCGTCAGGGCGTTTCGGTGGATCACCGGCGGCCTGGGGATACGTGACCGGAGGGATCGGGATGGTTTCGTTTCTGATTTGCGATGCTGCACGGGAAGCCGGGAGCCATGATCGCTACGGATGTGAGGGTTGCAAGAATCATTCCCGGCGAAGGCGTACGGCTCGAAGGGGGAGACCTCATTCGTGCGCGTTGCGTCGTGTCCAATGCCGATCCACAAGTCACATTGCGGCTCTTGGGCAGCGATGCTGACCTGACATGGCGGCAGCAAGTCGAACGTATCCCGATTGAGGGCTGCACAGTGAAGGCAAACGTCCTGCTGCGGGAGTTGCCGAGTTTCCGTGCTCGACCCGGCACTTGTGAACCGCATCACTTTGGGCAGATCAACACTCCCTTGACAAAGCAGGAGTGGCGGCAAGCGTTCCTCACAGCTAAGGCAGGCGAATTACCGACGCATCTTTGGACAGAACTCTACTTTCAAAGCGCTCGGGACCGCACCATCGTTCCCGACGGTCTGCACACGATGAGCGTATTCGCGCAATACGTGCCGTATCGATTCACGGAAGGCAATTGGGATTCGAGACGTGACGAAGTTCGCGGTCTTATCGTTCGATCTCTCGCCCGATTCTGTGACAATGTGCCGGCGTGTATTGTCGATATAGAGGTAATGGGACCACCGGACATCGAGAAGAAAGTAGGTCTTACCGGGGGACACATTTTCCAGGGTGAATGCCTGCCGGAGTATATGTGGTGGCGCCGGCTCCGGTCGCGCACGCCGATGGCCGGTGTATATCTGTGCGGCGCATGTACGCATCCCGGCGGCAGTGTTATCGCCATCAACGGTCGAAATGCCGCTATGAATATCCTTCGGGATTTTGAGAATTCTTGAAGCCATTTCGTCCTGATACATTCGTCAATGGATTCATTGCTGATATGTTAGCCATGACGAGGGGTGGCGCGCGGTATCGATGCCATTCATCTAGTTCAGTTCGGGACTGGAAACGCTTTTGCCAACAGTTCTCCGCGACGCCGAGTGGGTCGGTCCGGCAGTATTGGTGTTCTTCATCGCAGCCGTATGGGCTGCTCTTCGCGGCTCCAAACCGCGACGGCGGGCTTCCCCTGCGCGTCCGTACGGAATTGCAGGGCTTTGCTCTATCGTTCTCGGTTTATGGGTTGGCAGCGCGATTCATCACATCCCTGGGATTGCGCTTCTCATAGCAGGCTGCGGGCTGTCGCTATGGTCAGCCCTGCTGTTGCTCGGCGTAACATGGAGGAACCACGTTCGCCCTAGCGCGACCCCGCTCGTTCTGTTGGCGCTCGTCGCCGCCTTTGGAGCGCGCTGGCCAAGGCTCACCGGAGCCCTTGTCCTTTTCATGATGTTTTGGGCGTTCACTGTGATTCGAACCGCGAGGGCGAAAGCGGACCGGCATATCAACGAACTGCTGACACGGACAGCGATCTTGAGGCACGTCGAACCAGCATCACACCTCGTGCATGTTTGGTTCGCGCGTATCGTCCGAAGCGCCGATTTGACTCTGCTGCTCGCGGTGGCAAACAGAGCGCGAGATATCATCTCCGTCCTTCCCCGACTCCGTTTGGCCGCAAACACATCAGGTTCGCTGAGTCTTCTCACCGGCCTTGCGGATCAAACTCTTGACTTACAGCTCCGGACAGATCATGCGGCAACGCGAGCGACATCGTGGGTCCGGCTCCTGACACGCCGCTTCGCCAGAACAATGATTCGAAGGACCGGCGTAGCCGCAACGGTTCAACTTCTATCGGCGGTCCTTCTCGCAGTACCTCCAGCGCGACCGCAAGGCTGGGGTGACAGCAAAGCGGAGGAAAGCTCGACGGTAACGCCCGATCACAGATGAATATCTGAAAACTGTTCTGACCTCGCTACCCAATCGAGCCGACGAGAAGTCGCTCGTCGCTGTCAGGCAGCAGTTGCAGGCGGATGGTTCGCGAGCCGGGGCTAAGTGGTTCACCACCGTGGCGCAGCGAGCGGAGCAGTGGCGTCAGCGGGTCCCCCAAACAGAGCGCGATTGTCGTATCGAGTTGCTGGGCGAGGTGTTTTGGGGTGTTTACGAAGACAACCTGGGCCCGCGGCCCTTGCAATATGATCTTTACGATCAACTCCGCCTGCAGTTTCCGGAGGCCGTAGAGGGATTGACGCTCGAGAGCGCCGAGTTCGATCGGAAGCATCACAGCCTGACGCTGACACTGAGAGGCTTCCCCAAGAGTGTCCACGATGTAACCTTCTCCGTTGGCCGCCACCACACCGGATCGGAGATTGTCGTGGAGACAAGAGATCGCCAAAGCTGGGTCTTCGACCGCCTTGAAGCAGGTGAGTCGGAAGGTCTCGTCCTGATGTTCAAGGCCGTAAAAAACTAAGTTTGCATAGAGTTCTTACCGTACCGCCACCGTATGCGGCGGATGCAAGATGGCACAGGGGTCGTCGTTTCATACACTTAAGCATTTGGTGATCAATTTGCTTATATGGCGGTCGGAGGGTTTGAATAACATGCTTCATTACGCCTGGGTATTTCTGGTCGTTGCGCTAATCGCAGCGTTCTTGGGTTTCGGCGGAGTCGCTGGTACCGCTGCGGGCATCGCGAAGATTCTCTTTGTGATCTTCCTCGTCATGTTCCTGGTAAGCTTCATTACGGGACGACGAAGCGTCTAGCGTCTGAGCACAACGAAATCAGGCCGCGGCTAAACCCGTCAGGGTTCTGCGGCCCTTCCTTTTATCAGATAGGATGTCCTTTGCTCAGGTCCTCGGAACTGAGCAAAGGACGCCATGATCTCCCGCCGAAATCTTCTCACCGGTTCCGTAGCGCAAACGGCTGCGACTTTACTCGCTCAAAATCGATCCGCGATACAGCTTGGCACATGGATGGTGTGCTCAAACTGAGGGGCCAGCCGGAATCTACCGTCTCGCGAAACAGCTAGGGTTAGCCGCCGTCCAGGTAACTCTTGGTCAGAGTACAGATCAGAGTCTACCTCTGAAAACGAGATCTCGAGAAGGCGTTTGTGGCAGCTTCTCAGGAGCACGGAATTCCGATCACGGCAACGTACGTCGACATGCTGCACGTGAATTGTCTTAAGAGTGATTCGCAGGCGAGCAAGTGGGTAGAAAAGGGAATCGAGATCACCCGCAGGCTGCGTGCACGAATCCTGATGACCGTTTTCTTCGGCAAGTGCCAGGTGCTCCAGCGTCCGGAGTTAGACTACGTTGTTGACCGATTCAAGGAACTGGTACCACAAGCCGAGCGGGCGGGTGTCATTCTCGGATTTGAGAATACCAGTTCGGGCGAGGACAACCGGTACGCCGTCGAAAGATCGCATCCGAACACTTCAAATGCTGGTAGACGCCTGAGCAATTGACCTACAACGGATATGATGTGACCGGGCGAGATCCGCATGCTCGGACGCGAACGTATCTGTGAGTTTCACTTCAAAGACAAAGGCTACTTGGGCGAAGGAAAACTGATTACCCACCCATATTGAAAGCAATCGCCGATATCGGATTCAAAGGGTATGCTCAGTTGGAAACGACGTCACCCTCGGGCTCAGTCATGGATGATACCCGGCGGAATATCGCGTTCCTGCGAAAACTCGGCATCTGACTATTTGGTCGCGCAGATCATAACAGAGCAGCCGAGGTCCAGTGTTATCTGTGAAGTCTCTCGAGTGCTGGCTAATCTACATTGATCCCTTACTCAGGACGGGAGCAGACCACGTTCTCGCGAGCCGTAAACAGTTTTGCGCGAGCGATCTCTCTTATACCCTTCGGCGATAGATCCAGCCACAGTAGATTCCCCATCTCACCGAGGCAAAGAAACTGGCCGTCGACGGCGAGGAGTGTTCCGCGAAACGTGCTCATGCGTCTGCTTGCCTGGATTCCCTTGAACGTAATCGATTCCTGCCATTCCGGAACTTCACGCCCCATCACCTTGCGGGTTTTCAGCTCTACGCAACCAGCGATGCGTCGGGTTCGTTTCGTCCATCGAAGGCGTACAGATACCCGTCTTTCACAACTGCCGTATTGAAGTGGGTACCGACCTCGGGAGAAGTCCACGCAACGTTGAACTTGCCGTCCGGCGTTAGGTTCAGCAGCGCTCCGCCTGTACGGTAGCTCGCAGAGATGAAGACCTGGTTTCAGCGACGACAGGCGAGGCGGCGTAACTGATTTGTAGCTGCGGCTTCTCCAGGGGAATGTAAAGTCGATGGAGCCGTCTTTGGGATCGAGCACGATGAGACCTCCGCTAGGCGGCTTGCTCTCGCGGCCGGCGAAAACGAAGATTCGGCGCTTTCCGTGAACGGTCGCTCGGGGACTGGTGACAGCATAAGCGGTCCCCATGGTTCCGGCTCCCCATACGAGTTTTCCTGTCAGCTTGTTGAACGCTAGATCGTAGGCCCGCCGGGAGCCCCCACGTTCAGGATCAGCAGGTCACCTTCGATCAACGGGGTGGTTGCAGTGCCGAAGAAGTCTTGCGGGACCTTGAATTCGGCCGACACATCGCGCTTCCAGAGACGCTGGCCGGTCGCCAGTCTCAGGCAATGCAGCTTCCCTTCGGCTCCGTATGTGTACACGCGGTCGCCGTCGATCCGGACCGGGCTTGCGCGCGGGCCATTGTTATATCCATAGCGATCTTCGAATTGTGTGCCATATGCGAAATCCCAGTACTTTGCCCCTGTCTCAGGATGTAGACACTCGACCTTCTCCTGACCGCCCATGCGATGCATATAGACCAGATGGTCACCTGCGATCGCAGGCGAGCTATACCCTGTGCCTTTCCGCATTTCCCATAACAGCGTTGGGCGCTCCATTCTGCCACTCCCGCAGGAGATTCGTCTCCGCGGAGATTGCATTGTGCGTGGGCCCGAGGAAAGATACCCAGTCGTGCGTGACCGCGTTCGGAGGTAGCGGCTTCGGCTTGGCATGCACCCGAACGTCAGGGATTGCTTTCGGTGAAGGCGCCCGGAACTGCCGCCGGACGCTGCACAATCGGAGGAGCCGGGTCTTTGAAGAGCTCAGCCGCCAAAGTAAGCCCCGCGAAAGAGAGTGCCGTCACTTGTAACAATCGCGTCATTCTGACTGATGCTACGCCATGGACAAATCGTTGGAGCCGGCGAGTCGGATCTGCAGTCCAATTAAGTATGGGTGACGTGAGGAACTTATTTCAAACGCAGCCCGCGCGACCGGCTTACCCCGGCGAGCCTCCCTGATCATGCCCTTCGCTTTTTCGAGCTGGTCGCGCTATCCGAGTACGATGATCCGCCTCTGCCTGACCCGGCCGCGAATGGCTCGGGCGACCGAATCACGCTGCTCCTCTTTTCCGACGCCGGAGAACCGGCGGGAGAAGCGCGAGTCAAGAGATCGACGCAAGACGAGCATGGCGTAGCACTCTCGTCCGCGGAGTTCGCTGTCACCCGGGAAGCCGGTACCGAACCGCCGTATACCGGCCTTACGCGCGTCATCACGAGAAAGGACTGTATCGATGCGTGGGCTGCGGTAATACGCTGTTCCGGTCATCCGAGATGTTCGGACTCCGGACAGGGTGGCCCTTGCTTCTGGGCTCCGCTGTCCGCTTGAATGTGACTCGAAGGACGGATAGAAGCTTTCTGCTCTGGAACGGGTGGAGGTCCTGTGCGCGAAGTGCGATGCCCATCTCGGCCATGTTTTCCGCGACGGTCCCGCGCCGACGGGGCTCCGCTACTACATCAACTCCGCCGCCCTTCGGTTTGTGAAGACGTCCTAGGAACAGCAGGTTGGGCCACAGCACGCCGCGGGCTTCACGGCACGCACAAATGCACTGAAGAACTTGCCATCTACTTCCGTCGCGAGCGCGTCGACATCGACCCCTTCTCGACCAGAAACTCGCGCACGTCATCGACTCGATACACCCGGTGCGCTCCATATGATCCTGCTCCGGAGTCCCACGCGCGGCTGGACTTTCTCTCGATATTCCGTTTCTTCGAGCGCGCCCGCGACACGGCCAAAGCCCACATCAGCACGCTCTTGCGAATGTCTGCCGGTATCTCGCCCTTCGTAACCACATCGGACACAGCGAATCGCCCGCCCGGCTTTCACACGCGAAATGCTTCACTCAAAACGCGATAACCTCGAGCCGAGATTGAACACCACAATTGGAGATGATCACGTCAACCAGGACGCGGGAGCGGAATGTTCTCGATTTCCCCTTTCAGAAACTCAACAACCTCGACCCAGCCTTGCGCTGCTTCTCGTTCGCGAGCGCAAGCATTCATCGGTCATATCGAGGCCATAGGCCTTGCCACGTTCAGCGCGGCGTGCCGATAACAAGACATCGATGCCGCCGCCGGAGCCGAGATCCCATACAACTACGCCTTCCTTGAGATTTTGGCGAGAGCGGTCGGGTTGCCGCAACCAAGCGACGCATTTACGGCCTCCTCTGGGACCTGTCAGAGGCTGGTGGATGATCTAGATTGCTGGTGATCGGGTCGCAACCAGTCGCGAGTGCGCTAGCCGCTCCGCAGCAGGAACTTCCACCCGTGGTAACGCGTAAAGCCGCCTGCCCGTCTCTCTCGTACTACTTCTCTGATGTCTGCCATAATTGTTTTCTGCGCCTATATTTCTATGATACTAGAATATATAGGACCAGTGAACAGAAAACTTCCGGGTTTCGAAGCACGCAATATGGTGAACACCGTGACAGACCTCCGCTATCCGATCGGCCGATTCTAGTGTCCCCAATCGCTTTCTGAGGCCGACCAGCAATGCAGCCATAGAGGCGATCGCCGAGCCCCCAAATCAGCTTCGAAGTGCGGCCCAAGAATGGACTGACGAGCAACTCGAGCACCCTTTCTTCAGACCGGCCCGACGGCTGGTCCGTCCGCCAACTTGTCCACCATGTATCGGACAGCCACTTAACAGCTACGTGCGATTCCGACTTCCGCTCACCGAATCGGAACCTACAATCAAGCCCTACGATGAAGCCGCATTGGCCGAATCTGGCCGACGCGAAATCTGCGCCCATCGACCTTTCTCTCGACCTGCTGGAAACTCTGCACCAACGATGGGTGATTCTCCTTCGCTCGCTTGACGCCGAACAATGGGGTCAGGTATTTATTCACCCCGAGATAATGGACCGAGCCGATTGGATGTGACTGCATCTTTATCGCTTCGCACGGCAGGTCATTACCTCCTCAGTCACCGGGCTCCGAAACCGCATGGGTTGGTAGTCGATGAGAATCGCGGTCGGCCTGTGGCAATCGTCTCCGCCATCGCGGGCAACTGGCCGCAATGGCGTCCAACCTCGCTCAACGGCAGAGCGATGAAGACATCTTCCGGTCCATCGGAGCCAGGAAACAAACGTCGTCTGGAAGCGCGCGATGCCGAGTTGGAGCGGTTCTACTCCAATCGTCTGGGGCAACCGCATCTTCTTGAAGCAAAGTAGCGGAGGGACGCAATCTCGAGCTTTGGTGTGTCGAGGCAAGCCGCGGTTCGGTGCTGTGGAAGCGACATTTGTCGGGCGGAAACGTGAAAATGCGCAAGCAGACATGTCCTCTCCTTCGCCGGTCACCGATGGAACCAACGTCTGGGCAATGACGGGTACCGGCATCCTGAAAGCGTTCGATTACGAAGGGAAGGAGCTGTGGTCGCGGGACATACAGAAAGAGTACGGCCAATTCGGTCTGTACTGGGGATACGCATCCTCTCCTCTGCTCCACGAGGACTCGCTCTACATTCAGGCTCTGCACGCGAATGAAGACAGACGACCCCTCGTATGTTCTGCGGATCGACAAAACCTCAGGAAGAACGGTCTGGCGCGTCGAGCGCCCGACGAAAAGCAATCCATGAATCCCCGGACGCCTATACTACGCCCACTCTCGTCCGCAACGGCGCGGCTGCTGAACTCGTCGTCAGCGGGGGCGACGTTGCTACCGGACACGACCTTACAACCGGGAAGGAACTCTGGCGAGCGGGCGGATTCAACCCGACCAACAACCCTTCGCATCGGGTGATCGCCTCACCGCTGGCCTACGGAAATATCGTGTACGTCCCGACGCTCGTGAAACCGCTTCAGGCGTTCCGGGCTGGCGGTCGCGGTGATATCACGAAATCGCACCTGGTGTTCCAGTTCCAGAACGGGCCGGATATTCCGACCCGGTGACCGACGGGACTTACTTTTACTCGATCAACGACCGTGGAATCGTCTACTGCCTCGATTCAAACACCGGACAGCAGGTCTACGGTGGCCAGCGCCTGAAGCCCGGCACGTACAGCGCCTCTCCTGTACTCGCCGACGGGAAAATTTACGTCACGAATGAAGAGGGGCTGACAACTGTAATCAAGGCTGGGCCGAAATTCGAGATTTTGGCTGAAAATGCCTTAAACGATTATGTCCTGAGCTCCCCGGCGATCTCAAATGGGCGCCTTTACCTACGGACAACCGGTTATTTGTATACCATAGGCGCGACCGGGGCTCGTTAATGGTCTGAGGTACAAAGTACCTGCCTTGATATACTATTAGCTTCTCTTCCCGAAGGAGTTTCTCTATCCATGTTTGATCTGTTTCGCAGCCGCGACAAAGCGGTACGTTATTTGCTTGGCGGCTTGCTGGGCGTTGTTGCCCTTTCGATGGTGGTAACGCTCATCCCGGGGTACGGAACTCCCAGCACAGGCCAGGAAACAGTGGTCGCTGAAGTCGGTAAGGAGCAGATCACGACGCGGCAGGTACAGACCCTGATGCAGAACGTCATGAAGAGCCGCGGCTGCCACCAGAGATGGTCCCTCACTACGTCCCGATGTTGATCGACCAAATGATCACCGAACGTGCGGTCGCCTACCAGGCGGAACGGATGGGATTCCATGTGTCTGACGCGGACGTTGCGAACGCTATCCGCTCGATGCTGCCACAGATGCTCGGTGGTGCTGAGTTCGATCCCAAACGTCTATACGGCCTACCTGCAGCAGCAGGGTCTCAGCGTCTCCGAATTCGAGCGCAACATCAAGAACAATCTCTATTTGTTGAAGTTGCAGAACATCGCCCTGGAAGGTGCCATTGTAACTCCGTCCGAAGTCCTCGGCGAGTATCACCGCAAGAACGATAAGGTCAAGGTGGACTACGTCTCGTGGACCCCGAAGGATCTGCGCTCCGAGGTCTCCGTCACACCGGCGGAGGTCAAGACCTTCTATGAGCAGAATCGGAGCGTTTACATGTCGCCCGAGAAGCGGTCTTTCCACTTGCTGATCGCCGACGAAGCCAAGATCGGAGCCAGCGTTGAAGTCAATGAAGCGGATCTTCGCGCCGCCTACAACCAGAACCTCGATCGGTATCGCACTCCGGAGAGCGTGAAGGTACGGCATATCCTCATCAAAACCAACGACAAGCCGAAGGAAGAGCTGCCGAAGCTCGAAGCAAAGGCGAACGACATCCTGAAGCAGGTTCGCGCGGGTGGTGATTTTGCAGCGCTCGCCAAGCAATACTCCGACGATCCGGGTTCCAAGGACAAAGGTGGTGTGTACGAGGGTGTTGTCCGCGGCCAGATGGTCCCCGCGTTCGAGCAGGCGGCCTTCTCCTTGAAACCGATGGAGATCGGCAACCTGGTGAAGACAGAATATGGCTTCCACATCGTGCAGACGATGGAGAAACAGCCGGCGAAGGTGAAGACGTTCGAAGAAGTGAAAGCGGAATTGGCGGCCGAGCGCAAGCGCGAGGCAGTGTTCGCGCGCATGCAGACCGCGATGGACCAGGCGCGCGCTGAATTAGCGAAAACTCCTCAGAATGCCGCTCAGATTGCCGCCAAATACAATCTGATCTACTCCGATGTTCAGGGCTATGCTAACGGTCTGCCCATCCCTGAGGTTGGTCAGAATCCGGAGTTGGCAGGGACAGTGGCCACGCTCAAGGCAGGCGAGGTTTCTCCGATCATTCAGGTAGGCCCCGCAAAGCTCGCCGTCGCAGCAGTCACGAATGTCGAAGCGCCGAAGCCCAATTCTCTTGCCGAAGTCGAGGATCGTATTCGAGAGAGTCTGATTAACAAGAAGGTGGCAACACTCACCGAACAACGGGTACGGGAAACGACAGAAAAGCTGAAGGGACTCAAGGGCAGCGGTGATCTTAAGGCCATCGCCAAAGCTATCGGCGGCGAGGTGAAGACGACCCAGTTGTTCACACATGACGGCGCTGCGGATGGCATCGGTCCCGCCACCTATCTGAGCGAGGCATTCGAGAAGCCGGTCGGGTCGATCGTCGGCCCCTTCAATCTGGGCAACCAGGTTTTCCTTGCAAAGGTAGCTGAGAAGCAAGTAGCCGATCCCGCCGCCCTGCCCGCCTCCCGCGAGGAAATTGTGCTCGCGCTGAAGCAAAAGAAAGCGCAGGAGCGGAAGGAACTCTTCGAAGACGGGTTAATGACCCAGCTCATCAAAGAGGGCAAAGTTAAGAAGAATCAGGACACGATCAAGCGGCTGGTCACCTCCTACCAGGGTTGATGCTGCACTCGCTGCTCGATCTTCTCAAGAGCCTAACCGACCCACCCCGCCTCATCGAGTTGTTATCAACGGTGATGACGGGGTGGCTTGGCTACGCCGCCCTTTTCGCGATTGTCTTCGCCGAAACGGGTCTCCTCATCGGCTTTTTCCTACCGGGTGATTCCCTGTTATTTACGATCGGTGTCGTCGCCGGCGCAGGCCAGTTGGACATCGTGCTGATCAACGCGATCCTTATCGTTGCCGCAATCGTGGGCGATGCGACCGGATATTTTCTCGGCCGCCAAGCCGGTCCCCGTGTGTTCGACCGCCCCGACTCTCGTTTCTTCAAGAGGGAGCACCTGGTTCGAACCCGGCAGTTTTACGACAAGCACGGCGGAAAGACGATCATATACGCGAGATTCGTACCCATCGTCCGCACCTTCGCTCCTTTTGTTGCGGGAGTCGCGGGAATGCCCTACTCACGGTTCCTCGCTTTCAATATCTTCGGAGGCATTGGCTGGGTGGTCCTGATGACGATGGCGGGTTACTACCTTGGCGGCTTCCCAATTATCCAGAAGCACTTCGAGAAGGTGGTCATTCTCATCGTCCTCGTCTCGGTGCTCCCGGTTGTTCTCGAGCTTCTAAAAGCTCGGCGAGCGCAGGCCGTTACCGTACCCCGATAGCCGCGAGAGCCGCGAGCGCCACGGGGTCGCGCTGCAACTCGATCTCGTCGCCTTTGGCGACACTGACACCCTGATTTAGGATTTCCTGCTTCAACCGGCTCTGGATCCAATCCCTTTCGCTGGACCACTCCGCCAAGCCCGGTCGTATGTTGCGCGCTGACAACATCGTTTGAAACTCGTCCAGAATCGCGGGAGTGATCTCGAAATTCTCGGGGATCGACCGGACGCGCTGGACATATTCAGTCGCGAACGTCGTAAACGAGCCCGTAGCGTCCAAAACGGCGCGCAATCGCGTCATCGCCTCGGGAGCGACTACTTGATCGGGCGTTAACCCGCCGGTTCCACCCGAGGTAGTCGACTGGGCCAGTTGCCCTGGCAAGGATCGTTGAATCGACCGACCGCCCGGGGTGAAATAGAACGCCGTTGTCAACGCGACCGCCGTACCCTGAGATAGCGGCATGACGCTCTGTACAAGCCCCTTGCCGAAACTTTGCTCGCCCAAAATCGTTCCGCGCTTGTGGTCCTGCAGGGCGCCAGTAACAATTTCGGACGCGCTCGCCGTCTTGCCGTTGATCAGGACGGCTACCGGAAACGGATACGGAGTGGCGCCCTCGGGAACCTTCACCTCATCCGACCCCACCGACCTGCCTCTCACAGTGACGATCACTTGGCCAGGCTTCAAAAACAGCGAAGCCGTCTCCAGGGCCGAAGCCACCACGCCGCCCGGATTGTTCCGCAGATCAAGCACGAGCCCCTTCAGGTTCTCGCCGCCGAGTTGTTCGATGGCCTCCTTAATCGCTTTGCCGGTCGGCACATCGAAGCTACCCACCCGGAGGTAAGCTATCCTTGGCCGCATCAGGAAAGCACGCTCAACGCTCGGACTATCTACCTCCTCCGGCGTCAATACAAGAGGAATCAATCGCGCATTCCCGGGCCGGCGAACATCCAACCGAACCTGCTGGTTCCGCGATTGACTGAGTAACTGAACCAACTGATCCGTATCCAGTCGAGCCAAGGGAATTCCGTTCACGACAACGATTTCGTCCCCTGGGCTCATCCCTGATTTCGCGGACGGGGTACCGGGCAAGGTCTGCAATACGATGACTCTGCCAGGCAGAATCGAGACAACGCTTCCAAACCCTTTGCGCGTCGATTTCTGCAGTTCGTTCAACTGCTCAAACTGGCTCGGATCGAAAAAGATGCTGAACGGATCGAGTCTCCGAAGCATGCCCGGGATTGCGCCTTCATAGATGCCGCGCGCGGGGTTGATCGGGTCGGCTGCGTTTTCTTCCATCGCCGCAAACACCTGGATGAAGCTTTTCAGGGCGCGTTCAATGGGCTGGCCGGCGTCTTCAGCAAACAGCAGCAGAAACGCGGCGATTAAAAACATCGGATTACCTCGTAAATTTCAGCTTGCGCTTCCGGGCATGTCGCTCCAACGCAAGTTCGATCAAGTGGTCAAGGAGCTTCGAATACGCAAGCCCGTCGTGCGCCCACATCTTTGGATACATGCTGATGGACGTAAAGCCGGGAATTGTGTTTATCTCGTTGATGAAAATCCTCCCACTGGAGCGCTCGATGAGAAAGTCTACGCGAGACATCCCCTGGCAGCCGATCGCCTCAAAGCACGCCACGGCCAATCGGCGGATCTCCTGGACGCGGTCGTCCGGCAGATCCGGCGGGATCCTAAACTGCGTCTTGTCGAGCAGATACTTGTCTTCGTAATCGTAGAAATCCTTGAAAGGCAGAACCTCGCAAGGGGTCGATGCTTTCGGCTCACAATTCCCCAGCACCGCGCATTCAATCTCCTGCCCGAGGATCGCGCGTTCGATAATGACCTTCGTATCATAGAGAGCCGCTTCGGCAACGGCGGCTTCCAATTCCTCGCGATTCTTTGCTTTCGAAATGCCAACCGAAGAGCCGAGATTAGCCGGCTTCACAAACATCGGATATCCGAATCGCGATTCCATCTCCGCAGCATCCCAAGCGCCGCCGCGGACGACGGCGTAGTCAACGACAGGCAGTCCGGCTTGCACGCACAATCGCTTGGTCACTTCCTTATCCATCGCCGCAGAGGAACCGAGAACACCGGGTCCCACAAACGGAAGATCAGCGAGTTCGAGGAGTCCTTGAACGGTGCCATCCTCGCCAAACGTTCCATGCAGAACGGGGAACACGACGTCGATACCGGGATTGCCACCGGGTTCCGGCATAATCGGCCGCGGATCCCACTTCCCTTTCTTCGAGATGAAGTACCGCGCTACGTCATACCGCTCCGGATCGAGCGCGTTCATAATCGAGTCGGCTGAACGAAGCGATATCTCGTGCTCTCCGCTGCGCCCGCCGTAAAGTACGGCTACTGTAAGTTTCAAAGAATCCTCATCCCTAATGCCGACAACACCAGCTCAACTCCGAGAATCGCGGTCTGATTCGCAACATCCAGCACCGGATTGACTTCGACAATCTCCATCCCCGCCAACCGATCGCAATCGCACAGAATCTCCATCGCCAGGTGAGCTTCCCGATACGTCAATCCGCCCCGCACCGGCGTACCGACACCTGGCGCTTCACGCGGATCCACCGCGTCCATATCGAATGACACATGGAATGCTGCAGTGCCTTCGCTTACGCACTCGATCGCTTCCGTCATTACGGACCGCAGTCCGCGCTCATCGATCTCACGCATTGTGAACGCAGCAACGCCGGCGCCTCGGACGTGTGGAACTTCGGTCCGGTCAACATCGCGCAGCCCGATAATCGCAACATTGCGCGGATCCACCTTTGGCGCGAAGTCGAAAATGTCCGTCAGTTCCGATGGTCCCTGGCCGAGGCAGCACGCCAGCGGCATGCCATGAACATTTCCACTCGGCGAGGAGTCCGGACTGTTCATATCCGCGTGCGCATCGATCCAGATCAATCCAATTTTTTCACCCTTCTCACGACGGGCATGGGCAAGACCGGCGACGGTCCCGACCGCAATCGAGTGGTCTCCGCCCAGGACGAGCGGCAACTTGTCATCCAATACCGCCTGATAGACCATCTCGCCCAAACGAGTACACGTTTCCGCAATCTGTGGCAGGAATCGGGCACGATGGGGGCCGATCGGTGTCGCCTCGGGCTGGGGGACCGTGACGTTCCCGAGATCCTGAACCTCGTATCCTAAAGACCGCAGCCGCGCGTAAAGCCCGGCGAGTCTTAAAGCCGATGGCCCCATGTCCACGCCACGCCGGCCGGCCCCCAGGTCCATCGGAGCCCCGATGATCGCAATGCAGCTTTGCCGCATGCGAATTAAGGCCTCGTACGATACAGCATGCGCGGGTACGGAATCGTTTCACGCACGTGTTCCAGGCCGCAGATCCAAGCAACGCATCGCTCCACGCCCATGCCGAATCCGCCGTGCGGCACAGCGCCATACTTTCGCAAATCGAGATACCACTCAAAAGCCGAGGGCGGCAACCCATGCTCCTCGATACGCTGCACCAGCAGATTGTAATCGTGCACGCGCTGTCCGCCGCCGATGATTTCGCCGTATCCCTCAGGCGCGATCACATCGACCCCGAGGGCCAGTTCCGGTCGCGCCGGATCGGTCTCGAAATAAAAGGCCTTGATTTCCGCCGGATAGCGATCGACCATGAGCGGAACATCCATATCATCGGTGAGCAGCGTTTCGTCGGTGTTGCCGAAGTCGCCGCCCCACTGGATATCGCTGCCCTTTGCCTGCAGTTTCTTCACCGCATCGTCGTAACTCATCCGCGGGAAGGGCGCCTTCACTTTTTCAAGCTTGCTGGTGTCGCGCTCCAGCACCTGCAATTCAGCTTTACGCATCTCGAGCACACGATGCACCACGTAGGACACCATGTCTTCCGCCACGCGCTTGACTTCTTCGAGATCCGCAAACGCCATCTCCGGCTCCACCATCCAAAACTCAGTCAAGTGGCGGCGAGTCTTGGATTTTTCAGCGCGGAACGTCGGCCCGAAGCAATACACCTTGCCAAAAGCCATCGCATTCGCTTCGTTATACAATTGGCCCGATTGAGTGAGATACACCTTCTCGTCCTCGAAGTAATCCACCTCGAACAACGTGGTTGTACCTTCACAAGCCGCCGGCGTAAAAATCGGAGTATCTACGAGAACGAAGCCATTGTTGTCGAAGTAGTCCCGAATCGCCCGGATTACCTCGTGCCGCACGCGTACGATGGCATGTTGACGCCGGCTGCGCAGCCATAGATGCCGGCGGTCCATCAGGAACTCGATACCGTGATCTTTGGGAGTGATCGGATACGAATCAGACTCAGGAACGCGTTGCAGCACGTCCACGGCCGTGATGTCCAGCTCGTACCCGCCGTGCGCACGAGGCTCCTCCCGAATGCGGCCGGTCAGAATCATCGAGCTTTCCTGAGTCAGATGCTTCAAGGTTTCGAAGACTTCTTCCGGCAGTTCACTCTTCACACCAACCGTCTGCATGATCCCCGAGCCATCACGTAGCTGAGGAAAGACGATCTTGCCCGACTTGCGCAGATTGTAGAGCCAGCCCGCAAGCTGCACTTCTTCGCCGACATGCTTGCCGGCATCGGCAATCCGAATTCTGACAGGAGTCTCGCTCATCGCACGGGTTCCGCTACCGTCAACGCATCCAGCCGCTCGAAGATCTGCTTCACTCGTTCAAGTGGCTGATCCACACCCGGCGCTTCCTTCAGCTCGAGCAGCAATGGATATTGTTCAGGCCGCGATGCCAGTAGGCGAACAGTCTGCACCCAGTCGACGGATCCACCCTCCGCCACGAACGGAAACAAGTGTTTGTCCTCTTTCCCGTCGTTGTCGTGGATGTGCGTCGAGCGAATGCGCGTCTTCATGCTGTTGTACGCGCCTTCGACGGTCTCAGCGATATTTGCGTGGCCAACATCGAAACAGAAGTTCAGATCCAGGTGAGTCATCCCGAGAAAGATTCGCAATTTGTCCGAACTTGAAAAGCCATTCGGGATGTTCTCGAGCAAGATCTCAACGCCGCGCTGCCGGGCAAAGACGGTCAGCTCTTCCAGCGATGTAAACGCGGCCTCCACCTTGCGTTCATCGAACTCCTCCGTGGCTCCGCCCAGATGCTGGACCATGTAGCGGAACGGAATTGTTTCGGCGATCTCTAACACCCGCTTGATCTCGTCCACAACGGCAATACGCTTTGCTTTCACCGGTTCCGTGATATTCAACGCGGCTTGCGGGCCCGACCGTCCCCATACATCGTCGGTGTACATCGGCGAGTGCAGAGAATGAGCTTTCAGCTCCGAGTCTCGAAACCAGTGCCCGAGCTCCGCCACTTGCCCGTTATCGCGCCAGTCGAGATGCTGCTTCGCACAGAAGATCTCGACTGCTGGAACTCCCGCATCCCATATGCGGTCGAGCCACACTGAGGTCAGTCTGGTGTTAACGAACAAGTGCGTAGATAAAGCGTGCTTCATTTGTTTGTGATTAGAATCCGGCAGCCTTGCCGTAGCTGCGTCCGTCCGGCGCGCCCTGGAGCCATCCGCCGTCCGCAACAATGGCGAAGATCCGTGCCACAGCTGGAATCACTTCCACTTCGTGTCCACGTTCCTGCAGCAAGCGGATGGTATCCGGAGAAAACCCGCGCTCCATCGTGATCTTGTCAGGTTTCCATTGATGATGAACCCGCGGGGCGTCGACAGCGTCCTGAACATTCATTCCGAAATCAACGACGTTCAAGATAGTCTGCAGCACAGCGGTGATGATTCGCCCGCCGCCGGGTCCTCCGACTACCATGAACAGCTTGCCGTCTTTCGTAAGAATGCTCGGCGTCATCGACGATAATGGTCGCTTACCGGGCTGAATAGCGTTCGCTTCGCCTTGCACCAGGCCGAACATATTCGGTTCGCCTGGCTGCGCGGCGAAATCGTCCATTTCGTTATTCAGCAGAAATCCAAGCCCCGGAACCGTGACCCCGCTTCCGTAGCTGCCATTCAGTGTGTACGTAAGGCTTACCGCGTTTCCCGCTTTATCGACGATGGAAAAGTGAGTGGTCTCGGAACTCTCGTACGCAGTCAGCGAGCCAGGCCGAATCGCATCGCTCTTGCTCGCTCGTTTCGGATCGATCGACCGGCGTAACGTCTTGATGTACTCGGGATTCAGTAAGGCTCGAACGGGAACTTTTTTGAAGTCGGGGTCACCCAGATATTCGCTCCGATCGGCGTAATACCGGCGCATCGTCTCAACCACGAAGTGAATAGTCGCGGCTGCGCCCCATCCCGATTTTTCATAGTCCGACCCTTCCAGTACGCCGAGCATTTGCAGCACACCGATGCCGCCGGAACTCGGTGGGGGAGCGGTCGTAATCTCGTATCCTTTGTAGCTTCCGGCCAGCGGCTTTCGCTCCACCGGCTTATAGGCCTTCAAGTCTTCCAGCGTAATCAGCCCGCCATTCGCGGCCATTGCTGCTGCAAACCGGCGAGCGGTCTCACCCTCATAGAAGTCGCTCGGATCTTTCGCAATTCGCTCCAGAGTGCCCGCCAGGTCAGGTTGGATGAACCGGTCGCCAGACTCGTATGCCTTACCGAACACCTCTTTCGAAGCCGGATAGAGATCGAACCGCGTGCGAGCGCCGGCGAGACTCTCGCTTAATCCATACTGAGCATCGAATCCATCGCGCGCCAGATGAACAGCGGGCTCAATCAGATCCTTCCATGGCTTTGAACCATATTTTTTGTGCGCATACTGGAGTCCGCGCACGGTACCCGGCACCCCTGAAGCTCGCCAACCCTCGATACTGTCGCGCGTCAACTTCCCTTGCGAATCGAGATACATGTCGCGCGAAGACTTCCTTGGCGCACGCTCGCGAAAGTCGATGAATGTTGATCGCCCGTCGGCAAAGCGGACAAGCATGAAACCGCCTCCACCGAGGTTCCCAGCGACGGGATAGGTCACTGCCAGCGTGAATCCGATCGCAACCGCGGCATCAATGGCATTGCCGCCCGCCTTCAAAACGGAGACACCCACGTCGGCGGCGATCGGCTCCTCCGTGACCACCATGCCGTTTCGCGCACGAACGGGCTGACGCGCCCAGACGGGCTCCGCAAGATACAGCACTGCCAGCAGAGCGGCAAAAACGCGGGTCACAAACCTATCCTACGCCATCCGCCGTTTCCACTCGAAAAGCACGATACCCGCCGCAACCGACACATTCAGCGATGGAATCGTGCCCGCCATGGGAATGCGAACCAGCACGTCGCAGTGTTCTCGCACAAGTTGATGCAGGCCTTTGCCTTCACCCCCGAGCACGAGCACAGACGGCTTCGCGTACGCGACTTTGTCATAGGATTCCGCGCCCCGCTCATCAAGCCCATAGATCCAGAAGCCCCGCTTTTTCAGATCCTCCATGGCGCGATTCACATTGCCGATTCTCACGACCGGAACGTACTCCAATGCGCCCGCGGCCGCTTTAGCAACGGTCTCGGTCAGACCAGCGGCCCGGCGTTCCGGAATCAGAACCGCAGCCGCCCCGGCGGCATTCGCGGTCCGCACAACGGCGCCCAGGTTGTGTGGATCTTCTACACCGTCTAGGATCACGAGAAGTTGAGCATTGTCGACAACATCTGACAGCTCGGCATAACGGCTGGCGGCTCCGAAGGCGACGATGCCTTGATGCGTCTCTCCGCTCGCAGCGCGATCCAGCGCTGACCGTTGCTCGAATCGCACGGGAACGCTGCGCTCGCGGCACAGATCGACAATTTCCTGGATGCGTGGGCCTCCGGCTCCTTTCGCAATCAGCACGCGATCGATGGTCCGGCCGGCCTTGAGGGCCTCGCGCACGGGATGTACCCCCACCAGAACACTCACGACACGATAGTAGCGTGCGGGCAGCGCGAACTGATCGAAAACGATGATTTCTACCGCGTTAATTAATACGGAGTGAGATAGAACGATGACGACACGTCGAACAGCCATGAGCGTCCTCCTGGGCCTGGGTAGCGGAACCGCCATCTGCAGTTCCGCCCTGGATCATTCGACCTGGCGCAGCTATGAGGCTGTCGAGGAAGCGTGGATACGAGACCGTCATGCGCTGCTCCTCGAACAATGCCCCGAGTGCGCGGACGCGGCCGCGATCGATCTTGAGTTAAAGCTCGCCGAGTTACAGCGCCGGGGATTGCAGTTTCAATATCTGGCGAGACACAGCCCCCAGCAACTGCGAGGAGGCATGTGGCAGCTTTCCTGGCTTTCGATGAGCGCGAATGAAACGTCGAAGATGCTGGCGAGCACGCCCGGTTACCGGCAGCAGGACGAGAAGATCCGCCGCCTCGCCGATGAGTTGCGCAAGAGCCCTGACTACGAGGAGTTCCGCCGAGCCCAGATGCGGTTGTGGAAAACGCCCGAGTACCGGTCGGTTCATCGCCGCTACTCGGGCCGCCTTCAAGACATCAATCGCGCCTACGGCGGGGCTGCGTCCGGTAGCTACTAGCCCAGCGTTGAACTCAGCGAGGGCTGAGGAACTTGCACGTCGAGCCCACAAGTCCTATTCAACCGTACGATCGCATTTGCAGAGTCCGAACTTGCTGCCTTATTAGCCGAGGCGATTTCACAAACTTGAAGCTCGGAGAAGATCTCAGGGGAGCGAAGGATCGTGCTCTAATTCTGAATAGAAGCATTCGCAATCCCGTGTACTCGGCCGTATGCTCGCCCACTCTTGCACTCCCTGCCGTAGCACAGTAGCATTGACAGTAGCGTGCAGTCGTCAGCGCCACCGGTACCAGATCCGCCCGTCCAGACGCAGGAGATTCCCAACAAGCTATACTTCCGCATCGGCGATGTAAGCCGCCTGGCAGGAATCAAACCGTACGTACTGCGTTATTGGGAAACGGAGTTTCCGGCAATCGCCCCCAAAAAGAGCGGTACGGGCCAGCGACTTTACCGCCGCAAGGACGTCGAACTCATCCTCGAGATTAAGCACCTGCTTTACGAAAAGCGATTCACGATCGAGGGAGCCCGGAAGGCCATCGAGAATCGTGCGAAGGCTCCCACGCCCCAGAAAAGTCCACCAAGAGAGATCAAACAGGCGATGCTGTTCGCTCCGCCTGCGCCCGACCTCGGTCCCATACGACGCGAGTTGGAAGACATTCTCGCGCTCTTGAAGTAATTACAGCTTCACCAATTCCACGCGACGGTTCGTCTGTTTGCCTTCGGCCGTCTCATTTGAGGCAGCCGGCAGAGTATCGCCGTACCCCTTCGACTCGAGCCGGCCCGCCGAGATTTTCCCTTTCATGACAAGCCAATTCTTCACAGCCGCGGCTCTCTTTTCCGACAATAACTGGTTCGCATCATCAGCACCGCTGTTATCCGTGTGACCTTCGATCCCAAGTTTCAGATCGGGGTGCGCAACCAGCAAAGCGCTGATTTCAGTCAGCACCTTCTCGGACTCCGGTCGAATACGATCCGATGCGGTATCGAATAAAATCCCTTCTGCCGTAACGTGCCCTTCCTCATTCAACGCGCGGTACAGATCCTTGCCACCGGCAGCCAGTCGAAGATTGCCTAAGAGCGCATGCGCATCGCTGAAGGCATTGAGCCTGAACTGAACTTCCTTTGACCGCCCGATGCGCGCGTTGGGAGCGTTCGCAATACGCTTGCCGTTGACGTAGACCTTTACATAGCTGCCGTCAGCCATGACGCGCACTTGAACCGGAACTCCTTCCTCGAGACTGAGGCCATGGCCAGACACTACGCGATAACCATCAGGACCGGCTATTCCGCCCTCATCTATCGGTCGAATGGTTACATAGAAGGGATCTCCATCGTTCGAAAACAGAATGTCCTGAAACTGACCGCCCGAACCCGCGAGATCGAATTCCAGGGTAAACCGATGCGGCAGGACCTCAGGCAAGGGAATCGAGAACGCGCCAGTGCTGGTTGCTCGCGGATAGCGCTTTCCGTTTACGCTCGCTACTTCCATGTTTCCGCCCTTCAAGCGGAAGATCCGCGGAAATGCTCCGAGCGGATCGCGCGAAAAGTTCGCCTCGAGGATCACCCGATCGCCGGCGACAAAATCATCGCCTGCATCAACGGCTATCGTTCTTGTTCCTGCTTTTCCGGTTTTTCCTCTGCCTCTTGGGCAGCCATCGGGAGCGCCGTCAACGCGAGCGCAAATGTACTTACAAAAAGTCTTCTTCTCATGAATGCGAAACGTAGTCCTCGTCACAGAAGATCGCGAGAAACCCGATCGCATCAGCTCAAAAATGAACCGTTTACCTGATATCCCCGAATAGCGTCCCGCGGCCGAGCAGCCATTCCGGATCGAATTTCCGCTTCACTGACCGCATCGCCTCAATCTGCTCCGGCGTATACTGCAGGGCTAGCAAATGGGCCTTGCGCTTGCCCAACCCATGCTCCGCGGAGACCGTCCCGCCGAGAGCCGCCGCTTGACGGGCAAATTCAGTAATCAGATTCTTCGCTCGCTCCGACTCTTCCCCTGAGTTAGGCAGAATATTTACGTGCACGTGAGCGTCACCGATGTGACCGAAGATTACATACTGTCCGCGAAATTCGCGTTCCAGCGCTTCGCGATAAATCTGGATCATGTCCCGATTTCGGTCGAATGGCACGGCGAAATCCGTATTCATCTTCAGCACGCCCCGCCGCCTGACGAGATCGTTCACTGCTTCTGGCACCGCATGACGAAAACGGCGAAAGCGCTCCCGATCGAAGTCGCTCGCGGCGAACCAGGACGCTTCCGATAGAGCATTCGCTAATGACAAACGACCATCCCAGGCCTCGTACTCCGACTCGTCTTCCACCTGCTGTTCTATCAGCAAAGCCGCGCGCGCTTTTCGAGGAATATCGGAATACGAAGGACGGATCAGATCGAGCGAACCTGCATCGATGTACTCCAACATCCGCAAACCAGGCACCGACACCCACGCGTCCACGGCCTCCAGTGCATCGTCATCGGACGCGAAAAAGACAACTCCGGTCAGCAACTCCTTGGGAACCGGCAGCAGCCGGACAACCGCTTCTGTGACGACGCCCAGTGTTCCTTCCGACCCGATAAACAGATCCACAATGTCCATTCCTGCGCGCAAGGGAAATCCGGCAGTGTGTTTCGTTGTGTTGGGCGCAGGAAGAGAAGGAATCTCAAACAGGACCGGCTCACCGCGGCGCAGTTCCAGCACCGATCCGTCCACTAATACGACTCGCAGAGCCAAGACGTGCCTTCGCGTGTCGCCATATCGGAAACTGCGTGACCCGCTTGCATTCGTCGCGATAGTGCCTCCGATCGAAGCCGAAATCTCCGTTGGATCGGGCGCATAAAACTGCCCCGAACTCGACGCGGCTGCCTGCAGTTCACGCAACAGGACGCCGGCTCCGACTACCGCCGAACCGGAGTTGATCTCGATCTTTCGAAACTTCTCCAGAGAGACAACGATGCCCCCGAAGGGTACGCGGCCGCCTGTAATCCCGGTCCCGGCGCCCGCAATGGTGACGGAGTCTTCGTAGAAGAAGCCTCGCGCAAAACCGCCTGAACTTCCGCTTCATCCTGCGGCACGTACACCCGATCCGCATGGCCGCGGAAGCCAGAGGCATCTTCAAGATAAGCGGGATTCAATCAGACCTCGAGAATTACGGGCATGATCAGAGGACGGCGCTGCGTCTGCTTGTTCAAGTACCGTCTCAGGTCCGCGCGGATTTTCTCCTGCATCACGCCCCAATCGGTCCGCTCCTCCGCACTGGACGTATCGAGCGTCCGAGCCACCACCTGACGAGCCTCCTGCATGATGAACGAATCGTCCATCGAAACGAAGCCTCGCGATACCATCTCAGGCAGACTCTCACTTTTGCCGGTGTGCTTGTTGATGGCGATGATCGGCATCACGAAGCCGTCTTCGGACAGGTGGCGGCGGTCCCGGATGACGATGTCCTCGACTACCTCGTCGAGGCTGCCCGAATCGATGCACACGCGGCCAACCGCAACCTTCGGGCCCATGCGCGCGCCCTGCGTCGTCGATCTCGACCGTCTCGCCAGTCTCCAGCACGAACGTCTTCTCCAGCCCGGCGCTCAGCAGATGCTGCGCCAGTCGACGCGTGCTTCGCCATCTGCAGATACTCGCCATGTATCGGGATGAAGTATCGCGGCCGAACCAGGTTCAGCACCAGTTTCAATTCCTCCGCGCTGCCATGCCCCGACACATGTACGCGGCGGATTCATCGATCCGTAAACGATGTCCGCGCCCCGCCGTGCAAGGTGGTTCATCATGCGGCCAATCGCCTTCTCATTGCCGGGAATGATGCGCGAGCTCAGCACCACAGTATCGCCCGGCTCCACAGACAGGTTCTTGTGATTGTCGACTGCAACGCGGGACAGCGCGGACATGGGCTCGCCCTGCGTGCCCGACGCCACGACGCAGACTTTGTGCTTCGGCGGCAGTCATGATGTCCTGCGGCCGCAGCAGTACTCCGTCCGGAATGCTCGAGCAGGCCGAGGTTGTGAGAGATCTCGGTGACGCTGTTCATGCTGCGTCCCAGAAACGCGACCTTGCGTCCGTACTCGTGCGACAGTCCAGAATCAGCTGCAGCGGTGGATCGATGAGCTGAAGCAGGAGATGACCAGCCGTCCCTTCTGCGCGATTGTAGATGTCTTCAAAACGGGGCCGCACCGCCCGCTCGCTCTCGGTGTATCCGGGCCGGTCGACGTTCGTCGAGTCGGACATCAGCAGCAACACGCCCCGCCTGCCATAATCTGCGAGCGTGTGCAGGTCGAACAGCTCGTTGTCAGTGGGAGTCGGATCGACCTTGAAGTCGCCTGTATGAATCATGACGCCGAGCGGCGTCGTGATCGCCAGAGCAACCGCGCTCACGATCGAGTGCGTCACCTGGATGAACTCGATCTCGAACGGACCGAGCTGAATCTTCTCGTTCGGTTTCACCCGGTGCAGCCGCGCTTCCTTCAGCAGTTCGTGCTCTTCCAGCCGCCGCTCTACCAGCGCCAGCGTGAAAGGCGTCCCGTAGATCGGCATGTTCAATTGCGATAACAGAAACGGGATGCCGCCGATGTGGTCCTCATGTCCATGCGTTAGAACCAAGCCGCGGACCTTCTCCCGGTGCTCCTCGAGGTATGCAAAATCGGGCGTAACGATGTCTACGCCAAGCAACTCCGCATCGGGAAACATCATTCCGGCATCGACGACGATGATGTCATCTCCGTAACGGATGGCCATCGAGTTCATGCCGAACTCACCCAATCCGCCCAACGGCACGATGTGGAGCTTGCGATCTGACATGTTAAGTCCCAAATGTAGCAGACCTGCCCCGATATAACAGTCTGACGGGCGCTAACAGTGACGACGAAAAACGAAAGCAGAGTAGATGCGCGTCAAACAAATGCATGTGCTTACGTCTGGAATCTGGCGCGCGGACCCTGTTGATCGCAGCGCACCCGGATGACGAGGTGATCGGAGCGAGCACCCTGATTCCCCGCCTGTCGAACCTGACCATCGTTCATGTCACCGATGGCGCCCCGGAAAACCTGAAGGATGCCCAGGAGCATGGATTTGACTGCTGTGAGGCATACTCCCGAGCGAGACGGGACGAACTCCTGGCCGCCTTGCATGCAGCCGGGGCTACAGATGTTCGGCTTGTGGCACTCGGAGTAAAGGACCAGAAATCGGCGTACAACCTGATCGATGTCACGTCCCGGTTGCTGCCACTCGTCGAGGAAGCCGAGCAGGTGATCACTCACCCCTATGAGGGAGGGCATCCCGACCACGACGCGTGCGCATTTGCGGCGCGGGCCGCTGTCCGGCACAGTGCGAACAAAGCGAAACTGATGGAGTTCACCTCGTATCACGCGGGCTCTGGCGGCTTGGCTGCCTCCGAGTTTCTGGGCGACACTTCGAACGTCATGACCGTCGAACTTTCGGATGAAGAGCGGGAACGGAAGCGGCAGGCGTGCGCGTGCTTCCGAACGCAAGCGCAGACGCTGAAATACTTCCCGATCGCTATTGAACGGTTCCGCCCGGCCCCCGACTACGACTTCACGCAGCCACCGCATGAGGGGCGGTTATTTTATGAGAACTATGACTGGGGCATGACCTCGGGTTCGTTTTGTAAATTGGCCTCCGAGGCGATCCGGGAGCTTAGGTTGTGAATCTGACGATCCTGAGCGTCGCTTATCCGCTCGCGCCCGTCGGACCCGATGCGGTCGGCGGCGCTGAGCAGGTCCTGGCTCAGGTAGAACGCGCTGCAGTCGAAGCCGGCCACCGTTCGATCGTCATCGCAGTCGAAGGATCACAGGTAGCCGGCAAACTCATCCCGATAGGGTGCCAACCAGATCCGTATGACCTCGTCGCGGTCCACGAGGACGTACGCCAGGCAATTGACGGTGTGCTTGCCACGGAAGAGGTAGACGTCATGCACTTCCATGGCATCGATTGCGATGAGTACTTTCCGGCTAATGGTCCACCGGCGATCGTGACGCTGCATCTGCCTCCGGAGTGGTATCCGAAATCGATCTGGACGCATCCGAACACTCATCTTCACTGCGTTTCGGAATCGCAGCAGCGTACGTGCCCCGAAACGGCGGAGCTTTGGCCGCCCATCCCGAATGGGGTTGATTTGGGTTCGTTTCGTCCACGGTGGCGGAAATGTGGCTTTGCGCTGATGCTCGGCCGCATCTGCCCGGAGAAAGGCTTCCACATCGGGATCGACGCAGCCAGCCGCGCCAGGATGCCGGCGATGATCGGCGGCGAGGTGTTCGGCTATGACGCTCACCGCGAGTACTTCGTAGACCAAATCGTTCCGAGGCTTCCAGATACCCCCCATCGATGGCTGGGCCCCCTGAATCTCGGGCGCAAACGGCGACTCTTGCGAGCAGCGAGTTGCCTCCTCATACCCAGCCTGGCACCCGAGACGAGTTCCCTGGTCGCGATGGAGGCGCTTGCCTGCGGAACTCCGGTTATCGCATTTCGGTCGGGCGCCCTCGCCGAGATTGTTGAGAACGGGCGAACGGGTTTTGTGGTCGGGAACGGCTGCGAAATGGCGGACGCCATCGGCGAAATAGGGCAGATCGATCCTCGTGAGTGCCGGAAAGCAGCCGAAGAACGCTTTTCACTCGAGAAGACCATCCCGGCGTACATCGGCGCATATCAGCGAGCATTCGAGCAGGACTGGCGCGACCTCTATGATCGCTGCCCGTACGCCACCCCCTTCGCCAGTCCGGAGTGGATGTCCGGGTTGCCTGGAGAACTCGTAACCGCACGTCGGGGCAGCGAACTTATCGCAGCGGCAGGCATCGGAGAGATGTCCATCTCGGATTACCGCGACGTGCTGGCCGTGGATGCCGAGGCGGCGCAGCGTCTCTGGTCAAAACTCCCCCCATGCGTGCTTGATGAGATCCCTCCAGACTCGCCATTCCTCGCTTGGGCGGATGAACCCTCAGAGGACGCCTCATGGTGCCCCTTCGTGCGGCTGGACAATCTGAACCTGCCGTCGAAACTTCAAAAGAACCTTCGACTTCAACGCCGCAAGCTCCCTGGCTCATTCGAAGTGGCTTCGCCATCACAAACCACCGAGTATCTGGATGCTCTCTTCGAACTGCACGAAAGTCGCTGGGAAGGAAACGGCCTGCTGAATGCCGAGCAGATTCAGGCGTTTCATCGTCGTGTCGTGCCCGGGTTCGCAAAACGGGGGTGGCTGCGATTCCATGGCATTCGTATCGATGGACGACTTCGGGCAGTGCTCTACGCCTTTGCCAAGGGCGGGCGCGTCTACTATTACCTGAGCGGCTTCGACCCAACTCTGGCCGAGTTCGGTCCCGGTTCCTTACTTATCTACGAAGCGATGCAGTACGCAATTGCGCAGGGCGATCGCGAATTCGATTTCCTTCGCGGTGTCGAGCCGTATAAGTATAGATGGGGAGCCGAAAACCGTATCAACAAGAGATTGCGGAAAGTATGATCCGCTGCGTTGCACTGGAGTTCTTACCCGCCCTCAAAGTTCCTGGATGTCTTCATTGACGCAAACTCCTTCAGAAGTAAGCAATTCCCAAATGGCAAACGGATTGCTGCCTCTACGTCACGCGCCTTTGTACCTTCGGCGCTCCAAGGAGAGCTATCCGATGCAACAGTACCGGGTCATAGTCCACGACATTGACTGGGAATCTCTGATCGCGCCAGAGCACTGGAAGTCTTACAAATGCGTTCTGGACAGAGCTACCCGCGAAAAGGTGCCGTTTGCCCTGGGTGGCGGCCTTGCAGTGGGCATTTACACGGGCGTTGGTCGCTATACGAAAGACCTGGATCTTTATATTCTCCCGGAACACCGAGAGTGGGCCATCGAGATGATGGGGCAATGCGGTTTGGAGGATTATTTCGATGTCAGATCCTACAACCGTGAGTGGATCTATCGCGCATTCGCAGGTGACGTAATCGTGGATTCAATCTGGGCTATGGCCAATCGACGCGCCGAAGTGGATGAAGGCTGGCTTACGCGCGGCCCAGTGATTCGCATGTTTGGCCAGGAGTTCCGCGCGATCCCGCCCGAAGAACTGATCTGGTCGAAGCTGTACGTTTTGCAGCGAGATCGATGCGACTGGCCGGATATCCTCAACCTGATCTGCGCCACAGGTCCTAACCTGGATTGGAATCACCTCATTAGCCGCGTCGCCGAAGATCTTCCACTCGTTAAAGGTCTGGTGTCGGTATTCTCGTGGATTTCGCCCGAACGCGCCCGGCAGCTACCAGTTTGGGTATGGAACAGCCTCGCGCTGGAGCCTCCGCCGCCGACGGTTCGGGACCCCGAGGGGCGTCCACCGCGACCGGACCTGTTGGATACGCGACCATGGTTCTGCGAAACGATGGCCGCGTGATCGCGTCACCATCTAAGAAGGAGATCCCTTAACGATGCAGATTGGCGCAATGAACCACCCTGCCCAGGACGTCATCAGCGAGGTTCGCTGGATGGCTGAGATGGGCTTGGAGTTCGTTGACCTTACGCTTGAGCCCCCCGCGGCCGCCGCATGGCGGGTGAATCCGGCGGAGATCCGGCGCGTGTTGGCAGACCACGGGATGAATGTAGTGGGGCACACGGCCTACTACCTTCCGTTCGCTAGCGCTTTCGAATCGATCCGAAAAGCAGCCGTGGAGGAATTGCGCCGGTGTCTTGAAGTTTTCGCGGAGGTCGGCGCGCAATGGATGAACCTCCATCCGGATCGTCATGCGCCCATGCATGACCGGACGTTCTATATCCGGAAAAACTTGGAATCGCTGCATGAGTTGCGGGAGGACTCGGTGCACACGGGCGTCGGTTTGATGATCGAAAATTTGCCCGGCGACTTCAACGACGCGAGGCAGCTAGGGGAATTACTGGACGCAATCCCGGAACTCGGATTGCATCTCGATATCGGTCATGCGAACCTGATGGTCCCACGCAACACCACCGAGGAAATCCTGAAAGCTCACGGCAGTCGCCTTCGGCACGTCCATCTCCATGACAACAAGGGCGGGCACGCCGATCTTCATCTGGCTTTGGGCGCAGGAAACCTCGATCTGCAGGCAGCGATACGCGCACTGAAAGAGTGCCGTTTCGATGGGACAATCACGCTCGAAGTATTCACGCCGGATCGCCATTATCTCTCCTACAGCCGCGACGTCCTTCGCCGGGTATGGAACGAGATCGACCTGAGCCGGGAGCGCTCCGACCCGGTACTGGCTGCGCATTAAACCCACGCCGAATTCTAAAACTCCGAAATAACCGTTTCAGTTCATGCTCGTCCCTCAATTGGACGCATCGAAAAAGCGAATGATGAGTGAGCCCGTTTACATGGGAATTTCGCGTTTGTTTTTGATACGCTCCGCAGAGGGTTGTCCCATGTGCCACATCGGTGGGATGTGTGCGGATCTCTCGAATCCATGTTGAGGGGAGTAAAGATGCTCAGGGGTAGAACACAGAGAATCATTTGGTTGCTTGTTTGTACTGTTAGCGGTCTTCTGGCGCAGGAATTCCGGGCGACTCTTACCGGCCGGTTGACCGATGCGACTGGCGCCGGAGTTCCGAACGCAACCATAACCGCAAATAATGTCGCGACCAATGTTGAGGTGACAGGAACAACAGGTGAGGACGGGAATTACACAATTCCCTTCCTGCAGCCGGGCACATATGGCGTTTCGGCCAGCGCGGCAGGCTTCAAACGCGCGGTTCGCGACAACATTGTGCTCCAGGTAGGCGGTAACACAACTTTAAATTTTGAGCTGCAGGTCGGCGATGTCGCCGACCAGGTAACCGTCAGCGCTGCGCCGCCGCTTCTCGAGGCGTCAACGGCCAGCCGAGGAAGTGTTATCGAGAACCTTCGGGTGACCGAATTACCACTGAATGGCCGCAATCCGTTCATGCTTTCGAACCTATCGCCAGGCGTGGTCTTCGCCGGCAACCAGCAGTTCACGCGACCGTTCGACAACGGGGATAACGCCCGGTTTTCTATCAACGGCGGCGTCCGCCAGAGCAACGAATTCGTCATTGACGGAGCGCCCGATAACGCGGTGAGTGATACGGAAGGCAATCGCTCGCGAGCCAACCAGAATGTCGCATATATCCCAACGGTCGATACAACACAGGAGTTCCGGGTTATCACGAACTTCTATGATGCGCAGTATGGCCGTACCGGCGGCGGCGTAATCAGTGTGTCAACCAAGTCCGGCACGAATGAGTATCACGGTACGGTGTACGACTTCATGCGGCGCTACCAATGGGATGCGAATAACATCGCAGCCAATGCGGCAGGACGCCCGATCTATGCAGTCGACCCCGTTACAGGAGAGAATCTAGGCGGTAGAAAACTCGATCAATACGGTTTCTACGTTGGCGGTCCGGCGAGTATCCCAAAGCTTTACGATGCGAAAGATAAAACGTTCTTCTCCTTCGGGTGGGAAGATTATCGTGAGTCGGCTCCGAGTCCCGGTTTAGGGTCAGTACCTACGGCAGCCGAGCGCAGCGGAAATTTCTCCGGTACCGGAATAACGATCTTCGATCCGTTGACGACCCGGCTGAACCCGAACTTCAACGCCGGTCAACCGGTCAGCGTCACCAACCCTCAGTACATCCGCGACCAATTCCCGAACAACGTCATCCCGCAAAGCCGGCTGAATCCTGTGGGCCAGGCTCTCGCGAACGCTTTCCCGTCTCCAAACAATGGGTCGGGCCGATTCAACAATTACCTTTCGAGTCCGAATCTGAGCAAGGACCGGTTCAAGAATTGGCTCGCTCGCGTCGACCACAACGCCGGGCAACGTGTCCGACTGTTCGGCCGCTACGCCTGGAATAAACGCGAACAGTTCGACCAGGGAACTTTGGCGCTGCCGGGCATTTTCCTCGACGCGCAAGATCCACTGATCCGTGAGAACAACAACGCTGTTCTCGATGCTGTCACGATATTGAGCCCGAGCATGATCCTGGATACGCGCGTTGCGCTGACTCGCTACATCGAGGAAGCTCAGCGACGGAGTGTATACGGATTCGATGCCACAAGCGTCGGATTCCCATCCTCGTTCTCCAACGCGCGCTTCGATCCAATCCCTCCACGTCTGAATCTCGAGCAGTATGGTGAAGTCGGCACCCGAAACCAGCGGTATAACGTGAGCAACGTCATCAGCTTTCAACCCATGCTTTCGTGGGTGCGGGGCAAGCACTCCGTCAAGTTTGGCGGAGATCTCCGGGATATACGCGTGAACACATCCAGTGGATCGTTCGTCTGGGGCGGAGGACAATTCGCCTTCACACGGGACTTTACTACCCAGTTCCCTGGCATCCAGCAGAACAACTCGGGGTCCTCGATCGCGTCGTTGTTGCTGGGCAATCCATCCAGCGGGACTATCCAGTACACGCCGCGGCTGGCATACCGATGGGGCTACTACGGCTGGTTCATCCAGGACGATTTCCGGGTCAACTCACGCCTCACTCTGAACCTCGGCTTGCGTTGGGACGTGGAAGGCTCCGCGACAGAACGATATAACCGTATGAATCGCGGCTGGAATTATGGAGCAGCGGATCCCCAATTGACCGCTGCGGCGCGCACGGCTGACCCGGCGATCTGCCCGGCTTGCGCAAACCTTACTGGCGGGCTGTTGTTTGCCGCCGAAAACGGTGAGCCTCGCGAGGCCTTCAATACCCGATATAACCAGTGGCAGCCTCGAGTCGGCGCGGCGTTCCAACTCACGGATCGCACCGTTCTCCGGGGCGGTTTCGGGATCTACTATCTACCGCAGGCGTTCTTCGGAGGTGTGCAGGGCTTTGCGATCGACACGCCTTACGTCGCGACGATCGGGGGTGGCGCAAATGCCTTCATCCCCGCGAATTCTCTCAGCAACCCATTTCCGACCGGCTTGCTGAGTCCGACCAATGCCAGTAATGGTCTCGCCACCTTTGCTGGCCAAGGCGCCCTCTTCGTCAACCCCGAACGCAGGGTCCCGCGTGCGAACCAGTGGTCTTTCGGCGTCCAGCATCAACTGCCATGGAGTGTGAAAATCGATGCTTCGTATGTCGGCAGCCGAACATACGACATCAATACAGGTGATAACCAGACAGGCGGCGCACGGAATATCAACGCCAACACCGCCGAACAGATCGCTCGTTTTCAACAGGATCCTAACTACTTCAACCAGCAGGTCGCAAACCCATTCCAAGGTTTGCTGCCGGGGACGTCACTCAACGCGGCGACAGTCACTCGCGGTCAGTTGCTGAAGCCCTTCCCGCAATTCACGGATGTGACTCTGGTGGGCGAATCGGTTGGGAAGTTGTGGTACGACGCCCTGCAGTTGAGTGTGGAGAAGCGATATACGCAGGGTCTCGTGATGGTGCTGGCGTACACGTGGTCGAAGAACCTGGAAAGCGTAGCGTTCCTGAACCCTCAGGACGCGACGACTACGAAAACTGTGACAGCAAGCGACCGTCCGCACCGCTTGGTCTTGAGCGGCGTATACGAACTGCCCTTCGGCCGCGGCCGCCTGATCGGCCGCGACGTCAACCGCGGTGTAAACATGCTGATCGCCGGCTGGGAGTACAACTTCATTGGTATCATCCAGTCAGGGACTCCGGTGGATTTGCCTGGGCAAGTCGATATCATCGGAGACATTTCGAGCGAAGACGGTACGTTCAGCCGATGGTTCAACGGTTGCGTCGCGCCGATTACCGGCAACGCAACATGCTCCGATCCAGCGTGGCGATTGCGCAACACCAGCAACACACTGCGCACCACTCCATTCCGCGCTGGATGGGTCCGGAACCCGACGCGGCCGCTTTGGGATATGTCGTTGAATAAGAAGGTGTACTTCACGGAACGGATGAACCTCCAATTCCGGTTTGAGGCCTTCAATGTTTTCAACTCTCCCGTCCGATCCGGCCCCGTTACAGACCCGAGTCGGGCGGATTTCGGCACGGTGCCGCTGGGTCAGAGCAACATCCCGCGTCAGGTCCAACTCGGGTTTAAGTTCAACTTCTAATCAACCGAGTCATCTTGATCATGGCCCGCCCTTGCTGTTGAGGGGCGGGCTTTTTTGTTTTCGGGTGCGAGCGCGCACGTGACCGGAGTAGAATCACACGGGAAGGACTTGCTTGCCATGCTGCCAGCTCATTGTGTTCCGCTCACTCCGATTCGTTGTTTATATCGTGCTGTCGATCTATTCGGCGACGCCATCGGTGTTGTTTCCGGTGACCGGGAGTTTACATACAAGGTGTTTGGAGAAAGGTGTGAGAGGCTCGCCGCAGCTCTTCGCGATGCAGGAGTCCGGCCCGGCGATCGCGTCGCCTTCCTTAGTTTCAATGGCCACGCCCTCATCGAAGGCTATTACGGCGTTCCGATGGTGGGCGGAATTGTTATGCCATTGAACGTGAGGTTGACCGCCTCGGAACTCAGCGTCATGTTGCAGCACTCCGGCGCACGATTGTTGTTCTATGAACCCGAGTTTGAGCCGATTGCGAATTCTCTTCCGGTTGAGCGTAAGATTCGACTGAACGAAGAATACGAGGCCCTGCTGACGGCGGCGAAGCCCGAGCGTTTTGACTTCATGCAGGTGGATGAGAATTCGGTTGCCGAACTCTTCTACACGAGCGGGAGCACAGGCACGCCAAAAGGGGTGATGCTCTCGCATCGCACCCTCTACCTTCATGCACTTTCGGTCGCCACGTGCTATGTCGAACCTGCGACCATGGTCGACCTGCACACGATCCCTCTTTTTCATGCAAATGGATGGGGCCACGCGCACTCCTCGACGATGATGGGCACAAAGCAGGTGATGGTTCGACGATTCGATCCCGTTGCCGTATATGAACTCATTGATCGGCATCGCGTGACCGACATGGCCGTAGTGCCCACGATGGCCAATGCTTTGCTCGCAATCCCGAATGTAAGCGCTTACGACATTTCGAGCATGCGTCAGATTCAAATCGGCGGTGCAGCCTCCTCACCGGAACTGATTCAGCGCATGGAAGAACGGTTTAAATGCCGAGTGTACGCCGGATACGGGCTAACTGAAACGGCTCCTGTGCTGACGTTCGCACGTCCGAAGCGGGGCATCATTTATCAGAGTGAACGCGAGCGGTATGAAAGGCAAGCAATGACGGGCTGGCCAGTGCCGGGTGTCGAGATTCGAGTGGTCGATCCCCAGGGGATCGACGTGGCTCGCGACGGAAAGAGCATCGGTGAAGTGATCGCGCGCGGAGACCACATCATGGCGGGATATTACGAAGAGCCGGACGCAACCAGAGCCGTGATGAGCGACGGCTGGTTGGCGACTGGCGACATGGCAGTTTGGGATGAGAATGCGTTCATCCATATCGTCGATCGCAAGAAGGAGATCATCGTCAGCGGCGGTGAGAACATCTCCTCGCTTGAAGTGGAAAAAGCTATATCGGCTCATCCCGACGTGTTCGAGTGCGCGGTGGTGGCCGCCCCCGACGAGAAGTGGGGCGAAGTGCCCGCGGCCATCGTTGTGCGGAAACAAGGATCGCAACTCAATGCGGAATCCCTGTGCGAGTTCCTGAATGGGCGTTTGGCAAAGTTCAAGATGCCTCGCCGAATCGACTTCTCCGATGAAGCTCTTCCGAAGACGGGGACGGGTAAGATTCGGAAGCTCATCCTGAAAGAGAAATATTGGGTCGGAAAGTCAAAACGGGTCCAAGGATAGCGATCAGTGTTTTCACTTTGGGTCGAAGCACGCGAAGACGAGCGCGATCTGCTGATCGCGAACTTGTGGGATGCCGGCGCAACAGGCATCACGGAAGAAGACAGCGGATCGCTGCGCGCGTTTTTCGGACCGGAGAGCGAACGCGAGGCGATTGCCAGGCAATTCCGTGAGTTCAAGCCCGTCATTCAAGAAGAGGAGGACTACGACTGGGTCGCACACGCACGCTCGCATTGGCGGGCCTTTCCTGTTGGAGAACGGTTTTTCCTCGTACCCGAGTGGCTCGATGACGCCGCTCCCCAGGGACGTCTGCGATTGATAATGCATCCAGGAATGGCGTGCGGCAGCGGAACGCATCCCGCAACACAACTCTGCCTGATGGCGATGGAGCGGCATGTCGGCCCCGGCGATAGGGTGCTGGACATCGGTACTGGGGCTGGAATCCTCGCGGACGGCGCGCGTTTGCTTGGCGCGACGCCTGTGTTCGGCTGCGACATCGAACATGAGGCGACGGTGGTCGCGCGATCCAAGGTTGATGCAGGCATCTTGCTGTTTACGGGCTCCGCCCGGTCAGTGCGGTCCGACGCGGTCGATTGGGCCGTATGCAATCTAAACGTGCCTACGCTCGGCACTTTGAAGACCGAACTTACGCGCATCGCGCGAGGACTGATCCTGAGTGGGTTCCAAGACGACGAGGCGGACAGAGTCGCCGCGATGTTCAAACGAGACGTTCGGGAGCAGTTCGATCTCGATGGCTACGGGTGCGTCGTCCTGTAGAAGGAGTCTTGTCACAAGAAGTCACGTATACAGCCCCCGAAAAAAAAGCTAAAGATCCGCGCCGTCGCGCCGACATGATACGTGTGGGGTGAGATTCGCGGGTACGAAAGTTCGGTGACTTAAGGCATCATCGGAATTTCACGCGACCTCATGAGGTTCATAGCAGGCGCTGAAGCCGCTATCAACAAGAATGGGCATGTCAAAATCCGCTCGCCGCAACTCGCGCAAGGGCTTTAGTTTACTTCTCGCTGGCTGCTGCCTGACGGTTATGATCGGCATGTTTGGTCTTACCGTCGATCTGGGACGGATCTACGTCGTCAAGAGTGAGATACAGGCTTTCGCTGACGCCGCTGCGATGGCCGCGGCCTTGCGTCTCAACGGGACTACGAACGGCGTCACCTCAGCGCAGACAATTGGAATAGCCGGTCCGGGAAGTAACCGCTGGAATTTCAATTCGCAAAATGTACCGGCAAACAATGTGACAGTCACATTCGGGACAACCAAAGACGGACCATGGCTCGCGGCAAACTCGATCGGAAATGGCGCAGGCTATCGATTTGTTCGCGTGAATGTCACAGCGGGTCTGCCGATGTATTTCGTAAGAATCTTCCAGGGAGCCAGCCCAACGCAGACGGTTAACGCGGTCGCCACAGCGGGACAGTTCGCCGAACCGAACCCGGGCAAATGGCTCGATCCATTCTCTCCGGATGCATTGAGTTCCACGGACCCCAATTTCGGCTATCAATATCAAAACAATACCAGACAGAACCTATACACACTCGTTTGGCCGCCGAAAGGGCATCGCACCGTCAAATGTGGAGCGATGGGCGCGTGGGATGAGTCCACGTCCTCAGGAAATGGGAACGGCAATGCAAACGGGACTGGGGGTAACGGAAACGGGAATGGCAATGGAAACGGAAACGGTGGCGGGAGCGGCTGTGTCGATACCTGGACTCCGGAAACGGAGATGTGCCCGGGCGACTTCAATGCCGGATATGCGGGCGAGAACAGTGCGAGCCGAGACCGGGGTTACATCCAATTGAATCCCGATGCCAGCAATGGCAATCCGGGCCTCGAGGCTGCAATTCTGGGTCACTATTACGGCCCGAATCCGCCGGCGCTCAGGATCGGCGACATTATCAATACGATCCCGGGACAACGGAACTCTCTCCAACTCGGTGTGTCAGGGTCCCTGCTGCAACGTGTTACGAGAGATACGGACAGCACTTCCACGACGTTCGCCCAGTACGCAGCCGCCAATAACGGGAACGGTAGCCGCCTCGTTCGCGTGCCCATCAATCAGCACGATGTCGTGGTCGGGTTCGCGACCTTCTTCCTGCCCGTACAGCCTTGCCGCTTGAATGGGTGGCCTTGTTGCGCCGAGTTCGTCGACAACAAAGTCCTGATGGGCGGAAGCGGCGCGGCCGGTGAGCGTGGGAAATCCTACCGGGTGAAATTGTTCTGAGGATTGCAATGCGCAAACGCAATCAACAACGTGGAAGCGCCTTCGTCGAGTTTGCGCTGCTCGCAGTTCTGCTTTCCGCAGGAGTCACAGGAGCAATGTCCATAGGCTGGAACGTGTATATCTACGACGCGCTGGTGACCCGGGTCACGGACGGGGCTCGTTATGCATCGCGTCTGGATTGCGCAGGAACGTCAGGCGTTGCGGCATATCAGACCGCGGTTCGGAATTTCGTTGTCTACGGCAATCCTACCGGCGGAACGTCGTCCACGGTACCCCGCCTCACGACAAGCAATGTGATCGTAAACTTGGATCGGACCGCCAGCCCCGGCCTGGTTACCGTCTCCATCAGTGGGGTGAGTCTTGGCATCGGCGCCATGGGTTCTTTCACTTTAATCAACCGTCCCTCTGTGACGATGAGCTATGCAGGGTACTGTTTCTAAACGAAGGCTCGAGTCGAGCCGTGGCTACGGAATGCTCGAGGGGGTCATGATCCTCGGCACGACGATCCTGCTGATCCTCGGCACTATCGATATTTGTCAGGTGTTCATGCAGATGCAGTACATGAACGAACGTGCCCGTGCCGCGAGCCGATGGGCCGCGGCGAAATGGGATCCAACCACATCATCGGCTCCGGTAAAAAATTACGCCGTCTTCTTTAGCCCTACGGCGTCGTCGGGCCGCAGCATCGGCCTTCTCGGTCTGGCGCCGGGCGATGTCAACGTGTCCGTAGCCGGAACGCCGGGTACGATGTCTCACCGCGTGACGGTCTCGATCACGAAGCCGCTAACTCTGGTGTCGCCCTACATCGCCCGCAGGTTCACGCCACGCGCCGCTGTCGCGACGAGCGCGATGGAAAGTATGGGCATGAGCGGCAACTGACGGCCTCACTCGTCGAATCCGGGCGGCAGTGGGAACGGCCCGCGCGCCTGCTCAAGCAGTGCACCAACCTGAAGCAGGAGTTCTTCTTCGTACGGCTTCGCGACCAGTTGCACTCCGATCGGCAGTCCATCGTCCGTGATGCTCATCGGCACAACCAGGCCCGGCATCCCCAGCAGGTTCCAAGGTGTAGCCGGTGACATGATCTCCAGCATGTTCTAAAGAATGCCCGTTTATCGGCCATTCGCGCTGACGGTGACGAAATGCGGGCACTGCACAGACCGGCATCAGCAACACCGGGAATCGCTGCATTTGCTGAAACAACTGACCGCGCATCCGATCACGCGCGCCGAGCGCATCGACAACTCCACGACCGCTGATTGGCGGTTCTGCGTGCGTGAGCGCGAGGAGATCTGTCGATGTCCAGTGCGCGTCAGATTCCCTGCCTTTCAACACTTCGCGTGTGAAGGAGGCAGAAAGTTCGCCGAAGAAGAACCACCACGTTTCATGCGCGCGCTCGAGACCCGCCGGCCGGAAACCTTCCACGTCGAATCCGGAGGATGCAAGCAGACTGGCGGCCGAGCGAACGGCGGTCCGGATGACTGTCTTCGACTGGCTGATCCAGGAACTGCTCCATCACGCCGATGCAGCCGTCCAATTTTCCAGGTCTTCCGCATGGCACGGGCGATGAGAACGGGTCGGAAGGATCGTAGCCCGAGAGTATCCCAAATAGAATGGCGACATCCTCTACGGTACGCGCCATCGGCCCCGCTACTCCAAGCAAGCCTCCAGGGTGGCTGATCTCCGGGAAATGACCGGTTGCCGGAACTCGTCCCGGAGTAGGCTTCAATCCGGCAATGCCACAGAAGTGAGCCGGGACTCGAATCGAACCACCGCCATCGCTGCCAACGCCTCCGGCGGAGAATCCTGCCGCGATGGCAGCCGCCTCACCTCCGCTCGACCCGCCGGCTGTGCGATCCAGATTCCACGGGTTGCTCGTTCGACCCGTGATGTAGTTGTCGCTCTCCCAACTGGCAAGAAACTCGGAGCAGTTGGTCTTGCCCAGGATGATGCCGCCGGCGTCACGAATTCTACGTAACCACGGTCGAGTCGGCGCCAGCGCGATGATTCAGACGGAAACGGCTCCCGCACAGCGTCGGCAGATCTCGGATATCGAAGCTGTCTTTGATTGTGACCGGGATCCCGTGCAAAGGCGCCTCAGGCCGCTCCATCTCGGCGTAACGGGCGGCGGCTCGCGCTTCCGACGGAAACTGCATCACGAACGCATTGATGGCTGGGTTGTGCTTCTCGATCTGCTTCAGATGAGCGTCCACCAGTTCCACAGGCGAGAGCTTTCGTTGACGAATGAGCTGCGCCATATTGGTGAGCGTCAATCTGTGCGGCATCGCATTTAGTATCGCAAGGCAACTTCGAACCTCGCCCTAGAATGGTTTCAGTGACTGCGCTGCGATGGGATGAGGCTCGTGACTGCATTCGTCGTGTCATCGGAAGCCGAGTTCCATCTACAAGTGAATCGGTGCTGCTCGATGCGGCGGCAGGACGTGTTCTGGCAGAGGATATTTATGCAGACCGAGCATACCCGCCGTTTCCACGATCGATGCGCGACGGATTTGCAGTGCAGTCAACGGATCTTCCTGGCCGCCTGCGCGTCGTCGGTGAAGTTCGCGCCGGGATGGCTGCCGCTCGCCCCGTGAAGCGCGGAGAATGTGTCGAAATCATGACAGGCGCGCCTGTGCCGGACGGCGCCGACGCCGTCCTGATGGTAGAGCATGCGGAGCGCGATGGCGAGACAATCGACACACAGCGATCATTGACGTTTGGTGAGAACATCAGTCCCGCCGGTTGCGAGGCATCGGCCGGTCAAAGGGTCCTCGCGGCAGGGACAAAAATCGACTATGCGCACATTGGGGTGATGGCGAGCGTCGGCGCCCTGCAGGTGAAGGTTTACGCCAAGCCTACGGTCAGCATCATCACTACCGGTGACGAACTGGTCGAAGTAGACGAGCAGCCCGAGTCATATCAGATTCGCAACTCCAACTCATATTCGCTCGCCGCGCAGGTGCAGCGCGCAGGGGGAGCGATCACATTTCGGACCGTGGCACGAGACACGGAGGATGAACTGCGCAGCGCGCTAGACCGAGCGCTTGAATCGGACCTGGTCCTACTTTCCGGCGGAGTTTCAGCAGGCAAGTATGACTTGGTCGAAGCCGTGCTAGCCGAGTACGGGGCCGAGTTCCACTTCACGAGAGTTAAAATCCAGCCAGGCCAGCCGGCGGTGTTCGGTCAAACGCGGGGGAAATTCTTCTTTGGTCTCCCGGGAAACCCGGTATCCACGATGGTGACTTTCGAATTGTTTGCGCGGCTCGCGTTGGATCTGCTCGCGGGTATTCGTGAGATGGACGCTCTCTTCACTCGCGCGCGGCTCGCGAATGCGTTTCGGCATAAGACCGGATTGACGCGTTTTCTCCCGGCAGCACTCGGCGATGAAGGAGAGACGGTCATACCGTTAAAGTGGCAAGGATCGGGCGACGTGTTTACGGTCGCACGAGCAAACGCGTTTTTGGTTGCAGATGCGGATCGTGAGTCATGGGAGCAAGGCGATTCGATTCGGGTACTCGTTCGATGAGTCAGGACAAGCTATCCCACTACGATGCGGCAGGGTCCGCGCGCATGGTCGATGTCGGAGGCAAGGCCGATACGCGGCGCACAGCGCGAGCTCAGGCATTCGTTCGCATCACGCCCGATGTGCTTCGGAAACTCCCGGAGAATCCTAAAGGGAATCCGCTCGAGGTTGCCCGATTCGCCGGCATTCAAGCAGCTAAGCGTACGTCAGAGTTGATACCTATGTGTCACCCGTTGATGCTGAGCCATGTGGATGTCGAGGTGAAGATTGAAAACGAAGGTGTCCGCATCATCGCCTCGGCTGCGCTGAATGGACCGACGGGAGTGGAGATGGAAGCGTTGACCGCAGCGAGCATCGCCGCGCTCACGGTGTACGACATGACGAAGGCGCTGGACAAATCAATTGAGATCCAGGACGTCTACCTGATCGAAAAAACCGGCGGAAAGAGCGGCGATTTCCGGCGAATGATATGAGAGCAGCCGTTCTCACCGTAAGCGATTCCGTATGCGCCGGAACCCGGGAGGATCGGTCCGGCCCTGCCGTTCGTCGGTGCCTGGAAGAAGCTGGATGGGTCGTCATACAGGCGGAAGTACCGGATGAGATGGATCGGATTGCTGACCAGCTCCTCAAATGGGTGGATGATGGTTATATCGATGCCGTGTTTACGACGGGAGGAACTGGCGTGGCAACGCGGGATGTGACCCCGGAGGCAACTCGGCGCGTTTTACACCGTGAGATCCCCGGCATCGGAGAGTGGATGCGTTTTGAAGGTATGCGGAAAACTCGTAGAGCGGTTTTGTCGCGAGGTTTGGCTGGAAGTCGTGGCAAATGCGTGATTGTGAACCTTCCCGGGTCTCCGCAGGGGGCCTGCGAATCGCTTGAAAGCATCCTCGATCTTGTTCCGCATATTATTGATTTGCTAAGGGGTAATACTGAACACGGAAACTCCCGGTAACAGGATGACGTCACAATGACGATGCGGCGGAAACTTGTAGTTTCGGCAGCGGCCTTCCTTACAGCCGCCTTGATTGCCCAAGAAGGCGGCGAACTCACGATTCGACAGCGAGTCGATGAGGTGATCGCGCCCACCACGGTAATGGATAAAGACGGTCTTTATGTGACCGGTCTTAAGCCAATGGAGTTTCGGCTTTACGACAACGACAAGCCCCAGACCATAAAGGTGGATGAGGTGATCTCGCCGGTGTCGATGGTGGTTGCTGTTCAGGCCGATTACAAGGTCGAAGCTGTTTTGCCGAAGATTCAGAAGATCGGAACAATGCTGCAGACAATGGTCGCCGGAGATGGCGGAGAAATCGCCGTCGTCTCATTCGATCACCAGCTACGGCTGCTTCAAGACTTCACCAGCGATCCGGATAAGATCACGGAAGGCCTGAAGAAGCTCAAACCCGGAAGCAGCCAGAGTGTCCTGACGGACGCTGTGAACGAAGCAGCCCGTATGTTGGAAAAACGTCCGAAAGAACGCCGCCGCGTATTGCTGCTCATCGCCGAATCCTTGGACAAAGGCAGCGAGGGCAGGGCTCGCGAGGCATTGACTCGACTCGAGTTTGCCAACGTCATCGTCTACGCGTTGAACATGTCGCGAGTGTATACAGAGTTAACGTCAAAGGCTCCTCCGCCCCGGCCATCTTCGATTCCTCCGGAGGCTCGCCACCTTCCTGCGGGTGTGCCAGGCACGCCTACTTCTGCAGCCCAGATGACCGCGACTGGTGGACAGGGCATTCAGTTTGCACCGATGATCACCGAGATATTCCGTGGTGTGCGGGCTGTATTCGTGCAGAATCCGATCGAAATCTACACCCAATACACAGGTGGCAAGGAAGTTGGGTTCGTTTCGCAAACGGACCTGGAGCGAGCCGCGCAAAGTGTCGGCCGCGAGATTCACAACCAGTACATGATCACGTACAACCCGAACAACAAGAACGAGGGCGGGTTGCACAGCATTCGGGTTGAGGTTACGCGCAAGGACCTCGAAGTCCGCACCAGGCGTGGTTACTGGATGGCTTCCGTCCAATAGCAATCAGCGGATAAAAGACATCGCGGCGAAGGACACGACGCTTTGTTCGTCGATGTTCCATTGCTCGTAACCGCGTAATGTACCCTTTGCTCCAGGTACAGCTCGAAGGAAAGTGTAGAGCGGCGAACTCCCGCACCATTTGAGGTCGTCCTGGCGATCCTTCACGCGTTCCCAAAAGCCCTCGGCATCGGAGGCAAGCACACGCTCGATGCGAAGACGGTCCCGCTCCTCCACTTCCTGCATTTCGCCGCGGTTCGCCACAGCCGGCAGATCGTCACCGTAGCGCGCTCCCATATGCGCCATGTCGATACCTAAAATCCAGGTGAGGGAATTCCCTTCCCTGGCGGCCATCTCGCCCAGCTTGCCCAAGAACCTGCGGACAGGCTCATTATCTTCGGGCATCCCGCCATTCAGGATGCTGCGCGCGAAAGATCCGCAGAGTATGGGAACGATTCGGATGTCTGGTCCGTAGAGGTGCTGCAGAAACACGACCTGGAACTCGATCGAGTGCTCGAACGCGTGACAGTAGTCTTCCATCAGGACCGCGGGTTGATCGGCGAGTTCATCGATGAACCGCAGGTCCGGAGTCGCATTGCCGTACGGGGTCCCGAATGGCTTGCGTGTGAGACCGAATCGATCAGGGTGCCCATAGTGGGAAGTACCCAGGACCACGAAGGTTCGATCGCGGTGATCGGGCCCGAGCGCAGAGTACGCCTCGCGATAAGTCTGCCAGCCGCCAAAAGGGCTGACGTGAGGCGCCGCGATCGCAATCACATCGCCAGCGGCGTTTTTGTGATTTGTCCCCTTCAGGTATTCATCCAAAGTCGCCTTCACTGCATTGGCATCCTCGGGGTAAGCCGTTCCAGCATGCGCCGCCAGTCGAGATTCTGCATCGGCAAAGTCGCGGTGCCGCTCGTCCCGGAGACGTTCGTATATGTCGTCGTGTAAGAACCCCGCCGTGCTCAACGTTTCCCGAAGATGCGCCTCCATCGCGCTCACGTCGAGTTCTCCGGTCATTCGAACCAGTAACTGTCTCAGATCCAGCGATGTTTGTTCACCATCGAAGCATGCCAGACACTGAACCAGCGGCGGAGGGATGATCATCACCGCATCGGAGTACCGATAGGAGTCCCGAATCAGGAGCCCTGGCTTGTCTTCAATTGGCGAGGGCATGAAGTCGAGGTCCATGCGAAGACGAGGAAGCAACTCTGCCATCGAACCATTTTACGTGCTACTACAAAAGTAGCGTCTTTTTTCAGCGGCGATACGTCTTTATGTTTACAGTAGATTGAATGCCTCGACCCGCGAAGCTGTCTTCCGAGGAGATCTCCTCGGCTCTGCCGTCCCTGCCCGGCTGGTCCGTCATCGAAGGTAAGCTCCACCGGGAGTATACTTTCCCTGATTTCACGCATGCGTTCGCCTTTATGGCAGCGGTCGCTACGGTCGCCGAGAAACTGGACCATCATCCTGAATGGTCCAACGTGTATAAGCGGGTCTCGGTGGACCTATCGACGCATGACGTCGGAGGAATCACTGAATTGGACGTCAAGCTCGCGGGATCGATGGAGAAGATAGCCGATAAACTGCGATGAAAAAACTGCTCTTGATGGCCTTTTTCGCGGGCGCCCCATTTGCGTATCAGAGTAATTTGAAAGCCCCGCGCAAGGTTCCGGTCGCGAAACACCCAGCCCCGGTGGCTGTTAAGCCTGCCGTTCCCGTACCAGCCAACGTCTTCCGCGCCGGTTCGGCAATGGACGCCACGATACAGGAGGCGATCAGCGAGGGACAAATCCCGGGAGCGGTCGTTGTTGTTGGACACAAGGGCAGTGTCATCTTCCAGAAGGCTTATGGACATCGCGCCCTCGTCCCGCGGCGTGAACCGATGACGCTGGACACGATTTTCGATATCGCGTCTCTGACGAAGGTCGTATCGACCACCTCCGCGGTCGCTAAACTCGTCGAGGAGGGCAAACTGCGGCTCAATGACAAGGTAACGGAGTATATTCCTGAATTTCAAGGCGGCCACAGCGATATCACCGTTCGGAACCTGCTGACTCACTTCTCCGGGATGCGTCCTGATGTGAATCTCGAACCGGTGTGGGCCGGCTACGGCACGGGAATCAAACTCGCGACAATAGACGTGCCCGTGAATGTTCCGAATTCACGCTTTACATACAGCGATATCAATTTCGTTCTTCTGGGCGAGATCGTGCAGAGAGTTTCAGGCAAAACACTGCCGGAATACGTACAAGCGAAAATCTTCAAGCCTCTTGGAATGTCAGAGACGATGTACCAACCGTCGCAATCCCTACTTCGGCGGATCGCGCCGACGGAGATTGTCAAAGGATCGCCAACTCCACTGCGCGGAATTGTGCATGACCCCACGGCTCGTTTCATGGGCGGGGTTGCCGGACATGCCGGACTATTCTCGACCGCGGCAGACTTGTCCAAATTCGCCGAGATGATGCTTGGCATGGGGCAGCGAAAGGGCGTTCGCGTCTTCAGTCCACTGACAGTGCGGAGGTTTACCAGCCCGCAGGGACCCGCAGACCAACCGGTACTTCGCGGGCTCGGTTGGGATATTGACTCTCAGTTTTCCGGAAGCCGGGGTGATCTATTTCCAGTCGGATCCTACGGTCATACCGGGTTTACGGGAACGTCAATGTGGATCGATCCGTTCACCGACACGTATGTGATCCTGCTCAGCAACAGCGTTCATCCTCACTTGAAGGCGGCGATCACCTCGCTGCGGAGCAGAGTGGCAAGTGTTGCTGCCGCTGGCCTGGATTTGCCTGAGATCGGCGCCCAAGCTGTCCTAAGCAGCGCTATGCCGACCCAACCCACCGTCCGGCCGAAGCCTCGGCTGGCGCATGTGCTCAACGGCATTGATGTCTTATTGCAGGAAAAGTTTCCGGAGTTGCAGGGTAAACGCGTCGGTCTGATCACGAATCACACCGGGATCACGCGAGATGGCAATCGGAACATCGATGCAATGATTGCGGCGGGCGTCAATCTGCGGGCAATATTCGCGCCTGAACACGGTCTATCCGGTTCCGAGGATCATGAAAATGTTGCTAACACACAAGATGCGAAAACGGGATTACGCGTCTGGAGCTTGTACGCCGGACAGAATCGCAGGCCGAACGATGAAATGCTTCGCGATATCGACGTACTCGTCTTCGATATCCAGGATGTAGGCGCGCGTTTCTACACGTATCTGTGCACGATGTCCAACACGATGCAGGAAGCCGCCAAACGCAACATCGAATTCGTTGTTTTGGATCGTCCCAATCCGATAGGAGGAATGCGCGTAGAAGGTCCAGTTATCGACCCGTCATTAAAGTCCTTCGTCGGTTGCTTCGAATTGCCGGTGCGGCATGGAATGACCGTCGGCGAGATCGCGACCATGATGAACTCCAGCTTCTCTCAAAAAGCCAATCTGAAAGTAGTGAAGATGCAGGGTTGGCAGAGGTCGGATTGGTTCGATGCCACAGGTCTCCCCTGGATTGATCCATCCCCCAATATGCGGAGCCTGAATGCAGCCGTTCTTTATCCGGGCATTGGAATGCTCGAAGGCGGCAAGATCTACTCCGTTGGACGAGGAACGGACGCTCCGTTCGAGCAGATCGGAGCGGCATGGATGAAAGGTCAACAACTCGCGGACTACTTGAACAGCCGGAACATCGTCGGCATCCGGGTATACGCAACGCGACTGCATCCGCAGGCCTCGAATTTCATGGGGAAGACCATCGAGGGCGTGCGATTTGTAATCACCGACCGCGATGCATTCGACAGCGTTCGATTCGGACTGGAAGTTGGTTCTGCGATTGGGAAACTGTTCCCCGGTCAGATGAATTGGGCGGCGAACGAAAAACTCACGGGCGACAGAAACGTACTCAAACTGCTGGAAGAAGGCGAGGACCCGCTCAAGATAGAACAACAATATGCTGCGGGTCTGGACGAGTTCCGGCAGCGGCGTTCTGAGTTTTTGCTTTACTAATATTAAAAATCGGCAAGAAACGATTAAAGGGCAACGCAAGTAGCGTTACCCTTTTCTTCTTTAGGCTACGGCCGCTTTCTCGTCCTTGGGTTTGTTCTTGCTGCCAGGAGGACGGCCGCGGCGCTTCGCCGGCGCTACGGTTGTTGACATCCAGAGCGGCGGTCGACCGCGCCGCTTCCCTCTACCGCGGGCAAGCCGTTCGAGGATGATAATTGCTTCCTCGATGTGCTCGCGTTCCTGGCGCAACTCCACCAGCATTTTGTTAACGTCCATTCGATTTATACTCCCAACGATTCAGTCGATGCGCGGATCGATCTGGGGCCGCTGTTCTGATTTCGGAACAAGATCAACGTTCAGACAGACCGTACATGCTGTTTGTAACTCATTTTCTAGGCCAATTTCAAGTGCTCTGTTCCGAAAACAGAACAGAAACGTGATTCCGTGGATGTTCATCAGCCTAGTACTGGAAGTCTAGAACGCCCGGTACGTACAGGTATTAAGTTCGGGCGTTCTTGCGCCAGCGCAGATAAAAAGGGATACCTGCGGCAATAATGCCCAGACCTAAGACGCTCTCTCGAGGGGATTTGAACAGAGTAGACAGGATGAGTGCCCCGGCTACGAGGACAAATAGTACTGGTACAACAGGATATCCGATTGTTTTGTACGGTCGCGGCAAATCTGGACGTGTACGACGCAGCACGATTACGGACGCGGTCGCCATGGCATAGAGGATCCAGCTAGGGAATATTACTAGGGTGTAAAGTTCTTCGTACCTTCCGGTAAGTACCAAAACGCTCGACCAAATGCTCAAAAGCAGGATGGAATTACTCGGAGTACTGTATACAGGGTGGACTTTTGCGCAGGGACGAAAAAAAAGTCCGTCTTTTGCAAGCGCATAGGGGACGCGCGACCCTGACAGGATCGACCCGTTCAGGGCAGCAAAGATGGATATCATGGCTGCGAGGCTCACTGCGGCGGCAGCAGGCTCTCCCATGACACGGCGCATCATATCGGCGGCGACGCGGTCGCTCCGTGAAACATCCACGGCCGGCAAAACGTAGAAATACGCGAGATTCGTCAGGAGATAGATCCCAATTACAAGCAGCACGCCGCCGATTAGGGCGCGCGGCAGGTTTCTCTGTGGATTTTGGACTTCCGAGGCGATCATGCTCACGTTGTTCCATCCGTCGTACGCCCACAGCGCCGCGACAAGGGCAGCAAAAATCCAGTCCATCCGCCGGCCGCGGGAATGGAGGTGGAGTAATTCGAAGCAGTTCCTACCTCGGCGGTCATACCAATGACAACCACCGCGAGGATCAAGACGACTTTCAGATCGTTACCGCGATTTGAAGTGCGCCGCCTACGCGAACTCCAAAAACATTTACAACGCCGAGGATCAAGATAACCGCCATCGCGCAGAATTGCCCTTGTCGCACTTCTAATGGCCCGCCATTTGGGCCAATCGGCAGTTGAACCGTGAACCAAACTCGTTCGAGCGCCGGGGCGAAGTTGGCCAGGTAATAGAAAAATAGCGTGGCAAGCGTAGCGATCGAACCACTCTTGGCTACCCACGCCTGCGTCCATCCATAGATATACCCATAGAACGGACCATATGCTGTCCGGAGATAAGCGTACTCCCCGCCGGCCTCCGGCATGGATGCGGCGAGTTCGGCATAGGTAAGTGCGCCGAACAACGATAGAATGCCGCCGAAATATCCAAACGGCGAATACCATCTGGCCGGCGTGCCGACGTTGAGCACCATTGCTTTAGGCACAGCAAAGATACCGCTGCCAATTACCGTGCCCACAACCATCGCGACGGCGCCCCAATAATCTAAGTCGCGCCGGAGTTCCTGTTTAATCATGTGGTCCGCCTGGGTAGAACAAACGAGGAGAGATACCCAACTGCCACCGTGGTCGCGCTACCGATGAGGACATACCAAGTCCACGCGATCACTGTGTACTGCTTTACGTAAAACATCATGAGCAGGCTCGCGACCATACCGGCCATGGCGCCAGATTCGGATGTACGACGTGTCAGCAAGCCGAGCAAGAAGACGCCGAGCAGCGCTCCGTACAAAATTGACGCAATGGATAAGCCGGCCTCCAAAACCGATCCCCAGTTTCGAGCAACAAGCCCGATGAGGAACAATACGACTCCCCCAAGCCAACGTGGCGAGCCGCGCGAGTTTCAGGTAATGTGATTCGGACCGGCCAACACCGAGTTTGGTGGTCAGCGGCTTGTAGAAATCCATGATCGTTGTTGACGCCAACGCATTTAGAGCCGCACTCAGGTTTGACATCGCGGCTGCCAGGATCGCGGCGATCACCAGCCCCGCAATGCCGGCCGGCAGGTTATTCCAGATAAACTGCGGGTAGATCCGGTCGGGCGGAGGATGGCGGGGTGTCTCCGGTCTCGAGATAGTAAACGAACAGAATTGCGCCAATGACCAGAAAAAGCGTGAATTGCACCGCAATCACGATCCAACTACTGAAGAGCGCGAGACGGCTTTCGCCTTCATTACGCGCCGCCAATAGACGCTGAACCATCAATTGTTCCGTTCCGTGTGAAGCGGTGGTAAGAAACGCTCCGCCGATCAATCCCGCCCAGAAGTTGTAAGGCCGGCTAAAAAACTCGGCTGTCAATTCGAATCCGAAATCGAAGACCTGGAACTTGCCGAGACTGCCCGCCACCTCGACCACATGGTTCCAACCAAGCGGTATTTTTTCGAGGATCACAAAAAGACTAAGAACGGCTCCGGCTACATACAGGAACATCTGAACAACGTCAGTCCAGATAACAGCCGTCATCCCGCCCTCAAACGTGTAAATCAGCGTAAGACAAACGATCAGAACGATAGAACCGACCTCTCCCGTCCCAAGTACGATGGACACAATGATCGAGATCGCAAAAACGCGAACTCCTTCTGCTAGAGCCCGTAGAATCAGGAAGGTACCGGCCGTCAACTTGCGAATCCGATGCCCGAAGCGCCGCTCCATCAGTTCGTAGGCAGTGAACATTTCACCGCGGAAGTACTGTGGCAGGAACAAAATCGAGATAATGATTCGGGCGAGAAGATATCCGAGGACCACCTGGAGAAAGCCAAAGTTTCCGTTAAATGCGAGCGCGGGCGTACCGATGACGGTCAGAGTACTCGTTTCTGCGGACACGATGGAGAAACTGATCGCCCACCAGGGCGCGTTCCGGCCTCCGAGGAAATAGTCTTTGAGCGACTTCTGCGAGGATCGGAAACGCGAGCCGAACCACGTGATGCCGATAAGATAGGCGAGGATGACACCGATATCGAAGTAGCGCACCGGATGCACTGGAGTCTAGCACACGGTATTCTGGAGTCGTCTGTAATGACGGGAACATCGCGGCACTCGCGCGCATCTATTAGTACGTCGTTGTTGCGAGCGGAGGAAACCTTCGTTATACTCCGCAAGTGCGTGGCTTTCAACGAAGTTTGGCTTCCCTGGGTGAGCGGAGGTCTTCTTCAGGCAGCCTATGCCGCTGTTCAACGCCAACAATAGGTTATCCATTGACAGTCAGGAGGCCAGGAAGTGCTGGTTAGTTTGAAGAAATTTGTCGGTGCTGCCGCAGTTGCGTCTGTGTTTTGCGTGTCGCTACCCGCACAACAGCCGCAGGGTCAGGCGCAAGGTCAAGGTCAGGCGCAGGGGCAGGCCGCTGCCGGAGGCGCTGCTCAGAAAAATTGGAAAGACCGTGCGGAATATGACCTATACGAATCGATAACCAAGGAAGCCACCCCGGCCAAGAGGCTGGAACTTCTCAATCAGTGGAACGAAAAGTATCCTGCTACTGAGTTCAAGCTCGAGCGGCAGTTGCTATACCTGGACACTTACCAGAAACTCGGCCAGGCTCCGAAGATCCTGGAGAGCGCAAAGAACATCATTGCGATCGATCCCCAGAATCTGACGGCACTGTACTGGATGGCGTACTTGACGTCGTCCATGAACGACACCTCGCCAGGAGCGCTCGATGCAGGAGAGAAGGCCGGCAACGCCCTTCTGGCGGCGCTACCAACAGCTTTCGCACCAGCGAAGAAGCCCGCCGGAACGACGGACGAGCAGTGGACGAAAGCCCGGACCGACATGGAAGCATTGGCCCACAAGACACTCGGCTGGGTGGCGATGATGAAGAAGGACGGTTCCACAGCGCAGGAGCATTTCAACAAGAGCTTACAGAACAACCCCGCCGCAGGTGAGGTTTCGTACTGGCTCGGACAAACCATCGTAGCTGAGAAGAAGCCGGAGACCTACTCCAACGCGCTCTATCACTTTGCACGGGCGGCCAGCTATGATGGCCCCGGCGCACTGCCCGCGGAAGGCCGCAAGCAGGTCGATGATTATCTGACCAAGGCCTACACCGGTTTCCACGGAGATACAAGCGGGCTAGCTGAACTCAAGGCGAAGGCCAAGGGCGCCGCGGTTCCTCCGCCCGACTTCAAGATTAAGAGTGTACGCGAGATCTCGATCGAGAAAGCGCAGGCCGAAGAAGAATTCAACAAGAACAATCCAATGTTGGCCCTTTGGAAGAACATGAAAGCCGGGCTGACAACTGACGCGGCTTACTTCGATCAGATGAAGGGCGCCAAACTGCCGAAGATGAAAGGCACCGTTCTCGAATCCAGACCGAAGGAAATCGTGCTTGCACTTTCCGACGCGACGACTCCGGAAGTGACCTTGAAGTTCGAGACACCCGTCAAAGCAGATGTGGGTTCATCGCTAACATTTGAAGGTGTGGGCGAAAGCTTCACAAAGGAACCGTTTATGCTGGTGCTGACCGCCGACAAAGCCGATGTAGAAGGCTTGGCCGCCGCTCCGGCGAAAAAAGCGGCTCCGGCGAAGGCGAAGCCTCGAAAGCGGTAAATCTATCGGGAGCGCATCGCTACGTAGCTTGTTGTTTGGCCTCGATCAAGCTATACACGATGCGCTCCCATATGCTTACCTGAGACCCGGATTTGGACGTTTTGTGGAATTCGTGAATGAATACACAGGTCCGCGCCGGCAGCCGGGTATTCGAGATTCCCAAAGCCACCACCAATCCTCCCGCCAGCAGCGCTCCTTTCCATCGTTTCGGTTTCATCATTAGGCAAGACGGACAAGTAATCCACTAGTTAGCAGCAGATTCGCGCCTTTGCAGCCCGGGTTTGTGTATACTGTCGATCATGCAGACAACCCGACGTGGATTCGTGGCGTCGCTTACGGCGCCGATTATCTTGGGCGCGAGTGATAAGTCGGGATCCAAAAACCCGATTTTGGGTGAAGGAGCATATCGGTACGAGGCATTTCACGATTGGGGTGAACTGCCCGCGAATATCAAGTACGGCAACACGCATGGTGTTGTGGAAGATTCCCACGGCCTGATCTATGTGCATCACACGGTGAACGGCGCAAGCGAAAGCCACGACACGATGGTGGTTTTCGACGACAAAGGAAAGTTTGTTAAGTCCTGGGGCAAGGACTTCCAAGGCGGCGCACATGGCCTGCACATCGCAAAGGAAGGGAAAAATGAGTTTCTATATCTTTGCGACACAAAGCGAGCGCTGGTCGTCAAAACGACCCTGAATGGCGAAGAGGTCTTCACCATCGGCTATCCGAATGAGTCGGAGGCATATAAGCCCGGCCCGGATGGAGCAAAAAAGAAATACAGTCCCACGAATCTGGCGTTGGGGCCGAACGGCGATCTGTACGTAGGTGACGGCTACGGTTCCAGCTACGTTAATCAGTACGACAAGAACGGCAAATACATTCGAACCTTCGGCGGACTCGGGAAAGATCCGGGGCAATTGTCATGCCCGCACGGCATCATAGTCGATTACCGCGGCAAACAGCCCGTCCTGACTGTCGCGGATCGCACCAACAAGCGATTGCAGCACTTCACGCTCGACGGCAAGCATATCGGTTTCAGTTCAGGTGTCAGTTCCCCGTGCCACTTCAACATCCGCAAGGGCAAAGTGGTCATTCCCGACCTGGATGCCCGGGTGACGCTGATGGATGAGAAGAATAACGTAATCACGCATCTCGGCGCTGCTGAAGATCCAAAGGCTGCCAGAGCACTGCGTACAAAGACGCGCGACACGTTCGAACCCGGCAAATTCATCTGCCCCCACGGCGCATGTTTTGACCATGCCGGCAACATTTTCGTTGTCGAATGGGTAGAGGTCGGACGAGTAACAAAGCTGCGGAAAGTATGAAGCTCGCAATACTCGCTGGTTTTCTTTTCTTTGCTACAGACCCTGGATTCAAGCCTCTGTTCAATGGCAAGGATCTCAGCGGCTGGACGCTCCTCAACAAGAAAGGACCGGGTTACGTCGTGCAGAACGGCGTGCTCGTCTGCCCGGAAGAGGGTGGCGGCAACTTATTGACGGAAGAAGAATTCGATAACTTCATCTTCCGGTTCGAATTCAAGCTGACACCCGGCGGAAACAACGGCGTCGGAATCCGAGCTCCGTTGGCGGGCGATATCGCCTACTCCGGGATGGAGATCCAGATTCTCGATCATGGAAACGAGAAGTACAAAGGCTGGCTGAAGCCGGCGCAACGTCATGGATCCGTGTACGACGTCATTCCCGCGTCGGGAGAGGCGCTGAAGCCGGTTGGTGAATGGAATGTGGAAGAGATCACCGCGAACGGACCCAATATTCAGGTAAAGCTGAACGGAAAGGTCATTACGGACGCCGATCTCAGCACAGTTAGCGATCCCGCAATCCTCAAGAAGCATCCCGGCCTGCAGCGAAAGAGCGGCCGGGTTGGCTTCCTGGGGCACGGCTCGCACGTCGAGTTTCGTAACATTCAGATCAAGCGACTTTAAGTTGAAACGCGTAGAATAGACTTCGTGCTTCGCCGCAACCTGCTTCAAGTCGCAGCCGCTGGAGCGATGGCTAGCCTCGCTCCAGCCCAGACATCCTCTCCCTCAAAGTCGCGTCTGCGGACGGCGCTTTGCGCTTATTCCTTTCGAAAAGATCTCGAATCGAAGAGGATGTCGTATGACGACGTGATTCGACTCGCCGTCGATCTCGATGTCGACGGGGTCGACATGACGGTTTACTGGCTCCCAGACACTTCGGATGGCACGCTTCTGCCTTTGCGCCGTCTCGCGTACAAGAATGCCGTTGAAATCTATAGCATCTCCGTCCGCACGGAGATGACGAAACCTGCGGGAGCGGAGCGCGACAAAGAGATTGCGGGCCTCCGGAAGTGGGTTGATGTGGCGGAGAAACTCGGAGCGGGCCATATCCGTGTGTTTGGCGGCAAAGTGCCGGCCGGGACCAGCGAGGATCAGGCAGCGCAGTGGGTCGCTGATATTCTCAAAGTCGGGTCAGAGTACGCCGGGTCCAAGGGAATTATTCTCGGACTCGAGAATCATGGTGGCATCACGGACCGGGCCGAAACGATCATCAAGATCGTGAAGGCGGTGAACTCACCGTGGGTCGGCATCAACCTCGATACCGGCAACTTCAGTAAGAATGCGTACAAGCAGATCGAGATGTGCTTACCTTACGCGGTGAATGCCCAATTTAAGACGCACATCCGGGCTAGCGAAGATGGCCAATCTGTGAAAGCAGATTGGGACCGCATCGTTCGCCTCTTCGCTTCGTCAGGATATAAAGGCTATTTCGCACTTGAATACGAAGAGAATGAAGACGCGCGAGTCGCGGTGCCACGATATACGCGAGAACTGAACCAGTTGGTGGCAAAATCCAAGACCTAGCGGGTCTAACCGGCGTTCGCTATCTCGCTGTATCCCACCCGCTTTTTCATACGTCCTGGACGAAGTGAACCGGCGGCATTTTTGTTTATCCATAGCTGGCGCAGCGGCAGCTCGCGCTCGATCCATAAGCGAACACGATCAGTTCCCCGCCTGGTCGGACGACTACGTGGATCGCATGCTGACGGATTCACCGTGGGCAAAGCCGCTGACTATCAGCTTCAATCTACAAGCGTGCGGAACGTCTGGCTCCCCTGCACACGGTTTTTTCCCCGGAACGAACCGACCCGATAGCGTGAGGTCACGAAAGCCAGAAGTATCTCGCGGTTCGGGAGCCCGAACGGAAATCTACCTTACGGCGCGCTGGGCCAGCGCTCTTCCCATACGCCAGGCATATGCGATTCAGGACTTTGGAAGGGGAGGGCTCCACAGCCCGGAGGCGATCCAACGCCTCTCGAGCGAACCGACCGAGTACGTGCTAGAGTTGGCAGGCTTCCCGACGATATTGTTTAAGAAAGGGTCGCAGGAGTTGGAAGATGCCCTGACCTCCTCGGCGATATCGATTCCTGGAAGACCGCCGGTCGGGCCGACGTCGGTTGTCGTACCCGCCCACGGTATGCATCTGATGGCCACCATGCGCTTTCCGAGGTTCGCCAATGTTCAGCCCGCCGATGGGTCGATCACACTGACTGCGTCGGCAGGGACGATTTACATCGAGCACGGGTTCAGATTGAAGTCGATGGTCTACCAAGCGCGACTGGAGTTGTGAAGACTGGCGGAAAGGGTGGGATTCGAACCCACGGACGAGTTACCCCGTCGGCGGTTTTCAAGACCGCTGCCTTAAACCGCTCGGCCACCTTTCCGGCAATCTGATTGTAGCAAGCGGAATCTGACCGCTAGCGCGTAAGGCGCGCGATCGCGTCTTCGACAATGCCAAGGACTTCCGCCCGCGTCAGCGTAACGCGGTGTTCTCCTGTCGCCGTGTCTTCTGCGGTGAGAGGACACCCGGGCTCCACACCCTCACGCGACTGGACACCATATCGCGCACGGGAATCCAAGAGTTTCTCCACTTCAAGCCTGGGAAGGACACGCGGGCCGCCAAGCAGTTCGGCCACCAGGGTGATGCGGGCGAAATGTTCTACGGTCTCCATCCGGAAGAACGCCTTCATCAATTCGTCGGCATAACAGACTGCGCCGTGATTGGCCATCAGCAGAGCATCGTACGTAGGAATGAATGGCCTAAGTGCTTCACTGAGCTCCGGCGTGCCGGGCAAGCCGTAATCGGCCAGGGGAATGCATCCGAGCAAAATGATCACTTCGGGCAGAAGCGCCAGATTGAGGGGTCGGCCCGCCACAGCGAAACCCGTGGCGACAGGCGGATGGGCGTGGACGACAGCCTTTACGTCGGGACGCATGCGATAGATCGTCGTATGCATCATGATCTCGCTCGTACAATCCCGCTCGCCTTCGATCTTCTTGCCGTCCAGATCGCAAATGATCAGGTCTTCGGGCTCCATCATGCCCTTGCTAACCCCCGTGGGGGTAGCGAGAATGCGGTCGGCGGCCAGCCGGACACTGATGTTGCCGTCGTTTGCGGCGACCCAGCCCTTCTGGTAAGCCAGACGGCCGATTTCTACGATTTGCTGGCGCGGATCCTTATCTCTAGACAACATATCTTGCACAGAACGGAAGCCTCGATTTTATCAGAGGAGGCGCGAACAAACCCGCTTGTAGAATGAGTGCGTGGATAAACGCCGCATGTGCCCCAACTGCCGGGCCTTCATTAGCGCAGACGACCGGGTGTGTCCTTACTGTGAAGTGAAGCTCGGAACGAGGCGGCCTGTAAGGCGAGAATCTTCTGAACTGATCGCCGGATTCATTCCGCACGCGGGATTCACCACGTTTGTCATTCTGCTGATTAACTTGGGACTCTTCGCCGCGACTGTCGTCGTCAGCATGAACCACGGCGCGGACAGCGCCATTATGGACGTCGACGGACGCGTACTGGTCGCGTTTGGAGCCAAGTTTGTTCCGGCGATTGCCGCGGGACAGTGGTGGCGTCTGGTCACCGCCGGATTCCTGCACGGTGGCCTGATTCACATCTTTATGAATTCGTGGGTCCTGTTCAGCGTCGGCGCACAGGTAGAAGAAACCTATGGCACGGCACGATACCTCGTGCTGTACTTCGTCTCAACCGTCGTCGGCTTCCTCGCGAGCACGTACTTCAGCCCACACCTGAGCGTTGGAGCGTCAGCGGCGCTCTTCGGACTCATCGGCGCGATGATCGCGGCGGGGATGCGATCCAACACGGCAATGGGCGCTGCCATCAAGGCGCAGTACACCCAGTGGGTGATCTATATGGTTGTGATCGGCCTGTTGCCGATCTTCAATATAGACACCGCTGCCCACCTAGGCGGGCTCGCTGGAGGATTCGCCATCGCCTGGCTTATGGATACACCACGCACGTCCGGTCGTGGGACCGATACGATGTGGCGCATCCTTGCGGGCCTGTGCGTCGCGCTCACCGCAATCAGCTTTATGCTGATGCTCCGCTACGCCTTCGCCTAGACATACAGGAGCCGATCCGCGAACGGATTCGGTCCCGCAGGAAATGCCTACGGCAAGGCACGCGCGGGCCTGCGAATCTTCATCAGGCACGACCTTACGGTCGTGGAGGATTCCGCAAACCCTTCGACGAGCGGTGAGCCTGCTTGTGCGACCGAACGCTAGGCGCGCTTCGCAGGAGCTTTCTTCGTCGCCTTCGCAGCGCTCTTCTTGACGGTCGCCTTTTTAACGGCCGTCTTCTTTGCGGGCGCCTTCTTGGCGACCTTCTTCGCTGCAGTCTTCTTCGCGGCCGTCTTCTTCACGGCCGATTTCTTTGCGGCGGCTTTCTTTGTGGCACCTTGCTTTTTAGTGGCCATAATGTTTGAAACAGAATAGCGCAATTTTGTTTGCATGGGAAGCCCTTTCTCTTTTCCTTCGCATATAAGACTAAAAACGGCTGGACGGAGGGCCCTTGAAAGCTGTAATCATTCGGCGCGTGGCGCGGTCTAACGATGCAGTGGAGGGTATCCCATGCGCAACTCCTCGGGTGTATCGAAAGCTCTTTTGTGGTCCGCGGCAGGCGCAGGCCTTTTGATGTTCGCACGATCTCAATCTGTTCGCGAATCGAGATTGCGCGGCAAAGTCGCACTGGTTACGGGTGGATCAAGAGGCCTTGGCCTCGTGCTCGCGAGGCATCTTGCGGATGAGGGCGCGCGTATCGCGATTTGCGCCCGCGATGAACAGGAACTCGCGGACGCTCGATATGATCTTCAGACAAGAGGCGCCGATGTCTTCGCAATACCATGTGACCTGCGCAATCGCGATGAAGTACAAATGATGGTTGCGCGCGTTGAGGCCCACTTCGGCGCGATCGATATCCTGATCAACACGGCGGGCATCATATCCGTTGGGCCGTTGGAGGAGATGACGATCGAAGACTTCTACAACGCTATGGACTCGAACTTCTGGTCCGGCGTGTACACATCGCTGTCAGTGTTGCCCGGTATGCGTCGCAGGCGCAGCGGCAGGATCGTGAACATTACTTCTATCGGAGGAAAAATCGCAGTTCCGCACCTGCTTCCGTATTCAGCAAGCAAGTTCGCGTTCGTGGGCTTCTCACGAGGGCTTCGCAGCGAGGTGATGAAGGACGGCATCGTTGTGACGACGGTCGTGCCGGGCCTCATGAGGACTGGGAGCCCCCGCAATGCCGAGTTCAAGGGCAAGAACCAGCTCGAGTACGCGTGGTTCAGCATCTCCGATTCACTGCCGATTGCTTCCATGGACGCCGACCGGGCCGCCCGTCAGATTATCGATGCCATGAAGAGCGGAGAAGTCGAGATTACGCTAACTGCCCCGGCACGCATCGCGGCGGCTGCGGATGCTCTCTTTCCAGAGTTCACCGGACGGCTGCTCGCTGCAGCAAATCGAGTGCTTCCCGGCCCGGGAGGAATCGGCCAGCGAGTCGCAAAAGGAAAAGACAGTACGTCTGCCGTTTCTCCAAGCATGTTGACGGCAATGAGTGAGCGGGCGGCCGCACGCAACAACGAAGTTCGGTGACCGCTACTTCTCGCGTGCGGACTTCAACATGTATAGCAACATCGTCACCGGTGTCTTTGCCACGATCGCGTGGGTTAGCTTGGGCTGCATGTGGATCAATGCGCCCTCTTTCACATCGCGCGTCTCCGATCCCAGTGTTAACGCCGCGTCCCCTTTCACGAAGTAAATGGTGGCCGGCATGGGCGCCGTGTGTGCCGCCAATTCATGGCCGGGCGCAAACCGGAAGAGGATGATCTTCAGGTTGTCATCGTTGACAACGGTATGGCTCACCATGCCTTTCTCCGGGATCTCGGTCTCCGTGAGCACATCCGCAACGAACGTATATGGATTCATAGCCGGTCAGTAGTCCTTCTTGCAAATGATGGAGATTGCCTGGAGTTGATGACGATGCCAGCGAAAACAGGCGCGCATCCGAACAACTCGACGCAGCATTTCCGGATGCGTAAGTAGGTTCGCGGCGAAGTGTAGCGCTCCGAAGAATCCCTCGTCTTGAAGGATGCGGCCGGGCTCGAGTAATTTCATCGGCGCGCACATCTCTTGCGTTACTTGGAATCCAGTAGACTCAACCAGGTTCCGCCACTCGCCCATTGTGAGCACGCGGACACCGTGATGGATAACCTCGGCGAGTTCAGCCTCCAAATTCTGTCGATCGGATTGATTGATCTCACCCACACACAGTTCGTGGATTCCGTAACGGCCGCCGCGCTGAAGCAACCGCCATGCTTCGTCCACGATCAGCTTTTTGCGAGCATGAGGCTGCATGCTGAGCATCGCTTCTCCGTACAAGACGGTCGCGATCTCCCCGGGTAGCCCCGTATCCTCAGCTGTGCCTGTGACGAATCGGGCGGCATCGCTTCCTAACCTCGCGTTCAGGCGTTGGGTGACAGCGTGCTCGCGGTCAACTCCGAGATAGGATGCAGGCCGAGCGGCAAGCACGCGCTCGGCTGTGTGCCCCAGCCCGGGAGCAAGCTCAATGACGGTATCGACGCGCCCGATGTTGAGCGAAGCAAGCATACGGTTCGTCAGTTCTACTCCGCCGGGCCGTAGGACTCGTTTTCCCGCTCTCGCGAGAACCCAGTGTCCTGGGGCTTTGGCGGATGATAGCCTGTCGCACGGTAGCCTGCTCATGACATCTGAGTTCCTCATGACTCCTTTGTATCGGCGAAATGGAATTCCGGCAGTGACTTCAGTCACAGGCAAAGAAAACTTCCTTTGTGACTTAAGTCATACCGCGAATTAGCGAGGCCCTCTATTGTGCAGATAGGGAGCGCAATTCATGAGCCAACACACGCAAGATCAACCCGCACAAGGAAATTCTGGTTTTTGGAAGCACGGGCTTTTACTCACACTACTGTTCGGATTCACCGTCATGCTCGTAGGCGGCGCATACATCTATAAGACACGAGCACCCATTCCTGAAGCGGTAACCGATCCTGCCGGCAAGACACTGTTTACGGCCCAGGATGTACAGAGCGGGCAAGAATTGTTCCGCAAACGCAATCTGATGAACTATGGCTCCGTGCTGGGTCACGGCGCGTACTTCGGCCCGGACTACACAGCCGAAGCGATTCACTGGATGACGGATGCCATGCGGGCTGATCGCGGCGCCGCGCAGTGGTCCAACCTCACTACGGGGCAGAAAGCAGCGATCGATGCTGAAATCTCACAGGAACTCAAGAGGAACCGATATGACGAGGCCAGTGCACGGCTCATCTTCACCGCCGGCCAGGCAAAAGGATGGTCCGCGATCGTCGACAAGTACGAAGATGCGTTTGTGAAAGGAGCGCCTGAACGGGCTCTCTCCCCCGGATCGCTCCTACCGCCGAGTGAAGGAGGCTCCGACCGAAAGCTTACGCGGGAAGCAGCAAGACAGCTTGCAGCCTTCGCAACGTGGACAGCGTGGCTATCCGTCGCCGACCGACCGGAAGCGCCACACTCCTATACGAACAACTGGCCTTACGACAAAGCCGCTGGAAACACGGCGACAGCCGCTTCGGTTCTCTGGTCCGGCGCAAGCGTTGCGCTCCTACTCTTGATGCTCGGCGTGATTCTCTACTTCCATCATCGCTATCAACTATCGCCGCAGGATATAGACAATCCGAATCTGCGTTTCGATATTGGGCGCAGTCCTCTCACGCCTTCGCAAAGAGCGACATTCAAGTTCTTCGTCGTGGCGCTCGCGCTGTTCCTGGTCCAGACTTTCCTCGGCGGCAAAATGGCTCATGATTATGCCGATCCTGGCGCATTCTACGGCTTCGATCTCAACTCGATTCTGCCGTTCCAGGTCGCTCGAGCATGGCACCTGCAACTGGCGATCTTCTGGATTGCAACTGCATGGTTGGGCATGGGAATTTTCATTGCGCCCTTCGTAAGCGGACGCGAGCCCAAGGGTCAGAGGGCGTTAGTCAACATCCTTTTCGGCGCGCTGGTGATTGTCGTTGTCGGGAGTCTCGCCGGTGAGTATCTCGCCTGGAAGGGCGCGCTTGGCGAATCGTGGTGGTGGCTCGGGACACAAGGCTGGGAGTATCTCGAACTCGGACGGCTCTGGATGTATCTGCTGATCGCGGGTATGGGCATCTGGCTGTTCATTGTCTATCGCGGCCTGCGATCGGCTCTCAAAGCGGAGACGGACCGCGGCGGCCTTACGCACTTACTGCTTTACGCATCTGCTGCGATTCCCGTGTTTTACTGCTTCGCGCTATTCATCGGCAAGACGAGCCACATCACCATGGCCGATTACTGGAGATGGTGGCTGATCCACCTCTGGGTAGAAGGCATGTTCGAGGTCTTCGCCGTCGTTGTGATCGGCTTCCTCATGGTCCGCCTGGGGCTGGTGACCGCGTACTCTACGCTGAGGGCCATGTACTTCCAGCTCGTTATCCTGCTCGGTAGCGGAATCATCGGCACGGGCCATCATTATTACTGGATCGGCGTGCCGGAAGCGTGGATCGGTCTTGGCAGCGTGTTCTCCGCATTGGAGGTTATCCCCCTTTCATTGCTGATGGTCGAAGCTTATGGCCAATACAAAGTTGTTCAAGCCGGCGGCATTCAGTTCCCCTATAAGGCTTCGTTTTACTTCATGATTGCGACGGCCTTCTGGAACTTGTTCGGCGCAGGCGTACTCGGCTTCCTGATCAATCTGCCGATCGTCAGCTATTACCAGCATGGCTCGTTCTTGACAGCCGCACACGGCCACGGCGCTCTGATGGGTGTGTACGGAATGCTGGCTATCGCCCTCGCCACTTACTCGATGCGTAATATCGTCCAACCCGAGTTCTGGAAGGAGAAATGGATCATGGTGGGTTTCTGGGGCCTGAATATTGGCCTGATGGGAATGATCGCGCTGACTCTGTTCCCAATCGGCGCCATGCAGGCTGTGGAGAGCTTTCAAAACGGATTCTGGTCCGCACGTTCCTGGGATTTCTACCGACAGCCGGTCGTTAACACATTGCTGTGGCTGCGATTGATTCCGGACACCGTATTCATCGCCGTCGGGGCTCTGCCGTTGGTTGCGGCAGCGGTATATGGATCCTTCCATCTGCGTCCTGCGAACGCTCATCCGATCGAAGCCGGAGAAGAGGTAAAGCACGTGCCGGTGCTGCAGCCGGTCTACGGACAAGGGCATGCGATACTCTCTTCGGGCATCGAAAATCCGGTTTATGGACAAAGTGGAAGCACTTCGGGCGACGGCGCTGTTCGGGGGTCTGACGGACACGGATTTATCCGCTCTCGCTAATCGCGCCGTCGAGCAAAAACTTGGCAGAGGCGAAATCCTGTTTCTCTCCGGAGACGCGGCCCGCGGCCTCTACGTGATCGTAGAGGGCGCGGTCCGCGCTTTTCGCGTTGGCTCAGATGGGCGCGAACAAGTAATTCATGTGGAAAAAGCAGGAGCTACGGTAGGGGAAGTACCGGTATTTGATGAGGGGACTTATCCCTCCACGACGGCGGGGGAAGAGGATTCAATCTTGCTATTTATCGCCGCCGCAGACGTTCGCCGATTGTTTCTGGACCATCCCGCAATCGCAGTTTCTGCAATAAAGGTACTTGCTCGAAGGCTTCGCAATTGTGCCGCATTGGTCGAAACCTTATCGCTGCATGACGTAGACAGGCGTCTCGCTCGGTTGCTGCTGACCGAAGCCAAGACTCGCGGCGTTCGGCGAGGAATTATGATCGACCTCGATTTCTCCCTGACACATCAACAGGTTGCCTCAAGGATTGGCTCCGTTCGGGAAGTCGTCTCAAGGGCTTTTAGCCGGCTGCAGCAGGCAGGGTTCATCCGCATCGAGAGCAGAACCGTGATTGTTACAGATGTCGAACGATTCACCCGATATACCGAGGGTGAGTAGCGTTCGGCACTTCATCAATTCGCCATCCAGTACCAATTACCTAGTAGTGCCAGGAATAGGGTAGGTGAGAACCCTGACTAGTCTAAAGCACTATCGTAATGTAACATCAACCTGTATTCAGCGAAATTAGCATTTATTTACGGTTTTCAGCGCGATTATTGGTTCGTGTTCTTATATGAGTCCCGCGAGTATGGCGGGAGCGCGATCCTCGGAGGCTTAATGGTTAGTGGTTTGTTGGCGCGTGTGGCATTGGCGATTCTCATTCTTGTTCGTGGTTCCTACGCCGCCCCTGTTTCACTCGGTTTTATCGAATATAAGGACTACGGCACGTCCGGATTACGGTCCAGGTTCACTTTTAACAATTGGACCAGCGGCATTGGCGGATATGAGGTGCTGACGGCAGTCAACTTCATGAACGTGTCGCTCACCATCGATCATGACGGGCTCGTGGATGACCCTGTAACGATTCCTTTAACGATGGCTTCTTCGCTGTCGCAGTACAGCTCCAACGCGGTAAGCAAGGCTTTCATGATCACGCGAGCGGTGTTCCGTGCCACATTGAATCCTGCGGATATCTGGCAGTTGTCCGGCGGCGGGTTTTTCGTTCCAAAGAGCTCTGAACTGATCCTGACGTTATTGCCGTCGAATGGCACGAACTTCCGGACTCCGATTCTGTCCGGGCCGAATGCTACGACCGGCGACAATTGGGAGATCCTCGTGAATTCAGAGTCTCCGGATATCTCCCAGATCCCGGAACCCGCATCCTTGCTTCTAGGTGGGGCTGGCTTGGCGGGACTACTTTTTGTGCGCCGGCGGCTTCGCGGCTAAGAGTGATTAAGACAATCTCAGGTTGATGAGCAAAGGGGGGCGACGGCACGGTCGCCCCCTTGCTGATTTACGCGTAGACGAACGAGCCGTCTTCGCCAACGGTCACGTGGATTGAGGACAGTTTCTCACCCGCTGCGATCTTGCCCAGCAGGGTTCGTGAAATGTCCGGCAACACCGTGTTGGTCAGGATGTTGTCGACATTGCGGGCGCCGCTCTCCACTTCCGTACAGCGCGAGGCTACCGTTTCAATCACCGTCGGCTCGTACGAGAGTTCGATCTTGTGATTCTCCAGAATGCGGCGAACGATCTTGCCGAGCTTGAGGCGAACGATGGTCTTGAGCACCTCATCCCGCACGGGGTAGTACGGAATGATTACGAGACGGCCAAGGAACGCGGGTTTGAATACCTTATTCAGCTCCGGTTTGATCGCGTCGACAATACCCTTCGGACTCGGCATCGTTTCGGGGTCGGCAACCAGTTTCATCATCTGATCTGTCGCAGCATTCGAGGTCAAAATGATGATCGTGTTCTTGAAATCGATCTCCCTGCCTTCGCCGTCCTCCATGACACCCTTATCGAACACCTGGAAGAATAGTTCCAAAACGTCCGGATGAGCCTTCTCGACTTCATCGAACAAAACGACAGAGTACGGTTTCCGACGGACAGCTTCGGTCAGAACGCCGCCCTCTCCGTACCCGACGTATCCCGGAGGCGAGCCCTTCAGCGTCGATACCGTGTGCGCTTCCTGGAACTCCGACATATTGATCGTGATCAGGTTGCGCTCACCGCCGTAAAAGAGATCAGCTAGAGCTAATGCCGTTTCCGTTTTGCCGACGCCGCTCGGCCCAACAAGCAAAAACACCCCGATGGGCTTATTCGGATCTTCCAGGTTCGCCTTGGAAATGCGGAGCCGTTCGGAAATGGCTTGGAGAGCATGGTCCTGACCGATAACCCGAGCGCCAAGATGTCGCTCGAGCTGGAGTACAGATTCAATCTCGTCCTTCACCATTTTGCCGAGCGGAATGCCCGTCCAGCCGGAGATCACTTCTCCAACGACCTGTGAGTCGACGCAAACGCGCATCAGCGGCGCTTCACCCTGTAGCTGGTCGAGTTCTGAGTTCAATTGAGCGAGTTCCGACCGAAGACTTTCCAACTCGGTCGAACCTTGCTGCGCCGGAGCCGGAGCTGCGCCGGCAGCAGCGGCGCTTGCCGCAGGCGCCGACACGATGCCTTCTATCTTGCCGCGAAGTTCACGGATCTTGGTGACCAGATCTCGTTCCTTTTCAAAGCGAGCCTGCAATTCGACCAACGTCTGCTGAGTCTCTTCCGCTTCGTTACGGATCCCTGCCAGCCGCTCGTTGTGATCCGTTCCGAGCGCTGCCTCCCGAGAGAGAACTCGTTCTTGAACTTGAAGGTCGTCCAGCCGCCGCTTGGCCGATTCCAATTGCGCCGGAATGGAATTCTGACCCAACGCCAATCGAGCGCATGCCGTGTCCAGTACGCTAACGGCCTTGTCAGGTAATTGTCGACCGGCAATGTAGCGATGCGACAACTTCACGGCCGACGTGCACGCCCTCATCGAGAATCCGCACATTGTGGTGCTTCTCGAGAGCATTGACGATGCCGCGCATCATCACCATGCAGGACTGCTCGGTCGGTTCTTCTACCTTCACGACTTGGAAGCGGCGGGCGAGAGCCGGATCCTTTTCGAAATACTTCTTATACTCCGACCAGGTCGTCGCCGCGATCGTTCTCAGCTCACCGCGAGCAAGAGCCGGCTTCAACAGGTTCGCCGCATCGCCCTGACCGGCCTGGCCGCCTGCGCCGATCATGGTGTGCGCTTCGTCGATGAAGAGAATGATCGGCTTCTCCGAGTTCTTCACCTCCTCAATCAGGCCCTTCAGGCGATTTTCAAATTCACCCTTCACTCCCGCGCCGGCCTGCAATAGCGCAAGATCCAGAGTCCGCACCGTCACGTTCTTCAACACATCCGGCACGTCGCCGTCGACGATGCGTTGGGCGAATCCTTCCACGACGGCCGTCTTGCCTACACCGGCTTCACCGGTAAGAATCGGATTATTCTGGCGACGCCGCGTGAGGATATCGACGATCTGCCGAATTTCAAAGTCACGGCCGAGTACAGCATCGATCTTGCCCTGCTTTGCTCGTTCGGTGAGATTGACGGTGAACTGGTCGAGATTCGGTGTCTTGCCGCCCGGCTTCGGTCCACCGGCTCCACCGGCTTGGCCAGTGGCGTCAAACTCCTGTGTCGCGGCCTCCACTTCTTCCGGCGACGAGTGAACGATTTCGGCGAAGTTCTTCTTCAGCAGGTCCGCATCGATCTTCGCGAATTCCTTGCTGATCGACTTCACTCGCTGAGAGAGGTCCTCATGCTGAGCGAGCGCGAGGATGGTAAAGCCGGTACGAATTTCACGGGCGCCATAATCCAGCGAGCCGATGGACCATGCTTCCTTGAGCAATTCCATGATCGTCTCAGATAGCGCTGGGCCACCCGTGTTTCCTCGCTTCATTTTGTCGAGCGCGACCTGCAACTCACGCGTCAGCTTGGACGTGTCCACGCCATAGTGACGGAAGATCCGCGTCGCATCCGTGTTGTCACTGTCGACAAGTTTGGCCAAGTAGTGATGGAACTCGACACTGTAGTGCGTACGCGCTACGCACAGTCCAGTGGCGCCTTCCATTACGCCTCGCGCCGTCGGGTTCAATCGCCCGATCAGCGCTCGCATGTTATATGACATCGCAAGTTACTCCTGTTTCAGATTCTCAAAATCGTATCGGCTGGGTCCCTTGTCATCGCCACCGACTTGACCCAAGTCGACCAGCCAAGCTGAGGGAACACGGTCACTGCATCATTCAACTCGCAAGCGGGCACTTGCTCCCGCTTCAGAACCAACTGCACTTCAAAATCGATCTCGTCACCACTGAAGAAACGCGTAATCGCACGCAAAGGAGCGTGCGCCGAACCTTCCGGCAGGAAATCCAAATACTGATTCAGATCGAGGGGCCCCACACGGATGCGCACGCCGGCGCCCTGGTCCCAAATCTCATCGCCGACGACAGCCCCGATCCCCAACTGCTCGGAAACCGCAAAGCCATCCAAATGGCACTGCGTGCTGGTCTCAAGCGGATACCATGACCCGACGAACTGCTCGATCTCAATTGGAACATCGAAGTAATCTTCCAGAATCTGCTCGCAGCGCCGTAGCCGAGCGCGCATGCAGCGCGAAGAGGCCGCTGTAGAACAAAAGCGAGTCATCCGGAACGTTCTGCCGCTTCTGCAAGCCGACAGTCCCCAACCCGATCAGGTCCAAAAGGTGGTGCGAGAACCGGTCTCGCTCGCCCCGCTCGTAAGCGATGGTGAAACGATATTTCTCCCACGCCTGATAAAAAAGCGAAATCATGCGGTGGTTGAAGATATTGAAAAACGCCACGCATCGTCGTGTCTTTCGCACGGAGGCGTTCCCGGATCATCTCACTGTAGTAAAGCGGCAGGACGCCCAGAGGACCAAACAGCCCCATGAAGTTCACGACCAGGACAGGCGTGCTGTCCGCATCCCATCGGAGTTCCTGAATCTGGCTTGCGGGGAACGCGGTACCGTGTGCGCGTGAATCCGCACGATCTCCTTCGACGGGTGAACAAACCGCCCGACGGGAGAACGGTCAGGCAGGATTCGCTCCAGCAGGCGGACCGCCTGAAAGAACTGGAACGTCCAGGGCTCGTCGCGAGAGGTGCTGCGTGACATCCCAGTACCGTACAGCAGTGACTACAGCAGGAGCCGGTGTCCCGCTCGGGGCGGCCATTCCCGGATTACCTCCTTTCGCTGCTTGGATCGAAGGACCAGTTGGCTGAAGCTGTTCAGCGAAACGTATAAACCCAGAAATCGCTCCACGATGCTCGCGAACAGATAGACTCCTACACCCACAAACTGCTCTTCGTCGAGTTCCATCTCGACGCGTGTACCGCGCGCGAACGTAATCCCGTATTCGGAGAGGACGCGGGAAAACGATTTGGAACTGCGAATGGAAACGATGCCCTCGATCTGCTTCTCGGAATAAGCGTTGTCGCGTGAAATTGTAAAGCTTCAGAATTTCCTGCAAAGCCTCCTTGCCCTCTTCAACCAGCGATAGATAATTGAGCGAAAGGTGCGAGATCAGCCGCCACAAGACACTGCGGCCCGTCGGCGGTCGAAGCGTGCTCGTGGGCTTTTTCAGCGCGACAATACGCTTCACGGCCGAACTGGTCTCCATCTCGAAATCGCCCGCCTCGTTTCCGAACGGCAGTCTCGCCGGCAGATCCCGATTCGTGCACGTGGTGCGTATCGTCAGCGCATCGGTGTCGGGTAGAACCGGCCGCGACGAGAGATCGACAAGCGAGATCGTCATCTCCGAGCCTTCATCGTTCGTCCGCCCGACGGTCTTCGATGCGCGAGCCAGAATGTCTGCTTCTTGTCGCGAATCGTGGCGTGGCGGTACGAGTAGAACGGCTCGAACACCATTGTTTCGCGGTTCTGCGGATCGATGCTGACGACCTCATCGACGGAGAAGACTTCAGTAGCATTAGGACGGCGCACGTCCGGCACGATCGGATACTCATACTTCCGCTGATCCAGCAAAATCGGCTCAGCGGTTTGGCTGAAAAGATTCATGATCGGCGCGCACCCGAGCCGAAACGTCTTATCCGTGACGCCCAACTCCAGCATCTGCTTGCGCTGATTCTGATCATAGGGGCCGATCAGAAACACGATTTCCGCCCGATCCTTGAAGCCGGCGGCCCACACCTGGTCGAGCCCAGTCAGATCGAGAAAGAAGAACTTCTCGGGAAACGTGAAGTACTCCTGCAGCAGCCGGTATCCGATAAAAGACCGCCTCGGATACGGAAGCATTCCCTCGTCCTCACCGAATCCGACGGGCTTCAACGCGGATGGCGGGAAGAGAACCGGCTTCACTTTTGTATTGGGCGTTGGATCACGCACCCAGATCTGCGTGCAATTCGATGACATGAGCTCATAGAGCACATGGACCATGGAGCTTTCGCCGTTCAGATAGAAACGCAGCGAATCCATCTCGAGCTTCGGAAAGTCCACGTCCGGCATGCACTGCAGTTCCAGACGCAGCGCCGCCGGGCGCATTCCGGGCGCTTTGATCGCAGGCTGCAGACGATCCGGCGTCTTCCATTCCGCCGCGCGTCACATCCACGGGCCAGAGCACGGTGTCATAGCAAGAGCGGAACTTGCACGGAACACCGCCCACCGGCTTCGAGAACATCGGCGTCAGCCGCGGAATCCGAATACCGCCGGGCGCTTTCCCCTGCTCCGGATCGACGTGAAACTGCACGATCGACATCGACGGAATCGGCCGGATGTAGTGCGGGTACAGGATGCTCAACAGAGCCTCCGTGATCTCCGGAAACTCGTCGTCGATCTTCAGATGTACGCGGGCCGCCAGGAACGCAAACGCTTCCAGGAGCCGTTCGACATGCGGATCTTCGCATTTGTCCGGCTCCAGCACCAGCCGGGATGCGACCTTGGGATACTTGTCGGCGAACTCCGCGCCAAGCTGGCGGAGATACGTTAACTCGCGCTCGTAATAGAGCAGCAGTTCGTCACGCACCGCCGCGATCTCCTTTGATCTGATATTCGCCGCTGGACAGGTTCAGCACCGTGTCGAAAGTGACCTGCTCCGGCGCCGGATCCATCTTCAGCAGGCCTTCAATCTGAAATCGGATCGTGCGGTTTGACAGGTTGCCGTCAGCCTGCACCGGCACCACACGAGGCGATTCGAGCCGGGGTTCGAAGACGCGAATCGTATTCTCCAGCTGCCGGAGAAGCCTCGCTCGATCCTTGGGATTGTCGAAACTCAATGAGGAGAAATCCGGCAGTCCGTAATTGAACAGAGACTTCGTCAACTTCGGGGTATTCGTCGCTGACCGCTTCGGGATTCTGCCGCGTATTCAGCAGCCACTCGAGATCACGGCGCACGGACGCTTTGAGCAGTCGAACAGACTGGCTGCGGGTCGGCGCGGGTTCCTGCTTCGCGGCGGGCTCACGATCGATGAGCCGTTCGAGGACGGACTGAGTGACGACGGACTCGGATTCGAACTTCGCCATGCTGCGTCTCTACCTGGATTGCGCTAGCGCTTGGAGCGGATCCAGGCGGCAAATCTTCGAATAAATGTTTTCTTCTCTTCCTCTGTATTCGATGCGTTAGACATGCAGCGATAGAGCAAGGCGAAAGCGTGAGCTACCATGTCGGGCGACTCCCAATCCTCCAATTGATGTTTGGTGATCGTGGCGGCGAGTTCCTGCAAGAATCGGGAAGGCGATGGTCTCGGCGCCGGTCGAAAGGCAGACCTGCGCAAGTTGAAGCCTTCGCTGGAATCGGCCCCGTCCCGAGTTCTGGTGAGCTCGCTTCACGAATCAGAATCTCAAATGCTTCCTGCTGACGTCCGGAGCGCGCGGCTTCCATGGCAAGTTCAAACGCATCCGGCGTCTTCTCGCCTTCCTCGCCACTTGACGCTTCCGGACTCCGTTTCTTCATACCGAGGCTCCCACACCGGGACTGGAGCCGGCGTCGACGAACTAGTCCGCGAACGTTTTGAGCCACTCTACCGTCTCGTTATTTGCACAGGGAGTATCATCCATTAACGACCACGTCTTCAGATCGGGAAAGGTCTTCAACAGCGCAGCGAGTTCAGCCTTGATTGCTTCGCCGATCGCCGTGTATCCAAGGCCTTCGGCCGCCGTCACCACGTAGCGCTGCAGGTCCAGCCACGCGCGACCCGCCGGACTGGCCATCGCAGTCTCCGCGATCTCGATCGCCTCTGCGTAGCTGCCTTCCATCAGCAACCGCTTGAGCGAAGTTCGCGTTTCGGAATCAGGAGCTTCAAACGTAGACGGATCGAGCGTGTCAGAAGCTCGCAGTTCACCCCACCGCATACCGCGCAGCATCAGATATGGCGCAGGGCTATAGGGATCTTCGGTACGCCAGAATCGAGCAGCCGCGGCGACTCGTTCGATTGCATCATCGCGATCGACAGGCTCCGCAGCCAGAGACCCTTTCGGACGCGCCTTCGCTCGAGCAGGCGCTGCGGCGGCGCCGGAATTACCGACCGATCCGCGACAGGCTCAGCCTCGGATTCCTCGTCCGGAGCTTCCTCTTCAGAAGAACTCCATCCCGAATCGACGGGCTCATCCGGATCCGTTTCGAGCTTCGTATTCAGGAACGAGTTCGCCTGGTGGCGAACCTCCTCCAAAATCGACCGCAGTTTGCTGAGCGAGGGAACGAATTCACCGAACTTTTCCTCGGACGAGCGGCTGAAAATCTTCGAGGAACTGCAGGATCGCGTCGATGTCCGAAATTCGCGTTCGATAGAACTCTTTCGATGTGGCGTTGAACGCTTTGTCCCAATCGTCCAGCGTCAGTTCGCCGGCGGCAACCGCCGCCTGAAATGCCTCGCCTTTTTCGTAGCTTTCTTGAGAATCCGCCTCACGGCCGACTTTCTTTGCTTTGTGATAATCGAGGAAATTGAGTCCCGATTTGGTTAGCGGAACACGCTTTATCGGAACCTCGAAGTAGTGGGCGCCGAGCCAATCAAGGGGCGCAGCGCGCATCTCGCTGTCACCATCATCCAACTCCGGATACATCGAGTCCCAGAAGTTCTCGATGAGAGCTCGAATAAGTTCGAGGCCCGACTTGAATCCGGGAAATCCTTCTTTATGTAGGAGCGCTTCCGTAAGCCAGACGGCAAGCTGCAGGTCTTTGCTTTTCGTCGCGATCGATTCGCTGCCGAGTTTAATGACCTGGGCCAATCGGCGACTTTACGCTCGCGCTGCCAGTCCCCCATGGGCCCTTCGTCATCTTGACGGCGGGCTTCCCTGATTTTGTCGTAGACCGGCGCATAGCGGAGGTTCTCTCCGCCAGGGTTGTCGCCGGGAATCGGATTGAGGATGTCGTCCCTGAGAGGCATGTAAGTTACGCCGCGGCTGATTCTTGCGCTGTAAACTCTATTTTGCGCACTTCAAGCAGCGGGAACTCTTCGCCGTCCACAAGGAACACCTTCTGTCCAACAGGGATGGGTTCGCCGCCCTCGACTTCCTGCCAATGCGTCTCGCGGCCAAGACGCACGCTGTCGTTCTCGTGAGCAAACGACTTGGGGTACAGAACCGGGACCAGCACTTCTCCCAATTCCTTGTCTTTGAATGATGGACCCGTGCGCACCAGCGCCGGAACCCAGAGCAGATCCCGGAGCTTGGACGGGGCCTGCAGTTCAATCGACTCAATGTGTTCGAACGGTATCCACATGTAGGCGCCGGCTGCGAACAACTCCAGCTTTGGCCCGATGCGCGGATCAGCATCAACAATAGACTCGAAAGCCTGTCCGTTCAATGTGCCGGAGAACTGCCGCGCCGGCGCCAATGTCGAAAGGGTTTCGTTCGTAAACTTGTCGAGGCGGGTTCGCTCCGCGTGCAAAGCAGAGAAGTACAACACCGCGCCCATTTCCGCTTGACTATTACCCTGCGCGAGCACATGGAGGTGCTTTTCCGCGCGATCATACTCGCCGGCGAAACAGAGTAACTCGAATAAGAAAGTGCGGCGCCGGGGATCGGTGGGGTTATCCCGCACTTCAGCCGCCAGCGCCTTCATCGCCTCATTGAGTTTACCGGCCTGAAATAGCTGCTTGGCCGTCATCTCGAGGATTAGAGATTCTTGTTCTGCTTCAGGTCGTACTTGAAGTCCAGACCGGCGTCGAGCGAACCGTCCTGCTTCTGGGCCTTGTACGTCCACTCGAGCTTCGCATAGCTCATTGAGCAGGAGTCGTACGCTTCATCCTGGCCGGTCGAGTAGCCCGTCTGATAGCTGGACACGAGCAAATCGCTGAACTTGAAAATCAGGTATTCCTGCGGGGTCTTACCGGACTTACGGCAAGTGAGGATAGCGTCCTTAATGTGCTCGCCAGTAGCGCAGGCGATCGCAAGCTTCGGCGATGCGTTGCACATACGGAACGTGAAGCTGAAGTCGCCAAATGAAGCTTTGCCGGCGCTCAGACCACCGCCGTAGTGCGACGTCGGATTGCTGACGCCCCACGAGAACGACATGATGTCCAACTCATCCTTGTGCTTGCTGTCTTTGGTCTCGCCTTTGATCCCATTGCCCAGCTTCAAAAACATATCACTTGCCATGTGTTTTATATCTCCTTTTTATTTCGTGAATACCGTGAATCGTTGAGGGGCGATAGGCCGCCCCTCTGAATAACTAAACGCGTAAAATCGGGCCGGACTAGCCGCGCGCCGACGGAGGCAGTTCAGCCACCAGGCGAAGCGACACAGAGAGCTCGTCCAACTGGAAGTGTGGCCGCAGGAAAGCAACAGCGCGGTACACGCCAGGCTTGCCGGGTACTTCGACCACGTCGATACGGGCCTCACGCAAAGGCTTGCTGGCCTTCGTTGCGGGTGACGCATTATCATCAGGCGAAACGTAGTTGATAATCCACTGGTTCAACCAGGCTTCGCAATCGCTGCGCGACATAAAACTGCCGACCTTGTCACGCATCATGGCCTTCAGATAATGCGCAAAGCGCGAGCAGGCCAGGATATAGGGGAGCTGCGCGGAAAGACGGGCGTTGGCGTTCGCTGCGTCCTTGTCGTATACCTTCGGTTTCTGCGCCGATTGTACGCTGAAGAATGCCGCGTAATCGGTGCCCTTACAATGTACGAGCGGGATAAAGCCCATGTCCGCGAGTTCCTTTTCACGGCGATCTGTGATCGGCACTTCCGTCGGACACTTCATCGCGATATCACCTTCGTCCGTGTAGAAGTTGTGTACCGGCAGGCCTTGAACCAGACCGCCGCCTTCCACACCGCGGATCGAAGCGCACCAGCCGTACAAGGAGAACGCCTGCGTCAACCTGGCGCCCAGCGCCCATGCGGCGTTCATCCAGCAGTACTTGCTGTGATCCGTTCCGTCTACGTTTTCCTCATAGGCGAACCCTTCCACCGGGACAGTGTTCTTACCATATGGCAGGCGGGCCAGCACGCGAGGCAGAGCCAGTCCAACGTAGCGTGAATCTTCGCTCGCCCGGAACGACTTCCACTTCGCATATTCAGTCGTGTCGAACACCTTCGCGAGATCGCGGGGCGCATCCAGACTCGTGTACGAATCAAGGTTGAAGAACTGCGGATCAGCGCCCGTCAGGAAGGGCGCGTGAGCCGACGCGGCAACCTGCGAAATGCGTTCGATCGTCTCGATATCCTCCGGGCCCCTGCCGAAGTGGTAATCGCCGATCAGCGCGCCGAACGGGGCGCCACCGAACACGCCGAACTCTTCTTCGTAAACTTTCTTGAAGAGAGCGCTCTGATCGAATTCAGGAGCGCGTTGCAGGTCCTTCAACAGCTCTTTCTTGCCGGCGTTGAAGATCTTGATCTTCAGGCCTTCGCCGGTTTCACTCTGATTCAGCAGATACTTCAGTCCGCGCCACGTTCCTTCCAGCTTCTGGAATGATTCATGGTGCATCACTTCGTTCAACTGCAGTGAGATCAGGTGATCGATCTGCGCAATGCGCGCATTAATCATCGCCTCGGCGTCTTTCGACACCGTCATCGAGCCTTCGAGCACCTGGTTTACGAAATTCGAAACCAAATCCTTGCCGCGATCCCTGGACGCGCGGGTCGCGCGCAAGACGGCCCTGCTCCACAATCTGATCGAGCAAACCGAGTTCAGTGGTTTGTGCCGCTGCGGCTGCGGTAGCCTTTTGGGCGTCACTCATTGCTGGCGCCTCCCTTCACTTCACCCTTCAACTTCTCGAGCTTCTCAGTGCTGTTCACCGCATCCATCAAAAGCTCTTCCAACTTGTCATTGCCCTGCAGACTGCCGCGGAGGTCGGCCAACTTGGTCCGGAGATCCATCAGTTCCCGGATGGGCTTCACCTGCTTCGCGACATTCTCAGGCTCGAAGTCTTCCATGCTCTTGAAATGGAGATCGACCTTCAACTGTGCGGCCTCCGCATCTTCGCTCAGCTTATTCTCGACGCTGAAACTCAGGTGCGGCTTCATGCCTTCGAGCACCTGGTCGAAATTGTCGGGATTTACCTCGACGAATTTCCGTTCACGCAGACGGGGGAGCGGTTGCTCCGGCTGACCGGTGAAATCACCAAGAACTCCCAGGACAAACGGGAGTTCTTTCATTTCGATCGCGTCGCCCACTTCCACGTCGTACGTAACGTGGACGCGAGGCGGCCGAACACGATCCAGCTTATGCTGCGTGCTGTTGCTTCGTGCCATAAAAAGTTCCTTTTCTAACCGGGGGATTTTGGGGAATGGATTCCGGGATTTCGGTTTGGTGTCCGGCCCGCTTGCTCAGCCAGCCGGAGAGCTGGCAGGGGTGTGCGCGAGTCGCGACTGCGACTCCACTACTCTTACCTTCGCGCGCCACCATAGATTTGGGACCGTGTTCACCTGTTGTATTCAGTGAATACCTTACGCAGCTGCCTAGGCTCTCTCTGTCCAGAGACACTTTGTGACAGGCTAAAGTACTACCGAAGACTGTTTACCAAACGGGTTGAGTATAGCCGTGCCCGAAGATGGAGTCAAGGACTAATGGATCAAAACAATCGTTTTTTATGTTTCAATACGGAAGCCGAAAAAAACCTATCTTAGGTGAGCTTTTTACCCCCGCGTTTGCGCATTTTTATAGATGCCACACCCCCCAAAACGCGGATAGTTAGGAGTTTTTGGACGTGTTTCAATCACCTCCGTACGACCAGAAATGACCCTACTCATTCATAAGGGATCAACCCTAAAAGAGGAAAGTCGATTCCCTGTGCTAGCGGCAGTTCGTTAGACCAATTTATGGTGACGGTCTGACGCCTCATGTAGACCTTCCACGCGTCGCTGCCGGACTCACGTCCTCCGCCGGTTTCTTTCTCACCTCCGAACGCTCCGCCGATCTCTGCGCCGCTGGTCCCGATGTTTACATTGGCAATACCGCAATCGCTTCCCCGAACACTCAGGAACGTCTCCGCGGACCGTGCATTGTTCGTAAAGATCGCGGAGGAAAGACCTTGCGGTACGTTGTTGTGCCACCCTATCACCTGATCGAGTTCATTGAACGCGATTAGGTACAGAATCGGAGCGAATACTTCATACTGCAGCAGCGGCATTTCTGGTGGGAGCGAGCACCAACGCGGGTTCAACGAAACAACCTCCGAGCGCCTTGCCGCCATGTACAACTGTTCCGCCTTGTTCCACCGCCCATCGCAGCGCCTCCTGCATTCGCTCCACCGCCCGCTCATTGATGAGCGGCCCCACAAGGTACCCGGATCGAGCGGCGATCCGATGCGCACCTGTTCGTAGGCCGCGACCAGGCGATCTGTCACCGTGGCATGAACGAGTCGTGGACAAAAAGCCGTCGAATACTCGTGCATCGTTGGCCGGCAGTTCCTACGGCCCCGAAAAGCACGGCGCGGACCACCATGTTCAGGTCGGCGTCCGGCATGACGATCACGCCATTGTTGCCGCCGAGTTCCAGGAGAGTGCGTACCAGTCGCTTCGCCCGCCACCTCCGCCACCCGTTTCCCCATCGCTGTGGAGCCCGTCGCGCTGATGAGCACAATTCGCCGGTCGACCAGCATCCGCTCACCCACTGCCTCGACGCCCCCGACCGTGAGGTTGAATACTCCCTCCCAGCCATTCCGCTCCATCACCCGATTGCAGATCTTCTGTACGGCAATCGCTGTCAGGGGAGTCTCGGGTGACGGCTTCCAGACGACGCAATCGCCGCACACTGCTGCGATCAGCGCGTTCCATGACCATACCGCAACCGGGAAGTTGAATGCGCTGATGATACCCACGACTCCGAGAGGGTGCCACTGTTCGTACATGCGATGCATCGGCCGCTCGCTATGCATCGTCAACCCGTACAGTTGGCGCGACAACCCGACGGCGAAATCGGCGATGTCGATCATCTCCTGGACCTCGCCGACGCCTTCCTGCAGGATCTTTCCGGTCTCTATTGAGACGAGTGCGCCAAGTTCCTGCTTCGCCGCCCGAAGTTCGTCGCCGATCTCACGGACAATCAATCCACGTTTTGGAGCCGGAATCATCCGCCAGCGGAGAAATGTCTGGTGCGCGTTGTGGACAACCTCGTCGTAATCTTCTTCCGCCGCCATCAGCACGTCGGCGATTGGCGAGCCGTCCGAAGGATCGAAGGAGGTCAGCGTGCCGCCTGCCGGCTGTTGCACCCACGGTCCGAATGCAGGCTCCTGAGTTAACGGTTTCGATGCCGAGTTTACTGAGGACCGATTTTCGAAGGGAAGCTATATCTGGGCAAGCCATGAGAAACCTTCCGTTCCTGTCGCGAACCGTCGCCCGCGACCTTCTGCGATGCGTCGGATACGCTCCACGATTGTAGTTTGAAACACCGGATCGAACCACTCGTCGTGATGGTGAATCTTGGCAATACGCCACGCTTGTTCACGAGTAGTCGCCCCGGACTTCTTCACCTGTCGAACATGAAGGGGGTCACCGATCAGGTCGCAAGTGGTTGCGGCGATGGCGCGCTCAGCCAGGACTTCGGGATTGCATGGCAGCAGCGGAGCAAGTGTCGCATGAACATCGATGCCCGCCTCACGTAATCGGCAGATCGTCTCAAATCGCCGATCATTGGACTCGCAGTGTGGTTCATAGAGCCGTCGGATCCGGTCGTCATCCGTCGTTACCGAGAAGCTTACTCGCAGCTTTGTCTTGCGGGAGACTTCAACCAACAGTTCGAGATCCCGCTCAATCAGCGGTCCGCGAGTCTGAATCGTAAACGCAGCCGGCGGCGTGTCCAAAACTGACTTCAGAATCTCCGGCATGAGCCGGCGTGCTGTTTCGGCTGGTTGGTAGGGGTCGACAAGAGGCGAGCAGTAAATCCTTTGGGACGGATTCAGTTCATTTCGCAGAAGCTCCGCGACATTTCCCTTAAAGGTGGTGAACTGTCCCCATCGCTCCCAATCGGGACGTTTCAATCCCCCGAAAACATGCAGCGTCGGAACGTAGCAGTATACGCATCCGTACGTACAATTTCGAGCCCGGCGTCAGCGAGTGCGTGAAGCCCGCTTGCGCGATGAACCCGGTCGTTTTGCTGAGCGCCGTTCGGACGCAGCTTTCAAAAATGGGGAGTTGCCGTTCCAGCTTGCGTCGGTCTCCTTCAATAATCGGTTGAGTTCCTTGCGATCGAGAAGCCCACCGCGAAGGATGACGGCCGCAATCTTTCGCGTGTTCCGAATGTCGTCCAATGGATTTGCGTCTAATAACACCAAGTCGGCGCGTTGGCCTTTGGCGATTGATCCCGCCTCAGCCTCGATGTTGAAGAAGCGGGCGGGATTGATGGTTGCCGTACGAAGCGCCTGGGCGGGTGTAAGTCCCGCCTCAACCAACGATGCAAGCTCATCGTGCAACGCGTAGCCTGGTAGAACGTACGCGTCGCCGGTATCCGTGCCGGCGAGCAGCCCGACACCGTATCTCTGCATCATGGCGACGAGCCGTTGATGGAACTGGTAGTCGCGCCTGAAGCGCTCGAGTTGATCGGGGTTGCTCTTCCTGAGATCTTCGCGGGGGTCCTGCCAGCCAGAGCGAACGTCGGCAGGAATCTGCTTGACGTATGGATTGGCTGCGAGTTCATCGATTCCCATCAGCGCGAGCCTTCTTCGGAGGGTTAGCGTCGGTGTCTGCCAAACGTCGAATCTCGCCATTCGACGGAACAACTCTACCGCGCGCTCCTCGTTAAAAGTGTCGTAGGTACGCTGATGGATCGCCGCCAGCGCGGCATTGTCACCCCTGTCGACGGCGAGTAATCGCGCCTCGCGTAATTGTGGCTCTTCCGAGGAGCACGCCAGAGCCAGCCCGAACAGGTGTTCCATGCTCTTTTGCCGCGCATCAAGAGCTTGCGAAACCGTGACCGATTCCGGCACATGCCCTGCGAAAACCGCTCGTATTACACGGGCCCTCTGTGCCAGCGCGAGATAAGAATCGCGCGATAAGGAAGACATGACGTTGATAAAGTCGGCTCCCTGCATATCGAGCGCGTCAACCGAGCGCCGAGCCTCGTCGGGCGTTCGTGCGCGCACGATCGGCATTTTGGGGTTGTCCGGGCCCGGGCCATCGATCGGGCTACCCGGCGTATAGATTCGAGGACCGATGAGGCGGCCGGTCTCAACAGCTGCGCGCCACTCTTTCGTTCGCCCGAGATTGGTTCCCATGTCCCTGATCCCGAGGACGCCGTTCGCAACGTACATCCCGAACATGGAACGCTTTTCCCACAGGTGGACATGCATGTCCCACAATCCGGGGATAAGGTATTTCCCTGAGCCGTTAATTGCGGCGCCACGGATGGGCGCGCTACCCACGGATTTGATGACCGACCCGGAGATGACCACGTTCAAGCCTTTGCGGACAGTTCCGCAGTCGACATCAACGACGTTCACATTACGAATACTGATTGAAGCAGAACAAAGACTGGAGCAGACAATGAGGAACGCAAAAACCTTCACTACGTTTCAGGATAGCCGGTTCCTGGAACTTCGACATGGAATCTTACGTGCGAGCGCCCGTTGTCCAACGTCCGCGGCTGTTACTATGAGAGCAAGCCCTCGAGCATGTCCTATCCAGCCCCACGGGACTGGTCCCCAAATTCCTGGAGATCGAAACCCGCAGCACAACAGCCGACGTATCCGTCGGAACAACATTTAAAAGCATCCCTGCGGATTCTCGCCGGCTTGCCCCCATTAGTCACGCCATGGGAAATCGAGGCTCTGAAATCGGATCTCGCCGACGTTGCAGCGGGAAGGAAATTCCTCCTCCAGGGCGGCGATTGCGCCGAAAGTTTCGACGATTGCAATGCCCCTGCAATTGTGAATCGCATCAAAGTACTGCTTCAGATGAGCTTGGTACTCGTGCATGGTTCAGAAAAACCTGTCGTACGCGTCGGACGATTCGCCGGCCAGTATGCAAAACCACGATCTTCGGACAACGAAACACGCGAAGGGATGACTCTCCCCGCGTATCGGGGCGATCTCGTGAATCGCAAAGCCTTCAACGAAGCATCGCGCGTTCCCGACCCTGACCTGATGCTGCGCGGCTATGAACGGGCAGCGCTCACATTGAACTACACACGGGCGCTCGTTCGGGGAGGTCTGGCGGACCTTCATCATCCGGAAAATTGGAATATCGGGTTTATTCAGAAAGCAGAACTCGCGACAGAATACGCGCAGATCCTCGACGGCGTCTCACACGCGCTTCGCTTCATGGAAAACGTACTCGGAGTCCGCGCTGAGGCGATGCGGCATGTGGATCTGTTCACGAGTCACGAGGCGCTGCACCTCCCCTATGAAGAGGCGATCACGCGCAGAGAAGGCGAATCCTGGTATAACGCGTCGACGCATTTTCCGTGGTTAGGCGCTCGCACGACGCTCATGGACGGAGCGCACGTTGAATACTTCAGAGGTATCGCAAACCCGATTGCAATGAAAGTCGCCGCGTCCACAGATCCTGACACGTGTTTACGCGTGCTTGACGTCCTGGACCCGGAGCATGAGCCCGGACGTATCACGCTAATTCATCGTTTTGGCGTTGAAAGGATCCAGTCCTGCTTGCCCGGGTTAATCCGTGCCGTAAAGTCGGCGGGCCGTACCGTTGTCTGGTGCTGCGACCCCATGCACGGCAATACAAAGACGACGAGCGGCGGTATAAAGACTCGGCACTTCGCCGACATCCTGAAAGAGCTCGAGTGCTCATTTGACGCGCACGCGTCCGAGGGATCGTCACTCGGCGGAGTCCACCTGGAACTGTCGGGCGAGGATGTCACCGAGTGCATCGGCGGCGCTTCCGGCATAGAGGAGGCCGACCTTGTACGAGCGTACAAATCAGATGTGGATCCACGCCTTAATTATGAGCAGGCTCTAGAAGTGGCCATGCTGATCGCTCATCGCCTGCGCAGCGCGTAAGCGTTGAATCCGCTACTGCGACGCTCCGGTACGCAATAACTGCTCCGCATGTTTTAGAGCTTCTGGTGTCAGTCGACCCGATAGCATGCGGCCGATTTCCCGAGTGCGGGCCTCACCATCGAGTTCATGCACCACCGCGGCCGTTCTGCCGTCGCTCTCCACTTTTTCGACTGCGTAATGGTGATCGCCGAAGCCCGCAATCTGTGCAAGGTGTGTTACACACAACACCTGGTCGCGACCCGCAAGCGCCTTCAATCGTCGACCAACGCTTTCTGCAGCCGCGCCGCCGATGCCTGCATCCACCTCGTCGAAGACAAGTGTTCGCCCGGTCTCATCACTCGTGACGCACGTTTTGAGAGCTAAGGCGATGCGCGATAATTCGCCACCCGAGGCGACCCTCTCCATAGGCCGGGGAGCTTCGCCGGCGTTTGCCGACACCAGGAATTGAACAGAATCCAATCCGGTCGCTGACCAAGGTGTTTCGTCGATGCGAACCTCAAAAACAGCTCTAGGCATAGCGAGCGAACGGACCTCCGACTGCACCTGTTCACTCAATTGTTTCGCTGCGCTGCGGCGGTCGGAAGACAAGTTTCGAGCCATCGTCTCGTAATCCGATGCAAGCTGCTTCCGGCGCTTCTCGATATCCGTACGCCGCTCCGCCGCATTTTCCGCCGCATCCATGTTGGCCGCAACCTCGGCAACGAAAGTGAGGATCTCCTCGATGGTCGAGCCATATTTCCGCTTTAATTTCTCGATCGCTGCCAACCGTGATTCGACCTCTTCAAGCCGGCCTGGATCGGCTTCCAGCCTGCCCAGGTAATCGCGAAGTTCGCCGGCTGCTTCATCGATTGCAATCTCGGCGGGCTTCAGCAGGTCGGCAATTCGTCCAAGTTCGTCATCGATGCGACGCAGCTCATCGAGCCGCTTCGATGCGATTCTCATTTGCGCGTACGCCGAATCTGCCGCGTCGTAAAGCGCAGAGTACGCCGTGCTTGCGTTATCCGAAATCTTGGTTACATTCTGAAGAATCCGTCGCTCAGATTCGAGTTCCAAATCCTCGCCTTGGCGCAGATTGGCCGATTCGATCTCGTTCCGTTGGAATTTCCAGAGATCAAGTAAACGAAGACGCTCCTGCTCAGCGCGGTCAAGTTCCTTCAGTTCGGTGTCACAGGCGCGCCACTGGCGATACACTTCGGCAAGGCCAGTAACCTTTGGAGCTAATCCTGCGAATTCGTCAAGGATGGCGAGCTGGGATTCACGCGAGAAGAGGCGCTGTTGATCGTGCTGGCCATGAATATCACCCAGAATTGGGGCAAGTTCGCGGAGGAGAGCAGCTGGAACCGGGCGGCTGGAGACCCATGCACGCGATTTTCCTCCGGCCGAGGATCTCGCGGTCTATGATGAGTTCGTCTCCGTCGATTTCGATTCCTGCATTACTAAGGACCGCCGATGCGGCCGCAGGCATCTCGAAGATGCCAGAGATTCGCGCCTTATCGGAGCCGCTGCGGAGCACGTCTGCCGAGGCCCTCTCGCCGAAAAGGAGGCCGAGGGCATCAACGACTAACGACTTGCCGCTTCCCGTCTCGCCCGTGAGTACGTTAAACCCAGAGTGAAAACGTAGTCTGAGTCGTTCGACAACTACGTAATTCTCAACAAGAAGTTCAAGCAGCACTGCTCAACAGTGTAACGGGGTCGAAGATTCAGGTGCGACAAAAAGGGCGGGTGAGTAGGCTTTACGTGGATGCGCGCCGATCATCGAATGACAATTGAAATTTTTACCTCCGCAGATGTTTCATTGCGGCCGCACGTTGTGGATTTCTTCACATTAGTAGCGGTAAGGCGTTCGGGTAATCAAACGTGATAAACGAAACGTTCTTTCTTTTCAAGAGGTTGTAAGTTCACCTGAAATGCGAGCTGGCCTTGGCACACCAATTGCCCAAGAGAGTGCATGCGGTTGGTACGAAAGCCCGCCGCAGACGGATGACCCAAAGAGGTCAACGGAAGTTTCTGGGAGGGAACGTCAATGCTTTCATTTCTCAGCTTGATTCTGTTCGGCTTGGTTGTGGGAGTTATCGCCAAGCTATTGATGCCCGGCCGTGATCCTGGCGGGTTCATCATTACCATTCTGCTCGGAATCGCAGGTGCTGTCCTGGGCGGGTATGTGGGTCGGCTGATGGGATTCTACGGGCCCAACGAAGGCGCGGGCTTCTTCATGGCGCTTCTCGGCTCGATTCTTTTGCTGGCCATTTACCGGATGACAATGAAGCGGCGCGTTGTTTAGCTTAGAACGACTTCCAATCGATTCTCAGGCAGATTTCAAAGAACAAAGATGGGCTGAAGAGGAGGCGACCGACACAGATGGCGTGGTCGGTTGAGACTCTCACTGAGTGGTTAGTGGAGAGGGAGTCCGGCGGAATCCGCCGGACTCAACAAAAACGACAGCTACGAAACGACGGGTGAAAAGAAGAAAATGACAAGAGAACAATACGGTCAGGCTTATCAGAAGGGCTTCAATTTGACGGTGCGCTTTTTAGTTTCCCGCGGGCTCGCGTACGACTCCGCTCAGGAAACCGCGCAAGCCGCTTGGGTAAAGGGGTGGGAGCGGTTATCTCAGTTACGAGACCCTTCCATGGTCCTTACCTGGATGAACAGCATCGCGCTAAACATCCATAGGAGCTACATCCGCCGAGAGCCTCTTCTTCAAACGCTTCCGGAGTTATCGACCTCCCCCAAGATCAACTTGGCAGCGATCGACGTTCGCCGTATCCTCAAGTCCTGCAAACACAACGATCGCATGGTTCTGCAGCGGCATTATCTGGAAGGCTTTAAAGTACAAGAGATTGCCGAGCAGCAGGGGTGGACCAAACCGCTGTCCGCATCCGATTGCTGCGTGCTCGCCGCACGGTTGGAAAGCGCCTCGGCCGCCGCTATCCGGAATCTCCCGCAACTCACAAGCGCGGCGCCGCTTCCGCCACAGCGCCGGAAACAGAGACAGTGCCGGCCGTGGTCGCAGCGTAGGAGAACTTGGATCAAAAAAGGGGGACGGTCGATTGACCGTCCCCCTTTTTGTGTCAAGACTGCGATTGCAGTGTCGGTCAGTGGCCTACTTGACTACGATCCTCATCTTGTAGAACGACCGGTAGATAAAGATATTCGAGATTACAAAGAATACTGCGGCAAGCGCGGTGGTAAATCCGCTCCCCTGCTGACCTTTCAACGACACGGCTAGTTCCACCGCAAGCAGCCCAAAGAGAGTGGTGAACTTGATGATCGGATTCAAGGCTACCGAAGACGTGTCCTTGAATGGATCACCGACCGTATCACCGACCACCGTTGCAGCGTGCAGATCCGTCCCCTTCTGCTTCAGCTCGGTTTCGACAATCTTCTTGGCATTGTCCCAAGCTCCGCCGGCGTTCGCCATGAAGATTGCCTGGTACAAGCCGAAGAGCGCGATCGATATGAGATACCCGATGAAGAAAAACTCTTCCAGGAACGCAAACGACAACGTCGCAAAGAACACGCTCAGGAAGATGTTAAACATGCCCTTTTGCGCGTACTGTGTGCAGATCTCGACAACGCGCTTGCTGTCCTCCACTGACGCCTTGGTCGCATTCTCATCCAGCCGAATGTTTGCCTTAATGAACTCCACGGCGCGATAAGCGCCCGTACTGACAGCCTGCGTTGACGCGCCGGTGAACCAATAAATCATCGCGCCGCCCGTGATCAGACCGAGCAGGAACGGTGGATGTAGTATTGAGAGCTTCGACAGCAGCTCGGGCTGCAGACCGTTTGTCAAGGCGACGACGATCGAGAAAATCATTGTCGTCGCGCCAACGACCGCAGTACCGATCAGAACCGGTTTAGCTGTTGCCTTGAAAGTATTCCCAGCTCCATCATTTTCTTCGAGATTGTCCTTGGCCACCGCAAAGTTGGGCTTGAATCCGTATGTCTTTTGGATGTCGGCCTCGATTCCCGGGATGCTCTCGATGGTCGACAGTTCGTAGACTGACTGCGCATTATCGGTCACCGGCCCATAGGAGTCGACGGCAATAGTGACTGGCCCCATGCCAAGAAAGCCGAATGCTACAAGGCCGAACGCGAACACAGCGGGAGCCATCATTAGCGCTCCCATGACCGTACGTCGATACCCAATACGCGACGGCCATCAACACCACTACCGTCATGCCCAACCAGTAAGCGCTGAAGTTTCCCGCGATCAATCCCGAGAGAATATTCAGCGAGGCGCCGCCTTCGCGGGAGGCTGTGACCACCTCTCGGACGTGCGCTGAATCGGTAGACGTGAAGACCTTCACGAACTCCGGTATCAGCGCGCCCGCGATAGTACCGCAAGTGATCACCGTTGACAGCTTCCACCATAAAGATGAATCATTGCCGAGGTCCGGAATCAACAGATATGAGACGACGTACGTCGCTGCGACCGACACGATCGAGGTCAGCCACACGAGAAACGTTAACGGCGCTTCAAAGTTCATCTTCGAAGCGTTGGCGTACTTAGCCTTCGCCATCGACTCATTGATAAAGTACGACAGACCGGAGGCGATGACCATCATGATGCGCATCACGAAGATCCACACCAGCAATTGCACTTTTACGAGCGGATCGTTGACCGCGAGCAGAATGAACGAAATCAACGCCACGCCCGTCACGCCGTAGGTTTCGAAGCCATCCGCGCTCGGTCCGACAGAATCGCCGGCATTGTCACCCGTACAGTCGGCAATGACACCAGGATTCCGCGCGTCATCTTCCTTGATCTTGAAGACGATCTTCATCAGGTCCGCGCCGATATCCGCGATCTTGGTGAAGATGCCTCCGGCAACGCGAAGGGCCGCGGCGCCCAGAGACTCGCCGATCGCAAATCCAATAAAACACGCCCCCGCGTAATCACCGGGGATGAACAGCAGGATGAAGAGCATCAGCAGCAGTTCCACGGAAATCAAAAGCATCCCAATACTGATGCCTGCCTTCAGCGGTATCGCGTAACACGGGAAAGGCTTACCCGTAAGACTCGCGAACGCCGTCCGCGAATTGGCGAACGTATTTACGCGAATTCCGAACCATGCCACGCCGAAGCTGCCGCCGATGCCGATAAGGCTGAACAGCAGGATCGTCAGAACTTTTACGGCATCAAAGTGCTGCAAAAATCCGAAATAGAAGACGATAATCACACCGATGAACAACTCGAGAATGAGCAGAAACTTGCCCTGGGTAATCAGGTACGTCTTGCAAGTCTCGTAAATCAGTTCGGAGATCTCGAGCATCGACGCATGAACCGGCAGGTTGCGAAGATGCGTGTACATCCCGAGACCGAAGGCCAGGCCGAGAGCACACACCACCAGTCCGGCCATTAACAGGGTGCGTCCACCGATCCCGCCGAAAAACGTGGCTTGGTCCAGATCGGGGAGCACCAGGTTCGCTTCGCCTCCGGCGTGCGGCTGTTGCGAGAACAGCGGCAGCGCGATCAGAAACGCGAGCAAAAGTAATCGGAAACAGCGGGCCGTCCGCAAGGACATCATCCTCTTAGATCCCTCTCTTTTCGTAAGCGCGTAGGATAAAGGAGCAGGCTCAGATTCAGCCCACAGCACACTATAGTTCATGCGTACAAGCAGGCGCAACCGTTTAAGCTATCTGAGGTACCGGTACTTGGATGCGGTTTCTCAATCTTCGTTTCGGTGGCTAGATGCCGAGGAGCGCCGACAACTCCGGAGCCCTTAACCGCAGGCCGACGTAAAACGTTCCAAAAAGAGCGTAGACAGCGCTGACTTCATCGAACCGCATTTCGTAGATCAGCTTCTTGAACACGAGTGGGTCTTCGGCAAAGAGGTCGACACCCCATTCCCAATCATCGAAACCGATGGAACCCGTAATAATTTGACGTACCTCCCCCGCGTATCTGCGACCAATCATACCGTGTTCGTGCATCATCTGGGTACGATCGATCATTGACTCCTGGTACCAGTTCTTTTGCTCGCCCCGGCGGCGGTCCATCGGATAGAAGCAGATGTACCGAGCCTCCGGGATGTCAGGCCACAACCGGACCTTCATGGCCTCGCGCTGGCGCCGCAAGGTTTCCTCGATCTCGGCGTTCCAAGCTTCCGAAAACGGTTCAATCCCACGCTCAGCCAGCGAATTATATACCTTCTGCGTGGACTCGTACAGTCCAAGTTCGACCACGGAAAGGTACGATGTCGTCGTCTCGAGGAAATCGGTGAGGCGCAGCTTCGAAATCGCCAGTTCCGCCTGCTGAAGCTGCTCAAAGCTGTCGCGAAAATGAACGAACATCAGGTCGCCCTTGTGCCCCAGGAGGGAGTACATGGCCGACCGGTCGCGACCCAGCACGGCCGCAGCCTCAGAGACGATCGAATCGCGGTCGGAAGACGGCAATGCGCGCCAAGCCGGCCACTTGACGCGCATCATTTGGTGAAGTACGCTCGCCCCCTCGATGGTGAGAGGGACGGCAGGAAGACTGGTCATCACTCTCTAGTCTCTACCCGCAGACCAGGGAGGCGTCACCTTGTTCGTCCGAGCGTACGCAATTGACTGCCCGAGGTGCTCGTGCAGGTGAGTGATGATCAGCAACTTTACGCCGCCGTAAGTATTATCCCGCCCGAACAGTTTTGTGGCTTTGGTGTTGTCGCTTGAGCTCTCAATGGCCTGCCGCACATGGGCGAACGACTGCTTCAGATGCTCTATAATCTTGGCCTTGTCGGTGACGGTCTTCTCCATATCCCGGCTGATGCCCGCCGGCGCCTTAGCCCCGAGCGCGGCAGGGATCATATAATTCGCTCCGGCGATATGCATGTAGACTTCGCCGACAGACCGGACGCCTTCCATCGGCCGCCAGGAATACTTTTCCGCCGGCACTGCTTCAGCGAGGCTGACGATTTTCTTTTCCGTATCCGCGAGATTCGCCAGAAGTTCGCTCTGCGCATCGAAGGCGAACGCGGCAGAGGACGCCAACATGAGTACTGCGATGCGATGAATTGTCATAAAGCTGCACCGTTTTGTCCAGAACCGAAGTGCAGTTCGGGCACCGGCTCGCTTTGAGAGGAATTGAGCTGAAGCAGAATGGGCAATCCTTGGTCGCGACAGCTGCAGGCCTCTGAAACCGGTTCACCTGTCTTGACTAGCAGAAAAATAGCGAACGCGACGATCAGAAAATTAAATACTGTGTTTAAAAACTGACCATACGCGATGACGGGAACTCCGGCCTTCTTCACGGCATCAAGTGACGTAAGATCAGTAGCTCGTAAGGCGATGAAGTAATCCTTGAAGTCGATACCGCCCATTGCCATCCCGATCGGAGGCATGATGATGTCGTTGACCAACGATGTCACGACCCCACCAAACGCGACGCCGATGATGACACCGACCGCGAGGTCAAGAACATTGCCTCGCATCGCGAACTCTTTGAATTCCTTGAACATTATGCGTCAGCCCTCTTTCTTTTTTTCAGCCTTCGGATACACCAGTTCTTTGCCTTTTTGCTTGTAGTCCGCCAAGCCGCAGGAGCCAAGCGTTTTGAATCCGTTCTTCGCAAGAATGTCCGCGGCACGCGCGGCTCTACCACCCCGGTTTCAAAGGGTGATGATCAGTTTATCCTTCGGCACCTCATTCAGTCGACTTTCCAGTTGGCCTAGCGGAATGTTCACGTATCCCTTGACCGACCCCAGTTCTTCGATCTCCTTCGGTTCACGGACATCGAGGAAGAAAATTTTCTTCGGATCCTTCAGGTACTTCTCGAGTTCTTCGGTAGAGATGGTTTGGGCCAGCATGAACATGCTTCCCAACAGCAGGGAGACAAGTACTCTCATGGATGAGAGTATAGTCCTGTTTGTGGGGGCTACAGCCGGCTGCGACTGCGAGCTAGTCGTTCTTCAAGGGCTCACGGCGATTGGACCAGCTTGCTTTGAGATAGTCGCGGTTCATTCGGGCAATCACTTCAAGTCGAATCAGCTTCGGACACACGGCTTCGCACTCACCGATGTTCGTACAGTTTCCGAACATCTCATTGTTCATCTGCGCCACCATGGACAACGCGCGGCGGTCCTTCTCAGGCTGACCCTGAGGAAGCAGATTGAGATGAGTGATCTTCGCTCCCGTGAACAACGCGGCGGCAGCATTCGGGCAAGCGGCCACGCAGGCCCCGCACCCGATACAAGCCGCGGCGTCCATTGCGCGATCGGCGCTGGTTTTGGGCACGGGAATCGCGTTGCCGTCCGGAGCGCTTCCGGTTGGCACGGAGATGAAGCCGCCGGCCGCAATGATGCGGTCGAACGCGGAGCGATTCACGGCGAGATCCTTGACGACCGGAAAGGCCCGGGCGCGCCATGGCTCGAGGTAAAGCTCGTCGCCCTCCTTGAAATGCGCATGTGCAACTGGCAAACCGTGGTCCCGCGCAGCGGCCCATGCGCGACGCCATTGATCATGAAGCCGCATGATCCGCAGATGCCTTCGCGGCAATCGTGATCGAACGCGATCGGCTCCTCGCCCTTCTCGATGAGTTGCTTCGTTCAGGACGTCCAGCATCTCGAGGAACGACATGTGCGTGATTCACGTCGTTCATGTCGTACTTCACCATGCGTCCGGCATCTGTCGCGTTCTTCTGCCGCCAGACTTGAAGAGTGATTCGCATCCTACTTGTAGCTCCGCTGCGACAGGTGCACGTACTCGAAGGTCAGCGGCTCTTTGTGCAGGACGGGCTCGCTGTCCGTGCCCTGATATTCCCAGGCGGCGACGTAGCGATAATTGCTCATCGTCGCGCTGCGCTTCGCCTTCTTCGGCTTTGATATTCCTCGCGGAAATGGCCGCCGCAGGATTCGTTGCGATGCAGCGCGTCGAGGCACATCAATTCGCCGAATTCGAGGAAATCCGCGACGCGCCCGGCATTTTCGAGCGCCTGATTCATGCCATCGCTTGTCGCCGAGCACGTTACGTTCTGCCAGAACTCCTCGCGCAGTTCCGGAATGCTGCCGATGCGCCGTCTTCAAGCCCTCGGCGTTGCGGGCCATGCCGCAGTTGTCCCACATGATCTTGCCGAGTTCGCGATGGAATGAATCGACGGTGCGCTTGCCTTTGATCGAGAGCAGTTTCTGTGATCATGCGTCTGCCACGCTCGCTTCGGCCGCTTTGAACTCCGGATGATCGACTGTCGACTTGCTCGAGCTTTGTGCTCGCGAGATAATTGCCGATCGTGTACGGAATGACGAAATAGCCATCGGCCAGCCCTTGCATCAGCGCGCTGGCGCCGAGGCGGTTGGCGCCGTGATCGGAAAAATTCGCTTCGCCGAGCACGAACAACCCCGGGATCGTGCTCATCAAGTTGTAGTCCACCCACAGGCCGCCCATCGTGTAGTGCATGGCCGGATAAATGCGCATCGGCACTTTGTACGGATTTTCGCCGGTGATCTGCTCATACATGTCGAAGAGATTGCCGTAGCGCTCTTCGATGACCTTCTCGCCCAAGCCGCTTGATGGCATCCGCGAAATCGAGATAAACGCCGAGCCCGCCTGGACCGACGCCGCGGCCTTCGTCGCACACCTCCTTCGCGGCGCGCGAGGCGACGTCGCGCGGCGCGAGGTTGCCGAAGCTCGGATATCGCCGCTCCAGATAGTAATCGCGCTCGTCTTCGGGAATCTGATCGGCGGCCGATTGTCGCCTTTCTTTTGCGGCACCCAGATGCGGCCGTCGTTGCGCAAGCGATTCCGACATCAGCGTCAGCTTCGATTGATAATCGCCGCGAGACCGGAATGCAGGTCGGGTGGATCTGCGTGAAACACGGATTGGCGAACAGCGCGCCCTTTTGTGCGCGCGCCAGATCGCCGTCACGTTCGATCCCTTTGCGTTGGTGGAAAGATAAAAAACGTTGCCGTAGCCGCCTGTCGCCAGCACCACCGCGTCAGCCGACGTGCGACTCGATCTCGCCCGGTGACCAGATTGCGCGTGACGATGCCTCGCGCCTGGCCGTCGATGACGACCAGGTCGAGCATCTCGGTGCGCGGGATACATCTTCACGTTGCCGGCGCCCGATCTGCCGCTCCAGCGCCTGATATGCGCCGAGCAAGAGCTGTTGGCCTGTCTGCCCGCGGGCGTAAAATGTGCGCGACACCTGCGCGCCGCCGAACGATCGGTTGGCCAGCAGTGCCGCCGTATTCACGCGCGAATGGCACGCCTTGCGCGACGCACTGGTCGATGATGTTGACGCTGATCTGCGCCAGCCGGTAGACGTTGCTTCGCGCGAGCGGAAATCGCCGCCCTTGACCGTGTCGTAGAACAGGCGGTAAATGCTGTCGCCGTCATTCTGATAATTCTTCGCGGCGTTGATGCCGCCCTGCGCGGCGATGGAGTGCGCGCGCCGCGGCGAATCCTGAAAACAAAAGCACTTGACGTTGTAGCCGAGTTCGCCCAGCGTCGCGGCGGCCGACGCGCCTGCCAGCCCGGAGCCGACGACGATGACCGTGTACTTGCGCTTGTTCGCCGGATTGACCAGCTTCATCTCAAAACGGGCTCGGTCCCAAGCGGTTTCGATAGGGCCAGACGGAACTCTGGAATCTAGTGTCATACCATGTCATTTCCCGGCCGGAAGCCAGCCAGAATCGCGATCGGAACAGAGATGAATCCAAGCACGATAATCACTGTGAATATCTTGGCGAACGCTTTCAGCTTCGGCGTGTAGGTGGGGTGCGCAGCGCCGAGCGTCTGGAACATACTCCAGAGCCCGTGATACAAATGCATTCCAAGAAGCAGGATAGAGATGATGTACGCGACGGCAACGATCGGACTTGAAAATCCGATGACAAGGTTCTCATATGCGCGCAGATGCCGAAAATTCGGATGCACGGTTCCAAACGTCAGGTGCAATAAATGGTAAATGAGGAACGCGAGCACGATCGGACCGCTCCAATACATCGTTCGAGAGGCGTACGTCGAACCAACGTTCTGTTTGCGGACGTAGCTCACCGGCCGCGCATTGTTCTTGATCCGCGCCAGGCTGACTGATGATGCAATGTGAAATATTGCGGCGACCAGCAGACCGATACGCGCGGCCCAGAGAAGCGTCGGCATCTCGCGCAATTTTTCCGCGTAGCCATTCAATACTTCAGGCCCCAGAAGAACTGAAGATTTCCGGCCATGTGAGCCAGAAGAAAGCCGAACAAGATGATGCCGGTAACCGCCATCACCACTTTTTTACCGACAGTGCTGCTGTAGAAAGTGACACCGCGGGCCAAGGTGCTGTTGACTGCGACAGCGCTCATCTGCACCCCCTCATACTTGTAGATGTTGCCGCTGGAATGGGCGATGGATCAACTTTGATTGTAACGCGGTACGTTTATCAGCTTCGAATTGTCCGTGTCTTCACCTTGTTGATTCAGCAGCTCAATTGTCTATTGATTCAAGTATTTCGCCAGCCATTGGTGGACTTCGCCGTACCAGTATCGACTGTCTTCGCCCTTCATGATCCAGTGATTTGCATCCGGAAAGACATCAGTCTACTCGGGATCTTCAGACGTTGCAGTACCGACCAGTTCTCGAGCGTCTGATTCAACGGAACACGAAAATCCTGCTCGCCTGCGGTTAGCAGAATCGGTGTGCGGAACTTCTTAGCGAACCGAATCGGATTCTGCTCGCTCCAGATTCTGCCGCCTTCCCAGATGGGCCCGCCTATGCCGAGTTCACGATGGTAAATAGTGTCGCTGGTACCCCATTGAGACTCAAGATTGATCAGACCGGCATGGCTGATCAGGCATTTGTAGCGCGTAGTGCTCGCCTGCATCCAGTTGGCCAGGTGACCGCCGTAACTCGCGCCGCCCGCCGCCTGCCGGTTCGCATCGATGAAAAGATATCGCTTGATGGCGTAGTCCGCGGCCTCATTGATCTCGCTTGCAGGACCGGCCAAAGGATCGCCCTGAATCTCCTGCGCGAACTTCTCCCCATAACCGGTGGAGCCCGTGTAGTTCGTCAACAGGACCACGTATCCAGGTTGCGCGAGCAGATGGTAGTTCCATCGCGTGACCCACTGATCTCGCCACATGGAATGCGGGCCGCCATGCATAACGACAAACAGTGGGTACTTTTTGGATTCGTCGAAATTCGGCGGGAACCACCATCATGCTGTGGATTTTCTTGCCGCGACTTGACGTAAACCAGAAGTGACGGAGCGGCGCCAGATCGATATTCGCCGCCCTGGCAACATTGAAGTTCGTGAGCAGTCTGCGCTCCGCGGTAGTCTGGTCGATCCGCACGATCTCCATGGGATGCGTGGCGCTATCGTAGTTCGCCACCAATATGGGCGTAGAGGCGGCCATCGCTATCGCCAGATTCGAATAGGCGCCGGCCTGCATTCGACCGACCTCTCGCACCTCACCTCCATCCGCGTGACCGGATACAGTTTCTCGAGCGCTGCATCCTCTGCCGTGAGTAGAGCTTTCGGCTATCCGGCGTGAACGCATACGAGCTGACTCTGGATCGAAAGTTGAAGTGACGACCTTTTCCGCGGACATCGCCGGCCAATCGAGCATCGCGATCCGGGATTGGCTGAACGGTTCGCGCTATACGGCTCGACTCGAAATAGAGCGCCTTGCCGTCGGGCCGGAAGACTGGCTTGCTGTAGTTGTGATTGCCGAAGGTGAGCCGTTTCGGCTCGGAACCCGCTGCATCGATCTGATACAAATTCGTCGTTACCGCCGCATATGCGCTCTGGTTGCGCATATCCGTAGCAGTAAAGATGATCGATTTGCCGTCAGGCGCCCATGCCGCATAAAGGTCCTGTGCCGAGGGAGTGAACGGGCCTGCGAAGCCGGGAGTCGAGACGAGCTTTGTGTCCCGCCAGCAGATCACGGGCGGTCGCTCCGGGCTCAGCGGGTTGGACAAAGTTGTGACGCTGCGTCTCGTCCAGCCACCGGTCCCAATATCGGACCGGAAAGCTTTCATACACTCGAGCGTTGTATTTCCGTGCCTTGCGGTCGCTGATCTTCCGGTTCGCTTCCTCGTTCACCGCTCCCGGAAAGACACTCGACTGAAACAGGATTCGTATGGCCATCGGGGCTGAAGAGTGGATTCGCTGCTCCGGTGCTCACAGAAGTGATTCGCACGGCTTCGCCGGCTTGACTGAGGTCTAGGATATAAACCTGCGGGGTTCCATCGCCCTCCCGTTTCGCCGAGAATACAATACGTTTGCTATCGAAACTCCAGCGCGGGCTGCTTTCCGAACCTTTCGTGCTGGTGAGGCGACGGGCCGGAACCGAGCCGTCGGTTGGCACTATCCAAAGATCGGAAGAGGACTTAGCCGAATCGTATGCGGGTTCGGTGACGGAGAATACCGCCCACTTACCGTCAGGGCTCGGTGCAGGCGCATCGACGCGCTTCATCAGCCAGACATCTTCGTGGCTGATGGGATTTTTTGCCGTGAGAACTGCAGGCAGGCACAGGAGCGCCGCAACACAAAGGGGCCGCATATCGTTCCATTATGGACAGGGCGACCGCGAATTTCAGGCGGGCGGCGGCAGGTTGGAATCCAGCGCGCGTTGAAAATTGCGGCCGAGAATTCCGGAAACCGCTTGTTCTGAGTAGCCGCGCCGAAGCAAGCCGGCAGTCAAGTCAAACACCCGGCCAGGATGATGGAGACCTTCCACTTCGAGATAAGGAGCGGGACGGGTCGCGTCAAGACCGGCATCGCTACCGATCCCGAGGTGCTCAACACCGGCGAGTTTGGCTACATGATCGAAATGATCGAGAACGTCTTCTATTGTCGCGCGTCTGCGCGGCGAAAGGAATGCTCGTACTCCGGTTATTCCCATCACTCCGTCTTTTCTCGCCAGCGCTTTGATTACGTTGTCCGACTTGCATCGCGGATGTCGAACGAGCGCCCGGCAGTTTGAATGCGTAATCAGCACGGGTTTGCTGGATGCTTCGATCGCATCCAGAGTGGTTCGTTCACTGGCGTGCGATACGTCGATTGCCATGCCTGTCTCATTCATCGCACGGATGACGTTGGATCCGAAATGGGACAAGCCGTTATCGTAGCGGTCGGTACATCCGCTTCCGAGCTGATTACCGTTGCTGTACGTGAGTTGTGAAATCCGTTGGCCTTCACCATGGAAGAGACGAACGTCTTCGGGCGTGCGAAAGTGCTCCGAATTCTGCATGCCCATGATGATGCCGATTCTCCGCGATTGATTGAACGGGGCGAGATCGCCCGAACGATGCACGGCTTTGAACTCCCGCGGATGTTCGTTGATGAAGGTCTTCCAGCGCCGTAGCCAGCGAAGTGTCGATTCGTGCGGGTCGTCGGTATTCAGGTCCACCGCCGGATGGAGCGCGTCCACACCGGAACGGAGGACCTGGTCGAAATCTGAGGAAGAAAATTCCGCCGGCCGCGCATGCCACCGATCCAGTTTCGGCCAATCCATCGTCAGCAAGCCAAGCATGTCGATGACAAGCGAGCGCGCGACAAGATCAACCACCCGCGTCGGATAGACGCGCCCGCCGGCTCCGAACAGCCGGCAATTGCCAAAGTTCAGCATCGGGGCGGCGACAACAGTCGCAGCTCCGGTGAGTAGACGCCGCCGCAACATCGCGAGGACTCCCCAGGGTTTGGATGTAAAAAATTTATGATAGCAGAAAGAGTGAGGAACCTTACGTTTCTGGTTCAACTAAAGGGAGGAATCGAGTCCAAGCGGCTGATAAAAGGCGCGTCTCGCTGTACCGACTGGTATGAATTCGGCGCGCGCCTTCGCCGTAGCTAACCGTGAACGCAGTTTTCAGTAGGTGCAGCGGCCGCCGCTCGCATCATAGGTCTGTCCAGTGACGAACGAGGAATCACGGCTCGAGAGGAAGTGGACGACGGCGGCAATCTCTTCAGGCTTGCCTGTTCGTCGCATCGGGATCTTCTCGGTCATGTAGCCAATCTGTTCCGGCGTGAGTTGGTCGAGAATCTTCGTTTGCACCACTGCGGGCGCGACGGCATTCACACAGATCCCTTCTGTCGCGACTTCTTTTGCCAACGACTTCGTGAACCCGATTACCGCAGCCTTGGATGCTGAATAGGCCGTCATACGAGGATTGCCTTCTTTGCCTGCTACAGAAGCGATATTGACGATGCGTCCATAACCCTGCTGCCGCATATGGCCGATCGCGGCCCGGCAGCAGTTGAAAACTCCATCGACGTTTACAGCGAAGACACGCTTCCAGTCTGCCGGATCTGTATTCCCAAAGGGGCGCGGCCATCCCCGCTATTCCCGCATTGTTTACGAGGACATCGATCCGTCCGGTGAGTCGCAGCAGTGCTCCGAAGGCCTGCTCCACCGAGGCAGGATCGGAAACATCGATCTGGAGCGGGATTGCGCCCGCCAACTCGGCCGCTTTCGCCTTGGCCGCTTCCTGGTCCAAGTCGGCTACCGCGACAATTGCTCCGGCTTCCGATAGGCGCTGCGCGATCGCGGCGCCGACCCTGTTGCCGCTCCAGTCACGAGTGCGGTTTGTCCGTCCAATCTTAGGAATTCAGTCATGGGTCGACTACCAGCATATAGCTCCAGCCTCCACGTCCGCTGATGCGCGTGGAATATCATGACAATGCGTCATGAATCGTAGGACTTTCCTTGCGCAAGCGGCGGCAGCATCCCTCGCCGGCGGTGCCGGCAAACGCCCGAATATCATCTGGATCTCATGCGAGGACACAAGTCCTCAGGTCGGCTGCTACGGCGACCCTCATGCGATCACGCCTGAATATCGACGGAATCGCCGCGCATGGCGTACGCTATACCCGCGCCCACGCTGTCGCGGGAGTTTGTGCGCCGAGTCGTTCCGGCATCATCACAGCGATGTATCCGACCTCGCTCGGGTCGCAATACATGCGATGCAGCGTTGCCCTGCCCGAGTTCCTAAAATGCTTCCCCGAGTATCTTCGGAACGCTGGCTACTATTGCACAAATAATGCGAAGACCGATTACAACTTCCCGCGTTCCCCCAGGCGTATGGGACGAGGTGAGCCGGTCAGCGCATTGGAAGAACCGAAAGCCTGGGCAACCATTCTTCGCCGTCTTCAACATCGAAACCACTCACGAGAGTCAGATTCGGAAGCGAGGCGCTGACTACGACAAGATGATCGGCCGGCTCAAGCCGGAGCAGCGGCAAGATCCGGCAAAACTGGACCTGCCGCCGTATTACCCCGACACGGTAGAGTCACGGCGGGATTGGGCCCAGTACTACGAGTTGATCACCGCGATGGATTATCAAGTCGGAGATCGCTTGAAGGAGTTGGAGCAGGCAGAATTGCTCGAAGACACGATCGTGTTCTTCTGGGGCGATCACGGCGTCGGACTTCCACGGGCGAAGCGGTGGTTGTACGAGTCAAGTACGCATGTGCCTTTGGTCGCGCGGATCCCGGAGAAGTTCCGGATGCCAAGTCAGGGCAAGCCCGGCTCAACCGACGCGCAACTGATCAGCCTGATCGACCTTGGGCCAACCGTGCTGAACCTGGCCGGCGTACCGATTCCCGAGCACATGCACGGGCGCGCATTCCTCGGGCCGAATTTGAAGCCACCTCGGGAAGCGGTCTACGCAGGCAGGGACAGAATGGATGAGCGCTATGACGGGGTTCGAATGGTTCGTGACCAGCGTTATCGATACCTTCGGAACTACCATCCTCATTTACCCTATGCGCAGCACACGTCGTACATGGAGCAGGGTTTCATAATGCAGGAACTGCGGCGCGCGCAGAAGGAAGGCAAGCTTCCTCCCGCCGCTAAGCAGTACATGGCGGAAACCAAACCCGTCGAGGAACTATACGACGTGGAGAACGATCCGCACGAGTTGGAGAACCTGGCCACCTCTCCGACGCACCAGAAAATCCTGGAGCAAATGAGGGCGAGGCAGGAGAAGTGGGCTTTGGCGACTCGGGATGTCGGACTCATTCCGGAGCCTGACCTGGAGGAACGTGGAAAGAAGGCTGGCTCTCGCTATCAGGTGCTCAGGCAGCCGGGCTCGGAGAAGTACATCCGTGAGTTGCGAGCGCTCGTGGATGCTATCAACCGCGATAATAATCCGAAGCGGGTTCGAGACTCAATCACTCATAGTGATCCGGCATTCCGGTACTGGGCTTTGGTCGGACTCGGCCAGACTGCTGCATCTGCAGCAGCGGCGAAGGACGCGATCTCGAAGGCCACCTCCGATCCCGAGCCTACGGTACGCATCGCAGCCCTGCGCGCCGCGGCCGTACATCTCGGCGACGACACCGCTATCCCACGGTTGGCGGTGGAGATGAAAAGCGGTAACATTTACGTCCGGCTCCATGCCGCCCAGGCTCTGGACGCGCTCGGGTCGCGGACGGCAGGCGCACGGCAGGCGTTGACGACCGCACTGAATGACCCGAACGAGTACGTCAAACGGGTCGCCGAGCACGCGATTGCCGCCATTCCCGCCGTCTGAGTCAGTGCGCTGTGTTACTGTGAGTTTTCATGAAGCAACTGCAGCCTGTTATCTGGATGAAGGGCACGTTTCTCAGCCCTCAACACCTTCAGACACAGGACCGCTTCCTCGAAAATAATCTCCGTTTTCAGCTCGAGGCTTTGTCGTACCAGCCATGGGGATTTTCCGAGTTGCAGATCAACCAGGAAGCCCTGGCAGCAGGCAATTTCCAAATCACTCGTGCAACGGGAATTTTCCCGGATGGCCTCGTATTCGACATACCGAATTCCGACTTGGCCCCGCACGGCGTCCCGCTGGCCGAGCAGTTCGATCCGGATCAGCAGGAACTCGGGATTTATCTCGGCATCCCAAATCACCGGGATCGCGGACTCAACGTATCGATGTCGGCTCGCGAGTTCGATACGCGATATCGCGCGGAAACCGCGATGCTCCGCGATGAAAACTCGGGGATGAGCGAGAAGCCGGTACAGGTTGCGCGTAAAAATATGCGGCTTTTGGTGGGCGACCGCCAGTATGGCGGCATGTCGGTGCTCCGGCTCGCGACCGTACGCCGGACTCCGGCAGGCACGTTCCAGATCGACCCGAAATTTGTGCCGCCGCTGCTCGACTTCAGCGCCAGCGATTACCTTGTATCGATCGCTCGACGATTGGTTGAAGTTTTAGCGGCGAAGAGCACGCTATTGTCAGGAACCCGTCGGCAAAGGAATCTCACTCTAGCGGACTTCGGTACTGCCGACATCGCAAACTTCTGGCTGCTGTACACCATCAACACGAACCTTCCGGTGCTTCAGCACATCTTCGATACGAAACACGGGCATCCTGAAGGGCTCTATGCGCTGATGCTTTCCCTGGCGGGGAGCCTGACCACATTCTCAACGCAGATCCATCCTCGCGACCTGCCGCGATACGAGCACGACCGGCTTGCGCAATGCTTCACTGATCTCGACGATAAAATCCGAATCTTATTGGAAACGGTAGTGCCGACGAACTTCGTATCGCTGCCGCTGAAGCTGGTACAGCCGTCGATCTACGCCACATCGATCGCCGATGACAAGTATCTTCACAACACTCGGCTGTACCTGGCTGTCAGTGCAGATATGCCTGAAGCGGATCTGATCGCGAAAACGCCCTATCTCATCAAGCTATGCTCGCGCAAACCATATTGAGCACCTGGTGAAGCACGCGTTGCCCGGTGTGCCGCTAACGCACGTGCAGCGGCCTCCGAGCGCGATCCCGGTCAAACTCAACTATCAATACTTCAGCATCAACCAGTCAGGTGTGGCGTGGGAAGCCGTCATCCGGGCACGCAATCTTGCTGCATACGCCCCCGGTGACTTCCCGTCTCCGCAGTTAGAACTGATTATCCTGCTGCCCGAAGCAAGCTGAAGCGGCTGCCAGGAATTCCTCCACGGCTCGGGGGCTCCTACGCGCAACTTGAAAGTGCTTAGTTCGGGCGCTGTTACGCGTCCATACGGACGTGAGCAACTGGACTTTCGTCGTCCGAGCCCTCCGTTCCCGCAATTACCGTCTGTTCTTCAGCGGCCAGAGCATCTCACTTGTCGGGACTTGGATGACACGCATAGCCACTGGCTGGCTTGTCTACCGTCTCACAGGCTCTTCGGTGCTGCTTGGGACCGTGAGCTTTGCGGGCCAGGCGCCTGCGTTTTTCCTTGCGCCCCTGGCCGGGGTCCTTGTTGATCGGTGGGACCGACACCGAACTCTCGTGGTTACACAGGTCGTGTCCATGCTGCAGTCGTTCGCGATCGCAGCGCTGGCGTTAACTGGCGTTATAAAGGTCTGGCACATCGTCGCACTCGCTGTTGTACAAGGCGTCGTCAACGCGTTCGATATGCCCGCGAGGCAATCGTTCCTCGTAGAGATGGTGGATCAGCGGGAAGATCTGAGCAACGCCATTGCACTCAACTCGTCAATGGTCAATGCAGCTCGCCTCGTCGGTCCCGCGCTGGCTGGTGTCGTCATCTCCGGCATCGGCGAAGCTTGGTGTTTCGTTGTCGACGGCGTAAGCTACATCGCTGTGATCGCCAGTCTGCTATTGATGCGTATCGCCCCTCGCACTGTCGCGCTTTCCCAAAGCAAAGTGGGCGAGCAACTCCGCGAGGGGTGGCGTTATGTTGCAGGATCGGCGCCCATCCGGTCTATCCTGTTGTTGCTCGCATTGGTCAGCCTGGCAGGCATGCCTTACACAGTGCTAATGCCGGTTATCGCGTCGGAAGTGCTGCATGGAGGGGCGAACACAATGGGCGTGCTGATGGCCGCATCGGGCCTCGGTGCTCTCGCAGGAGCCTTCACTCTGGCCATGCGGCGAACCGTTCTCGGACTAGGCACGCGTATCGTAACCTGTTCCGGCCTGTTCGGGCTCAGCGTTATCGCGTTCGGTTGGTCCACGCACCTTTGGCTGTCGCTTCTCATTCTTCCGGTTATCGGCTTTTCAATGATGCAGCACATGGCAGCGAGCAACACCATACTGCAAACGATCGTCGACGATCAGAAGCGAGGCCGCGTGATGGCCTTCTATTCCATGGCATTTCAGGGCATGGCGCCATTCGGCAGCCTGATGGCCGGTGCGCTTGCGGCGCAGGTCGGCACACGTTGGACGCTCGTCGTAAGCGGATTATTGTGCGTGGCCGGGTCTGTGTGGTTCGCGCGCAGGCTGAAGGAGATTCGAACCATCCTCCGACCGGTGTACGTGCGACTCGGCATCCTTCCCGAAGCCGCACTCGGAGTTGAGCAGGCAACGGTCGCGCAATCCCCAGAAGCGTCCTGAGCCGGCTCCTACAGCGCCTCCGACCCGCAGTTGAAGGACGCCCATGGTGACCAGACGCTTCAGAGTCGCGTCAAAGTCAGGACGCGGAATCGGATACTCTTCTCGAATCAACTCAAATACCTGATCGGCCGACCGCTCGGCGATACATAGAGCGGCAATCTTGGCTACCCATTCCGGCACAGACTCCTCTTCCCGGAATGGATGCTCGACCATGAACGCGTAATCAACAGGGACCACCTCACCCTTTTGGAACTTGTGACGAACGCGAAGCTCCATGTGCGGCGAAGGCGTAAGTTGTGCATCCGTGAGCGTGATCTCAGCCTTCAACCGTTCCCAAGCCAGCAGAGCTTCCATCTCGGCGACCGTGCAGCGCTTGCCGATATCGCGGCGAATGGTCAGCGGCTGAGCAGCGGCTTTGCGCTCGATCAGCAGGTGAATATATGGCAGGCGGGTGACACCGAGGCCGTTGAATAAATCCATGTACTTCTGGTAGTCATCGAGGTTCTGCTTGGCCAGCATGGATGCGCTGATGGCGTGCTCTTCGATGCGAATCGTAGAACGGACAATCACCGCAATGTCGAACTCCGCATGCTCCTCGCCGAGCCATCTTCGGATTCGTTCCTCGATTGCGCCATCGACACGGTCTGTAGCACGCACGGCGCCGATGAACTGGCCACCGGGGTTCAACATCCGGGGCAAGCCGGAGATGACGCCGCGGGTAACGAACTCACCGTCCTCGCCGCCGTCGGCATAGATGTATTTGGTTGAGCTGAGAGAAATATCGAACGGCGGATGACAGGTGATCAGGTCGAACTTCAAACCCTCGATCGGCTCGTACAGGCTGCCTTCCCGAACAATGATGTTCTCGATGCCATTCAGTAGACGATTGAATTCCGTGAACAAGATGCATCGCGGCGCAATGTCCGTGGCATAAACCTGCTGCGCGTTCGGCGCGAGAATCAGGGCGGCGACACCGGAACCCGAGCCGATGTCGAGCACCTGACCGTAGCGTCTCGACGTGGGTAATGAGTATAGATAATGATGGGCCGTATCGGTCAGCGCGTAATACACGCAATCTTCAGCCGGCCGGCCTACCTTTCCTTCATCGTCCATGAAGCGATCGGAAACGATGTATTTGTCATGCGAGCGATACAGCAGCGTGCTGCAACGGATGCGCCCGTTCGATGCCGGTTCGGTCAAACCCAGGTCGGAAAAGACGTTCCGAATCTGGTGTGGTGCGGCGGACTCCCATTCACCGACCGAAATCGCGCGTCCGAGAAAGAACAGGCGGATCAGCGGCGGCTCATCTCCGTGTTTGACCGGATCGAAGTCGCCAACACGATCGGCCAGGATATTGGAATCATCGGGGTAGGCCGTCTGCAGGAAGCGGCGCACGGTCGCGAATTGCTCGCGATCACCGATACGAATCATACGTTCTCCAGGAACAGAAACCCACCGGACGCGAGAATCGCGATCGCTCGGGCAAACTCTTCATCAGGAGCAGCCTCCGGCAACACGCCTTCCTGCTTCAATTGCTGAAACAACTCCCGAGCAGCTTTCTTGCTGTCGCAAGCGGCCATGAGATACGGCGCCCATGGGTCCGTCCGCGCTTCCATCGAGAACGGATACCGAGTGACAAGCATGTGCTCATCCACTTCCCAGCCTCCATCGCCCAATCTGTGGAGCACCCTGAGTTCAGTCTCGGGATTTGGCTTCGGTCGCGACTGAAGGATGCGCTCGGTCGCCTCACCGCTCACGACCAGAGTCTCCCATTCGAGCGCCCAATCAATCTCCGACGGTCCTGTGCGCGGACCGAACTGGCGGCGAATCGTAAACGTAGGTCGATCCGTCGTCTTTCGCTGCAGCATCACAACGCTATACACCAATGATTCGATCTCGAGCTGTTTGAACAGGTCCTTGAACCGGTACTGATCTTCCGTGTATGTCTTGCTGCCCGCTGTGGCTCGAGTCGCAAAGTCATCCGGTGACACAAGCCGGATCGGGAACACGGCAACATCGTAGTCGGACTGCGAGTCGCCGAGCCACTCGCGGATTCGTTCCTGGTATGGCTTCTCGCGATCCGTCCCCATCGCGAGCATGAAAAGCAGGCCGCCGGGCGCGAGATACTTCGGAGCCTCAGCGATCACGCGTTTGACGATGGCCTCACCGTCGTTGCCGCCGTCGTGGAACACCCACTTGGGCCGCAACACCGGGACATACGGTGGATGCACGATGATCCGATCGAACGTCATGCCATCCGAAGGCTCGTACAAATCCCCCCGCTTCATCGTCGCGTTCGGGATGTTGTTCAGCCGGCGATTGAACTCAGCGAACTGCGTACTTCGCTGGCGAGATGTCGAACGCGTATGCCTCTTTCGCGTAGTTGCGTGCGCCGTGCAGCGCCGCGAAGGCGGTACCGGAACAGAGTTCAAGTAAGCGCTCGCACGGCATCTTCGGCAAGAGCCGAAAGAACTGGTGCGCATTCGACACTATCGGCGCGTAAACAGGATCTTTGGGCGCCAGCACAGCTCGATCCGGACGGTGCCATGAATCGCATACAGACCAGAGACCCACGAATGGTACCAGTGATACGGGCGACCAGACTTCTTCCTCGTTATCCGCGTTGCCGTGAATCAGCCCGAGGTCTTCGAGCAGGTCCGTTTCAGCCTCCCCGAGCTTCTCACGAACCATCGTCTCGGGAATGAAGCGCGTCTCGATGAGGAGCCGGAATAGCACGCCTGTCGCGTCCTTATCCCACGGCTCGACCTGCTCCCGATCGGGAACATCCTCGAATTCAGATAGCTTCTTAATCCCGAAGCGCTTGCACAGCGTTTCTTCGGAATAGCTGTGTTTCTCTAAAAACTGCCGTACAGCGGCGAACTGCTCGTCCGTTCCGATCTCGATCGGTAAGCTCACTCGGTTTTATTTCCTTAGGGCAAATATGACGATCACGGCGATCGCGATCAGCAGTAGAACGCCAAGCGCGATGAACAGCGGAAGGTAGCTCTGCTTCTTTGCCGGCCGTGCATTTGCGGACGGCGCGGAGGCGGGAGCAGGCTGGGCGCCCGCCGGTTTCGGTGTCTGCATCGGTTGCGACGGAGCCGCAAACATGCGCGTGAACTCTCCCGGTCCCTGCTGTGGCTGCAGAGGCGGAGTTTGCGCCTGAACGGGGATGTGCGGGGGCGGCGTGTGCGGCATCGGATTTGCGCTCACGACAGGGGTCCCGAACATACGTGTAAACTCACCAACGCCGCTCTGCGGGGAAGTCGGTTCAGTCGCTTTTGCAAATGGATCTTTATAAGCAGGATGAGCCGCGGGCGTGGATGGCGCCTGCTGCGGGGCCTGGAAGAATTTCGTAAATTCGCCCGCCTCGGCCGGCTTGGCCTGTGGCTGCGCCTGAGGAGGACCCGTGGGCGTTTGAAACATCCGTGTAAACTCGCCGGGTTCCTGTCTCGCCGGGGAGGCTGTTGAGAGGGCGTTGGCGTCGGCGGTGGACCCGGTTGAGCGGGCGTTTGGAACATCCGCGTGAACTCCCCTGGTCCCGGCTTTCGCGGGAGGCTCCGGCTGACGCGGCGTACGATCCGGCGTGATAAACGGCCTATCGTTCGATACCGGAGACGGAGGCGGCGGAGACGTCTGCGCCGGAGTTTGAAACATCCGCGTAAACTCCCCTGGGTCCGATTTGGCGGGAGTCTCCGCCTGATGCGGCGTACGATCCGGGGTGATAAAACGGCCTATCGTTCGATACCGGAGATGCCGACGGCGGAGGCGTCTGCGCCGGAGTTTGGAACATCCGCGTAAACTCGCTTGGCTCCTGCTTCGCCTGCGCGGGTGGCGGAGGAGGCGGCGTTCGAGCCGGCGTCTGGAACATCCGCGTGAACTCCCCTGCCTCCGATTTGACAGGACTCTCCGGCTGTCCCGGCGTACGGTGGGGTGTGATAAAAGGCCTGTCGTTCGATACCGGAGACGCAGGCGGCGGAGGCGTCTGCGCCGGAGTCTGGAACATCCGCGTAAACTCACCGGGCTCTTGCGCAGCTTGGGGCGGCGGAGGTGGTGGCGCGACCGGCTGCGATGAATGCTTCACCACCGGCACTTCGAACGTTCTCGTAAAGCTACCGGCCTCCTCCTTCGAGGGTGGAGGCGGCCCAGGCATTATCCCCGAGCCCATCGGTGCGCTCGGAGTCTGGAACATCCGCGTAAACTCCCCCGGCTCATCGACGTTCGCAGCCGGAGCACTGGAAGCGGCGGCTGAGGAGTCGCACGTGGCGCCGCAGCGGCGCATCGAACATGCGCGTGAACTCACCCGGGGTCTCGTTGGCCGAGGACCCGGCGTTGCTCGCCGCTGATGGATTCTGCGCCTCAAACATTCGCGTAAATTCGCCGATCTGTTCCGTACGCGCCGGAACGGCCTGAGGCTGGTTCTGCTTCGCCGCTTCAAACATACGCGTGAACTCGCCGACTACGGGCGCAGGAGGCTCAGGCATGGGTGGATGCGGTTCCGACGGAATCGGTGGGGTTTTCGGCTCGGGTGGCGCAGGAGTTTCCGGCAACCTGATCCATTTTTCGGCCAAACTCCGAAACGGGAATTCGCCAATTCCCGGCCTTTGCAAACCGATCGGTGGTCGGGGCCTGCGGCGCCGGTGGCGGAGTGGGCAGGACCGGCAACCGCATTCAACCAGTCAGGAAAATTAACCATCCGTTTCCACTCATTCGTGACCACATATGAAGTACCTTCGTGGTCCCCGAATTCCCGCAATTCCTGTCGTGCAGGATCGGTTAACAATACGGACTTTCTGAAGAATTCCTTGCGGATCGCTGAGTGGCAGTAAAAGGTGAACGGCGACTATCTGCCCTGTCTGAATTTCCCGGGCTCGAAACGTCTTAACCGGGCCGTCATTCACGATGTCCAGCAGTTCATATCGCTCGTAGATGCTCATGGCCTTGAACCACCTCCTGCCTGTCGATTACCAAACGTACCACGCCGAAATGCATCCTGAAACGCTAAGGTAAACCCCTTAAACCCTCAGAAAGCCTATAAAGGCGCTATGGTAGAGTATTACGGTTGCAGAAAGCCAAAGCTGTGTAGCGCCCCGCGCCTGAAACCTGCGTCTATGAAATACCTTTCCCGAGTCGTGTGGTCCGAGGGGATGTACTTGGGCCCCCATCATTTCCAGGTACAGAGCCGGTATTTCGAAGACACAATACGCTTCGCCACATCATCTCTGTGGTTCGAACCATGGGGAATGACCGACTGTGCGCTCGACCCTGAAGCGCTGAGAAACGGAACAATTTCTCTCCTGCATGCGCGCGGGATTTTTCCAGATGGCCTGGCATTTCATATGCCGGAGTCGGACCCCGTTCCTGAGCCGCGTCCCATCGCCGATCTGTTTCCTCCGAATCGCGAGTCTCTCACGGTCCTGCTGACCGTACCGGAGAGGAAGCAGAACGGATTGAACTGTGTACCCGCAGAAGCAGCCATCGGACAATCCACTCGTTTCGTCGCCGAAAAGAAACTGCTTCACGACGAGACGACGGGTGTCGATGAAAAGCCGGTTCCGCTTGGCCGCAAGAACATTGCGCTGACGCTGGACACTGAGCCGCTCGAAAGTTTGCAGTCGATTCCGCTTGCGCGTGTAACGCGAGATCACTCCGGCCATTACATATTGACTGGTCGTTCGTTCCACCCTGCCTGCAGATCGGCGGCAGCGAACGGCTGATGAGTATGCTGCAGCGGCTCATCGATATTCTCGATGACAAGAGTGCAACGCTCGCGCGGCCCAAGGGCAAGTCGTTGACGGAGTTCTCGACCCGTGATGTAGCCAACTTCTGGTTGCTGCACACCGTGAACAGCGCGTTGGCTCCTCTGCGGCATCTGTACCTCACGAAGCGAGGGCATCCCGAAGAACTCTATACGGAAATGGCTCGCCTGGGCGGGGCTCTTTGCACCTTCGCGCTCGATTCGCATCCACGCGCCGTCCCGGCCTACGATCATTCGAATCTCGACCGGACCTTCGATCTGCTCGATACTCACATCCGGACACACCTGGAGACGATCGTTCCTACTAACGTTGTCTCCGTCCCACTGAGAAAAGACGTCGATTACTTCTACTACGGAACAGTGACCGACCAGCGCTGCTTCAACGAATCCAGATGGGTATTGGCCATCCGGTCACCCATCGGTGAAGTGGAACTGATCACAAGAACGCCGCAGTTGGTTAAGTTTTGCTCGAACGTGGTGGGCGAATTGGTCAAACGCGCGCTCCCCGGAATGCCTCTGGCTCACTTGCCTGTCGCTCCTTCTGCAGTTTCTGCTAAAGTTGACACCCAATATTTCGCGATTAATAAGGGTGGTCCCTGCTGGGAGCATTTGATGAAGAGCCGGCAGGTCGGTGTGTATATCCCGGGCGAGATTCCGGAGCCGGAAGCCGAACTTCTCGTGATCCTCGAGCAGTAAGCCCTACAGGAGCCCTTGCATGTCTTCGAATCTAGAGCGACGCGCCGAGAATCTGGCGTATTGTTTCCAGGAAGTATTGACCGTCGGCGAGCGTTTGCGGGCGAACCGCCAGCATGTTTCCGACGCCGAGAGTTTTCGCCATCAGGTGCGGGAAGCCATTAAGACCTCGGCCGAGGAGGCGCGGCGACGGGGGTACTCGGGCGAAGACATTCAACTCGCGACGTTCGCCGTCGTAGCCTTTCTCGACGAATCCATCCTGAACATGCACAATCCGGTGTTCGCGGATTGGCCACGGCGGCCGCTTCAGGAAGAGTACTTCGGGCACCACGTCGCAGGTGAGATCTTCTTTCAGAATCTCGACAAGATCCTGCAGCGCAACGACAGCCAGGACATGGGCGACCTGCTCGAGGTCTACCAACTTTGCATGCTCCTCGGATTCGCGGGAAAGTACAGCATTGGTGGCCGCGGCGAGTTGCAGGCGCGAGTTCAAACCACGGGCGACAAGATCGCGCGCATCCGGCAGTCCTCGGCCGAGTTGTCGCCGGCCTGGGCTGTGCCGAACGACCAGATTCAGGCCTCGGGAAAGGATCCTTGGGTCAAGCGGCTGGTCTTCATGACCGCCGGTGTTCTTCTAATCACGCTGCTGCTGTTCGGGGTTTTCAAGATAAGCCTGGGTTCGGGTGTCGATCGGATGGAACAGATCGCATCACAGGCGCGGAGTTAGGAGTCAGGATATGGCACAGCTTTGCGCAATCGTCGGAGTTTCGCTACTGGCTTACATGGTCGCAGCCTGGGCAGCGGGCAAGCTGCTGGGCCTATCGGAGTCCGACTTCTACATTCTGTTCGCCGCCTTATCGGCTATTGGAGTCATCGCGGCCGGTGTGATCGTGTGGTGGAAGATGCGCCAGCAGGAACAGGCGGCTGATCTTCCCTCCGATGCGCCGCTCGACCCGAACAATGAAATTGACGCGCTGGTACGGGAGGCGGAGGCCAAGCTGGCAGCCTCCCAAATGGGCAAGGGCGCCACGATCGGTACGCTTCCTGTCGTGCTCGTGATAGGTGATCAAGGCACGGCCAAGACCAGCACGATTTTGAATTCGGGCTGGAGCCCGAACTCCTCGCCGGTGTCGCGCATCAGGATAATCAGGTTGCTCCGACGCGCACCGCAAACTTCTGGCTGGCAAAGAACACGATCTTCGCGGAAGCCGGCGCTTCGCTGCTGGGCGAGCAGTCTCGTTGGGTTCGTTTGGTCCGGCGCTTGAAGCCGGGCAGTTTGAAATCAATGGTGGGCGGCAATACACAGGCGCCCCGGGCGGCTGTGATCTGCGTCAATGCCGAGATGTTTACGCAGCAGGGCTCCGCCGATTATTTTGCGACGATCGGACGCACGGCTCAGGCGCGGCTGGGCGAGATCTCTCAAGCTTTGGGGATTAGCTTCCCTGTGTACGTACTGTTCACTCGCTGCGACCGTCTACCATTCTTCACGGACTACGTTCGGGGCTTGACCAATGATGAGGCAGGCCAGGTGCTCGGCATCACGCTGCCAATGCACAATGTACAGGCGGGCGTCTACGGAGAGGAGGAAACTCGCCGCCTCGTCGCCGCTTTCGATTCGCTCTTCTATTCGCTGGCGGACAAACGGCTACACTTCCTCCCCCGCGAGTCCGATCCGCAAAAGCTTCCAGGCGCTTACGAGTTCCCTCGGGAGTTCCGGAAACTGCGAAATGCGGTGGTGCAGCTATTAGTGGATATCGGCAGGCCCAGCCAGTTGCGGACGAGCCCCTTCCTTCGAGGATTCTATTTCAGTGGTGTAAGGCCTGTAGTCGTACAAGACACGCCGCTGCCGGCCGCTACCCCGATGCCCGCGAGGAGCGCGCAAGCGTCCGGACACGCAACGGGGATGTTCCAGGCAATGCGCCCGGGAGCCGCCGCCCAGCCGGCTCAACAGCCCCAGTACACCGGCAGCAAGCGGGTCCCGCAGTGGGTGTTCGTCAGCCGGCTGTTCAACCAAGTGATCCTCCAGGACCGTGCCGCGCTCGCAGCCAGTGGTTCCAGCACGAAGACAAGTGGATTGCAGCGGATGCTGCTCATCGGAGCGTCGCTACTGCTGTTCTTCACAGCAATCGCGTTCACTGTATCTTTCTTTAAGAATCGCGCGATGGTGAACAATGCCGTCGCAGTTGCCGAGGCAATTCCCGCGACGGAGGCGGCCGGAACTCGCTCGCCTCGCTCGATTCACTGCAGCGGCTCGAGACACTCCGTCAGGCATTGGAGCAGGTGTCCGCATATCGAGTCGATGGCCGCCCGTTCAGCATGGGGTGGCTTCTCTATGCGGGAGACGACCTGTATCCGCATCTTCGCAAGGCCTACTACAATCGCTTCGGTCAGTTGCTGTTCGCGCAAGCCCAGGGCGCCTTACGATCGCATCTGCAAAAGCTTCCGGCTGCGCCTGCATCGACGGATGACTACGGGCTCCCCTATGAAATCCTGAAGGGCTATCTCATCACGACCGTACAGAACGATAAAGTGACCGATGCATCCCCTGCTCCGATCCTGCTCAGGCGCTGGGCGGAAGGTCGGAGCGTTGATGCGCAAAGCATGCAACTCGCGCAGAAGCAGTTCGTTTACTACGCAAAGGATCTGAAGAACGGCAATCCGTTTTCCTCCACCGGCGACAACGATGCGGTGGCGCGCGGGCGGTCCTATCTCGCCCAGTTCTCCGGTATCGAGCGGGTCTACCAGTTCATGCTGTCGCAGGCTGCCAAAGGGACTGTGAACTTCAATCGGGATGTGGCAAATTCAGCACAGGCGGTAGTGAATGGCCGCGACATCCCGGCCGCGTTTTCCAAGGCAGGCTATCAGTTCATGGCGAACAATCTGCCCAAGGCCGATCAGTTCTTCGCGGGTGAGCGTTGGGTGCTCTGCGACGCAGCCGGAAATATCTCCGCCAGCAGTTGCCAAAGCGGCGCCATCGACAAGGTGAAATTGACCGCCGATCTGAGCACACGATACGTGAATGACTACATCGCGCAGTGGCGGAATTACTTCAGGAACACGACCGTCCTGAGGTATGCGGATCTGAAGGATGCAGCGAAGAAACTGAATCTCCAGTCCGGCACGCAATCCCCGATTCTCGGCCTGTTCTGGCTCGCATCCCAGAACACAGGCGTCGACTACAGCAAAATCCAGGGCGGGAACCGAATCCAAAAAGCGTTTTCGTCCGTGCATCATGTCGTTCCGCCATCGAACGTCGATCGCTATGTTGCGCCGTCCAATCAGCCGTATGTCAATTCGCTGTTGACCCTGCAAACCTCCATCGATCAGGCAGCGCAGATGCCGACGCCCGATCCGGCGACGGCAAGCACGACCCTGTCGAACGCGACTAACGCGAAGATTTCCGTCAAACAGGTGGCGCAAGGATTCAACATCGATCAGGAGACGCACCTCGAGGCGACTTTACAGAAGCTGCTCGAGGATCCGATCAGCAATGCCGAAGGGCTGCTTCGCGCGCTCGGGCCAGCCGAGTTGAACGGAAAGGGAAAGGGCCTGTGCGCCCAGTTCTCAGCCGTGACGAACAAGTATCCCTTCAATACTGCGGCAACTGCCGAATCATCCATACCGGAAGTGAACTCGCTACTGAAGCCAGGCGAAGGCGCACTCTGGGCGTTTTACGATGCGAACCTGAAGCAGGCGCTCGTCAAGCAAGGCTCGCAGTATGTGGCGACCGGGACCGTACCGCTGACCCCTCAGTTCGTAAACTTCTTCAATACCGCGGCGAAGTTGTCCGAAGTGTTATACAAGCCCGGCGCGCCGGATCCGAAGCTGATGTATACGTTGACACCTCTGAAGTCCGAAGGCATCCAGGGTTACTCACTGAATGTTGATGGCCAGACTCTTGCGTCTACTGGCGGCGGCGCGAAGCAGTTCACGTGGCCAGGTGGCGGCCAGGCGGCGCTTCAGGGAAACCTCGGCGCCGGAAATGTGAACATCTACTCGTATACAGGACTATGGGCGACGTTCCGACTGATGGGCGATGCGGAACGCTGGGACCAGGCAGGCTCCGGGTACAACCTTGAATGGGTCGTGCGGATCGGTGGGAAACCTGCGACCCTGGCAAACGGAGCTCCGGTTGCCGTTCGCGTGATGCTCGACATGGGCGGCGCCCCGCCATTCTTCAAGAAAGGCAGCCTCGCCGGGCTGCGCTGCGTATCGCAGGTGGCCAAATAGAGTGCAACTTCCGGCTCGCATCGGGAAGTACGAATTAGAGAAGTTCTTGGGTGGCGGTATGTCGCACGTCTATCGGGCGAAAGACACCGTCATCGGACGTACCGTCGCGGTAAAGATCCTGACGGAACAGGGGTGCGCCGATCCGGAAGCCAAAGCGCGTTTCCTCCAGGAAGCGCGTATGGCCGGCAATATCCAACACGAGAACATCATCCAGATCTTCGACTTCGGCGAGGACAACGGACGCCCGTTCATGGTGATGGAGTTCCTCGTCGGCCAGGACCTCCGCGAAGCCATCAAAGCGGGCTCGATTGGCGAGTTAAAGGATAAGCTGCGGATTGCCCTGCAGATCGCCAGAGCACTCGAATACGTCCATTCCAAAAAGATTATCCACCGCGACATCAAACCGGAGAACGTCCATCTCGACCAGAGCGGTAAAGCGAAGCTGATGGATTTCGGCATCGCCAAAGCTGAGGGTCTTTCGATGACCAAGGCTGGGTTTGCGCTTGGCACGCCGTATTACATGGCGCCCGAACAGGTGCTCGGGGAGCAGGTCACCGAACGGGCGGATGTGTATGCGTTCGGCATCATGCTGTTCGAGATGTTCACGGGAGCCAAGCCGATCACCGGCGAAACGGTTGAGCGGCTCTTCTATCAGATCCTGAACGAGCCTGTGAATATGGACCCGATGCGTCAGGCGGGCGTTCCGGAGTCTTTGGTTCAACTTGTCTCTCGGTCCACCGCGAAAAAGAAGGAAGACCGGCCCCAAAACTTCACACAGGTCTGTGCTGAACTCGAAGGCATCATCCATCAGTTCGGGCCCCGTCCTGGCACGGCGGAACACGCCGCCGCGGCTCCGCCTGCTCCGAGTGGCTCCAAAGGCAAGCTAGTCGTGGGCTTCGTGGTCTTGATGATCGCTGTGATCGTGGGCGGTCTCGTCTACATCAAGAGCCAGAAGACCGCCACGGTCCTTCCGCCAATCCTGAATACGGAAACCGGTCAGATGGCACTCGTTCCTGGTGGTCCCTTCCAGCAGGGGAAGGAGAAGAAGCAGACTGTGGTCCCTGCCTTCTATATCGACAAGATGGAAGTCTCTAACGCAATGTACGAGAAGTTTTGCGCGGCGACGAACCGTCCGTTGCCGCCGAAGTTCCCAAAAGATCATCCGGACGAGCCGGTCGTGAACATCACCATCGCCGACGCAAGAGCATTTGCAAAATGGGCGGACAAACGCCTTCCGACAGCCGTCGAATGGGAGAAAGCAGCCCGGGGCACGGACGGAAAAACCTGGCCGTGGGGCGATGTGAATGAAGCCAAGTTTGCGAATGTTTCCGATAATCCGAACTTCCGCGAGCACACGCTGCTGCCCGTAAATTCAATGGCCGAGAGCGCCAGCCCCTACGGCCTCCTTCATATGGCAGGCAATGCGCTCGAGTATGTTGCCGACGACATCACGCCGAGCACCGATGCCGTCGATCACTTCTCGAAAATCCTGAACCCTCCGCCGGCCATGAACGAACCGTGGTACAGCGTGAAGGGCGGATCTTTCGGCACGCCCCTGATGACCGCTGTTCCTTGGGAGTGGTCCTCTGTGCCAGCTCGATATCTGGCGCCGGATATCGGTTTCCGCTGCGCGAAAGATCCGGTAAAGTAACTCTCGCGGAACGAAAGATCCTGGCGTATCGTAGTTACTAACAGGATGCCGTTCTGTACACAATGCGGGGGCCAGGTCCAACCATCGGACACCTTCTGCGCCAAGTGTGGCACTCGACAGGCTGTCGGGTCGCCGCCCGCGGGTGGGGATTTTCTCCGGAATATCTCACCCCGTACAGCTTCCATGCTGTGTTATATCCCAGTCCTGGGATGGATTCCTGCCGTGATCGTGCTCGCGTCTCCACGATTCCGTGCGGACCGGAATGTTCGGTTTCATGCGTTCCAGGGACTGTATCTGTTCGTCGTTTGGTTGATCATTGACTGGGTGCTGACTCCGTTCTCGCACGCGATCCCCAGGCCGAACCCGATGCGCGCAATGACCGGACTGATGCACGCTATTGTGTTCGGAGCATGGATCTGGATGATCGTGAAGACCGCACAGGAGGAGGCCTACCACCTTCCTGTAGTCGGAGACTTGGCTGAGCGCTCCGTCGCGGAACAACGCTGATAATACTGACATTCCGGTACGGTGAAGCTTCATGTGGGAAAATAAGTGTTTCCCCATGACAGGCCACGAAATACGCCAGAAGTTCCTCGATTTCTTTGCCGAGCGTGCGCACAGGCCCGTGCGAAGCTCATCGCTGGTCCCGCATAACGACCCCACGCTGCTGTTCACCAACGCCGGCATGAATCAGTTCAAGGACGTGTTCCTTGGCCAGGAAAAGCGCGATTATTCGCGCGCAGCATCATCCCAGAAGTGCGTCCGCGCAGGCGGAAAGCACAATGATCTCGAAAACGTCGGCTACACGCGCCGGCACCACACTTTTTTCGAGATGCTCGGCAACTTCAGCTTCGGCGACTACTTCAAGAGAGATGCTATCGATTTCGCCTGGGAGTTACTGACCAGGGATTACGGCCTTCCGAAGGACAAGCTGTACGTCACCGTATTTCGAGAAGACGACGAAGCCGAAGAGCTTTGGCAAAAGGTCGCCGGCGTGCCCAAGAGCCGCATCTTCCGCCTCGATGAGAAGGATAACTTCTGGCAGATGGGCGAGACGGGACCGTGCGGACCCTGCTCGGAAATCCACTTCGATTACGGTCCGGCAGCAGCCGAACCCGGCCGTGAGCGCGAACAATTTCCCGAGGATGGTGGCGGGCGTTTCGTCGAGATCTGGAATCTCGTCTTCATGCAGTTTGACCGCTCGGCCGAGGGCATTCTGACACCTCTTCCCCGCCCCTCGATCGACACCGGCATGGGTCTGGAACGGATCGCGGCAGTCCTGCAGGGCAAGCTCAGCAACTACGAGACTGACCTCCTGTGGCCGATTATCGAGAACGCGGCAAGCCTGTTTCACGTCGAGTACAGCCAAACCGATCGAATTGCAACGACTCTCCGAATATGCGCGGACCATGCCCGCGCGGCGGCGTTCCTCATCAACGATGGCGTCATCCCTTCTAATGAGGGCCGCGGATACGTGCTTCGCAAGATCATGCGCCGCGCGATGCGAAACGCTCGTATGATCGGTGTCGAGGAGCCGTTCCTTCACAAGCTGACCAGCTTCGTTGCCGATTACATGAAATCGGCATACCCGGAGATGATCGAGAGCATGGATCGCGTGGCGCGTATTGTCCGCGAAGAAGAGGTTCGGTACGCGAACACGTTCCAAGTGGCCGAGCGCGTTTTCCACGATGAAGCCAAAGACGCGCAGGGCGGCGTGCTCGGGGGCGCCTCAGCGTTCAAACTGTACGACACCTTCGGCCTCGCGATCGATGAGCAGGAAGAGATGGCGCGCGAGTTCGGTCTGCGGATCGATCGCGCTGGGTTCGACTCCGAGATGGAGCGGCAGCGGGAACGGGCGCGCGCCAGTTGGAAAGGAGGAGACAAGGCCTCGGTTGCGCCCATTTACCAGGAGTTGCACGCGGCCAGTCCCACTCAGTTCTACGGGTACGACACGCTTCGTCACACCGGAACGATTATCGCGTTACTCGTAGGTCACAAACAGGTGTCGGAACTTCCGGCCGGCGTTGACGCCGAAGTCATTCTCGACGGCACTCCGTTCTACGCCGAAGCCGGAGGACAGGTCGGCGATCAGGGTGTCTTGCTCGATTCCGAAGGAGTCAAAATCGCCGACGTTACGGGCACGTATTCGCCAGTGAAGGGCCTGAATGTGCACCGCGTCCGCACTGTGGCGCCGATTGAGCAGGGCTCCGTCATCCAGGCCGTCGTCGACAGCGAAAAGCGCATGCCGACGATGCGCAATCATACGGCGACACACCTGTTGCACGCCGCTCTACGCGACGTCCTCGGCACGCATGTGAAGCAGGCAGGCAGTGTTGTGGAGCCCTCGCGTTTGCGCTTCGATTTCTCGCACTATGCCTCTGTCGACCGCGAGCAGCTCAAGGAAATCGAGCGGCAGGTAAACGAAGCCATACTCGCGAACGAGGAAATGCGCACCGATGTAATGAGCATCGACGATGCGTTGAAGACCGGCGCCATGGCGTTATTCGGAGAGAAGTATGGCGACAAAGTTCGAGTCGTGTCGGTTGGCGACGGATCGTTCAGCCGGGAGCTTTGCGGTGGTACACACGTTCGACGAACCGGAGATATCGGCGTCTGTAAAGTCGTGTACGAGAGCAGCATTTCTGCCGGCGTGCGCCGGATCGAAGCATTGACCGGTGACGCCGTAGTCCGCCGCCTCGAAGAAGAAAAGTCCGGAATGTCGGAGCAGATCGAGAAGCTCAACTCGCAGACGAGCAGGCGCTTGAGAAACAGATCGATCAGCTCAAATCGAAGCTGGCGCACGCGCAGGTCGCAGGTTTGGAAGGTTCAGCCCGTACCTTGAAAGGCGTGAAAGTTCTGTCGGCTCGCGTAGACGGGCTCGACAGGCAGCAGCTCCGGGAATTGGCCGACTCTCTGCGCAACAAATGGAAGACAGGCATCGTTGTGCTTGCAACGATCGCTGACTCGAATGTTGCCATCATCTCGGCAGTAACCAAGGACCTGACGGGGAAGGTCCATGCAGGCAAGCTGGTGGGAACGATTGCCGCGGCGGTGGGTGGCAAAGGTGGCGGTAGGCCGGACATGGCGGAAGCAGGTGGATCGAAGCCGGACGCTCTGCCGTCGGCTCTCGAAGACGTCTACACCGCCGTGGAAGGTATGCTGTGACCGAGTTCGATGCGGTAGTGATCGGGGCCGGTCCCACCGGCCTGGCCTGCGGCATCGAATTGAAGAAGCGCGGTGTGAATGCAGTGCTGATCGAGAAAGGCTGCATAGTCAACTCGATCTATCACTATCCAACGAACATGGTGTTCTTCACCACGCCGGAGTTGCTGGAAATCGGCGACATTCCGATGACCAGCCTGAACGATAAGCCGAATCGAACCGAGGCGCTGAAGTACTACCGTCGAGTCGCCGATCACTACAAGCTCAACGTTCATCAGTACGAGACGGTGTTGGCCGTGACCGGGAATGACGGAGCATTCGTCGTTACGACCATGACCGGCTGCAAATCAGCGCAGTGCTACCGGGCGAAAAAGATCGTGGTAGCTACTGGCTATTACGATGTTCCGCGAATCGCTCGACTGCCCGGCGCAGACCTGCCGAAGGTGATTCACTACTACAAGGAAGCCGCATCCTTATTACGATCACGACGTGGCGGTTATCGGCGCGAAGAACTCGGCGGCGATCGCGGCTTTGGAACTATGGTGGACCGGCGCTCGGGTCACATTGATCCATCGGGGTCCGGGTATTCATAACAACGTGAAGTACTGGATCAAGCCCAACATCGAGAACAGGATCAAAAATGGCGAGATCCCCGGCTATTTCAACTCCCAAGTCACGGAGATTCGTCCGGACTCGATCGTAGTCCGTACGCCCGAGAAAACGATCGAGTTCAAGAATGACTTCGTGCTGGCAATGATCGGCTATCAACCCGACCTCGAATTCCTGGGCTCTATGGGTATCACTCTTCAGCCGAAGACGCAGAGGCCTTTAACGAATGACGAGACGCTCGAAAGCGAGCACAAGGGTATTTACCTGGCGGGCGTCATCGTCGCAGGGATGCATACGAACGAGATCTTCATCGAGAACGGTCGCTTCCACGGCAAAAAGATCGCCGACGCGATCGCGGCTAGTTTGCATTAGCAACTGTGTATATTCCGCAACACTTCGCCGAAACCCGCGTTGACGTCCTGCACGAGTTCATCGAGCAGAACAGCCTGGCGGCCATCGTGGTCTCGACGGCGAAGGGCCTGAACGCAAACCACATCCCCGTGCTTCTGGATCGCGAATCAGGCAAGCTCATCGGACACGTATCTCGCGCCAATCCGATGCACTCTGATGTGATCCCCGGTTCCGAGGCCCTGGCTATCTTCACAGGATTCGATCACTACATCTCGCCATCCTGGTATCCATCCAGGCAGGAACATGGTCGAGTGGTTCCGACCTGGAACTACGCTGTAGTCCATGCATATGGAACGCTGACCTTTTTCGATGACAAGCAGCAGCTACGTGACATCGTCGATCGGCTTACCCGAACTCACGAGGCACAGTTCACCCAACCCTGGAGCATCGATGATGCGCCGAGAGAATATATCGATGGGCTGTTATGCGCAATTGTCGGGTTCGAATTCAAGATTACCCGGCTGGAGGGCAAGTGGAAGAACAGCCAGAACCGCGACGAAGCGGATCGCGCCGGAGTTGCCGCGGCTCTTAAGTCTGGCCGGCCTTCGTAACCACTTCCATGCCGAGCAGCGCGTCGAGAGAAGGCAGGCCTTCGAACACGATGAGCGTGCTCGCGGGCGGCTTCTTCGCATCGTAGAATTCGAACCGTACCTTTCGCACCGACTCGGCAGCAGCGTTCGACAGAGGGTACATGTGCGTCATCACCGTGTCAGCAAGTTTCGCTCCCACCGAGGTCAGCGCCTTTTCCAGCCGGCCGAACGCCAGTCGCACGTCCTCCTCTTTGGCTCCGAATGCCAGTTGGGTTCCCGTAAACACCACCTTGCCAGGACCCAGGATGACCGCCTCCGAGTACCTTCCTTCCGTGGGCTTCCGGTAATCGACAGATTGGGGCGGAGCCACGGGCGCGGCAACCGCCTCGCACTCGACGAAATCCCCCAGTGTGTCTCGCCGTACCTGAACGACGTTTACCACAGCCGCCGGGTAGGCCCCGACCACCTGGCCCCGAACCTTTCCCGCCTCCTCGAGCGTGTTCAAGAAACACGTGATTGCCCGAGGCTCCATCTCGCCGAGGGCACTCTTCAGCGGTGATACGGCATCCGAGGTTTTTCCAACCTGTCCGGACACGAACGCGATGCCGTTCTTGTTGACGACCTTCTTGTTGGAAGCAATTGATTCCAGGACCACCTGAGCGCCGTCCATCTGCAAGCCCCCGACCTGAACGACCGACACGGCTGGAATCGGCTGCTTTTTGTCGGTGAACATCTCGCTCACGACGCTCGGGACGCGCCGCATATCACCGGAACCAGCGACAAACGCGCGTATTTTAATGATTTGTGAACCTTTTGAGTCGTTCCAGAGCGCTTTAATGCCGTCTCGGATCTGCTGGGAAAGCAGGCCTTTCGAGGATAGTGGGGAGACGTGGAAAACCAGCCGGTCGGTATCCGCCACCACGGCCTGAGGTGGGTCTTTGGGCAGTTCAAGAACCTGCGTTTCCTCAGGTCGTTCTTTCTTCGGCTTCTTCTTCGCCGCAATAGCAACGTCGGCCAAAAGACATCCGATGGCAGTACAAAGGGCCAAACGGGCTCGCATAATCGCTATTATTCTAACAGTTGCCGCGGACCAGCCAATCTGTTATTCTGTGGCTTCCCAAAGGCATGCTCGGCAGCATCCAATTCGATGAGAGGTCATCCACTCCGATTTACCGGCAACTTGCTGATAAGATTGCAGATCTCATTCGAACTGGTACTTTGTCTCACGGACAGCGGCTGCTTCCGACGCGCGAATTGGCTGGCCAACTTGGACTGAACCGAACGACCATTTCAGCCGCATACGAGGTTCTGGAGTCCGATGGCCTGATCCAAGGACATGTCGGCCGTGGCAGCTTCGTGAATTACAAAACAAACCCAATCGTTGCCGGGGACTCGGTCATTAGCTTTGCTTCGTCCCGGCCGGCAGAGGATGACTTCCCGGTCGCGGCGTTTCAGGCGACCTGCCGTGAAGTGATCGCCGGTCCCATGGCGTCTGCGATCTTGCAACTCGGCTCACCCGCGGGATTTCCGCCGCTTCGCCAATATTTGCTCGAGCAAGCTAACGCCGAAGGAACCGCCGGGCCCGACGACGACATTCTGATCACGAGCGGGTGTCAGCAGGCGCTCGACCTGCTGCAGCGCGTGCTTGCCCCCGAGGGCTCGACGGTGGCGATTGAAGATCCGGTTTATCACGGGCAGCGCAACGTGTTCCTTCGGTCGGACATCCGTTTGGTTCCTGTGCCGGTCCTCGATTCCGGTGTCGATATCGACCGTTTAGCGCGCATTTTTGCGCAAGAACGGCCCCAAATCCTCGTATTAACGCCTAATTTCCAAAACCCGACCGGAACGACCATCCCGTTGGCAGCACGAGAAACCATCAATCGACTCGCGGCGGAGTTTCAGGTCCGGACAATCGAAAATGACATCTATGGCGGGCTCAGATATACCGGCGAGAGCCTACCGACATTAAAGCAACTCGGCGGGAGCGTGCTCATCCGGAGCTTCTCGAAGGTGGCGTTTCCAGGCCTCCGCGTCGGCTGGATCATCGGACCGAAGCCCCTTATCGCCGATCTGACGGAAGCACGGCAATGGTGTGATCTCCACACCGACCAGTTGTCACAGGCCGTGCTTCTTCGCTTCGCACAATCGGGCCGCCTTGCCGAACATGCAGAACGAACCCAAGAGCGCGGACGCGAGCGCCTGGCTGCGGCTTTGTCGGCGTGCGAACAGCACTTCCCCTCGGGCACTTCGTTCACGAGACCTGAAGGCGGCATGAGCATTTGGGTTCGTTTACCCGACCCGCTGGACGCGACTGAGTTATTGCCTCGCGCGCAACGCGAAGGAGTGTCGTACGTCCCGGGCAGACATTTCGCGGTTGGACCGCATGATTCGCACACGTTTCGGCTCAGCTTCGGCGGCTTGCCCCCGGCGTCGATCGACGCGGGGATCGCCCGGCTCGGCCGGCTATTTCACGAGGAGATCGAGCGCTCGCGACGCACCCCGAATTTCGAAGCGGCGTCTGCGCTGGTTTAGAGGAGATCTATGTTTCTCGATGAGCAGTTTCGTTTAAAGGTTGGCTTGGCGGAGATGTTGAAGGGCGGCGTCATTATGGACGTCACCAATGCCGAACAGGCGTTGATTGCGGAGAAGGCTGGCGCAGCGGCAGTGATGGCTCTCGAGCGAGTTCCTTCTGATATCCGCAAAGAGGGCGGTGTCGCCCGCATGGCCCCGATCAGCAAGATTCGGGAGATCATGCAGACAGTGTCGATTCCCGTGATGGCGAAAGCACGTATCGGACACTTCACTGAGGCGCGCATCCTCGAATCGCTTGAAGTCGACTATATCGACGAGAGCGAGGTACTGACACCTGCCGATGAAGAGCACCACATCGACAAGCGCGACTTCCGAGTGCCGTTCGTTTGCGGGGCCCGGAATCTCGGCGAAGCTCTCCGCCGGATCGCAGAAGGCGCCGCCATGATCCGCACCAAGGGTGAAGCCGGGTCGGGCAATATCGTCGAAGCCGTCCGCCACATCCGCACGATCATAAAGGAGATGAAGCAGCTCACGGTGCTCGGAAAAGAGGAGTTGATGGCGGAAGCGAAGAAGCATCAAGCCCCATACGAGCTCGTGTTGTATGTCGCAGAGAACGGCAAGCTTCCCGTCCCGAATTTCTCTGCCGGCGGGATTGCGACTCCGGCGGATGCGGCCCTCGTCATGCAACTCGGAGCGGAAGCGGTGTTCGTGGGTTCGGGTATTTTCAAGTCGTCCGATCCGGAAGCCCGGGCACGCGCCATCGTCAAAGCGGCTACATATTACAAGGATCCGGCCAAGCTGCTCGAAGCGAGTGAGGATCTGGGCATGGCTATGCCTGGCCTCGATATATCCAAGATGGCGGAAGGCGAACTGCTTCAGACGCGGGGCTGGTAGCGAAGCGTGAAGAAGCGCGTAGGCGTGCTCGCTCTCCAGGGAGACTTTGAGGCGCATGAGAAGGCGCTCGCTCGCGCGGGCGCCGAAGCTGTTGAAGTCAGAACGGCGGAAGAGCTAAAAGATGTGCAGGCACTCGTTATCCCTGGCGGAGAGAGCACAACGATGCTTAAACTGCTCGACGCGACGGGTCTGAAGGAACCGTTGCGCGAGTTTGCCGAAACGAAGCCAATTTTCGGGACCTGCGCGGGCGCGATCCTGGTGGCCAGGCAGGTGACGAACCCGGCGCAGGAATCGCTCGGACTTATGGACATCGAAGTCCAGCGGAACGCCTATGGCCGGCAACTCGACAGTCGCATCGTCCATCTCAACCCGGAGATGGAAGGCGGCCAACTTGAGGCGGTCTTCATCCGGGCGCCGATCATTCGACATGTCGGGCCGGAAGCGAAGGTGCTGGCACGCTACAAGGGCGACCCGGTGCTTGTCGAACAAGGCCGTCACCTGGTAGCGACCTTTCATCCAGAATTGAGTCAGGACGACCGCATCCATCGATTGTTTCTGGACAAAGTTGAATGAAGAGAGTGCTATTCCTGTGCCTCGGGAATATCTGCCGATCTCCCATGGCCGAGGCGCTCGCTCGGAAGTACGGATCGGACGTGCTCGAAGTGAGCAGCGCTGGATTGACTCCAGCGACCAATACGACCCCGTATACCCGAAAGGTCCTGGAAGAAAAGAACGTGGACCTCGGGGACCACGTGCCGCGGCGCTTCCGCGATCTGGATCTGTCCCAATACGACCTGATCGTAAATATGTCAGGTACCGCGTTGCCTAAGAATCTCGGCGTCCCCGTGGAGGATTGGCAGGTCGATGATCCGATGGGACGCAGTGAAGACGATTTCCGGGCAGCGCGCGAGGTCATTGAGATGCTCGTGATGCATTTGATTCTTCGGGTACGCCTCGGGAAACTGTGATCCCGCTGAAGTGTGTTTCTCGCGCTTCTTACTGAGACGCGATTATGAAACGCATTCTTTTCGCCGCATCGGCGGCAACACTCCTGGTTTTCACAACACAGGCTTATAACAACTCACTCGGCCTGCTCGGTTGGTCTGACGCGGATATCAAGCGCGCGGTGCAGGACCCCCTCCGCAGCGGGATGAGCTATTCTCCGTTGTGGCTCATCAACGCGCAGGCGAGGCAGACGGTTCAAGGCATGGACGAGCAGGCTCGCGCGAACTTCGTGAAAGAAGTGCTGCCCGCCGTAAAAGCCGTTATGATGTCGGCGGACTACGGCAAGTTGCATGAGGAATATATCCGAAAAAGTCATAACGCCGCGAACCACGGCATCTCTGTTAACGAAGAACAAGCGAAAACCCCGGACGATGCGGTAAAGATGATGCAGGATGTGCAAAAGCAAGTGGCAGCGCAAATCGCTCTTTCGATGCGGCAGATGCCGGTTGAGGGGCTGAAGATGCTGTTTCCCCAGGACGTGGATAACTGGAAACAGCAGGCCGCCGATAAGGAAAACGAAGACCGCGCCAAGTACCAGAAGCTCGTTGCGAGGGCGAACCAGATCGAACCGCTATTATCGTCGAATCCCGATGAATTCAAGAAACAGTACAGCCTGCTGAAGAACATCGAGGCCGGTGGGTCGGGCGACGAGGCGTCGATCGTCAACGATAACGACAAGCAGAAGAAGCGTCAGGAACAGCAAGCCTGGAACGAGTACAACCTCAAAACGCTGCTGAAAAAGCGCCTGAACGAATTTGTGCAAGTCGCGAGCAACGTCGACTTTGCTGCGCAGACCACGGGAGCGGGCCGTAACCGCAAGTTCGTCAAGGCCGAGTATGAGCGCAAGCCAGGCGAATGGAAGACACTGTACCGGCTCGGAAAAGCACCGACGATGGCTGCGCTCGATTTCGCCCGGGCGTGGGCGAAAGAACTGTAGCCGTCATTTGACTATTGGGGTTGCGTTCGCGAAAATAGGTTTGTCACGCAACAGTGCGGATGTGGCGGAACTGGCAGACGCGCATGGTTCAGGTCCATGTTCTCGCAAGGGAGTGGAGGTTCAAGTCCTCTCATCCGCACCAATATCCTCTCATTTACCGCAACTTCCATACCATCCTTTAGAAATCTGTTTCTGACTTCTGCCAGCGTCCCAACAGATTGCCCGTCTCCTGTACGCGGGCTTCAGTTCACGAATTCGGATCTGTCTGCCAGTTTGCAATAAACCCGAGCCGGGGAAGCGCCCGCCCCGAAGAGTCAGAGTTTATGCGACACTTCAGCAACGGACGCGCGCGATGGGCAGCAAATGAAGATACGATCTTTCACCGATAAAGAGCGACGATTGATCCGCACTACGGCGGAGGGGTGCATCACGTTCGATGACGCGAAAAGGCACCAGGAGCGACTGGACGCTGATCCCGATTTTGACACGAGTTTCGACCAACTGATCGACACCACCAGGATGGAGAAGTTCGATATATCGGCAGACGAGGCCAGAGTCCTCGCAACGCATCGTCTCTTCTCCCCCGATTCCCGTCGCGCTTTCGTCGCAAGCAAGACGCATGTTTTCGGCCTGGGGCGCATGATGGAAATCTACCGTGACGGTCTAGCATACGCCGAAGTGGAGGTGTTCTATTCCATGGATGAAGCGTTGAAGTGGCTGAAAAGGGAAGAGGCAAAAGATAACGCTATGTAGCTCGCCGAATTGCCAGCCGCTGCAAGTCGTTTCACCAGAGCGCGCCAGAGTCGCTAAATACACGTGAATACGCCTTATCCACAGACCCGCTGTGTTAACCTGAGAGCATAATTACCGCATCGCCGATAATGCCGGCCCAGGCGAGCGAGGCTTTCATATTCCGAACGTACCCCTTCAAGGAAGGCGATTTGATCGTGAGCTTTTTTACGCGCGATCAAGGCAAACTCCGCGGGGTGGCGCGTCGGGCGAGGAAGCCAAAAAACAGCTTTGGGGCTGGACTGGAGCGGCTCTCGCGGGTAACGATGTCCTATTACCAGCGAGAGAATCGCGAACTTGTCAACCTCAATTCATGCGACGTACTGGATTCGCCGTTCGGGTTGGCAGGTGAGTATGCGGCGAACCTAGCTTTGGATTATATAGCCGAGGTCAGCGAAAACATCCTGCCTCCGGCTGAGCCGAGCGAGCGGTTTTTTCGACTTTTGGTGGCCGTCTTGGGGTATGTCCACAGCAATCCAACCAGCGGAGTCTGGCCGGCTGTCAACTACTTCAGTCTGTGGGCTGTGCGGCTTACCGGCATCCTACCGGATTTGCGAGTGAGCGCGGAATCCCGGCAGATCGCAGAAGAAATGATGCAAACACCCATAGGACAGTTAAGCGAACGAGCCTGGACCCGTGGTACCGCGTCCGATCTTCGGCGATTTCTGGTCCGGGGCATCGAAGACCACGTTGAACGCCGGTTGCAAACCGCGCCGCTGATCGAGGCTCTTTAGCGTCACTCCCCTCTACAAATGGACTCCTTCCAGCAAACCCTATTCAAGCTGAAGAACTATTGGTCAGAACGCGGCTGCATTATCACCGAGCCGTACGACATGGAAGTCGGCGCCGGCACGATGTGCCCGGAGACCTTTCTTCGCGTGTTGGGACCGAAGCCCTACAAAGTGGCCTACGTGCAGCCTAGCCGGCGTCCCGCCGATGGCCGCTATGGCGAGAATCCGAACCGCCTTTACAAACACCAGCAACTCCAGGTGATCCTGAAGCCCTCGCCCGACAATATTCTCGACCTCTACCTGAAGAGCCTCGAAGCGATCGGGATAGACCTTCGCAAACACGACATTAAATTCGAGGAAGACAACTGGGAATCGCCGACGCTCGGCGCATGGGGTATCGGTTGGCAGGTGATGCTCGATGGCATGGAGATCACGCAGTTCACGTACTTCCAGCAATGCGGCGGTGTGGATCTGGATCTCGTCCCCGCCGAGATCACGTACGGACTCGAGCGTCTCGTGGCGTTCCTGCAAGGAAAAGAGAGTGTCTACGACATCGAGTGGACACCCGGAGTGCCTTACAAAGACGTTCGGCTGGCGGACGAGTTGCAAAACTCCGTATACAACTTCGAAATCGCCGACGTGGATACGCTCTGGCAGTTATTCGATATCTATGAGCGCGAAGGCCAGCGCTTGCTCGATATGTATGCCAAGTATGTGCCGAAGGAGAGATTCCCTCTGTTGAGCGCCTACGACTATGTCCTGAAGTGCTCGAACACATTCAACCTGCTCGATGCCCGAGGCGCGATTAGCGTCACGGAGCGAGTCGGCGTCATCGCCCGCGTACGGAAACTCGCAGTAGGCGTGGCGCAGTCATGGATGGACCAGAACACGGTCGAGGTTGCGGAGGAGGCTGTAGCCGAATGAGCGAACGCTTCCTGATCGAGATTGGCGTAGAAGAGATCCCTGACTGGATGATCGAACCGGCGCTGGATCATTTCAGCCAGTTATTCACTGCAATCGTGTCTGACAACAACCTGGGCGGCCGGGTCGATTCGCTCGATGCGACCCGCGGCGTCTCGTGCTCCGCGCATCAGGGTTAAGGGAAAAGCAGGCCGACGACGTCAAAGCTGTGTCAGGTCCGCCCGTCTCTTCGGGAGCAGGGGCGGCGCAGGGTTTCGCCAAAAAGATGGGCGTGTCCCTGAACCAGCTTGAAAAAGTGCAGACCCCAAAAGGCGAGTATTACAGCTACACGAAACAGGTTCCCGGACGCAAGACAATCGATGTTTTAGCGGAGACGCTCCCGGTCGCGATCCCGAAAATTTATTTCCCGAAGACGATGTACTGGACCGGGAAGGGCGGAGTACGTTTCATTCGCCCGATCCGCTGGATCGTGGCGCTCCTTGGGGGTCAGGTAGTTCCGTTTCAGATCGCGGGTGTGCAGTCAGGCAACACCACGCAGGGGCACCGGCTGCTAGGGAAAGATAAAGTTGAAGTCACGATCGACTCTTTTGCGGATCAACTGCACGCCAATGGCGTAATTCTGTCGGCCAAGCAGCGGCGAGCCATGATCGAAGCGGGACTCGGGGCGAACGTGCACCGCGACGACGCGCTGCTGGCGACTCTCGTTTACCTTACCGAGTACCCTTCGACGATCCGCGGTTCATTCGACAGCAAGTATCTCGAACTGCCGCGCGAAATTCTAAGCACCGTGATGCGTTACCACCAGAAATACTTCTCGGTGGATGCCGGCAATGGCGAGCTTGCGCCCGAATTCGTCGCTGTCATGAATACGAATTCAGATCCCGAGGGTCTGGTACGCACCGGCAACGAGCGGGTTCTCCGAGCACGCTTCAACGACGCGCGCTTCTTCTGGGATGTCGATCTCCGGAGGAAGCTTTCGGACCGCCTCGACGACCTGAAGAATGTGACGTTCCAGGCTAAGCTTGGCTCGTATTTCGATAAAACCGAGCGCATGGTAAAGCTTGCGCGGTTGATCGCGGAGGCCGTAGGCGCAAGTCCCGCGATGGCAACGCGCGCGGCGACACTTTCGAAATGCGATCTGCCGACGGAGATGGTGAAGGAACTCACCGAGTTGCAAGGCGTTGTAGGTGGTCTGTACGCTCGCGAGCAGGGCGAGCCGCTCGAGATCTGGCGCGCCGTATACGAGCATTACAAACCAGTGAGCATGGAGGATGCCATTCCTTCAACGCTGACCGGCAAAGTGATAGCTCTGGCTGACAAGGCGGACACGCTTCGGGGTTGTTTCGATATCGGACTTATTCCCACAGGATCGAGAGATCCGTTCGCGTTGCGGCGCGCCGCGCAGGGAGTGGTGAAGATCGTTGTTGAAGGCGGACTCCGAATCAAACTTCGCGAGCTGATCGGCGACAATCCGCAACTCCGCGAGTTCATGGTGGATCGGGTCAAATATTACTTCCGGGACTTGCGCGGCTTTCAATACGACGAGGTGAATGCGGTACTCTCGCCGGACGTGGAAGATCTGGTGGAGGCCGAGGCCCGGCTGGAAGCGATCCGGCAGGTGCGTCCAACAGAGAACTTCGAGCCGCTCGCCGCGAGCTTCAAGAGAATTGCCAACATTCTGCGCCAGGCTCAGTTCAGCGGATCCGGCGTAGTCGATGCGGGCCTGTTGGAGCAAGGACCCGAGTTTGATTTGTACAACGAATTTCTGCGCATTCGCGACGTGGTATTCACGCATCGCAAGTCGCGGAATTATCAGGCGGCGCTTGAAGCGATTGCGTCGCTGCGCCCCAGAGTGGATACGTTCTTCGACAAAGTGCTGGTGAATGCTCCCGAAGAACGCGTTCGTCAGAACCGGCTGCTGTTGTTGAGCAGCCTGCTCACCGAGTTCTCGGCCATCGCCGATTTTTCGGAGATCGTGACGACGCACTGAAACATTGCGGCCGGCTCGGCTGCCGGCCAGAGCGATAAAGGAGAGAGTAATTCTCAATGAGCAAGAAATACGTTTACTCGTTCGGCCGTGACGGAGCCGAGGGTAACAAGGACATGAAGGACGCGCTCGGCGGTAAGGGAGCCAACCTCGCCGAGATGTGCAACACAGGTGTGCCGGTACCTCCGGGATTCACAGTGTCCACGGAAGTTTGCAATATCTACTTCAACAACAACCGGCAGGTTCCGTCCGAAGTTGACGAGCAGATCAGGAAGGCGCTGGCGAAAGTCGAGAAGGAACTCGGCAAAAAGCTCGGCGATCCGAAGAACCCGCTGCTACTGAGCGTCCGCTCAGGCGCAAAGTTCTCGATGCCTGGCATGATGAACACCATCTTGAACCTCGGCTTGAACGACGAGACCACCGAGGGTCTCGCGCGTTTGACAGAGAATCCGCGGTTCGCCTACGACTGCTACCGCCGCTTCATCCAGATGTTCGGTGAAGTCGCGCTCGGCATCGAAATGGAGAAGTTCGATCACGTGTTCGATTCGCGCAAAGCGAAGATCAAGTCGAAAAGCGATACGGATCTGAGCGCAGCCGATCTCCAGGCCATCATCGCCGATTACAAGAAAATCGTTCGCAAAGACACCGGCAAGGACTTCCCGCAGGACGCCTGGGACCAGCTCACGATGTCCCGCGACGCCGTGTTCCGCTCCTGGTGGGCTGACAAGGCTTGCTACTACCGGAAGATGGAGAAGATCCCGGATGAACTCGGCACGGCCGCGAACGTTCAGGCGATGGTGTTTGGAAACATGGGCGACACCTCGGCTACCGGCGTCGGCTTCACGCGTGATCCCGGTACGGGCGAAAAGGTTTTCTACGGAGAGTTCCTGATCAACGCGCAAGGTGAGGACGTCGTTGCAGGTATCCGTACACCTCAGCCGATCGCGGAACTCGAGAGGGTACTACCCGAAGCCTACAAGCAGCTCTTCGAGATCACGCAAAAGCTCGAGAAGGCGTACAAGGACGTTCAGGACTTCGAGTTCACGATTCAGGAAGGCACGCTATACATGTTGCAAACTCGCAACGGAAAGCGTACCGGCCCTGCTGCAGTTCGCATCGCGGTGGAGATGGCGGAAGAAGGTCTCTTTGACAAAAAGACGGCTGTCCAGCGCGTTGATCCCCAACAACTCGATCAGTTGCTGCACCCGATTTTCGACGTCGCATCCTTACGTAAGCTCCCGATGATCGCCAAGGGCATCGCTGCTTCCCCCGGCGCAGCGGTCGGTAAAGTTGCATTCACGGCTGAGCACGCCGTCACGATGTCGGCCAAGAGCCCGGTGATTCTGCTTCGCAAGGAAACCACGCCGGACGATATTCACGGCATGGACGCGGCGAAGGGTATCCTCACGGCTGTCGGCGGAGCTTCCTCGCACGCGGCCGTCGTGGCTCGCGGCATGGGTCGGCCATGCATCGCCGGCGCAAGCGCAATCGCTATCAACGAACAGGCGAAGACTGCCGTCGTAGTTACCAAGGATGGCAAGAAGGTCACGATCAAGGAAGGCGATTGGTTGTCGCTCGACGGCGCTGCCGGCGAAGTTTACTACGGACAGGCCAGGACCACTGATCCGGACCCCAACTCTCCAATCTTCTCGAAATTCATGAGCTGGGCGGATGAGTTCCGTGGCAAGTTTGGCGTGCGCGCCAACGCCGACATCCCGCGGGACGCCAAGGCGGCCCGAGCTTTCGGCGCCGAGGGCATCGGCCTCTGCCGGACCGAGCACATGTTCTTCGCCGAAGACCGTCTCCCGCACGTACAGGCGATGATTCTCGCGCGAGACGAGAAGACCCGCAAGAAAGCACTCGCAAAGCTGCTGCCCATGCAGCGCAAGGATTTCGCCGGCCTTTTCACCGCCATGAATGGGTTCCCGGTGGTAATCCGAACGCTGGATCCGCCACTGCACGAGTTCCTGCCGAAACGTGAGAACCTCATGGTCGATCTCGCGCTGCTGCCCTATGCCGATGTTAAGAAGAAGCGCGAAATGGCGGAGCGCTACAACACCGACGTGAAGTCGCTGAAGACGCATCTGCCGGAGTTGCTGGAGCGCGTGGAAGAACTGCACGAGTTCAACCCGATGCTTGGCCACCGCGGCTGCCGCCTTGGTATCACCTACCCTGAAATCACCGAAATGCAGGCACGCGCGATCTTCGAGGCTGCCGCTCAGGTGCATAAAAAAGGTGTCAAGGTGATTCCTGAAGTGATGATCCCGCTGATCGGCAGCGCCAAAGAACTGCAGAATCAGAAGGCGATCGTCGATCGCGTGGCGAAGGAAGTTCTCGAGAAAGAGGGCGCGTCGGACCTGAAGTATCTGATCGGCACCATGATCGAAATACCTCGCGCTGCCGTAACCGCGGATGAAGTCGCGAAGGAAGCTGAGTTCTTCAGCTTCGGCACGAACGATCTGACGCAGACGACCATGGGTCTATCCCGCGATGACTACACGAAGTTCTCGGGTGAATACCAGAACCTGAAGGTCTTCAAGGCCGATCCGTTCGCGGTTCTGGATCAGGAAGGCGTCGGCAAGCTCATCGAGATGGCGGTGAAGCTTGGCCGCAAGACCCGGCCCGATCTCGAAGTGGGGATCTGCGGTGAGCACGGTGGTGAACCGAGTTCGGTCGCATTCTGCTATCGAGTGGGCATGGACTACGTGTCTTGCTCTCCTTATCGTGTACCGATTGCCCGGCTCGCAGCCGCACAAGCTGCGATTTCGGGAGACAAGTCTGAAGCTGCCCGCACAGCCTAAGACTCGTCCGGTTGTTGAACAGCGGACGGTGACCCCGTCCGCTGTTCGGCTGCCACGCTGTTTCGGCTACGACCTGGGTTTTTCCGCCAGTATTTCCGTCCGCTCGTTTTCCGTGTAGTACAGCAACGTCCAACCTTCGAACAGATCCCTTCCTTCTCCCGGCTTCATTAAGTATGCTGGGTTGATTCCGCTCATCGGGAATACGCCGACGAAGGCTCCACCCTGCCTCACTCCTGCTTTGCATTGCGGGGAAAAGCGATCTCTGGAGATAGCAGCAATCGAGGATGAGATCCCACGCATTCGGCGCAATCGCGTATTCCTCTTTCTCAAGGTCGGCGTGCACTATGTGCACGGGTAGACCTTCGGCGGCTCGTTCGCTAAGGATGTCCAGAGCGACAGCGGAGTAATCCACAGCGGTGACCTGCCACCCGTGCGCAGCGAGATAAAGAGAGTTCCGCCCCAGCCCACAGGCGAGATCAAGAGCACATCCGCGCGGGCGCGTTTCTGCGACTTGAACAACAAGCGTTTCCGGTGGCCGCTCGCCGAGAGCGGCATTGGCGTACTTCTCATCCCACCTGTGACTCACGGCTATCAGGATAGCTGCCCTGAGTTTCTCAACGGCCGAGTGTGAGAAAGGGCCTCCGTTGCACACGGCGGCCCTTTGTTGTTTCCGAACGATGCGTCCTGAAGACTAGCGATTGTGTGTCAGGCGATCATAAATGAAGCCCGCTGCGCCTCCGGATAACGCGCCGATCGCTGCGCCTTTCCCGCCACCTGCCACGGCTCCAATCGCGGCTCCTGCACCTGCCGACCCACCCACAATCGCGAGCGACTTCCCGGTCGACCGACCTCGACGCGTGCGAACCACCTCCCGCTCTGTAGATCGCTCGCGGTCGACGTAGCTCGTTCGGATAACTCGCGGCCGGTTATAGGTGCGGTATCGAGGCTGCGCATACCCGTCGGGAGCGTATGCGGCATTCGTGTACGCCGGTTCAGCGCAGTTCACCGACGCCGGAGCATAGGCAGCGGATTCCGCCGGTACGCCGTCGCCCGATTGGCCGTACGCGGGCTGACCGTAGGTCGCACGGTTCGGATCGGTCGGATTGGCGGACGTGTACACACCCGACGGCGCGGCGAAATTGCTCGGCCCCACAGCGGCAGCGCTCGGCGTCCGTGTCCAGCCCGCAACCGCCAGGATCGCGAGAAGTGCAAATCCTGAAATCAGTACTGCGCTTTTTAGTATTTGGTGTCATGTGTTCGTGCTCCTCCTAGCACGCTTTTGTGACGGAGCCTTCCACAACACAGTTGTGAAAGGTTCCTTCATGTCCGGTGGTATGCAAATTGCCATCCAGACATTTCAGGCCGACCGGAGACGGAAGGTGAGGAGGCAACGCATGCGTTTGGGGAAAAAGAACTTAACGATTCTCGCTGGATTAGCGCTGGTTCTGACGGTCATTGTGTTTGTGACTACGAATCGAGCAAGTCAGGGAATTTTTCCGGTTCGGGTGAACGGGAAATATCGGGTTCATCGACCATTCAGGAAAGCTCAAGCTGCAGCCGCAGTTTGATAACGCCGGCGAATTTAAGGACGGCCGGGCTCCCGTGCAGATGGGCGCAGCGTGGGGTTATGTCGACAGCACAGGCAAACTCGTTGTGAGCCCTCAATTCGAGATGGCCGACCCCTTTTCAGGAGGGCTTGCGCTGGTCGTGATGAACCACCGGTTTGGGTACATCGGAGAGGACGGAAAGATAGCGATCAACCCTCAATTTGAAGGCGCGGGCGGATTCAATGACGGAAAGGCTCCTGTGCTTGTGAACGGGAAATGGGGGTACATCGAGAAGTCGGGGCGATTCGTCATCAACCCGCAGTTCGATGAAGCCGGAATGTATTCGGACGGCATGGCACTTGTTCGTGTCGGTGACCGCTTCGGATTTATCGACCAATCGGGGAAAATCTGCATCAATCCGCAATTTGAAGCATCAGGCAACTTCAATGACGGGCTCGCACTAGTACGTTTGAACGGAAAGTTTGGTTACATCGATCGCACGGGGAAGTTGGTGATCAACCCTCAATTTGAGCAGGCCGGCGATTTCAACGACGGATTGGCTGTTGTAGTGATGGGGAACAGGTTCGGCTACATAGACCGTCGGGGGAAGCTCGCCATCAACCCTCAATTCGACCAGGCGGGCGATTTTGAGCAGGGGCTTGCGCCTGTGTGGCTCGGAGAACGGCAAGGCTACATCAATAAGGACGGCCGCTACGTCTGGAATCCCGACTGCGTGATGAAGAGTTCTTCAGAAAAGTTGCAGCATTTTCTATGCTGCCCCACCTTTTTCTGCGTTCCCTCTACAAATTTTTACGAAAAAACCCCACTTTGGGGGCTGGAACCGCATCAGTAATGCGGGCATCATAAAGGTGCGCACATAAACAGAGGCAGTGAACGGAGCAGCGCGCTGAGCTGCTTTTCGACGCGTCTGCGCATATATACGTGTGCGTTGAGGAAGGGTGAGATCGTGCGGTTGATAACTGGTATCGACACTGCGATGCCTGATGTAAAGCGGAAGTGGAACTACCACGCGGCCTGGAACCAGAATGACCGCCTGTGGAGGGAGGACTTCCGGCAGCTCGCCGACTGCGGCTTCGACCTGCTTCGATGGCAGGCTCCGTGGTCCCTCGTACAGCCGAAGCAGAGTGAGTATCGTTGGGAAACCATCGACCCTCAGGTGGAGCTGGCGACCAAGCTCGGCCTTGAGATCTTCTACCCGATCGTTCACTTTAATTTGCCCTCCTGGCTGGCGAGCAATGGAGAGAAGCACGCCGTATTTGCAGACCAGCTAACCGATCGCATCGCCGAGTACACTGACCGGCTCCTGACCCGTTATAAGTTCCGGCTCGTGATTCCCGTCGTGGAAGTCCAGATGGACGCATTCCAGCGAGGCCGTGCCGGAAATTGGCAGCCGCACGGAAAATCAGCCAGCTCGTACGCGGCTATCTATGAACGGCTCGTACACGCATACAAGGCGTCCGCCCGCGTCGCCAAGATGCATGGCGCCACCGTGTTCTGCTCCGAGCCTGCGACCGAAGTGCAGACAGTTCTCGATCTCAGCGACGTCACGGATATTGCCGGAATCGACCTGTATCCCCATATGCACCAGCAGCGCTCAATTATCGGCTTCTTCCGATGGTGGTGGCACACTGCGCATATGCCACTTTGCATCAGCGAATTCGGCACACCGGAGACTTACGACCCGGCTACCCAGGTCGACGAGTTCAACAAATTCATCCCGGCCGGCACCCATGACAACCGCATCGCGACTGCCCGGCTGCTCGCGGATGCGCTTCGGCAAGCCAAAGAGGAAGGCATCCCTGTTCCGTTTGGCGGATGGTACCCGGGGACAGGCAACATCGGCTGGGGCTTCTCGCTCACGAAGGAACGTAAGCTGGCCGACTGCGACCGAGCGGGCTTGGTTGACCTCGCCCGCCAGAAAGACGGCACTCTGCAGCGCGTCCTCTGCCACGACCTGGTTCAGGAAATTCTAGGGCTTCGTAATCTGGATGCGCCGAGTGCTCCGGAATTCGCTTCGGTCCCGAGCATTCCAGCGTTCGCCGCCGCAGCAGCCAGCGCATCCGGAGACTGATCTCTTCCGACGTAGTACGTTGGAAGAACCATGCAAAGTCGTCGTTCTTTCCTCGGGGTTCCCGCGGCCTTTGTCGTCGATTGGACTCAATGGCGAGGACCCAATCGCGATGGCGCGGTTCCGCCGGAGCCTGCGAAGCCGTGGCCGGAAAGACTGCGACAGATCTGGAACGTCAAAGTCGGGGAAGGCCATTCATCTCCTATCGTTGCCGCGAATCGCGTATATCAGTTCGCCCGGCTGCAGGAGAACGAGGTCATCGGCGCGTACGATCTTGACTCTGGCAAGCTCGTCTGGAAGCAGAGCTACGCAGCTCCGTACCAGATGAACCCCGCCGCGACGGCGCACGGCAAGGGTCCGAAATCCACACCGGTCGTCTCTGGAAACCGGCTGTATACCGTTGGAATCAGCAGCATTCTAACGTGCTGGGACTCGGCGAGCGGGAAAAAAACTCTGGGATCTCGATGGGCATGGATCTCCGCTGTATGGACAGGCGTCTTCGCCGGTGATCGATCGCGGAACGCTGATCGCATCGGTGGGTCCACAAAGCGGCGGCTCCCTTACGGCGTTTGACGCTGCGACCGGCAAGAGTGAAATGGCAATGGAAGGAGGATGGTCCGGCCTACGCTTCGCCGATCATCGCCGAACCCGCCGGTGTTCGCCAAGTCATCACAAATTCGCAGAGCCATATCGTCGCAGTGTCGATCAACGATGGAAAGCTCCTTTGGAAACTGCCCCTCAAGACGCCTTATGACCAGAACAGCGTAACTCCGATCCTAGTCGGCGACATGGTCATCTACTCCGGTCTATCCAATCCGGTGACGGCGATTCGACCTGGTAATGCTCCGCAGCAAGTTTGGGAAAACAAGGAAGTCGGGATGTACATGAACTCTCCTGTCCTGGCGGCTGGAGTGTTGTGGGGCTTGTCGCATCGGAATAAAGGGCAGTTTTTCGGGCTGAATCCCAAAACGGGCAAGACGGTGTGGACAGGCGAAGGCCGGCAGGCTGACAACGCCGCGATGATCGCGCGCGGCGCCACGGTGTTCGCGCTCACCACGAACTCAGAGTTGCTCGTCTTTGAGGCAAGCGCTTCGAACCTGAAACAGATCGCCAAGTATAGCGTCGCCGACACTCCAACCTGGGCTCATCCAGTGATCTTAGGGAATCGTGTGCTTGTCAAGGATGAATCTTCGCTCGCGCTGTGGAGCGCCGAATAATGGCGTACGCGTATAGCGGTACGACTCTGACCTGCGACGGAATTTCACTCAGAATCGATAGCGGAAACAGCCGGAACGCCCTGCTACGTGTACTCGGCAGACGATATCCTTTCGCGATTCCGAGCATATGACCACGCCTTCGGGGATCTACCGCATCGCATCTGCTACGCGGTCAAAGCGAACTCCAATCTGAACGTGCTGCGATTGCTTGCGGAGGCCGGCGCGGGCTTTGACATCGTTTCCGGCGGAGAATTGTTTCGCGTGCTCAAAGCCGGCGGCGAGGCGGCGAAGATTGTCTTCTCCGGAGTCGGAAAGACTCAGGAGGAGATCGAGTTTGCCCTCCGGGAGCGGATTCATATCTTCAATTGCGAGTCCGAGGCGGAGTTGGCGCAGATCGATGCGTCGCCGCGCGCCGATTGGAGACAGAAGGCGCGTGTCGCATTTCGAGTCAATCCCGACGTGGATGCGGCAACTCATCCGTATATCTCCACCGGCATGAGCGAGCACAAGTTCGGAATCGACATCACGGAGGTGGAGACGATGTATGCGCGCGCCATGCAGCTTGCCAAGTGCTTGGTTGGAGGGCGTGAGCTGCCATATCGGCTCGCAGATTCTGGACACGAATCCGTTGCTCGAAGCGGTAGACAAGATGATCGCGTTGGCCGACCGCCTCCGCTCTGGGCTGTCCGATTCGGCATCTGGATCTGGGCGGAGGGATCGGCGTGCCGTACCGGCCGGCGCGACACCGCGCCCGAATACCTGACGTGATCGGCGCGATTCGAGACAAGGTCGCTGCGGGCGGCGATCTGGTGGTTTCGGTCGAGCCCGGCCGCAGCATTGTCGGGAAGCGGGCGTGCTGTTGACGCGCGTGTTCTCTATCGCAAGCACACCGCACGAAAGCAGTTCGTCGTCGTCGATGCGGCCATGAACGACTTTATTCGGCCGGCATTGTACAAGTCTCACCACGAGATCGTGCCGGTGCGCAACGGATCCGGCGGGAGGTGTGCATGGTCGACGTTGTGGGTCCCGTGTGCGAGACCGGAGATTTTCTCGCGAAGGATCGTGACATGCCGTGGTCGAACCCGGCGAATTGCTCGCGATCCGTACCGCCGGCGCCTATGGCTTTGCGCAGTCTTCAAACTATAACTCCCGTCCTCGCGCCGCCGAAGTGCTCGTTGAGGATGGAATGGCGAGTGATCCGGGTCGCGTGAAACCTACGAGGATCTTGTTCGAGGCGAGTAGCAAGTCAGGATTTCAGATGCCCAGACTGCCGAGAAGGTGATGGTCGGCGTGGAGATATCCCCACCGCATCCATTCCGGCAGCTGACATGCGACCGAAAATCGGTGCGGGTGTTTGCCGACCTCCGCATCGGAAAGACAAAAGCGCTCGATGGTGCGGATCAGCATAGCCCGGTCAGCCTGAAAATCGGTCGGACATGTGCCTCCTCCCCTTGCTCCACCTCGGGCCAATCTGGATGCCCTTGGGCCAGGGCATCGGGAAATTCAGAGCGAACCACTTCATAAACATCCGCGGGAGTGGACCAGTCGCGGGCGAGACATACTTTTCACCAAAAGCCGTGAGATATGAGTCATTCAAGTGACAGATCATCTGGGAGCGGTCATCTTTCCCCAATCGGGACTTTTATCCGGTCCGAGCCGATTCAGGCGGTCGATCACTGATTGTCGGACCCGCTCCGTTGCCAAGGTATCCATTCGAAATTAAGCCTTGCCCTCCACCTTACCTGTATACGTCGCAATCCACCAACGATTTCCCCATGCATCCAGCACGCCACCAGAGCGCTCGCCGTAGAGTTGGTCGATCACAGGATGGATTACTTTCCCACCTGCCTCCAGGGCTCGCGCGTAAGACCGACGTCGGCATCAGGCACATACAGGTGAATCGACGCTGGCATCGGCTGCCATTCGCTATGAGCCTCCCCCATCTCGAGAAGGAGAGTCTCCGATACGCACGTTCGCGTGAGCGATCTTACCATCGGCATTCGGATGGCTGAATACGCGTTCGGCGTCAAAGGCTGTCTCTAGAAAAACCGGATAAGTTCGGACGTGCCCTTCGGATGCAGGTACAACGTCACGGCACCAACCCCTCCGGTCGATGTTTGCCGGTGCGCTTCTATGAGTGGCGATATACCAGTGGTTCCCGCTCGGGTCTTTTTATGCCGGCTTCACGGTCACCGTACTCGCGATCGCCAGGCTCGAACAACGAAGTCGCGCCTGCGGCCAAGGCTCGCGAGTACACAGCGTCGGCATCGGACACGTAGATATGCAGGCACGTTGGCGATGGCGAATATTGTGCATTGCCATCCGACAGCTCAATCGGTGAGTCATCGATCCGAACCTCGGCATGCATGAGGGTTCCTTCCGGAGTGGGCATGCGGAAGGTCTCCTCAGCATCAAAGGCCTGCTTCATAAATTCGATCAATCGAGCGGCGCCGGCGGAAATGAGATACGGCGTGATCGAGTGGAAGCCTTCCCGGACATACGCGGTTCTGATTTTCTGCTGCTTGCATGAGTTTCTCCTTGAGTCTGAGCTTGAAGTGTTCGTTGGGCAGATCACGCAGACGCTCGGCGAACATGGCCTCGAGAGCTTCGTTGAGCTGATCGATGGGATCCTGGTTAGCCATGATGCTCACCCATTCGCGTCCGCAAAGCTTCAAGCCCGCGGAATTGTAGTTGTTTGATTGCGCCTTCGCTACGATCAAGAGCGTCGGCGACTTCGCGAATGCTCTTCTGCTCCACGAAGCGAAGCTCGATAACGCGGCGCTGGTCTTCAGGTAGCTCGCGAACCGCCCGGAACACCGATGCGCGTTGTTCGATGTCGTCGTAGTCCGATTCGCTGCAGTCGACAAGCGCCGGCAGTTCCCGCTCTTTCGCCAGATGACACGAATAATCCGCGATCCGATTCGCTGCGATCCGGTAAAGCCATGCCGAAAACGGCAGCCCCCTCCACTCGTATCGTCGAATTGCGCCTAGGGCTTGCTCGAAAACGTCAGCGGTCAGATCTTCCGCCACAGCACGATTGCGCACGCGTCGGACCATGTAGGCGTACACGCGATCGAAATGTAGTTCATACAGGTCCCCGAATCGACGCGGGTCTGTCTGCGCGGCTGCGATCAGGCGTCGTTCGCTCGAGTCGGTGCGCGCCATCTACTCGTTATAACCGGTGAGAAGGAAAAAGGTTACGATTCGGCGATCCGGGCAGCCACTTGCCGCGCCATCTTGATGCAATCCGGTATGCCGATTCCGTAGTAAGCGTTGCCGACGACGTGGAGCCCAGGGAGATCTTTGATCATCTCTTCGATTACATCTACGATTTGCGCGTGACCGACGTTGTACTGCGGCATCGACTCCGGCCAGTTGTGTTCACGGATGAAAATCGGATCCGCGGAGATGCCGAGTTTCTCCCGAATTTCGCCGAGCACGTCCGCTTTGCCCCCGGTTGTGAAGAGCCGGAGGAGAACCTTATCATCGGGCACACGGTGGTTGAACTTATGCGATACCCAGGTGCCCGCAGAGATCCCTTTTCGCTCGATGCGCGGAACCAAAAATCCGAATCCGGGCAATTCCCTCTCAATGTCGGCTCGTCGATAGCCCACGCAGGTCACCGACGCGGAATTGTACGGAATGTCAGGAAAAAGGTTGGGGATAACGGCGGCAGCCCGGCACGCGATCACGACATGATCGGCGTCGATCCACTCGGCATTGACGCGCACGCGATATCCGTGCTGAACCTTGTCGACTTTTTCGACTTCGCCACGAATCACGTCAGGTTTTAGCTGACCGACCAGCTCATCTATGAGCGTTTGCAGACCGCGCTTGAGCGTGGTGAATATCGGCGCCTTGCCGCCTTTCAGTTCCTTCCACGTGGCTCGGGTGAGGCTCCCGTATTTGGCTTCCCACTTCACAAACTGCGGCACGACACTAAGAGCGCTCATCTGGGCTGGATCGCCGCCATACACGCCGGCCAGCATCGGCTCGGCGATGTAGTCCAGCACTTCGCGTCCGTAGTGCTCCAGGACGAACTGCGAGATAGAAACGTCGCGCTCCTGTCCCGTCGGGCGCCGGAACAAGTCGAATCCCGCACGAATCTTACCGGGCAAGCTGAGCAGAGGAGTCTTTAGAATGGGCGCGATTTTCCCCGGCACCATCATGGTCATGCCGTCCGGTAGTTTGACGAGACGACCTCCGCGCCAGATGAACGTGGCTCGCTGGTGATCGTTAGATCCGATGAGGTCCCCGCCGAGGCCTAACTCCTCGGCGAGTTCTTTTCCTGCCGGTTTGACAGTGATGAAGCTATCGGGGCCGCCTTCAGCTACGCAGCCCTCAATGTAGTCCGTCCGGATAACGCCGCCGAGCCGGTCTTGACGTTCGATGATGGTTGGCCGGATACCCGCTTTCGCCAAGTACCACGCTGTCGATAGGCCGGAAATTCCACCACCGACGATGACCACACGCGGCATCGACTAAGGCTTGAACTCGCGAACGATCTGCACTACGGCCTTGACGTTGTCGACGGGCGTTTCGGGTAGGATACCGTGGCCCAGGTTAAAGATGTGACCCGGGCGCGTCCCCGTACGCCGGAGCAGTTCGTGTACTCGGTTTCGCAGTTCCGGTAATGGCGAAAACAAGGCTGCTGGATCGAGATTGCCCTGTACGGCGGATCGATAGCTGATGTCCATCCAAGCCTGGTCAATGTTCACGCGCCAATCGACACCCATGACATCACCGCCGGCCGCGTGCAATTCGCGAAAGAATCCCGCGGCTCCGGTGCCAAAGTGAATTACAGGCGTGCCTGTCGATCGGATCCTTTCGATCAACGCGCGCGAATAGGGTTGCACGTAGCGGACGTAGTCATCCGGACCGAGCGCGCCGACCCAGCTATCGAATACCTGAATTACGCGAGCGCCGGAGGAGACCTGCAGCAGCGCGAAAGAGCCGAGCACATCCACGAGCTTGCCCATCAGCCGGCGCCACAATGTCTCCTCGCGATACATCATCTGCTTGGTTTCGAGGAACGTCTTGGAGGGGCCGCCCTCGATCATGTAACTCGCGAGTGTAAACGGCGCGCCCACAAAGCCGATGACTGGAACTCGGCCAGATAAGGCTTTAACAACTTGCTGGATCGATTCGCCGACGTATCCGAGATCATCGGTATTGGAGATCGAAAGCGCGTCAATATCGGACGACGTTCGAATTGGGTTGTCGATCTGCGGCCCTTCTCCGGCGATGAACTGAAGCTTCAATCCCATCGGCTCGACAGGAAGCAACAGATCGGCAAAGATGATCGCTGCGTCCACGTCAAGAATCTCGACGGGCTGAAGCGTGACAGCAGCCGCCAGATCAGGCCGCTTGCAAATCTCGAGGATTCCGTGGCGGGCACGGATATCGCGGTAAGGCTTCAGGTAGCGGCCAGCCTGCCGCATAAACCAAACGGGCCGAACGTCAGTCGGCCGCCGGCGGCAAGCATCCAAAAAGCGGCTTGTCATTGGAGCCACGCGCATGCTAACTCCGATCTGTCTTCGCAGAGATACACGCGAGAACCAGATAATTTGTGATGTGAGGCCCAGTTACGGCCATTTATGAAGTATGGCTTGGTCCATGCTTCGCTGTCGAGTGTTTTCGAGGTTACGACCGAAACCTGCAGCATGCCTGGAGCCGGATAGCCGGTACGAGGATCCATGATATGGCTGTAGACCTTTCCGGCCACCCGGAAGAACTTTTCGTAGTTGCCTGAGGTCGACATTGACATATCTTTTAAGAACACTTCTTCAACAGAACGATCAGGTTCTTTCGGATGCTTGATCGCTATCTTCCAGCCCCTCGACTCCGTCGGGGGAGCGCCGATCCCATAGATACTGCTGGAACCTGCGGTAATCAGCCCGGAATGGATGCCGTTGCTCTTGAGAATCGCAACCATCCGATCCACCGCATACCCCTTCCCGATGCCGCCCGGATCGATTTCCACACCGGCACTCCGAAATCGCACTGTCTGCTGCGCGGCATCGAGGCCAATGTTCTTGTACCCGACGTTCGCCATAGCTCCTCGAATCTCGGCGCGGTGCGGGAACCGACCGGAGCCCTTGTAGAAACCCCAGACCTTCATCAGCGGTCCGACAGTGATGTCGAATGCGCCTTCGCTCGCCTCACTGTACCGGACACAGGCGGAAAGAAGATCGAAAAGCTCCTTCGACACCTTTACCGGCCGCTCGGCTGCGTCCTGGTTGAGTCGGCTCAACTCACTGTCTTTGCGGTAGTTCGACAGCAACTGGTCCAGCCGGCGCACTTCCTCGAACGCAAGCTCAACCGCAGACTGCATCTTGTAACGATCAGTTCCGTAAACCACGACGGAATAGGTCGTCCCCATGGAATCCAGGTTGTCCTCCAGCCGGAGAACGCCCGAACTCGCATCGGCAGGGGCAGCTTCTGTTGTGACCGCTATACCGGCCAACACCGCCAAAAACAAAAATATCACAATGCGTTTCACTGAGCGGGTTTTTTTTCGGCTTCGTCGTCGCGTGGACGACCGCGGCGGACCCGTTTCAGCAGTTGACCGACTCGCTCGGGGAGTTCTGCGGAAAGAGCGGCTTCAAATCGAATATCAGGAAGCCGGAAGAGATCTAGACGGTGAGCTAACTCTCGTTTTATGTAACCCTTAGCATGGTCCAGCGCGTCGAGTGTCTGCTCCTGCCGAGCGCGGTCGCCGTTCAGATTCAGACGGACTCGGGCCTGCTTCCCATCCGGGGTGATCAGCACCTCGGCGATGCTGGCAACGTCGATTCGAGGATCTGTGAGTTCGTAGCCAATCAGCTCTTCAAGTTCGAGTCGCAGAGCTTCGGAGAGACGTTCTGAGCGATGGGGGTCCATTTTTCAAATCCATTCCACATTACAAGAGACGAGCATCGGTCCCACAAGGGTTGCGGCTTCATTCTCAACGTTTTGGAGAACGCTTTCGGCGTGCTTTTGATCGGGGGAAACAGTGACGGCTGCGATCATGGCTCGCTGCCAGATGTCTTGGTAATCGATTTCGGCTACGGACACGTTGAATTTGTGCCGTAGCCGATCTTTGAGACTCTTAACGACCTGACGCTTATCTTTCAGCGAATGGGAATGGTCGATTCGAAGTTCGAGAGTAAGCACGCCGATAGTCGGCATTGCGATTCAGATAAAGGCCCCGTATCAGGATAGCTGCGGCGCGACCTTCTCATTCACAAATGCTTCGATGATGTCACCAAGCTTCACATCGGAATGGTTCGCGATCGTGACACCACATTCGAAGCCGGTCTTTACTTCCGTCACATCGTCCTTGAACCGCTTTAACGTGTCGATGCGGCCCGTATGAATAACGATGTTGTCTCGCGTAAGGCGCAGCAGATTGCCACGGCTGAGAGTGCCTTCCGTGACATAGCATCCGGCAACGATACCGACCTTGGAGATTCGGAATACTTCCCGAACTTCTGCTCTGCCCTTGAAGACCTCCTTGAACGTCGGCTCCAAGAGGCCGGTCATCGCCTTCTTGATCTCGTCAGTCAGTTCGTAGATGATCGTGTGCAACCGGATATCTACGCCTTCTTTTTCGGCGAGCGCGGCGGCCGTACGCTCGGGTCGAACGTTGAAGCCGATGATGATCGCCTCCGATGTGGAGGCCAGCAGGACGTCGGATTCGGTGATCGCGCCGACGTTCTTCGCCATCACGCGAATCTTGACCTTCTCCGTCGAAAGCTTCTGCAGCATTTCGCTGAGAACTTCCGCCGTGCCGCCCACGTCGGTTTTGATGATGACGTTGAGCTCCTTCGTGTCGCCCTCTTTGGCCGATCGGTTGAGCATCTCCAACGTGATGCGGTTATTCTTCGACATCGCCTGTTCACGAGCCTTAGACTCGCGATACATGACGATCTGCTTCGCTTTTGCGGTATCCGTAATCACCTGGAAGTTGTCGCCAACCTCCGGCAAAGCATCCAGACCGATGACCTCAACTGCGCTGGACGGATCGGCCTCACGCACCTGCTGACCAAGATGGTCATACATGGCGCGAACCTTGCCAAAAACCTGTCCGCAGATGAAGAAGTCGCCGACACGAAGCCTACCGTTCTGAACCAGGACCGTCGCCACAGGGCCGCGACCGCGGTCCAACTGCGCCTCGAGAACTGTACCGATACCAGGACGCGTCGGGTTTGCTTTCAGATTTGCGATCTCGGCGACAAGCAGCAGGTTCTCGAGCAAGAGGTCAAGACCTTCCTTCGTCTTGGCCGATACCGGAACCATGATAGTGTCCCCGCCCCAGTCTTCCGCCAAAAGTCCGCGATCCGCCAACTGTTGCTTGATCCTCTCGGGCTGCGCTCCAGGCTTGTCGATCTTGTTGATCGCAACCATGATTGGCACTTTGGCCGCCCGGGCGTGATCGAGCGCTTCCAATGTTTGCGGCATGACACCGTCATCCGCCGCGACCACCAGAATGACGATATCCGTCACCTTTGCGCCGCGGGCACGCATGCGGGTAAATGCCTCGTGACCCGGCGTATCGATGAACACGATCTTCTTGTCGTTGTGCATCACTTCCGAGGCGCCGATGTGCTGCGTAATGCCACCGGCTTCACGATCGGCTACACGGGTTGAACGTATCGCGTCGAGCAATGATGTCTTACCGTGATCGACGTGGCCCATGATCGTGACCACAGGCGGGCGAGGCACCTGATCTTTCGCTTCCTCCGCGAGTTCGACTTCCCATGTGGCTTCTTCTTCGAAGCTGAGCGTGTTGGTCGCCGCGCCGAAGTCGCGAGCCAAATCCTGCGCCATCTTTACATCAAGGCTCTGGTTGATTGTCGCGAAAATCTTGCGATCGACGAGTTTCTTGATAACGAGACTGGACTTGACGCCGAGCTTCTCGGACAATTCCTTGACCGTGATGCCTTCACCAATCGTGATTTCACGATCGATCGGCGGGGGCGCGACTTCCTGACGCTTCGGCGCCGGCCGGAACTTCCCGTCGAGCTTCCCTTCCATGTCGCGCTTGCGATCGATGTCGCCAGTGGGACGTGGCTTTGCCTGATGCCGGCGACCCGGTTCGGTCGGCGGCGGAGCTGCTGGTTCAATACGGCCGAGCGGCGACGTAGGATGCCGCTGCGGACGACCACCGCGCATCTGCGGTGATCCGGGTGACGGAGCGCCTGGGGTCGGACCACCCGGTCTTCCGGGGCCTCCCTGCCCTGGACGCAGTGGGCCACGGAAAATCGGCTGTCCGGGCGTGGGTTGCCCGGGACGAGTTGGGCCCGGTCGAGGTTGGCCTGGCGCGGGGGGCGGCCCCGGTCGGCTTTGCTGAATTCGAGCCAGTAATTCGGGATTGGGCGGTACCACAGGTCGTGCAACCGGCTGACCGGCTATTGATGGGCGCGGATTGAGCGGTTGCTGAGGACCGCCGGGTCGCTGTGGACCCTGTGGCTGCTGGCCTTGCGGACGAGGTCCGGTCGGCAATTGGGGCCGGCTGACCGGCGGTCGCGGCGCGCCCGGCGTGGGCGCTGGCCGCGGCGCTCCCGGGATGGAAGGCGTTCGCGCTTCAACAGCCGGTCGGCCCGGACCCTCCGGTGGAAGCGGTTGGCGCGGTCCTGAAACGACTTGCCCCGGCTTCGGGCTAAAGATCGGAACATCGCGGCCCGGAACTATCGCGGGGCGCTGCGGTGGCTGGGGCCGCTGCGGAATTCCCGGGGTCTGCGGACGGGCCTGCGTCGGCGCTGGAGGCGCTGGTACTCCAGGCTGAGCGCTCTGGGGCGTTGGCGGAGGCGCATTCGGCGGTGGAGCGGCCGGGCTCGGCGGCGGAGCCGGCGCAGAATGCTGCGCTGTTGGCGGACGCAAAGGGCCGGACGCCAAAGGCGGACGCAATGGCGATGGTCGTGCCGCAGCATTTATCGGCTTGGGCGCTTCGGCTTCTGGAGCAGGTGGCGCTTCCTCGACGGCAGGCTTCGGAGCAGGCGCCGATTCCGCGCTTCCCTCGCGAATGGTGTCGAGAGGCTCAGGTGAAGGCCGGGGTTTCACTTCCGGAGCCGGAATATCCCGCGACTCCTCGGCTTCGTCTTCCGGACCTTCCGCTAAGGCGACGGCCCGGTAATTATCTCGCTCAGCTCTGAGCGCTACATCCGAATCAAAGGCTAGTCCCAATTTTTTCTTGATTGCGATCGCGACGTCCTCGTCGATAGAGCTCGAGTGAGTCTTCTTTTCCTCGACGCCAAACTCGGGCAGCAACTCGAGGATCCTGTTTGGCTTGACCTCTAGCTCCCGAGCGAGCTCATTGATTCGGATTTTGCTCATAGTTAAGAACTGCTTGAAGAAAGACAGAGTTACCACCTATTCCGTCTTTCAGACACCTGACCCGCCCCCCGAACGTTATTCCGCCTTTTCAAGTTTAGCAGATTCATCCTGAACCGCCTCCGCAGCATCGCCAGACGCGTCAGTTTGGCCGTCGTCAGAAGCCAAAGCCCCCTCGTCGGCAACCTCGGGAGAGTCATCACCCGTGGGAAGCGCTTCCGCCGCCTCGGTGCTGTCGGACTCTCTATAATTGTAACCTTCTTCACCCTCACCGATTTCCAGCGTGGGCTGCTGCTCCTGGGACTCCTCGTCCTGTGGAAGTTCTGAGCCATCATCGTACTGGCCGTAGTAGCTAACCACCACGTCACGAATGTGCTCGACCAGATCGGGACCGATCCCAGGAATCGCCTCGAGATCCTCCGGCGTCATATTTCCGAGCCGCTCGACCGTCGGCACTCCACCGGCCAGAAGTTTCTCGACAACATTCTCCGGCAGACCGTAATCCAGGAGCACTGAAATCGGCGCTCCGGGCGCGACGAGCGCAGCCATCTGCGACTCGACTTCCTGGCGCTTCTCTTCCTCGCTCTTGATATCGATTTTCCACCCTAGAAGCTTCGCCGCGAGTCGAACGTTCTGTCCCTTCTTGCCGATTGCGAGCGACAACTGCGTGTCGTCTACGATCACTTCCATATGCCGGTCTACGGCATCCACGATGGACACGCGGCTGATCTTGGCCGGGCTCAAGGCGTGCGTCGCAAATACGACAGGATCTTCGGAGTGCTCAATGATGTCGATCTTCTCTCCGCGAAGTTCGCGAATGATCGACTGCACACGCATCCCTTTCATGCCGACACAGGCTCCGACACAATCCACATCGCGGTCACGACTGAGCACAGCGATCTTCGTTCGCTCACCTGCTTCACGCGCACAACCCTTGATGACGACCGTGCCATCGTAGATCTCGGGCACTTCCTGCTCGAACAGCCGCATTACCAATTCCGGCGCAGCACGCGACACGATCACACCCGCATTTTTGCCGGCTTTATCGACGCTCTTGATGACGCAGCGAACACGCTCGCCGACCGTAAAGCTTTCGAGCTTCGACTGCTCCTTTTTTGGCAGCCGCGCCTCCGTTTTTCCGAGGTCGCAAACGATGTCCTGTCCCTCGATCCGCTTCACCGTGCAGTTCACTAGTTCGCCGACACGATCCGCGTATTCCGTGTAGATCGTCTCCCGCTCTGCCTCACGTACCTTTTGCAGGATCACTTGTTTAGCTGTCTGCGCCGAAATGCGGCCGAGTGATTCCGTGCCTTTTGGAATGCGGATCTCCTGGCCTACCTGGGCGCCAGGATCCATGGTCATCGCCTCGCCGAGTGTCAGTTCATTCAGCGGGTCTTGAATTTCATCCACCACGCGTTTCACGACGAAGATGTGGATCTTGTCGCTCTTCGGATCAACTTCCGCCGCGAGATCCTCATTGGTACGAAACTGTTTCCGGGCGGCCACCAGCATGGCATCTTTCACCGCGTTGATGACGATCTGCGGGTCGATGCCTTTCTCTTTGCTCAGGATCTCAATGGACTCAAATATCGATGCCAATCTGGTTGCCTCTTTCTTTCTGCCAAATTGTCGAGGGTTACCACTCGAACTTCAGGTTTGCTCTTTTGATACCGGACAGCGGGATGTGTATGATGCGGCCTTCGGAGGGCTCAATCAGGACCTGCTCGCCTTCAACACCGCGAAGAAAACCTTCCCAATACTTCTGCTCTTCAACCGGTTCGTGCGTGATGATTTTTGCCTTCTGTCCCGCAAAACGGGTGAAGTGCGCAGGCTGGGTCAGCTTGCGCTCGACTCCCGGCGAACTTACCTCGAGCGTGTAGTTCTCGCCGGGGATAATATCTTCCGAATCCAGAATGCCACCCACTTGCTGCGAAACAATTTCGCAGTCGCCGTGCGTGACACCCTCAGGCCGATCGATGTAGATACGCAGTACACGCTGCTTACCGCCGCCAAGGAATTCGACCTCGACCACTTCGACACCTTGGGACTCGGCGACGCGGTTGACGACTTCGGTAATCTGTTCGATCAGTGCCTCTCGGCCTGTCTGCGACATTCTTAAACCAGCTACTCAGGCTCCCGTTGGACTCCAATAAAAAAGTGCGCTTTCGCGCACCGGGACCGTTCGACAAATCTCATTGTATCGCAAACCGCCTAGGTTCGCATCCGCGCCAGGAAGTACAGGCCGAAAAGCGAGAAGACGGCGTCAGGCGCCCACGCCGCGATGATGGCCGGCAACTGATTCACATTCCCCACCTGCTCGAATAGCTGACTCAGCGCCCAGTAAGCGATGGCGATCCCGAAGCTGACCGCGATGCCTGCCGTAGCCCCCCGATTTGCTGCTATGAACGCAAACGGAACCGAGATGAGCGCCATGATCACAGCGAAGAGTGGAATAGCGAACTTCTTGTGGAACTGCACCTGAAGACGGATCGTGTCGAATCCGCTTTGCTGGAGTTCGCGGATGTAGGCGGCGAGTTCTTCGAAGTTCATCTGCTTGTCTTGCTTGACTTCCTTCAGAAAATAACTCGGAGGCTCTTTCATCTCCGCAAACGTGGACGTCTGACCCTTGAATGGAGTGAAGGCTGACTCCGTTCCATTCTTGAAATCCCGCCACCATCCGTCCTGGAAGATCCAGGCGTTCAGTGCGGGTTCCCAGCGCGCCCGTTCAGCGAAAACGTGCCGCTGCAGGCGGAACGTATTCGGCTCCAGCTCGTAAACATGCACGTCGACCATGACCCCATCGGCGGGCTCGAAGTACTTGTAGTAATAGATCCGGGAAGAACCCGTTCCGAAGATCCATTTGCGATCAGGCCGCAAGTATGTCTGGGTGGGCCGGCCCTTGATCTGCGCGCGAATCGCATCCTGGATCTTGTTCGCGTCAGGAATGACGTAATGATCGAAGGCGAACAGACCGATGCTCAACATCGTCGCGGCCACGAAGACCGGGATCGCCAATCTGTACAGGCTGACTCCGCACGCCTTCATTGCCGTTACTTCGTTGTTCTTTGTGAGAATGCCGAAGGTAACAAGCACCGCGACCAGCACGCTGACGGGAGTCGAATCGTAGACCAGCTTCGGCGTCAGATAAAAGAGATACTTGCCCACCAATGCCATCGGGATGCCGTTCTTCAAAATGTCACTGAGAAGCTCGAAGAACGTGTAGACATGCGTCATCAGTACGAAGCTGGCCAGCAGCAGACCGAAATAGAAGAGGAACCCCGAAAGAACGTAGTTGTCGATGATCTGCGGACTGAGCTTCAGTGTTCGGAACCAAGCTGCCGGTGAAGCGGATGGCAGATTCCCTCGGAACGACGAGTAAACCGATTGCAAAGCGTTCCCGATGCCGCCAATGATGTCACGGTCGCCCGGCCGCTCCATCCGCGCAACCATGAAACTGCCCACCACCAGCAGGATGACATTCGGCAGCCACATCGCGATCTCGACCGGCAACGTTTGCTGGCGCGCAAGTCCGATCAACGTGACCAGGCCCATGTAGTACAGGAAGGCGACAATTACAGTCAGTACAAATGCCGAGGACTTGCCGCCTTTTCGCGACGACAATCCGAGCGGCGCGCCGATCAACGCGAGCAGGAGACACGCTGGAGGGAGCACGAGGCGGTTATGAAGTTCCACCCGCGCTTCAATCGACGCCTTCGCCTCGCGGGCCAGCGGCCCCATATCCATGATGGTGAACTCGCGCGGCTTGATCTCGCTCCGCCGGCCGGCTTCAAGCACCTGCTCGAATTTCGGGAATGTCGTGCTGTAGTACTGGGTAAACTCCTGGCCGATCTCATGTGTGCTGCCATTCATCAGCACAAGTTGTATGCGGTTGCGCTCCACATCCGGCACTGCGATCGCTTCCGTCGCTGTTGTGATGCGAGGTCCGTCACCCGTCTGTCCCGAAGTGGTTTGCTTGCGCTTGTCCGGCGGACTGATGTCGGCAAGGAACACGTTCTTCCATCGCACGACTGGCCCCGGCACGACATCACCGACGTACAGGATGGTATCGGGAAACTGCTCGGCAAATACGCGCGGCTGAATCTCCGCGGTAAGTTGCGCGGCAATCAGCCTGTTCAGCATTTTATACGTCTGACGGATGGATAAGGGCGTGAGCCACATCGACATGGCGCCTGTGATCATCGTCGCAAGCAGCGCGAACCCGAGCACGGGACGAAGCAGCCTTCGGCTCGATAAGCCGCTCGCGCGCATTGCCGTAACCTCAGCATCGGCCGACATGCGACTCAGCGCGATCAGAGTACCGACAAGTACGCCGACCGGGATCGTAAAGATCAGTACCGGCGGCAGCAGCAGCAGAAAGAGATAGGCAACTGTATCGGGCGCGGCCGACCCGCGAACGAGTTGTTCAAACAGTCTGCTGACACTCCGCAGAAACAGAACGAACGTAAACAGAGTACTGCCGAGAACAGCGCGCGAAGCGATCTCGAAGAAAACTGTACGTCCGATCAAACCCATGCGTTTAGCGTGAAGCGGACAGTGGTGGAGGTGGGACAACCGGGAGCTTCGGCAAATCGTCCTGCGGACGTTCCAATTCAACGTCTTCAAACAACAGCGACGGCGCAATCACGGATGTCGGCGACACATACCCGCCCCCAGGCATGGACATCGGCGCCAGTGTATTCATGTAGCTGAACACGAAGCTTTCATCCGAGACAGCGACGATGTCTCGCAGAGTTCTCGTCGATAGCCCGCGAAGCCGGAGCCCCCGCACCAGTTCCTCTTTTCCGTCCGGGTACACGCGGTATACCTGCAGCGGAGTACTTACCGGCCGCGATCCGCCGCCCTGCGCCGATGACATGAACACGCGGCGGAGCTCGTCGGACGAAGCCGTGGTTGGAAAATCCATTCTGCGGATAACGATGCCGTACGGTTTCCCGCGATCCTGGACCATCTTGAGGAACTGAGCCCGGAGTTCGTCTTTTTTCACGGTCTCCGATGCGCGAACGATCAGGTTGCTGATCGCGGCAGCATTGGCGCCGTAGGGACCCGGAACACGTGCGCGCCCGTTCGACGCGTCGAATCCCTTCACTGGCTGTCGAGTGAGAAGAAAGCTCTTCAGCTTTCCCTTCTCGACAAGCGTCAATGGCGCAGGCACGACACCTTCGTAATCGAATTCGTAGTAGCCCAGAAGCGGAGTTCCGTGCCAAGCTTTTTGCGACGGATCGTCGACGACGTCAACGAAGTCCGGCAGCACGCGAGAGCCGATCCGGCCTTCGAACTCGCTAGGCATGAAGGGCGCCGGACGCCCCGGCTCGCCGATTGGTTTTCGTGGCAGCGCGAATTGCGGTCCGAGTACTTCACCGATGAGTTGAGCGGCTGCCGTCCCCTCAAAAAGGACTGGGCCGGAGTACGTTTCGCCCACCGGAGCCGCCATCAGGGCTTTGATCCGTGCAGCCACCTGATCCGCAGCCTTCGTGAGTTCCACATCGCTCGGCAGTGTCTTCAAATCGAGAACAGAGAAGTTCGCCGACTCCCTAACAGTCATTCCGTCGGGAGCCTGGCCCGAAGCTCGCACCTGCAGCGTGCTGATAGAATCCGGCAGCCGAAGCGTCGAGCCCTCCGAATTTGCCAGATAGAACGTCGCGTCCGACGCATCGAAACTGACGACGGAGGCCAAAACCTCGGGGTATGAAGAGAAGACGGTCGACATGCTCTTTACCTTGGAGGCCCACTCGTCGAGCGAGATGGGACTTCGCTTCACCGGCAGGACCTTCTCGACCGGCTTAACCTTCCAAAGATCGGCGAGCGCTTCCGGCTGAGTCATGTTCTTCAGCGCGGCTCGTTTACGGGTGAGAGCCTCCACTCCCCGTTTAAAAGCTCCGTCTGTCGCAAGCCAAAATGTACGGCGAAGAACGCTGTAGTTATCGTCAATCGGCAACTCGGCGCGCACTGTTCCCGAGTCGCTGTAAACATAGTTGGCGTTGTCAAAGGTGTAGTCGCCCACACGCACACGCGCACGGGGAACCCGATGATGATTCGTGTTTTTTGCCAGGATGCCGCCCAGTGTGGCGGAGATACCATACGTGTGCAGGTCTTCAACCGTATATTCGATGAAGTACGGTTTATCGAGGCCGCTGATCTCGAGCGAGCGGCTACGTTCGATCTCATCCTTCATGGCTTTCAGCAGCGCGTCGGGACTCGATTGTGCCGAAACCAGCGCTGCAGCACAGAACAATGCGACGGCTCTCACTGCACACCCCCGGTAATGGAAGGCGCGGGCAAAAGCGGGGGCCGATCTCTTCCCTTTTCCTTCTTTTGAATCTCGAGCTCAGAGACCAGGATGGCGGGTGATACCGCAGATACCGGTACGCTGCCCGACTCGGCTCCACAATAGCCGTTGAAGACATCGAGCTTATCGGATGTCGCCATGATGCGCGCGAAACTGGACAGCGGCGTTCCGACGATATCCACTCCACGGACAAGTTCGTCCGGCCGGCCATCGGGGTACACGCGATAGACAACCAGCGGGATCACCTTGAAGGATTGGAAACCGGCGCGGCCAGTGTTCGTAAAGCCACCGGTTACGTGCTCGAAGTAGAAGCCGTAAGGTTTGCCTTGCCGTTTGATTTCGGCAATCAGCAGCTGTCGCAGTTGCGCGGCCGGAACCTGCTTGGCGGATTCGACGATCAGATTCGACTGCCGCGACACGGGTTCTAGCCCGGGCTGCTTACGGCCGTGACCATTCGATTGCGAAAAGCCTTTGATCGGAGAGCGCGACATTAAAAACGTCTTCAATGTCCCATTCTCGACGACCTTCACGGGCCGGGCCTTGATGCCTTCGTCATCGTACGCGTACCAGCCGTTCAGGTCCGTGCCTGCCAAAGTTTTGCGTGTCGGATCGAACACAACCGACAAGAAATCGGGTAGCACCTTGGAGCCGACCATCTTCGTGAAGGTCTGCTGGTCGGACTCATCTTTCTGGCGATGACCTTCGATACGGTGTCCGAAAATCTCGTGAAAAAACACGCCGGAAGCTTTACCGGAAAGGATGGCGGGACCGACGAACGCCTCCACAACTGGAGCATCCAACAGCTTCGTTAATTCGGTTCCCACCTTGCGAATGGCTCCGATAACTTCATCATCTTTTGGCAGCCCCGACGGATCCTCGGCTTCGAAGCTGTCCGACGTTGTGAGATCCATTCCGTCATCCGCCTTGGCGCCTGCGCCGATCGTGATTCGCGCAAAGCTGCGCCCGTGCTGTAGCCGGGTACCTTCCGTGTTCACGAAGTACTTTGTTTCCTGCAACATGCGAATGGAAACGCCGGAGGAAAGCACCTTGGGAAACTTCGAGAATTCGCTGGACCACCGACGTACTTTGTCAGCCCAGGCCGATTGATCGACAGTGAATTTCTTCGGAGCCTCCGCGGATACTGAGGCTTCCTCTTTTGAAAAATCATCGGAGCTGTCCTCCGCCGCCACGTTGATCTGTGTGCTTGTCCGGAGATTAATCAGCCGCTGAGTGGCAGCTCGGGTGGCGCGATCCGTTTCGATCCAGACACGCCGGCGTATTGCGTTGGGCACATTGTCGATCGGCAGGAGCGTCGGAACCGTAAATTGGATACGCTCGCCACGACCACCGTGGTAATTATCGAGCTTGTTGCTTCCGACACGGACGCTGATATCGAAGATGCGACTGTTGTTTCTGCTCTGGTTGTGCAGAGTTCCCAGCGTTCCGGAAAAAGAGCTCGAATCCTGCTCGGCTACTGAATACGATATGAAATACGGAGCCGGGTCCGATTTCTCCTTTAGCAGGGCGAAGTTACGGTCCATCTCCTGCTTCAGGATGTCGAGTAATGCAGGTTGCGCAAAGGCAGCACTCGCGGCCAGCGCGCTGAAAACCACAAAACGTAGCACGCCCTCAGAATAGCAATATCGCGCCGAACGCCATTAGGCGGTTAGCATTTGCGGGGCCGCTTTGCCGCGAAGTCCGGAAAGCGCCAGTCCGTACCGACCGCGAACGCCCGTCTTTTCGAAAATGTGCTTCAGGTGGATTTTTACCGTCCCGGGCCGTATGCCGAGTTCGGCGGCAATCTCCTTATTTCTAAGGCCTTGCTCGACAAGTTCGAGCACCTCTTGCTCGCGCCGGGTCAGATCCGTGCGCGTTGCGCGTTGATATCCGCCGGCCTCACGGAACAGGCTGTCTTCCATCCAGGTGGAGCCCTCCGCAACACTTTCCAGACAGCACAGGAACGTCCCGATATCCGTCGTCTTGCGGATGATCCCCTTGGCTCCGATCTTCAGGTAACGCAGCGCCTCCGATTCGGTGAGGGAACTACCCCAGATCACGATCGACGTTGCCGGGTAGAGTTCCCGCATTCTCGTAACCCATTCCGTAATCGCCGGACTGCCGAAGGTCTTGTCCAGAATTACGACACGCGGCGACGTGGTCAATACGATGCGCGCGGCGTCTTCGAGCGATCGAGCGGAGTCTATTACGATAAACATCCCCGAGTTTGCCAGTGTCGATCTGATGCCCTCAATCAAGAGGGGCTGGGTCTCACAGACGGCTACGGGGATTCTGCGATGACCATTCGTTTCAATTGCGTTCGTCCAGCTCATAAGTCTCCTCAAGAGGTCTTTTCGGCGAGGGAGCTGAACCTTTAAGCTTTTTTGAGACCCTGTGGTGTTCAAGCTTTCGGTGAACACTGCCGATGAATAAAAAAAGACCGCAATGCCGCTCATCGACGCTCGATACTACAAAGCACTGCTCATCAGCCCGAATAAGAGCGTCATGTCGGAGGTCGCGCCCCTGCTGGCGCATGGACTGCCGCTGGCCCCCATCCATGATCTGAACGCCTATCCAAGCCGGCGACAGCTCCTCGATCTCTTACGGTCCTTTGAGCCGAAACTGTGCTTCCTGGATTTTTCGACGCAACAGCAGGCCTTGACCGTGCTGGCGGACCTTCACTCGTCTGTTCCCGGCATGCCGGTTATTGCCTTGCTCGGAAACGACAACCCCGACGTCGTCCTGCAATGTCTCCGCCAAGGCGCCACCGATTTCCTGATTCGTCCTTTCACCGCTGATCAACTCGATAGCTGCATCGAGAAAGTCGCGCGGACTAATCCCGCTCCCACGCGGAACGTCGCCGGCGGAAAGGTAATCGCCGTTATGCCCGCCAAAGCAGCAGCCGGAGCGACCACCATCGCGTGCAATCTGGCCTATCAGTGCAAGCGGCTCGGCGCATCGAAGATCCTGTTGTCCGACCTCGACCCTCTCACCGGCACTGTTTCGTTCGTCTTGAAATTGAAGTCGACCTACAGCTTCGTCGATGTCCTTCAGCGGGAAAGCTCGCTCGAAGCCGATCTATGGAAGCAGATGACGACGGTTTGCCAGGGGGTCGATGTCTTGCTCGCGCCCGATACTCTGATCGATCCGCATACCGAATTATCGACAGCAGGCCCGATCATCGACTTCGCGCAGGAAATGTACGAGGCAGTCATCCTCGATTGCGGTGGAGTGTACGGCGCCTGGAACATGTCCCTTGCGCGCTTGTCTGATGAAGTCTTACTCGTCACCACCAACGAACTGGCGTCTCTCCATGCCGCCCAGCGAGCGCTCATGTATCTCGACAACCAGCGAATGGACATGAAGAAGGTCAAGGTTGTCGTGAACCAGTATCAGAAGGAAAGCGGACTTCTGAGCGATCACTTCAAAGAAGCATTTCCGAATGAGGTGTTCCAGATCGTCCCGGCGGACAACGACACAGTGCAGCGTTCACTGATGGACGGGAAACCGATCCAAGGCGGAAGTCAGATCGGTAAGAGCCTGGCTGCAATGGCAGACAAGCTCGTGGAAGCCCGCGACAAGGATCCAAAGAAGGCGAATGCCAAGAGCGGCTTGCTATCATCATTCTTTCGTTGATCGTTAAGCCTCCTTTCGAACTTACCGTCTCGACCACGCCAAACTATCTCGTCAGTCGAGGTTTCGATCCTGCTCTGCTCAGAGTCACCGAACTCGCAGGCGGCGTCTCGAACGTTGTCCTGCTCGTTGAACACCCTGGTGGCCGTTTTGTCCTGAAACAAGCACTGCCGCAACTCCGAGTGGAGCAGGAATGGTTCTCGGATATGCGCAGGATCTTCGCGGAATGCGCTGCCCTGCGAACACTCGCCCCGAGGTTACCCGCGGGCAGCGTTCCCGAAGTCCTCTTCGAGGACCAGGCGAACTTTACGTTCGCGATGACAGCCGCTCCCGCGACAGCCGAGTCCTGGAAAGCGCAATTGCTGCGCGGCGAAACTGACGACCGTATCGCGGAGACTGTTGCAAGCGATGCTAGGCACGTTGATCCGCGAAAGCTGGCATTCCTCCGAGATGGCGGGCCAGTTCGCCGATATACAGATCTTCGAGGAGTTACGCCTCGATCCGTACTACCGGCAACTCTCGAAAATCTCCCCTGACCTCGCGCCGCACTTCAATCAACTGATCGAGAATTGCCGCACACGGCGCGTAAGCCTGGTTCACGGAGACTGGAGCCCGAAGAATATCCTGTCCTTCAACGGCCGGGCGATGGCCATTGATTTCGAGGTCATCCACTTCGGCGATCCTTCCTTCGATGCGGCTTTTCTTCTGAATCATCTGCTCCTGAAAACATTCCACGGCATAGCGGGAGCGCCGCATCTCGCCCGCATATTCTGGAGAACGCTGCAAGCCGAGATGCCGGATGCGCCGTGGTTCGAGCGAGCGACGCTCGAGCACCTCGCAGGCCTGCTGTTGGCGCGCATGGACGGTAAGTCACCCGCCGAGTACATCCGAGATCCGCAACAGAAGCAACGCATCCGCCGCTTCGGCCGGCGATTGATCGAGGATCCACCGAAGACGATCGAAGAGGTTTGGGAGAGGCATGCCGCTGATCATTGAATCGCTTAGAGCCTACGAGATTCTGGATTCACGTGGGAAACCAACGGTCGCCGCGCGAGTGACACTGTCCAACAGCGTTTCGGCTGTCGGGCATGCGCCGTCGGGCGCGTCGACGGGCAGGCACGAAGCGTTGGAGTTGCGCGACGGCGATCCGAAACGTTACGGCGGACAAGGTGTACAGAAGGCGGTCAACAACATCGAACAGTCGATCGCCCCCGCGCTCCGTGGGATGAAGGCTGAAGATACGGAGGCCATCGACAGGCGGATGATCGAACTCGATGGCACGGCCGATAAGTCGCACCTGGGAGCGAACGCGATACTCGCCGTTTCGTGCGCCGCGGTACGCGCGCTAGCGGTTTCCCGGAACGAACCGCTTTGGCGAGCGCTGTCGTCCGGATCCGCCACGATCCCCGTTCCGATGGTCAACATCCTTTCGGGCGGTCTCCACGCAGCGCACAACATCGAGTTCCAGGACTTTCTCGTGATGGCCCACGGATTCGCAACGTATGCCGAGGCGCTGCATGCCGTGACGCGCGTTCATCTTCACGCGAGACTCACGCTCGAATCCCGGGGGTACACGGTGACGGGCGTGGCCGACGAAGGGGGTTGGGGACCTCTGCTTCCGTCCAATGAAACTGCCCTTCAAATCGTCACCGAAGCCATTGAACGATCCGGATACCGTCCGAAAGAGCAGCTATCGATCGCATTGGATGTTGCCGCTTCGCACTTCGAAAGCGGTGGAAGCTACACGTTGAGAACTGAGAAGCGGACGCTTACAAGCAGCGAAATGGTGACGCTTCTCGATCAATGGACCGGCAAATACCCGATCGCATCGATTGAAGACGGGCTCGAACAGGACGACTGGGAGGGCTGGGGCGAACTGACCGCCCGCCTGGGATCGAAGTTACAGTTGGTCGGTGATGATCTCTTCACGACTAACCCGCAACGAGTTCAGCGCGGCATCCAGACCGGCGCGGCGAATGCCGTTCTCGTCAAAATGAATCAAATCGGTACAATCACGGAGACCTTGGAAGTTCTCGAGATCGCGCGGGACGCGGGATTCCGAGCGGTCGTGTCGGCGCGCTCCGGCGAGACCGAAGACAGCTTCCTCGCGGACCTCGCGGTCGCTTCGGGAGCGGGGCAGATCAAGGTGGGGTCGATCACGAGGTCCGAGCGCCTCGCCAAGTACAACCGTCTATTGGAGATCGAGAAGGACGATCGTCTGCCGTATCACCGGCTGCAGGTCTGATTCAGTCCAGGAGATTGATTGTGCCCCGGCATCTCGCGGCGCCGCAACTACACGGTACTCGCACGACATCCTTGTCGAAATGATAGTCGAGTGTCAGTTCCTCGCCCGGCTGGATATCGCGAGCACTCATATACAGAATGTGCTCCTTCACGATCCAGGCATAAACGTTCGGTTCGCAGCAGTGGTTCACATACTGCGCGCCGCTACCCCCAACGTTGCCGTCGATGCACCAATACGAGTTCAACGTGAACAGGTAATTTAGCGGCCCTTCCGAGCGCCGCTTCGTTTCGCGACGGCTGACCTTCTCGCCGGTATATTCAATGATCTTGCGGCGCGCAGGAATGAATTCATCGGCGTAGACACCCCAGCGGTGAATCTTCGACGGCGCGACTCGCAGTTTGAAACTGCAAAAACGCGGATCCAACATCGGTTCCGCATTATTCACATCAGTAGACCTTATTTTGCGCTTCAAGCTTAAACGTCGCCCTCTAGGATCGTCTGCTCTTACTCTTCCGCCGCATGATAATGGCGACCACGCAAAAAACCGCGAGGATCCCCAAGACGATCTGCAATGTTTCTGTAGTCATGACGGAACCTCGCGGAATAACGGATAGGAAAACGAACGGCTACGCACCGACCTTCTGCTTGATTACGTCGATCAATTCTTTCACTGCCGCGGCGCTCTTGTCCAGTTGGGATTGCTCATCCGGCTGGAGTTTCAGCTGGTAAACCTGCTCAATGCCGTTCGCGCCCAACTTCACGGGAACTCCGGCGAACAGGCCGTTGATGCCGTACTCCCCTTCGAGATACGCCGCGCACGGAAGAACCTTCTTCTTGTCCTTCAAAATCGACTCCACCATCTCGACCGTAGCCGCCGATGGGGCATAGTACGCGCTGCCCGTCTTTAGATACTTCACGATTTCCGCGCCACCGTCGCGCGTACGTTGAACGAGGCGATCGATTGTCGCCTGATCCGTCAACTCGGTCAGAGGAATGCCCCCTACCGTGGTCAGACGCACGATCGGTACCATCGTGTCGCCGTGTCCGCCGAGGACAATCGCCGTGATGTTCTCGACCGAGACTCCGAGTTCCTGCGCAATGAACGTCCGGTAACGGGCGGTGTCGAGCACACCCGCCATTCCCACGACCCGGTTTTTTGAGAACTTGGATACCTGAAACGCCGTCCAGCACATCGCGTCGAGCGGGTTCGTGACCAGGATGAGAATCGCGTTCGGCGAATGCTTGACTGCCTGCTCCGTCGCGGTCCGGACGACTTCGTAGTTGGCGAGCAGTAGATCATCACGCGACATGCCGGGCTTCCGCGGGAAGCCTGCCGTGATCACAACGATGTCAGAGTTCGCAGTAGCTTCATACCCGTTGGAGCCGGTTACAAGCACGTCGTAACCTTCAACCGGCCCCGCCTCCAGAATGTCCAAGCCCTTGCCTTGAGGGACACCCTCGACGACGTCGACCAGGACTACGTCAGCCAATTCCTTGTCGGCTATGCGGACAGCGCAGTTAGCGCCTACATTTCCGGCGCCTACAACGGTAACTTTTTTTCTCATAGATGGGGAACTCAAGCCGAATTATACCCTGCAATCCCAAGGTGGTAGCAAAGCTAACGGCGGACCAGCACGGCGTACGGATCGATCGATACCTTTAGCGGCGCCTGAGCGAGGTCAGCCGTGAACGTCACTTGCTCGCTCGATGTACGGACCCACTTTGTCGCTACTCGTTTCCCGGGCAGTTGCATCTCCACAGGTATCGAGATCGAGAAGTCCTCATTTACGTTTGATTGCTGGATCGCGCCGGTAACACGCACTCGGGGAGCTTTCCCTTTCACGGACGTCGTCATCTTCAATGTCGGAATTCCGGTCCCGTAGACCCACTGCTCAAAGAAGTTCTCTAATTTCGCGTCCTCGCTCCCAGCCGGCATGAATTCGGACGCGATTGCGCGAAAACTCTCTGTGCTGACGCGTCCATAGCGGTTCCGCTGAGCCACGGCATTCAGCATCTTCAGGAATGCAGCCTCACCCATCTTCACGCGAAGCATATGAATGATCCACGAACCTTTCTCGTACATGATGGCTCTCCACGAGTTGGTCGCGCGGGATGAAGATAGGCGTGTGCCCCAAACTATGGGGCCGGCGGATTCGACCGTGTTTCCCTCGGCAGCTTCACGCAGTAGATTCTCACGATACTCATCGAGCACCGCTTCCAGAGCCTTCCTTCCTTTCCTTTTTTCGAGGAGCAGGATCGATGAGTAATTCGCGAGCGCCTCCATCAGCCACTCGTCCTGGTAGGAGGCTGCGGTGACCAGGTTCCCCCACCACTGATGCGCAGCTTCATGGGCATGAAGAAGTTCGGAGAAGAACCGGCGTTGCTGCTCGGTGTGAAGCGCTGCCGGATACTCGGATGGCTTTAAATAGGCCAGCGTGGACAGATAGATAAGACCGGGGAATCCTTGCCCAAACGTGCCTGGAATGGGTGAGACCGTGAGCGTCTTCAACGGCGGAGGTCCGAAGTTCGCACTCATGAACTCCATCGCCGATCCAATTTCATCCGCGAGCGCATGAAGACGCGCCTTTGGATCGGGCTGAATCGGAGTGACCTCGATCGGGATCAGATCGGGGGTCGGCCGCCGCCCACCCACACGGGCCGGAGGGCCAGGAGGTGGAGAAGGCATGTAATCTCGCGGCCGGGATTGCAGCGCGGATTCCACTCGCCGGTTCGCGTACACCTCCACGGTGAATCCCGCCCGAGTTTCCGACGCCTTGTCATAGTCGCCCAAATTGAAACCGGCAAACCGGATTGGCGATGCGACCTTGCGGCGAGTGACGCGCCAGTCTCCTTCCACGCCATCGGAAACAATGTCACCTGTCGAAACGAGTTGCAGATTCTTCGGATATCGAAATGTCAGGTCATACGGAGCAAACAGCCCGTCGCGGCTCGGATACCAGTTGTTCCGTGCGGCCACGTAGTACACGCCATTGCCGGATGCAGCGATCACGTTTCCTTCGTGCGCAATCTCGATCGTCCTTACGTCTCCAGGTTCCATCGGCTTCGGCAGAACAACCATGAAGGTGTTGTTCTCTGCGCTTCGAATGAGGTTCGACCGTAAGGACTCGCGGACGAAGAACTCGGCCGGCTCACTGTCGACAAGAACTTCCGTTACCTTCATCCGTCGCGACAGATCGAGAGGAATTACTTTGTCGATTCGTGACTTTGCCTTCACCTGAATCCGCGTCTTGGCTTTCATCGCAAGATCCGGGTGCAGCGCGGCATCGATCACAAAACCCTCAAATGCAAACAGGTCGTCCGGGCCCTTCCGCTGTCCATTGCGCACGGATCGCGAGCGGAAACTCGCCCAGGTATCGAAGTAGCGGCGATCGTTGCGATAGGCTAATTGCCCCACCAGCACCTGCTCCCGGGCGCGAGGGTCATAGAGGACGTCGAAATTGCCGAGAGTCTTGCCGGTCACCGCGGCGAAGAACAGCCCGTTTTGTTTCCAGTCGGATGAAAGCAGGTCATACAGGAGTCTCATCTCGTAGCTGGCTGCGATGTTTCGTACAACTCCTTCGAATTGACCGCTCAGGATCAGACCCGCGTCCGGATCCTTCCTGGCCTCCTTCAGCAGTTCGAGCAGTTCAGCGCCGCTGTCGTCGCTGAATAGAAATACACCTGCCAGTAAATGCTCGTTTAAGTTCGGTGTTTTGGTAAATGACGCGAGAGACATCCGCTCGCTGCTGTGTGGCGGGAAGACGATCACCTCGGCATCGCCTGTGGGACCATCGGCCACGAAAGCTGCGGCTAACCGCCTGCCATCAACCGGCTTGGCGAAGATAAGATGTCCTTCATTCAGGTACATCTTCACGTCTTCGCGCTGGAAGGCGAGATCGCGCACGCGGTAACATTCGTTGGAATCCAGTGCAATCTGCTCAACGGCTTTAGCAGTAGACGCGGCGATACCGTCTGCTCCGCTGCAGATGGCGCTCAGTACTGAGAGCGCTACAAGGTACTTCACAACCTTAGTCTACGCGTTACCATTCGCGGCGTCCCGAGCCGGGCTAACATAGGACCGTATGACCAGACGAATTCTACTCGCAATATGCGCTTCTCTGATGCTGACTACCGCGATGGCAGCGGCTCCCGGCAAACCGAAATCCGTCCTCCACGTGATTACCGTTCAGTGGAAGGAAGGCACGACACAGGCACAGATCGATAAGGCCATCCATGCTGCCGAAACCATGAACTACGCGGGCCTGAAGAATGTATGGACCCGGCCGATCAAGATGCAGCTTCCTGAAGGCTACAAGAGCATCATCGTGATGGAGTTCGAAAGCGAAGAAGCCCTGAAGAAATACGCGGATAGCGACGCTCAGAAGAAGTGGTATGAGGTCTATATGCCCATCCGCCAAGAGAGCCGCACGCACGACATCACCAACTAATGGGTGAACCAGTACGGATCGCGATGCTCGGCTCAGGGTTTGTAGCCGAGTTCTACATGCAGGGCCTCGCGAACGTGAACGGGCAGCGGGTAGTCGTGAATTACTCCCGCGGCCCGCGGCGAGCGAAGCCTTTCGCTAAGCGCTGGTCGATTCCGGAGACTTCGACAAATCTCGAGGCAGTTATTTCGCGGGATGATATCGATCTCTACCTCATCGCGCTGCCGAACGAGGAACATCTGCCCGTATCCGTGGCGCTATCGCGCGCCAGGAAAAATCAAGTCTGCACCAAGCCGCTAGCGCGCAACCGCAACGAAGCGAAGCAGATGTACATCGCGGCAAAGCGATCCGGCGCAATGCATGGCTATGCGGAAACCGAGGTCTTTGCGCCAGCCGTTGTGAAAGCGCGCGAGACCATCGAGGCCGGCGGACTCGGCCGCGTCTTGTGGGTGCGCTCACGCGAATCGCATAGCGGCCCGCATAGCCCTCATTTTTGGGACGTCGAACAAACGGGCGGTGGTGCGCTGAACGACCTCGGCTGTCACTGCATCGAAGCCGCCCGCTACTTCTTCGGCAAGCAGGACAAGGTTGTTGAAGTGATGGCCTGGGGCGCGACGCTCGTCCACGGAGATAAGACCAAAGGCGAGGACAACGCGCTACTGGTCCTCAAGTTCGAAAGCGGCGGTATCGGGCATTGCGAACTTTCCTGGACGACAAAGGGCGGACTGGATCTTCGCAACGAGATTCACGGGTCGGAAGGTTCGATCTTCACGGATGTTACACGTGGGACAGGAATCACTTCCTTCACGCCTAAACCGGCAGGCTACGTGATCGAGAAGGCGGATATCAGTTTCGGGTGGACTCGCCCGCTTCCCGAAGAGGCCTTCGCCTACGGATATCAGGCCGAGATGCGGCACTTTGTCGAATGCGTCCGAGACGAAAGTGAGCCGCGCGAAACCTATGAAGACGGATACATCGTCAATTGCATTCTGGACGCGGGCTATGAGTCGATGAAGAAGAACAAATGGGTGAAGGTGCGGACGTAGTCGTCCGCACTCAAATGAACATTTCGTCGTCCTGTGTCGCCTGTGCGACGCTCGGACGCTGGCCTCGTAAGAAATGCTGCAGGGCGGTCCTGACACCGCTCGTAATTCCCTGAATCTCGCGAATCGGCTTAATGATGCCGTTATGCACGCTCGTAACGGAGTGGTGCACGCGGCTCATCGTGTCATCGACAACCAATTCCGCTCGTTCCAGTTGCACCTTCGCGCGACTACTGGCATCCGTGATTACTTCATCCAGCTTGAGCAACTGTGATTTGCCGAGATCCATCATCTCGTTCGCCTTAGCTGTGATCTCGACGATGTTCTTTCGGCTGTCGTCGAGCGTAGTCTCGGCCTTGGCAAGGATTGATTTCGCCTGCGGCAAAATCGAAAGCGCCTCAACCTGGATCGACTTGGTGTGGCGGTAGATCCCGTACAGAAGAAACGCGTGAATCAAAAGAGCGAGCCCTGAGATCGCGACGAAGAACGTCAGGACGACGAGCAGCATTTCCTGGTTCATATATTTCCTCTAACGGCGCCCACCTTGCCCCGGATTAGACGCCTTCGGGATTAATAGCAGCCGGACTTGTCGACGAAGCCTCGGAGATCGTTTCCCGATATGCTTGACGACCGGCTTCCACAGCAGCATTCAACTGTTCGCGCTGACTCCGCACGGCATTCTTCCCTTTGTCCACTAGATCCACGGCCGTCTCGCGGAGATCTTCACCGCGACGGCGCAGATAGTCGCCGCTTTCGAGAGCCCTGTTACGGATGCGTCCGCGAGTTTCCTCGCCCGATGCAGGCGCGAGCACCATGCCCACGGCCACACCGATTCCAAGCCCAAGCAAGAAGTACGACAGACCCTTCGTGTCGTCCATGTCCTATCTCCTTCGGAGAGAATTCGTTAACGTCAGTTTCAGCATACCAGTAGATTCCGGGGCGTCAATCAGACAGCGATTGATACAATTCGTGCGGAGGTAAAGTGAAGCTTTTCGCCCTGACCGCACTGTTGACATTTACGGCAGCGGTTCTTCCCGCTCAGACCAAAACCAAGATCCTTCTGGATACTGATCCCGGCACCGATATCGATGACGCGTGGGCTTTGGCTTTTGTTGCACTCAGCCCCGACTTCGATACGGTTGCGGTCACCGTCACCGACGCCGATACTCCGGCGCGAGCGAAAGTCGCCTGCAAGCTGCTATATCGCGCGGACGAACGGACATTCCGGTCGCGATCGGGCGGAAGACCCCGACTCCGAACAATCGGTACGATTACCAGTTCACCTGGTCGAAGATTTCAACGAATACAAGCCGATCTCCGAGCCCGCGGCGCAAACGATGTTCGCATGGCGAAGAAATATCCGGGCGAATTGGTGCTGCTAGCGGTGGGGCCGCTGCAGAATGTCGCCGATGCGTTGCGGCTGGAACCGCAACTCGGCAAATACCTTAAGCGAGTTGTGTTGATGAGCGGCAATGTCTATAGACGGGCCGACAAAGAAGGCATTCAGCCCGAGTGGAACGTCGTAGCCTCAACGCAGGACGCCCAACTCGTGTATGGAGCGGGACTGAAGATGACGATTGTCCCTCTGGATTCGACCACGCTGGTCAAATTATCCGATGCCGAGCGCGATCGCGTTCGCAAGCGGGCTTCGCCGGTCACACATGCCGTTGAATCGCTTTATCGTCTGTGGCTCACCGGTCCGCAATCGCGCATGACCCTGCACGACCAACTGGCAGTTGCCGAGGCCGCCCGGCCTGGCGAATTCTTCAGTAAGAAAGAGACTCTGCCGCTGATCGTTGACGACAAGGGCTACACGCGGATCGATAAAGCTCGCGGGAAGGATACAGTCGTTTGTTTTGAGCCCAAGCGCGATCAGTTTATGGAGCACTATCTGTCCGTCCTTACGAAGTGAGCTCCGCAGCAAGAAAAGCCCGGAGGATTGCGCCTCCGGGCTATCAAGTTTATTAATGCGGGCGAGGGTTCGTGAACGCGCTTTGTCAGTATTAACCGCGCTTTGAACCGCGCGCCGTGGATTGCGTACGACCGGCTTCGAAAATCGCTCCGTTGCTCAGCGCATGTACCGGCATCGTGACCGAGTTGTCCACCAGTTCCGCCATCGTGTGGATCGGAAGACCTTCCGCTTCCTTCAGGAAGACCAGTTGCCGCAGTCCGCGTTGAAATCGACCCGGATCCAGTCGCCGGACTCGTGATCTGATCGGTCGCGATCAGGTTCGACAGCGGCTGTACCAGCAGCCGCTCAATCGCTCGCTTCAGGTGTCGAGCGCCGTACTTCGGATCAATGCCTTCGCGCAGCAGATATGCTTTGCCGGTCTCGGTAACGTGGAAGATGAACGCACGGTCGGGCGAAGCATTGAAGATCCGCTGCTGCACCATGTTCAACTCGATGTCCAGAATCTTCCGCAGTCCGATCTTCGCCAAGCGGCCGGAACACGACAACCTTGTCGAGCCGGTTCATGAATTCCGGCGTGAACTTGCGGCGCGCCGCTTCCACACCGGTCTTGGCGACCTTGCTCGTTCAGCTTCTCGTCGGATCGGCAAGCCGCTTCTCGAGCATTGTCCTTTACGACACCGAAGCCAAGCTTCGGAGTCATCAGTGAGCTCATCTCGGCCGCGCCCAGATTGCTGGTCATGAAGATCATGGCGCGGGAGAAATCGACCTTGCGGTTGTCGCCCAGTGTCAGCGTCGCCTTGTCCAGGATGCCGAGGAGCAGATTCCAGAGTGCGTCGCTGGCCTTCTCGATCTCATCGAACAGCACGAAGCTGATCTTCGTTGTGTCCGTGTGGTACTGGTTCAGCACTTCCTGGCTCAGCAGCGGATGCGTTTCGCGATGCCCCAGGTATCCCGGAGGCGAGCCGATCAGCTTCGCGATCTCATGGCTGTGCTGAAACTCGGCGCAGTCGATCTTGATGACCGCGCGCGGATTCTTGACCAGCGCTTCGGCTGTCGCCTCGACGATGCGAGTTTTGCCGGTACCGGTCGGCCCCAGAAAAAGAAAGTTGCCGATCGGCCGCCCGGGCGCGCTCATGCCGGTCAGATGCATCTGATAAATATTGACGATCTGCTGGATCGCTTCGTCCTGACCCACGATGTTGCGGCGGAGGCTTGCTCGAAATACTTCCGCTTCTCGCCCGGTCCTTGTAGGATCTAATGCCATATTTAACTGAACCATTTTTCGTTTCTCCCTGACTCCGAAAGCGAACCGTTCAAGGTCACCGCTCGTGATCTAGAGCAATCGTCGTGCCAAAGAGCGAGACTTCAACCGTGCGCTCAAAACACTGTAACCGATCGACGTACACCTTACTTCGGTGGTATGGAAGGCCGCATCTCCACACGGCTGACCGTCGTCCGCGCCGGCATTCGCAAGACCGCCGAGCACCACATCCGCTACATCCTCGGGAGCAATCTTCCAGGAGAGCCCGTTCCGAGCGCGGACTGAAATCCGTATCTACGCTGCCTGGCATGACATAGGTCACGCGGATGCCTTCCTTGCGATGGTCCAGCATGATCGCTTCGCTGAAGCCATTCAGCCCGAATTTCGATGCGTTGTAAGCGGCACCACCGGCAAAAGGGTTCTTCCCGGCAAGGCTGCTGATGTTGATTATCGACCCACCGCCTCGGTGGCGCAAGCCGCGGTATTCGCTTCCTTGGCAGCAGTAAAACACTCCGTAGGTTGGTGTCGAGTGTCACGCTTCCAATCTTCGAAAGTGAGGTCGGCCACCGGGCGAAAAATTCCGACGCCCGCATTGTTTACAAGGATGTCCAACGCCCCATACTTCGAGTCTATGAAACTGAAGAAGTTTGAAACCTCTGTGGGCGATCGCACATCCACAGCGATTCCCGCAACGCTTGCTCCAGTTGCGGAGCTTAATTGCTTTGGGTCTCATCGACTTCGGCTTGCGATCGTCCGCAGATACCGACCGATGCGCCTTCACGCGCGAGCGATTCCGCAATAGCTCGGCCGATGCCCTTTGTACTTCCGGTAACAGCGGCTATTTTGCCTTCTAGAAATCCAGCCATGCAGCCACGATACAGCACTCACATGTTCCACTGTTGAGCGCATGGGCCCAGATGGAAATGTACTCTGGCGCAGTTCCGTCAGATCCCTGATTTGCTTATGGGATGTACCATCGGCACAAACAATACTGGGAATACCGTACGACGATCAACTCCTCCGTCGATGGATTTGTCGAGAACAACGAGTTGCTGGTCTTCTCCACGACCGATCGGCGCAATCAAACGTCCACCTGACGATAACTGGTCAACGAGTGTCGGAGGAATGTCTGAAGGCGCAGCAGTGAGAAGTATGCGATGAAACGGCGCAGCTTCCGGCCAGCCCCGATACCCATCACCTTGTCGCACGCGTGCGCCATTCGTGTATCCAAGTCGATGCAGGGTTGGAACCGCACAAGCAGCAAGCTCGGGCACAACCTCAATCGAGAACACCTGTCCCGCAAGCTCGGCCAGGATAGCGGTCTGATAACCCGACCCGGTTCCAATCTCGAGCACACGATGGTTCTTTGAGACTTCGAGCAGTTCCGTCATCGCAGCAACAATGTAGGGCTGCGAAATCGTCGCGCCGAAGCCGATGTCCAGAGGACGATCGTCGTAAGCGGCATCGGCAAGCTCCGTGGGTACGAACTCATGCCGTGGCACTGATCGCATTACTCGAAGGACATCCGGATCGCGAATGCCTCGATGTTCGATGTGCTCTGCCGCCAGCATAGTCTAGTTTGTTAGATAGGCTTCATCTGCTTAAGGTGTCTTCTCAGAATGCGCGGCCTGGCTCAAATGTTTGTAGATCCCAAATCTTCTTTGCGAAGGAGTTTCGTAGCATAGATAATTTGGCCCGTATGCAGTGAGAAGTGCTCTACTACGTGATAGATGGCTTCGAGGATAGACTTGTCGTAGCCTTGCACGCGAACGTGCTCTGTGAGCCGCTGTGGCGAAACATTCTCAATCACCTTAACGGCTTCATCAACCGTTGCCGCGAGCCTGGAACTTAGAGTCGCCGCGTCAACCTGGCCCCGGGCAGCGAATTCCGAGTCACGGTCGCGGGTGTCGGGACTGCCTCCGATGGACGTTATGATCCACTGCCGGACGTTTCCGCACAAATGAAGAACCAGGTTCCCGATCGCGTTACTTTCATCCGAGCCTCGCCACCAGATCTCATCCTGGGACAGGCGTTCGAGACAGTGCTGGATGCGGTCTTGCGATTGCCGTAGCTTCTCGGCAGAGTAGCTGAGGAAAAGGCGTTCCATAATGAACCCGAGTATAAGATAAGTAAATGGATACCCTTACCGCGACACCGCCAGAAGTGTCTTCCGTCATCGATTTGGAGCGTGATTACCTGTTGCAGAATTACGCTCGCTACCCGATCGTGCTGACTCGCGGCAAAGGCCCATACGTTTGGGATACGAACGGCCGAGAAGTACCTCGACTTTATCTCCGGTATCGGCGTGAACGCGCTCGGTCATGGCCACCCCAGGATCACGAAAGCGATCCGCGACCAGGCAGGGAAGCTGATTCACAGCTCGAATCTTTACTATCACGAATACCAGGGACCCCTCGCGAAACTGCTTGCCGAAGAAGCGGCTTGCAGCGAGTCTTCTTCAGCAACTCCGGTACGGAGTCAATGGAAGGCGCATTGAAGATGATCCGGCTCCACGGGAATCACATTTCGTCTGAGAAGTACGAGATCATTCGCTCGAAAACTCCTTCCATGGTCGCACCATGGGAGCTCTTTCAATAACAGGTCAACATAAATACCGCAAGGATTTCGAACCGCTGCTGCCCGGAGTGAAATTCAGTTACCTAAACGATGTGACCGGCCTCGAGCAGGCCGTATCCGAACGGACCGCCGGCATCGTGCTCGAGGTCATCCAGGGCGAAGGCGGCATCTATCCGATGACAAGCGAGTTCTTGCGCCGCGCCAGAGAACTTGCCGACCGCTTCGACGCGCTCCTGGTGTTCGATGAGATCCAATGCGGCGTGGGGCGGCCGGGCACATACTTCGGATACCAGCTATACGATCCGGTGATTATGCCCGATATCGCCGTCATGGCGAAGCCCATCTCATGCGGTCTGCCGTTGGGCGCGATCCTCTGCAACGAACGGGCAGCGAAATCGATCGGTTCGGGTATGCACGGTTCGACCTTCGGCGGCAACGTCATTGCGTGCCGGGTGGCAATCGAATTTTTCGACATCCTCGACGAACTGATGCCTTCCATTCGCGAAACGGGAGCTTATTTCCGGATGCGATTGAAGGAATTGGCCCACAAGTACAGCTTCATCAAAGAAGTCCGAGGGGAAGGATTGATGATCGGGGTCGAACTGACTGCTCCATGCAAGCAGATCGTTCTCGATTGCATGGAGCACGGACTACTGATCAATTGCACGCACGACGTTGTGCTGCGCTTCCTGCCGCCATACATCATCAGCAACAAGGAAGTGGACGCTGCCATGAAGGTGCTCGCGAAAGTTCTGAAGAAATTCCATCCGCCGGCTTAGCCGGCAACGCGCTGCGGCGGTTCTGTGATGCCGTATGGCCGCTGCGCATTTCGGTGGCGCCCGTCAAATTGACAGCCGCACTCATCGTCTGGAGTTGCCGACCGGCGTGTCATTGCACTCCATTGGCTGACGAGCAGCGTGAGCAATCTCCTGGGCAGCGACGCATTGAGGTTGCAAATGGTGCCGGACGGGATATTCTCTGCCTACCGTTGTTCGAGGCGTGCACAGCTCGCAGCCTAAATATACGGGCACAGGACCTCGTCGACTCCCGCATGGCCGGTCGGATATTTCACGCCCTTCAGCGGACTCCCCGCCTCCAACAGAGCCTTACCACTCGGGCGAACTCGCCCTCCGGATGGCGCTTCGCCACCAGGCAGTCGTACAGCGCATACCCAAGTGGCGTCGCATTATACGCGGGGTCGCAAATATCCACCGGATGCCCGCGCGCAATCAGCAGCTCGACCAGGTCACCCGAACCTGCCCATGCGGCGTTGTGCAGCGGCGTGTAACCATGGCTCCGCTCCGGATGGGCGACCGGAAATCCCAGGTCGAGCATTAGCTTCACCGCGGCGTAATTCGTGTTTGTCTCCCAGCAATATTTCGCCACCAGCTCGCGATCCACATCCGGCAGTTGCGGCACGATCTCCGGATGTGCGTTCGCGATCGCCTCCGCCTCGGCGCGCCGCGCCAACACGCAGTTCACCAACAACCGCGTCTTCATATCACTCTCCGCATACAGGTAATCGAACATCGCCTGGTGCCCCTTCAGCAGAGCGATTTGGTGCGGATAAGAATTGAAGCGCAGTGTCCACTGGTAGATCGTGCCGCCTCGCCCCTTATAGCCAATCGGTGGAAACTCCGGCGGCCTTACCGATCCGATGCGCCAGGCAGCCCCGATCCTCCGTTACCAGCCTCTCGGCCAACGCCAGATCGCCCAGCGCCGCCGCGAGAAAAATGTCCGCTCTTGCGCCGCGCTCCAACAAAAATCGCGCCACGTCCGGCGATTCGCCGATACGCCACTGCGCGGCGTGGAATCGTGATCTTCGTCGCGGGCATCAATCCGAGCCCCATGATCCAGCAGAAGCGCCGCCACGGCCACCGTTCCTGCGCAATGCAGGGGAGTCCGCGCGTCGATCCCTTTCGCATCGATCAGCGAAGCGTCCATAGCCAGCATCGCCGCCAACTTGTCGGCGAGCCCTGCCCGCGCCGCCTCATGCACCGGTTGGTCCGAGTGTTGTTGCACGATCCCCAGTGTAGGGCGACTTCACTTCCCTGGGAGCGTTAGGCCGTCCCAACCATCGCGTAGCCACCTCTGTCTTTGAGCTTTCGCGTTCACGAAACAGAGGCAGATGCACGGGCGCAGCGCGGATGTCTGAGCTTGGAGCTTCCCTTCCGAATTGCTGTCGAAACCACTGGCAAACCGGAAGTTGACCGGCTCCCGATAGAACACTAGTGACTTAGCGGGACTAATCCACGCATGAGGCCCTGCAGCGTATGGGCGACTCCATGTCCGAGTGGATTACTTCTGAAGCCGAATCACGGACCCCAATATAGCCTTCGAAGCCGCCGCCGGGCGCGAAGCGCGGAACGCCGCCGCTTTCGAGACCCAGCGGTATGCACCATCTTTCCGAAGCAACGGTATTTCATCGTAGATGCTGCCGCACGCCGAAGGCTGATGAGTAGCCCTCCGGCGGTGGACACTGACGTTGACCAGCAGCAAATCGACAACGGTGCGTGTGAGCCCTGCCAGCGTATTCATCCCCGGCGGAGCCACGGTGCCGTCCTCGCAGTCGCAAGTCACCGGCAAGCCAGTCCGTGTCCCGTACCGGCGACCATCAGCTTTTCGCCGACGTCATTGACGATCACGCAGCCGGGAACTTCGCAGAAGCTGCTGCTGGCGTTATCGCATTCCGTGCCGTGTGGACAGGACGGCAACCCTGTGGGGCGATGGAGCGGGCGTGACGGTTCAGCTAACTTCGTCGAACCCGAATGTGGCTGCAGTGGCCGGCGACCGTGGATCTATATCCGGACGGCAGTTCGTTCACAGCCGTCGTGGTGCTGGTGCGGCATGGCGCCAGGGACCGCCGTGATTCGTGCCAGTGCTCCGCCATTCATCCCGGCGATTATGGCCAGCGTAACGGTATTGCCATAGCCACCCTAGGCCCTGGTCAGATTGGGTCAGAATAGGTGGTGTTTGACTCCTCATCTGACGCAGATTGCATCGATCATGGCTCGTTACGGCGGCCTGACATTCGGCGGAGGGTTGCCAACCATGGCTGCCTTACGCGCGGAAACAGTGGAGCGAAATCGATGGCTTGGATCGACACAGTTTGGCCTGGCTTACGCGCTGTCCCGATTCACGCCGGGAACGAATATGCTCGCATTTTCCACCGCGCTGGGCTGGCATTTGCGAGGTATGCCGGGCGCCATCGTCGCCCTCGTTGCCTCGTCGCTGCCGTGCTCGATTGTCACGGTTGCGATCACTTTGGGGATTGAGGCCTCACGCGGCAATCGTTGGGCGATGCTGGCGATCGATGGGGCCGCGGCATCGACGGTTGGGATTGTCGCGGCGAGTTGCTGGCACCTGATGCGCCCGCATATCGGATCGGGCGAGCTAGTCCGCACCATTGCGCTCGTTGTTGGGGCGGCGTTGCTGCAACTGGCCGATGTGGCTCCTGTACGAATACTGTTGATAGCCGCCATCATCGGCGCATTGTGGCGGGAGCCGCGATGAACGTTCTGGTCCTATACTTCCTTCTTCTCAAAGCAACAGTGACGGCATTCAGCGGCCTTTCCTCGCTCCCGGTGATCCGGGACGAGCTAGTGGTGAATCGACACGTACTGACCGACACGCAAATCAGCGAGGCGATGGTGGCCGGCCGTATCAGCCCGGGTCCGCTTGGAATGTTCGTTGTCAGTATCGGCTACTTTGTGGCCGGCATCCCGGGCGCGATCGCGGCATGGCTGGCGCTCGCAACACCAGCGCTGGTGGTTGTCCCGATCCTGCGTTATATCGGGAATCGCGCAGAGCAGCCGGTTGTCCGCGATGCGTTGAATGCAGTCGTACTCGCTAGCGTGGGATTGATGCTTGCGGCGCTGAAGCCGATCATGCAGGCAAGTGTTACGGATTGGACTACATTGGCGATCGCGCTTGCCAGTTGCGTCGCCCTTATGTTTACTCGCGTCCACACGGCATGGGTGATCCTGGGGTCTTCGGCGGCTACTTTGTTGACTCACGTAATCTAGTACGATAGCCAACAGTTGCTCTCTTTCGGTTTCGGGCGTATCATGCCGCTACCCTGGGGACCGCTCCTCACGGCAGAAAGGTAGAACGGCATGAACATACGTGCAATGTGTGTGGCCTTCGCGCTCGTCATTTCGTCGAGTGCAACCTTCGGCGCTGACAATCTGACTCACGGAACGTGGAAACAGAACCTCTCGAAATCGAAGTTCACTCCTGGACCCGCCCCAACGACTCCGGCGACGCTTCGCATCGAGGCAGCGCCCGGCGGAGAAGTAATCACCGTCGACCGTGTGGACGCGGGCGGGAAGTCTTTCTCGTATAGTTACAAAGCGCTGTACGACGGCACACCGCAGAAAGTCTCCGGATCACCTTACGGCGATACGGTGACACTGAAACAGATCAACTCCACGACGACCGAGATCAACTACATGAGGGACGGGAAAGCGTCTCGAACGTCTACACGGACGGTGGCGAAGGATGGCAAGACCATGACCATACGGGCTAAGGGCACAGACGCAAAAGGACAGCAGTACACCAGCGTGTCCATCTTCGAGAAACAGTGAGGAGGGGCTTCGGCCCTTCAAGTTGTATTGGCGGAAGACAGTGCGAATCGAACACACCAGCAACTCTAAGAGCCGCCGAACGGTTTTGAAGACCGTCCCGGACACCAGCCCAGATTGTCTTCCGTCACCATTCTAGCTGGCTGCATCGGTAGTTCCCGCTAAGCCGATCTCTGAAGCTCGCACACGCATCGCGTCAATGCAGAACTGGATGTGTTCATCGAGTTCCAGCCCCAGATCGCGCGTCCCGTTCTCGATGTCCTCGCGGCTGACCGACCTGGCGAACGCTTTGTCCTTCAGCTTCTTGCGCACCGACTTCACATCCACCTCAGTGATGCTCCTTGATGGTTTCACATAGGACACCGCGGTAAGAAAGCCGGCAAGTTCATCGCAAGCAAACAGCGTTTTTTCAAGAAGGCTGTCCCGCGGTACACCGCTGTAGTTTGCGTGCGACAGAATGGCTCGGCGAACCTCATCATCGACCCCCCGCGCGGCCAGGATCGGTTCGCCCTTCATCGGATGATCCGGCGCTTCCGGATGCATCTCATAGTCGAAATCGTGGAGCAGCGCTGTGACGGACCACTTTGCTTCGTCGGCGTTGAACTTGCGCGCATACGCGACGACACAAGCCTCGACCGCGAGCGCGTGCTTGCGCAGGCTCTCCGATTTTGTAAATTCGTGCAGAATAGCGATGGCTTCTTCGCGTGTCATAGGAGTCAGTGAATAGGGGAGAACGGCAATGGCCGGTAAATCGAGCTCGTCACATTGGAGACAATCTCGGCGTCTGTCAATCCCGGTGTCGCCCGGAGTTTCTGCCATTCGGGATCCGCCGCAAAGGTGCGCCACGCCCGTTCGCGATCTGCAAGATCATCGAACGTCACCATGTACGTGAGATTCGGCTGGTCAAGGCCGATGATCGTACGTCCGAAGAATACAGGTACGATCCCACATCGCCGGAAAATCGAGATCTCGTCGTCATCGAACATCTGGATCTTCCGGGACAGAGTCCGATCGTTGGTCGACTCGTATGTGCGGAGTTCGAAGACGCGATGTTCGCCGGCCTTGGGCGCCTCGATCTGCGGCACTGTCCGGAAGGACTGCAGTATTGAGCTCTCCATCCTTCCGTAGTCTGCGTCGAAATCGGAACCGGAGATCACCGCTAACGGTTCACGGTTGACGACCGTAAGAATCGTCGGATTCTGCGGTCCGATCAAGGAAGAGAAGATACCGACCGGACCGACACCAGCTTTCTGCATTTCCGGCAGCCATACATCGCGGAGATGAGCGGTCGTGCGATCAACCTGGGGACCATTGCGCATCCGGAAGTATCTCAGTTCTAGGAAGGCACACTGGGTCATGATCGTAGTACATCACACGACCTGTCCGGCAGCCCAACCTGACGACCATGCCCACTGGAAGTTGTATCCACCCAGATGTCCGGTCACATCAACTACCTCGCCGATGAAGTACAGCCCGGGCACCTTTCGTGACTCCATGGTTTTCGACGAAAGCTCATCGGGATGCACGCCTCCGGCCGTCACTTCCGCCTTCGCATATCCTTCCGTGCCGGCCGGCGTAACGATCCAGTCATGCAAGCCTTCGATGGAGTGCAGCTCGAGCCAGCTCTCGGCGAGTCGCTTAGGGAGGAAATCTGCCAGTGCATTCTTCATCGACCGGTTACCTCGAGCGATCTCAATATCGTCTGTCTCGGTGTCCGGAAGCAGATTCAGGTGTATCGGTCGGCCAGGTTGCCAATACGAAGAGATCTGCAAGATCGCGGGCCCGCTCAGTCCGCGATGCGTGAAGAGCATCTTCTCGCGGAACGCATGCGATCCGAATGATGCGATAGTCTCCGTCGCGACACCGCTGAGATCGCTCCAAACAGTCAGATCCTCCGGGCTCCAGGTCAACGGGACCAGCGCCGGCCGGGTCGCAGCGATCCTAAGTCCGAATTGGCGCGCAATATCGTAGCCCAAAGACGTCGCGCCCATCTTCGGAATGGACAAACCGCCACAAGCAACAACAAGAACGGGCGATTCCAGCGGACCGCGGGACGTTTCGACGACGAATCCGGTAGTGCGGCGAATCTCGCTAATGCGGCAGCCGGTCACCACATGGACGCCGTCACACTCGGCCATCAGCATCGATGTGATATCGCGCGCCGAGCGGTCACAGAAGAGCTGACCTAACGTCTTGTGATGGTATGGAATCCGATACTTCTCGACGAGCGAGGTGAAATCGGCGGCCGTGTACCTCGCCAGCGCCGATTTATGGAAATGCGGATTCGAGCAGAGGTAATTCTCCGGCTTGCATTCCCGATTCGTAAAATTACAGCGCCCGCCACCAGAGATCAGAATCTTTCGACCGATCTCGGCGTTCTGTTCGAGCACCGCGACGCGCCGCCCGCGTTTTCGAGCTTCAGCCGCGCACATCAGGCCTGCGGCGCCCCCACCGATCACGATCGCGTCAAAGGACTCCAAGCTTACAGATTAGCGACACGTTCAGCCCGTTCCCGATGTCCAATCACATGCATGGCGACTACCTCAATCGATGAACACCTTGATCGTTTACTTGCTTTCGAAGCGACAACACTGCCGGTCATCAGCCTGTACCTGAACGCGCAATCCGATGATCACGGCCGAACCGGCTTCGATTCGTTCCTGCGGCGTGAGTTACTCCCTCGCGCGAAGACTTTCCCCTCAGGGTCACCGGAACGGCAGAGCTTCGATAAGGACATCGACAAGATTACGCAGTTTCTGGAGGACGGTGTTGAGGCGTCAGCGAACGGCATCGCGATTTTCGCGTGCTCGGGCGCTGAACTATTTGAGACGATCCAATTGAATGCGCCGCTCGAGGACAACTATCTGTACGTGTACAATCAGCCGCACCTGTACCATCTCACCCGTCTGGACGATGCGTACCCTCGCTACGCGGCACTGCTGACCGACGCAAACACGGCGCGCATCTTCGTATTTGGCTTGGGCGAAACGCTCGAAACCGAGGAGGTGAAAGGCAAGAAGGTGCAGCGCGTCAAAGTGGGTGGCTGGTCGCAGGCTCGTTACCAGCGGCGCGTGGAGAACGCGCATGCGAACCACGCAAAGGAAGCAGTCGAGGCATTGGAGCGCATTGCATCGCAGGAAAATATCAGGCACATCCTACTGGCTGGAGACCCTCAGATGACGCCCCTCCTGGAGGAGCAGATGCCCAAGCACCTGAAGTCGAAGCTGGTGGACGTCATGAAGATTGATCTGAAGGCCTCGGACCAGGAGATCTTCACGGCCACCCTGGAACGGATGCGCGAGGAGGATACCAAAACGGACGCCGAGAAGGTCGAGCGTCTGCTGCGCGAGTATCGAGGGCGAGGCCTCGCAATAATCGGACAGGAAGCCGTGCTGGAAGCGCTGGCAAACGGGCAAGTCGACGAGTTGCTGATCAGCGCTGCGCTCGAACGAACCCACGGAGAGGAGCAGGAAATTGATGCGATTCTTGCGCCGGAAGTCCCGGATAGCTCGGGCGGAACGGAGAGCGATGAACCGCGATCGGTGTTGATTGCGGACTTGCTGGTCACAAAGGCGAAGCAGACTGACGCTCGCGTCACTTTCATTGAGGACCCTGAGCTACTCAAAGATGTCGAAGGCGTCGGCGCATTCCTGCGTTGGCGTACGTGAACGGGCGGGCGTTTTGCTCCCGCATGCTAGCATTCACTCATGAAGGCCGGAATCACGCGGAGATCGTTCGTAGCTGCGCTTCCCGCCTTGGCTCATGCAACCGATTTGCTTCCATCGGAGAGCAAGAAAGTCCGGGACCCCGCGACCGAATTCGAGTTGACTCGCCTCACAGACCCGGTCTCAAACGCGTGGCTACTCCCGCCGCACGCCCGCTCTGTCATATCGCGCAGTACAGCGTTGTTGTACTGCTCTGACCGATCGGGATCTACGCAGGCATATCGGCTCGACTTGAAGTCCGGCGAGAGCCGGCCGCTGACCTCCGCCTCGAAGATGGATCGCAATACTGTCTCGTATTTGCCTGACGAACGGACGGTCTGCTACTTTGACGGACCGGCGCTCGTGACAGCCAACGGCTCTCGCGTCCGAACGATTTATGAGGTCGAGAACGGCTGGGAGCGGACAGCGGGGTTCACACTCACGGAAGACGGTAACCATGCTCTGATTGGTGAGCGGCAAGGGGACAAGCGGCGCATCCGGTTGGTCCCGACACGTCGCGGCACAGCAACGAATGTCATCGAGATCGACGACGACATCACGTTTATTCGTCATCGGCCCAGGCGCGCTTCGCTGTTGTATGGACAGCCGGACTCTCTCTGGTTGGTCGACTATACCGGGGAGAACCATCGAAGACTACGCACGCCTGCCGGCACTCCGATTCAAGCCCTATGGACGAGTGACGGCAAGACGTTTTTGTACCTTCGGATTCCGGAGAGCGAAACCGAATTGCACGAGCTGCGCGAGCATGTGCCCGACAGCAACGAAGATAAGAGGCTCGCTCCGACCAGCCAGTTCATCACCTTCAGCCGCAACGCCGACGCATCCGTGTTTGCCGGTGTCAGCCGAAATAAAGCTTCGCCATACATTCTGCTGCTGGTGCGCGTAGCTCGACGCGAATTGACCGTGGCGGAACACCGGGCGCGCGACCCGCACGACGTCACCGTCCTGTTCACGCCGAACAGCCGGCTCCTCCTGTGGCACACCAACCGGGAAGGCAAGTCCGCTGTTTACGCGTTTGCGGTGGAGAAGTTCATTGAGGAGACAGAAGTTAGCGAGGCTTATTGCACCCAACCTGCTTGTGCCGCAAGCGATCTGGGCGCAGCCGAATAACGCTCGCTCCTGAGCTCGAAAATCCGGCGGTCCGCCGCGGACAGGAGTTGATCGGTGTCTGCGCCGTCCTCAGGGAACATCGCCTCCGCCGCGAGCACCTCGACGGCATTCGGACCGCTGCCGGAGGCAATCTGCAGAAGCTTGGTAGCCTTCGCGCGAACAGCAAAGGGCGAGACGCCAGGCAGTATCAAAAGGAACTCACCGGGCCCAATGCGTCCGAGAAAATCATAATCCCGAAAGCTCTCCCGCATCGACAGCGTGAGACCGCGAACCATAAGATCGGTATCGAACCGGCCGATGTTGGCTTGAACACGCGACAGACCGTCCAGCGAGCAAATGATGATCGCCAATGGCATGTTCAGCCGGCGACAGCGGACCAACTCAGCATCAAGATGACGGACAGACTCCTCCGCCCCGGGGAGATCTTGGTTTATCCCCTCATCCGAACCCGCGATGCGACCGGCGATTTCGATGGTCAGAGCGAGTTTTGGCGCGATCGACTGCAGTAATCGCAGTTGGTCCTTTGTGAAAGCGTCGCGCGATTCGTGATACAGACTCAAGACTCCGATGAGGTTTGTAGACGCATGAAGTGGAACCGCGATCGCGGACCGGAGCGTACTGAAGACGCTCGGGTTGTTGAGGTAACCGGACTCGACGGACGGGTTCCCGTTCAGAATCGGCTTCCGATTTTCAGCCACCCAACCCGACAACCCTTGCCCCACGGGAATCCGCAAGGACGAGAAGAGCTTGTAGTTGTCGCCCGTAACATAGTGGGGGATGAGTTTGTCGTCTTTGATAAGGTACAGCGCGAAAGCATCATGTGGCACCAGGCGCTTCAGGCGTACCGCCAAAAGCGAGAAGAGTTCGTCGAGCGAGTATCGTCCGGCTCCGTACGTCGAATCGAAAACGTCCTGCACATCGGCTCTCGCGAGGGCCAGGGCATCAAGGAATGGCAGATGCTGATTCGCTCCCTCACCCGCGTCGATTGGGACTGCTGAGGTTTCGAACCCAGCTGCGGGAGCTGCTCCGCGCTCGACCTTCAAATCGAGGGACAGCTTGATGGTACCGACGCTGGCGGCCTGGGCTTTCTTCTCGAGTTCAACGTGGCGCCTCTTGAGGATTTCGACGACGGCCGGGTCAAAGGCTTTGCCCGAGTCCTGCTCGATTTTATCCATCGCCTGCTTCAAAGGCAGCGCACGGCGGTACTGCCGGTCGGATGCCAGCGCATCCAGGGCATCCACTGCAGAGAGGATCCGGGCGCCAATCGGAATGTCCTTGCCCCGCAATCCGAACGGGTAACCAGTACCGTTCCACTTTTCGTGGTGCGCCCGCACGATCGGCACAACAGGATAGGGAAACTGGACGTGCTCCAGAATCTCGGCCCCGACCACGGGATGGATCTTCATCTTTTCGAACTCTTCCGGCGACAATTTACCGGGCTTAGAAATGATGTATTCCGGTACGGCGAGTTTCCCGATGTCGTGAAGGACGGCGGCGGCTCGCAGCGCTTCGAGGTCGTCATCGCCCAGATTGAGTTCCTTCGCCACCTCCATTGCATAGACCTGGACTCGGCGAAGGTGGTCGTGGGTCGTGTTGTCTTTGGCCTCGATGGCAAGGGCAAGCGCTTCGATGGTGCGCATGTGCAGATTCGCGAGCGATTCGGCGTGTACTCGCGCATCTTCGGCGCGTGCCAGATGTAAGCGATACATACGATACATGAGGAAGGCGACGGGTAGGATCAGAAGCGCGATCTCCCAGCCTGTATATCGCGCAAGCGCATGAAAGGCGATCGCCATTCCGCCGCCGAGTCCGTAGAGCGGCACGGTATCCCAACTCCGCTCCTTCCAGAGTTTTAGAACCGGGCTTTGCGTGCTAAGGGCGACGACGGCGACCATTGGAAAGGTGTTCGCGACAAAGAACGCCGCCGTGGCTAGGACGATAAGGAATTCAATGGGTAGCAGAGGCCGTAAAACGGGGTGCTGAATCATCGAATTCGCGCACGCGATCGCGACTGCCATGTTGGCGATACTGAAAACGACCTCCAGCAGAGTCGTTCGTGAGTTCGGACGCCAAATGCATTCGATCACAACGGAGGCGCACCCGACCAGCAGGGTTTCCGGCAAGCTTAGCTGAGTTAAACCGATAAGAACAAAGATGAAGTTGAACGACATCTTTCCCGCCATCGCAGGCGCCGCGACCTTCATGATCGACGCCGCGCAGGCGAAAAAGAAGAAAAACGAGAACCGCACCGGGTCGGCGAGACGCCACTGCGCGAAATTCATCGTCAGCACACATAGCCCGAGCACCAGCAAAGCGGTAACATACAACTTAGCGTTGGAGGTCATCGGCGACTCGTCTCATGTTAATCCGAGTCCTGTCAATGAACTAGAACGCTTTTGCGGGTAATAGTACTAGGTGTTTTGGGCGCCTAGTAACTAACCTCGATACAGTAGCGCCATTACGTTGAATTTTACCGTTCTGACCTTATCCATGAGTCGCACCTTCATTTCCGCGAAACTCGCGGCCTTACTCGCGGTGTCTTTTTTGGTCGCCGGCTGCACGAAGCAGCAGCCCGTGCAGGCCAAGCAGGACGCCGGTCCAGTTAAAATCAATGCCGCTCCAGTCACTTCAAAAGAGATTCGCCGCGTGGTGCAGTCGGTCGGAACGCTGTTTCCGTTTGATGAAGGTGTTGTCAGCGCTGAAATCGATGGCCGTGTTGTCGAAGTGAACGCCGATCTCGGGGATCGCGTAGACAAAGGGCACGTCCTCGTCCGTATTTCCGATGAGGAGCAAAAGTACCTGCTGGCGCAGACCGAAGCTCAGCTCCGTCAGCGTGGACGTCGTGCATGCCCACGGCCTGAGGGTCGGGTGGTGGGCATCGCTCGTCCCGCACCGACCGCCGCTCGTGCTCACGGTGCACAACGTCGTCCTCGACGAGGTGGCGGGCCGGAAAGCGCCGCTCCTGCCGCGCCTCGAACGCCGCCTGCCCGTCGACGGGTCGACGCCGTGATCGCCACCTCGCCGGCGGTGGCCGCCGGTCTCGACACGTCGCCGACGGTGTCGCGCCGTTCGGCCCCTGCCCGACGCCGATGCACGATCGGACGCCGGTCCGCCGGGCCTGGGCCGTGCCCGCCGACGCGCCGCTGGTGGCGGCCGTCGGCCGCCTTCATCCGCAGAAGGGCCTCGACGTCCTGCTCGACGCCGTCGCTCCACTCTCGCCGCGCGTGCCGGCGGTGCACCTGGTACTCGTGGGCGAGGGCCCTCTCGACGGCCACCTCCGCCGGCGCATCGCCGAGCGAGGGGCTGACCGATCGCGTGCGCCTGGTCGGGGCCGACGCCCGACGCCGCCGCCGCCCTGGTCGCCGCCGACGTGGTGGCGGTGCGTCGCTCTGGGAGTCGGGCCCCCTCGTGGTGGCGGAGGCGCATGGAGCTGGGCCGGCCGGTCGTCGCCACGCCGGTGGGCTTCGTGCCCGAGCTGGTCGACCGACGGCGAGACCGGTCGGGTCGTGCCCGTCGGCGACGCCGGTGCGCTGGCGGCGGCCCTTGCCGACCTGCTCGAGGACCCGGCCGCCGCCGCCGCCCTCGGCGCCGCCGGGCAGCGCCGGGTCGTGGCATGGCGCGACCGGACGCCGCCGTCGCCGCCGTCGTGGCCGTCTACGAGCGGGTGCGCCGCTGAGCGCGCTCCGCCGGCTCGGCGCGGGCGCCCTCGCCGTCGTGACGCTGCTCACCGGCGCCGCCGCTCCCGCCGGCGCCGTCGATCCCGCGGCGAAGGTCCTGGTGGTGTCGTATCCGGGCCGCAGTGGGACGCCGTCGCCGCCGTGGCGCACGCACCGGCGCTCGACGGCCTGCTGGCGCGCAGTGCCGTCGCCTCGCTCAGCGTCCGCACCGCCGACGCCGTCACCACGCTGCCCGACGGCTACCTCACCATCGGCGCCGGGAACCGGGCCTCCTCCCGGGCGGGCACCGCGCCGCTGGCGGCCGACCAGCCCGGCGGCGGCGTGGCCGTCTCCGCCGACGCCATGGCCGCCGCCCGCCGTGACGCCGACCGGCAGCTCTTCGGCGCCGAGCCCGGCGCCCTGGGAGACGGCCCTGGCCAGGGCCGGGCGCGTCGCCGCCGTCGTCGGGCGGGCCGGCCGCCGCGGCCCTGGCGATGATGGACCAGGGCGGCCGGGTGCCGGTGGGCACCGTGTCGGCCCCGACGGGCGACGCCCTCGTCGCCGCGTTCGACCAGGCGTGGGCGGCGGCCGACGTCACCTTGGTCGAGCTCGACGATCCGTCCGACCCCGTCCTCGGCCAGCTGCTGACTCGGATCGATCCGGCACGCGACCTCGTGAC
>CAWGVL010000064.1:0-98105 GCA_963825845.1 Bryobacteraceae bacterium | reverse complement strand
CACTCCGTTTTTATTTGCCGTGCGCGAAGGCCGCGCGGACGTCGTCCGCTCGCTATTGAAGGCGGGCGCGGATGTTAACGAAACCGTACAGACCACTCAGACTTCCGGCCCGCGGCCCGCGTCGGGCGCAGGCGTGCCCCGGCCGGGTAACAGCGCACTTCATCTCGCCGTCGTCAACGGACATTTCGAGCTTGCGGCGATGCTATTGGATGCCGGCGCCGACCCGAATGCTGCGGGAGTAGGATATACGCCGCTGCACGTCATCTCTATCGTTCGTAAACCCGGAGGCGGCGATAACGATCCAGCTCCTCGGGGCTCCGGTACGATGACGAGTCTGGAGCTTGTGAAGAAGTTTGCCAAGCACGGAGCAAACCTGAACGCGCGCATGAGCAGGCGCGTGAATATGGGCCTGACGGGGCTGAATACCTTGGGCGCTACTCCCTTTCTGATGGCGGCTAGAAGCGGAGACGCGGAATTGATGCGAACGCTCGCCGCGCTTGGAGCCGACCCGCTCATTCCGAATGCTGACAATGCGACACCATTGATCGTGGCGGCAGGGCTGGGTACACGCTCTCCGGGTGAGGATGCGGGTGCTGAATCGGAAGTTCTGGAAGCAGTCCAGGTGGCGCTGGAGCTTGGAAATGACATCAATGCCGTCGACAGTAACGGGGAGACTGCGATGCACGGCGCGGCTTACAAGAATCTACCGGCCGTTGTGGAGTATCTCGCTGAAAAGGGCGCCAGGATCGAAGTATGGAACCGCGAGAACAAGCATGGCTGGACGCCGCTTACCATCGCAGAAGGTCATCGCTTCGGTAACTTCAAGCCGTCGCCGGATACCATCGCTGCCTTTCGTCGTGTGATGCTCCGGGCGGGTGTCACACCCGTTGAGACGAAGTCCCTCGGCCCGGGGAAGAACAGCGATTACGCACCGAAACCGAAGCCGTAAGAGAGTAGGTGCTCGCAAGCCGAATGGCTGGCGAACACCCCAATCCTACCGCCAAGCTTCAGAATAGAAGCTTCAAGCCAAGCTGGATCTGACGATTATTGTTCTGTGTACCTGTCACAGATCCAAACTGCGGTGTATTGAATGTGGAATTCGGATTCCCGAACGCTGGTGTGTTTGACAGATTGAACGCTTCGCCGCGGATCTGCAGTCGCGTATTCTCCGTGATCAAGACATTCTTGAACAGTGAGAAGTCGATGTTCGTGAAGCCTGGACCACGGAGCCCGTTGCGAGGTGTGTTGCCGAAGGTAAACGCTGCTGGAAGGGCGAAAGCATCCGCGGAGATGCAGTTCGTTAGCTTACCGGCGCCGCAATCGGCTGTAGGCTGTTTGAGTAGATTGGGCCGCTGGCTCTGAAATCCAACATTGGCCGGATCTCCAGGAATAGTGACGTTGAACGGATAGCCCGACTGGGAGGTCCAGATTCCGTTTACCTGCCAACCTGCAATCACGTGTTTCAGAAACGGGTTTTCCGTACCCTTCAAGAAAGGCAGTTCGTACGTCCAGCTTGCGACGAAGCGGTGCGGAAGGTCCCAGTTGCTCCGGCCGTAATCGAGGCGCCAGTTATAGGCATCCATAGGCTGACCTCCGCCATTTGAATCGGTTGTGACGTCAAGGGTCTTGGACCAGGTATACGACATAAGCAGTGTCAGGCCCGCCCGGTACTGCTGCCGAAAGATGAGACTCAGCGCGTTGTAATTCGCGATCATGTCGTTCTGGATCATGCGAATGTTCCCGAAGAGCTGGTTCGGCTGCCTGAGCGCGACTGCGCCTGGTCCCGGACTAGGCTGATTCACCTGAAAACTGCGGTCGAGGTGCGTTGATTTGGATCCGAGGTACTGCGCTTCGAATCCGGCGTTGCGCCATAACCCGTGCTCGATCGAGAAACTCCACTGGTTCATCATGGCCGTCGGCAGTTCAGGATTGATGTGGAAAGCATTGGGCCGTGCGGGCGCGCCCGCCTGGGCTGTCGTCGGTGTAGGATTTGCCAGCGACAGAATCGGATTCGCCGGCGTAGCGTTGTATGTAAAGATCGTGCTGAACGGGGGATTGGTAGTCGCCAGCGTGTAGCTGTTGGTCTGGTTGGCGTTGTAGTAGATGCCGTACCCACCATTGATAACCCAGGAGTCGGTGAGCCGGTAGGCAAAGCCGATGCGAGGAGCCCAGTTATTCCGATCGGGGTTGGTAAGGTCAATCACCTGCGGAACCTGTGCAGGGATGAACTCAGTCATCTCGGGATTCAGGATACGAGCAAGTCCATTCAATGACTTGGGAACCGTTAGCAGCTCATACCGAAGGCCGAGCGTGAGCGTCAGCTTCCGTGACGTTTGCCATTTGTCACTGACAAAGAACCCATGCCGCCACTGCCCGACACGAGCGCGGAACGCCGGGCCCGGTGTGGTCACCTGTAGCGGGAGGCCCAGCATGAAGTCTGCCGCTCCATTGCCGGCGATCGTGCCCGAGAACGTGAATCCGCCCCTGGGATTGTTATTGGCAGTTCGGGCCGTGGCTACGCGACGTGTGTCAAAGCCAGCGGCGAGCGTGTGCTTGCCACGTGTGATATTCAACGAGTCGGCGATCTGCGTCGTCGTGTCGTTCTGATACCAGTTGCTGGAGGCCATGTTCTGGCCGCCTATTGGCATATACCCTGTAATGCCCAGGTTCGGCAGTCCAGGGTTGTCCGGCCCACTGGTGTACCCCGGAATACCCAGATCTGTCCCGGCAGTGTCGTTGTTGCCAGTGAAGAAGTTGACCGAATCGATCCGTGTATGTTGGTAGCCCACACGGAGGTCGTTCACCACTGTCGGGGAAAATACCTGCGTATAACCGACAACCAGGTTCCGATCCCGCACGGGTTGTGTGTAGCCGTTGAACGGATTCGAATTCCCGTTCACGAGATCGGTATTCGCCCATGCGTAACGAGCGAATAGACGCGCCGACTCGGTGATGCTATGGTCAACGCGATGGATCAGCTGATTCCCGTCGTTTGAATTCGGAACATTGACATTGAAATTGTTAGTGACGCCGCTGGTGGTCGGCAGGGGCATATACTGCAGCGCGCGAACTGCCTGCGGTGACAGGCGTGACTGCGGAATTTGATTGTTCGGAAACGCCGGGCGCCCGGGAGCGAGCGGATCGACGATCTGGACGTTCGTCAACTCGGAAAAATCGCCGCGCCGCATCGCAGGCGTGAGCACTGTGTCGATCGTAGGAACAGCCTGACGATTACGCATACCTTCGTAGTTCGAAAGAAAGAAAGTGCGATTGCGGCCATCATAGAGGCCGGGAAGCACCACAGGCCCGCTCAGCGCATATCCGAACTGATTCTGGCGCAGTGGCGCTTGTGGGATGCTCCGATTCTCGAAGTATCCCCGAGCATCCAGCGCATTGTTCCGAAGGAACTCGAATACGGAGCCGTGAAGCGAGTTGGTTCCGCCCTTCGTAATCACGTTGATCTGCACACCCATGTAATGGCCGTACTGCGCCGGATAAGTGCCGGTTTGAATTTGCGTCTCCTGGATTGCATCGACCGACGGACGAAATGTGGTCGTTGTAATCAGGTTGTTCATAATACTCACGCCATCCATGGATACACTGTTCTGGATTTCGCGAGTTCCTGCCCCGATATAGCCTTCACCACCGCCAGGATTGCCCGATGCCGACTTACGGCCCGGGATTACCGTGGGGACGGTGATTGCAAGGCGCAGAGCATTGCGGCTGTTCAACGGCAATTCGGTAACAGCCTTGGCGCCGATAACCTCGGTTAACGTGGCATCTTCGGTTGAAATTGGCGGAACGTCGGCCGTTACGACGACTTGCTGAGTTACTTGACCGACCGCGAGGGTGAAATCATTCCGGACGGTCTGATTGACAGCAACAGGTACACGCTGCTTCACCACAGTGTCGAATCCGGCTTGGCTGACCGAAATGTCGTAGGTACCGTTGCGGACAAACTGAAAATCGTAGTAGCCTTCTGCGTTTGTACGAGTTCTGAGAATCTCACTCGTTTCGGTATTCTTCGCAGTTACCTCAGCGCCCGAAATCGCAGCTCCCGCGGTGTCTGTTACGTTCCCTACCAGAGAAGTAGTGGAAGCGAGTTGGGCAAAACCGGCATCCACGCCGAGTAATGCCATAAGAAGAAAAATGCTCCAAAATCGCATAAAGGTAAACTCCCCCAAATACAGCGGTCTCCGCCGAGGCGGTTTGGCATTATTGTAATCGAGAATGCAAGTTCAGTGACATCTTTGTAGGTTGGCGTGACTTTACAAATCGTTTTACTGGCGTCCGCCGCTGTCGTGCTGACGCGCGCGGAAGAAGCTGGTGGATGACCGAACCCGTCCCTTGGGTGCAGACGAACCTTCGTGAAGTCGATGCCTCCGACGCCAAACGCCTGGTGATACAACTCGCTGACATGCGAGCGAACGTCGTGCTGATGGGGATGGCGGCATTGCCGCGCACTATCCGACGAAAATGCCCTATCACTACCCCCAGTCCGTACCTTCCAACGGGTCACGACATGTTCGGAGACGTTGTACGAGAAGCTCTTGCGCGAGGCATTCGTGTGGAAGGCCGGTACGACTTCAGCAATACCCCAGAGGCTGCATACCATGCCCATCCCGAGTGGTTGTTTCGGAAGGCGAACAGTGAGCCGGTTGTCTATAAAGGTCTCTACAGCACATGAATTAACGGCGGTTACTACATAGAGCAGGTCATCAAGATTCTCACGGAGGGCCTCGAGAGGTATGACGTGGACGGGCTCTTCTTCAACTTGTTCGGCAATCAGTCAACCGATTACAGCGGGAGCTATATTGGCCTCTGCCATCGCGATAGCTGCAGCGCTAAGTTCGAAAGCTCACAACAGGGACATACCCGAAACTGCCGACAGTGAGTACCGGCAGTTCTCCTCACGAGATTGCGAGAAGTATCGGACGCCATAGGCAAGCTGATCCGCGACAAGCGCCGTAAGGCTGGTTACTTCAACTACACGCAGGAGTATACAGACGGAATTATGTCGGAGTCGAATACGGCTGTGAAGCGCTCGTTGCCGCTTTGGCCCTAATCGACTGAACATGCAATTCGTCGATTACGCATGGCGCTTCGCGACCGCGCCGCGGAATGAAACCGCCGTGCGAATGTGGCAAAACATCGCTCAGCGAGGAGCACTAACATTCGAAGTGAATGGGACACTGGATCTCCAGGACCGGCAGGCTTACGAAACAGCGAAGCCCATATTTCGATGGGTAGCGGACCACGAACAGTATTACGTCGGGCAGCGAAGCGCCGTCGCGTGCTGTGTTGGGAGGTCCCATGTCTCGGGGTAACGCGGATGACGGCGCCTATCGCCGGACGATACCGGCTTCTAAGCGAAAAACATCTCCCCATTCCGTGTCGGACAACCTGAGTTGGGTCGGCAACAGGCAGTTCGATCTCGTGATTGCGAACCACTGGGCGCCTCAGGAGTTGAAGGCCTATGCAGAGACCGGCGGCAAGATCCTTATCGTTAGCGCACGTCCGCCGTCGTTCAATGTGGCGGATGCGATCCGCACGATTCAAGACATCAAAGGCTATGTATGTGTACGGACCACAAAATAAACCCTGCACTCACAGACACGGACCTATCGATTTTGAATGGCCCACTCACGGAGATTGGGCAACGGCACGGATTCTTTGACTCTCGTCCCTCCATCGATGATCGGACCTCCCGAGAAGATACATATCCATAGGAAGAACACAAGGATTCCGGCCATAGTCTCCACAGTGTCGGCCAAGGGTCAGTCACATGGATCCCGTGGGAACTCGGTTCGCTCTACTATCGGCATAGTCTTCCATCGCACGCCGGTCTTTTCCACGATGTCATAGATAGGCTCGTGCCGATGCGGCAACTGACCACCAATGCTCACCCGCTCGTAGAAGTCAGCCTGATGAACCAGAAAGAGAGAACGTTGGTCCATCTGATCAATTTGAGTGGTCACTCCCAGACGGGCTACTTCTCTCCAATCGCAATGAAAGACATCACCGTTAGCCTCGCGGGTGGCTTCAAACGCGCTGTGCAGTCCGCCAGTCTGAAGACGTTCCAATTAGTGTGCGAGGTTCACGGTCCGAGATAACGTTGCCGGTGCTGAGGGACTACGAACTGATCGCGTTCGAGTAGGCACGCAGTTTTGAAGGCTGGGTTTTAAGAGACCGTTGACCGCTCCAGCTGATCGTGCGAGGCGTCCGACACTACAATGTCCGGATGTTATTGACAGCACCATTCGTTTAATTTCTTACTGGTCGCTTCGTGGTGTCAATAAGAAAACAAGATCAAAAGACGGGTTCGCAAATTAATAGGGATTGACTTAGACACTCGGAATCGTCGATCATCCATGCAAGAGTGGAGTTTGTTTCTAGTTTGGTGTGCGCATCGCGTCCAGGTACTGGTGGTGAAAGTGATCTGCGGTGCATATGTGAAAGAAATTGTCGTTGCCTAAGTCAATCGACAATTCGTCAATTGAAAAAGGGCGCGAAAAAGAAACTGTTGAGTAGACTATCTCGCGTCCAGAGTCTATGCTGAGATACAACGGTACTGCGAAAAGGAGAACAAATGAGAGATATCGAGCAGATCATATCGGAGTTGGAAGCGCAGCGGAGAGCAATCGACAACGCAATATCTGCACTCCGAGGCGTAACAACTTCCGGTAGCGGCCGCAGCACATTGACTAAGGTTAGCGAGTCCGCCCGCGCTACAACGAAGCGAAGACGGCTGAGTCCCGAAGGTCGAAGGAGAATTGCTGAGGCTGCTCGCCAGCGCTGGGCCGCACAAAAGGCTGGCCAATCGCGTTCAACTGAAGCAGGAACCGCGAAGAAGCAGGGAGCAAAGAGAACTCGCCGGAAACGATCAGGGACTAAGACCGCAGCTACCACCGCATCCTGAGCGCGAGGTTTGCCACAGTGGGTAAACGAGGCGCCGGGGCAAAGCGCTCCTGTGCGAACGTTGGCTGGTCTCGCCGGTCAGTGGCACCCGCGCCTTCCGCCCTACATCTCCACACATCGAAGTAGCCCTGACGGGACTGAGGCTCGACGCGGTGCACTAACAGTGTTTGTGACTGCTTGTGCCTGACAATAATCTACTTCCGTCGCGAGGCATTCGCCCGAAGGGCATGCCTGCGGCCCCTTACCCACCAGCCAAGTGCTCGTTGTCCAGCAATCTCGCCCGCGTCAGGCTTGCGAGTCGCCTCATATGCTTCGGCTTTGTTACGAGATACGCTTCTGCTGTACGCCCACTTGAAATAGAAAACGCCGGTCATCGCGCTTGGGAAGGATGACCGGCGTTCAGGTTTGTGATGCCGGTTAGAAGCGGAACTTCAAACCGAATTGCATTCGCCGCATCGGTGTTTGGATGGTCCGGATTTCGCCGTCACGGGTGCCATTCGGGGTGACCTGAGTGGGGACTCGAGAAGCTAACCCCGTTCGGATTTTCCAAACCACGGCGTATTCGTGAAGTTGAAGGCCTCCCAGCGGAGTTGCAGATTGTAGCGCTCCTTGGATTCTGGAAAGTTCTTGAACATGGAGAAATCCAGGTTCCGCTGACCCGGGTCCGCGCATTTGATCGTAGCACCGCGCTGCCGAGAGATGGCAAAGATCGGGGCGGGTTGAGATCTGGCAGGTGACGCGCTGAAACGCTTTCCGGATTAAACCATAGCTTCCGGTTTGGGCTGTGGAGATTAGGCATCGACCGACAATGTCGAGGACGTACAGAGCCCGTTTGGAAGCCCCAAGTCACCGGAGCCTTGCGTGATTGTAAATGGGAAACCAGAGGCGAATGTCGCGATGCCCATTCAACTGCCATCCACCAATGACGGTACCCCACAAAGCCTTTCATTGTGCGGCCGGGAAGTTCCCAAACGAAATTCGCGACTGTCCGATGAGTCTGGTCGAAGGAGTAGACTCCTCGCGAGCCGAGGCGGTCGCGTGGGTTCTGGAAGCTTGCGCCCTCCTGACCTCCAGCCTCGCCATCCCCATGGGATTTGGAATAGGTATACGACACGCCAAACGAGAGATCATGCGAAGTGCGCTTATCGAACTTAACCTGTAGCCCGTGATAGAAGCCTTCCCCGTATGAGTCGATGTAGCGTATCCGGCCCGTTGACTGGACTCCGAGGTCGGGACGTGCCGGATCGAAAAATTGCGGGTACGGCCGCAGATTCTGGGAGAACACTGAAACCGGGCTAACGGGATCGTTCCAATTGATAACCGAGTTGCCGATGTGGGACGCCTTTGAGCCTGCGTATCCAACGCCGGCGATGACGTTCCATGGCAGTTCACGCTGAACATCGAAGCTCCACTTCCATACATCACCGTCTTTGTAGTCTGGAGGAAGGTAGACCACATCGATAGGACGCACCACAGAAGCTCCACCGGTGCTAGTCAGGAACGGGTCGTTCAACGTCAGTACAGGGGAGTTCGGAGCGTAGCGGAACGTCTGGAGGTTGATCGTTTGGCCGTTCACCGCATTAACGGGCACGGACTGCGCGGCAACATACGACGTCTGATATCGCCTGGCTGCCGGCCTTCGGCGGCATTAGATTGAAGATCGTGAACGTGTTCAGGTGCTGGATGTTGTCGAACCAGCCGGCGCCCATACGAATCACGGTCTTCTCGGTTGGGCGAAACGCGATACCAATACGAGGCATGAAGAAGCGGAGCTGCTGCTTGGTCAGCTTCTTTGCGCCCTCTTCGCCAAGAACGCCAGGGAAGATTGTGGGTATGACAGCTCCGTTTGGCAGACGTATAGCCCGCCCCGCGATCGATGTCCGCGCCGAGGCCCGGGATATCAAACGTGCGCCACAGTCCTTGGGCATCCTTGCCCCAGCCGTTGTAGTCTAATCGGAATCCGAGATTGACAGTAAGTCTCGAGTTGACCTTGAAATCATCGTTGATGTAAGCGCCCCACCGATTGGCTCGCGGAAACGTCAGCGGGATGCCCTCTGGCGTCTGGGTGTTAGCTGGACGGCCGAGTAGGAAACAAGCGAAAGCATAGCCGCAGGTCTGGCCGGCGAAGTTCAGCTGACCTTCTTCTATGTTTGCCGCTCCCCGCTCCATGCTGATTCGGTAGTACTCTGCGCCTGTCTTGATCGTGTGCCTTCCCTTGATCCAGGTGTAATGCGCTGACGGCTGGTAGGTGTTCATGTTGTCGTACCCATTGCCGGACGTGAGTTCCTGAAGCGTAAACGGCAATCCTCCGAAATTCGGAATACCGTGTTCTCGGGGCGTCAGCTTACGGTTGCCGTCGCCGGGGATGCGGAACAACCCGACCCCGAGAGCATCCATATCGAAGCTCGTGTTGTCGGTGCGGGGATTGAAGGTGATGTCATCGGAAATATTGAAGCCGAATCGAACCTCCAGGATCTTACTCGGGTCCAGGGTATGGATCCACTGCGTAGCAAGGTTGCTGACCTTCGATGACACGAACACGGGCAGATTCGGGTTGATATTGCTGCGCGTAAGATTGGAACGATCCCAGGCGAGGCGTCCGAAGACCCGGTTCGTTTCGTTGATGTTGTGATCTACGCGAGCGAAATACGTATTCACATCGGTCGGCGTAGGGACACTCGCTCGTGCCGTAAAGTCCTGAATATCGGATTGTACAAATTGGGCATGTGGCACGTATAAGTCCATCACGTTCTTCGAACCGGGATGGATGCGTGACGCCGGGATTGTGTTGTTGGGGAAGGGAACGCCGGTATCCGGATCATAGATAAGGATTGGCGCAACGAAGCGGCCATTCGCGACATATCCATTCTGAAGCGCAGAGAAGTCGCCGTTCCGGAATGCGTCCACTGGGAAGTTCGCGGTTGCTACCTGCCCTTCGCGCGTACGGCGGGCTTCATAATTGAATGCCCAAAATGTCTTGTTCTTTCCGTTATAGACTTTGGGAATCACAACCGGACCACTTAAGACGAAGCCGAATTGGTTCTGTCGAAGAGTATTCTTCTTCAGACGTGTCGTTCCAGGAGCCAACTCGAAGTTCAGGAAGTAGTTCTCTGCGTCGAACAGGTCATTCCGGAGAAAGTCGAAAAATGTGCCATGCAGGGCGTTGGTGCCGCTCTTCATAGTGATGGTGACCTGTGCGCCGCCGCCGAATCCGTACTCAGCAGAGTAGGCGTTCGTCTGGATCTTGAACTCCTCAATGGCCTCGATCGAGGGAACGAAGTTAGTGACATGGATGCGCGGGTCCTTCGCGTCTACACCGTCAAGAGATACGACTTGGTGCGTTTCGCGAATGCCGTTAGCGATGACGCCGAAGCCTTGGCCCGGTATTGGGAAGGCCGCGTTCGCGCCTTCGGACTTGCCGGTGCGAATTCCGTATTGAACGCCCGGTACCAGAACCGCGAGATTCTGCATGTTGCGGCCGTTCAGGGGAAGCTCCGTGATCCGGCGATTTTCGACAACACCGCCGAGTGTAGCGTTTTCGGTGTTCAGTTGGACGGCGCTCGCCGAGACTTCCACCGACTCAGTTATGTTGCCTACGTCCAACTTGACGTCTTGCCGAACCTGCGCTGCTGTTTCTACACGGATGTTGCGCACGGTTTCGATCTTAAAGCCCTGCATCTCGACGCGCAGATTGTAATTGCCCACCTGGATTAACGGGAACGCATAATTGCCGGTTTCGTTGGTAGTAGTAGTCAACGCTACATTCGTATCGGCATTGGTGAGCGTAATCTTCGCGCCTTGGATTACCGCGCCAGTCGAATCGGAAACCAAGCCTAGTACCGCTTGACTCGTCGATTGCGTTTGGGCGATTGGAATGGTTAAGAGAGCCGCGGATAATAGCATCGCGGCTCGGATCACCTGCAGTCTGGAATACATCGAAAAGGCCCCTTGTGTCGAGAAGTTCTCTCTACAACGTGAGGATCGAACGGGGGAATCTGCTTTGGACGGGAAACGCCTTACAGACTCCGCGACTCTCTTGAGATTGGGAAAACTGTACTCCAGACGAACGTCTGAGTCAAGCCCGAACTACTGTACGAAGGCGATTAAGTGCTCAATTACAGCGAATGAAGGTCGGATGCCGAGGACGTCGGCGGATGGCTGGATCGGGAGCTATTTGTGGCGATACGTAATTCGGCCTTTGGTGAGGTCGTACGGCGAGAGTTCCATTGTCACGCGATCACCGGCAAGGACGCGGATTCGATTACGGCGGAGTTTGCCGGCCAGGTGGGCGAGAACGGTGCGGTCGGCATCTAATTGGACACTAAATAAACCACTCGGGAACTTCTCAACGACAGTTCCCGTCACTTCAATACAATCTTCTTTACTCATCGGCCTCTAAAATAGTGAGATGTCGCGGGTAACACAGACCTCGCGAGTTTATTATACTGCACCGTCAAGATAATGTGTCTCCGTTACTTCCCGGAGACGGTTGGCGGCCGATTCCGGCGTAATATCCCGCTGCGGAGTTCCCAACATTTCGTATCCCACCATGAACTTACGAACGGTTGCGGACCGGAGAAGCGGCGGGTAATAGTGAGCGTGGAAATGCCACTCCTCATGTGTCTGACCGTCCGTCGGGCGCTGGTGGAAGCCCATCGTGTATGGAAAGGATGTTTCGAATAGGTTGTCGTACCGGGTCGTAAGACGCTTCATAAGGTCGCCGAGGGCGTCTTTCTCCGGATCGTCCATCTGATCGAAACTCCCGAAGTGGCGGCGGGACATAACCAACGTTTCAAACGGCCATACCGCCCAAAACGGTACGACTGCGACGAAGGCGTCGTTCTGGCAAACGATGCGGCTGCCCTCGGATTCTTCAATCTTCAGATACTCGCACAGAAGGCAGCGCGCGCGGTGAGCCCGGAAATCACGAAACGAAGCCAATTCCTTCTCGAGTTCGTTCGGCAGAGTCTGATTCGACCAGATCTGACAATGGGGATGTGGATTGCTGGCGCCCATCATCTCACCGCGATTCTCGAAAATCTGAACGGAGGTGATCCAGTCTCGGGAGCCAAGATCGAGATACTGGTCAGTCCATGTATCGATCACCCTCCGAATCTCCGGGACACTCATCCTTGCGACCGTCAGGCTGTGATCCGGCAGGAAACATACGACACGGCAGATGCCGCGCTCCGACTTCGCGATCAGAAGACCCTGCTCATTCGTCTCGAACTCCTCAATTTCCGGCTTCAGGGCGGCGAAATCATTGTCGAACACGAACGTGCCCTCGTAAGCAGGGTTGCGGACCCCGCCGGCGCGAGCATTCCCGGGGCAAAGATAGCAATTCGGATCATAGTGGATGGGGGTGGGAGGCGTTGTTTTCTCCACCTGACCCTGCCAGGGACGCTGCGTTCGATGCGGGGAGACAAGCACCCATTCTCCCGTGAGGGGGTTCAGACGGCGATGCGGCTGTTCGGTTAGCATTCTTTAATCCGAGGTATAACACCGTTATGTTCCGCAATCCAAGAGCGTCACACAAATGTTATGAGGTACGCATTTTTAGGAACGATACTCCTGATAACCGCTAGCAGCGCGTGGGCCCAACATCGTCCGGCGGCCACGTGGGAAGGCGAGGTCAATGGAACTGCAGTACTAATAGTTCAGAGAGATCGAATCGATGTTGATTCTCGCAGCGCCGATTTGGTCTCGAGAACCAGCTATCGCTTCAACACTCCGTTGACCGCCGACTCCGGGAGAATCACCGTCGAGAACCGTGAAGGCGGCGGTCGCGTCCGCGTGATCGAGCAACCTAGTCGAAGCAACAATTTCAATGCAGTTGTCGAGGTCGCCTCACGAACCCGCGGCTCGCAATTCATGTCCTTAGATTTTTATTGGAACGACGTGAGTACCACCTCGCGAGATAACGGACGTTATCGCGACGATCCGTATGGCGGGCGAAACAGAGATTATGGGACCCGAAGTCGAACGGACGACAGAAACGCCAGTTCTGCCGGAACAGCCCATTGGTCCGGCGAGGTGGACAACGAAGTTTTTGTTCTGCTCAGGGGTCGGCAGGTGTTCAACACCGCTGTCCGAGGCCGATCCGTTTATGGTCAGCAAGTCGATATTTCCAGACCGTTACCACGCCGTCCGGTCACGGTGAGCCTGCAGGATATACAAGGCCGTGGCCAGGTAGAACTCGCTGAGCAGCCTGAGCCGAACAATAACTATACGGCGAAGGTTCGGGTGCTTGATCCCGACGCGGGTGCAGGGCACTACAGCTTCATTCTCGCGTGGAACGACTCTGATACGGCGTACCAGGATGATCGTTCATACTCGCCGAGCGGTGGCGGGATCCTGACGCCAAACGGCGGCTACAACACGAGTCCGGCCTATTCGGCGGGCGTCAACTCTTTGCGATGGACGGCTCAGGTGGACGGACGCGTACGCGTCAGCTTCCGTGGCAACCAGGCATACTCACAGCGGCTCTCCGGGGCAGCGCTAAATGCCGAGAACGTCGCGTTCGGTTCGAGCATGCCGCGCCGGCCGATCGATGTAGCTGTCAACAAAGTCCGGGGACGCGGCGATGTGACCGTCGTCCAACGTCCGTCGGCACAGAACAACTACACGCTGGTTATCGAGATCGACGATCGTGATTCCGGCTCGGATGTATACGATCTTGAAGTGGATTGGCGCTAACTAGCCCTTCAAAACAGCGCAAACGGCATCGGTGAACTGGGTGGTGCTGGCGGTACCTCCCACGTCGGAGGTCACGCACTTCCCCTCCCGGTATACCAGCTCGATCGCGGACTGCAGACGCGTTGACGCGTCCACCTCGCCGATGTGCCGCAGCAACATGACGGCTGAAAGCATCAAGGCCGTCGGATTCGCAATACCTTTACCCGCGATATCCGGAGCGCTGCCATGCACAGCTTCAAATACAGCGTGCTTGTCGCCGATATTGGCTCCCGGAACGATTCCGAGTCCACCCACGAGACCCGCGGCCAAGTCTGACACGATGTCACCGTAGAGGTTCGGCAGTAATAATATATCGAACGTTTCCGGCCGCATTACCAACTGCATTGCGGCATTATCGACGATGAGTTCCTTGTATTCGATTTCGGGGTGCCGCTCGGCAACCTCGCGGCAACAGCGAAGAAACAAACCATCGCTGAGCTTCATGATGTTGGCTTTGTGAACGGCGGTAACACGTTTGCGTCCGTTGTTGGCATATTTGAATGCCGCCTCCGCGATCCGAATTGAAGCTCGGCGGGTAATGATCTTCAGGCTTTCAACGACATCTGTGACAACCTCATGCTCAAGGCCCGAGTAGACGTCCTCCGTGTTCTCCCTGAAGATGACCATGTCTATGACAAGATCCATGTAGCGCGTCTTCACGCCAGGCAAAGTGCGTACAGGGCGCACGTTGGCATAAAGGTCCATCTTCTTGCGAAGCGCGACGTTTACGCTCTGAAATCCGCCGGCGACGGGTGTAGTAACAGGACCCTTAAGCCCCACACCAGTCTGGTTTAGCGAATCAAGAACGTACTCCGGCAGGACCTGGCCCGAGTTTTCGATGATGTGAGACGTCAATTCAACACGGCGCCATTTGATCTGTACGCCCGTAGCATCTACGGCACGAACGGCTGCATCAGCGACTTCCGGTCCGATTCCATCTCCAGGGATAAGCGTGACAGTGTAGGACACGAACAGATTATAGCGAGGGCCAAAAATGCGTACCTATAAAACAATTCGCGCGTCACCGAGGCGCCTGGAGATTCGCTCACGATCGAGCCATTCGAGAAGCGGAATTGCGTATTTTCGCGAGACCCCAGTCCACTCTTTGAAATCGGCCACGGTAAAGGTTTGTCCTTTGCGAGTGGCGAGCAGATGCTTCACTGACTCGATGGCAAGCGCGTGGAACACAAGATCGTCGGACACGCGAATCAAGCTGCCGTCCTTGATCAGAAGTTGTAAGAGAGTCCGGGCGCGCGCAGGATCCACACCGCTCGATTTCAAAACTTCTGGAGCCGATGGGGCCTGGAGTCCCGCCGCTTCGAACGCATTCACAATGCGCGCGGATGCCTCTTGTTCGTCGGCTTGCAGGATTACTTTGTGAGTCGCAAGCCGAACCAGTTCTCCCGAAACCACGATCTGCTTGTCCAACGCCAGAATGGCTTCGAAGACACTCGCCGGCGCATTCCGAAGACCGCGGCTGCGCAATTCCTCTTTGCTCGAGCCCCCTAACAGCGGGTAACTTCGATGAAAGGCGCTCAGCTGGTTCTTCCATGTTGCAAGCTTCGCGCGCACGATCTCATCGTGCATCCACCAGTCACCGAAGACGTGAATACGCGCAGCTTTCGCTCGTAAGAGGGATTCCGCTAACTCGCCAGTCCTACGAACCAGATCGGCGGTGGACATCCCCTCCGCCGCTTCTAAAAGAAACATGCCGATGCGATCGGGAAGAGTCGCGCCCAGGAGGTTTTGGGCCCGGCCAATCAGGGCTGAACGAGCGGCACGGCGCGGAGGACTGCAGTCAAGCACTTCGCCTCCGCCGATCGTCACGACAGGAGAGAACATCCGGATAATGAACCGATCTCCCGGCAATGCGAGTACGGGCTCGCGAAGGATGATGCGGACCATCACAGTCGACCCTGGCTCTATCGCGGCAACGTGGTCGAGGGTGCGAATTTCGGCCTGAACCTCCACAGTCCCAGTGTGGAAATGTACCGGCGCTCTGTTTTTCAGAGGCTTGGCTGATGGTAGTAAGTCCAACGCTACATCCAACATTGTGGCCGGCGCGAAGACATTTTTTGGGCCGAGTGTCATCCCCCTTCGCAGATCATTTTGATCGACACCAGCCAAGTTCAACGCGGCTCGCTGCCCGGCGGAAGCCTGCTGCACAGATTTGTTGTGAACCTGTATTCCGCGCACACGGAATCCGGCGGCGCCCGGGTAGGCCTGTACGTCTTCGTCTACCTGTACGGACCCTGCAGAGACGGTACCCGTAACAACTGTTCCGAAGCCCGGCATGATGAATGCGCGGTCCACGGGAAGGCGAAAGTGGCGTGCCGCATCCCGAGTCCACCCTTGCTTTCGCTAATCGACTCAATTCCGTCTTAATGTCCGTTAATCCCATTCCCGTCGCAGCGCTCACGGGAATCACCGGAGCCTTCTCTAAGAAGGAATCCTGGACGAAATCAGCGATCTCGAGCTTCACCACTTCGAGGGTTTCCGCATCGACCAGGTCCGATTTGGTTAGCGCGATGAGGCCGGTGGGAATACGCAGCAAACGGCAGATATCAAAATGCTCGCGGGTCTGTGGCTTAATGGACTCATCCGCCGCGATGACAAACACGACAAAATCAATGCCCGCAACACCCGCGAGCATGTTTTTAATGAACCTTTCGTGCCCGGGAACGTCTATAAAAGCGACACGGAGATCGTGCGCCAAATCGAGGTGCGCGAATCCGAGCTCAATCGATATGCCCCTTCGTTTTTCTTCATCCAAGCGGTCAGTGTCGATGCCGGTGAGCGCACGCACGAGGCTTGTTTTTCCATGGTCTATGTGGCCAGCCGTGCCGGCAATTACGTGTTTCACGCTCTTACTTCTTCTAGTATGCCCAGCGTTCGCGCAGGAAAGCGATGTCACGTTCAAGGCCTCGGTAGCAAATGTCCGAGTCGACGCCCAAGTCACTCAGGATGGTGAACTGATCACGGGCCTCACCGCGCAGGATTTCGTCGTTCGCGAGGATGATCGTCCGCAGCCGATTGTCTACTTTGGCCGCGAGAAGGAACCACTGTCGTTGTTGCTGCTGTTGGATGTCAGCGGAAGCATGCGTAAGTATGTGGAACAAGTGGCATCAGTAGCACGACAATCCTTGCGCTTCCTTCGAGTGAAGGATCGGGTTGCGCTGATGGTGTTTGCCCGAGAAGCCAACGTGCGGATCGACTTCACCGATGACATGAATGTCGTGGCTTCAGAGATAAGCGCCGCAGCCGCAGATGAAAGCGTAGGAACGGCAACGAACATTAATGAGGCTCTGCTAACCGCTGCGAACTACATGGAAGAAAAATCCGGAGATTCGGGCGGCCGTAAAGCGCTGCTCATACTTACCGACAACTTGGGCTTGAACTACAGGAGCCCGGACCAGCCCGTAATTGACGCTCTGCACGAATCGAACACAGTCATGAACGCGATTGTTGTGGGTAAGGGCCAGCGTCCGAGTCCGCTTTCGAAAGCTCGAACGCTGAACCCCGACTTCACGCCGCCTGACGTGTTCACCATTGCGGAGCAGACCGGTGGCGAAGCGGTAAAGGCGGATGCCGCGGGGGAGGCGTTCAATCGTATGATCGAGCGAATCCGAACACGGTATAGCATCCACTACAACATGCCTAATCCGGGCGTTGCCGGCTTTCGGCGTATCAATGTGGAGTTGACACCCTCGGCTAAGCTTCGGTACCCACGAGCTGAGGTGCGCGCCCGTAAAGGGTATCGTGTCGGGGGCCGGGCTATTACGAGGTCGAAGGCGAATTAGGGCGCTCCTACGACGTGTTTCCCGCCCGGAACCTGCACTGCCATCGCTGTGTTACATTGCCCTCAAAGGATCATTCAGGTCCGGAGCGACAAGGCATCCACATCTTCAATGACATCCGTTGGGTGACAGAAGACCCACTGTCGATGCGGCTTCGTATTTTGAAATGGGTGGGGCGTGCCTCAGAGCACGTGGGGCGAGATGCAAAAACTTGAATATTCGAGAGCGACGCCGGCCGCTTTTTGGTGGCAGAACATTTCTGTTCGTGTTCTTGCTCTCGCTGTATTTGCGATCCTCGCGCTAACTCGGATTCCGCTTGCGCCGAAATATCTCTACTATTTTGACAGTGTTAATTTTGCACTCGCGCTCGACGAGTTTAATCCCGGTAAACACCAGCCGCAACCCCCGGGATATCCCATGTTCGTGGCTCTTATGCGGCTGGTCCATTTTGCGGTTCCGAGCGCGGAGAGTGTACTGGTCATCTCCGGTTTACTGGCTGCTACCGCTGCCACAGTATTTCTGTGGAGTTTGACTGCGGACATGTTCGGCCGCCGCGCGGCGATCCTTGCGGTTGTCTTATTTGTGTTCAATCCGGCTCTTTGGCTTGGCGGGATCACGAACCAGGTGCGCACGTCTTTGGCGCTTTGTTCCACCGGCGTGGCTCTCTTGGCGTGGCGCGCCCTGCAGCGCCGTCTGAGTGATACTGCAGTGAATGCTACCTTCGTCGCCGCGGGCCTTGGCGCAGGCTTCCGGCCCGTGCTCGGTATTCTACTGATTCCGCTTCTGCTCTTTGTGTGGTGGCGCGAAAGCCGGTCGGTCGCCCGGCTTATTGGATATGCGCTGATCGGGGCGCTCGCGACCACTCCATGGGTGACCGCCGCAGTGATTGCTGTAGGTGGGCTTCGCGAATGGTTTACTCTGATGTGGCAATACTCCGACCAGCAGTACAGCGGCAGCTCTGCCCTGTTCGGCGCGCCTGTGAAGTCCGCCTGGAACATGGTTGCTCAGGCGGTCGTCTGGAATGGTCTGGGATCGCTCGCTTGGATCTGGGCTGCGCCATTCGTTCGGACGCGCTGGAGCGAGAAGGTAACTCGAACCCACTGGTGGTTCCTTTCGGTATGGTTCGCTCCTATCTTCCTTTTCGCGGCGTTCGTTCACATCGGTGATCCCGATCAGGCACTCGGAAGCATCCCGGTCCTGTGCGTTGTGGGCGGCCGGATGCTTGATCTTTGGCTGCAGCAGGTTGGAAGTAAGCGCGTGCTAGCGATGGCGGCCATCGCAGCCACCGTGAATGCCGCGCTTTTTTTCTATCCGCCGGGGCGACTCGCATCGGCGGCCAGTTACAAGGCGGTGAGATCTGTTGATCGTCAGACGCAGGCTGTGTTCGCAGCCATTCGCCATCTGAAGGCCGACAGTCCCGCCTCGATCGTTGAGTATCGCGGCGTGGTCACTTGGCGTCACCTCTCGTACTATTTCCCCGAGGATCCCGTTTTGTACCTTGCCACGAACCCGAGCGAGTTCTCGTGGATGCTTCTGCGGCGTTCTCCTGTTGAAACCAAACAACCGCCTGTCTTCCTTCCCGGACCGAGACGCATCATTCTGATCGCACCGTTCGAGAAACGATCCGAAATGCTCGCACAGGGATGGAAAGAATATGGCCCGGCTTTTTACCGCGACGTAAGGCCATCCGAGCAGATTGTGATCGGGCCGTATCGCCTGACTCAGCCTGAAATTCTGTAAGAATCACGACCTTGGTTTTCCGAAGGTAATCGCTGTAACCCCGCGCGTCCAGGCGCCGCCTTCCCCTGAGCGTAACGGCACTGCCGTCGCCCTCGCCCTTCTAGGGAATCTTTCCCAAATGCGAAATTCTTTGTCTATTGCTGTGCCTCATCACCGGTGTCGTATTTTCTCAATGAATCGAGGTTAAACAGGCTCCGCGTCTGGTAATGCCCGGTGAGGTCGACTCCAATAGTCCTGCTTGCTGGCGTCACAGCAGCTTGAATTTGATCAATTCCATAGGCAATGGTCCTGCGCTAAGCCGTGGCCGAAATCAGTACCAGCCGAGCCAACCGAAACTGTCCACGATCAATCGGCAGTGCGAGTGGCACGATCCTGGGTTGGTATCACCAGGAACAGGAGTACGTCTGCGACAATCAGCGTCCCGGGCTGCCGCGAATTGGCGCAGTGTTTTCGTATGATGGGGGCCAAACTTTCTGGGACCAGGGCGTCATTCTTTCGTCGAGCGATCCTGTTGATTGCTCCTCGGAGAATGCGTACTTCTCAGGCGGGCACGGGGATTTTTCTGTCGTTCTCGACCGGGAGCAGAAGTTTTTCTATTTTCTGTTCACCAATTATCGCGGCCAGTGGAGACGCAGCGGGTCGTGATCGCCCGAATGGCTTTCGAAAGCAGGTTCCATCCGGCGTATGCCCACAGCGCCGGAACCGATGCGCCGCCCCCCGATCCGCAGCAGGGCACTCCGTGAGCTACTCGGATCCTCCCTTGCGTCGCAGACGATTCTCTTCCTGACGCGCAAAAACGGGAGCAATGCGACGTTCAATCCATTCGAATGCAGCGCGCTCGCCGTGCTTCAAATAGACGCGGCCAATTTCGGCTTCCACGGCAGTAGGTTCGCCGAACGCGGATAAGAATTGGTTGCTTGTCATGCGAATACACTTCGGCCCATCAAGGCGACCGTCCGCCTGAAGAATGTGAAGCCGTGCCCACAAGAGGAGCACGGCATCCCCAACCCATGCCTCGGACTGGACGCGGTCTTTATCGATGGGCATCAATCCTTAACAAGTCGTCAGAAAGTGTAGCTCTGGAACACGTACGCCAATTGTGGGGATTTCCCAGGCGTCGCGTTGTGAATGAACTCGCCGGCAAACAGATGACCGAACCCCGCGCCCATGCTCCACCCGGACTTCTTATAGGCGAAATAGATATCTGCTTCTTGACCGATATGCGTCCCGGCATTTCCCAAGGGGGCGCGCGCAAGCGCGCGCCCTTGGGCGTTATAAACCGCATCCCGCGCGTCCGCCAGCCATGAGTTGTTATACATGGCCATCACGGTCAAGGACTTTGTAACCGACCAAGTAGCGAAAACCTTGACGTTCCGCACGTTGCGCCACCCGAGAAAGTCCCCATGTCCCAACTTGTCATGGGCCGCCGGAAAGAGGGCGTCGAATGTATTGCTGCGGTCGGAGCGACTGCCGCCGGACGCGTACTTGTACTCGGCCGAGATATCGAGCGGCTTCCGAAGCCACGTGACCTGGCGCGCGCCTTGAACAACCCAAGCATATGCCCGGTGGGGAACGCGCCCGATTTCTCCGGTCTGAACCACGCCTTCCGCCGTATATCGAAATCCGTGCGCGATTGGCCCGAACCAGCGCGAACCGTATGAGTTCGTGACCAGGCGGCCCACACCGTTGAATCCGCCGGGACGGTTCTGGTGGTGACGCAGATAATAGAGGTCTGTCGTGGCGTATTTATTCAGGGTTACAACGTTGTATGTGCCTTCAACCCGGTCGCCCATGACAGGTTTGTTCCATCCTGCAGAGGTCACCTTCACAGGCGCTAGCAGGAGCGCTTCCAGCCTGTATCGCCCGTTCCGCCAATACACCCGCGCCCCGTCGTATATGCGAGGTATGTATGCCCACTGCGGTGACCCGATCAGTCGGGTATCGCCGTAGTTTGCAGCGGTGCGCCCGAGAATTGCGCCGAAGCCGGTCTTTTGGTCCGGGCGGATCTCGACAAAGGATTCGTGCAGGTCCAAAGGGTCTCGTGCCGAAGAAGGGGCGGGGGTGCCATATAGCGGCGCCCTGGCATCCATCGCTACGGCTGTAAGTCGGATCCATGAATACGGTTTGTAGGCAAGGCCGGCCCGGAACCTTGTGAAATCGGCAAGGAGATCGGGTTCGAGGCCGAACGACTGGTCAGGGCGATACTCAAATCGCGACCGAAGTTCGAAGATCAAGCGCAGCCTGCCATCGGTACGTTCAGCGATGGCGTCGTTGAGGTCTTTGCCGGCGTCCCAGGAGCCTTCGGCGACTCCAAAGGCGACGAGGCCCATAGCCCAGATCAAACGCATCATTTATATCGTAATCAGCGACCGCTGCCTGTTCAGAACCGCGTCACCATGGAGACGGCCATCATGCGCTGAGGCGGGTAATGATCTGGTTTGCGGCGAGTGCGCCGAAATAGGCTAGAGCCGTCATATATGCGAACTGGATAGCCGGCCACTTCCAGCCGCCGGTCTCTCTGCGCACCACGGCGATAGTAGAAAAGCACTGCATGGCGAACGCGAAGAAAATCAGCAAGGCCACGGCGCCGGCAGTGGTGAGATCCTTGCGCAGGGCAGCCTGTAACTCGCTGGATTGCGAAGTGCTCTCCATGCCATACAAGGTACCCAACGTGCCGATAATCACTTCCCGCGCGGCGAGCGACGTGATTAGTCCGACACCGATTTTCCAGTTGAAACCTAGCGGCTGAATAACGGGTTCGATCGTCTTGCCGACTTTACCGATCAGGCTGCTCTCGATGTCTGGCGGCTTGCCGTCATGCATCGGAAGACTCGCGAGGCACCAGAGGACAACGGCTACCGCCAGGATAACGGTTCCGGCGCGTCGCAAGAACACTTTGGCCCGGTCATAAAGCCGCAATCCCAGCGAGCGGAGCGTTGGACGCCGATACGGCGGCATCTCGAGAACGAAGGCGTTGTGCTCGCTTTTCAGAACGGAGGATTTGAGCACGTGCGCTGTCGCAAAGGCCGCCAGAAATCCGAGAACGTAAAGTCCGAGAAGCGCAACTGCCTGAGTGCCGAGCAAGCGGCCGAGGACCGGTTCATCCGGCAAAAATGCGGCTATTAAGAGAGCGTAAACGGGCAATCGCGCCGAGCATGTCATGAACGGCGCAATCAGAATCGTGGCAATGCGATCGCGCTTGTTCTCGATCGTCCGGGTCGACATGATTGCCGGCACAGCGCAAGCGTAAGCCGATAACAGAGGAATGAACGATTTGCCTTGTAGTCCGACACGACGCATCGTACGGTCTGCAATCAACGCAGCTCGCGCAAGATAGCCGGAGTCCTCGAGAATGCCGATGAACAGGAACAGCAAGAGAATCTGCGGAAGGAAAACTACGACGGATCCAACGCCGTTCCAGACACCGTCGATGATCAGCGATTTCAGCAGACCTTCGGGTAACAGGGAGCCAATGTACGATCCCGACGTTTCAATCAGCGTCTCGATCAGTTCCATCGCAGGCTTGGCGCCTGTGAAGATTGTTTGGAATACCGCCATCACCACGACGGCAAAAATGATCGGTCCCCACACCGGGTGGAGGAACACGGCATCCAGGCGGCGAGTCCAGGCCGACGGCACAGGAGCCTGGTACGCGGCCTTCGATCCGATTTGCGCGGCCCATTGACGGCACTTCGGCACATCCTGAAGAACAGGCAATTGAACCAGGGGCTTCGGCGAGTGCGAAGCGACTGCGCTGCCTTCGAGAAACTGGAATACTTTCTCCACGCCATCGCCTTTTGCGGCGCTGATCATGGCGACGGGCGCTCCAAGATCCCGCGCAAGGGCGGACGCGTCGACCTGTCCCCCGCGACTGTGCAGGTCATCCGCCATGTTGAGGACGACAAGCGTGGGCAGGCCGAGTTTCAGAATCGGAGCGGCGAGTACGAGGTGGCGCTGCAGGTTGGTGGAATCCAGAATGAGCAGGACGGCGTTTGGGGAGTCGATCCCAGGCATCTGACCGGTGAGAACATCATGAGTGACTCGTTCGTCCTCCGAACGCGGGCTCAGGCTGTATATGCCGGGCAGATCGATAAGTGTGACTTCCTGATTGGCGACCTTGGCGCGTCCGGTATGCTGCTCGACAGTCACGCCGGGGAAGTTTGCTACCTTCTGCCGGAGACCCGTCAGTCGATTGAAGAGAGTCGATTTGCCGGAGTTTGGCGGGCCTACAAGCGCAACGGTATGGTGTCGCGATCCGCTGCCGTTTGGAGCCGGAGGAGCGTAAAGAGCGGCCGCGGAGGAGCAACCGTGGCAATCACCCATAAAACCTACATCGTAACAAGTAGCTGCGCTGCAGTCTCTCGACGAAGAGCTACTTCGGAGCCGTCCACGCGAAACACGCGAGGATCGCCGCCGGGCGCACAACGGGCCGCAGTCACACTCATTCCGGGAAGAAAGCCCAGTTCCATCAGCCGCGTAGCGAAATCGGCAGGCAGATCAATACAGTGAATGATGCCCGCTTCGCCCTCGCGAAGATCCGCCAAACGGCGCAGCGGTTTCTGCGTCGAGGCAGCAGCTGCAGTTGCGTGCGCCGAAGCGCCGCTGTTGAAACTGAGTTGCATTTCCCCTTAAGTATGATCCTGCCCAATCGTGGTGTCAAGCGAGCTGGGAACCGGCAGAATGACAGCCGTTTGCAGGCGTGAATAGCGACCGCGGGCCTCGTTGATTTTAATAGCGATAAATGCCTTCGAATGCTACAATTCTTCCGGTGTCAGAGATCGCTCCGAAGGCCGTCTACTCGCGAGAAGAGGTCCGGCGCTTGTTGGATGTAAGCGAGCGGCAACTGCGCGGTTGGGAGAAGCATCGGCTGATTCCGCCCATGGAGCGCTTCGGGTTTTCTGACCTGATTGCCCTGCGAACGCTGGTCAAGCTCTACGAGAGTCACATCCCTCCAGCGCGAATCCGGAACGTGCTGAGCGCTGTCCGTGCGCGCCTGAAAGACATCACCGATCCTCTGAAGCAGCTTCGGCTCATTTCCGATGGCAAGCGCATCCATGTTCAGGTCGGCGATCACTCGATGGAGCCGATCTCGGGGCAGTTGCTCTTCAACTTCGATCAGGCAGAGCTCAGGCGCCTGGTGTCGTTTCCGGATCGCAAAAAGACGGAGGAAAGCCGGGGACGGCGGGAATCTGCGGAGAAGTGGTTCCAGCGTGGTTTGGAATCCGAGCAGACGGGCGCAATTCCCGAGGCGATCAAGGCGTATGAAAGCGCTGTTGCGCTTGACCCTACGTCGGCTGGAGCATGGCTGAACCTCGGTACGATTTTCTTCAACGCCCGTCAATTCTCGAAAGCCGAGGGTCACTATCGCAAAGCGCTGGAGGCCGATCCGAAATACGCGCTCGCGCACTTCAACATCGCGAACCTGTACGACGAGCGCGGCGACTACGAACGAGCGCTACGTCATTACCAGGAAGCCGTCCGGCTGCATCCGAGCTATGCCGATGCCCACTACAACCTCGCGTTATTGTTCCAGGGCAGCGGCCATGTCATGGATGCCGTCCGCCATTGGAAGACCTATCTAAAGCTGGATCCCACGAGCTCATGGGCCGCAATCGCGCGCCGGGAGTTGGATAAGCTCCGCCGATACACGGTGGTTGCAGGAAAGCGAGCGGCCGGGTTTGACCGTCAGATCCTCGAATAGCTCAATCGTATGGCCAAGCTGGTTTAGAAAACAGGCCGCCATCGACCCACACTGTCTGGCCTGAGATGAAATCAGCGGAATCGCTCGCCAGAAACGCCACCATTCGTCCTATATCCCGCGGCGTGCCGACACGACCGAGCGGTGTAAGTTTTGACCACGTACCCCCGTAATCTCCCGCTTCGTTCTTTGTGCGTTCGATCTCGATTGCTCCCGGCGCAACGCAATTCACGCGGATGTCATACTGGCCCAGTTCAACCGCCGCGACTTTTGTGAACATCTCTACGCCGCCCTTGCTCGCCGTGTAGTCGACCAGATGCGGGAACGCGACCTTGTTGCAGCCGGATCCGATGTTGATGATGCTTCCTCCACCACTATCTTTCATTTGCCGCGCAGCGCGTTGCGTGCAAAGGAATGTGCCCTTCAGGTTCGTGTCGATGACGCGATCCCATTCAGCCTCCTCGAGATCCAGCAATGCTTTCCATGTCTGCACGCCGGCGTTATTTACAAGAATGTCTAATTTTGGAAACCGGCTGGAAACAGCCAGGAACATCGCCTCGACATCGGCCGAAATCCCGACGTTGGCTTTCACGGTCATTGCTTGGCGGCCAAGCGCCTGGATCTCGGCGGCCGTCGCGTCCGCGCCCGCGGCATCAGAATGATAGTTGACCGCGACGTCGCATCCTGAGCGCGCGAGTTCCAGCGCGATGCCTTTTCCTACACCTTTACTGGCGCCTGTGACGAGAGCGGTGCGTGCGGCAAGTAACATGCGATCAGTGTACAATCAGACCCGGCGTGGAGCCGCCGTTCGTGAAATTTCGGGCGAAATTGCTGCGAATGCGAAATGGTTATAACGTAGCTGCTCGCCGCCGCATCTACCACTTGTCGTATTCGTGACCCGATTGTACTTGCCGCGGGGGGCAATCCGAAGGACACTAAAATTTTCAGCCCTTACAGGGTTGTTCAGGAGGGGATGACAATTGGCAGTGAAGGTTTTGGACGGAGCCCAGGTTTTCGAACCCACCGAACGGTGGACCGTCAGCGACGCAGCCGAGCTCTACGATGTGAACGCTTGGGGAAAAGGCTACTTTTCCGTCGGAGCGAACGGGCATCTCTGGGTTCATCCGGCCAAAGACAACTCGCGCGGCATCGATCTGAAAGAGCTGGTCGATAAGCTTGTTCTGCGCGGCATTCATCCGCCGATTCTAATTCGGTTCGGCGAAATTCTGAAACATCGCCTGGGCGAGATTCACGGGGCGTTCCAGAATGCCATTCAAGAGCACGGATACAAGGGCGAATACCGCTGTGTGTTTCCGATCAAGGTGAACCAGCAGCGTCAGGTCGTCGAGGAGGTCTTCGAGTACGGCAGGCCCTATCATTTCGGGCTGGAAGCGGGCTCGAAGCCGGAACTCCTGGCGGTGATGGCGCTGGCCGACAACGATACTCCAATCATCTGCAATGGATTCAAAGATGACGAGTACATCGAGATGGCGATGCACGCCAAGAAGATCGGCCGGCAGATTATCCCTGTTGTCGAGAAGTTCACCGAACTCGACCTCATCATCAAACACGCCGAGCGGATGGGAGTTCGGCCGCGTCATCGGTGTACGAGTCAAACTCGCCAGCCGCGGTTCAGGACGGTGGAAGTCGTCGGGTGGCTACCGATCGAAGTTCGGATTGACGATCAGCGAGGCCGTCCGTGTGCTCGAAACGCTACGTGCTCGAGGCATGGCGGACTGCATGCAGCTTCTGCATTTCCACCTCGGCAGCCAGATCACGAACATCCGGCAGGTGAAGGGCGCCGTTAGCGAAGCGATCCGCGTCTACGTCGAGCTGAAGAAGGCGGGCGCGGGGCTGCAGTTCATGGACGTCGGCGGCGGCCTAGGCATCGACTACGACGGCTCGCAGACCGACTTCGAATCGAGCGTGAACTATACGCTGCAGGAATACGCGAACGATATCGTCTACCACATCCAGAATGTGTGCGATGAGGCCGAAGTACCGCACCCGACGATCGTCACGGAAAGCGGCCGAGCCGTTGCGGCGTACCACAGCGTTCTGGTGTTCAACGTGCTCGGCATTAGCGAGTTCGGCGAACCGAACATGCCGCAGGAATTGCCTGAGGATGCCGAACAACCGTTGATCGATCTTCAGGAGACGTTCAAATCGCTAACCTCGAAGAATCTTCTCGAAAGTTTCCACGATGCTCAGCAGGCTCTCGATGCGGCATTGAATCTTTTCAGCCTGGGCTATTTGCCGCTTCTGCAAAGGAGCTTAGCCGAGAACTATTATTGGGCGATCTGCAGGCGCATTCAGCGCATGGCCGGCGAGCTCGATTATTTCCCCGAGGAGTTAGAAGGGCTGGAAAGCCTGTTATCAGACACGTACTTCTGCAACTTCTCATTGTTCCAGAGCATGCCGGACAGTTGGGCGGTGAAGCAGTTATTTCCCATCATGCCGGTCCACCGGTTGGAGGAACCGCCGACGCGCCACGCGGTACTGGGGGATATCTCCTGCGATTCGGACGGAAAGGTGGATCAGTTCATCGACCGCCGGGATGTGAAGAAGACACTTCGTCTACACGGATTGAACGGGAAGCCGTACTACCTCGGAGCGTTCCTGGTGGGCGCGTACCAGGAGATCCTGGGGGATCTGCACAACTTGTTCGGCGACACGAATGCCGTTCACGTAAATCTTGGCGATAACGGCGATGTCCTGCTCGACGCAGTGATCCGGGGGGACACGGTCCGAGAGGTGCTCGATTACGTTCAGTTCAATTCGCAGATGCTGCTCGAGCAGTACAGGAAGGACGTCGAGGCAGCGCTGCTCGAAGGCCGTATCGGTTATGAGGAATCGGGACGCCTGCTTCAGGTTTTACGAGCAGGGACTAAATGGCTACACGTACCTGGAAGATGCGGCCGAGCACTAGGGTGGTTCGTCTCCCTCGGTCAGAGGTTTCGGATGCTTCGGCTTCTTGCGGGTGTCTTTGGGTTCGATCGGGCGTGACGGTTTGACGGTTCCGACGCGTTCGCGAGCAAGCTTCCGCACCTCAGCCTTTTGATCGAACGTTTGTTTCTTAGGCATTGGAACTGTGGTTGAGCGGCGCTAAATTTTAGCGTTACAATGGTTAGTGTCACATAGGAAGGAGGCCGAATGAGGTCTATTGGCTTGCCTGAACTTCTCATCGTTCTCGGTATCGCAGTCCTGCTTTTTGGCGGACGAAAGATCCCTGAGGTAGCGAAGGGTTTGGGAGAAGGAATCCGGAACTTCAAGTCTGCCTTGAAGGACCCTGACAGAGCCGACGAAAAGAAGCAGGCATAGCGGCTTCCGACCTGCCCGCACTGTGGGCGAGTTTCCAGCGGTTCGTTACAACGAGACACCACGGCCCCGCAGCACTACCGCGGGGCTTTTGCTTTGTCGAGACGGCTCCCTCCCGTATTCTAAGAAGAAGCAGTAAGTACGGATGTCCTCTCCCGCTCGAACGCTCACCGCGAAAAGCTTCTTCTCACCGCGTGGACTTCTCGCGCAGTGGCACACCAACTATGAGCACCGGCCCGGCCAGCTCGAGATGGCGAAGGCCGTACAATCTGCGATCGAGGACAAGCGGACGCTCCTCGTCGAGGCCGGGACGGGAACGGGAAAAACCCTGGCCTACCTGATCCCGGCCATCCTGTCCGGAAAACGCATCGTTATTTCCACGGGTACGAAGAACCTTCAGGAGCAGATCTTCTACAAGGACATTCCGTTTCTGCAGCAGCATCTGTCGACTCCACTGCGGGTCTGCTACATGAAAGGCCGCAACAATTTCGCGTGCCGGCAGAAGATCTACGATGCGGAGCGGACTCCGATCCTTTCAGGTCTCGATGAGATCTCCGATTTTCGAATTATCCGGGAGTGGGAAAAGACTACGGAGACCGGCGATCGCGCAGAAATCCGCGAACTTCCCGAACAAAGTTCCGTCTGGTCGAAACTCGACGCGCGACGGGATATGTGCACTGGGCAGAAGTGTCCCCAATTCGAGCGATGCTTTCTCACCCTGATGCATCAGCGCGCGCTCGAGAGCGACATCATCATCGTCAACCACCATCTGTTTTTTGCCGATCTCGCTTTAAAAGATGACGATTTCACGCAAATCATCCCCGAGTACTCCGCTGTCATCTTCGATGAAGCGCATGAGATCGAAGATGTCATCGGGCAGTATTTCGGCATCTCGGTCAGCAGCACACAAATCGATGATCTCCGACGCGACGTCGCCGCGATCGCACGCATGAAAAACTGCGGATCCGCCGAACTGGACCGGATCCTGCAAGTCGTTCATGACATGTCGATCAGGTTCTTTGGACTCTTCGCCGCAAACGAGGGCCGCACTGCGTTCCGGCATCACGATGCGTTCCTTGAAGAGAACCGGGATGTTTATGATCACTTCCTGCGTTCGATCGAGCTCGTCGCGCTTCAGCTAAGCCTCATCAAGAACGCGCCGGAAGAGATTTTACCGCTGCATCGCCGGACGGAGGAGTACCGCTATCGACTTCAATTCTGGATGGAGAGCCCCCAGAAATCATTTGTCTATTGGATAGAGAAGCGTTCGCGGAGTGTTCATTTACAGGCGACGCCTATTGACGTTTCCTCAATTCTGACGGACAAGTTGCTTGAACGTGTCGACACGATCGTGCTGACTTCGGCGACACTTGCGGTGGCCGGCGGGTTTGATTTTGCAGAAGAACGCCTCGGTCTGCGGAATGCGCGCACGTTGATCGTTGAGAGCCCATTCGATTACCAGCATCAGGCGCTGCTTTATGTCCCACAGCATCTTCCGGACCCGCGGAACCCCGCATTCACGTCCGCTGCCTCCGAGGAGATCGTTCGCCTGCTCGGATTGAGCCGCGGGCGTGCGTTTGTCCTGTTCACCAGCTACCAGCAGATGCGTTTGGTTTACGACCGGATCTCCTTCGAAATCGAGTACCCGACCCTGCTGCAGGGAACCGCTCCTCGCAGCGCTCTTTTGGAGGAGTTCCGTTCTACGCCGAACGCAGTATTGTTCGCGACGTCGTCCTTCTGGCAAGGCGTCGATGTTCAAGGGGAGCAGTTGAGTTGCGTCATCATCGACAAGCTGCCGTTCGCAGTTCCTAGCGATCCCATCGTCGAAGCCCGGGTTAAGGCGGTACGGGAAGAGGGGGGAGAACCCTTTTATTCCTATCAAATTCCACAAGCGGCGCTTGCACTCAAGCAGGGGTTTGGCCGGTTGATCCGGAGTAAGGCGGATCGAGGAGTCGTATCGATCCTGGACAACCGCATTACCAAGCAGCGGTATGGGCAGGTTTTCTTCGATAGTCTTCCGGATTATCGATTTACGACAAACATCCGTGATGTTGAGGCGTTCTGGGCCGCTATGCCATAGTTGTACCCTTAAGAGGTGGGATACTCCGAAGTATGTTTGAAGTAACCGTGGAACAGACGTTTGCCGCGGGACACGCTCTGCGCGAGTATAAGGGCAAGTGTGAAAACGTCCACGGCCACAATTACCGGGTACAGATCACCGTGGAGGGCGAGAAGCTCAACCGTATCGGCCTTCTTGTTGATTTTGTCGAGCTAAAAAAAGCGGTGCGCGAAGTCGCAGATCGGCTGGATCATCAGTTTATCAACGATCTCGAACCGTTCACAGTCATAAATCCGTCCGCGGAGAATATGGCGAAGTACTTTTACGACGAAGTATCGCGGCGGCTCGATTTCCAGAACGGCGAGGCTCCGTCCCGCGTGTCCCAGATTAAAGTGTGGGAAACGGACACCAGCATAGCTGTCTACCGGCCGTAGAAAAAGCAAAACCCCTCCGATCACCGGAGGGGCCCTCAACTCACTGGAGTAGATGGAAGTTTACCGGCCAAAAAAGGCGGCATTCCGCTGAGTAAAGCCGGACCACTTTTCCGGGAGGTCATCTAGCGCAAAGATGGCAGAAACCGGGCAGACCGGCACGCACGCTCCGCAATCGATGCACTCGACCGGGTCGATGAAAAGCAGCTCCTCATTCTCGAATCGTGGATCATCCTTCTTCGGGTGAATACAGTCAACCGGGCACGCGTCCACGCAAGCCGTGTCTTTGGTTCCAATGCAGGGTTCGGCGATAACGTATGCCATTTGGTTTTACGGTACCACAGGACATCAGGAAGCCCATCTTTCTGGAGCTAAACCGTCGATGTCACAGGTTTATCGGCTGCCGCAGCGGCTCGGATGGCAAGCGGGGCGAGTGGGGACTGCTGAAATTAAGCCGACTTGGTTAAACTCGTGAACGAATAGAAGCGTTTCAGGCAAACACGGCACCGAAACGGCGATAAGAAAAACAAACGCAAAAACCGATCCGTTAGCGTCGCCCGCATCGATCTACGAGTGTTACTCCAGCCACAATGAGGACACGTAGTTTTCATAGCTTCGCTCTAAGATAGATGCCTTAGAAAGCGGATAAGTTCAATAGGGAATCCGCTTGAAACGGCTAACTGTGGGTGAGAGCTGCCGAACACTTCAGCTCTGTTCCGAGTGGTCGGCCTGCCATGTGAAAGATTGCATACAGGTTATCTGCAGTACAGTATTCTCCACTTGAAGAATGAGCCTGAAAGACTTAAGCGATTCGCGGGCTCAAGCCTGGTACCAGTGCTGTATTCGTTCCCGAGTCGCATTTCACAGGGCTCGGCTCCGCGCCAGAAGCTGGTTGCAAGGTTTCAGCATCCGGGGCCTCGCGGTGTTCCGAAGATTTCAGAGTCCGACACCGGGATCCCCGCGAGCCGCTGAATAAGCAGGATCTTTGTACATCTCTAGACCGCGCTGCAGCAAAGGGCGGACGGCCGCTCCCGACTAAAGCCCTGATGCGCCACGTCCACGCCGGGCAGCAGTAAGACATCGGCATCCGTATACCGCATGGGAAACCGTCGCCGGCGCGCTGCCTTCTTCAGTTCTCCGGCTGCGGAAATCTCGCCGATCAGCCGGTGTGATCTGCGCCCCGTGCTCGCATCAGGTACCGCCGTACCGTCCCCATCGCCTGTTTCGAAACGTTCGTGCAGCGCACCCGTTCCGTACTGGCCGCCAGGAACGTAGATATCTGCTCTGGCGTGAGCCGATGACTTCCTTCCATCACAATCATTCATCCTGCCGTATGCGCTCAGGCTCATCTGTCCTGGGGAATTCTTCGACTCGACAATAATAAGTCGATTTGTTAGAATGAATTAGAAGGGACTACCTTACAATGGCGACGAAACCGGCATTCGCGCAAGGGGCTCAGGTCGAACACCAGAAGTTCGGACTGGGTTCAGTTGTGTCTTGTAACGACGATTATATCGTCATCAAGTTCGACGAGCATGGAGAGAAGAAATTCATCGCGTCCATGGCTCTGCCGTCATTGAAGAAGAGCGACCGGCAGCCGCCCGTTGAAAAACGTGCGACTCGTGCGCGCAAGAAAGTAGCGCCCGCAGCAACGACAAACGCCGTCGAGTCCTGAAGCGCACTCTTCCTTCTTACGACATCGCACCCGTTGCCCTTACCATAAGGGTATGTTCACGCGTCGAGCGATCCTCGCATGCGCGCCGGTACTTCTTTTTGTCACCGGTTGCTCCGAGCCCCCTAAAAAAGCCAAGGAACCCGCAGCTCCGGCGGAGCCAGTCGGCGCACAATATGCGTTCCATCAAGTCTTCCTGACAGCACGAACGTGGGCGCCGGACTTGCAAGTCTTACGTGTTCGGGATGTACCGATGGCCAGCCTCAAGGGTGAGGGTGGTAAGCGCGCGGCATGGGAAGTCATCGTCGTTTCCCCGTCGAAGCGGAAATCGCGAACATTCACGTACTCGGTGGTTGAAGAGGGAAACATTCACAAGGGCGTGTTCCCGGCCGGCGAAGAGGACTATTCGGGTCCTCGAGGACAGACTAGACCGTGGCCGGTGCAGGCATTCCGCACCGATTCGACGGCTGCCTATGAGACTGCCTTAAAGCAGAGCACCGAGTTCGTGAAGAAGAATCCTGATATCCCCGTGACGTTTCTGTTGGAGCAGACGAGCCGCCATCCGTATCTGACATGGCGTGTCATTTGGGGCACATCGGTCGCGACTAGCGGATACTCCGTGTACGTGAACGCGAGTACTGGCGAGTTTGTAGAGAAGATGCGCTAGGCGAAAGCTTCGCGATCGCCGTCTCCAATTCCGCGAAATCATCGCGACCCGCGTACCCGGGAAGGGCTTGCAGTCGTCGATGCTCGGCCAGCGCGCGCTCAAACCATTCGCGTGCGCCGTCTTTGTTACCGAGAAGAACCTCGATGAAGCCCACGCTCGCGTAGCCCCGCGGGATCAGCCCCTGTGTTCGGTTGGACATCTTCAGGGTCTTCACCTGTTCGGTGAGTTCTATGATCCTGTCGCGGAAGATTTCGGCCTCGAGACGAACGCCTCGCGCGGCGCTTTGCTCGCCGAGAGCACGCAGATCCTCCATCAACGTGCGCCGGACACTCTGGTTCTTGGGATCACTTTCAAGCAACCGCTCGTTCGTCTGGCGAGCGTGATGATACAGGCGTGTCGCCTCTTTTGATCCCTTGGGTCGAAGCAGTTCAGCAATGCGGGTCTCCACGAATGCGGTATTCATGTCCAGCATCAGATCTTTGTTTGTCTGCGCCGCGTTCTGCATATAACCGAGGGCTTCCTGGTATCGCTGCAGCCTCTGGTCCGGATCCGCGGTAGCTTTGGCCACTCGCATCGTTGCGATGCCAATATCGGTCAGCGCGCGAAAGTCGGCCGGATCTTCCTTATGCAGTTTCTGCGCGGCCTCGTACATTTTCAGATAGGCATCAAGCGCAGCCGGCATTTCCGAAGGTTTCGCGACACCGGTCTCGCTCAACGTGTCGCCGATGTGGCTGTAGGCCAGCATCAACCCGCGTCGGCTAAGAGCGTTCTGCGGGTCGTGAGAGGCAAGATATTCGAGATTTCGTACCGCTTCCGTGAAACTGCTGAGCGCTTCCTCGCGCCGCCCGAGACGGCTGAGAGCCATTCCGGCTGCCGATGCGGTACTGGCCACATCGCGGCGAATAAGCAGATCATCCGGACGCTTCTCCGCGAGCCTCCGGTATAATTCGATCGCGCGGTTCGATGCATCGAGCGCACCCTTGAGGTCTTCACCGAGCCGCAGGCTGCGTCCCTGCGCCTGATAAAGATCGGCAAGGCTCCGGACGATGCCGTCATCGTCAGGCTTTTGCGCAAGGAGCGTCTCCCCCACAGCACGGGCGTGCGCATAGGCTCGAAGTGCTTCATCCGTGCTCTTGGTATATCCATAGATATCGCCAATGCGGCGATAAATATTGAGCACCTCGCGACGGACGTCGAGAGCTTCAGGCCGTTCCCGAGCCACATTCTCGAGTAGCTTCAGCGCCTTGTTGTAACTCTCTAGAGCGCCCTTCGTGTCGCCGAGATTCGCCTCGAGTACGCTACCCTGCACGTCGCCGATCCGCACGTAACCCGCGCCGATTTCACGTTGTAGATCGATCTCACCTTGCGAATTGGCTGCTAGAGCTTCGAGGTATTCGAGTCCGGTTTTCACGATCATGCGACGGGCGCGTGTCGAGCCGGGAAGATCACGGATTTCGTCGTGGACTCCGGTGACAAACGTGTTTGCCAATCGCCGCACCTGGTCGAAGTGCATCCGCGCGATTCTGGCTTCTCGCTGGGCCATCAGGACTCCGATCAGCAGCACGGTAATGACAGCAGCGACCGCGCTCAACGGCCCCCAGTTCCGTCGCAGAAACTTCTTCGCCCTGTAGACCGGGCTATCGGGCCGCGCCGAGACTGGAAGAAACTCGAGATACCCACGCAAGTCCGACGCAAGACTATGGACGGATCCATACCGCCGCTTGGCCTCCTTGCGCATCGCAAGCAGGACGATATTGTCGAGGTCACCCTGAAGCTTGCGCGCCAGCGCACGGTCTCCTGCCGGTCGTACAGCTTCGCTCGGCCTTTCGACATCGACTTCGCAAATAGTCTTTTCGACCTCTTGCACGGTGGTTCTATCGAAACGATGCGGCTTGATCCCGGTGAGGAGTTCGTAAAGCACCGCGCCGAGCGAGTAAACGTCAGCCGCGGCCGTAATCGCATCTCCTCGAATTTGCTCAGGACTCGCGTAATCCGGTGTGAGCATCCGCACTTCGTGTGTGATCGTTTCGGTAGTCGTTGTGCCGTCATACGCAAGCAGCTTCGAGATACCGAAGTCCAGGAGTTTCGGGATTCCCTCCTCATCGACGAGAATGTTGGTTGGTTTCACATCGCGGTGAACGACGAAATGGCGATGCGCATATTCGACGGCGTCGCAGATCTGTAGGAACAGTCGCAGGCGCTGTTCGACCGACAGGCTGTGCTGAGCCGCGTACTCGGTAATCGATACGCCCTGCACATACTCCATTACCAGGTAAGGCAGGCCGTCTTCGGTCGCGCCGCCATCCAGTAATCGTGCGATGTTCGGGTGTTCGAGCGAAGCCAGAATCTGACGCTCACGCCGGAATCGCGCCAGAATGAATTCCGTGTCCATCCCGCGGCGTACCAGCTTTATGGCAACGTTCTTTTCAAATGTATCGTCGTCACGCGTCGCGAGATAAACCGTTCCCATCCCGCCCCGCCCGATCTCGCGAAGCAGGCGATAGTGGCCGATTTTGCGTCCAGGAGCACTCGCGGCTGTCTCGGTCTTATGGAAGCTTACGAGCGCCCTCTTGACAGCGGCCGCAGCCATGGATCCATGGGAGGCGGCCGTATCGTTTTCAAGGAGGGATTCCACCTCGCGGATCATGTCCGCGTCGCCGCGACAATTCTCCTCGAGGAACGCAGAGCGCTCGCCTTCAGGCATTTCCAGCGCGCGGTAGAATAATTCCTCGACTGCTTTCCACCGCTCGGCTTTGTTCATCCTTCGTTACTGAGTTCGCGATGGAGCCACGCTTCCGCGAGGCGTTGTTCCCGGCCTACGGTGGCCGGCGAGACTCCCAATGCTACTGCAGTCTCCTCAACGCTCAATCCGCCGAAGAAGCGGAGTTCGATCACCTTTGATTTACGCTCGTCGATCTCGGCAAGAGCTTTCAAGGCGTCATCGAGAGCGATGATGTCGGCAGGCCTTTCGGTCCCCAATCCGACGATTTCGTCAATCGACATTTTCTCGGCGCCACCGCCGCGCTTCGCACTGCGATGTTTTCGCGCATGATCGACGAGAATCTGCCGCATCAGGTGGGCGGCGACACCAAAGAAGTGCGCCCGGCTTTCCCAATCCGGCATGCTTTGCGCTACCAGTCGAAGATAGGCCTCATGCACAAGCGCAGTCGGCTGAAGCGTCGCGGCCGATCGTTCGTTACGGAGATAACGCTCAGCCAGGCGGCGGAGTTCGTTGTACACCAACGGCGTCAACAGATCCATCGCCGCTTTATTACCTTGCTTCCACTCTACGAGCAAGTTTGTAACTTCCTGTTGAGGGGAAGGGGAAGGACTAGCGCTTCCAGCCATAGTGCGTCTATTTTAGCGGAAAATCGGCTGGAAGCGACGTTAGGCTACGATGTCTTTCACCACCTGACCGTGGACGTCGGTCAATCGGAAGTGTCGACCCTGGAATTTATACGTCAGGCGTGTGTGATCAACGCCGAGACAATTCAGAATCGTGGCGTGCAGATCATGCACGTCGACGGGATTCTCAGTGATGTTGTAACTGAACTCGTCGGTTTCGCCATACGTTACACCACGTTTCAAGCCTCCGCCCGCCATCCAGAGACTGAAACATCGCGGGTGGTGGTCACGACCGTAGTTGTCTTCCGTCAGTGTGCCCTGTGAGTAAACCGTGCGGCCGAATTCTCCGCCCCAGATCACGAGCGTGTCGTCAAGCATGCCGCGCTGCTTCAGATCCTGGATCAGTGCCGCGGAGGGCTGATCAGTTTGCTTACACTGCGGTCCGATCTCCCGCGGCAGGTTGTTATGTTGATCCCACCCGCGATGGAAGAGTTGGATGAATCGCACGCCACGCTCGGCCAGCCGCCGTGCCAGAATGCAATTCGCGGCAAACGATCCGGGCTTCCGGGAGTCGGGTCCGTAAAGCTCGAAGGTCGAGGGTGGCTCGGATGAGATGTCGGCGAGTTCGGGTACGGACGCTTGCATCCGGAAAGCCATCTCATATTGGGAGATGCGAGCGGATATTTCCGGATCCTGGTACTCCTTCGCATTATCGCATTCAGTTGCGACAAGTCATCCAGATAACGCCGGCGGGCATCGCGCGAGTATCCGGAAGGATTCGAGAGATACAGCACGGATCGGCGCGGAGCGGAACTTCACGCCTTGGTACTTGGTCGGAAGAAACCCGCTGCCCCACGCTCGATCGGCTAGCGCCTGGGAGTTTCCCGTGCCCTGAGACACCATCGCCACGAACGCCGGCAGGTCCTGGTTCTCGGTTCCGAGACCGTAAGCGATCCAGGATCCGATGCTCGGGCGGCCGGCGAGTTGGAAGCCCGTCTGGAAGAACGTGACGGCGGGATCGTGGTTGATCGCCTCGGTATGCATCGACCGGATCAGCACCAGGTCGTCGGCGATCTTTGCGGTATGCGGGAGGAGTTCGCTGAGCCACATGCCGCTTTGGCCGTGCTGTGCAAACTTGAAGACGGACGGAGCGGTCGGGAAAGTCGTTTGATAAGCCGTCATTCCCGTCAAGCGCTGGCCCTGGCGAATCGAATCGGGAAGGTTCAACCCTCGACGGTCTTTCAGGACGGGCTTGTAATCGAACATATCCAACTGCGACGGCGCGCCGTGCTGGAACAAGTAGATGATTCGCTTGGCTTTTGGCGCAAAGTGCGGCAGCCCGGGCAATGCCGTGTCGGCGCGCAATTCCTTTCCGAGCAGCGAAGCCAGAGCCGCTGTACCGATGCCGGTTGCGCGTCCGGCCGAAGAAATGGCGTCGTGTGATCAGCAGCTTGCGTTCGGTGATGGGATCGAAACTCATTGGATCGTGATCGCCTCGTCGAGATTCAGAATCAAGCTCGCGACCGACGCGTAGGCGGCCAGTTCCGCTGGGTTCAGCGCCGGATCTGCGGGGGAGTCTCCCTCCCTCAAGAGAGCCTGGGCTTTGGACGGGTCAGATGCGAAGTAATCGCGGTGGTAATTGAAGTTACTCTGCAGAACGCCGAGTTCGGCTTCGTTCGGGTTGCGTGAGAGCACGAGTCGAAATCCATGCCGCAGACGGGATTGAGTATCAGACCCAGCCTCCTTCATCATGCGTTGGCCGATAAATCGCGCAGCCTCGTTGAACGTCACGTCGTTCATAAGGTTCAACGCCTGCAACGGCGTGTTGGTCCGAGTCTCGCGAACGATGCATGCTTCGCGCCCGGCGGCATCAAAGTTCGTCATCATCGGCGGGGGAATGGTTCGTTTCCAGAAGGTATACAAGCTACGCCGGTACAAATCTTCCCCTTTTCCCTGGCGATAATCCATGTCCTGCATCGCCTGTTCTTTCCAGAGACCGTCGGGCTGGTAGGGCTTCACGGACGGTCCGCCGAGTTTCTCGACGAGTAGTCCCGCCGCATACAACGCCTGATCGCGAACCATCTCCGCTGCCAGCCGGTGTCGCGGCCCACGGGCAACGAGGCGATTGTCCGGATCGCGCCGCATGAGTTCGGGCGAGACCTTCGAAGATTGACGGTACGTTGCGCTCATCACGATCAGCTTCTGCATCGCTTTCACATCCCAGCCGCTGCGGATGAACTCGGTCGCAAGCCAATCGAGCAGATCGGGGTTCGACGGCCATTCGCCTTGCAGGCCGAAGTCTTCGGTGCTCTTGACGAGCCCCGCGCCGAAGTACATCTGCCAGAACCGATTCACCGTCACGCGAGCCGTCAGCGGATTCGCAGGATCGACGAGCCACTTGGCGAGACCGAGTCGATTATTCGGGGCGCCGGCGGGCAGAGCATTCAGGACCTCAGGCACACCCGGCTCGACTCGCTGGCCATGCTTGTCATAAGCGCCCCGGATGAGCAGGAAGGTATCCTTCGGCTTCGGATTTTCGGCCATTACCATCACGGTCGGAAATGTGCGCTCCAGGGCTTCACGCTCCCGATCCAAGATGATCAGGCGCTTCCATGTTTCACGAACTGCAACATCTGCGGCATTCTCCAGGAAGTACCATCGCAACGCCTTGTTCTCGGCGTCGGTGCGTGTCGTCTCCCTGGCGATCTGATTGACGGAGTGGCCGACCGACATCACGGCGATCTCCTCCGCATTCAGAACGCGGTTGTATATACGAACATCGTCGATGAGACCACGGAACCGACGCTCGAGGCCCCAGCCTCCGCCGATCCGGAATGATTCGCGGAACGCTTTGCCCGCGTTGCCGAACGGCCGATACAGAGTATCCAGGAAAACCTTTACTGGCGCAGGCTTGCCATCAATCAGAACAGTGACACCATCCGCCATACGAGATCCGGCATAGGAGACCGCGATGTGATGCCAACGCTTCGCCTCAAGACTCTGCTCCGTTTCGAGTCGGATCGCGTCGTCGGCATAGACGCTCGTGACGTTGACGTGGATTTTTCCCTTATCGGCATGGATACCGTATCCCTTACCTTTCGGGTTGTCGGCCATACGCGACATGATGCTGCCGTCCGGTACCGTATCCGAGTAGATCCAGGCCGACAACGTGAAAGGGTCCTCGATGTCGAAGGAACCGACATTGCCGAGGTTCACAACAGCTTTGCCGTCGAACGAAGCGGCTTTGCCGACCCGACCTTCAACCGTCGTCACTTCACTTTGGTCCGCAGCAGGTTCGTCAAAGGAAGCCGCTTTGACCAGTCCGCTCGAAGGAGCCCAGTATGCGGCGCCTGTTTTGCGAGGCCAGCTTCCCACGATTTTTGTGCCGACTCAATCGCACGCGCCTTATTTCTTAACTCCAGCCGTTCGCGCTCCACGCGCTGCAGCAAGGCGTTCAGTTGCTGCTGCTGCTCATGCGTGGGAGCCGGAACCACTGGCGGCGAATTGCCATATTTCATTGCGCGGCCCAGTTCCGGCACATTGTTGAAGTACGCGAACATCTGGTAGAAGTTCTTCTGCGAAAACGGATCGTACTTATGGTTGTGGCAGCGCGCGCATCCTAACGTCGCGCCGAGAAAGACAGCCGAGGCGGTCTCGACACGGTCGACAACATATTCCACCGCGTATTCTTCAGGGATGATTCCGTCTTCCGTGTTTGCACGGTGGTTTCGGTTGAATCCGGTCGCGATCTTCTGTTCCGTCGTGGCGTTCGGCAACAGGTCGCCGGCGATCTGTTCAATCGCGAACTGATCGAAGGGCTGGTTGCGGTTCAACGAATCGATCACCCAGTCGCGCCAGCGCCACATATTACGCTCGCCGTCGAACTGGTACCCGTTCGTGTCGGCGTAGCGCGCCGCATCGAGCCACCGCACGGCCATTCGCTCGCCGTAACGGGGCGAAGCCAATAGGCGGTCGACGACCTTCTCGTAGGCATTCGGTGACTTGTCCGCAAGAAACGCTTCAACCTCCGCAACGGTAGGTGGGAGCCCCGTTATGTCCAGGGATACCCGGCGAATCAGCGCCTCCCGCGATGCCTCGGCCGAGGGATTCAGGCCGGCAGCATCCAGGTGTTGCAACACGAAGTTGTCGATCGGAGTCTTTGCCCAGCCCGCATCGCTGACCGCCGGTAGGGGTCTGCGTACAGGTGGGATGAAGGCCCAGTGCTTCTGCCACTTCGCTCCTTGCCGGATCCATTCCTGAATCATCTGAATCTCTGGATCCGTGAGTTTCAGACCTGAATGCACTGGAGGCATGCGCATGGCCGGTTTCTCGGCGGTGATGCGTTTCACCACGGTGCTCGTGTCCGGATCTCCTTCGACAATGGCGCGGCGGCCGCCGAGGTCGGCTTTTGCAGCGGCTTCACTGTCCAGACGCAGGGGGATCTTCTTGGTGACCGCATCAGACCCATGGCAACTGAAACACTTATCCGAAAGAATCGGCCGAATATCGCGATTAAAATCGACAGGTCTTGAATCGGCAGCGTAGCCGACACTCGCCATGGCGAGCAGAATTACAGGAGAAACACGCATGACGGAGGGTTTCAAAGGAACTGAAACTACAGATTCTATTCTACCGTTGTACGGGGTATCCTGATTCCACATGACACTCGACGGCAAGGTTGCTCTGATCACGGGCGCAAAAGGAGGACTCGGTTCGTCAGTGACGAGCGCCTTCCTAGCAGCGGGGGCGACGGTCGCAGGAGTCTCGCGATCCATTCGAGACAGCGACTTCGATCATCCAAGGTTCTTCGCTGTACCGTCGGAGTTGTCGAGTTCGGATGCCGCGCGGTCGGTTGTAGATTCCGTACTTGCCCGGGCCCGACAGATCGATATTCTGGTGCATCTCGTCGGCGGATTCACGGGAGGAAAAGCTGTCGCAGACACGGACGATTCCACTCTCGAACAAATGTTCGAGGTGAACGTGAAATCGGCATTTTACGTAGCCAAAGCAGTCCTCGGGCATATGCGCGATCGCGGGGCCGGACGTGTTATTGCGATCGGCAGCCGTGCGGCCGTAGAGTCTAACGGCAACGTCGGCGCATATAGCGCCTCAAAGGCGGCCTTGATCGCTCTTATCCGCGCGATCGCATCTGAGAACGCGAAGTTTGGCATAACCGCGAACATCATTCTTCCCGGAACTATGGACACGGCCGCCAATCGAAGGGCCATGCCCAACGCCGACTACAAAAAGTGGGTAGAACTGGATCAGGTAGCAACACTGATCGTGTCACTGGCGTCAGATGAGTTGTCTCAGGTCACTGGGGCGGCGATTCCGATCTATGGCCGTGACATTTGAGATGAACACGTCGGGTAACCTTACTCCGTGAGCGATAGCTCAGTCCGCAGTTCCACGATCGCAATCGCGATGAGCGGAGCCGCCTTCATAATGGCGTACCAAGTTGCCGGCAAGGCGGCTCGCGATGCGCTATTTCTCTCCAATTTCGGCGCGCGCCACTTGCCCGCCATCGTTGTGACAGCGGCTTTGACGGCCATCGTTCTCGGAATCCTCAGCTCCCGGCTCTTGAGCAGGATCGGTCCTGGCCGGCTGATCCCTGCGCTGATGATCGGCAGCGCAGGTCTGCAGGCGGTCGAATGGCTGGGATACCGGCACGTCCCTGGTTGGACCGCCGTTGTCGTGTATGTACATGTTGTGTCGCTGGGCGCGGTGATCACCTCGGGATTCTGGTCCGTGATCAACGAGCAACTCGACCCATACACCGCAAAGCGCAACTTCGGAAGGATAGCCGCCGCCGGCACAGGAGGCGGTGTTGCAGGCGGATTTATCGCGGAACGACTCGCGGTGTTCACGGCTACCGAGACGGTGCTGCTGTTCCTGACTGTCGCTCAGGTTGCGACAGGAGCGTTGCTGGCACTGCTGCCTCCGGTAGAAGCTCAACGTACCGAGAAGCACGTCCGTGCCCGCGACCTTCTTCGCGGATCGGGATACCTGCGGAATATTTCGTATCTGGTGGCTCTGGGGACCTTTTCCGCGGCGCTCCTTGATTACGTCCTAAAAGCACAGGCGCGCCACACGATAGGTCCAGGTGAGCCGCTCCTCCGCTTTTTCGCGATGTTCCACACAGGTACGGCGCTGCTGTCTTTCCTGCTGCAAACGACAATCACTCCTGCGTTCCTGAGCCGCTTCGGGCTCGGCGCGGGCGTTGCGAGTCTCCCGGCTGCGGTCACCGGCGGCGGGGTCTTTGCCGTATTGAACGGGACCTTGCCCTTCGTCGTGATTGCACGTGGACTCGAGGCTGTTATACGCGGCTCTTTGTTTCGAGCGGGCTATGAGCTTCTGTACACACCGATGCTGCCGGCTGAGAAGCGTGCGCTCAAGTCGATCAATGACGTAACCGTGGACCGGCTGGGAGATGCTCTCGGCGGCGGCTTCGCGCAACTCGTCATCACGACGATGAGCGCTTCCGCTGAATCGGTAATGATGGCGACCGGTGTAGCCGCGTCGGCAGTCAGCTTCACGGTGGCAAGACGGATCAACAAGGGGTATGTCCGGTCGTTAGAACGGAGCCTGCGACACCGAGCGATGGATTTGGATCTGCCAGAACTGGACGAGACAACCTACGCCCGTCTCTCGTTTTCCGGATCTGAGACGCAGACGATCATGCTAGGCGAGCCGGCTGCTCCCATTGCGCCTCCAGCGTGGATGTCTCTCGCAGCGCAACAGCAATGGTCCGACCTGATGTCGGGCGAGCGTGAAAGGGTCAAGTCAGCTTTGATGAAAGGACCGGCCCTGAACCGGGCGATGCTTCCCACCGTGATCCCCATGCTTCGCCGAAAAAGCGTGAGTGATGCGGTCGACCGTGCTCTGAGGGCTATAGCTGATCGAAATGTAGGTCAGTACTCGGACTTTCTTTTGGACTCGACGACCGAGGTGATCGTCCGCTGCAAGCTACCGGACATCATTGCGGAAGAAGGTGGAAAGCGCGCGATGCAGGCATTGATTGCCGGTCTTGAGGACATTCATCTCGAAGTGCGATTTCAGTGTGGGCGTGCTCTGGATGCGTTGCGGCAGAGAAGCGGCATCGAGTATGAGCATGACGTGCTGTATGACATCATCGAACGGGAGTTGAGCAAATCGCCAGATCTGGAGCATGTCTTTTCATTGATCGGTGTGGTCCTGCCTCGCGAGCCGGTTCGGGTCGCGTTCGAGGCGCTCGGAGCGAACGATCCGCAATTGCGCGGTCTGGCCTTCGAGTACCTGGAGAGCGCCCTTCCATCGCACATCAGCGAACGGCTCCTTCAGATCATCGACCGGCCGATGGAGACTGTCTCATCACGGCCGGTCGATCTGATCCGGCAGGAGTTTCTGGATCTGGTTCAACGAGCGCGGTCGGAGGATCCGCGGACCGGAAGCTGAGCGGTGTCCCCCTTCGGAGATCAACTCTGCACAACGGGGCGTTGCGGATGCAGGCTAGCGGTTGCGAGCGTGCCACCCAGTCCCATGGTCTCTACCGCGGATGAAGGGACAATCACCATAGAGCCCTTCTCTTTCAGCGCTTCGTACAGCATGTTCATGGCTCGAAGGTGTAAGGCAATCGGGTTGTCCTGATAGACGAGCGCGGCCTGTGCGAATTTGTCCGAGATCTCGGTTTCTGCAGTTCCCAGGATGATCCGCGCTTGGCGCTCCCGCTCAGCCTGTGCCTGTCGGGACATGGCGTCTTCTAGAGCCGCCGGAATGTGAACGTCGCGGATCTCAACAGACTGCACGGTGATGCCCCAGCCGTTGGTCTTCTCATCGAGGATCTTCTGCAGTTCGCGGCCGAGCACTTCGCGCTCTGTGATCATCTGTGAGAGTTCATGCCGCCCAATCGATTCGCGCAACGCCGTTTGAGCGCTCAAAGCGACCGCTTCCGTGAAGTCTTCGACTTCGAGAATACATTTCTCGGCGTTCCACACAACCCAGAACACAATCGCATCGACGTTCACGGGAACCGTGTCCCGGGTAAGAGCTGATTCCGCGGTAACGTCTGTTACACGGACTCGCTGATCCACGAAACTGCTGAGGGTGTCGACTACCGGAATAATGTGGAAGAGCCCCGGTCCTCTCAGTCCCTGATACTTGCCAAGCCGCAGCACCGCGACTTTCTCCCACTGATCCGCCACTTTCAACGAGAACAGCAGGTACAAACCGATCAGGAAACCGAACACCACAGGCACGGGATTCTTAAGAAGGACCGCAACAGTGAGACTCACAATGATGGCGGCAAGCGCACACAAAGCGCCGATGCCGCTCACGACCTGCACCGGCCCCTTGATGAAGTCGGCCGGCCTGTCCTTAATAGCTTTCGTGACGATCATTCTTACACCCTCCTTTTGCCGGACTCGCCGGCGAGTTCGTTCAGGCGCTCCAGAATATCTTCCACCGTGTATCCCTCCGCGCTGACGTGCGCGACAAACTCGCTCACCATGTGCGACAGCCGCTTCTGCCTCTGCGCCTCATCGGTTTTGACTTTCTTGGCCGTGATAAACGTCCCGGTTCCTTGCTGCGTGTTCAGCATGCCTCGTATCTCCAATTCTTTGTAAGCGCGAACCACGGTATTCGGGTTAATCGACAAGTCGACTGCGAGCTGGCGGACGGTAGGCAACTGATCGCCTGCGCTGAGTTGACCCGCAGCAATCGCCACGAGTACCTGGTCGATGAGTTGCCGGTATACGGGTACGCCGCTTTTCATGTCCAAGCGAAACTGGAAGGCCGCACTCACATACCTAGTGTACTAGTTTTATAGAACAAGTCAACGATTTTTCATCAGAGCTGCAGGTTATAATCGCGCTGCATGACTCGTCGAGATCTCCTGGTAAGCGCGCTGTCCACTCGCTTTGCTGCTGGCTTTGCGCAAACCGACACGGCTCGACCAAATATCATCCTTATCGTTGCGGACGATCAAGGTTGGTGGGACATCGGGGCGAATGGAAATCCGCATATCTCGACCCCGAACCTGGATCGCCTGGCTTCGGAGGGAGTGCGCTTCACCCATTTCTACTGCTCACCCGTGTGTTCGCCGACCCGGGCATCCATTATGACCGGACGGCATTACCAGCGCACCGGCGCGATAGATACCTACAAAGGCCGCGATACGTTGGACGAGGCGGAAGTCACGCTCCCTACGCTGCTTCGGACACGTGGGTACAAGACAGCTTGTGTCGGGAAATGGCATCTCGGCCGTTACATGCGGTACCATCCGCAGAATCGCGGCTTCGATCAGTTCTTCGGCTTCTGGCAGTACGGGTTCATCAACGATTACGACGACACGAACGAGTTCTTCGAAGGCAAGGAGCGCGTTGAAACGACTGGCTACGTCACCGACGTCCTCACGACGCGAGCACTGTCCTTCATTGAACAGAACCGAAACAATCCATTCTTCCTTTACCTTACCTACAACGCTCCGCATGTTCCCTTGCTTGTCCCCGATTCATACATTCAGCCGTACGTGAGCAAGGGCATAGCACTGAATGAGGCTCGCATCTACGCAATGATGACTTGCATCGACGCGAATGTCGCAAAGCTGACAGCCGCCCTTGCAAAGACTGGCCTTGCAGATAACACTCTGCTGATCTACATGAGCGACAACGGCGGTGTAGGCAAGCATCACCGTGCCGGACTCCGCGGCGCCAAAGGCTCGTGCTACGAAGGGGGCGTACGGGTCCCCTTTATTGCCCGCTGGCCGGGGAAGATCCCCGCCGGCGCCGTGGTCGACGCCCCGGCTCAGCACATTGATCTTTTGCCAACACTCTGCGAAGTGGCGGGGACCACGCCTCCGGCCGGACGCGCGATTGATGGCAAGAGTATCGCGAGCTTACTTCGAAGCGGGAAAGGCGAGAGCCCGCACGATTACCTGTATCACCAGTGGAATCGCGGGCGACCTGTGCTCAAGACCGTCGATGGCGACCCGGAACTGAAGGCAAGCTGGTCTGTCGGTGATCGTCGCGGTTTCAAGCTCCATAGCTCGGGCGAGCTGTTCAATCTTCGATCGGATCCCGGCGAGTCTCACGACTTGGCGAAGGCTCAACCGCAAATCTCGGCTGAGCTACGGAAAGAGTTCGAAAGATGGTTCGCCGATGTCACCAATCGAAAGTATTCGCGAGTACCCATTGAAATCGGCCGGCCCGACGAGAACCCCGTAGAAATCGATCTTACCTGGGCAGACGCTGTCGGCAAAGTAGTGCCGCAATACCGAAGCTACAACCGTGACACGACCGAGCAATGGAGCAACCCCGAGGACTATCTCACGTGGAAAATCGATGTAGTGACACCGGGTGAGTACGAATGGACCGTCTCGTATGGCTGCGAACCGGAAGCCGGCGGCTCAAGGGCGAAATTGCAGTTCGGCAAAGCATCGGCTGAGTACACGTTCCAGTCGACTTCCGGTCGGATGGTGTTCGTGACGCGCCGGGCTGGCCTCCTTACCCTGACAAGTGGACTCGGCCTCCTCGAACTGCGCGCAGCTCACATCGCCGGGCGGCAGATGCCTGCGATTCACAAGATATGGCTGCGCCGAGTCGGGCCATCGTCGGCCTGAACCACGTCAGTGCTAACATGACGGCAAAGCCCACCTTCACGGCTTCCACGCTCCACCATGTCTCCGAAACCTGTAGCTCGCATCGAATCGAAGTACCGCCGTATTGTGACGGACCTTCCTGTGCCTGAATCGCTCCCGTTGCTGGAGCGGCTTCATCAATATGAGCCTCGCGCCATGCAGGGCCAGCCGCCGGTCGTATGGGATCACGCGGAGGGCTTTCAAGTGTGGGACCCGTATGGAAACTGCTGGATCGACTGGTCGTCCGGCGTTTTAATCACGAACGCCGGCCACGGCAGACCGGAGATCATCGAAGCGATCCGTCAGCAGGCTGCGTCCAAGCTGCTCACAAACTATTGCTTCCCGAGCGAGATCCGCGCGCAGCTTGTGGAGCGCCTGGCGACGATCATGCCCGAGCCGCTGAAGAAAGTCTTTCTTCTGACCACCGGATCCGAAGCCGTTGAATGCGCGATCAAGCTGTGCCGGACGAATGGGGTAAAAGTCGGCGGCCGGTCCAAAAGCGTCATCGTGTCATTCGACAAATCCTTTCACGGTCGCACGCTCGGCTCACAGCAGGCCGGCGGAATTCCCGCGCTAAAGGAATGGATTGTCAATCTCGATCAGGGCTTCGTCCAGGTACCTTTTCCGGATGGCTTCCGCACTGCGGACACGAGCTTCGATTTCTTCCAGAAATCGCTGCAAGAGGCGGGTGTGGAAGCGCCGCAAATTGCCGGCGTCATCTTAGAGACCTACCAGGGCGGCAGCGCTGCTTTCGCCCCACCCGAGTACATGAAGGCTCTACGAGCATGGTGCGACGCCCACAAGGCGCTGCTCGTCTGCGATGAGGTGCAAGCCGGATTCGGCCGTACAGGCAAGCTGTGGGGATTCGAGCACTATGGAATCGTTCCTGATCTGACTACGTGGGGCAAGGGCATTTCAAGTTCGATGCCGCTCTCGGCCGTGATCGGACGCCCGGATGTTATGGATTTGCATCCTCCGGGAAGCATGACCTCTACCCACACGGGAAATCCGATTTGTTGCGCCGCGACGCTGGCTTCGATCGACATTATCCTGAATGAGGATCTCGCCGGAAACGCCGCGCGAATGGGCGCGATTCTGCATGCCGAACTGAATAATCTTCAGCAACAGCACAAACAGATCGGCCGAGTTGACGGCAAAGGTCTCGTGGCGGGCGTGGCATGCGTTAAGCCGGGCACGCTGGAACCGGATGGACCGCTCGCTGCCCGTATCGTAGACAAGTGCATTGAAAGGGGCGTCCTCATGTTCTCGCCGGTGGGATTCGGCGGAGCGACTGTGAAGATCTGTCCGCCGCTCGTGATCACGGAAGAGCCTCTGCGCGAAAGTCTGGGAGTGCTGCGCGACGTTGTGGCCGAGGCGGTCGCTTGACCCCGCAGGTTCTCGTGGTCGGCGGCGGGATGATCACACACGATCAGATCCTGCCATCGTTACTGCATCTCCGCGATACGGGCGTCATATCTAAGATCGATGTGGTGGCCTCACGCGTGAGCACGGTCAAAACTTTGCGTGACGCGTTCCCGAACCGAGACTTCGCAACATACCCTCAATCGGGAGATCAGCCTCAGCCCGCACTATACAAAGAGCTGATCGCCCGCATGTCCCCACGCAACATCGTAGCGATCGCGTTGCCCGATCAGCTCCATTTCGAAGCTGTCATGGCGGCGATAGAGCACGACCAGCACGTAATGTGCGTGAAGCCGCTCGTTCTGAGTTCGAAGCAATCCATTGAGATAGAAAACTCGGCGCGCAGCAGAAACGTGGTGGTGGGTGTCGAGTATCACAAGCGTTTTGATGATCGCAGCCTGATGGCGCGAAAACGATATCGCGCAGGCATGTTCGGCGACTTCAAGTTAGGTACGGCGAGCCTGATGGAGAAGTGGTACTACCGTCATTCAAACTTCCAAAATTGGATGACGATCGATAACTCGGATGCCTTTACATATATCGGTTGCCACTACGTCGATCTCGTCCACTTCATCACCGGTCTGCTTCCCGTGTCTGTCAGCGTGTATGGCCTGAAAGACAAGTTTCCGAACGGCTCAGAAGGTTATCTCTGGACCGACGCTCGAATCATCTGGGATAACGGCGCATGCTTGAACGTTCAGAACACGTTAAGCTTCCCCGATGACGGCCCGGGAAGCAACACGCAGCATATCGCCATGTATTGCAGCGGCGGCGACAAAGGCGCCATGATCCGTCACTCGGATCAGTACAGGGGTATCGAATATTCCTATATTCGGAAGGCGGATTCTCCGGGAGCGACGGCGTATTCGGAGCCAAGCGCCGACTACTTCCAGTACATCGACTTGGGCGGCGAACACCCGGTTCCCGTAGGCTATGGCTACCGCTCCATCGACTTTATTATCCGGCAGTGCATCGCATGCGAGCAGTCAGAGGATAAGCCTGCTTTCCTACGCCGACTCGATGAACAAGGAATTCTCGCGACTCCCCGCAACAGTCGATACAACGAACTAGTGGTAGAGGCGGGCAGGGAGTCGATTCTGAACGGCGGGCGCGAGGTCAAGATCACCTATCCGGTTTCGTAGCCCTCAGGATGGCATCGTCGCCTGGTAACGCTGTGGCTCTTCCCCGAGCCAGTCTGGATTCAACGCCGTGCCGTCATAAATCGAGGTTGTCTTAAATAACTCGAACTCACCGGCGCGTGCGGCCTCTTTCGTCTTGGCGAGGAGGTGACTCAAATCTTGCTCCCCAAGCGGGCGGAACGTCTCGATGGCTTTGAACGCCTGATCGAGAATTTCCATCGAATCGATTCCGGTGATTACCACCGAAGTCGGGAGGTTTAGAGCATAGTGCAGGCACTCGATCGCCGTCACCGTTCCCGATTGAAGGATGCGCCCGTTCGACATCGTCTTCATCGCGAGCACCGCTGTCCCATCCTTCACCAGTTCGGGCACAACAAGCTTGGCGAAACTACGGTAATGCGCGTCCATCACGTTCAACGGCAGCTGCGCGGCGTCGAAGATGAAGCCATGCTCGCGCGCCACATCCATCATGTACAGGTGCACGTGCGGATCTTTATGTCCCGTGAAGCCGATGTATCGCAGCTTGCCCGCCTTCTTCGCCTCGACGAGGGCGTTATTCGCACCCTCGACGTCGAAAATTCGATTCGGGTCCTCAAATCGAAGAATCTCATGGTGCTGAACCAGATCGATACAGTCCGTTTGCAACCGTTTCAACGATTCATCGAGCTGTCTGGTTGCGTCTTTCGCCGATCGGCCATCGATCTTCGTCATTAAAAACGATTTCTTGCGATATCCATCCTGCAGGGCTTTGCCCATGCGGAACTCGCTTTGCCCGTCGTTATAGTCCCAACAATTGTCGAGGAAGTTCATCCCACGATCGAGCGCCGTCCGAACAATGCGGATTGCAAGTTGCTCGTCGACGTGTTTCAACGCAAGATGCCATCCGCCGAGACCGATCGCGGAGACCTGTTCCCCTGTTTTGCCCAATTCGCGATACTGCACTGGATTCTCCTTGTTTGTGCGCGCCCGGCGAGTCTTCCGGGCGCGTGATGAGGTTACTCAGTCGGCTTAACTGACCGGTTGGGAGATGCCTTCCAGGACCTTTTCGGTCTGTTCCGGGCGATCCATACGGGTCGCAAGGTCCGCCTGAGCGATGATACCGACGATGCGACCGCGCCCGTCAACGACCGGAATGCGCCGGACCTGATGCTGTGCCATGCGGTCCATCGCGTTTTGAACGTCCTCTTCCGGTTTGCAGGTCACCGGATTCTTTGTCATGATCTCTTCGACCTTTACGTCGGCGCAATTTTTGCCGTCGGCGACAACCTGAATCACGATATCGCGATCCGTGAGTATCCCGACCAGCTTCTTCGCGCTCGCGTCGTCGACGACCGGGACAGACCCCACGTCATCGTCCTTCATGATCTGCGCGGCGCGGCTGACCGTGTCCGATGCCAAACAGCAGGTCGGATCCATGGTCATCAAATCGTTGCAGCTTCGCATTGTGCTCCTCCACTGCGTAGACCCGTTCGGAGCGCCTGCCATTACAGCGTGCTTTAACATGGGACTTGTCCCGTATTTCGTCCGCAGTTCCTGAGGGCCCTCAGAGCTGGCCGCAAATCTACACCGGTGTCGCTCTGACGACCATGGCAACGCTGGTCCTGGAACTCTCGTTAACCCGCATCTTTTCTGTCGTTTTCTACTATCATTTCGCGTTCCTTGCGATCTCGATTGCCTTGTTCGGTTTGGGCGCGGGCGGGGTGTTTTCCTATGTAGTCGGTCCGAAGGGCATCAATATCTATCGAAGACTCGGGTTTTTGGCGGTCGCCGTCAGCGTAGTCACGGTAATATCGCTTTGGATCATTCTGACCCGAGGTGAACTCACCAACGCAACACTTGCCCTCATTTACTTCACGAGTGCGCTTCCGTTCCTGCTCGCCGGAATTATTGTTTCACTGGCAATATCGGAAACGATCGCGCGAGTAGACAAGGTATATTTTTTCGACTTGATGGGCGCCGCGGCGGGTTGTCTTCTGCTGGTGCCATTTCTCAATGTTATTGGCGGACCGAACACCGTCATCATCGCTTCCGTCGCATTCGCTGCTTCATCGGCTATTTGGTTCAATTTGTCGGGATCCTCGCGAGGTCGCATGGGTGGAGTCGCCCTCGCGCTTCTCTTCGTTGCGCTCATCGTGCTCAACCTCAAGAAGCCTTTCATTGACGTTCAGTTCGCGAAAGGCCAGCGCCTGATGAACGAGACGTTCGTGAAGTGGAACCCGATCTCTCGAATTGCGCTCGCGCCCGAAAAAGATTCCAATATGATGTTGATCTTTATCGATGCGGACGCCTCGACGGGAATCGCGAACTTTGACTTCTCGAACCTCACCGCCTCGCAACGGAAAGATCTGGCGTTACAGGGGCCTGGGTTCGTTTATCAGATTCGCCCGGGCGGCAAAACCCTGATCATCGGCCCCGGTGGAGGATGGGATGTCGCGAGAGCACTCGCATCCGGGTCGAAAGACATCACGGGAGTTGAGATCAACCCGATTATCGCGAACACCATCATGCGGAAAAACTTTCCGCACTTGAGCCGGAATCTTTATCTGCGGCCGGAAGTCCGCATCGAGGTGGAGGACGGTCGGAGTTTCGTCCGGCGCAGCCCCGAGAAGTATCAGATTCTCCAAGCCACGCTGGTCGATACTTGGGCATCAACCGCCGCGGGCGCGTTCGCGTTATCTGAAAACAACCTGTACACGACGGATGCCTTTTACGACTACTTGACTCACCTGACCGATGATGGCATTCTCGCGTTTACCCGCTGGGGCTTCGATCCGCCTCGTGAGTCACTTCGGCTTCTATCGCTGGCGCGAGTCGCTCTCGATCGCTTGGGTGAGCACGACTATAAATCTCACGCGATGGTCATTCGCGAGGGTTCCGTCGAAGGATGGGGCGCTAAGGACACGATCCTGATCTCCCGCAAACCATTCAGCGCCCGTGATATTGAGCGTGCTAGGGAAACGCTGCGAGCCAGCAGCATGAAAGCATTGTATATCCCAGGTGATGCGCCCGATAACGAATTTGGAACGCTGCTCACGACCGATAATCCCAAACAGTTTTACCGCAATTATCGATACGACGTCTCGCCCGTAGACGACAATCGGCCGTTTTTCTTCTATACAGTTCAACCTCGCGATCTTCTGAACTTTTTGTCGAATCCCACGGCGAGCGCCGATTATAAAATCAATCGTGCCGTTCCCCTGTTGTTCGGGCTTATGGGAATCAGTATCGCGGCGACCGCCATCATCCTCCTGCTTCCTCCAGTGGTTCTTGGTAGCAAACTGCCTCGAGAACGAGGCGTACAGCGACTTCTGGTTTACTTCCTGTGCATTGGCGTAGGCTATATCCTCATTCAGGTTGCATTGATTCAGAAATTCGTCATGTTGCTGGGCCACCCGACCTATGCTTTGACTGTAATCATCTGCTCCATGCTCGTGTTCAGTGGGTTGGGGAGTTTCTTCAGTCGGACATTTATCGCCGGGGATGACACGCGTCTCAGCCGAGCGCTCATCGTTGTTGCCGCGCTGGTTGCGATTCTAGCGTTCGCTGCTCCGGCCGTCTCGAACGCGGGTATTGTCTGGCCGTTGCCGATAAAGATGCTTGTGACAGCGGCAATGATCGCTCCAGCCGCGTTCGCGATGGGAATGCCGTTTCCGAGCGGTCTGATCCGTTTGGAGGAAAGACACCCTGAATCAGTGCGCTGGGCGTGGGCGATCAATGCGGCATCGTCGGTTCTCGGTTCTGCCAGCGCCATCTTTCTTGCGATCTACTTGGGGCTAAGAGAGACGCTCCTGGTGGGCGGCATCATGTACATATTGGCATGTTTAACAGTAATTTCTTCCCGATACAGTACTTCGAGTAAAAGCGCAAGTCTTTGAAAGGACGCAGGTTGTGTATGGACCTCTGCGTGCTACCATGCCGAAGGGGGAGGTCGCATGAAAATTATCTACTCGTCGTTGCTTGCGGCGGGACTTATCGCCGCGCAAGTAACGAATCCGACCCAGACTAACAATCAACCACAAACAGTAACTCTGGAATCACAACCGATTTATCGTGTAACAGTCGTTTCGAGGACTGCGAAGGCGGTGAATTATCGCCACCGCGGCGGAGCAACCAAGATTAACTTTGCCGGGACTGCGCTGATGCCCAAGGCTAGAGGCGAGGCCAAAGTAGAGAGTAAGAAAGGCTATATAGAGATCGAAGTTGAGTTCGATGATATGAATGTAGCCCAGAAGTATGGCCCTGAGTACCTCACCTACGTGCTGTGGGCAATTACACCCGAAGGTCGCGCGAAGAATCTTGGGGAAATTTTGCTGGATTCTCAAGGTCGAGGCAAGTTGAATGTATCTACCGAGTTCCAGTCATTCGGCATGATTGTTACTGCTGAGCCATACTTCGCGGTAAGCCAGCCAAGCGACGTCGTTGTCATGGAGAATGTACTTCGCGACGACACGCTCGGTAAAGCAGATGTTATCGATGCAAAGTATGAGCTTTTGAAGCGCGGCTCCTACGTGTTCAAACCGGACCAGTCAGCTACGCGCTCCATGCCGGCGGATCCTAGTAAGACGCCCCTATACCTGTGGGAAGCGCGCAACGCAGTTCAGATTGCACGTTGGACAGGCGCCGACAAGTATGCCGGCGACTCGTTTACCAAGGCGGAAACTCTGCTAAAGCAAGCGGAGGATTACAAGGCTCGGAAGCAAGACAAACCGAGCAGCATGGTCGCGCGAGAAGCTGCTCAGACCGCCGAGGATGCGCGCCTGATCGCGCTGGAACGCCAGGAGCAGGAGAGGCTTGCGAATGAGCGCCGCGCTGCTGCCGAGAGGGAAGCGGCTGAGAAAGCCAAAGCCGAAGAAGAAGCACGCATGCGGGCACAGGCCGAAGAGCAACAGCGGCTTGAAGCGCAGCGCCGGGCGCTGGCCGAGCAGACGGCCAAGCTGGAATCGGAGCGTCGTGCGCAGGCCGATGCTAATCGTCTCGCGGCTGAGGCCGCGCAGAAGGCCGCAGAGGCCGAGCGTTTAGCCGCGGAAAAGGCGAAAGCTGAAGCCGACGCAGCTCGTCAGGCCGCGCTGCATCAGCAGCAATTGCTGGCGCAGCAAGCTCAGGATGCAGACCGTGCGCGTCTGAACGCGGAACAGGATAAGGAGAAGCTCCGCAAGCAACTGTTAGATCAGTTCAACATGATACTGGAAACGCGCGACACAGCGAGAGGTCTCATCGTGAACATGTCCGACGTCCTGTTCGATACAGCAAAGTGGACACTCCGGCCAGTGGCGCGTGAGAAACTTGCGCGAGTCGCCGGAATCGTACTCTCGCATCCGGGCTTGCTTATTGAAGTTGAAGGCCATACCGATAGCGTCGGAAGCGATGCGTACAACCAGCGGCTCTCTGAGCAACGCGCGAACTCCGTGCGTGAGTATCTCATTACACAGGGCCTGAGGCCCGATATCCTTACTTCGAAGGGCTTTGGGGAAACGACACCGGTCGCAACGAATGATACTGCCGCAGGCCGCCAGCAGAACCGGCGCGTCGAACTGGTGGTTTCGGGAGAAGTGATCGGGACGAAGCTGTCCGATATGCGCGGTACGACACCTTCCACGACACTCTCCACGCAGCCAGCACAACCCAACCGCTAAACGAAAAGAGGCGGACAGTCCGGATGGTCGGATTGTCCGCCTTTACTGCATTTGTCGAAGCGCTGAATCGAGTGCTTCCACGAAGAAATAATCACCCCACATCACGGACTCGTTGACTCCGAGTTCCTTGTGGACGTGGTACACCCCACCCTTCAATATTCCTTCCCACCCTGCGGTCGAACTGGCCAGATGCTTGTCACACAAGCTGCGCAGGATTCTGATCGCCGTTGTCCAATAGAGGTGGCCCTTCATCGGATCGGGCACAAGCCTGCACAAACGGAAGAGACCGGAAGCGGCAATCGCGGCCGCGGACGTGTCGACCAGCTTTCGACTTTCAACAGGCGCAGTGAAATCCCACGGCGGAATACCATCGGATGGACTGTGCGTGATGTAGTAATCCGCGCAAGCCTGGACGTCTCGAGAAATCGTGGATCGCGGCTGTACTCATAACAGGTATTGAACCCATACAACGACCAAGCCAATCCTCGTGACCAACATGAATCTCCGCGGTATCCCTGCTGTGTACTCTGTCGGAGGAACTCACCGGTTTCAAGGTCGAAGATGCCCTCTTGCGCAGTCGAGCCGTCACCGCGTACCAGGCATCGACGAGTCGTGAGCGCGTGTCTGGTAGCGATATCGCGCAGCGTCCGGTCGCCTGTCTCCCGCGCGGCATAGTAGATGATTCCGATATTCATCATGATGTCGATGAACAGCGAATCCTCTGAGATAAACGATCGAATGAAGTTTCCCTTGTGATTAAACCGCTCGGCGAGCGTCTCTCCGGCTTGAACGAGAACCTCATTCAGATTCGGATCTTTCGTTAACTGGTACCAGCGATAGAAGGTCGACAGGAAAACAAATCCGTGATCATGCACTTCGTGGTCGAACTTACGCGGCTCCAGTGGCCTTGAGTACCGCATCGCTTGCTCGAACCACCAATCACCATTCTGGTGCCCCGGACCATGGTTGCGATGGAAGATCCACATCATTCCGGGTAAGAATCCGTCGCACCAGTGCGTCCAGACAGGACGGTCGTGCCGCCACTTGCCTTCTTCCGTATGGATGGGATAGTAATCCGGGTCGCGCTCAATCAGCGCCCGAACCTGTTTCTGCGCAAACTTGAATGCGTTCTCGAACAGCGTACGATCAGTTTCGAGTTCGAATTGGATCACTGTTGTCCTCTGCTTGAAGCGGCTGTGTACGCCAAATCATCAGGAAGCCGCGGGGAACGGTGAGGCGATAACCGGGTAACAGAAAGATGCCTTCCTGATACGCGATCTGGCGAAGCAGCATGCGATAGTCAGAATTGGTCGCGGCAAGCATCGACACACTTGGCATGTCTTCCAAGGCTGCGCGAAGCTTCGCACGTGTACCGGGCCACTCCATCTCGAAGAATGTCATCCCAATCGCCCATCCTGGCCGGCTGCTCTGCTGACGCCGTAGGTGTGTCATTCTGCCGTGCACCAGCGCGCCCTTCGGCGCCACCAGGCCAGAACCCAACTTCACTGATCTCTTTAGGATAGCTGTAACGGGATCTCCCACGGCAGTCTGGCCTTCTACAACCGGCGTTTCAAGCGCTAGTTCCAGACGAACCCGCGGGTAGATGTAATGTTCTCTCTTCTTGCGCAACCGTTATCGTGTCAGAAGGATCATCGAAGGAGATGATCGACTCACCGGAATATTGCCGGCATTCAGTAAATGTAGTGCGGTTCTGGCTCTCCGCTCGCCCAAGTCTTTCATAGTCAACTCAGACTTGCTTGGAAGCAGGAACGCCCCTTCGCCTAGCTGTACACGGTGATACTCGACGGAGTCCGCTGTGCTCGCGATTTTGAGATTGGATGGTATATCGTCCGCATAGACTTCGAGGCGAACCAGATCCAATGACGTTGGATTTACCCAAAACGACCCGTGGTATCCAACAATCGCTCGTTGCTCCCCCTGCTTCAATGTGTATCCGCTGAGTAGCTGGGGTACAACAAAGTCCCACCGTAGTGTATTGCGCCCGTCCTCGCGAATGCGCTCGCCCGCAAACGTGAAACGGGGTGTGTTGCTTTGGAATACCGATTTTGCGTGGAGCGCGAAATTCCCATTCCCGATCGCGCCTCCTTTCACCATGTCGGTGATCTCGCCATCTTCGAAATTGCGAGATCCGGGCCAGGCAAACAGCTCTCGTCCGTTCACCAGCGCCACCTCGAGTCGCACCAAATCGATCAGTTCGGTACGTTTGCCCGGGATCCTGCTGGTGCGCTCAATTGTCTGCAAACACGTATAGTTCGGAAGCCGGTTTAACAAACTAGACATGTGCGCGCGGACACGGGCCAGCAGAAGGACTTCTCGAGGAGATTTCGTCCGATGTTGCAGACGAGGGCCGCCACGAACAGCGACAACACGGTGACGAGCCGCATACCCCGGATTATATCGAGGAGGCGCGTGAGAGATGATCTGCTACCATGCAGGTGCAATATGTCAGCGAAAGTAACAATCCTAAGGAACGGTCCCATTCGAATCGAAGGGGATTTTGAGATTCAGGACTTTGAAGGGAACACGTTCGGGCTAGCGGGCCGTCAGACGATTTCGCTCTGCCGGTGTGGGATGGCGGAAAACAAGCCATTCTGTGATGGAACTCATGGCCGGAATGGATTCAGCTCGGAGTGCAAAGCTCGCGAACTGCCGCCGCCTAAGCCAAGGTGTAGACGAAGAATTCACGGGGAGGCTATTCGGCCTCCCTTCGATCTTTATCCCCTACCTGCTTTCAGTTCATCCGGATGCTTAAATTCACGATTGCTATGCTGAGGGTTCATGTATCTTAAGATCCTCGGCCACCCGGGTATTTACGTCGCTCAACTTTCATATGCCGATGGTGGTCGATCTTTCTCACCCGTCGTCATGCTGACCGGAGAGAACGGCTCGGGAAAATCGACCCTGCTGCATTCCATTTACTATGCTCTTCGCGAACAGCAGGTTGATGGATACGTCTACCGGCTGGACAAGGGAGACGTGCAGTTTGGGAAGGTTTTCCTGTTCGATGCGGAACAGCACAACCCTCGTACGCAGCTCGATATTTTCAAAGACAACCCCGAGATGTTGGAGTTCCTGCAGATGGCCAGTCACGGCCAGGTAATGTTGTCCATGTTCCGCGAGAACTTTCCATCTTTGCCGGATGGCACAATCCTATTACTCGATGAACCGGAGATGGCGCTCTCTATCTCGAATCAGCGCCGCATACTCAAGATGCTACTGGAGCTTGCAGCTCAGCGGAAGTTCCGAATCGTTGCGGCCACGCACTCGCCGATCCTGATCGACAGCCCCGACACGTACGTTATCAACCTCGATCGACACGTCAACAGGAACGTAGCGCCGGAAGATCTGGGAACCGAAGGCGCAAGCACAATCCAATAGCGCAGTAGGTGACATAATCAACGCGAAGTGATCACTCTTACTCAGCGGGAACGCTTCCGAAGCACGAAGACCGCCGGTTTCAAGGAATCGGTGATCCGCGACATGAGCCGGTTGGCTCTCCAGCATGGAGCCGTGAATCTCGCGCAAGGCTTCCCGGACTTTCCAGCGCCTGAGTTAGTAAAGAACGCGGCCGTTCGCGCGATCGAGCGCGATGTCAATCAGTACGCGAACACTTGGGGAGCGAAATCACTTCGCAACGCAATTGCGGAAAAATACCGAAAGACCTACGCGCTGGAGTACGACCCTGAACGAGAGATCACGGTCTGCTGCGGCGCCACAGAAGGCATGATCGCGTCGCTTATGGGCGTGACCAATCCCGGTGATGAGATCGTACTCTTCGAGCCCTTTTACGAGAACTACCGTCCGGATACCTTGCTCTGCGGCGCCATCAGCAAACTTGTGACTCTGCGCCCGCCGCACTGGACATTCGATCGCGACGAACTACGAAGCGCCTTCTCCTCGCGAACCAAGGCGATTATCCTGAACAGTCCCAATAACCCGACCGGTCGTGTGTTTCAGCGCGACGAGTTGGCGTACATCGCAAGTCTTGCCGAGGAGTTCGACACACTGGTTCTCACCGATGAAATTTATGAGCACATTCTGTACGATGGAGCGCAGCACATACCAATGGCGACTCTTCCTGGCATGCGCGATCGCACGATCATCATCAACAGCATGAGTAAGACATACTCGGTGACGGGCTGGCGAATCGGATGGGTGATGGCGCCGGCGGATCTTTCGGACGGAGTTCGGAAAGTCCACGACTTTCTTACTGTGGGGGCTGCAGCGCCACTGCAGCAAGCGGGCGCAGCAGCGTTAGGAATGCCGGGATCCTACTACGACGGCCTTGCGACCACCTACACAGCAAAACGGGACATCATTGTTGGCCAGTTGGAACAGGCTGGATTCCTCTGTTACAAGCCGGAAGGAGCCTATTACGTTATGTGCGACATCTCGGGATTCGGCTTTCCCGACGATGTCGCATTCACGAAGCACCTGATCGGAGACATCGGCGTCGCTTGCGTGCCGGGCTCCAGTTTCTTCTCCGAACCTGCGCGTGGCAAACACATCGTACGATTCTGCTTCTGCAAGAAAGAAGAAACTCTGCTCCAAGCCGGCGCAAGACTGCGCAACCTCGCCATTCACTAACGATCTACAAACGACAAATCAGTAGTTCGCGCTCATAGATCATTTCGGGCGGCAAATGATCGTGAAGGTTGATGAACAACTCCTCGTGCCCCATCACCTCCGCCTTCCAAGCGTCTGCGATCGACGGCTTGCAGTTGCTCGAATTGCTCCTGCGGAAAATCCAGACCTTTCCACTCGATCGATCTCGTAGCACGGCGTCCATCCGATTGCTGTCTCTTTGCCTTGCGTGCGGCCTCGCACTCGATCCACGATCCATTTCAGCACCCGCATGTTTTCGCCAAACCCCGGCCAAGGAACTTGCCCTCGGTATCTTTGCGGAACCAGTTCACATGGAACACGCGCGGCGTCACACTCAAGATCCGCTGCATCTTGATCCAGTGCCGGAAATAATCGCCCATGTGATAGCCGCAGAAGGGCAGCATGGCCATCGGGTCGCGCCGAACCTTTCCGATTGTCCCCGCAGCGGCAGCCGTCATTTCCGATCCCATCGTCGCGCCGATGTAAACGCCGGCGCTCCAATTGAATGCCTGATACACCAGCGGGATATTCGTTGCGCGGCGGCCGCCGAAAATGAACGCGCTGATGGGAACACCGTCGGGCCCCTCCCACGCAGGATCGATCGTCGGGCATTGTGATGCAGGCGCAGTAAATCGAGCATTCGGATGCGCGGCCTTGGCGCCCGTTTCTTTGCCAATCTCCGGAGTCCACTCGCTTGCCCTGCCAGTCCATGCATTCGGCAGGAGGCTGGTCTGTCATCCCCTCCCACCAGACGCCGCCTTCCGGGCGTCAGCGCAACATTGGTGAAGATCGTGTTCTTTGCCAGAGTCGCCATCGCATTGGGGTTGGTTTTCGCCGAAGTCCCGGGAGCGACGCCAAAGAATCCAGCCTCCGGATTGATCGCATGCAGCCGGCCATTCCCGTCCGGTCGAATCCAGGCGATGTCGTCGCCGACCGTCCAAACTTTCCAGCCTTCAAAGCCCTCCGGCGGAATCAGCATCGCGAAATTTGTCTTGCCGCACGCGCTGGGAAAGCTGCCGCGACATAGGTCTTCTCGCCCTCCGGACTTTCGACACCCACAATCAGCATGTGCTCGGCCATCCAGCCTTCATCGCGCGCCATGTTCGACGCGATGCGTAAGCGCGAAACATTTCTTACCGAACAGCGCATTCCCGCCGTAGCCGGAACCGTAAGACCAGATCTCGCGAGTCTCCGGGAAATGAACGATGTATTTCTCTTTGTTGCAGGGCCAGGGCACATCTTTCTGCCCGGCGCGAGCGGCGCGCCCAACGCTGTGCATGCAAGGCACAACGCGCTTTTCATCCTTATCGATCTCCTTGAAAACGGGCAGGCCGATGCGCGCCATGATGCGCATGTTCACGACGACATAAGGCGAATCCGTCAGCTGCACGCCGATCTGCGACATGGCGAGCCAACCGGACCCATGCTGAACGGGAGCACATACATCGTGCGCCCCTGCATGCAGCCCTTGAAAAGCTCCTTCAGCTTCCTGCGCATCATGAACGGATTTTCCCAGTTGTTCGTGGGACCGGCGTTGTCTTTCGAGAGAGAGCAGATAAACGTGCGATCTTCTACACGAGCGACGTCGCTCGCATCGGAGCGCGCATAGTAACAGCCGGGCCAAGTTCCTGGTTCAGACTGAATGAATGTGCCATTGGCGACCATCTCGTCGCGCAGAGCTGGTCGTACTCTTCCTGGGATCCATCCACCCAGTGAATGGCGGCGGGCCTCGTTAACTCCGCCATCTTTTCCACCCACCTCAACAAGTGCTTGTTTTGGCTCAGCGGCTGCGATGACAATTCTTCGTTTCCTTTCCGTAGCTTTATACGTTATATCTCCATGAGGACAGGCGACTGGAGTTCGACGACTCTCCACAACAAACGCTTCGCGAATTGGCACGCCCTACAACTTGCGGGACGCAGCCTTCAACCGGCGGAACTCTCGCGATCCCACCATGACATCGTACGTTCCGTCGCTCCACACCGGTATGCGGTCGATCGCTGAAGTGGATGGCCACGCAACGACATGTTGCTTCTAGTCCGCTGTGACCACGCGCACAACACCCGAAACCTTCGCTGGAAGACGTAACTCCCAGTTCGCGCCGTTCAAGCCGTTGTCCGTCTGATGTATCGTGATCGGCCACCCCGGATACTCTCCGCTTTCGAGAAAGTCAGCCCAGCGAGGATAGTTCTCCAAACGGATGACACGAGTTTTCTTATCGAACGATAACCAGTCCGAACCCGGGCGCACGTTCATTCAAGGCATGCGGCGTCACGCCAAACTGCTGCGGGTTCGCGACCGCATGCACAGTCATATGATTGCCGAAACCATCATGATACTCACCGGTATTTCGGAGAGCGCCCGCCTTCGCATTTCGCGCCTGCGCTTGGCGGATACCATCTCCTGGGGAAGATGTTTGAGATAGCGGGACTGCAGATGCCAATACGGGCCGTCGTTGAAATCGTCGATCCCGTATTGGACTGTGCTCGCCATATGCTGATCGCCCGCGATATGCACAGCTAAGCAACTTCGCATTGCGCTCAGTGCACGATTCCGGGGGTCTGCGGCCAGCCGTTGGAATCGTGGTCCTGTGTGAGCTTCTCGTTCTCCGCATAACCGCCTTTCGGCTGAACCGGAATTTTGGCCGTTCCCGCGTCGCTCATCATCTCCTTCGGCAGTGTCGCAAGGTTGCAGAAGATCGTCGCGGAAACGACAGCTTTCATCTGCACGGTGTCAGGCCAATCCTGCGCCCACTCTCTCGAGAAATTTCTCTTGGCGTTCGCCTAGGAGTTGTGCGCCGGGAGCATCGCCCTGTTTGGCGGAATTCCAATCGCGATTCTGAGGCCAACCGTTTCGAATCTTCAGCGCCCGGAAGAAGTGTTTTCGGAGCCGACTTCCATTTGCGATCTTCGAGAATCGCGAAGTCGATGCCACCACAAGTCAAACGCCCGTAATGTACTCCGATGTTCTGATCTACGGCCGATTGTCTGGAGAATCCGGTAGATGGCTTGACTGTGTTCGCTCCACCATGATACCCAAGGAGCAGGCATCGTATATCCACCGGAATCCTGGCCGGTTTGTTGATACAGCTGCGGATCCGTCGTCGGGCGATGGATACTCGGCTCGACGTCCGCCTGCCCCCCATAGATTGCCGTGATAGACGTCGTGATCATCCGGTAGACAGATGCAGGGCGTGTCCCGAGTGAGATCACCCCAGGCCCAGCCGAACATGTACCATTTCGTAGATAGTCTAATCGAGCGGCCTCGAGTGGCGCTCGCTGAATCCCATATCCTCCATTGGCCTCGTAAAGCTGATCGCCCGTGAAAAACAGTATGTCTGGCCGCGCCGAGCTTTACATTTCGCGCGATCTCGCATGCGGGAAACCCGAAATCCCCTTGACACGTGAGCGACCCGGCTACGATTTGGTTCCTGTTCTTCGGATCACGACGAATCGTCCCGCGTATATTTGTCCCTTAAAGGCAATTTCGAACGGGACCTCGTTTGCCGAATCCCATTTGTCAATGCGAAAGCCGCGGTCTCGAAAACGGATCGATCTTCGCACTGCACGGACGGCTCGCCCTTTGAACATCAATTGCGCCACCGGTTCATTGCCTTCCATCGGCGCGAGTTGCACAGTCATTTTCAATACCCCACCCGCCACCGCATATTGCGTAAACAGGATTGGCCCCCACGCACGCTCCAGATGCGAAACAACGCCGTCGCCGTCCAGCGACCAGTCCCTGAACCAAAACCGCATCGAACCGCCGCGCTGCTGACCGGGCTTACCCGAATTCGCTGTCCGGGGCTCAGAGCGGTCAGGTAATCCGCGCGGCAATTCACCTGAGTGGCAAACGAGAGCCACACCCCCGTGGATCTCGTTCTCCGCGATAATCTGCTCGACGGAGATGCCGTCTGCTGACAGAATCGAGCTTGCCGCCTCTGCTTTCAAGCGTCAGCGTCAAGTCTTGAAGTGACTCACCGCTCCGCCGTCCATTTCTTTGCCGATAAACAGACGCCCGTCACCCGATATGCCGGCGTCTACCCCAGTCCGCGAATCGCGGTGTCACGGTAGTCATTGAAATGGCCGCGCATCCCGATGCGGAAGCCCACCCATCCCTGTCGCGAGTTCGTATCAGCGCCGGGTAGCTCACCTAGTCGAACTCTCATTCTGAAGTCGGCCTTGTGCCCGATCTCTTTCACCAGCCAGAACACGTTGCGGTCGCCGCCGGCCCCATGGCACTCCATGCGATCGCCCGTCTTTCGCCAGTCCTGCAATGGATTCGCCCAATAGTCCGGCCCAAGCCACACGCGAGTATCCAGCGCTGCGCTAATGCCCGAGGCGACCGGCAGGGCAGCAACACCTTTCAACAGAGATCGACGTTTCATTGCTGCGGAACCAAAGCACTACCGTACCCTATGGATATGGCTGAACTCCAACCCGGATCTCCTGCTCCCCCAATTCGACTCCAAACCGACACAGGCGAGACATTCGATCTCGAATCCGCCCGCGGCAAAAACGTTGTCCTGTTCTTCTATCCGAAAGCAGATACCCCGGGCTGCACTACGGAAGCGTGTGAGTTCCGAGACGCGTATCCGAAGTTCGGGCCCGACACGATCGTCGTCGGAATCTCTGCTGACACCCCTTCCAAGCAGGCGAAATTCAAAAGTAAGTTCAACTTCCCCTACCCGCTTCTCGCCGACGTCGATCACACCGTATCGGAGGCCTACGGTGTCTGGAAAGAAAAGAGCATGTACGGCAAGAAGTACTTCGGTATCGAGCGCACGACATTCCTGATCGACAAACAAGGCAAAATCGCGAAAATATTCAACAAGGTCAAGCCGGCGGGTCACGCCGAAGAAGTGCTACAGGCGCTGTAGCACTTCGATCAGAAAAGAATGCGGCTCTTTCGTTCTTCCAACTTGGCTGCATCAACACCGGGCACCGCACGCAATTGAGCGATATCAGCAAACGGCTGATGTTCGCGACGCGCGATGATGGCTTGAGCAACATCGTCATTCACGCCGAGCACCCAAGCGATCTCATCTGCGGGCGATTTGTTCACGTTCACGAGCGTGAGGTTTTCCAGGAAATACTTCGTGACGCGCTCGAGTTGCTCGTCGGTTCCGTTTGCGCCGCGTTGCGTCATATCCGCAAAGACGTCGTTCCAACGCTCCCACGAGCGGGGTTTGTTCTGAAATACCGCGATCGTATGGCACCGGCCGCAGACTACCTGCACTGCCTGGAGATTGGCATCAGAATCCACCGCACGAGCAGTTTCTGGCGCCATAGCGAAAAAGCAGCAATGCCGCGACGCTTATCTTCAGCACGACTGTGCGAGACCGCCAGCGGCTTTCGCGCGGACCCCCGACAGTCACTTTACCGTCGCGGTCAGCCGGAGCCAGAGAGCCTCGACTGCACAGCGCTCGGGCGGCCTTGTCCGAACTGGCTTACTGTCCGAACAAGTTTCCCGTTGGAGAAGGACATCTCAAGATATTTCTCACTGTGCATAGGCTTCCCGTACTCGTCCTTCATCTGCGCGGCGATTTTCTTGGTCTTCACGTCGACAACGTCGCCCGATGAAAGGAAGGCGTACTGCCCGTTGATGCCCATCGTAATCCAGTCAGCCGACGCCGTCGTCGGAAAGGTCATCTTGAGCACGGGCCATTCGCCCGTATTGTCATAGACCAACACGCCATAGTTGATGTTGTCCACTACCCAGATCTCGCTTTCATCCGGAGTTAGGGCTATTCCGTGACTGGGGCACCCGTGTCCGAAGAAACGCTGGTTGAGGTCACCCCATTTCGCCTTCCACATTTCCGCCGGAGCTTCGATACGCTTGATGACTTTTCCGGTGTTCACATCAGCGATCTCGAAACCGAGCAGGTTGTTTAGGTTGGCGTAGACTCGCGTCGCATCATGGTTGATCACGAACGGGCGCACATGGTCCGAGAATGTGATCGTCTTGATGGCCTTCATGGAAGGCACATCGCCCACCGTCATCGTCACCCCATTCGGAGCCATGAACACGGTCTTGCCATCCGCGCTCAGCCCCATATTATGAGCGAACATGCTCTTGGGCGCCTGGATCTTACCTTTTAGGGCTCCGCTCTGAGCGTCGATCACATACCAGAAGTCCTTCAGGTCAGAGCCGACGACCAGAGTCTTGCCATCCGGCGTGACTTCCGGTCGCTCGCAACACATCCCGTCATACGTGCTCTCCCAAGCCTTCTGGTCCGTACCCAAATCAAAGGCGGCGAGCCTGCCGCGCGTGGCCAGATAAATCATGTTGGTGGTCGTGCTCGCGGCGATGCCCGATACCTCCTCCGGACTCATGCTCGCCGGCACGTTCCACGTGGGGATACGCTTCACAAACTCAAACTTGCGGTCGACGTCCAGTACGACAATGCCTACCCCGTTCATTTCGGACGAGAATTGCCCGCCGGCTGAACCGCCTGGCAGAGCTACATAAACAAGACGCCGGTCGCGCTTACCAAATCCTTTGGCAACGTGTGGGCCTCGGTCACGCGGGTCCGAAGATCCTGCCGGCCGATACGGGCGGTCCGGTTTATTGACTGCATTCTCGATGAGGACCCCGTCCGATGTCGTCTGCTGGGCGGCCACATCGGCCGGCATCGCGGATAACAGCACAGCACACACGGCTACCGCTGCGAAGTGTTGGTTACAAAGCTCCATTCAGACCTCCAATTTCGACTGTGAGCATATACCCCACAGCTGGCGAGGTCAACAGCAGCCATGGAAATCATGCTACACACCATCCAGTATCATGTCGAACCGGCGGCTCACTTCCTTCAAATACGAAAGATCTCCGGGACCCAATTCGAGCGTTGCCGTGCCCTTGTAACCGACATCGGCGAGTGCTTTATGAACGGCCTTCCAATCGATGTCTCCTTCGCGCAAAGCAACGAACTCGGCCTTTCGGTCCTTGAATTGAAAGTCCTTGATGTGCAGCTTCGCGATTCTCTTATCAAGTGTCCGGATCCAGTCCTGCGGATACCCGTAGAACACCATGTTCCCGACATCCACGTACGCTTTCACCCAAGGGCTCTTGAACTCGTCCACGTAGCGAGCCATCTCGAGCGGACTTAGCAGAAACTTGTTCCAGACTTCCTCAATACCGATGACCACCTTCATCTTTTCGGCCAATGGAAGCAGCTTGCGGATCTGAGTTTGCGACCGCGTCCAAGCGTCTCGATAGGACGTCTCCGGATTAACCACAGCAGGCACGAGCAGGACTGTATCCGCGCCCCAAAAGTTGGCATTTCGGAGACTCGTCTCCATGCCCTTCATACTCTGGTCGACAACGCTGGCATCTCTGGACGAAAGCGGAAATTTCCAATGCGCCTGATTCATCACCGAATGGATCCGTAGCTTTGTATTCTCAGCCGCTTTCTTGATCTCCTCGGCCTCTGACTGCGACTCCACCGTCGCGCACTCAATCTCGTCGAACCCTGCGTCCCGAGCCCGTTGGAAGCGCTCTTCGTAACTGCCTTCTTTTCCGAGCATCGAAATATACACCGCCTTTTTGATCGGCAGTCGCTTACCGCCTTGTGCGAAAGCCGCCGCGCTCGCCATTGAAGCGCCCAGGAACGTCCGTCGATTCATCTCACCCTCCTCAATCTAATCCCATCATAGAAGGTGTATGCCTCGAGTCCGTGTAGACGTCCTCAGTCGATCTCTCCGAATGAGCAACCATCTCGGCGGCAGGCCCGAACTGCTCACGATCAAGGGCGCTGCTTGCCTATCGACCATGTCGTAACACTTGCCCGGCCATCGCTGAGGTACTGCGGCCATTTTCGACCGCGAACTTGCCGTTCACCAGCACGTGTGAGATGCCTTCGGGAAAAGTCAGCGGTTTCGCGAAGGTCGCCGTATCCTGAATGCGCGCTGGATCGAACACAACGAGGTCAGCCGCCATTCCGACCGCGATCCGACCACGATCATACAGGCTCAACCGGTTGGCTGGCAGTGAGGTCATCTTGCGGACCGCCTCTTCCATGCCAATCACTCGATCCTGTCGTACGTACTGCGCAAGCACGCGCGGAAATGAACCGAAAGCGCGGGGGTGTGCGCCAGTGGCCGAAGTAATGTCCGTAGGCGAGGCGTCCGTGCAGAAGCTGACGAACGGCGTCCGCAGAGCCAAATGCTTTTGCTCCTCGTTCATGCTCTTCGGATTCACGCTGACACCGCCGGTTCTCACGAGTTCAAAGAATGTCGTCCACGCATCCTCTCCGCGCGCTTTCGCAACCTCTGCTATCGACTTCCCCTCCATCGTTTTATCCTTCGCCTGCGCGATAAGGATGTTGTCCCAATCACTCCCCACATGCCGGTACCAGTTCTCCCAGTCCGAGGTGCTTTCGATTTCGCGCCTCAACTGCGTGCGGATCTCAGGGTCAGCAAGCTTGGGAAGGAACGCATCGGCCCCAGCGGCGAAATGGCGCGGATGAACGAGCGCGCTGAGGCCTAGTCCGTTTCGAATGTAAGGATAGATGTCCGCCGTTACGTCCTGGCCGCGATCCCGCGCCTGCTGAATCTTCTCGATAGCCTTCGCCATCAACGGCCAGTTCTCTTGACCTGCTGCTTTCAGGTGGTAAATATGTACCGGCACGCCCGCCTTCTCGCCGATCTCCATTGATTCAGCAATCGCCTCGAGCAGCTTGCTACTCTCGTTTCGCATGTGCGTTGAATAGATGCCCCCATAGCGGCCAACTACCTCCGCCATCGCCACAAGTTCAGCGGTGCGCGCGTAGATTCCGGGCGGATAGATGAGTGCCGTGGATAGGCCGGCCGCTCCATCGCGCATCGCCTCATCCACCAATTTCCGCATCCGCTCCAGTTCGGCCGCTGTCGGCGTGCGATCCTCGACGCCCACTACCAGGCGTCGGATCTGAGCCGCTCCGACATTATGTACGACATTGAGCGAAATACCCTTTTTCTCGAGAATGGCGAAATACTCGCCGAAGGTGCGCCAGCTATATCCACCGACGGGGGGCTCATCGCCGCGCGGAGCCTCCGAACTTCCCTCACCGGCAAACATCGTGGTGATACCCTGGCGCAGTTTGCTTTGGCCGCTCGCCGGTTCCGTCAGCAGCGGAGAACTCGATCCGCCCATCATGTCAATGAATCCCGGAGCGATCACCTGTTCCTGAACATCGATAGTGCGCGCAGCCTGCCTCCCCTTCAATGCTCCGATTGCGGCAATGCGTCCACTGCGAATGCCCACGTCGGCGCGATACCAGGGATTCCCCATTCCATCGACGACTCGTCCGTTTGTGAGCAGCAGATCCAACGGCTGTGCCCATGCCGCAGCTCCCCAAAACAATCCGATGAACGCGGAGATTAGAATAAGGAACATTCCCAGCAGTATAACGGGAACGCTCCCGAGCGAGCTCAGTTGATGGTGCGGGCGTGCTCATGAAGCTACACACATTTATCAACTACGGTGGTAACTGCCAGCAGGCGTTCCGGTTTTACGAGCAGCACCTCGGCGGAAGGATCACGATGATGGTGACGCACGGTGAACAGCCGAATGCGACTGATGTCCACCTGAACGCAAGGACGGAGTCCTGCACGCCCGTATTTTGATTGCAGGAACGGAGATCATGGGATCAGATGTGGCGCCAGACCGTTTTCAACCGATGCGCAGCGTTTATCTTTCTTTGACCGTGAACAGCATAGAGGGGGCGGACCATATTTATGCGCTCCTCGCCGAAGGCGGCAATGTCTTCATGCCCATGCAGGAAGCGCTTCGGGCATTCAGTTTGGCATGCTCAGGGACAAATTCGGCACATCGTGGATGATTATCCATGAACTTCAACAGCGGCGAGAGCGTGGGAGTGAAATTCAGGGTTATGCGCGCGGAACGTTCGTCATCAGTTGGCTGGGGGGAACGGTTCTCATTCTTGGCTCTCAGATCGTAGCATTGATGACATCACCTGGCGTGCTAGGCGCGCACGCTGTTGTTCGGCTCGGGCCGACGCCGGTCGTATTCGCCGCGCTCGTATTGAATGTTTTAGTGTTGGGGCTGATCATTCGTCGGATCGCGGTGCAAACGACCAGGCAAAATTCAATGCACGTCGCAGATCCTTCGGAGTGTCTGCAAATGGGCTACTGGGGTCAATCCTAATGGTATTCAGCCTGACGATAGCGGTGAACCTGCTCCGGCCGTAGTGCATCGACGGCGGAGCTGAACGTCAGCGCTGATCCGGTACACCCGAGCCGGCAATCTCCACCTTCATGCCTTCGCGAATCACATCGCCCGGATTTTGAACGACGGTGTCCCCCTCGTTGAGCCCGTTGAGAACTTCAAGGCGGTCGCCGTAATCGCGGCCTACCTGGATTTTCTGGACATGGACGGTTCCGTCAGGCCGAACCACTGCGACCTCTGAGCCGTTCGCCCGAATCACCAGAGCATCCGCCGGAATGATGAGCGGCGCGTCGCGACGCGGCGCGCTGAGGTCCACTTGCACCGACATGCCGGGCAACAACGCGCCGTCCGAATTGGGCACGTTAACCTCAACCAGAAGCGTCCGGCTCGTGGGGTCGAGCGCGTTCGCGGTACGCGCCACCGTGCCTGTAAACTCGCGGCCGGGAAGGCCGGGGGCGCGGATGGTTGCCGTCTGGCCGGTTCGGACGGAACTGACCCAAGTCTGCGGGACACTCACGTACGTACGCAGCTTCTGGGTTTGCGCGATGCGGAACAGGAGCGTATTTCCGGCACTCACCAACGCGCCCGCGTCGACATTGCGCAAGGTGATAACGCCGTCGAAGGGAGCTTTCACGACCTTGTAAGACCTAAGGTTCTCCATCCGGGCGACGTTCGCCTCAGCGGCGACGACGCTGCTTTTCTGCACATTCAACGCTTTCTCCAGTGCGCGTACGTTTGCCGTCCGGGACTGGTATTCGAGGCGATATCTGTCGTCTTCCTGGCGCGAGGCGATTCCGGCCTTCGCCAGATCGCCCCAACGCTGCGCGGACACCTTCGCCAATTCGAGGTCCGACTTGCCCTGCTCGAGATTGGCGGCGGCCTGATCGAGCGCGGCCCGAGCCTGCTCCAGCATGGCACGCGCGCCCCGAAGCAACTCTTCCATCTCCGGCGCATCGAGTTCTGCGAGCGCCTGGCCCGCCTTCACGCGATCGCCGAGATCCACCAAACGTGTCTTCATATATCCATCGGTCCGGGCAAGAATCGGCGCTTCGTTCATCGCCTGAATGTTGCCGGGCAACTGCAGAGCGCTCTTGTCGTCACCACGGGTAACCTGCACGACCTGGACCCGCGGGAGAGCCTCCCCTTCGCGATGCGTTTCGGCGATGACTACCGAACGCCGATGCTGCATGGGCACGTAGCCGGCGAAGAATGCCATGACGATCAATGTCAAGGCAAAAAGTGTGAGCCCAAAGATGGTAGTCTTCGACGGACTCCACCCGGGGCGCGCCGAAGACGACGGCGCGACAGCCGTTGCGCCGGAGTGGAGCGCTTCCAACTGCCGCCGGAGTTCTTCATTCTCCCGGCGGAGCGCCTCGGCGGAGTGCGCATTGGGTTCTGTGGAGTTCATCAGTTATCGTGGTCCACTTCCATAAGACGGCGTTCGTGATCGACGGGAGGTTTCTTTCGCAGGTAACTGTAGACGATCGGAACCACAAAAAGCGTGTTGACAGTGGCCAGCAGCAGCCCGCCAATCACGGCGCGGCCGAGCGGGGCGTTCTGTTCGCCGCCCTCCCCGAGCCCGAGCGACATGGGCAGCATGCCCAGAATCATTGCCGTCGCAGTCATCAGCACCGGGCGGATGCGCGCGTGGCCGGCGGACGAAATAGCTTCGCGCGCGCTGAGCCCGAGCCCGCGCTCGTCATTGGCGAACGTCACCACCAGGATGCTGTTCGCGGTAGCAACACCGATGCACATAATGGAGCCCATCAGCGACGGCACACTCAGCGTGGTGCCCGTGACGAACAACATCCAGAGAATACCGGCCATGGCGCCGGGCAGGGCCATCAGGATGATAAACGGATCGACCCAGGACTGGAAGTTGACCGTCATGAGCAGGTAGACAAGCACGACGGCGAACATCAGGCCGAGGCCGAGACGGAAGAACGAACTCTGCATAGTCTCCACTTGGCCGCGGAGATTGAGCGTGGTACCGCGCGGCAGCTTGGATTCCTCTTCGCGCATGATGCGTCGCACCTCTTTGCCGACGCTGCCGAGGTCCCAGTTGGCGACGTTCGCGTAGACATCGAAGACGGGCCAGACGTTGTAGTGATTGACGATGACGGGCGTATAGGAGCGCTCCACACTGACCAGATTCGTGAGCATCTGGGTGGAAGCGGCAATGGCGCCAGGGTTGCCATAGGCTTGACTCGCGCCGGCGGGGGCGGCCCCCGTGAACGTGAGGTTTGTGGCGGAGCCCCCTGCCTGCGATCCCGGCGTGGAAACGTTGATCATAGGGCTATTGGGCGAGACTGGCGTACGGAGCAGCGCGTCGAGCGAATCGATTCGGTACTGCGGAGTCTGGACCCCGATCGAATAGTTCACGCCGTTCGCGGGATTCAGCCAGAAGTTGGGAGCGAAGGTGCCGCTGCCGCTTAGCGAGATGAGCATGCTGCTGGTAACGTCTCGCTGCGTGAGTCCGAGTTGCGCGGCGCGCGTGCGGTCCACATTGAGGCGGAGTTCGGGCTGCGCTACGACTTGATGCACGTGGACATCTGCCGCGCCCGGAATGCGCGAGATACGATCGGCGAGCCGCTGGGCGACTTTGTAGTTCGCCTCAGCGTTGCGGCCGACGATCTGCAGGTCGATAGGCGCAGGCAACCCAAAATTGATGATCTGGCTCGTAATATTCGCAGGCTGAAAGAAGAAATCCATGTCGGCGAACTTCTCGTTGAGGCGTTTGCGAAGACGTGTCTCGTATTCGGCGGTCGGGCCGTGCTTTTCTTTGTTCAGTGAGATGAGGATCTCGCCATCGGCGGACGAGATCGTCGGAATGTCGCCTTGCGCGATCGCGGGCCAACTGTTCGGGATGCCGATGTTGTCGATGAGCATCTCGAGTTCACTCGGCGGTATGACGGAGCGGATTTCGCGCTCGATAGCGGCGAAGCGGGCTTCGGTTTCCTCGAGGCGCGTGCCCGCGGGGGCCCGCGCGTGGAGGCGCATCTGGCCGGAATCGACGTTCGGGAAGAAGTCCTGCCCGACGAATTCGAACAGACCCATCGATAAAATCGAGAACCCTAGGAATGCCGCCAGCACGGGAGGCCGGTGGCGTAGCGCGAAGTCCAGCAGGCCCATGTAACGGTAACGGAGACGCTCGAAGGCGTTGTTAAAACGCGCATGGGTGGCGTGGAGCAGACCGCGGCCGGAACCGTGGTGCTCATCCGTGTAAAGGTGGAGTTCCTTACCAAGCAGGTAGGCCATCATCGTCGGCACCAGCGTCCGGGAGAGCAGGTACGACGCCATCATCGCGAAGACAACAGCCATGGCGAGCGGTGTGAACAGGTAGCGCGCGGTTCCGGTGAGCAGCAGCACCGGCACGAACACAATACAGATGGCGAGCGTTGCGACAAACGTGGGGACGGCAATCTGCGATGCGCCATCCAGCACCGCCCGGATGAGCGGCTTCCGCATTGCCAGATTCCGGTGCGTGTTTTCGATCTCAACCGTAGCGTCATCGACAAGGATTCCGACGGCGAGCGATAAACCGCCAAGCGTCATCACGTTGATGGTCTGGCCGAGCAGGCTGAGCACCGAAAGTGACGTGAGGATTGACAGGGGAATGGAGATGCAGACAATGAGCGTGCTGCGCCAACTCCCCAGGAACAGCAAGATCATGAATCCGGTAAGCGTGGCGGCGAGGAGGGCCTCGTGCACGACGCTCTCGATGGAGGCTCGGACGAAAACGGACTGATCGGCGAGTGCAACGACTTTGAGATCGGGTGTGACGTTAGCCAGAATTCGTGGCAGCGCAGCCTTCACCTGGTTCACGATCGACAGCGTCGAAGCTTTGCCATTACGGGTAATGGTCATGAGAACGCCGCGGGCGCCATTGGTACGAACGATGTTCTGCTGTGGCTGAAAGCCATCGCGAACCTGGGCGACATCCTTGACGTAGACCGTAGTTCCGTTGACGGTTCGAATCGGAAGATTGTTAAGCTCTTCAAGGATGCCGGGACTGCTGTTGACGCGGACTTGGTATTCGGTGCTGGCGAGCTTGGCAGTTCCGGCGGGCAGGATGAGGTTCTGCAGGTTGATGGCGTTCGACACGTCGATGGGCGAGAGTTGCTTCGCATAGAGTTCATCGAGGTTAAGGTCGACCATAACGGCTCGGGTTTTGCCGCCGAACGGGTACGAGACGGAGGCTCCCTGAACAGTACCGAGGGGTGTTCGAATAAAGTTATTGCCGAGATCGAAAATCTCGTGTTCGCGAAGAGTCTTGCTGGTAAGGCCTAGCTGGAGTATCGGGACGCTGGCCGCGTCATACTTCAGGATATTCGCCGGGAACATGCCGGGGGGCATCTGGCGCAGGGCGGTATTCATCGTCGCGCTGGTCTGCGCAATGGCCATATCCACGTTGACGTTTGGGTGGAAATAGATGCGCACGACGGCGTATCCGTTGTAAGCCTGGGATTCTATGTGTTCGATATCGTTAACGTTCGAGGTAAGGCTACGTTCGAACGGCGTGAGAACCCGCTTCTCCATCTCGTCGGGCGAGAGACCGTTGTAGGCGTAAAGGACGCTGACGACGGGAATGTCGATGTACGGGAAGATATCGACCGGCATGGTTAGGATCGCGGCTCCGCCCAGGATCGCGATCAGAACAGCCATGACTACGAAGGTGTAAGGACGGCCGAGTGCCAGCCGGACAATCCACATGAAGAGTACTCCGCGCTACAGCCGCAGTATAGCGAACACTAAGCGGGCGATCCGTAGATGTGGTGTTCCCGGCCGTAAACCCGGATGGCGAATCGTGCGGCAACCTGGGGCACAACGGAGCAAAACCGCCCTGTCAAGTCATTTGACCCCGTTACCGAAACTAGGCCCATTGGGTCAAATGCGAAAGTAAACGAGCGACACGGTCCGTTATGATCTGTCGTACCCTCGTTGTCGTCCGTGCGGGGTCGCGCCCGTGTGGACTCCAGGGCCGACGCGACGGGGCAGGCTCCGTTACTGATCGGCAGAGAAGAACCCTCGCATCTTCGGGGCTTTTCCTTGCTGCGTCACGGTGGTCATGCTCTGAGCTGAGGCCCCTAGATGTAAACGCGACGAAGCCGGGGCCGGGTTTCCCCGGCTTCCTTATCGACCTGATGCACGGTTTCATCGAAGCCACGCTTTTTGGCGGTGGTGTCCGTCTACGCGGATTGGCTGACTACCTCGAGCAGGCCGGATCCCCTCTTCGACTTTCCCCTCCACCAGGTTGAACAACGGATTTCGACGATTCGGCTTGAGGCTGTTCGCCCATTCCAGCGCGGACTCTGCGACTCGACGTTTCACGACTTCTGGATCTCGTCGAACCGCTGCGAGCTTTCGAAGCTGACGGACAAACGCGAGAACACGTTCTCAGCTTCGTCGCGGCGGCTTTGATGATCGAGACTTGGTTGTCTGATGGCGAGGGGAGCGTTGGACCGATAGTGGCGAGAAGGAACAGCGCACCTGTGTCATATGAATCCAGATTCCAGAAGTTCCGTAGTTGCTTGAACGAATTCGTCTAACTTCCCGGCTCTCTGAAAAGCGACCGCAAATGAAATCAACCGTTCGCGCTCAAATTAATGCGTGGGTACCGGGACACCCATTCATGTAGCAGAACAACTTGATGGTCTGGGTTCCCCTCCGCTTGGTGGATCTCCGTTATAGAGATCATATTCGGCGGCTTCAGCCCAGCGCTTCCAAGCAGGCAATGTAAGCGCAAGCGTAAATAGCGAGGAACGACACTGCCAAGCAAAGCACAGTTCGCGCCTCCTCGGATAACAGTGTATCTGTTTCCAACAATCGCAGAAGACGTCAGCCCATGGGGCTTGATGTTTGCGTGAGGTTCGTGGTCCTTGCAGCCACGACATCCGATGATTACTCGAGTGGGGCGAATAATAGGAGAGTGACTCGGACGAAATTAGCCGGCGCGGCCGATTGGCTCGGCCGGGGATTGATGGACCAGGTACGCGATCTGGGCCGGACGTTGGAACCACGCTTGGGAATGCTCGAGAAGCGGTACGTGCGGCGGCTCAAAGAGGAGTCATTCGACCGCCCTCGGATTGCGGCCCTCACGCGAGTCACATCATTAAACGCCATTAGGTTCCTGATCAACCACCGGACTCTTAAGCATTTTTTCCAAGAGGTTGAGATAAACGGCCGCTATCTCGCACGATTGAATGTGGCTCCGGAAGACGTAAACCGCGCGCTCAGAATCTGTGATGAGGTGATCGATACCGCAGTCGCGGATTCAGAGTTTACGTGGGCTCGCGAGCAACTGACGTTTTGCACCATCCTCGCGCTCAATAATGCTTACTACGAAGCTCGTGAGGCCGAAGCTCGCGCGTTCTATGAACTGCTCCATATCGACGTTCAATCGTCGGATGCCGACGTACTATACCGCCGATTTGTCGAAGCGATGGCGAAAAGTTGCGGTGCAGCCGCTGGCCACGTCTTCGTACTTTCCGAGGATGGCAGGTTCTGGCAGTTAAAAGCGAGTACAGCGCGAGCCGCTTCCGCGAAAACTCTCGCTGTCGTGCCGGTGAAGGCGTCGGTGCGAACTGCTCTCTCGAAAATCCGCCGGGTCAACAAGGCGGATCTGATGCTGGATCGCGGCTGGGCCGATCGTTTTCCGTCGACCTGGTCGTTTCCTTTTGCCGAGGGCGGACTAATGCAATTCGGATTCGCAGACGAAGTAGATCTGCTGCCGCGCGAACTGGAGATGCTGGCCGCCGTGGCCGATCGATGCCATGCGGCTGCGCAGAAGGCGAGGCTTTTGGAGGCTATTGCGCTGCGAGAGGAACAACTCAGTAAGCTGGCCATCCGTATGTTGATGGTCGAGGAGAACGAGCGTAAACGAATCAGCCGCGAATTACACGATGAAGCGGGTCAATCGCTCGTGGTTATCAGACTGCAAATGGAAATGATCGAGCAGTCTCTTCCGCCAGGTTCCGAGGAGCGCGAACGGTTGGGCGAGGCTCGGGATATCACCGAGAAAACAATTCTCGACATCCGGAGGCTCATTTCTGATTTAAGCCCCGCTGTGCTCGAACAACTGGGTTTGGGCGCGGCGGTGCGCCAGCTTGTAAAGCGGTTTAGTACGCGATATCCGTGCCGGGTCGGCTTGGACGTGGGTAACCTCCCACAAATGGACACCAATTTCCAGTTGGTTATTTATCGGTTAGCGCAAGAGTGTTTCGACAATATCGCGCAACATTCCAGGGCGACCGCTGTAAACGTTTCCCTAAGCGCAACCGATAGAGTGCTAAGGCTTCACGTCGAAGATAACGGATGCGGTTTTGAAGTGGATGAAGCGCTGCAACGCAAACATTGCTTTGGTTTAGTTGGTATTCGAGAACGTGTTGCTGTATTGGGGGGTATTGTTGCTATTTCCAGTACCCGCAAAGAGGGGGGAAAGCGAAGTCCCCGCAAGAAAATTGGAACGGAGATTGGGATAGAACTCCCAATTCCATAAGAAAGATCTCGTAATTTCATGTTAGATGTAGTACGATGTCAGGAATAGTATCCGGCGTCGGACTAGAGGGAATTTATGTCGAAGACACGCATCATGTTGGCGGACGATCACACCCTGTTCCGTCAAGGAATCAGGACCCTCATATCCGCCGAAAACGATATGGAAGTCGTCGGAGAGGCGTCAAATGGCGGTGATGCGGTCGACAAGTGCGGCGAGCTTCGGCCCGATGTCGTCCTGATGGATATCGGAATGCCTGGCCTCAGCAGCTTCGAGGCCACACGCCAGATTAAGAAAGGCCGTCCGGAAACCAAAGTCCTTTTTCTAACGATGTATGACGACGAGGACTACCTCGTTGAGGGTATGGAAGTCGGCGCGAGCGGTTACGTGCTTAAGGATAGTCCCGCGCAGCAACTTGTTGCCGCAATCCGCGATATCTGTCGGGGCGGAAGCTATCTTAGCCCCAGAATGTTATCCCAGCTCGTTGACGATTTCCGCACGCGCATTAAATCCGCCAATCGGATGCCGCGTTTCGCAACGCTGACAACGCGTGAGCGCGAAGTACTGAAGATGCTCGCGGAAGGCAACTCGGTTAAAGAGATTGCCTGTGACCTAAGCCTCAGTGTGAAAACCGTCGAAGCGCACAAGTTCAACCTGATGCGCAAGCTCGATATTCACAACAAAGCGCAGCTGGTTCAGTACGCAATTCAGAAAAAGATCATCAAGATCCCCAATCTCGTTTAGGCTGTCGAGCAGATCGCAGCGAGAAACCTCGCCGCGGCTTCCTTTCCGCGATCACCAATTTCGCCGATGGGACCCGTGCAGCTCGGGCATCCCTGCTCGCAGGCGCAGCCGGTAATCAGATCGTGCGTGTGGCGAAAAAGCTTGGGCGCGAGCCGGAACAAGGGGGCGCTTTGCCCTGTTCCGCCGGGATAACGGTCATATAAATACAAATTCGGTTCGTACACACCCTCTCCAGGCACTACGTCCTCCGTAACCGCGACACCAAGGTCGTGCGGATCGCACATCAACAATAGTGCCGCGACGGACCGCAACGCATTGCCCAGCGCCGTAATTCCACTCTGGCGTTCCGTGGCGTGTAAATCGGGAAATTGCGCGAGAAATGGCGCGGGGAAATACACCCAAAATGAGGTGGTGTGCATTTCCTGTTCCGGCATCGAGAGATGCCCTGCGCCGACATTCTCCAATGTATAAAACTTTACTTTCTTAAAGCCGACCACTTGGGTGTTCACCCGAACGTCCCCGTGCAGGAGTTCTACGCCATTCGTATCCAAGCGTTCAAATGACTCGAGGATTTTTACCTGCGTATAGTCGATCGCATCGGTGAAATAATCGCTGTCTACCCGGCGGACATAGGCTTTCCGGCCGGTGTAATCGAAGCGTTCCACCTGATATTGGCGGGCATCGTGGAGGTAAATGGCCTTTTCATGCAGCGTCGTCAAAGCGGTGGGAAAGGATACATCCGCAATGACTTTGTGATCTCCCGTAATGTCGACTACGACGAAATTATCGCTGGTGAGGGCACGAAGGCTCACAGCATCAGCTGGATAGGTGTCCGATGTCCAGTGCCAGGCGCCGCCGGATTCGTGCAGGAATCCGCTCTCTTCCAGAAAGCGGCACAGTTCCGCCACATTCTGCGAACCGAAGCTTTCACCTTCCCGGATCGGGAGTTCGAACGCGGCGCACCGCAGGTGATTCAGCGCGATCTCCAGATTGTCAGGGTTGATATGCGCGTGCTCCGGCGAGCGTTCGAAGAAGTACTCAGGATGTTCAACGATGTACTGATCGAGCGGTGCGCTGGAGGCCACAAGAACGGCTATGGAGGCTGTGGACCGGCGGCCCGCTCGCCCAGCGCGCTGGAGGGACGAAGCGATAGTTCCGGGGTAGCCGGCCATGACGACCGCGTCCAAGGATCCGATATCGATTCCGAGTTCCAGCGCATTCGTCGAAACAACGGCGCGGATGTCGCCATCGCGCAGTTTACGTTCGATCTCACGCCGCTCCCTGGGCAAGTATCCGCCCCGGTATCCCCGGACGGACTCTGCGCCCATCGGGAGCCGCTCGCACGCTTCCTTCAGATACGTCAGAAGGATCTCGGTCGCGAGTCGGTTATTTGCAAATACCAGCGTTTGTTGACCCCTATCGATGAACTCAAGCGCCATGCGGCGGGTCTCATGAAGGTAGCTGCGGCGGATGCCGAGTTGCTTGTTGACGACAGGTGGATTATAGAAAACGAAGTACTTCTCGCCCGAGGGAGCGCCGTTCCGGTCCACGAGCTCGAATGGCAATCCTGTGAGCGCTTCCGCAAGGTCCTTCGGGTTTGCGATCGTGGCCGAGCAGCAGAGAAACTGAGGCGACGAGCCGTAGAACTCGCAAATTCGCTTCACGCGCCGCAGCAAGTTCGCCAAGTGGCTACCGTACACGCCGCGATAATAATGAAGCTCGTCGATTACGAAATAGCGGAGATTCTCAAAACATTTCGCCCATTTTGTATGGTGAGGAAGGACTCCGCTGTGGAGCATATCCGGGTTCGTGAGTACCACGTTCGCGCGTTCCCGAATGGCTTTCCTCGCATCCTGCGGAGTGTCCCCGTCATACGTGAAAGCCTTGATGTCCGAAGCCATCGCATCGACGACAGACTGGAATTCGTGCAGTTGATCCTCGGCCAGCGCCTTGGTCGGGAAAAGATACATTGCCCGCGCGCCGGGTTCATTTTGTAATGTATTCAAAACCGGCAGGTTATAGCAGAGAGTTTTTCCGCTCGCGGTCGGCGTTACGACCACGACATTCTTGCCGGCGTGGATTAGATCGAAGCATTCCGCCTGATGCGAGTACAACTCCCGGATGCCTCGCTGTGCCAAAGCGGTTCGGATCTCCGTCGCTACGGCGTCGGGCATGGAAGCGGTGACCGCCACCTTTGCCGGAACCCGCCGCACCGCGCGAATGGGCGAGTTCGGGTCTTCCATCAATCGTTCGAAGCGGATGACCGAGGCCGATACATCGGGTGTACGCGCGAGCGCCTGCTGCTCCGAGAACTCGGGAAATCCGAGCGCGAATGCGCCCTGTGTCGCGATATTCGCCTTTCCTTTGCCACTCACGCGACTAAGTTACCATGATTTGAGGAGAACTTATTGGACAAAATTCGAGTGGCAGTAATCGGTGCTGGAGCATTTGGAAAGAATCACCTCCGAATCTTGCACGAGTCCGATTCAGCCGAACTGGTTGCCGTGAGCGACATCGATTCCGCATTGGGGGCCGAGGCGGCAGCCCAGTACCATTGCCGGACAGTTCCCGATATTTTCGATTTGTTTGGCCATATCGACGCGGCGATCGTCGCAGCTCCGACGAGCGTGCATGCGGATATCGGGTGCGCCCTACTCGAAGGTGGTGTCGATGTGCTGGTCGAAAAGCCGATCGCGGCCGACCTGGAATCCGCGCAACGGCTTATCGATGCGGCAGAAGCGAATGGTCGCATCCTCCAGGTCGGTCACCTGGAGCGGTTCAATCCCGCTGTCCAAGCTGTCCAGCAGAAGGTGACGCTCCCGCTGTTTTTCGAGATTCATCGGATGAGCATGTTCAGCCCGCGCAGTCTGGATGTAGATGTGGTGCTTGACCTGATGATCCACGATATTGACGTGGTGCTGGCACTCACGCGCCTCGAACCGGAGGAGATTCGGGCCGCAGGAATTCGTATCCTGTCAGACAAGGTAGACATTGCGAATGTACGGCTTGCCTTTCCCGGCGGATGCATCGCGAACCTTACCGCCAGCCGGGTATCCACGGAAAAGATTCGCAAAATACGCTTATTTCAGCCGCACCAATACATATCCGTCGATTATCAACGGCAGGATGCGAACTCGTTTACAGTTCTGCCGGACCGGCAGATTGGGTTCGATTCGTTTCCCATCGTAAAAGGCGAGCCACTAAAGTTCGAAATTGAATGTTTCCTGGCATGCGTACGAACCCGGTCCAAACCCGTCGTGAGCGGTGAGGATGGTTTGAAGGCGCTCCGGGTAGCGCTCTCAATTCTTGCTAAGATCGAAGAACACGGGGGCGTGGTGGCGGAGACTCTTAACCGAAACCGGGCAACCCTGTAAACGTAAGTTCCGTCATAACTTAGTTGGCTACCCAAGTAGAGCCGAGTTTCCTCCTCATAACGCCGGACCACGTCGATGGTCGCCATTGGGCGCGAATTGCCGCCGCCTCTGTGGCTGTACACATCGTTCTGGGTATCATCGCTGTCCCCCTCGGCGAAAGCTCCAATGCAGCGAAGGGTTTCGGACCTACGAATCACTCCCGAACGGCGTGTCTTGGTCACGCCATTGATCGCTCCACCCGCAGCGCTTACCCAAAGGGAAGCCAATCGGAAGCCGCTGAGCACCGAGTTCAATGTCGCCAGCATCACGCCGCGTCCGGAAGTCAAAACGATGCCCTCGCCAGGTGCTCCGGCCCTGCCGAAGCCAGCTCCGATAAACAAGTTTGTACCCCCGCCTCAAAAGGGTGCGCAATCGCCGACGATGGCCATCCCTGACGCGCCATCATTGAACGTACGGGCAAACACCGCGCCTCCTCCTCAGGCGCTAGGGGTGCCGAATGCGCCGGCGCCCCCACAAATCCTGCCACAGGAAAAGCCGAAAATTGCTTTCGAAACTCCCGGGGCATCCACAGGGACTCCCTCACAAACTGGCGTCACACCGCGCGTTCAGGCCCCCCGTAACACCGTCGACGATGCGATCCGGCAAGTCGCGCAAGGCGCAGGCTCGCGTGGGTTGGTCGTCGGCGACGAGGAATCCATGAGCACCGGTGTCAATCCCGCGTCACCTTCAGTCCCAGTACCGGGTAAGTTGGGATCGAGCTTAGAGTTACAGAGTGATCCGATGGGTGTAGATTTTCGGCCTTACTTGATTCGCGTGCTGTCGGCGGTTAAGAGGAACTGGCTGGCCGTGGTGCCCGAAAGTGCACGCCTGGGGCGGCGAGGCAAGGTGGTAATTCAGTTCGCAATCAGCAAGGAAGGAGCTGTTCCGAAGCTTGTGATTGCAGTTCCCTCCGGGGCGGAGGCCCTTGATCGAGCGGCAGTTGCGGGTATCAGCGCCTCGAATCCTTTCCCGCCATTACCGGCCGAGTTCCGGGGGAGCGTAATTCGATTACAGTTGAACTTTCTGTACAACTTGCAGTGACCGCGACCGGAACGGCAAGCTCACGACTTTTATCCCCTCACGCGGGCACTGCTGTTGCTGAGACCGCGGGCATAATTAGGGTCCCCATTTGCGGCAAGCATCAGAAATATCCCAATCACTGCGTCCGCTATGATGTTGATTCCACTGAACACCTAAGTAATCGTGCTTGAGATCCGGAGAACTTTGCGCAAACCGGCATTGAATATCCCTCATCTCAATGGCGACTGGTACCCCTCCAAAACTAAAGAACTACCCACCTCAAATCAGCCTAGCTAAGGTAACAAGCCCGAGCGTACTTAAGGTGATCAGCCAAGATACATTCAAACGCCTTAGTGACAGAATTCAGCTAAGCAATAACGACGCATAGTTCTAATTAACTCAGCGTCGTTGTCGCAGCCGTACGATAGGCGACCAGTTTGACTACCAGCCGCGCTACTCGTCCCGCTACACGCATTGATTGGAGAGAACATGGCGAGCGCTTTGAATAACTTGTTAAATTCCCAGGTCTTAGGAAAGTGGACTGCCGCATTTGAGCTTCCAGACACGCCCGAAGCGGAAGAAATCAATCCCGACTCGGAGGCCCTCGTCGTGGAGAAAAAACGAGTGATTCGCGCGAAATCCGCGCGGCAAACAGTCACTTTGTCGGCAGCAAAGATGGATGAGCGGGATCGGGTCGTCCTGGAACACTTGCCGCTGGTGAAAGCCATCGCCGTCCGCGTGCATGAGAATCTGCCGGTTCACGTGGATCTCGATGATCTGGTCCACGCGGGTGTCCTCGGGTTATTTGATGCGGCTACTAAATACAATCCCGATAAACAGGTTGCGTTTTCCAGCTATGCGAAACACCGCATAAAGGGCTCGATCCTCGACAGCCTGCGGCAGCTCGATTGGGCATCCCGGGATCTTCGGCGACGGCACAAGCAAGTCGAAGCGGCTACTCGGGACCTCGCGGCCGAATTACAACGTACGCCCACCGAAGCTGAAATCGCCGAAAGGCTCGGAATCGACGTTGATCGCTGGCGTCAGATGATGATGGAATTGCGGAACGTCGGTCTCGTCTCCGCGAATACCCGAGCAACCGAACATGAAGACCTTCCCGCGCCGGAATACCCCAGCGCTCCGGAAACACAGCCTGACCACATGTGTGCTCGCGAGCAACTCAGATTCGTTCTCGATAAAGCCATGACGACGCTACCGGATCGCTACAAGCAGGTGGTGGTCCTTTATTACACCAATGAAATGACGATGAAGGAAATCGGCAACGTATTAGGCATTAACGAAAGCCGCGTCTCACAGATTCACAAGTCCGCTCTCGAAAAGATGAGCGTTGCGCTACAAACGGCCGGCATATGTTCGGCCAGCGCATTCTAATTCGTCAGCGAATATCGATGGCATAGGGCATGATCCGCATCATGCCCCCCTGCGCCCAGACCCGGTAGTCGAAGCCGAGAAGCTGTCGAAGGCGTGTTTCCACTCCCTGTTCGGTCGTGCTCCTCAGATATTGATCGAAGATGCTCCGTCTCGGTGGATATGGAACGAGTTCCAGCCTCTCGTCGGCTTTAATTCCGGCTCGCTTGCGGAGCAGCTCGATAGACTTATCGATTCCTCCGACCTCGTCGACCAAGCCGTTCTGTCTGGCCTGCGATCCGAGCCATGCGCGGCCCTCCGCGAGAGGCGCAACTTCTTCCCATTTCTTTTTTCGACCCTCAGCCACGCGGCTGACAAATTCCCGGTAAATTTCTTCTATTCCCTCGCGCAGTTTCGCTCTTGCTTCCGGAGTCATGGGTGTGTAGTCACTATCGATCGCCGCATTGGCGCCGCGGACCAGAATTTCCTTGTTGACCCCGAGCTTGTCATAGAGTCCCCGAAGGTTCACTTTCCCGTAAATCACTCCCACGGATCCCGTAATTGTATTCGGATACGAAACGATCGGGTCGCCCGTCATTGAGATGTAGTAGCCACCCGACGCTGCATAGTCGGAGAAAGATATGACGGTCGGCTTTTTTTTGCTCAACAGGCGAACCTCACGCAGCATTTCGTCGGACGCAACGGCATCGCCACCTGGTGAATCGATTCGCAATATGACACCAGCGATGTTCTTATCGCCGCTTACGGCGCGAAGCATCTTGATAAAAGCTCCGGACGTAAAGCCCTCGTCCGTGCCCATGGCATCTTCTCCTTGCCCTCGCGCGATTGCGCCTTCCCCGACCACGAACGCGATCCGCTTCTTCGCCCCGCGATCGCTCCCGATCGCCCGGACGTAATCCTGAAACGATACCTTCTTCAACTCACCCTGCTTCAGTTGGTCCTTAAGTTCCCCGTATACCTGATCCTCATAACGGAGAGAGTCGATCAGCCCTTTGCCCGCGGCTTGCCGCGCAGTATAAGGACCGTGATCGATCAATGTGCGCATCTCAGCAACGCTCTTCTTGCGGCCTTCAGCATACGTCGTCAATAGTGCACCGTAGACCCCATCGAGCATGGAGTCGATGACCTCCCGGGACTCAGGGGTCATGGATGTTTCGCTGAACATGTCACCCGCATCCTTATACTTCCCGCGATGCTCGATTTCGACAGCAACGCCGAGTTTGCTTAGCGCATTTTTGAGGAACATGACCTCCGCGCGAAGGCCCTTCACATCAAAGAGGTCCTCGGGTGACATGTAGATGCGATCGGCAGCAGTCGCAACGTAAAACTCCCGAGAGCGGGGCGTCCGAAGGACAGCCACGAGGGGCTTTCCGGATTTTTTATATGCCTGAACCGCTTCTCGGACCTCCTGCAGTTTTCCCCAGCCAGCCCCTATACGCCCGGTCTCGAGGATCACTGCCTTCACGCGAGAATCAGTCGCGGCGTTACGAAGACCTCGCCAGACGTCGAGCACGGTCAGCGTATCGGCGGATCCGACGAACGGTATCGGAATGCGCACCGGCTGCTTCTCCGGCAAATCATCGCTCAGATTCAGGATGAGCGTTGCGCCTTCCGGTATGGTCGGCCGCCGTTCTCCAAGCCGAAACGCAGAGAATACGATGACAATACCCGTAAGGAATGCCAGAAGCAAACCCGTGCAGACTCCAATAACGAACTTCTTCATAAATGAACGCCCGCAGGCTCAGCTATAGCATAGCGCTCGGAGGCTGCAGCGTGTCTTGCAAGCTCCGTTACTCTGTTGTGGTGGACCGTTCGCGATGACAGACGATGTTTTCATGCGCGAGGCGCTCGTACTCGCAACGTCTGCGGAAGCGGCCGACGAAGTCCCTGTCGGAGCTGTCGTCGTCCTCGATGGGCAAGTGATCGGCAGAGGGTACAACTCGCCAGTAAGACGGAACGATCCGACCGCCCACGCGGAAATCATCGCAATCCGTGAAGCAGCGATGCGCGCCGGAAATTACCGACTTGCGGGAGCTTCCCTGTACGTCACTATGGAGCCTTGTGTCATGTGTGCCGGAGCAATTGTGCATGCTCGCATCGAGAAACTCGTGTTCGCCGCGCGGGATCTCCGGTTCGGGGGCGTGCGCAGCAAATTCCGCCTTGCCGACTCCGACCTGCTAAACCATCAAGTCGATATCATTGAAGGAGTTTGCGGGCCGGAGTCCATCGCGATGCTACAAGCATTTTTCGCGAAACGTCGCTAGTGCCGTTGTTTACTATGGAACGATGCCTGAACTTTCCATTCTGACCCCCGATGGGAAGGTTACGCCCGTGAAGCTCGTCGGGCCACGCATGGCCCTCGGTAGGTCCGCAACAAACGATCTGTCCTTCCCCGAGGACAACGGCCTGTCACGGCAGCATCTGGTGTTTCAGCAGGATGCTGAAGGCTGGCAAGTAGTCGACGTCGGTAGTAAAAACGGCACTGTCGTGAACGGGCAGCGGATCGATTGTCCGACGCGTTTGAAAGCAGGCGACCAAATCCTTGCCGGTCACCTGACGATGGCATTCGACGAGCCGGGCAGAAAATTCGAGCAGACCGTAGTCGTGTTTGACGGACGCGAAGAGCGGACACGATCGACAACCTTCGCCACCGATCTAACGCATGCAATTACATCCGATCGACCCGTCGCGGGGAACCGGATCGATGCGCTGATTCGTGCCGGACAAGAACTAGCGGGACATAGGCCGTTAGAGGAGCTATTCACGCTGATTCTGGATCTGGCGGTCGATTCGGTGAACGCAGAGCGCGGTGTCTTGCTGACCCTTGAAGGTGAATCGCTGGTCCCGAAGGCGGCACGCGGCGAGAACTTCAGGATCAGCAGCGGAGTGCGAGATCGCGTGCTCGGAGCGAAAGAGTCGATTCTGGTGAATGATGTCCAATCTGACGAAGCGTTTCGCGCGATGCACAGTCTCGTCCAGCAGCAGGTGCGGATGCTGATGGCCGTACCTCTGCAGACGAAGGACGACGTGATTGGGCTCATCTATGTCGATTCGCCTTCGTTGACCCGGCAGTTTTCCGCCGAGGACCTGAGCTTTCTGACCGTGCTGGCGAACGTCGCGGCCATTCGCATCGAACACGCCAGGCTCAATGAGGTCGAGCAGAGCCGGCGTATCCTGGCCAAGGATCTCGAGCAAGCGGCGCTGATTCAGCAGGGTTTGCTTCCCACGCAGGCGCCGCGAGTACCGGGAATCGAGTTAGCGGGGCACAACGCCGCCTGCAGAACCGTCGGCGGTGACTATTACGACTTCCTGCCATACAAGGACGGCCGCGTCGCCATTGCTTTAGGGGATGTCTCGGGCAAAGCGATGCCTGCAGCCCTTCTGATGACGAGTCTTCACGCTCGCGTCCGCGTCCTTGCAGAGGAACCGCCGGACGTGGCTGAGATGATGATGCGGCTGAATCGGGCAACGGCGGCTACCTGCCCGTCGAATCGATTCATCAGCTTCTTTTTCTCCGTACTCGATCCAGCAACCGGTGAGCTAGTGTATGCCAATGCGGGACACAATCCTCCCTTGATCGCCCGGGCTGATGGACACATCGAGAGGCTGGAAGGCGGTGGGTTATTGATGGGAATTCTTGCTTCGGCCAGGTACGATGCCTATCGCGTTCATCTAAATCCGGGTGATTCGTTGTTGTTATATAGCGATGGAGTGACTGAGGCAGCAAATCCCGAGGGGCAGGAGTTCGAAGAAGGGCGCCTGGAAAGAGTTCTGCAAGAGAACTATTCGCGGACGCCGAATGAGATCGTGGAAGCGGTTGCGAGGGCTGTGACCAAATTCAGCGCGGGATCCCCAGTTGCCGATGACCTGACGCTGGTTGTGGCGAAGCGTTGTTAGTTTGTGATGAGCAAGCTACTCGTCCGCACCAGAGATTCTGTCTAAGACTCTGACGACGAGATCGCGAAAGGAAGGCAGATCGCGCTCGACTACCTGCCACACCAATTCCTCATCGATTTCGAAGTAGTGGTGAACCAGTATGTTTCGCAATCCTACCGCCTTCGACCATACCGGATCCGGGTAGCTCTGGCGCAATTCTTCGCTGAGGCTGCGCGAGGCCTCGCCGATGATCTGCAGGTGATAAAGAACCCAAACCTGGAGCTTAACATCGTTTTGAAACTCCGATCGTCCCGCAAGAGTTCCCTCCAGAATGCGGTCTATCGCACGAAGGATATCTCGTAGTCGGTCTCGATCGTCTCTCAAAGCGGAACGGCTTCTGCGAGCACCCGGCGGCGCACTTCCGGGCGAAGCATTCGTTCGGTGGCGACGTCGACCCGTACGCCGATACTTGCCTGCAAATCCATGAGAAGGCCCCCCAGATCCATGAGGCTCCGTTCTGGCCGAAGCTCAACCAGTAAATCAATGTCACTACATTCTGTAGCTTCGCCCCGAGCGATAGATCCGAAAACCCGGACGTTCTGCGCACCGTGGCGCGCCGCCAAGGCGAGGATCGTGTCACGGTTGGATCTGCGTAGCTCTTCCAGTGTCATGTTCAGGCGGTTTTCCCCGCCAACTCAGGCTCCGGCTCCGACTTCGGCAAGTCGCGCTTGTACTTGCACTCCGGATTCGGACATTGCGCGACGGGACCCGCCTTCAGCCACTTCTCCATTAAATATGGATTGCCGCACTCCGGGCACTTCTCCGGCAGCGGCTTGCCCCATGCGACGAAATCGCACTCGGGATACCGGTTGCATCCGTAGAACTTTTGCCGCGCTTGGAGTCGCGCTCCACGATTTCGCCTTCGGAGCAGTTCGGGCACTTCACACCGATCGTCTTCTGCTTTGACGTACTTGCACTTCGGATAACCCGAGCAAGCCATGAACTCGCCGAACCGGCCGAACCGCTGAACACAGGTTCTTGCCGCAGTTCGGGCAGTTCTCTTCGAGCGGCATATCGGCCTTTTTCTGCTCGGTCCGCCGATCTGTCTTGGTCGTCTTGCAGTCGGGGTAGCCCGAGCACGCATAGAACTGCCCGAACCGGCCCTTCTTCAGAACCATCGGACGGCCGCAGTTCTCGCAGTACTCCTCCTCGTCCTGCTCGGTCAGACCTTATCGGACTCCGGCAGGTCCACCGTCATTCGCGAGTGTTGGTAGCACTCCGGATAACCAGTACAAGCGATGAAGCTACCGTGGCGACCCCACTTGATCACCATCGGCTTGCCGCACTTTTCGCATATGAGATCGGTCGGCTTCTCCATGCGCTTGATGTCGGTCATGTTCCGCTCGGCATGCTCGAGGTCCTGCTTGAAGCGCCCGTAGAACTCCTGCATCGCAACGCGCCAGTCGATCTTGCCTTCTTCGATCTCGTCGAGCTCCTCTTCCATCCGAGCCGTGTAGCTGACATCGAAGAGGTCGTCGAAGTTCTCGAGCAGCAGGTCGGTGACCACCATCGCCGAGTTCGGTCGGTATGGAACTTGCCCGCCTTCCTTCTTTACGTACTCGCGATCCTGGATCGTCGACAGGATGGCGGCGTAGGTGGAAGGACGGCCGACACCGTTGGCTTCGAGTTCCTTCACCAGCGTGGCTTCCGTGAAACGCGGCGGCGGCTCGGTAAAGTGCTGCTCGGGTTCGATCGACTTTGAATTCAAGCACCTCGCCCTCGGTTACGGCCGGCAGCTTGTGCTTCAGTTCCTCGTCCTCTTCGTCCTTCTGGTCCTTGCCTTCTTCGTACACGCGCGAGGAAGCCGTCGAACTTCTGGACGCTGCCCGTCGCGCGGAACACGTACTCGTGCGCCGTCCTTGCCCTTCGCCGGCCACTTCGATCGTGGTCTGGTCGAACATAGCCGGCGTCATCTGCGACGCGACGAATCGCATCCAGATCAGCCGGTACAGCTTCATCTCGTCTTCCGCCAGGAACTTCGCCACGCTTTCCGGCGTGCGCATGCACCGACGTCGGGCGAATCGCTTCGTGCGCATCCTGCGCGTCCTTCTTGCTCTTGTAGAAGTTCGGCGTCGCCGGCATGTACTTCGGACCGAACCGCTCGCGCACCAAGTCGCGCACTTCGGTCCAGGCATCGTTTGAGACACGGGTCGAATCGGTACGCATGTAGGTGATCAGACCGACGGAGCCCTCGTTGCCGATCTCCACGCCTTCGTACAGACCTTGCGCCATCATCATGGTCCGCTTCACGCTGAAGCGCAGCTTGCGCGAGGATTCCTGCTGCAGCGTGGAGGTGATGAAAGGCGGGACCGGGTTGCGCCGCTTCTCTCGCGTTTGCGACCGACTGACGACACGTGAAGACGGCGTCCATCCACCTGCGTGCGACGATCCCCTTCGCCGCTGCTTCATCGGCGATCTCGACGGCCTCGTTGTTCCGCTTGATGAAGCGCGCCGTCAGGACCGGCGGCTTCTTCGCGTTCAGGCTGCGTCGATCGTCCAGTACTCGCGCTTTGACGAACGCGCGGATCTCACGCTCGCGCTCCACGATCAGGCGCAGAGCGACCGTCTGCACGCGGCCCGCCGAAAGCCCGCGCCGGACCTTGTCCCACAGCAGCGGCGAAATCTTGTAACCGACCAGGCGGTCCAGCACGCGCCGAGCCTGCTGCGCTTCCACCAGGTTGAGATTGACCGGCAGCGGCTTCTCGAACGCTTTCTGGATCGCGTTCTTCGTGATCTCGTTGAACATCACGCGGAAGATCTGGGCCGGCCTTCTTGCCTGTGCCTCGGCCATCAGCTCTTCCTGCAGGTGAGCAGCAGATCGCCTCGCCTTCGCGATCCGGGTCAGCCGCCAGGTAAACGGAGTCTACGCCCTTGGCCGCCGCTTGAGCTCCGTGATCAGCTTCTTCTTGCCTTCGATGACCTGATACTCCGGGTCGAAGTCAGTGTCCACCGTCGACTGCCAGGTCCTTTTTGGGCAAGTCCTTGATGTGGCCCAGCGAAGCCTTGACGACGAATTGCTTGCCCAGGTACTTGCCGATGGTTTTCGCTTTCGCCGGCGACTCGACGATGACGAGCGATTTAGCCATAACTGACGGTCAACAAATTACCACGACACTCTAACAAAGTTGCGCCCAGGTAGTTGACGAACCTTTCCGAGCAGTTCCAACTCAAAGAGGGCTGCAATCACTTCGGATGATGAGCAGTGCTCTAAAGTTTCGAGCAAACTATCCAGATGCATCGGTTCGTCCACCCTTAATTTCGAGACGATCTCCCCGGACAATTTGTTCAATGGAGTATCGGTTTCTTCTTGAGTTTCTTTAGGTTCCGGAAGATTTGGTTGCCCATCGACAATAAGCCGGCGACGATCATCCGGCGTAAGCTCCACAACCACATCATTCCATTCCTGCACCAACTTAGCCCCTTGTTTAATCAACAAGTTGGGTCCCCAGCTCATCTTGTTCGTGATGTTTCCCGGCACGGCGAACACCTCTCTCTGCTGGTCCATTGCCAAGCGCGCCGTGATAGCAGAACCACTATACTGCGCTCCTTCGACTACCAGGACACCAATACTCATCCCACTCACAACCCGATTTCGAATTGGAAAGTTCTGAGGGTACGGCGGAGCCCCCATCGCGAATTCGGAGAGCACCAAGCCCTTCTCCGCGAGGGTGGCGGCCAACTTGCGGTTTTCTGCAGGATACACCAAGTCGACGCCACATCCAAATACCGCCACCGTCGCGCCGTCGACACTTAGCGCAGCTTTATGGGCCGCGGTGTCGATGCCGCGGGCCATCCCACTCACGATTGTAAGCCCCGCCGTGGCGAGGTCGGTTGAAAGCTTCTCCGTGGCTGCGACCCCGTATTGTGAGGGTCGGCGAGTGCCCACTACAGCGATCATCAGCGTGTCTAATAGCTCGACTCGCCCGCGCGCGAAGAGCACTACAGGCGGATCATAGATTTCGCGGAGACGTTGCGGATACCTGGGATCGCTGATGGGGATGATCTCCGATCCGAACTCCGCGAGTTTATTCTGCTGATCGGCCGCATCTTCGAAGGCGCATCCACTGGCGATGGACTGCGCAATAGACCGGGCCAAGCCGTGCCCTTCGAGTTCCGTAACGGAAGCGCGAAAGATAGCTTCCGGCGTGCGAAGCTTCTGAACCAGTTGCGCTGCGCTGCGTGTACCCAGCCCGGGTGTCATCTTTAAAGCAAGCCAGTGCAGTTCCTGTTCACGGGTGAGGGTGTAAGTCGAAACGGGCATTCCCTGAGGAAGTGGCGGAAGGCGCGGTTAGTTCTCAGGCCCCGAGCAGCAACGGGATCAGGGAACAACTACTCCTTGCCCGCTGTCTCGATCTGAACGAGGTCGGCGGCGGCCGTCGCAGCGGGTTTAGGCGGCTTCAGCAGCCGCTGGGGCAGTTTGGAGAAGTAGGCGAGACGTTCTACCCACGGCAACAACGTTCGTACGGTGCGGCCGTGTAGCAGGAGACTACCGGCCACCAGCGCAGGGTGGGGGATGGTCGTGCAGCACTGTGCGCACGCGTCGATCTCACCCGCCCGCTTTGACGTATGCAGACGCCGCATATGCTGCATCGGCTCGCCATTCCAGATCTCGTCCAGTGACTGCCGGCCCACGTTGCCAACCGGCAACGCGTCGAGCATGTAGCTTTGGCAGCACGGATATACGTCGCCGTTGTGCTTCACGTACATCGGACCGCGCCAAAGATAGTGGCACGGGATGAGTCCAATCCTCGGCCGCATGCCCGCGATCGGGCTGCATCAGGTTCGTTTCGTCCGCTTTGATTCGAACCTGATCCACTCCCGGGCACAGCGCGCCAGAACCGCACGAAGTCATCCACTTCGTCCCAGTTCTTCTCCATCCGCACCATCTGCACGACGACCTGCAGCTTGCGCTTCCGCTCGTGCTTCAGACGGGCAAAGCGGAGAAAGTTGTCTCGGACCCGCTCGAAGCGCGCGCCTTTGCGGTAGTACTCGAACGATTCTTTCGTCGATCCGTCGAAGCTGAACGTAATGTGTTCGAGCGGCGTTGCGAGCAATTTTTCAGCGCTGGCTTCGTCAAGGAGAGTGCCGTTGGTTGAAAGCAGGGTCGAGATGTTGTGTTCGTGCGCAATACTCGATTCGGTCGAAAATCTTCGGATCGAGAAGCGGTTCACCTAAACCGATCAGCATCATGTGCTCGGCTGATCGCCCGCTCCCGTGACAAGACGTTCGAAGATCTCGTCCGCCATGTCCTCTTTTGGTTGCTTGTGCGTTTCGCGAGGGCACATCGGGCAGTACAGATTGCACTTCGCCGTCGTTTCGACGATGTACTCCACCGGGAGGCCATTCAGCTTCGCCTTGCCCCGGAGATAGCCCCACAGGAGGCGTGCGCGGGGCGGCACCTGGGCGTCGGCGCGAGGAACGTCTGCGCACCGGAGGACGGCGGAAGCGCCAAAAGCCAGGCACAGCACGAGTGCGACGAGACGTGTGTCCATTCCCTCCCCCAAGCCTTTCACTCCCCGCGCCGAGCGGCCGGCGACCCTTCATAGCACGTCTGCCCCGCCGCCGCCAAAGCCGCGACGTGCGCTTACCGCGGATTTCCTGGTCGGGGAGATGCATGAAATCGCTGGATGTGCTTTACTGCTGGCTTGGGGACCAGTTTCGCGCTATCGCGAACGATATTCGAATCGGGGTGACGCCCTTTCGCCGCCTGTTCGGCGCGGGGCATTGCATGTCGGGATGTCGGTCCCCGAGCCGAACGAGCGCCGGCGGGTTCATTCCTGTCCGACCGGCGCGGAACGTCATGGGGTGCCGCATGCGACTGGTCCTGCCGCTCTCTCTGTTCGTCACCGCGGTGCGCCGGCCGCTCTCGGCCCTCGCCGGCGCGGTGGCGCTGCTGATGCTGTTCGCGAGCCAGCTGCCGGCAGCCGAGCCGCCGGCGACGGCAGATCTGACGGGGACCCGGGTGGCGCTGGTCATCGGCAACGGCGCCTACGGCGATCTCGGCACGCTGCCGAACCCGCCCAACGACGCCAGCGACATCGCCGACGCGCTGGAGGGCCTGCACTTCAAGGTGACGCGGGTCATCGACGGCAACGCCGAAGAAATGCGCCGCGCCTTGCGCGACTTCGGCAGCTCGGCGAGCGGCGCCGACGTCGCGCTCTTCTACTACGCCGGCCACGGCATGGCGCTGAGGGGCGAGAACTACCTGGTGCCGGTCCATGCGCAGATCCAGAACGAGCTCGATCTGACCTACGGGACGCTGGCCCTGAGCGACGTCCGCAACGCGCTCGACTACACCAACGCCAACCTCAAGATGGTGATCCTCGACGCCTGCCGCGACAACCCGCTGGCCAAGATGCTTCAGGCCAGGAACGCACAGCTCGGCCGCAGCGTCCAGACGAACGAGGGCCTCGCGCCGATGGACGTGCAGCAGGCCAGCGGCATGTTCATCGCCTACGCCACCTCGCCCGGCAACGTCGCGCTCGACGGCAGCCACCAGCGCAACAGCCCCTTCACCAAGGCGCTGCTCGCCCATATCGCAGCGCCGAACACCGACGTCCGCATCATGTTCGGCGGAGTGAAGCAGGACGTGGTGCAGGCAACCAACGGCCGGCAAATCCCGTGGGTCGAAGAGGCGATGCTCGGCGGTGAGTTCGACTTCAACCCGGTCAAGGTCGCGCCGCTGCCGCCGACGCTTCCGGACGACTACATCGCCTGGAGCCAGGTCGACACCGACGATCCGGCCGCCGTCGACGCCTTCATCGCGCAACATCCCGACAGCAAGCTGGTCGGCGCGGCGCGCGACCGGCTGAGCATCCTGCGCGATCCGGCCGCCGAAGCCGCCGCGTGGACGACGCTGCGCAACAGCCGCGACCCGGCGGCCTTCGAGCAGTTCCTGCACCGCTACCCGGACGGCGCCAACGCCGCCACCGCGCAGTATCTGCTGGAGGGCCTGCTCAGCAACCAGCTCCTCGCCTCCCGCGACGTGGGCGGCATGGAGGCCTACGTCGCGCGCTTCCCCGACGGAGCCTGGACCGCCCTCGTCCGCGACACCATGGCGCAACTGCGCTCAGCCCAGAACACGGCGCCGGCCGAGCCGCGACAGCACCGCCCATCGCCGCAACTCCGGCGGCGCCCCCCGCCCCGGCGCAGGCGGCCTCCAAGGACATCACCGTGGCGATGGCCCCGCCGGCGGAACGCAATCTGACGCTCGTCCCCCCACCTTCCGACAAGTCGTCCGCGCCCGGTGCCGCCTTGAGCGGGCTTCCTCCGGAGGCCGACCTCTCCGCCAAGTCGGTCCAACGGCTCAAGGCCAGCATTCCGACTACCTGATCCAGATCGCGCTGCACGCCCTCGGCTACTACCACGGCGGGCTGGACGGGAAGTTCGGCCCCGGCTCGCAACAGGCCGCGGCCGCGTTCCAGCGGGCGCTCGGCACGGACGCGACCGGCGCCCTCGCACCCGCCGAGATCGTCACGCTGGTCGCCCAGGCGGCGAACGGCGGCGATCCCGATTCGCAGAACACCTACGGCGGCATGTTCCAGACCGGCGGCGGCGTCCTCGAGGATCCGGCCGCGGCGGCCCGCTGGTACCGCAAGGCGGCCGACGCCGGAAACGGCTACGGACAGATGAACCTCGCGCTGCTCTACGTGAGCGGCCTCGGGGTCGAACGTGATCCGGTGCAGGCCCGGCACTGGCTCGAGGAAGCCCAGGCCAACGGCTTCGACGCAGTCGACCCACGCCTGAAGGCGCTGCAGTAGAAGCGACGACACCAGCGCGGGGCCGGCGCTTGCCGGCCCGCCGCGGCCCAATACAAGCGTGCCGACTCCGCAACGAGGGCGCCATGGCCGCTCGGACTTTCCCCGCCTCTTTACGGCCCAGGATGCCCTGGTGGCGGCAATGGTCGGTGTTTCGGCCTCCGACGAGAACATCACCACCGCGCGTGAGTTGCTCTCGATCAGCCGCATGGTCGACACGCTGCCGATCTTCGAGGGCTACGACCGCGACCGGCTGCGCACCATCGGCCAGACCGTCTTCGACCTCTTGAGCGAGGAGGACGGCCTCGACGCGCTCTTCGGCCTGATGCGCGACGCGCTGCCCGACGCGCTGCGCGAGACCGCTTACGCGCTCTGCTGCGACGTCGCCGCCGCCGACGGCCACGCCTTCCAGGCCGAGCTGCAGTTCCTGCTCGAGCTGCGCCACGACCTCGACATCGAGCCGTCTGCACGCCGCCGCCATCGAGCGCGGCAGCGCCGCCCGCCACCGCCGCCTCCCCGCCGACGCCTGATCCCAGGTCCGCCCGGCCACCCAGGCACCGGCCAGGGCCCTTCGCCGCATCTGCGGCAAAGGAGCCGGGTGAACGCAACGCCATGGTCGGGGTCGCCTCCGATGACAACATCACCAAGGGGACGGTCATCTGATTGGAGGCCGACCGATCTCGCGGGACAATTTCGAACAGCGCAATGGCGCGACGGCCTATCCCACCCCCAACCCGGCGCGACCGTCGTTCGTCCGAATAGGCGCCTTGCCTAACCGAGGCGTTGTTCTGCTTGACGAAGCGGCGATTTGAGTAGAATTTAGGCAGATTAAAAGCCGAGTGCGTGGCACTTCCCGAAGCTATCCGTTGCTACGGCTCTGACAGAGGTACCGCGAGGTGACCTAAATGGCAGGACGGGCAGGTCCGCGGAGTGCCCGCATATTTCTTAACTTCCTCCGGGGCAAGTATCCGGGGGTGACGATGCGGCAATTCCAGTATTGCCGCATCCACGGGTTCTACCCCGAGCGGGCCTTCGAATTCGATTTCACGAACTATCGGCCGGAGGACTATTTCCCTAACTCCAGCGCAGGTGCGCTGCGAAAGAAACTGGACCCTTCAGAAGTGGTTTGCTGCCTAGACAAGGTAGTATTCGCGCTCTACATGCATGCGATTGGCAGGAGATACTCGCCGGTTTTGGCCGAAAATTCTGGGGGCCGGCTTATATATTATACGTTGACGACGCCAAGGACTTCAAATCCCTGCTTTGCATGCATGGTGAGCTGGTGGTGAAGCCGCGCCGAAAGCGTCGGCGGCGGCGGGGGGATCCGAATGGTCCGCCCGGGCAGTCCGGACCCAGCGCCACGCCCCGGCGAGTTCGCAACGCCCCGCGTCCAGCAGCACGCCTACGCCGCAGCGATCTATCCCCATTCGGCCAACACGATCCGGATCCTGACCGCCTGGGATTACGACCGGAAGGATATCTTCGTCGCGGCGGCAGCTCACCGCTTTGGGTCGTCGCTTGCCGACGGGGTCGAAGCAGTTGGGGGCTGGGGCCTCGGCGTCGGGATCGATTCGCATCCGGGCGAATGGGGCCGGGGATCCGCAGCCCCGCTTCGACCGGAGCCGAACGCGACACGAGACCCACCCCGATACCGGAACACAGATTGACGGTGAGATCATTCCACGGTTCGCCGAGACGTGCGCGGGCTTGCTATGCGTCGCCCGGCGCTTTCCCCGTCGCTACGTCGGCTGGGATATCGTGATAACCCCGGATTCCTGGACCATTATTGAAGCCAACTCTGTCCGGACCTTTTCGCTGTTTCAGTTCCACCGGCCGGTGTTGCTCGATCCGAGGCTGCGCGCCTACTATACGCGCGAGGGTGTAATCTGAGTTGTTGCCGAAGCTCCGGCCACCCCGCCCTCTTCGCCGCCCGCTAAAGACTTATCGTCTAAATCGGGGGGGGGCGCTGCTGCGTTAGCCATGACTGCGCCGCGCTCAAGCCGCGTGCAGCGCCCCCCAGCGCCGGAGCAGCGCCTGCTCCTGCGCCTTCGCCCGCCGCACCCAGCCGTCGTTGCCCGGCGGATCGTCCCGCTGGTCCGGCCGGATCCGCGCCCGCAAGGCCGGGTCCGACGCGAGGATCGCGAACGCCATCCGCCGCCGCCCGGTCAGGTACCCGGCCAGCCCGCTGACGAAATTCATCGTCCCGGTCTTCGCCATCACCGCCACCCCGACCGCCACCGGCTGCTTCTGCGCATCGAGGATCGGCCGCGGCTTCAAGAGCCCCGGCAGCACCCCCTCGGCCTGCCGCAGCACCGCCACCAGTTCCGCCGGCGAGATCGCCGTCGCGTCGCTCAGCCCCGAATAGTTAGCAC
>CAWGVL010000063.1:0-27343 GCA_963825845.1 Bryobacteraceae bacterium | reverse complement strand
GGTGAGGCTCCTCCAACGCTGCTCGATTACCTGCCGCATGACGCCATCATGTTCATCGACGAGAGCCACCAGACCGTGCCTCAGTTAACAGGCATGTACCATGGCGATCGATCTCGTAAGGATGTACTGGTGAACTATGGTTTCCGTCTTCCGAGCGCGCGTGACAATCGGCCTCTCACGTTCGAGGAATTCGAGCACCGAGTGAACCAAGTCGTGTATGTTTCGGCGACGCCGGGGCCGTACGAACTCACGAAGTCGGCCGGTGTGGTGGTGGAGCAGATCATCCGGCCAACGGGGCTGACCGATCCTGAAATCGAGATCCGTCCAATCAAAGGTCAGGTGGATAATCTTCTGCACGAGATTCGACTACGAGCCGAGATCAGTGAACGCGTCCTGGTCACGACTCTGACAAAGCGGATGGCGGAGGATCTTGCGGAGTATTACGCGGAAGTGGGTGTTCGCTGCGCATATATGCACTCGGAGGTGAGCACGCTCGATCGCGTGAGAATTCTCCGGGATTTACGAAGAGGCAATTACGATGTATTGATCGGTGTGAATCTTCTGCGCGAAGGTCTTGATTTGCCGGAGGTCTCATTGGTCGCAATCCTTGACGCCGACAAGGAAGGGTTCCTGAGGTCGACCGGATCGCTGATTCAGACGATCGGCCGGGCGGCGAGGAACTTGAACGGGCGTGCGATTCTTTATGCCGACGTAATGACGGTAAGTATGCGTCGCGCAATCGATGAAACTACTCGACGCCGTGCCGTACAGGTTGCCTACAACGAAGAGAATGACATCACGCCGCAATCGATCATCAAACCGCTGGACATGGCCCTGGTCGCGATCGCAGAGGCCGACTATGTGACTGTGCCGATGGAGCCCGAAAGTCCGGTGGAAGAACTCAGCGCCGACCAGCGAGATCAACTTTTAAAAGAACTGGAAACGCAGATGAAGGAGGCGGCGAAAAAATTCGAGTTCGAAAAGGCCGCACAAATTCGAGATAGGCTTAAAGCCATCAAGGCGCGAGCCATCCATGAAGAAACTGCGACAAGTAGCGCTTCTATGCGGGGGGCCGGTTAGCCGGTCACCCCTGACCCGGCTTCCGAATCTCCGGAGGCAACTCGCATGGGTGAAATCAAGTTCCTATCGCGTTGCCAGTCGCGCGGTCAACGCGCTGGGCGCGGGATCTCCCGTGATGGATGTCGCCGACATGAAGCGCGCCGGAGTCTGGGTGGTAAGTGTTCCCGTCGAGGATCTGACATCGGCGCTGAGCGAGTTGCGCTCAGCGAGTGTCAGCTGGGAAGACCGAGTGCTCATGATCCTATCGGAGGAAGCGGAGAGCGATTCGGGCATGTGGTTCCGTGAGCAAGGGGCTACTGTAGCAACGTTTGCCCCCATCGACGCGGACGAATCACGTTTCGTAGCTGAGGGCGACTCGGATGCCGTGCGGGTGGTGCGCAGCATCGTGGAGGATAGCCGAGCACGGAGAGTCATTGAGATCAAGAAGGGCGCCAAAGCTACATATCTTTCCGGCGCCCAGGCGGCTACTCAAGAAGTGATGCCTCTGATCGCCGATGCCGTTGAGCGTTTTCAAGCCGCGGGCATCAGCAATCTGGAGGCGAAATCGATCACTGAGGCGTTGCTAACCGGCGCAATGCGATCGTATTTCCGCGCCGGCCGCAGAGCGATCAAGCCGGCGTGACAGTGCTCGTGCCGTTCAGACGGGGCACGATGATCTGAGCCGGAGCACCGACGGGCTCCCGCGTGACCTCGAGCCGGCGATCGCCGTGAAGTTTCGCTACGACCGTTAACGCCTGCGCCACGACCTGATCCATGTTGTAGTACTTATACGTCGCGAGACGTCCGACAAAATGCACTTTGGGCGTCGACTGGGCAAGCGCTTCGTATTGCTTGTAGAGCACCGCGTTCTCGGGACGCGGGACAGGATAATACGGGTCGCCTTCGGACCTTGGAAACTCGAATACGATTGCCGTTTTCTGATGCTGTTGACCGGTCAGATACTTGAATTCGGTGATCCTCGTGTAGGCGTGTTCCTGTGGGTAATTCACGACCGGCGCGGTTTGGAAGTACTCCCTGTCGTGAACTTCATGCTTGAATTCGAGCGAGCGATAGGGTAGCTTTCCGAAACGGCATCCGAAAAACTCGTCGACCGGCCCGGAATACACCATTTCCTTAAACGCGATCTCTCTCTCGATATCGCGGTAATCCGTATTCAGCATGATCTTGATATTGGGATGATCGAGCATGTTCTCGAACATCCGGGTATAGCCGAACAGCGGCATCGCCTGAAATGTGTCGGTGAAGTACCGATCATCACGATTGGTCCGCACGGGTATACGTGCGGTGACGGAGGCGTCGAGTTCCGACGGGTCAAGGCCCCACTGCTTTCGTGTGTACCCGCGGAACATCTTCTCATAGAGTTCGCGGCCCACCCGGGCAACAACGACGTCTTCAGACGTCCGAATGTGCTCCTTCTTCTCCGCCCGCGCCGAGAAGAAGTCTTCGAGCGTATCCTCGGTCAGATTCAGATCGTAGAGTTTATTGACCGTATCGAGATTGATCGGAATAGGAACGAGTTTGCCGTCCACGCGGGCGAGAACTCTATGTTCATAGTCGCGCCACTTCGTGAACTGGGACAAGTATTGGAATACGTCAGCCGAGTTCGTATGGAAGATATGCGGTCCATACTTATGCACGAGTATTCCGTGATCGTTGTAATGATCGTAAGCGTTGCCGCCGATGTGATTGCGACGGTCACAGATAAGGACCCGCTTGTTGTATTTGCGCGCAAGCCGCTCAGCGATGACGCTACCGGCAAATCCCGCGCCGACGACGAGATAGTCGAACATGATGTTTCAGAGTCCTTTCGTAATTAGTCGCCCACCACTGCGCCCGAAACCGGTCTGGCGGCAGATGACAGAACCGGGGACGTACGCGCTGTTTGCAGTTCCTTGTTCAGGATTCGGCTTTCAATCAGATCTCGCATCCGTTTATGAGTGAGATCCCATGAGTTCTGCGCGAGGGCAGAATCGACTCGTGCCTTCCAGTCAGCGTCGTGCGAGTCGATTGTTAACGCCTGCTCGATGGCATTCACAAATTCCTGGGCGTCATCGGCGATGCGAACCATCTTTTGAATACCGTATGGTCTAACGACATCCATGATGGATGTCGATACGACAGGCTTTCCAGCAGCCAGGTATTCGGGAGTTTTCGTCGGGCTGATGAACCGAGTGGATTCGTTGTGAGCGAACGGCAGAATCGCTACATCCCAACCGGCCATATAGGCGGGCAGTTCTTTATAAGTCTTGCCACCGAGGTAGTGGATATTCGCGTGCCGGGGCAGTGTTGCCGGATCGATCTTCACGACAGGTCCGATCATGATGAACTGGAAGTCGGGACGGAGTTGTGCGATGGCGCCAAGCAACTGAATATCCATGCGTTCGTCGATGACACCACAAAATCCAATGCGCGGATGAGGGATCCCGGCCTGATCGGCCGGTTCCGCCGAGTGAGTACGGGCCTGCGCGAAGTGCGCGAACTCGATGCTGCTCGGAAAGACATGCAGATCGTCGTGGCGTCCAAGTTTTGCTTCGTACAGGCTTTGACCGCCCGTGAAGACGAGATCGGCCCGGCTGAGAAGCTCCGCCTCGCGGTCCTTCATCTCCTGGGGCGCATCTTTGAAAGCCGACAGTTCGTCCATGCAATCGAACACAGTAAGACGGGGTTGCAGATGCGTCGAGAAGGAGAGCGCCATCGGCGTGTAGTACCACAACAAATAATCGGAGATGCGCTGCTCAGTCATCAAATTGTTGAGCAGGAGTTTCTTGATCGTTTCCTGTGACGCATGGGTCAGGTCTCCTGGGATCTGGGGAACGCAGATGTTGACGCCACTCTCGGGGCACTGCTGAATCTCGATCCTTGGAACGCCGGAGGTGGGAACCGGTTCCTCGACAAAGAACACGCGCTGATGTTTGGCGAATCGACTGAGGAGATGCTGAGGTCTCTGGTATACGAATCCCCACCGCAAATGCGATAGGCACACCAGATCCTCGGGCGTGGTTGTCTGAGTTTTACTAAAGTTCATATTGGTTCTCCTCAATTCTTTTCCAGGAAGTGAATAAATCTAGAATGCAATTACTAACTAACTAAGAGCAGCGCCGGCGCTAGCATGTTCCGCCTGCAGTACCGAGCCAGAAAATACAGATCTGGGCTCAGGCTGCAGCCTGCGCAAGACAGAATCAATGCGGGCAGTTTGCCGCCGGAGTTCGTCCGCCAGCGGAATATAGATCTCACGGTGGCCAGAATCGTTACAGTAGTCCCATAAACCGTTGTGACAATGCCGCTCGTCCTCCCATCCGGGATGATTGACGATCGGGTAAAGGCAAACGCCTTCGACCGGTATTCCCTTCTCGAGAGCGATGACGACTTCATCGGCGACGTAGGAAAGCCATTCGGGCCGCCGCTCATCTTCAATCCCTGTTTCCGCAATGAAAATGGGTTTACCGTAACGCGCATAAAGATCACCGAGCAGTTCGTGCAGCGGGCGGAATCGCGGATCCGTTCGCTCTATGAATTCACCGCCGAAAACCCATTGATTGTGCACGTAATAATTGGCGCCGATGATGTCCAGATAATCCGGATGCCCACCGAGCTGCGGCCACAGATGGCCTGAGAGCATATCGAACGCGTCAAACTGGGCTCGCGTGTATCCGGCGGCGGTCTGACGCTGTTCTTCGCTTGCGTCCGGATCCGTCACGACGTTTATTAACGGGTCCACTTTGACGAAACGCGCGTGCGGATTGACGTTTCGAATCGCATCCATGGCGGAGATGCTCGCTCTGACCAACTGGCACTTCAACTCCAGTCCGCGACTTGTTGCGAACGGATGTAGGATGCCATGATCACCAGCGCCCCAGGCGAGGAAGGAGATTTCGTTCATCGGCGCGAAGTATGAAAATTCCTCTGTCTCGTTGAAAACAAGCGTTGCGAAGTCTCTAGCAAAAGCCGTGAAACGCTTGACGAACTCAGGCCGAAAAACATCGATATCGTCGGGCCATCCGTAGTGGCACAAATCCCATATCACTTGCGTTCCGGTATCCTGCGCAGCATGAACCATGGGCAGCACGCTGGACCAGTCATACTGAAAGGGTCTGGTTTCGATCAGGTGCCATCGGATGCCGTCGCGAGCGCTTTTAATGCCTACACTTTTCAGACGCTCGTAGTCTGCAGCGGCAAAGCGGTCGTGGCAGGTTGCCGCTATCATGTCGAGCCGCCGCCCGGAGCGCAAGACATGACACGAACTCTCAAAACCACCCAGGAAGAAACTTTTGAATCCACAGTGTCTATTCAAAACGTGCGACTCCATTCTGTCGTCCGGGCACACCCCTAGTTGCGGGCCGATCCCGGTAGACACACGAAGATTGAGGCCTCAACAATGAGGCGAATGTATTCGGAACGGTTAGACCAACTTGTCAACGGCGGGAGCAAGCGCCTAGGCGCCTGCGCAACCAATCAGTGAGACTCCGGAACGTTACAAAAGTTTCACCTTTATTCCTTTAACTGTTGCGAGTTTCATACAATACGGGCGTTGCAACAGAACGCGCTTCGGCGTCTAATCAGCAGTGAAGGTAATGAGTACGGCACCCCTTGCGACACCTGGAATCGACTGTGAACCGAGCCTGCGCGCAAAGATTCGGCGGATTATTGGGTTGGGCTGGCGTGACATTGCGGCACTTACGACGACCGCGATCAGCAATTTTTTCGATCACAATGCTCCACGGCTCGGAGCCTCTGTTGCATTTTATACGCTGCTTTCATTGGCGCCGCTGCTGATTATCGTGATCGCGGTGGCGGGCGCGGTGTTTGGCAGAGAGGCCGCGGAAGGTCAACTCGTTTGGCAGATCCAAGATCTAATCGGCCGAGATGGCGCGGAGACTGTTCAAACGCTTCTGAAAGGCGCGAGCAAACCCGCGACTGGAACGCTCGCGACCGTATTTGGCGTGGTGACACTCTTCTATGGGGCGGGTACCGTTGTCGCCGAGTTGCGTGAAGCATTGAATATCATCTGGTGCGCGCCGCCGAAAACGAAGACAGCGTTGAAGAGTATTGTTTCGATCCTGCGCGATCGGACGGTTGCGTTTGCGGTGGTGCTCGGAATCGGGTTCCTGTTGATCGTGTCCCTTACTATCAATGCCGCTCTATCGGCCATCGGCGCGAGGTTCAACGCAGCGCTCCCTTTGCCCGCCTGGGGGTTTAAAGCGCTAGATTTTGCGGTCACATATATCATAATTGCGATCCTTTTTGCAGTAATCTACAAGTGGCTGCCGAATCTTTACATCGAATGGCGGGACGTGATTTTAGGCTCACTGCTTACGTCCTTGTTGTTCGGCTTGGGCAAGTACCTGATTGGAATCTATCTTGGGACGGCGGGCATCGCGTCTACTTACGGTGCGGCCGGATCACTGGTGGTCGTCCTGGTGTGGGTGTATTATTCGGCGCAGATCTTCTTCCTGGGAGCCGAATTCACAAGGGCGTATGCACAGTTGTACGGTTCCCACCCGTGTGATCGAACCTCTCGCGAGGTGCAGATCGTCGGCAGCATCGATCAGCCGGAGAAACCGGCGGACGAGCCCAGTCTTATCATCCAGCCTTAAAGTCGTTGTAAACTGGTTTTGTCGCGCAACTCTGCGTAGTTTCCCCGGTCGTCTAACGGTAGGACAGCGGCCTTTGGAGCCGTGAATCGTGGTTCGAATCCATGCCGGGGAGCCATGCTGTGTTTTCAATTACTTGCAGCGCTTGGGCTGCGGGATTTTGTGCGAATGCTGTACGAAGCGTCGATGCGATATAGCCCTAACGCGATGTTTCTCTGGCAGTTGTGGCTCAGAGCCGTGAATCGTCCGCAGTCTGCAACTGGCCAAGCCTACTCTTGTGCAGCGGCTCAGTTGAGTTAAGCTGGGACCGGCGAGAGACGAATAACGATGGCAGAATTTGACGGGCAAGATCGTGAGTATTCGAGGAACGACAACGGCCGCCGCTACTCACCAACAGGTCATCCGTTCGGTCGAGCAATTAGCCGCAGAGCAGCACGGGTCCGCTTGTGAGGCTGCTACGAGGCGATTTCTGGACTGACGGCTTGATCGTGATGAAGCCCGGCAAATCCTCGTTCTCAGGGCCGATGCCACACAGAATCCACGCTCCCATTCTCGGCCGCTCGAAAGAAAAGACACCGATGTGAAGTTGCAACAATACGGCTCCGTGATCGACGCCGTCGCCGACCATGGACCGAATGACGCACAGGTCGTCCGCCCAACTCGCTACGTTCGGAAACAGCGAGCTTGGGGGATTCCGCTTTGGTTGTGCCGCCGGAACTCCCACGGCGATTTCATCAACCCAAGGCACCATCTTCGGCAAACGTGAGCCCTCGCTTGAATGGAACTGGCTTGCCATGTTCCTGAATCAAGCATCCTTTCGGTCGAATGTATCGATGCTCGAAGGCCCTCCGTGCATGAACAAAAAGATTACGCGCTTTACTTTCGGTTCGAAATCGCGAGCCTTTGGCCAAGTGGGTTCGCGTTAGCCAGTGCACCCACGCCTAGCAGTCCGAATCCATTCACACGAATCCATCGGCTTTGCGCTGCTCAGTCGAACTGCCGTTCCGCACGCACGAGCAGCCAGAGCAATCCGATGCACAGCATCTGAGCAGCGGCTACATCCAACGCTCCCACCCATCCCAGACGAGCGGCGAGTATAGGTGTGAGAACGGGAGACAGCGCACCACCGAGATTCGTGGCGGTATTCAGAATTCCGGCCAGAAATCCTGAATGACGATCTGACAAATCGTTGGGCAAGGTCCAGCTCGCGACTGCGGCAACGCTGTTGCAACCCGCTGCGAATGCGAGCAGCAAGACAGCCACGTGCGGATCGTCAGTACGCGAGCCAACCACCAGCAGCACACACGACGTGGTCACGGCGATCAGGACCGGAATGCGGCGACCCCATACGTGTCCAAATCTGCGAACCATCCAATCCGATACAGTTCCGCCAACGGGCGCACCGATCAACATCGCGAGAAACGGCGCAGTTGACCAGTAGCTGCCCGCGATCAGAGGCATCTTGCGGACGTTCACCAGATACAAAAAAAACCACGTATAGAAGATGTAGGTGACGTAGCCGAGCATAAAGTTGGCAATCATCAATGCAGGCACGCTGGCGCCTTGCACGATGCGGCGCCATGGGAACGGTCGAGGCGGCGCCGCTGCGCTTCGGTCCGCCGCAATGATGGCCAGTTCCGCCGCATTCACGGATGCGTGCTGCTCTGGTTCCTCCGCCGATCGAAGATGCCAGACTGTTGCGACGAGCAAACCAAGCACGCCGCATACTATAAAGGACAGCCGCCAGCCCCAGTTCACCATGATCCACGCGATGAGCGGAGGGGTGAACCCGCCGCCAATGCCCACCGCAACCAGAAACAGACTGCTGCCCCGGGCTCGCTCGCTCACAGCCATCCAGCGGCCGATCATCTTGTTCGTGTTCGGTAGTGCCGGCGCTTCCCCGACGCCGATAAGGAACCGGACAATCCAGAACGAGCCTGCGACTCCAAACCATTCGCGAAACGGCAGATCGGGCGAAGCCGCCGTCAAACCTGTGAAGATCGACCACCACACAATTGCAACCGTCAGGACTCTTCGCGCGCCGAACCGGTCGCCGAGCCATCCGCCCGGCGCCTGAAACAGCGCATAACCGAGCACAAAAGCGCTCAAAAGTGAGCCGATTTGTACGTCCGAAAGCGAAGAACTCCTGCTGAATGTACTTCGCGGCGACGTTCATGTTGAACCGGTCGATGAACGTCAACGTGATTACGATCAAAAGAAGTCCGTAGACTTTCCAGCGGACCTTCGTGGGCCGCACCGCATGTGCGGATGCAGTGTCGATCATGGTCTGACCGCCGGGAGCTGATAACCCGACGTCCGCACTTTGATCCGGTACAAACAGCCTCCGGCGGTGATGTAGAGATCCGTTGCGTGCGCCCCACGTCCGAATCCAACGTTCGTCGGCCGCTCCGGTGTCGCCAGGTAAGCGACCTCTTTGCCTTCGGGCGTGTATACGTAGATACCGAAGCGCTTCTCATCTCGAACGGCTACAAAGAGGTTTCCTTCCCGATCGCAAACCAACCCGTCGGGACCATCCTGCGGAGCGTAGTTGACCAGTGTCTTTCGGAAGGTGGCGGAACCATCGGGCCTGAGATCGTATGCCATCAGCTCCATCCTTCCCTTTCGTGTGGAGGTGCCCTTCGGCAGGCGATCGAAGCCGAGGACGCCATCGTCGTTGCAGACGACGTAGAGAGTCTTCTGGTCGGGCGAGATAGCGATTCCGTTTGGCTTGCCGGCATCGGTAACGACACGATGAACCGATCCATCAGGATCGATTCGGTACACGGCCATGAGAGGCTGTTCCATCGGTTCATGACCGAGATACCGCGGGTCGCTGAAGTAGATCCGTCCCTGCGTGTCGATCGTGATGTCATTTGGTGAGTTGAACGGCTTGCCCTCGTAAAGCCCGGCAAGAATGACGCTCTTTCCGGTGGTCAGGTCTGTTCGGGTGATCCTCCGGCCGCCGTAATCGGCGCCTTCCGCAACGACCATGCGACCCTGCGCATCGAACTTGATCCCGTTTGACATGCCACTCGGCGAGCGATAGACAACAGTCTTGTTCGTTGAAGGGTCATAGCGGAGGATGTGCCCCGCCTGCATTCGAGTCTCTGTTGTAAACGTGATATCGCTGAAATAAACGGTGCCGTCCGATGCAACCGCGGCACCCTCGGTCAGGTGGCCGCCTTCATACAGCTTTTCCAGTTTTGCTTCGGCAGGGAAGATCTGCGCCGCGAGCGGTACGCCTGCTGCTGCCAGAATCAGAAAAATTTTCACCATCCAGGTTGCCTCCGGTTCGCAGCGAAACAGCCTGCGATTCCGAACAGCGTATCTCAGAACAGAGCCCGCATTGCCGCAAACTCGAAAAAAGAGTAGAGTCACTTCAATCACCTGGCGAATGCGGTTGCTCTAGTCGCCGCGATGGGCTCACCGAGCGCCTGCCCCAGGAGATCATTGCGTGATATGAAAGCCTGGGGATTTTACGGTTTTGGGGACATGCGCCTGGATGATGTGCCCACGCCCGAGCTTCGGCCTCGCCACGTGCTGGCACAAGTGCTGTGTGTGCAGCCCAGCGTGACCGAAGCTCGGCTGGCGGCGGGCATTCCGACCCTCGCGTTTGAGCGCATTAAGAAGCGTCTGGACACGGAAGCGCCGGTGCAGCTGTTTGGACATGAGTTCTGCGTCAGGATACTTGAAGTCGGTGAAGGTGTGACGCGGGTCCGGCCTGGCGATCGCGTCGCCGCCAGAGCCAAACTACCTGCGAAGCTTGTCCGCTCTGTCTGTCCGGTCAATTCCATCTTTGCAGAAGGGGGCCAATCATCGGTTTTCAGTTGCCGGGCTGTTTTTCTGAGTACGCCGTACTGCCGGAGATTGCGTTGACCGTGGTAGATGATCGGATCTCCGATAACGAGGCCGCGTGTCTTCAGTCGCTGAGTGATAGCGTGACCGCCGTTGAAACGGCAGAGATCCGAATAGGCGATTCTGTCGCCATCTTTGGTCAGGGAAGCATGGGATTGGAGTGCATGCAGGTGGCCCGTGTGAGCGGCGCAGGAAGGATTATTACAGTAGATGTGCGCGACGAAGCCTGTGCCATGTCGAAGCAACTCGGCGCCGACTACGGGATCAACGCGATGCGAGACCACCCAGTCGCCGCGATTCGCGACCTCACGGACGGCAATGGAGCGAACGTCGTATTTGAATGCGCCGGAGGCAGCCCGAAGCAGGGACTCGCCGGTGTACGCACTCTGCAACAGGCTGTGGATTCCGTTCGATCGGGCGGCAAGATTGTCGGTGTCTCCTGGTTCGGTGCGCCGCTGGAGTTTGACATCGATCTGCTTCGTGAGCGGAGCCTTCGATACGTTTTCCCGGACATCAGCACTCTCGAGCATCTTCAGCACACAGTCGGGCTCGTGGCCTCCGGACGCGTTCAGGTCCGGCCGACAATCACGCATGTGCTCGATGGCATCGAGCAGGTCCCGAAAGCATTCGAGATTACCGCGAATAAGGGCAAGTACAAAGCGATCAATCCCGCGCAGGTGAAAATGTGCGCGTGAAATCCCTGCGAGCGACCGGGACGCGTCTTGGCCGCATTGGCGCTGGACCGATGTCGGACGCACTTGGCAAGACCGGCGCGATGAGCCATGAAGTCAGACCTCGATCGCGTAATCCGCGGATGGCAGGCCCCGCCTTCACCGTTCGCATCCACACCGCGGACATTCTTATGGTCGGCAAGGCGCTGTCTGAGTGCCCGAAGGACCATGTCCTTGTGATCGATGGACACGGCGAGTGCAACACCGCACTGTGGGGTGGCCTGACAACTCAGGCTGCGCTTGCGAAAGGTGTCGCCGGCGTGGTGATCGACGGAGCGATTCGCGACAGCGCGGAGATTGCGCGCAGCCGTCTGCCTGTGTTCGCGCGCGCAATCGTAGCAGGTGCAGGCGGCGCGGAATACGCAGGCGAGCTTCAGGCGCCCGTACAATGCGGCGGCGTGGTGGTGAACCCAGGCGACTGGCTGGTTGGGGATGAGGATGGCGTCGTAGCAATCCCTGCTGCCAGGTTGCAGGACGCCATTCAGTCGGCGGAAAGAATTCTCGAAGCAGAGAGCAGGATCGCCAAAGCTATTCGGGCCGGGGAAGACATCGGAGTGATCCTCCAGTACGACGCCGTTCTGGAACGAAAGTCGAAAGAGGTCTTTATCCCGCAGCTTAGAGCCGCCGCTAAGCGGAGCTAACCGAACTGTATTCGGGGCATAGCGGACGCATTAGTTGGATGGCACAGATGAGTGTGCGAACGTTGTAACACCACAATGTTGTCATCCCTTTTCGACCTCACCGGACGCGTCGCTCTTGTGACTGGCGGCAGTAAAGGCCTCGGCAAGTCTATGGCGCGAGGTTTTGCTGAAGCCGGAGCCGACGTCCTCATCTCCAGTCGCAATGAAAACGAGTTGCGTCAAACTGCCGGGGAACTCGCCTCGGGCGTGTCGTCTCGCATTGAATGGGCGGTCGCCGACATGGTCGCCCGCAACGACGTGGATGCTCTTGCCGAAATAGCGCTGCAACGCCTGGGACGCGTGGATATCCTGGTGAACAATGCAGGCTCAAACCTTCCACAGAGCGTTGAATCCATTGTGGACGAGGATTGGGACCGCATCATCGAGCTCAACCTCTCGAGTTGCATGAGAATGACGCGCGCGCTCGTTCCGCAGATGAAGGAACGCCAATGGGGCCGTGTGATCCACATCTCATCCGTTCTCGGACTGGGCGGTAAAGAACAACGAAGCGCGTACTGTTCAACGAAATCGGCGTTGCTCGGGCTTACACGGGCGTCTGCTCTGGACCTTGGGCCATTCAACATCACCGTAAACTGCATCGCTCCGGGACCATTTCTCACCGATCTTCCGGGGCGGGTGCTCTCGCAGGAACAGAAACAGGTGTTTGCCGAAACCACCGCACTCGGCCGTTGGGGTAATCCGGATGAATTGATCGGTCCGGCATTGCTTTTGGCCAGCGAGGCCGGAAGCTACATCACCGGGACCGCGCTACTCGTCGATGGTGGCGCGCTCAGTCGCGTTTTTTAGCCCGCGCTTCCTGTCGTTGTGAGATCACCCTGGGAAGGTGTTCAGATGAAGCGCCTGTCCATCCTGTTGGCGGCGGCCGTGGCACTCGCCCTGCGCGCTGACGATCTGGAGCTCCGAACGCAGGCTCTCCTGCAACGTCGGTGTCTGGCTTGTCACGGCCCTCGAACCAAAACGGCAGGTCTGGACCTGTCGACGCGCGAAGGCGCTTTGAAGGGCGGCGTCAGCGGAGCGGCGCTGAAGCCGGGATCGGCGAACGAGAGCTACTCGGACTAGATCACGAAAAGCTGACGTTCTACCATAATGGCATTCGCCGAATATTAACCGATGTACACGGACACGTCGTACAGGGCATCCTCATCTGAAGCCGAGGGAAGTCTTTTGTTTCGTTAGCCAGTCCGATTGTCAGGGCCTAGCATCTGAAAAAAGTTCAACTCGAAATGGCCGGAAGAGTGCTCCATCTTGTACGAATACTGTACGAATGGAGTCGTTTCCGTGAGATTCCTGCGATGTGGCAGATCGTGGAATCAGCAACTTGCAGATTCCACGCGAACTCGTTTCTTCGTGGTTCGAATCCATGCCGGGGAGCCACTGTCGTTTTCACGAAGACGAAGCTATCCAGTCACTTACAGCGTACTGCATCAAATTCGTATGAATGCGACGGGCTTGAGAAGTCGCTAAACTGCTGATTTGCGTTCGCAGCGGAGCCCGAAATCGACAGTCCAAAGCCGGGCAATCCAGCTGCCAATCACGGCTGCGGTGGTGCGGCGAGATATCAGCCGGGACGGCAGGGGAGATTTAGACCCTACGGGAGTTTGTCTTTGTCCGGCAAGGCTCAAAAACATCGAGCTTTGTTCCGGACTCGGCGAAGCGTTGGAACCAGTTCCGGCCCGACTTGGTTAATTCATTTCTCGTCGAGCGAGGTAACCAGGCACTACCACTCTCGTTCCGGTATGGCCGTCTCACGGTCCCTACTCTGATGGCGTGCCGAGCAACTCACTCATAGCCCTAGTTGATGAACAGAGTGCTTCGCTCGACTATAGCCGAAGCACGTCGATCAAAGCCGAAAGGGTCGCAGGCTGCTGCGGACGGCTCGGATAATAGAGGAAGAACCTGGAAACGGCTGGCGCCAATCTTCCAACACTCGGACCAGTGCGCCACTGGCCAGATGCGGCTCAACGAGATCGTCTGACAGAAAATGCCAAGTCGACACCATCGCGCGTGGCGTCGACCATGAGGGGTCCATTCCCCATTCGGCAGGTTTCGGCCTAGATCAAGCCAGCACTGGGACACTACTCTGGCTTGCAGCCAGCCATTCGTAGCTGTGCGTGCCAAACTGGTACCGGCCGGCAAGAGCTGTTCCAGCAGCCATCCGGAGGAGGTGTACTGTGGAAATCGACAACAATCCGGAGCAAGCGGAACATGAGGATGCATCTGAACACTCCAAGCCTACGGTCGTCGGCATTGGAGCGTCGGCGGGCGGCTTGGCTGCTCTGAAGGAGTTCTTCGAGCATGTGCCGGCGAATTGCGGTCTCGCGTTTGTAGTCGTCGTCCACCTGTCGCCCGAGCACAAAAGTCTGCTGTCGGACCTGCTGCAACCCCACGCGCGGTTCGCCGTGCAGCAGGTAACAGAGACCACTCCGTTAGAAGTGAACCAGGTGTACGTCATTCCGCCGAACGCGAATCTCAGCGCAATCGATACGCACCTGAGGCTTTCAAAACTCGAGGAAGAACGGCGAGAGCGTGCGCCCATTGACCATTTTTTCCGCACTCTCGCTGCGACCCATGACGGACACGCAGTCGGTGTCGTTCTGACGGGGACTGGATCGGACGGCACGCTGGGTATTCGGGAGATAAAGGCCAAGGGTGGGATCGTCATCGTCCAGGACCCGAACGAAGCAGAATTCGACGGAATGCCGCAGAGCGCGATCGCTACCGGCGTAGCGGATCTGATTCTGCCCTTAGCCCAAATCCCCCAGGCCATTCTGAAATACCATCAGACGCGGCCCCGCGTACCCGCCGTAGAGGAAAGCCAACAAGCAACACGGGGAGCTGACCCGCTCCCGAAGGTGCTTGAACTGCTCCGAGCCCGCACCGACCGTGATTTCCGACGATATAAACGTGCCACGATCATGCGGCGCATTGCGCGTCGTATGCAGCTCAATCATCTGGAGGACTTCGAGATGTATTTGGCTCGCCTTCGGGAGGACCCGGAGGAGGCAAGGGCACTGGCGGATGATCTGCTAATAACAGTCACCAGCTTCTTCCGTGATCCGGAGATTTTCCAGGCACTGCAGCAGCAAGTTCTTCCGGCAATGTTCCAGGAAAAGTCAGCAGCGGATTCCGTTCGCGTGTGGTCGGTAGGCTGCGCGACAGGAGAGGAGGCGTACTCCTTAGCCATGCTTCTTGTTGAAGAGGCGAGCCGGCGCGAGGTACAGCCGAAAATCCAGGTTTTCGCATCCGACCTCCACAAGGAGTCTCTCGCCAAAGCACGTGAGGGCTTCTATCCGGGAGATATCGCGGTAGACGTAAGCGCGGAACGACTCGAACGTTTTTTTAGCAGAGAAGACGGCGGGTACCGGGTCAATAAAGAACTTCGTGAAGTGGTGGTGTTCGCGCCTCACAATCTCCTTGGCGATCCGCCATTTTCGCGGTTGGACTTCATTGCCTGCCGCAATCTGTTGATCTATCTCGATCGCGACGTCCAGCGCGAGGTGGTGGGGCTATTTCACTATTCGCTCTGCGCGGGAGGGCATCTGCTACTCGGGTCTGCAGAGGTGGCGGACGCTTCGGAGCTGTTCTACACCCAGGACAAGAAGGTGTGCTTATATCGAAAGCGCAACGTCCCAGCCCCTGAGCCCCGTCTACCCGTGTTCCCGACGACCAGGGGGCGCCATCTCAACGATGCGAGGGGCACACAGGGCGCTGAGCCGGTACCCTACGGAGTTTTGCATCAGCGTCTCGTGGAGAGGTACGCGCCGCCGAGTGTCCTTGTAAGCGGCGACGATAAGGTGGTCCATATTTCTGAGCGCGCTGGCCGCTATCTCATCCATCCGGGAGGGGAGTTGACCGCCAGCGTACTGAAGCTTGTTCGTCAGGAGCTAAGAATTGAGTTGCTCGCGATGCTGCAAGCCACGCGCGAAACGGGCAAACCGGTCGATTCAAAACCAATCGATGTGCAACTAGATGGAGATTCTCGCTCTGTATTGATCCGGCTCCGGCCCTCGACGAGTCCCGACGAGGATGGTCTGGTTGCCGTGATTTTCGAAGAGCGCGAGCCTGAACCAGAGCGATCGCAGAAAGTCACGCGACAGAGTCCCGCGGGAGGGCCGGATTATCAGCGCGTTACCGAGCTGGAGGAGGAGGTCCATCAGCTTCGGCAGCGGCTTCAGGCCACGGTCGAGGAGTTCGAGACCAGCCAGGAGGAGATGAAGGCTTCGAACGAAGAAATGCAGTCTACGAATGAAGAACTGCGGTCCACGATGGAGGAACTGGAAACCTCGAAGGAAGAATTGCAAAGCATCAACGAGGAGCTTCAGACACTCAATCAGGAGAACCGGCACAAAGTGGAGGAGCTTTCTCAGCTCTCCAGCGACCTCCACAATCTTCTGGGCTCGACTGAGATAGCCACCCTGTTTCTCGATCGCGAGTTGCGGATTCTGCGGTTCACCCCCAAATTAAGCGAGCTCTTCAATGTGCGGCAAACAGATCGTGGCCGACCTATTTCGGACCTGACGACGCGGATTGGGTATCCCGACATGCGTACGGACGCTGCACAGGTCCTCAGCCGCCTGGTTCCGCTTGAACGTGAGTTGCAGGACGAGGCCGGCAGCTGGTATCTGACGCGGGTCCTGCCATATCGAAGCACGGAAGACCGAATTGAAGGTATAGTGATCACGTTCGTCGATATCACTAATCGAAAGATTGCAGAAGAGGCCGCACGGTCCAGCGAACAGCGCCTGGCAGTTGAACTCGAGACGATGCGGCGTCTTCATAGTCTGGTGTCCCGGTTGATCGAAACCCCGGATCTTTCGAGGGCGCTCCAGGACATTTTGGAGTCGGCAGTCGAGATCACGGGCGCCGACATGGGGAATCTCCAGCTTTACAACGCAGCGAGTGATTCACTGGAACTCGTCGCACACCGCGGGTTCGACCGGGAATTCATGGAATACTTCCGCAACGTGGCCGCGGATGAAAGTACCGCCTGCGGCCGCGCACTGGCTTCCAGGAAGAGAGTTGTCATCACGGATGTCACGACGGATCCACTGTACGAACCGTTTAAGCAGGCGGCTGCGGCCGCGGGGTACCGGGCCGTTCAGTCAACACCTCTGGTGAGCAGAGACGGCCGAGTCCTTGGAATCCTCTCGACTCATTACGTTAAGCCTTACACGCCCTCGGAACGGGACCTTTGGTTACTGGACCTCTACACTCAACAAGCGACTCATTTGGTAGATCGGCGACGGGCTGAAGAGGAGATCTCAACTAGCGTCTCGGCGCAGCGTATCTCCGAACGAAGGTATCAGCAGCTGTTCGACTCCATCGATGAGGGGTTTTGCATTATTGAGCTTCTGTCTGCCAACGGTAGAGGAGCATACGACTACCGCTTTCTGCATACCAATCCGGCCTTCGAGAAAAATGCTGGATTAACCAACGTGGTTGGCAAAAAGATTCGTGACCTCGTGGCGGATCGAGAGCCCCTGTGGTTGGAAAGGTATCGACAGAATCGCCGTAACAGGAGTGCCGGAACGCTTTGAGGCGTACGCTGACGAGCTGGGACGGCACCTGGACGTTTATGCATTCCGAACCGGAGAAGCCCCCCACCGGCAGGTTGCGGTTCTCCTCCGGGACGTCAGCGAACGTAAAGCGGCAGAGCAGCGGCAGCAGTTGCTCCTGAGCGAGTTGAATCATCGCGTCAAAAACACGCTCACGACGGTGCAGTCAATCGCGACGCAGACGATGGTCACAACGGAAAGCCCTGAAGAGTTCGTAACGAAGTTCGGCGAGCGACTGGCGACCCTGGCAGAGGCGCATGATCTGCTCTCGCAAATGAACTGGGAAGGTGCTGAGTTGACCAACATATTGCAACGATCGCTGGCAATTGAGGGTGACGGTCAAAGAATTGCGCTGTCCGGACCTGTTCTGGCGCTGCGGCCCCAGGCGGCCCTGAACCTGTCACTTGTTGTGTACGAGTTGGGTACGAATGCTCGCAAGTACGGAGCGCTTTCCAGTGAGAACGGCCGGCTTCGTATTAGTTGGAGCGTTACAACCCGGAACGAACAACAGTATTTGGACCTGGACTGGCTGGAGCGGGACGGACCAGCCGTCACCCCTCCTGAAAGGGCGGGGTTCGGCACAACCCTGATTCAGCAAGGTTTGAAAGGGGTTGGTGGGCAGAGCGTCCTACAGTTTGATCCCGGGGGCTTGTCCTGCCGGATCCTGCTGCCTCTGACACCGTTGCGCAGGGACGGAGAATAGGGGTGACATTCTCGGATGGCGATCCTGGTGATAGAAGACGAATTCCTGATTGCTGAGGAGATCCGCTTCCATTTGAAACGCCGAGGTTTTCGTGAAGTCGAACATGCCGCGACAGAAACGAATGCGCTCGCAGCCATTGCAGCTTGCGACTGGGACGGGGCAATCGTCGATGCCAACCTGGACGGTCAGGGAATCGAGCGAATTGCAGTGGCGTTGCAGGCGAAAGGCATTCGTTTTGTGATCGTCACAGGGTATGGCCGACAGGGTTTGCCTGCAGCCGTTGCCGATGTTCCGGTGATTGCCAAACCATTTCGGCCGAGTACGCTAATCGATGCGCTGACGCAATGTGTGCGGAAAGAATCCGTTGATATGTGCCCGAAGAATGGCAGTCATGGCAAACCGTGACATCGTTGCAATCGGGGGATCAGCCGGCAGTTTAGAGGCTCTGAAACGAATCGTGGCAAGTTTGCCGGCAGAGCTGTCTGCGGCGGTGTTCGTTGTGATTCACCTGTCGCCAAGGACCCGGAGCTACCTCGCCGATATCCTGCAGAAATCGACTTCCATCCTTGTGGTGCAAGCTTCAGACGGAGCACCCATCCGCAATGGGACAATCTATGTGGCCGCGCCTGACCGTCATTTGATCGTCAGTGAAGATCACATTCACTTGAGTCGCGGCCCGAAGGAAGGTCTGCAGCGGCCGAGTATCAATGTTACGTTCCGTTCAGCTGCTGCAACGTACGGTTCGCGTGTCATCGGCGTTCTGCTTTCCGGCATGCTCGATGACGGAGCAGCCGGAATTTGGGAAATCGGCAGACGGGGCGGACTAACAATGGTGCAAGATCCGTCCGAGGCGGAATTTCCTTCGATGCCGCTGAACGCGCTGAACGACGCGATAGTACATTACACCTTGACCGTGTCCGAATTGGGCCCTATGCTGGTGCGGTTGCTCGAGGAAGAGGTCTCGCCAACCTCAAAAGGCCGGGAGGTGTCGGAGAGAGCGATGGACCCTTTCAGCGGTTTTACGTGTCCGGAGTGCCGAGGACCTTTGTACGAGAATGGGCGTCCTGCCGAGTTCCGATGTCGCGTCGGGCACGTCTTGTCGCTGAAGACCTTGTTCGATGAGCACACATCCACGCAGGAGCGAAAGCTCTACGAGGCGATTGTTGCTCTGGATGAGGGCGCTGACCTGGCCGAGAGGATGGCTACTGTGACGAACGGCGACGGTCATGACGACCTGCGGAAGGAAGCCGAGCAACTACGCCGCAGCGCGGGGGTCATTCGCAAGCTGATTGAAGAGCGAGCGATGCCTTCGGCCGAGTGAAGCGCGCGCAACGTTTCTCGAGAACGATTTGCACCGCTTGCCAGAAGGCCACTTCGCAGGGGCATGGCTGCTGCCAAGACCCGCGCATCTCACTGTTTTTATCGGACGGGGAATGACTAGATTCGCGCGAGCATGCGTCCCCGCCTAAGCGTAAAGTCCCCTGTTGTGTGCAAAGCAACGAAAGGTGTTTAGTTGGTGGGGAAGGTCAGTCCCCGACGATCACTGGAATCTTGGCAGTTCCTTCGCTTTTGGTCTGTTTTGTGATGGATGTCGTAGCTCTCGGGGACAGTGGACGACATCTCAACCGCTCAGAAAGTTCAACCGCTCGGCATACCCGGGCAGGACCGAGCGGCCGCGTACGGCGAAGCTGACGAGCAGTTGCACCTGATGGTTGCCAGCGTTACCGACGGTGCCGTCTTTACGCTGGACACCGCAGGTACCATCAACAGCTGCAATCGCAGCGCCGAGAAGATCAACGGCTATAGTGCCGCAAACATCATCGGGCACACTACTCGATCCTCTTCACGGAAGAGGATCGTCAGCAAGGAATTCCCCAAACGGAACTGGAACTCGCCATTCGGAATGGATCAGCCGATATAACACGCGCTTCCTGGTCCGCCAGAACGGCCACCACTACTGGGCAGAGGGATTTCTCACCGCCATTCGCGACACTACCGGCACACTGACCGGGTTCACCAAAATCACTGGGGATACAACTCCTCACAAGCGTACTCAGGACGCGCTGCAAAAGACGCAGGAAGAACTTCGCATTGCCTTGCATGCAGCGCGGATGGGTACCTAAACGGGAGATCGACTCGAAAGAAACGTTCGACGACAACCTTCGGAATCTGTTCGGCGTTCAGCCCGAGGATGAGGTCAACACGATTGAAGACTTCTATGCCCGTCGATCCCGATGATCGTGCAAACGTTCTAGCCGCCTTCGAACACACCCGTCACGAGGGGATAACACCTGGACACGGACTTCCGCGTAATCCGGCCAGACGGGCACCCAGCGCTGGCTGATGGACCAGGGAGAAGTGCTTACAGGCGAGCACGGTAGACCGCTACGTCTGACCGGCGCCTGCATCGATATCACGCGACGCCCGGGCATTCGTTTCGTTTATTCTAAGCGGCGATCAGTAGCCCGCGATCGTCAGCTCCCTTGCACGCCGCGCGCAAGCCGGCCGCCGTGGCGAAGTGTGCGCCTGCGAAGCGGTTGCAGGAATGCCGCCCCGGGCGCGTTCCTAATCGAGCAACTTCATATACGCCACCATATCGGCCTGGTCTTGCGGCGTGAGGACCAGGGGCGCTGAAGGATCGCTGATGAGCAGCATGACCTTCGCGTAGTGCGCCACGACCTCTTCAAGCGTTTTGGCAGAGTTGTCGTGGAAGTATGGCGCCGTGTGACGGATTCCGCGCAGAGACGGAATCTTGAACATATTGACGTCCTCGATCTTTCCCGTCAAGAGGGCGCGCCCCGGGTCGGCGCTGCGGATCACACGAGTCGAGCCATCCGGATTCTGGAAGATGAAATCCCGCTGGGGGTTGCCGGCGGTGTTGAACTCAGAAACCAGCACGTTCTGGAAGCGTGAGCCCGGCGGTACCGGCGCAGGAAAGAAGCGATTGGTCTGGTTGAGCATCGGGCCGCTGTGGCAAACTGCGCAATGGCCTGTTGTTGAGCCGGGAGTCAAAGGCACATCTTCGAAGAACCTACGCCCTCTCTTCTCGGATTCCGTTCGTCCTTCCGGAAGGACGGGAGCCGGGCCTCCGCGCGCATAGTTGCGGAGTGCGGTCGAAGTAAAGAATGCGTCGGTGCGCTGGTGCTCTGCAAGCCGTCGAAGGTCTTTTTCGTTCGGGACGATGACGCTCTGCGCGTGGCCGCGAATTGCGCCCGAGGCCTGCGACTCCAGATTCGGCTCGCGTCCGTCCCACATCAGGACGGGATCGAGAGCAGGTGAATTGAGGGTTGACGGAACGCCGCGGCGCACCACCACCGATTTGCCGTTCGGATCGTCGGCCATCGTCACGTTCGGAGGAAGTATCATCTCCACCAGGATGGTCCCGTCCTTCTGAATGCGCGTTGCGCCATTGCCCCGTCCGTCATCGCTTCCGTCGTGCAGGAACAACGGATCGTACGGATTTGCCTGAAACAGCCGCTGCGCATCGGAAGGAGAAATGGTTCCTGTTTCCGTTGTGTGACACGTCAGACAGGTCCGGCCATTTCCGGCAAACGTCTCACGCTCGAACAGGCGCTTGCCGTCCTGCCGCTGACCGACGCTGTTACCGTCGCCGCCGTTCTGAGCCACAGCCGGCACGCAACTGGCAAGCATGGCCAGTTGCAGCAGGGCAGGCGTCGTACGCAATCGCAAACTCGTGAAGCTCATCTGAAACTCCTTTACACTTGTGCTTGCCTGTTCATCGCACTTTGTAGGGTTTGTAACAGGATGCGGGCGACTCATCTGCACGGCGGCCGTCACGGCAGATACTCTCCGCCACCTGCAGTAAACACGCGTAACTTTCTTGCAAACCGGTTCAATAAAATTGGCCCTGTGCGGGTAGCCGGGAAGAGTGCTCTCTGTGGATGGCGAAACAAATCTTTGATCACAGGCATCCATGTGAACGGTCACCGTCGCATACAATCTGTGTCGTCAGTTCAACGGATGCAAACTTGACTTGACGAATCATGAGAATGGCATTGCGGGATTGCGCATGCTCCCGGTACTTTCGCCGGCGGCTCTGATCACAGATCCGCGGGCGACTTCCTGTCCACCTATATCGGGCCGCACAACGGCGAACTGGATGTTCTCGAAGCGGAAGCGTTCTTCAACGGCAGTTCCTTCCTGTTCACGAGCACCTCGAATGCGGCGATCGGAACTACACCAGGTGGCGTGTTCGTCTGGGGAATTAACCGCGGAGCAGGGTTTGCGACGTTCCCCGACGTCGCTCCGGGGTCACTTTTGATTCCGTGGTCATCATCGTCCGGGGGGCGGCAGCTTCGCCCAGGCTCTGGACACGATGGTGACGACACCGATCCCTGCCGCGGACGTCAGCATCTCAGGCGCATTTCTGTCGGCCGGGGTTCTCTCTCTCTGGGTTACCCTCTCTGGGAGCGACGCCCTGCAGCCTATACCGTCAATCTCTGGCCGCGGTCAGAGTTGTTGCTGATCGACCCGGTAATCGCTCGACTTCGCTCCCGATAACAGTAACGCTGCCGTAATCGTCGTACCCGAGCCGGGGACGTCGCCGTTACTCGGCGGTGTCTTCGCGGCACTTGCTGTGCTGAAGCAGCTGCACCGAACATCGCGGTGAAAGACAAGTCCCGGCGAGCGATCTACGACGGGGCTCTCCGCGATATGACTGCCCACGCACACGCCGCAGGACTGTCGAATGGAGTCTGCGCACGTGGTCATCCTGTCCTGACCGGATCCGGCGTGCGAAGTCTTAGGCCCGCCTCTTCCTATATTTTCTGCGGTCCGTCTTATGGGCGCATTCGCTGCTGGAGATTCAGCGAACCCCAGTCAATTGGCGAATTACGTCCGCGTATTCCGGCGTATCGGTCGATCCTGAGGGGGCAAAAAGTGTCGCCTTTTGTAGCCTGTCTCGCTGAACGGACCTGCGCCCGATCGCGTGCTGAGAACGCGGCTTCTGCCCAACGAAGTTTCCGCGCGAAACGCGAAGCATCTTTCGGGCGTTTTAGTAGATAGGTAGGTTCTTCTACCGGTGTCGGTACTCATGTTCGAGAAGATCTGTGCCACCTGGTGCCCTCGCGAGATTCTCGACGCCCTGATCGAGCTCGCGGTGGAGATCGCGCGCGAGGGCCGCGAAGGCCGCCGCATCGGGACGCTATTCACGCTTGGAGCGGCCTACTCTGTTCTCAATCAATCTCGTCCGCTGATTCTCGATCCGATCGCGCTTCACCCGCTGGCCGCCCGGCACATCAGCGATCCGAACCTGCGCGGCACGATCAAAGAACTGGCGCAACTCGACGGGGCGTTCGTCGTTGATAACGAGGGCTTCGTTGTCGCCGCGTCCCGCTATCTCGACACAACGGCGAAGGATGTCGAGATCCCGTTTGGACTGGGGAGCCGGCATCTGGCAGCGGCATCTATATCCAAGTTCACCGAGGCCATTGCGATCGTGGTTTCAGAGAGCGCTGTCGTGCGTGTTTTTCAGAAGGGGCACCTCGAAGCGGAGATTCTGCCGGAATTGTGGTTGATCAGCCGCCACAGCCTGCATTTGCGCGGTCCAGTGCACCAGGACAACATTCAGGATCTGGCAGTCTTCACGCCAGAAGAGCCGCCGGTCCAATCGGAGCCAGCATGAGACTGTATCATCTCTGCAGAAAGGAAGACATCTCAGGAACAAGCGGAACTGGGCATGTCGCCGACGTAGCGGAATTCGATGACGGCACGGTGGTCGTGCGCTGGATGCGCGATCGCAACGCCGCGGGCGTCTCGAGCACAACCGTATTCAATTCGCTCGCTGATCTACTCAAGGTTCATGGACATGAGGGCAGAACAGATGTTGAACTGGTTGTAGACACTGACCAAGTGCATCAGCTTCAGGGCACTGCCGAACGCCTTAGCGATTGTCTGCGCCATTGCGTGGAGTTTATGAATGTACAGGGCGTCTCGGCGCCGTCCGATATCCTGAACCTTCTGCAGTCCAGGCGCACGAATCATGATCCGGCTGCGCTGCAATCTCACGATAGTTGTGACCCGTGAGTCGTCAGGAATACCTCTCTATGATGAATACCGACAAGAGCGCCGATAACCGCTATCAGGAAGAAAAGCGGATCCCGAACGGAAATCGCCGGCTTGGACGACGTTCTGAATGGCGCCCTTCCCGAGGACCATCTGCCCGCACTGGAGTTGCCCCGCTATCGGCGGCAAATTCTGGCAACGAGACAATCGTTTGCCAGCCGCCATCGCACTGCACTCTTGTTGCACGACCGCGGTACCAGCACTTTTATCGGTGAGCCGGCCCTCAACATAGCTCCGCGATGGGTTTGAAGTGTGCTTCTTCGGCGATCGGTGTCTTGCGTTTGCTCACGGCGCGCTAATCGGCGGCACTCCCACCGAATGATCTTGTCAGCGCGGTGTTCCTGCTCGCCATGAAGGACGACTTGATTGTCGCTGTGCGCAACGAGCGAGGTTGGACATACCGGGCGGTCACGTGGAGGCAGGCGAGACCCCCGGAGGGAGCTGCGGCGACGTTCGCGTGGGCAGAGCAATTTGCTATCGTCAGCGTGCCTGCTCGTTTGCAGGTCATGTTGTTCTACGCAACTAGTGCATTCGAGCCGTCAGCATTGTCGGGAAGTGGCGACGCTCTGAAAAGAGGGCTTCTGAGTACGAGGAGTTGGTGACGAGGTACTACGCACCTGTCGAGGTCTTCGAGCGCTGGTCGAGGGTGCCCGTCCCCGGTTACGGCGTGCAGCTGAGAATCGTGCTCCGCGTCCAAGCATTTCCACATTCATAGAACGCCGTCTGAACTAACCCGCTCGCGCGGGGGACGCTACGCGTCGAGTAGTTTCGAGGGTTCTGCCAACCCATCAATCTGACGTATGGTTTGGGGTCACAAGGAGGTTTCCTGTGACCCGTTTACGCAAGATGATGCTGGAGGAGCTCCAGCGTCGTAACTATTCTCAGAGACGTACGCGCGCTACTGTCAACGCTGTCAAGCAGTATGCCGATTACTTCGGTCTGCTCTCCCGACCAGCTCGGTCCACAGCACCATCTCGTGAGTTTCAGGCTGTACATGAAAAACGAGCGGAAGCTGGCTGCCCATACGATCAAGGCCCGCTCATCGGCGTTACGGTTTCTCTTCTCCAGACGCTCCGGCACCTCACATGCTCGAGACATTCCTATCCGAAAACTCCCGTGAAACTGCCGAGATTCTAAGCCGGGAGGAGATCACCACGGCTGATCGACGGCGCCAGCAACCTGATGCATCGCGCCATTCTGATGACGCTCTACTCGACGGGCATGCGGCGGTCCGAGTTTGCCACTGAAAGTCAGCGACATGGATAAGGACCGCAATGTGATCCACATCCGCAAGGCAAAGGCGGACGCGACCGTGACGTGCCGCTGAGCCCGAAGCTGCTCGAAACCTTGCGCGAGTACTGGCGCTGGATGAAGCCGAAGACCTGGTTGTTCCCGGCTACGTGAAGGGCTGGCGAGCCGACGTGCCGATCACCGACAAGGCTGTCTGGTGGGCTGCCTGTAAGGCCGCCCATGGACGCCGGTATTGAGAAACGCGTCTACCCCGCATCTGCTTCGCCATTGCTATGCCACTCACCTGCTGGAAGCCGGAGCAGATCTGAGGACCATCCAGCTATTGCTCGGGCATGTCGAACTGAAGCACACGGTCATCTACCTTCACCTGTCGCAACGGCACCTGCACGCCGTCGCCAATCCTCTGGACAACATGTACGATGAGCGGCCCGGAAACTGCGCCGGTCAACGCAACAAGAAAGAAGAGATGAAACGGCCCACCCTGGAGGTGGCCGACATTATTCGTGCAGCGGGCAACAGCTTCATCGAACGAAACCGAGCCCAGTCTGACTGGCCGCAGCTCAAGGTGCTGCGCGCCATCCGGCGACTGCCGCACGGCAGCGCTGGGCGGTCATCTGGATCAGTGCTCTCGATGCGGCCATCAGGCCATCTCCTATAACTCATGCCGAAACAGGCACTGCCCAAAGTGTCAGACCAACGAGCGCGATCAGTGGCTGGCCGAGCAGACAGAAGGATCTGCTGCCGCGTCCGCTACTTCCACGTGGTCTTCACGCTGCCGCATGACCTGTCCGCGCTTGTGTTGCAGAACAAGAAAGTCCTCTATGATCTTCTGCTCCGGACCAGTGCCGACACGCTGCTGGAGGTCGCGGCCGATCCTATGTCACCTCGGCGCCCAGATCGGCTTCCTGAGTGTGCTTCATACGTGGGGACAGAACCTCTAGCTCCACCCGCACGTCCATTGTGTGATTCCTGCCGGCGGTCTGGCGCCAGACGGCTCCCGCTGGATTCACACTCGCACCCGGCTTCTTTCTTCCGATTCGCGTTCTCAGCAGGGTTTTCGGGGAAAGTTCTGCCGAAGCTCTGAAGAACCTGTTCCGCAGAAAGAAGCTCAGTTCCACGGCTCGCTGAAACCCCTGCACGAGCCGCGCACGTTTGCGAAGTTTCTCCGGCAGCTTTTCCGCCAGGATTGGGTCGTGTATGCCAAGCCGCCCTTCGGCGGGCCGGAACACGTACTGCATTATCTTGCGCGCTACACGCACCGCGTTGCCATTTCCAACCACCGGCTGTTGGCGTTTGAGAACGATCGGGTCACCTTCCGATGGAAGGACTACGCACACGGCAACAAGAAACAGAAAATGACCGTCAGCGCCGATGAGTTCCTCCGTCGGTTCCTGCTGCATCTGCTGCCCCGTGGCTTCATGCGCATCCGGCACTTCGGTCTTCTTGCCAACCGATGCCGTGCGCACCTGATTCTTCGCTGCCGGCAATTACTGGCCGAGGCACCACGGCCATGCTCGCCCGCCCTGCCTCCGGAACGCAACCTGCAGTCTGGGCCTGCCCGGATTGCGGCGCACCGATGGCTATTGTCCAACGCCTCAGTTCGGAGCAAATCCGCTTGCGAGCCGCTGACCGAGGCGGCTTTGTTGATACTTCATAACAGCACTGCGCAAGGACCAACAGTCACTGTGGGCAGTCACACACGGTATACGTGTGCCCGCGCAACAAGTTCGACCTCCAAGCCGTCCTCATACGCGCTCCGCTGCTGTACTCAACCACGAATCTCAATGACCGT
>CAWGVL010000062.1:0-17886 GCA_963825845.1 Bryobacteraceae bacterium | reverse complement strand
CCCGCGGGCGGACGTAATGGCGCCGGTATTCCCGGCCCAAGGCTCATGTGCGGCCTCGCATGATTGAAATGCGCAATCCAGTTGTTCAGAACCAATCTGAGATGGCGCTCGTTGAAGGGAATGAGGAAGTCCAGGCATTCCCGGCGCAACGTCCCGCCGAAACGTTCGCAGAATGAATTTGCCTTTGGCGCTCTGACGGGCGTTCGCAATACTCGCACGCCCATGTCCGTGACCTGCTTGTCCAGTTCCTTCGAGAAAATGCTGTCCCGGTCGTGAATGAGGAATCGGTACGGATGCCCGCCCGGAAGCGCCTCCCGGAACTGTTGCGCGGTCCATTCCGCCGTCGGGTGGGCGGTCACGTTGTGATGGAGGATTCTGCGGGTGCCCAGATCCATGACGACGAACACATATAGCGTTCGGAACGTGGCGGTGACCACCACGAAGAAGTCGCATGCTGCGATCACCTGGGCATGGTTGCGGACGAAAGTCAGCCAGCGCTGCCTGGGATCGGACGTGCGAACCGGTCCACCTGCGTGCAGGTACTTGCCTACCGTGCGAGGCGATACCCGAATACCGAGCTTGAGTTTCAACTCGTTGGCGATCCGTTCCTCGCCCCAGGTGACATTGTCAGCTGCCATCTCCCGGATCAGTTGACGCAGGTCCGTTGGCAAGCGCGGTCTTCCCGTCGGTCTGGATCTCCAGCGCCAAAACAGGCGGAATCCTTTCCGGTGCCAGCCGATGAGAGTATCCGGTTTTACATTCCACAGAGCGTCGCGCCAGGCGAACATTCGGCTCAGAGCTGCCATCATCCAGCGCGTGGAATCATTGGCCCTGCGTGGTTTCACCTTCCGTTCCTGAAACAGCGCCAGCTGCTTCCGGAGGAACAGGTTCTCGGCTGCCAGCGCGCGGCGAGACCGCACGCGAACACGACAAGACGACCGAAATCGAGAAGCACGACTGTCGCAGTCAGGAAGCAATGCCGCAGAGCGGCGAGCAGAACCAACGGCGCGGCCATGAAGGCTCAGGATCGCACGTTACGTGAGGTTACGATGGACTGTTGCGGCAGCCTAGGGAGTTTTTTGCGGAGCACAGGAGTTCTCACGCGCCATCTGCACAATCAGGCCTTCTACCTCTGGGTCAATCTTCGGCCGCCCCCGGGTAGGTTCGGTGCTTCGACCCATCGAACTTTGCAGCGACCAACTTCCGCCACCAGCTGAGAATCGTCTCCGGCTTTGCGACCTGGGCGACCTTCGCCATCCCCTTTTGCCCATGTCGCGTGCCGATGTGAGCCAGAGTGGTGCGTTCCGCATCTGAGAGCCGCAGCCGAGCTGGCGTGTGCGCTCTCAGGATTCGGTTCTCAGCGGCGAGATACTCGACTTGCAGAAGCAGTTCCTGGTTTACCAGCCCCGTCACGTATGCAAGGAGACGGGCCACTTCATAGGCTGCTTTCATCCAGCCTGCATTTTCTCAAGTCGAGGATTCAAAACCCGTTCCGAGTTTCTTGACCATACGACCATTGCCGGACCGTCTCATAGGACACGATGATTCCCCGCTCGGCCAGAAGATCCTCGACATCCTGGAAGCTCAGGCAGAAGCGATGATCGGCCCAGACCGCATAGCTGATGATCGAGACGGATCACTTTTCATCGCCAGCCTTTCAGGTTTCGTGCCGAGTTACACGAGAGGCAGCTTACTTGCGGACTTCATCCCTCCGGACATGCACAATGATGCGAGATGGAGCTTCCGGACCGTGGTAGATGTTCTGTCTCGAACGAAGGGAACGATGCTGTTCGGACCCTCACCAGTATTGAGGTTACGGTCGAAGAGCGGGAAGTACGCTCCGCAGATCTCAACTCGTAACGAGTGCTGCGGCGCGAGCCGAATCGCAACGTGCCCCAGATCCAACGAAATACGAATAGATAACCGATTTGCCTTAACGGGTACTGCCAAGAAACTACTGCGTTGAATGCCAACTCCGATGTTCTGCGCAAATCCGGTGGGCCAGACATCTATCAGCTTGACTACCCAATCCGAATCCGGCGTGTCAGCGCTTACCCAAAGTTCTGCTGCCAGCGGACCGGCGATGGACATTGGCTCCTTCAGCGGGCCAGAGTCATAAACCAATACGTCCTGGCGATCCTGGCTGGCGCTTTGATCTACCGGTCCCCAAAAGGGGTTGAATTTGGGCGAGAAGAAAGAAGCTGGCAGGGCTGGCGTCGGATCGGCGGGATCAGAAACAAAGACATCCGTTGGTTGACTTGCCTTGGGGAGTGTCGTCGTTAGTCGCCCGTCGCCGCGACGAGTATTTGCATGACCACCGGAATTCACATAGAAGTACTTGACTGTCGTATCTTCAGGCGGCCACTGTCGCGACGAACGCCAACTATTTTCTCCCATCGAAAAGTATCGAACCGCCGGAGGCTTGCCGGCAGTTTCTCTCTTCGAAAGATATCTGTTGAACCAACGCAGATTTTCTTCCGCCAGATCGAATTGCGAACCCGGCCCAAAATCGACATCGCCCAATTTCTGCTTACCGATGGAACCGTGGTCCCACGGTCCGAGAATCAACTGCTGATCGGAGGACTTCTTTCGCATCCGCTCGAAATTGGCCACGGTTTCGCGAAGGAAGAAGTCGTAATAACCTACCACGTGCTGAGCAGGAACCGAGAGCTGTTCCACTTCCGAAGTGACGTCCAATCTTCTCCAAAATCCATCCGGCTGATTGTGAGTCAGAATCGTTCGCAACCAGGGAATCGACCACCCTATATTCAGGTCAAGCTTCGTCAGCGGATTGGTGAGCAAAACCTTGTACCAGTCGGCCGGCAGTGTTTTTCCCGCAGGAGGTGGATATAAAGACGTTGCCGCGGTCGCGATCAATGCTAGTCGCGCGGCGCCTCCGTGATAGATATTCCGGTAGAAGCTATTCCAGGTCGCCGTCGGACACATCACCGCGAGCCCGGGTGGATTTTCAGCGGCTGCCTGATACTGAACGGCGCCAACGTAGGATGCGCCCCAAGTTCCCACGCGTCCATTCGACCAGGATTGTTGAGCAATCCACTCGAGCGTGTCATACCCGTCCTGTCCTTCGTTGTTGTAGGGATAGAACGAGCCTTCGGACTCAAATCGGCCGCGTGTGTCCTGTACGACGACCGTATATCCGGCCGCGGCATACTTTTCGGAGATACTCGCGGCGTTTTTGCGATTGTAAGGCGTGCGCTGCAATAATACCGGCAACGGCTTTGACCAATCCGGACTGTAGATATCCGTGGCTAAGCGAACGCCATCGCGCATTTCGATCAGATCCGTCTTATGAAGAATAGGAGATTGAGCCGAAAAGCGCAGCGAGAACAATAACAGGAAAAGCGGGCAGAGCAAGGCCCGCCGCTTCAAGCTAAGACCTCTTTCACCACGGTTCCGTAAACGTCGGTAAGCCGGAAGTCACGCCCCGTGTACCGGAACGTGAGTTTCTCGTGATCCAGCCCGAGAAGATGTAGCGCTGTTGCATGCAGGTCGTGGATATGGACGCGACCCTCCACAGCTTCCCAACCGAATTCATCGGTCTGTCCATAGACGATGCCACCCTTAACACCGCCTCCCGCCATCCAGGCGGTAAAGCCGTGAGGATTGTGCTCGCGGCCGCGATCATCGGCCGACGACTTGCCCTCGGAAAGATCCTGATCGAACGGTGTCCTGCCGAATTCGCCCGACCAAACGAGCAAGGTGTCTTTCAACAAACCACGCGCCTTTAGGTCGAGAATCAAACCGGCGACCGGCTTGTCAATTGCCTTGCACCGTTCCGGCAGAAGGCTTTTGATTTTCCCATGGTGGTCCCATCCACCGTCGGTGATCTGCACAAAACGAACACCCGCTTCTACCATGCGTCGCGCCATCAGGCATTGCCGTCCGAAATTGTCTGTCTCCTTTTCTCCAATGCCGTAAAGATCAAGTGTCGCCTTCGATTCCTTTTCTAGATCAAGTACCGTGGGGGCTTCCATCTGCATGCGGAAGGCAAGCTCGAATGATTCAATCATGCCTTCCATGTTTTGATCGGAGCTGAGATCCTGCAATTCTCGACGATTGATCGCCTGGATGAGATCTACTTGACGCCGTTGCAGGTGCGAACTGATTGACTTGTCCTGAAGATATCGAATCTGCGCTTCTTTGGCGTTCCCTGCTTCTCCAACAGGCGTGCCTTGATAAACAGCCGGAAGAAACGCATTGCTATAAAGTTGAGTGCTGCCGCCGTCGCCGCCAATTTGCGGGCAGACTGTCACAAATCCCGGAAGATTCTGGTTCTCGGTACCCAATCCGTAAACTACCCACGACCCCATCGAGGGCCGGACCAACACCGTGTGACCTGTGTGGAGTTGACGAACGGCTGGAGCATGGGCTTCCGAATCCGCCTGCATTCCGTTTAAAATGCAAAGCTCCTCGGAAACCTTCCCAAGGTTGGGCAGCCAGTCTGACATCAGCAACTCAGCTCGCCCCTTGCGGCTGAACGTGGAAAGCGGACCCATCACCTTGGTGCGAGATACTCCCGGAGCTTCGAATGTCTTCGGAAGGGTGATGGGGAACTTGTTTCCGGCCTCCTTCACAAGCCTCGGCTTGAAGTCAAACATGTCCATATGCGATGGACCGCCCTGCATCCAGAGAAAGATGATACGTTTTGCTTTTGGCGCGAAGTGCGGTGGCTTAAGAGCAAGGGGACCGGCGTCAGCTTGTGCCTCGCGGGCCAATAATGCCGCCATTGCAACCGAACCGAAGCCGCAGGCCGACCTCCTTAGGAAGTCTCGACGGGACGAAGCGAAAGGAATGTGCGGATTCGAATGCATGAGTAATCCTATCGAAGGTATAAAAATTCGTTGCTAGCCATCAGCGCGTGGCAGTATCGCGCCCAAGCCTCGAGTTGGCCGCCATCCTTCACTGAATCGCTGCCCTTGATCTCGTCGATGTAGGCCTTCACGAAATCGGTTCCCTGCCGGAGTTCTTCGTCCCCCGCAGGTCGATTGAATAATGTCTCGATCAAGCCCGAAACACGCTTCTCGTCGGTACCAGGTGAATCCAATACGTGTCGCGCAAGAATCGTGGACTGCTCTTTGAAGAACGGTGAATTGATTAAGTAGAGAGCCTGAGTTGGTACGGTGGTCACGCTTCTGGCGCCACTCACCTGATTCACGTCCGGGAAGTCAAAGAGATTCAGGATGTCCAAACTTCGGTGCTGGCTCTTGCGGAGGACTGGAAGATAGACCGTTCGACGTTTCAGAAGCTCCGGAGGGAATACCGCGGAATCTTTCAGTTCGGCCGGTTTCGCAAAGCTGACGTTTCCCGGCACGGCGACTGGAAGCGTCGGGCCTCCGCGAGTCCGATCCAGAGTACCCGTCATCGCTAGAATTGCGTCGCGTATTGTCTCGCCTTCCAGTCTTCGACGGTTCGCGCGCCAGAGCAGCCGGTTTTCGGGATCCGTTTGCAGCGCCTGTACGTTGTGATCGCTTGCCTCACGATAGGTTCGCGAGAGGACGATCCGGCGCACCATTTTCTTGATCGACCAATCATCTGCAACAAGTTGCTGCGCAAGGTAATCCAGCAACTCCGGATGAGTTGGCAAATCACCACGCAATCCGAAGTTATCGACACTGCGGACTATCCCAAATCCAAAGAGATGCTGCCAGACTCGATTCACCGCGACGCGGGATGTCAGTGGGTTCTTCTCGCTCGCCACCCATTGAGCAAGTTGCAGGCGGCCGCTCTCGCGGTACGAGAGACTTGGAGGCCCATCCCACATTACTGCTTTGATGAAACTGCGCGGAACTTCTTCACCCAGCGTATGAGCGTTGCCTCGAATGTTGATATGGATATCGGCGGGGGATTCAATATCCCGAACCGAGAAGGCGCTGGGAGGTTCAGGACGATTGAACTCGAGAAGGTCGATTCGTTTGATGACTTCAGCGAGTTCTTTTTCGAGAGCCCCAACGGAGCCGGGCACAGGCTCTTTTCCATCTTTGACGCTTCCCGTCGCAGTAGTCGAACCCGCCTCCGTCTCGGCGGGTTTCTTCAGCCGCTCGATCTCGGCGGTCAACGTCTTTCGCTTCGCCCGAAGAGGTGTAATTTCGACAGTGAACTCCTCCAGCTTCTGTGCCCTAACTCGCAACTCCTCGGCAGTCTCCGGGAGAGGAGCGCGATTCACGTCGCTGAACACGCCGTCGATGCGCCCGTTCAGAGTTTGTGTACTCGAGAGAATTCCGCCAATAGCGTAATAGTCTTTCGCGGAAATGGGATCAAACTTGTGATCGTGGCAACGAGCGCATCCGATCGTCAGTCCCAGGAACGCTTTGCCGATCATGTCCGCCTGCAGATCGACCACATCCATTCGGAGCTGTTCTTTATCGGATGACACTAATGGCCACGGGCCGAGCGCGAGGAATCCTGTGGCGATTAATCGCTCCCGTTTTTCAGCATCGGTTTCGGCCGGTAAAAGGTCGCCCGCAATTTGTTCTTTGATGAACTGCTGAAATGGCTTGTCCTGATTGAAGGCGTTAATGACGTAATCCCGATAACGCCATGCTTCGGTTGCCGGAATGCGACGGCCGATTTCAAGGTTGTCGGCAAAGTAGGTCACATCCAACCAGTGACGTCCCCACCTCTCACCAAATTCAGGAGAAGCGAGCAGCCCGTCGACAATTTGCTCGAACGCCGGCGGAGACGGATTTGCTGCGAAGGCAGACACAACCTTCGGCGTCGGAGGCAAGCCGGTCAAATCGAAGTATACTCGTCGAACCAAAACCCGCGGGTCTGCATCGGCGGATGGTTTTAGCCCCTTTTCTTCGAGTTTGGCCAGGATAAAACGGTCTATCTCCGAACTCGGCCAACTCGTATCGCGAACTGCGGGAATGCTAACTTTCTTGGGTGGTGTCCAGGCCCAATGGTTCAATTTCGCCTGTTCTGCTTTTTTCTTCGCTTCAGCGTTTGCGGCTTCCTTAGGATCGGTCGCCTCCTCCGGCCAGGCTGCGCCGAAGCGGATCCATTCGGTCAGGATGTCAATCTGATCCTGCTTCAGTTTTCCCGCCGGCGGCATTTTCAGCTCGGAAGTGTACTGAATCGCAGAAATGAGCTTGCTTTCGTCGGGCCGTCCAGGCACGACGGGCGGACCTGACTGTCCGCCCTGGAAGAAACCGTTACGCGTATCCAGCTTTAGCCCGCCCGAGGCGATCCTCGATTTGCCGCTATGACAACCGTAGCATTGTGAGGCGAAAATCGGACGGACCTTAGACTCGAAGAACTGCACTGCTTCAGCGCTCGGCTGCTGCGCATAAAGCGGACCAATCGCCAAAGAAACCATCAGCAGCGATCGTGGTGCAGGCCTGATCATGCTCTATGATCCATCATAGCGAAGTCTACGTTTTCAGAAGCTCAACTTCAGCGCAAATTGGACGACGCGCGCCGCTTGCGCCGAGGAAAGCCGGCCGAAATTCCCGGCAGTCAGGACGTTCACCGGATTGTTGAAGTTCACCTGATTGAATGCGTTGAAAAGTTCGCCCCGGAACTGCAGTCGAACTCGTTCCGTAACCGCAAAGTTTTTCATCAGACCGAGGTCGGTATTGGAAAACCCGGGACCGATGAGTGTGTTCCGGCCGAGATTGCCGAATTGCCCGATCGAATTAGCCGCGAACGCTGTCGTATTGAAATACTGATTGATTTGTTCGGCCCTGCTCCGGTCATCCGGTAAGTCGGGACTGCCCACGAGGTTCGCACGATCGTTTCCGGCGCCTGTTCAGCGAATTGTCTCGACCGGTGCGGATCGTAAAAGGTCCTCCAGTATTGATGGAGGTAATGCCGGAGAGTTCCCATCCATTCACAACAGCTCCCAGAGCCTTACTGCTCGTGACGTTCGGGAGATTGTAGACCCAGGAAAGTCGAAACACATGAGCCCGGTGGAAATCCGACAAACCTTTGTCGTTGTCATAGTTGAAGTTGTCCTGATGCACGACTCCCTGTACGTTGGGGCTCTGTCCCGTATCGAGCGATTTCGACCAGGTGTACGCCGCCAGCAACGTCAAGTCGCGGGCTCGCAACTTCGCGCTGAATTGAAATGAATGATAAGACGCGTTCCCAGTGGATTGAATCATGTTGATTTTCTGGAAAACGTTGGGGACCAGACGTCGCCGCGAGTCGATATTCTGCAGGGTGGAGCGCGGCTGAGCGTTGGCATCGAAACCAGGTATGTAGACTGCCTGATTAACGTTGATGGTGTCTTCCAAATGTCTGCTCAGCTTAGCAACGTAAGCCGCATCCAATGCCAGGCGGCCGAAGAGTTCCCTTTGGAAACCGAATGTCATGGCCTGAACTCGAGGCATTACAAAATTGGGATCCCATCCGAACACCTCACCTGGCAAGAAAAACAACTGCTTCGATGGATTCGTCAGGTCAAGGGATCGGGGAAACGGGTTCTCCAATCCTCTCCATGGATCCGAGAACCCGCCGGCCGGCTGGAATAGCGTCTGACCCAACACGAACGGCTGATTCTGGAAGCTCTGGGCACCCATATCGCCGAAATGCGCGTTGCTGTAAAGCCCCCAACTGGCCCGAAGGCTCGTTTTACCGTCACCAAAGACATCGAACGCCAAGCCGACGCGAGGCTGAATCTGTTTGCGGTCAAGCTTCACCATCGTGCTGGGAAGTCCGTCCGGAAAGTCTTGCGTCTTATCACCCACAAACAGGAGTCCAGTGGGCGCTGATGGAATCACCGTCGATTGCACACCCTGACGGAAGTTCGCATTCTGTGGGATTCCGACTGTGGGGCGCTCCAAGCCACGGTATTCGTCGAAGGGCCCCAGCAACTCATACCGCACCCCCAGATTCAGGGTAAGCCGCTTTGAAGCCTTGAAGTCGTCCTGGAAAAAGTAGGAAGTGTTCCAGGCGCGCATCCCCAGATCGATTATGGGCCGGCGCGTAACGTTGGTGGCGGCCCCTAGCAGAAAATCCGCCACACCGTTGCCGGTGGCGGATCCATCGAACGTAAATGCGCCAGGGTCGAGGTAAGCCGTGATCAGATGGAACTCGCGACGATAGACGTCTGCGCCGGCTTTGATCGAATGTCGTCCCTTCAGCCAGGTGATCGAGTCGGAAATCTGCCAGTTCGTGCCGCCTTCCACCCAACTGCAGAATCCGGATCCTCCCATACTGAAACGACCCGGCACCGAGACATTCGGTGGCTGCGGAACGCCCTCGAGATCGTAGTTGATGCCGAGGTCTCGTGGTGTCACAGTCTGATCACACCCGCGTGTTTCCTCTTGTCCGCTAATTCCCCCACGAAGCTGATTCAACAGGGTTGGCGTGAATGTGTGGGTATGGGAAACGGTCCATACCGGGATGACCTGATCTTCTGTCCGTTGGCCATAGGAAGGATAGGGTCCGCTGGCGAACGGAGTCCGGAACGCTGTTTTGTCGAAGAAATAGCTGCTGTTGATCGTATCCTTCTGTGAAACGATGTAGTCCAGCTTGCCGACGTAATGGTTCACGTCAGTAGGATTCGATCCCGATGTGACCAGGAGGCCGCCATTGGCGGTCGGCGCCACCGGGATAAAGTCATTCAGCAACTTGGCGGCGACCGGGTTGATCCGATTGCTCGGAATGGTGTTGTTTGGAAATGGTTGCCGCGTGAGCGGGTCGATGATCTGAGTGCCGAATACGCCTTGTCGCTCGGCAGCCGTCAGAGGGAAGGAAGAAGCAATGGATGTCCCGCGAATTCGCAAACCCTGATAGGAAACAAAGCCGAACAGCTTGTTCTTCAAAATCGGGAAGCCGACGCTGGCGCCGAATTGATTTTGGCGAAGAATCGGCACTGTCGCCGCGAAGAAGTTGCGCGCATTCAGCTTGTCGTTCCTGAAGAACTCCCACAGCGTGCCATGGAGAGAGTTGGTGCCGGATCGCGTGACGGCAGTAAAGATCGAGCCGGCATAGTATCCATACTCGGCGCTATAAGAGTTAGTGATCAGCTTGAATTCCTGTAACGCATCCGGAGAAGGATAGTTCAAACCGGAGTTGTTATATGAGCCGGCAAATCTCATCCCGTCAATCTGATAGTCAGTTTCGTTTTGGCGCGACCCGTTGACGTTCACGAAATTGCCCGCGCGGTCGCCGCCGGTGAGCGCGGTGGGGTTGCTCGACACCGTAACACCTGGCAACAACGTGGCGAGTTGCAGCGGATTTCGACCGTTCAGCGGGAGTTCGGAGATTCTACGTTGTTCCACTACGTCGCCGCCCGCAGAAGAGACGGTATCAACCAACGGTACAGTCGCTTCTACTTGAACCTGCTCGGAAACGCTACCGACCTGCATGGCAATCACAGTCCGGGCGTTTTGATTAAGTTGAAGAACAATGCCAGTCTGCACGAAAGTCTTGAACCCGCTCGCCTCAACAGACACACGATAACGGCCGATTGGCAGGAGGGATTGTGAACGACCCGTCCGGAGCAGAGGATGCCGAACGGGAAAGGCCAGTCGACTCCTCAGTCGCCGTCACGCGAGCATCGGCGATGGAAGCGCCGGAAGGGTCCTCTATCGTACCGAGGATGGTTGCCGTATTTTGTTGTCCCTGCAAGGGCAGGGAACAACAGAGGGAAAACAGAAGAAGACCGGAGAGGAACCGGCTGCAGAGACGGTTTCGGTGGCTGGCGCGAGAAGAAGACACGGCCGAGTACCTTCCTAATGCAGGAAATTGCGATTCGGCAATACACTATCATAGAGAATCCCGGTTGGGGAGCGCCGAAAATCGACGGCGAGTTACTGAAGCTCGGCTTCGATATCTCGGAAAGGAGCGTCTCACGCTATCTCCGGCGCGTGTATCGTCGCGGGGATCCCGAAACGAGTTGGTTGACTTTCCTGCGGAACCACCGCGAGATGATCGTCGCCTTGGATTTCTTCACAGTGCCAACAGTGACGTTTCACCAGCTGTACTGCTTGTTTGTGATCGAGCATGGACGCCGGCGAATTCTGTATTGCAACGTCACTCGTCATCCCACTGCGGATTGGGTGCTGCAGCAATTACGTGAAGCATTCCCAGAAGCTGGACCGTATCGCTACGTCATCCTCGATCGCGACACAAAGTTCGACACCGACGTAATCAATTTTCTGAAGAGCACGGGTCTGAAGCCGAAGCGTACAAGCCTCCAAGCACCTTGGCAGAACGGAATCGCGGAACGGTGGATCGGAAGTTGCCGCCGAGAGTTGCTCGACCACATCATTGCGTTGAATGAATGGCACCTACTCCGACTCGTTCGCGAATACGTGACTTATCACCATGACGATCGAATCCACGATTCGCTTGACAAGGATTGCCCGTGTCATCGAGTCATCGAACACCGGCCCGGATGCAAGGCAACGGTCACCGCCGGTGACCGCGTCGGCGGTCTTCACCACCGTTACCTCTGGCACATCGCCGCCTGATTCGCCGATCCATCGCTGTATCACGTCGCAAATTGTGGAACCAGTCCAATCTCGAGCAAGTGCCCGATGAGTTGCGGATGAGCCACAACTGTGGACTGCTCAATCGTTCAATCAGCCCGTAATTTGCCGATCTGCACATACGATCGTCGAACTCGCCCAAGAATCACAAGGTAGCGCCGAAACATTTCAGCCGGTGAAATGCTTCGTTAGAAGGCAAATTCTGTTTTGGCGACGCACAACTCTTTTTGTGCACATCCAATCCGGCGCAGCATTGGTATACCAGATTCATCTCTCTCTCTCCTTCGCTTGCGAGCGAAGGATGCCTGAACATACGATGCTTTTCCTTCTCGTACTCTCCGCTCGACGGAGGCAACTTCCGTTGTGCCACGCTACTCATGAGCGTCAGGCATCCGGACCAAATTCCCAAACGGGCCGTCACGGCGCCAGAAATATAGCGGTCTCAATTCGCTCGCCTGCGCCTACAACATACACTCTCGCCGATCGCTATAGTTTTCATGCGCTGTTGCGGCAACCTGCCATGGACAACTCCCAAGCTGGACGTCATCCCAGCCCCTTCGCCTGTGAACTATGCGCATGTCCAGAGTCGAAGACGTTCCACATCCGTTTCCAGTTTGTCGTCGTTCAACTTCGTAGGTAGCACTCTGTGAAACTTGGCGAACTGCCTCGGCATGACGCACGATCAGTTGCTCACCATTGGGGGCGATCCGGGCGGGACATTCGGCCATATCGTCCTAATCGTCTGCAGCCACTGCTCCAACATGCTGCGGAAGCGGCGCGCCCGCGAGTATTCCACTGTCCCAATCTGCCCGGCTAGACCGAAATCACCGAAGATCGGGATCGCCTCCGTTCCTGAGGCCTTGAAACACCTGTATGTCAGCCACATGTAAAGGTCGAGCACCGCAGGGGAACCGGCCAGTACCTTCACCGCTTCGAGATCGTTCGGCAGCGGATGTGAACTCACCTCCTTGTAGAATTCGTCACTAAGCACTACAATATTCTCGAATTCGGACGACAGCATTTGCTGATCCGCCGCGCGGCTGTACCAAATTTGAGCTTCGCTCATGAAGTTGAACCGAGAGCGCTGAATCACCTTGGATCGGGCCGTGTCAGTGTCGGTACCGAAGAAGATCGTCGCGCCGAAGACGCGTTCAAATGCTGCAACCAGCCGTCGGTACTCCTTGCCGCCCGTGTGCATGCCAAAGCTTTCCAACATCTCGGCGGCAGTTCGAAACCGGACGGTCTGACTTTTCTGCTGCACAGCGAGAGTCGCAAGGAAGATCGGTACCAAGCGATCTTGGCCGAAGGGTACCCCGAAGTCGGGATGACCCGTGATCTGAAGCACGAAGCGGCCGTTGCGCCGCTCGTACAGGAGCTGGTCAGCGGGGAGACGGCGCACCGGCAGGCCGCACAGCACGAACGGTCGCGAACTGAATGCCAGCGTCTGAGCGCCTCGCTCCCGTTTCCAACGGACAATTTCGATCGCCTCGGCTTGGCGGAGTTTCTGTCGCGAGAGGCGGATGCCGCCACCGCAAGTCCGCTGCAAAATGCTTCCGGCATGTTCCAAAACAGTCACCTCTCGCCCGGTTTTGCCGAGCGGCTAAGGTGACTGTGGTCAAACTTTGCAGTGCGGACGCCCTTACTGCGATTACTGCGTTAGGGTCGGCCACGAAATAAAGCCGCATGAACTCAGTGCGTGTCGTTGGTCAGAATTGCGCGCCAGGAACGCTGAAGTACTTTATTTGCAATCGACACACATTCTTCCAAGCTGTTGGTTGCGAGTTCGATTCTCGTCTCCCGCTCCATGTTTTCAATAACTTGCAGTGAGTCCGAAACTTCTGGGTTATCGCTTAACGCAGTAACGTCAGTGTGAACGGTCTGCAAGATGGTGAATCGCAAGGCTCCTGCGCGAATGATTGACAGCCCCGAACGTTATGACTCAAGCGCTCCCGGGAACTTTTAGCGTTGAGTGTTCTCCGCGGAGCCATAGCGTTCAGGGTGCGCATTGATAGTTGGGCGATGCCCATTGACGATCTTTCATTCATGGTGCTCATCGCAGGTGTTGTATGCCTACCTTGAGGATCGAGGCCGCCTCTGAGGAGACGGCCTCGGATGTCATTCAGGCATCGCCTGAGTCAGGCTCGCCTTCGGCTTCAGATCGGCGAGCTGTGCGATCGAGCTTGCCGATAGTGTCAGCACGAACCTCGACAATACGGTGCTTCGCACCTTCGCGTTCATACTCACGTGTGCGCAATGTGCCCTGCACCATCACATAGGAGCCTTTGGGCAGTGTTCGCGTGAACTCGGCCTGCTTGCCGAAGGAAATAATCTGGTGCCAGTCGGTTCGCTCTGCCACTCGCCGGCGGTATCCTTCCATGTTTCTTTAGTCGCGACTGGAGCGTAACGACGAGCGTGCCGTTTTGCGTGTAGTGAGCTTCGGCGTCGTTGCCGGTGAAGCCGATGATCGTGAGCTGGTTCATGGTGTACATGTAAGTTCTCCTTTTCTGCTGCCCGTTGTTCCGGGGGCAACCGAAAAGCAAGCGGCCCCGCTCCCAATTGAAGCCGGAGTGCTTTGTTGGCGGGACCGGCGCACAGGTTTGTCTAATGTTGACAAACCTGCAGGGGGAACCGACAAAGCAGAACACAGGCGAGAGCCGGGCGCGCGGGTTCAAGCGCAGCAGGTACCCTGGACAACTGGGCTGAAGTAAGGAGAATCCTAGGCACGGAGAATCAGCTACGAACGCGAGATTCACAGAACGCAATCCAACGATGGGTGCCCATGTCAGGTGGCTCGCAGATGCCATCACGACCGATAGAGATCCTGCGAGGTGGTTGCGGTTGCTGACGGCAGATAAACCACAAAACCTGGCCGCAAATGGGTGCTGAACAGGAGGGGAAGGCATTCGCATCGACTCGCGCCTCCAGAATGCAGTGTAGGAGTTGCGCAAATCCGTAGCACGAAGGTCCCAATTGTCGGCTATTTCGTTTACGAAAGAGTCGCAACGCACACTCGAACTGACCTGTGCTCCGCAAAACTTAATCGCAGTGCCGGAAGATTCGTAAACCTCACCGAACGTGAGATCCTGAGCCTTCATGTTTGCGCCGCTTCTGTTGCTCGCCGCTCTGCGGCACTGTCTCATTACTGCGATGCTCGTCCTGCTCGATTTCGCTCGTCTTCTGGTTATCGCTGCTCGCTCTCGTTGGGCACTTGCAGCGGAGAATCTGTTCCTTCGGAAGCAGCTGACTCTCTTTCAGGAGCGGAAGGTTAAACCGCGAAGGGCAAATAATTCCACGTGGTGGACGATGGCAACTCTGAGTCAAATGTTCCCGTGGCGCGATGTGCTGTCGAACGTCAAACCGGATACGCTGATCCGTTGGCATCGCAAAGGCTTCCGGCTGTTTTGGCGTTGGAAATCCAAGCCCACGGGAAGACCGCGTTTGCCAAAGACCTTCAGCAATTGATTCGACAGATGGCCGCCGACAACGCGACATGGGGAGAGGAGCGTATTGCTAACGAGCTCAAGCTGAACTCGGGATTGAAGTATCGCCACGCACCGTGGGAAAGTACCTGCGCTCCGGTAGCCCAGTGCGCACGCCAGATCCAAAACAACGTTGGCTGACTTTCATCCGCAACCATGCCCAGGGAGTTGTGGCTTGTGACTTTTTCGTCGTAGTCACTGCCCAGGTTCCGGACACTGTACGTATTCTTGATCATGGAATTAGGCACCCGCAGAATCCTGCATCACAATGTGACAGCCCACCCAACGGCGGACTGGACTATTCAACAGTTTCGGGAAGCGCTGCCGGGCGGTCATACGTATCGTTCCTGATTCATGATCGGGACAGCATTTTCTCTAAGGAACTCGATAACCGGTTAACCGCCATGGGAGTGCGAGTGTTGCGGACTCCGGTGAGGGCGCCAAAGGCGAATTCATTGTGTGAACGTTTGGGCGGGACATTACGCCGCGAATGCCTGGATTTCCTGATTCCATTCAACGAGCATCACCTCAGGTTCGTGTTGAAGACTTGGATCGCGCATTTCAACCACGCACGTCCGCATATGAGCCTTGGCCCGGGGATACCCGCGCCATTACGTCCGCCCGCCCAGAAGAGTACTCCCCGGCATGCAATTCCTGCAGGACATATGGTTCGACGCACTGCTGTTCTCGGCGGACTCCACCATGAATATTGGCTCGAGGAGAACGCGGCCTGAACCGCCGATCGCCTCGGATGATGTTTGTGCGGAGCACAACTACGGCGAAATGGTGAATGGCTGCTGACGAGCGTTCTCACGCATGTAGCGCGCGAATTCTGACTAAAACTAAATTAGAGTGCAAAGAAGCGGCGACGGAGCGGCAGTCTTTCCGCGCGATCCTTATACCGGATCTGCCATAACGCGAAACCTCGCTATTCTAATTGCCCGCGATCCGAATCATACGGGCCGTTCCCGTGGATCCACCCAACTCAGGGCTACGAGAAAACATATGCATGCAAGGCTCGACGATTGGTTGGGCGTCCCGATGTGCCGTCGGCAGAGGCGCTTTGATCTTTGTCACCTGCCGGATGGTACCGACTCAATATCACGCGCGCACCAGACCCAAGTGTCGTCGTCGCGCTGCCGCCGCCCAGCCCAATCGCTGCACTGTCCGATTCCGGGATTCGGTCGTTTCGCAAAACAGCGTAGTAACCCCACATCTCTACGAACGAAAAGAACTTAGGCATGCAACGAAAGAACAGAAAAACGGAGAGTCCGGACGATCACTTCCAGGCAGTCGGCCAACTCCTCACACAACGCAAGACACACCTGACCACATCGGCCGAAAACAAAGCCACCTACGGCGATTACCTGCGGCTGCTCGCCTTTGTCCACGAGATTGGCGCTCACCTTGGGACGCTTTGAAGACGGAAGAAGCCTTCGGCAAAGTAGCGGCCGAGCACTAGCGCTTCCCTTGGTAAACTCAACCTTATCAGTGTCTCGCAATCGCACCTTACTTTCGTTAGCCGTGGTCTTTATTTCGGCGTGTTCTCAGACTCCATCCAGCGCGCCGAAAGCCGCCACTGGCCGGCCTCCCGCCGCAGTCCGCACAACGATTGTTTCGCGGCAGGATCTTCCCGTGGAAATCCGTGCAATCGGAAACGTCGAGGCATATTCCAGCGTGGCCGTAAAGTCTCGAGTGGCGGGCCAGCTCATGCGCGTGCACGTTCGCGATGGCCAGAACATTCAGCAGAACCAGCTTCTGTTTGAGATTGATCCTCTTCCATTCGAAGCGCAGGTTCAACAGGCAGAGGCAAACGTAGCCCGCGATCGTGCCCTGGAAAAGCAGGCTGAGGCAAGCATCGTCCGAAGCCGCGCGCATCCCACCAGGCCGGCATCCAGGCAGAGCGCTACGGGACGTTGGCGAAGGAAGGAATCACCTCGCGCGAACAGACTGAGCAGTTTCGCTCCGTGGCGGAAGCCGCGACTGCCGCGATGAATGTAGATGTTTCCGCATTGGAAAGCGCTCGGGCGGCAATCCGCGCCGACGAAGCACGGCTCGCCGAAGCGAAGCTGAGTTTGGGCTACACAAAGATCAGTGCTCCAATTAGCGGGCACATAGGTGCGGTCATGATCAAAGAGGGCAATCTCATCAAAGAGAATGACATCACGCCCCTGGTCACTATACTCCAGGTGACGCCTGTCTACGTTTCCTACGCCGTACCAGAAAAATGGATTGAAGAGATCCGTACATACATGAGAACTCGTGGTCTCGCGGTGCTCGCCACGTCGCAGAGCAGTCAGCGGCCCGATACGGGTGTGCTGGATTCGATCGACAACTCCGTCGATTCCACGACGGGGACCATTCGGCTGAAGGCGAAATTTCCTAACCAAAGTTTAAGCCTGTGGCCCGGCGGATTCGCAAGTGTCGTAATGACGCTCCGGACCGAGCGAGGGGCTCTGGTGGTTCCTGCGCAGGCGGTCCAGAACCGACAGGAAGGACCGTATGTCTGGATCGCCAGGAATGACATGACGGCAGAGCTCCGGCCCATTATAGTCTCACGCACGCAGGGGGATTTGGTGGTAATCGCAAGCGGAGTCGAGGCCGGCGAACATGTGGTCACAGAGGGCCAACTCCGGGTAACGCCTGGGGCTAAACTGGCTGTCTCAACGAGTCAAACGCGCGTTGCCGTGCCAACCCCGAAAGAAACCAGGTGAATTTCACAGACTTCTTCATTCATCGAGCGGTTACAACCACGCTGCTGATGGCAGCGATCCTGATCTTCGGGATTTTCAGCTATAGCACCCTCCCGGTGAGCGATCTTCCGCAGGTGGAATACCCCACCATCCAGGTGTCCGCTTCGCTCCCAGGCGCCAATCCGGACACCATGGCGTCCACTGTTGCAACGCCGCTGGAGCGCCAGTTCACGACGATCGCGGGTATCGACAGTA
>CAWGVL010000061.1:0-105130 GCA_963825845.1 Bryobacteraceae bacterium | reverse complement strand
CCACCGTTCGCAGTCGATCCGCTCGACGAGCAGCTCGTCAAACAGGCCCGGCTTCGTGGCGTCACATGCCGGCTGCTCTACGAAACCGGCACGATGGATGACGAACATAAGCAGCGGATGGAGGCATACGAAGGCGTCGGCGTTGAAGTCTACAGCGCCTCGTCGTTGCCGATGAAATTGGCCGTGTTCGACGGCCGGCAGGGAATGATCGCGCTACTCGACCCGGTGATTACCAAGCCTTCCTGGACGGCGCTGATGTTTGACCATCTCGGTTTCTCCGAAGCCATGCGGGGTCATGTTCGAGGATCACTGGCGCCGGGCCGTCGGAGCGCAAGCCGCACATCGCGCGACAGACCGCATGAACTGTCTTTCTACCCTCGTGGCGCACGCGGCAGCGATGGTGCACCACACGAGCCATAGGAAATGTTTCCGTCATTTTTCCAGTGCTGAAACGCTCCAAGTAACAGCGGAGTCCACTCACCGTAGTCAAGCAGCGGCTCGATCTGCGCTTGCTTACTCGAACCTACGTACGAAAGGATCTCCGGATCCGGAGACTGCAAGAGCTATTGGTGGATGGTCTTCGGGACATCTACGATGCGGAAAAGCAGCTGGTAAGAGCGCTTGCCGAGACTGACGAAAGCGTTATCGAACAACGAACTGAAGAGATACGTTTAAGCGCGCACCTGGAAGCAACCAAGGAATCATGTAGCGCGTGTGGAGCAGTGCTTGGAGCTCTTGGCGAGAAGGTGAAGAGCAAACCGTGCCGGCGATGAAGGGACTGGTGGAGGAAGCCCAGGAACACCTTTCAGGAGCATGAGAAAGGCGAACTGCTCGATCAGGTACTGGTGGCGCGGCGCAGAAAGTCGGAGCATTACGAGATCGCCGCCTACGGTACAGCCCGGGCGATGGCCAAGTCGCTCGGCCAAAAAGAAGCGATGAATCTTGCTGCAGGAAACTCTTCGCGAAGAAGAAAGATGGATAAGGCGCTTACGGCCATGGCCCCGGCTTCAAAGAGGGATGGGGCGCGCGAGGCCTGGAGCACGGAAGATGTCGAACGGCGCGGTCATGACCGAGGCGATCGAGCAGTTCGTCGTCGTGGTGGCGGTGCTAAAAAAAAGTAGCCGCCGGTAGCCGTTCGGCAAGCAGCGGGGGGCAAACCCAGCTTCGACAGATCCGGTCAGCAGACGGCGCCGCCGCGTCAAAGCGCGCGGCGCCGCCGGGACGGTAGGAGCGTCGGGCCGAACGGCAGATCGCGTTCGTGCGGGCCGGAAGCCGTGTCTTGACGACGAAGAGATCCGCCAATGGGCCGAAGAACGCGGCGCCATCCGTCCTGCGTTCGCGGCACAGGCAACAAGTGCGACATCGGCGTGCTTCGGCTCGATTTTCCCGGATACACCGGTCCGGACAAGTTGGAGGCGATCTCTGGGACGAGTTCTTCGACAAATTCGATGAGCGGGAACTTTCGTTGCTTGTTCAGGACAAGACGGCTCGAGGGCAGAAGAGCAACTTCAATAAGCTGGTGAGCCGTGAGACAGCCCGCATCGAAAGGCGGCGCCAGGAGCCGGCAGCGCCGGCAGGCGCTAGGCATTTACCGAAACGACCCGAGGTCCCCATTCTGCGAGTTCGAGCACGCTCACAGAGGCTGGACTGATCTCGAGGCGCAAGTGAGAATCGAGCGGCACTCCCAGATAAAGCATGAGCGCCGCTTTGATGACGTCGGCATGACTGAACACCGCAACGGTTTCGTTCGGATGCAGTCGCCGCAAGTCGTCGAGTTCTCTCGCCATTCGAGCTTGCACTTCGAGCATCAGTTCCCCCTCGCGCGCCCGAGCGGAGCCACGGAGGACATTGAACCGTTTCCACTCATCATCCATCTCCAAATCATCTAATGCCTTGCCTTGCCAAACACCAAAATCGATTTCGGTCAGACCTTTTCGAATCAGGACAGGTATACCGAGATGGCCAGCGAGCGGCTCGGCTGTCTCGACCGCCCGCTCGAGAGGGCTGCTATAGATAACGGTGACTCGGCGGTCTGTCAGGCGGTTTGCGAGTTGCTGTGCTTGATTGCGCCCATTCGCGTCTAAGGAGACGCCGGGCATACGGCCCGCGAGAGCTTTGCCCACGAGGTCGGTGGACCCGTGGCGAATCAGAAGAAAGGTGGTCACCACTTCATTGAAGCTGGTCATCTTCGGACTTTCAATCAGTTCCTCCTGGGGGAACGGACACGCAACATTGTGGAGGGGCATGTGCCGAGCCCTCGGCAAGCGAGGGCATCGCGTTCTGTTCTTTGAAAAGGATGTTCCTTATTATGCGTCGACTCGTGACATGACAGACATACCGGGGTGCGAACTCCGGCTCTATGACGTATGGGACGATGTCGCTCGGCACGCTGCGAAAGAGTTGGCGGATGCGGATGTGGGGATGGTCACCTCATACTGTCCAGACGGTCCCGAGGCGTGCCGTCTCGTGCTCGAATCGGCGGCCCGAATCCACTCCTTCTACGATCTGGATACACCAGTAACACTGTCACGGTTGGAAGCAGGTGAGCGCGTTCCATATCTACCGGCTACAGGGCTCGCCGATTTCGATGTTGTGTTGAGCTACACCGGAGGCGTGGCGCTTCGCCGGCTGGCAACACTCTTGAAGGCTCCGCGTGTTGCGCCGTTGTACGGCAGCGTCGATCCAGTGATTCATCAGCCAGCCGAAGCCATGCCCGAGTTCACGGCCGACTTGTCCTATCTAGGGACCTACGCCGCGGATCGGCAGGATGCGCTCGAGGAACTCCTGCTTGAGCCTGCCCGCCTGGCGGGCAGCAAGAGGTTCGTAATCGGGGGAGCCCAATATCCGGCCGATTTTCCCTGGAGCAGCAATATCTACTTCGTTCGGCATCTTCCGCCGGCGCTTCACCCGGCCTTCTACTGCTCATCTCGCATGACGCTGAACATCACGCGCCGGGCGATGGCGGACATGGGCTTTTGTCCGTCGGGACGGCTGTTCGAAGCTGCGGCATGCGGCACGCCGATCTTGAGCGATGTGTGGGAGGGTCTCGCTGAGTTCTATGAGCCCGGGAAGGAGATCCTGCTGTGCCGCAACCGGGACGACGTGCTTGGCGCGTTGGAAATGAGTGACTCGGAGCTAAAGAAGATCGCAGCGGCTGCTCGCGAACGCACACTCGCGGAGCATACGGCGGAACATCGCGTACTCGAACTTGAAAACATTCTGGAGGGAACCCATGTGGGGAATCATTCCGGCAGCGGGGAAGGGAAGCCGCATACAGCCGCTGGCCTTTTCGAAGGAACTGCTGCCGGTGGGCAGCCGATTTGATGGAGAGACCGAGCGCCCGCTTGCGGTCAGCGAGTATCTGGTCGAGAGGATGATCCAGGGCGGCGCAAGCAAGATCTGCTTCGTCGTGTCGCCCGGCAAGTCGGACATTCTCGAGTACTACGGAAGCAAGGTGTATTCGGCGGACGTCTGCTATACCGTCCAGACTCAGGCCGTCGGCCTGTGCGATGCCATCTTTCGCGCGCTGCCGTTCATTGCCCGGGATGAGCATGTGCTAATCGGACTTCCCGATACCATCTGGTTCCCGGAAGATGGGTTCACTTATCTCGACGACGGTGAACTTTCGTTCCTGTTGTTCCCGGTCGGAAGGCCCGAGTTCTTCGACGCCGTCGTGACGGATGATGCGGGACGGGTGGTGGAGATCCAAGTGAAGAGTGAGGCGGCTCGGACCAAATGGGTGTGGGGCGCATTCAAGATGCCCGCGAACGTATTCGCCGAATTGCATCAGCTTTGGATCGAGCGCGAGCGTGCGGACGAGTATTTCGGAACGCTGGTGAACGCGTATCTGGCTCGTGGCGGCAAAGCCGCCGGCGTGCATGCGGGACGAACCTACGTCGATGTAGGAACGGTGAATGGGTATCGGGAGGCAATGAAGATGCTGGGAGCAGCGTATGAGCCCGTCTGAGGTGGCTACCTTGACTAAGGATGAGATCGAGTCCAAAGTCAAAGCGCTGGGAAAGTGGTTTCATAACATCGACCTGAAGGGCGTGAAGACGGCGCCGGACCATTTCCTAGGTGATTATCCGTCCGTCAAGTTCCGCGGATTCCGGCACGCCATTCCCGAGGATCTGACCGGTATGTCGGTGCTGGACATTGGCTGCAATGCCGGCTTCTATTCAATCGAGATGAAGAAGCGCGGCGCTGAGCGGGTGCTTGCGATTGACTCGGACGAGGACTACCTGAAGCAGGCGCGTTTCGCCGCGTCAGTGAACGAGATGAAGATCGAGTTCCGGAAGATGAACGTGTATGAAGTGCCTCAATTACGAGAGAAGTTCGATGTCGTTATCTTCATGGGAGTCCTTTACCACCTTCGTCATCCCTTGCTGGCGTTGGATCTCCTCCACGATCATGTTGCGAAGGATCTGCTGATCTTTCAGTCGATGCAGCGGGGAAGTAACAGTGTCTTCCCCGTGGAAGATAATTATCCATTCTGGGAAACAGGCGTTTTCGCCGAGGAAGACTTCCCGAAGATGCACTTCATCGAGCATCACTATTCGGGAGATTGTACGAACTGGTGGATCCCTAATCGCGCGTGTGTTGAGGCGATGCTTCGCAGCTCGGGATTTGACATCCTGGATCATCCGGAAGAAGAGGTTTACATCTGCAGGAGGCGAGAGAGTCGCTCGCAGGAGGCTCCGATTGGTTGAAGCCGCAATGATCTGGAATGAGCCCAACAACAAATCGCATTGGGACTTCGGAATCGATCCGGGCTGGACGGTGTTTTCTCAGATGGTGAATGTGGCCGCGGATTGCATCAAGCAAGTGAATCCGAAGCTGCCGTGCGTGCTGGGCGGCATATCTCCGATCGATGCGGCATTCATCTCGACACTCGAGAAGCAAGACGTATTGAATCACATCGATGTTGTCGCGGTCCACGGGTTTCCGCTCGATTGGAATCACTGGACCATTCATGAATGGCCGGACAAACTGGATGAAATTCGAGCCGTTACAAAGCTTCCGCTGTGGGTATCGGAGGTGGGCGTTTCTACCTTCGGAGCCGAGGAGGTTCAGGAGTGGGGCATTCAGCGCACCGCTGAGCTGTTGAATGGCAAACTGGACCGCGTTCATTGGTACAGCCTCTACGACTTGCCGAGGGCTTGGCCGGCGACGACGCGGCATCGTGAGGCCGAAGGGTCATCGTATTACCGCCACTTCTACATGGGGCTGCTGCGAGAGGATGGAACGCCGAAGCTGGCCTATAAGCAATTCCATAAGTACACCCCACATATGGGCATCTGCCAATGGTTCCATTTCGAGGATCATCGTCTAGACGACGCGGTCCGGCATCTGCAGGATCTCGGTGTCAGGTACATTCGAACGGGCCTCAGTTGGGCCGACTACTATCGCGACAATGCACTCGACTGGTTCGACAGGCAGATGAAGGCGCTAGAGCCGTTCGACGTTACGGTCACGTACTGCTTTACTCCTGAGCACAAGGGCGTGCAGCCGCACTATACCTCGCCGCCGACTGATGTGAACGAATTCGCCGAGTTCTGCGCGGAGATGACGCGCCGCTACGCCTCGTGATCGTCTACGCAGAGCGAGAAGAGGTCGTTGATTCAGGGGCGTTTCGGAAGCGGATCGAGCAGGCAAGCGATGCGACAGAACGGCTAATTCTGCAAGGACAGTTCGAGTCCGGTGTGACGGATGCGCTTTGTCCTGACCTGGATGACGACGTGGATGTCCAGGGCCGATTGCCTGAGAGAATTGCGATTCGGCTCCCTGAGGGATACGCTTTCTACGGCCTGTATCCGGAGATGTATCGAGATGCGGCGCTTCGCTTCTTGGGCGAGCAGGGCGCCTCGTCTTCCGTTGTGATTGGTATTCGCAGCATCGGCGCCAGTTTGTCGACAGTAGTCGCGGACACAGTTCATGCCGTCTGGCGCTTCACTGTGCGCCCGCGCGGACATCCATTCGAGCGCGAGTTGCGCTTGGGCGCCGGTTTGGAGCAGCGTGTCCGTGCGCATGCAGGCCACTGGTTCCTGATCGTCGATGAGGGACCGGGGATTAGCGGGTCGTCTTTTATGTCGGTTGCGATGAAGCTCGAGGAACTCGGTGTTCCGGGTAACCGGATTGTGTTATTTCCCAGTCACGATCCAGAGCCCGGGACGCTCCGGTCCGAGCGAGCGCGCGTGAATTGGCAGCGCTACCGGCGTTATGTCGAACCGTTCCGATCTGAACGATTCGTTCCCGCAAGTGCGCGCGACATTTCGGGCGGGGCGTGGCGTGAGTTGACCGGGTCCGATGCGGCGGTGCAGCCGCAGCATGAGAGACGGAAGTACCTGAACGAGAATCGGCTATGGAAGTTCTCAGGTCTGGCTCACTTGGGACGCGCTCGATATGAGCGGGTCCAGCGGCTGTCCGAGTTCTGCCCGCGAGCCTGCGGATTCAGCAATGGGTTTCTTATTACCGAGTGGGTCCAGGGCAAGCCGGCGACATTGACGAACGAACTGCTCGACATCATGGCGAGATACCTGGCGTTTCTCCGGGCCGAGTTCGCCACCGAAGAAGCTGTGCCGGGAGCAGCGCTGGAGCAGATGATCGAGGTCAACACCGGGCAACAAGTCACCGCGCCCCTCGATGGGGTGGTCGTTGCAGGCGATGGCCGAATGCTTCCGCAAGAGTGGCTGCAGACTGGCTCCGGGTACGTCAAGACCGATGCGGTGGATCATCATGACGATCATTTCTTCCCCGGTTGTCAGGACATCGCCTGGGACATCGCCGGGACCGCAGTGGAATGGGGCTTCCCCGTCGAGGCACTCGCGGACCGCTACTTGCGGCTGAACACTGACTCGTCCCTGCGGTCGCGGCTCGGTTTCTACATTACGGCGTATAAAGCCTACCGTCTTGGTTACTGCACGATGGCTATCGAGACTCTGGGCGACTCGGCTGACGGGAGGCGTTTCCGGGATCTGATTCCGAAATACGAATTGGCTTGCCCGTGACACCTTTGTACTCGGCTGGATCGATGCCAAGCAGCGTCAGAATCGTGGGCGCGATATCTCGCTGCTCGGCGGGCGCGGAGTCACCCATCTCGCCTCTGGCCGGAATATCCGGACCGAACATCGCAATCCAGATCTGATCTGCTCCGGCGACTTTGGATCCGTGGCCGTTCCAATCCTCAGGTGTGCCGCCGCGGCCATGGTCGGTCGTCACAATGACGGCTGTTTTCCCTTTGTAGTCGGACGCCTTGTCGATAAAAGCGAAGATCTGATTGAGAGCGTGGTCAAGATATTGGATCGCCCACAGGGTGCGATCGTACCGTTTGTCGTGGGCCCAGTCGTCTGTTTCTCCCAAAGCGATGTACGTGACCCGCGGCTTCTCCCGCTTCATGTAATCGAGCGCCATATTGAGCGTCACATAGTCATGCCGCACGCTGTCCCAGGGTGTGGGCGCTTCCAATTGAAGGTTGCTCAACTCCTGCATGCGGGGCGAACCATCTGCCTTCTCATAGCCGCTGTTGATAAAGATAGAACCGGGCTTGCTCTCCCCAATCCAGCGGAAGGTGTCCCAGGAGCCAAACAGCGCGATTTTGCGTTGAGGCAGATTCCACTTCTCGCGTAGGAACTCGAGGATGGTTTGCGACGGATTCTGGATCTTGTCGTTGCCGCGGACTTTCTCATCCTGCGTGCGGCCGGTCAGGATCTCCGAATATCCAGGGTACGAGACGCGGTAGGCGTTGCTCACCTTGACCGAGCTGTTCTTGTTGACATTACCGAGAACCACTCCCCGCTTTGCGAGTTGTCCCCAAAAGTGGGGCATTAGAGCGTTGCGCCGTTCTTCGGGTGTAGTTTTGGCGAGTTCCGGTTTTGCCGGTTTGAGGGGCAGGGTTGAATCGAGTCCGCCGAAGAGTTCCTGCCAGCGGAGTCCGTCCGCGGTAACGATGACGATGTTCTTTGTACGTGTCTCGGCGGCAAGTGTGCAGGCCAGCGCCGCTGTGGCTACTACGATTCGGAGCATCATTGTTGAGATCGGAGGGTTTGGGCTTCCTGCTGCGTGATGGATACGACAGTGCCGTGACGATGATCGTCCGGGAATGACACGGGCACGGCTTCGAACGTCTTCCAGTCCTTTGTCCTCAATGCGCCGTACCGGTGTTCGCGGTACCGATCGAAGTAGATCATCCAGTCGCCATTTACCTTGGTGACGGTCGGACCTTCCACCCACGAGTCGGAGAAGGGCTCAGTGACTGACGTCCAGCGACCGGCAAGTGTGTCCGCGAAGGCGAGCCGGAGATTCTTCATCTCGGGCGTTTTGCGTTCATCTTTGAAGACCATGATCCAGCGCTTGCCGTTGCGGACCAAAGTTGCGTCTATGCAGTTAAAGCCTGGGTCGAACCAGAGCTTCGGTTCTGAAAACGTTATCCAATCACGTGTCTTCATCGCATACAGACGGTGATTGTAATCCTCGCCCGTGTGGCGGAGCTGTGGTGGACCAGAAGATGATCCACTCTCCCTTGGCGTCATCCCATACGGCTTCCGGAGCCCAGGCGTTTCTCGCCGTAGGCTCGTTCTGAAAGACGCGGATTTCCTTTTGAGGCGACCAGTTCAGCAGATCCTTAGAACTCGAGTAGCCGATCTTCAGATTCCCGCCCGTTTCCTTGCGATCCCAACCCCACGTCCAGATGAGATGCCAAGTGCCGTCCTTACCGCGCGTGAGGAAAGGGTCGCGCATCAACATCCCCTGGTGCTCGGGCTTGATCCACGGTTGATTGTTCTTGAGCGGCGTCCACTTGCGCCCATCTTCACTCAACGCGAAGAAGACACCCGTCTCGCCATTCTTTCGGAATGACGTGAAGAGGAACCAGTCTCCCGCGAACGCAAGGCGTGCTAGGAGAAGAAGAACTACTGCGTTCACGAGAGGAGCTCTTGGACAACCCGCGCTTTCTCAACGCCCGTGAGCTTCTGATCAAGGCCCTGGTATTTGTATGTGAACCGCTCGTGATCGATGCCGAAGAGGTGGAGGATGGTGGCCTGGAAATCGCGTACGTGGACGGGGTCGCTGACGATGTTGTACGAGAACTCGTCAGTTTCGCCGTGGACAAGACCATGCTTCAGGCCGCCTCCCGCCATCCAAAGGCTGAAGCATCGCGGGTGATGGTCGCGGCCGTGATCGGTCGGGGTGAGTTTGCCTTGCGAGTAAATGGTGCGGCCGAACTCGCCGCCCCAGATGATGAGCGTCTCATCGAGTAGACCGCGCTGTTTCAGGTCCTGAATGAGACCGTAACAAGCCTGATCGACGTCTTTGCACTGGCTGGGGAGGACTTCGGGCAGGTTTCCGTGGACATCCCATCCGCGCATGTAGACCTGAACGAATCGAACACCGCGCTCGACGAGGCGGCGGGTCATAAGACACGTGTTTGCGAACGTGCCCCCTTTGCGGGCTTCTTCCCCGTAGAGCTTGTAAGTGCTTTCGGGTTCTTTCGACACATCGGTAAGATCCGGCACTGACGCTTGCATTCGGAACGCCATCTCGTACTGCGAGATGCGGGCGCGTGTTTCGGGGTCGCCGATCTTGGCGTATTGTATTTCGTTTAGCTGATTCAGTCCGTCCAGCATGCTGCGCCGGACGTTTGTGGGCGCGCCGTCGGGGTTGTTGATGTACAGCACGGGATCGCCGCTGGATCGCAAGGCTACACCGGCGTGCTGGGCCGAGAGGAATCCAGCGCTCCAAAGCCGCGCGGATATCGCCTGCACGTTCGCCTTCGGATGCGAGTGGCTGGCGTTGAGGACCACGAAGGTCGGCAGATCCTGATTCATGCTGCCGAGTCCATAGGCGATCCACGATCCGACGCACGGCCTGCCCGCGATCTGATTTCCCGTCTGAATGAACGTGATGGCCGGTTCGTGGTTGATGGCCTCCGTGTGCATGGAACGGATGATGGTGAGATCGTCGGCCATTTTCGCGACGTTGGGCAGCAGTTCGGAGATGTAAGCTCCGGATTGGCCATGCTGCTCAAACTTGAAGACCGATGGCGCGATCGGGAAGCGGCTCTGTCCCGAGGTCATCGTCGTGAGGCGCTGACCCTGGCGAATGGACTCAGGCAGATCCTTGTCGTACCAGTCCTTCATCTTCGGCTTGTAGTCGAAGAGGTCCATCTGCGGCGGCGCGCCGACCATGTGGAGATAGATCGCGCGCTTGATCTTCGGTTGGAAAGTGCGGAAGGCCGGTGCTCGCCGGCTGCTTCGCCGAACATACTCGCGAGGGCGGCTGCGCCCAATCCCCGCGCGCCTCGGGCGAAAAATTGCCGTCTGGTCTCGTTGAGGACCGCTTGATCTTCAGGGGACAAACTCATTTGTTCAATACCTCATCGAGATTCAGCACCTGGTTTGCGAGCATGGTCATCGCCGCCACCTCCGTGGCGTTCAAGGTTGACGTTCGGGAGCGACTCGCCGACCGCGAGGAGTTTCTTCGCGTCGGCGGGGTGCGAGTCGTAGTGGTTGAGGAACTCGGCGTACGATTTCTTGGCGACGGCTCGCTCCTTGACATCGAATGGACGAGCCAGCGCGTGGTTCGTGATGACGTCGAGACGCGCATCGAACCCGTCGCCGCCCTGGACGATTGCCGTCTCGGCAAGGTGGCGCGCAGCCTCGACATACTGCGTGCCGTTCATCATGACGAGCGCCTGAAGCGGTGTGTTGGTACGCTCCCGGCGGACGGTGCAGTTCTCACGGGAAGGCGCGTTGAAGATGTCCATCGACGCGGGAGGCGCGCTGCGCTTCCAGAACGTGTACAAGCTTCGGCGATACAGCTTGTCGCCGGTGTCGCGACGATAATGCCTGGTGTTCGAGCTCAACATCGCGACCGCTTCCCACACGCCGTCGGGCTGATATGGCTTCACAGACGGGCCGCCGATCTTGTCGACGAGTAGACCACTGGCAGCTAGCGCGGTGTCACGCACCATCTCGGCATCCATGCGGAATCTGGGACCTCGGGACAGGAGCCGGTTATCGGGATCTTTTTCGAGTTTCAAGGGCGTGACTCGCGCAGACTGCCGGTAGGCGGCTGACATCACTATCTGCTTGAAGAGGCTTTTGACGTCCCATCCCGATTGGCGGAACTCCACGGCGAGCCAGTCGAGTAACTCGGGATGACTCGGAGCTTCGCCTTGCGACCCGAAGTCTTCGGCGGTCTTGACGAGCCCGGTTCCGAACACTTCCTGCCAGAAGCGATTGACAGTGACACGGGCCATGACAGGGTTGCTCTCGTCGACGAGCCACTTTGCGAGTCCGAGTCGGTTCCTCGGAAAGGATGCCGGCATTGGAGGAAGAGCGGAGGGGACGGCGGGCTCTACCTTTTCTTTCGGCTGATCGTACATGCCGCGATTTAGGATATGAGCGAATGGCTTCTCCGCACGTTCATGCTGGACGTGAGTTACCGTACCTCTCTTCGCGATGGCGCGGCGCTCATCCTGGAGTGATTGGTATTCGTCCACGAGACCTTGATAATCGCCGTACTCGCGCTGGAGAAAGTAGTCGTGAAGCGCGTTCTTCTCGTCGGCTGATAGCGTCGCGGAAGGCTTCGTACGAGCGTTATCGATGACAGGCCATAGCGCGACAACCTGCATTTCTTCTTCGGTCAATGCGCGAGCGAAGATTCGGAGGTCGGCGATTGCGCCGCCATCGAAATACTTTTTGCGACCGTCGTTCGCGATTCGAAGCGGCGCGAATGTGCGGAAATCGCCTTTGAGGGTTTCCTGGTCTGAGCGGCCTTCGACCATGACGGACTTGCCGTTGACGAACAGCGAAAATCCCTCCGGATCCCGGCTACCGTCGTATGTGGCGGCGAGATGGACCCATGAGCCGGGCTTGAGCCGGTCGCCTATGCCGGTGCGCAGACTCAGTGTCCGATTCGATTGAGGAGCGATGCGCAGGGTAGGCCGACGGCCCACGATCTCGAGAGCAAGTCCGCGAAACTTGCTGGCCGGGTCGGTCTGACTGACGACAACATAAGGATCTTCGCCTTTGGGTACTTGCACCCATGCGGCGAGTGTGAACGGGCGATCGGCGGCGAGCAGGTCGATGTTCGGAAATTCGAGCGAAGCTTTACCCGTGAAGCGTAATGCCTTCCGGTCGGCGATGTGGCCTTCACCGATGCTTGCGCCTTCCGGCAGTTTTGTGTCGAGCGACTTGTTCTTGAAGCTGGCTGTCACCGAATCATGAATACTGAGCGCGAACACTTCATCCGCGGGGTCTGCCGGGCCGGAGATCTTGGGCCGTGCTTCCTCGTCCAACCACTTGGCGAAATCGGCGGACGAGTCGGAGCGGGCTTTGGCCATGCGTTCCTCGAGTTTGGATTCGTCGTCCGCGATCTGAAGCCACCGGCCGCGATCTTTTTCGGCCGGTACGACGATGATCGGCGGAGTGTCTGAGATGTTACCGTCCAGAGCGTTCTGCGTGGTGTTTCGGAAGAACGCCGCCATCGAATAGAAGTCTTTTTGTGAGATCGGATCGAACTTGTGGTCGTGGCAAGTTGCGCAGCCAACTGTCAGTCCGAGGAACACCGTGCCGGTCGTATCGACGCGGTCCTTCGCGTAGATCGCTTCAACTTCCTCCGGGATCACACCGCCTTCGTTTGTCGTTATGTTGCAACGGTGAAAGCCGGTTGCGATGAGTTGATCCATGGTCGGGTTCGGCAGCAGGTCGCCCGCGATCTGTTCGACGGTGAACTGGTCGAACGGCATGTTCCGGTTGAAGGCCTTGATCACCCAATCGCGATAGGGCCACATTGCACGGTAATTGTCGATGTGCAAACCGTGCGTATCGGCGTAACGGGCTGCGTCGAGCCAGTAACGGCCCCGATGTTCGCCCCACATATCCGAAGCGAGGAGGCGGTCGACCAATTTTTCGTACGCGTTCGGGTTCGTGTCGGCAACGAAGGCCTCCACGTCTTTGGGGTCTGGCGGCAGGCCCGTGAGATCCAAGGTCACCCGGCGGATGAGCGTGCGGCGGTCGGCCGGAGCGGCGGGCGTGAGCGCCTGCTTCTCGAGTTTCGCGCAAGATGAAGCGGTCGATCGGCGACTTTGCCCAGGTCTTATTAACGACGGCGGGCGGTTGCGGGCGGACAGGAGCGGTGAATGCCCAATGCTCTTTCCATGTCGCTCCCTCCGTTACCCATCGCTTGAGCGTGTCGATCTGTTTCGGGGTGAGCGTCTTGTGCGAGGACTCCGGCGGCATCCGGCGCGCTTTCTGCTCGTGCGTGATCCGCTCAATGATGAGGCTTTCGGCCGGCTTGCCCGCGACGATCGGGGTACCCGATTTGCGCTCGGCAAAAGCTCCTTCCCGGGTATCGAGCCGCAGGCCGGCCATGCGCGTGTTCTTGTCGGGGCCATGGCAATGGAAGCACGCGTCCGACAGGATGGGCCGAACTTCACGTTGGAAATCAACTGCGGCGTAGGTGATGGAAGGCAGCGAGCAGATGAGTGCTAGACAGAAGGAAGAACGCAACTCAGAAGAACTCCTCGGTGCTTACAAGTGTATACGAATACAACAATTTATGCGCGGTTCATCATGAATGTCGCGGTGGACTCGAAGAATTGCCGGAGCGTGGCTTCGGCTTCCGCCGGCAAGTTCGCTTCGGAGAAGGCCCTGTCCATCAAGTGGACCCATCGATCTCTGGCTGGCTGGTTGACGGCAAACGGCGCGTGACGCACGCGCAGGCGCGGGTGCCCCCGCCGTTCTATGTATCGTTGCGGCCCGCCGAACCGGAAGATGAGGAAGTCGCGGAGACGTTCTTCGGCTCCGTGCATGTCATCCTTCGGATACATGGGACCGAGAATGTCATCGTGCGGCACCTGCTTGTAGAACGCGGATACTAAACGCTGAAATCCTTCTTCTCCGATGGCGTTGTAGACCTCGTTGTCCTCCACTGTGCCGATCGTAGCATCATGTTATTCCAGTCCGCAGGTGTTGGAATCGCACGTGATCCGGCCAAACCAGTAACGTCGCGCTGCAATTTTGCGATACAGCCAAGCCCACAGTCGGCGCGTGCCGGGAATGTGAAGGATGATCGCGAACGGCCAGAAGACGGGGAGCTTGCGCGTAAGGTATCGCACAGCGTCTCCGCCGCTGTGGCGCCTGCCGGACTTGTCGACTATCACCATTTCACGCATCGCGGCTCCACGCATGGGCACGTAGGTGAGGCGACGGCCGCGGTCGGCCTTCTGAAGGAAACGGACGTTGGCGCGGCAGAAGCGGCAGTCCCCATCGTAGAGCACCGTGTCAACTCCTGCCTGGATTGTCGACGCCATTCTCTCTTCAGGATTGCATTGTGTGGCTTGGCGGAAGTGTGTCATCGATGTGCGGCATTGGTGTGGCGATGAGCATTTCGATCATCCGGGCAGTCAACTCCGACCCCTTGGGTTCGTTTGGAAATTTTTGTGTTTCCGCCTCCGCGCGGAGCTTTTGTAGAATTGCCAGGTCGCGCCATGCGTTGTCGAACGCCCGGCGAAGTTGGTTCTGGTTGCGAATCAGTATTCGCATCGATTTGGATTCAGCGAGGCCGGCGTAGGCGGCGTCACGAATGTGGCCGGGATCAGCGTCGGGCCCCTGATGTTCCCGCTGCTCACCAAAGGCTTTTTCGAAGAGCGCGGCTTCCATCGCCTCGATCCGGCGCAAGCGCCAGCGGGCGCCGGCCATTTCTTTCACCAAGTCCATTTCGAGTTCATCGGCTGGTTTGAAGCGGTTCACAATTACGCCTTCGAGCGAGTCGTATTCTTCCTGAGATTCATGCGGGAGGACGGTATGGGGCATGGCCTTTTCCTGGCTTCAGGGTGGCATATGAAGTTCAAGCTAACGCCGAAACTTTGAGAGATCTATTGAAAATGGTGAAGAAATAAATTTACTCGGCGTCGCAACGGCGCAAACGGGGGTAGCGGCCGGACAGGACTCCGGCCGCGATGTGAAGAGATTGCTCTACTGGGTTGCGTCCCAGAGTTTTCCGCCGCGCTCGACCATTCCGTCTACATCTGAGCGCAGTGCATAGCGCTTCTCGGCGAGTTGATCGGCGGCCTTCCGGAAGCTCGAGAGATAGGCCTCTTTACTCGGATAGCGCTTCTTTATCTCCGATGCATCGAATTGGAAGAAAGAGCCGATGAATGCGATCATCTGGTCCGGCGATCCGATCGATGTGGCGCGGAGATTCCAGCCCGCATATGCCCCTAAGGGAACATCGAGTTCAGGCATTCGCACTCCTCCGACTTCGTTGCCGTCCTTATCCACCTTCGGTACGAGCAGCGGGTATGCGGCGCCGGACTTCGGCGGCTCGGTTGAAAAGTCGAGGACGTGCGCGATTCTGGGCGATGCAGGAGGATGGATTCGACCGGGATATTGCAATTGTTCAGGCGGCGCGAGTTGGCTGGCTGCGAGTGTCGGGAAAGCGGACGCAGGAGGCTCCTTTCCGTCCTTCAGCCACTCGTGAAAGGCGATCAGCAGCGCTCGCATTCCCCACCGGAAATCGAGCGGGTTCTCGACATTCTGTGTGATGTTACGCTTCAGAGGCAGCGATCCGGCGCCGTGCTGCCCGCCTGTGAAGAAGTAGATTCGCGTGTTCGGGACGGGATCGACATCCCGCGCGCCGTCCGGCGTGGTGTGGATGAGGGCGGCGGAACGTCCCCAATACTCGTACGAGTTGTTCGAGTAGAAGATCTTTGGGGCGAACTTGGCATTCGTTACGCGCGTGAGCAAACCGTCCTGCTTGCCTGTGATCGGATCACGTAACTCACTGTCGGCGAACGGGAAGATATCGACAGGCCACGAGTAGTGCAGAAGAGGCTGGCCATCGCGAGAAGGCTGCGCGAACCGGTGATTGAAGCCGCCGCGGCCCGAGCCGCCGACGTGCGCCCAAACACCGTCCAGCGCCTGCCGGGACTTCTCATCCTCGTTGAAACCTTCGTACATCATGTGGCGAAGGAACCGGCCGGTCTGCGATACTCCGAACGCGATCGTGCGTTTGATGAAGTTCTTCTGATCTCCCAAAAGGAACGGGGACTCACCGTATTTCATGAAAGACGCGATGTCGCGGACGGCAGCGAAGCCCAGGCCGACGGGAACAGCTCCCGTTCCTCGATACACAACCTCGTAGATCTTGCCCGCTTCGCACCCGCCATCGATTTCGACGGCTGTCTTATTGACGAATCGCCAACGTGCACGCGGGATCTCGCGCCTGGGCTTGCCCGGAGCATCGCTTACGTACAGGCGAGTAGCGGGATCCTTCTCATCGGCGACAGGATAGGGCGTGTGGTCTCGATCTCCCAGAGAGAAGCCGTTTACCGTCTTGTCGGGCACATACTCGGCGCGCACGATGCCCGTAACGGACACGGGCAATCGCGGGGCCTGCAGCCCGATGCGACCGGGTACGTCGGGCGTGTCCCACTGCCAACCGATGGACACAACGGTGAAGCCGGATTGCATGAGAAGGCCATCGCCGATCTCTTCCGGAGTCTTCGGATCCAGTGCTGAAACGGCGCGGTTGAATGTGCCGATGGCCAGAGGACGACCGCGATTTACAACGTCGATGATCGCGGTACCGTTGCCCTTCGCAGGGTCCGTTGGCTTGAAGACGAGCAGGTCCGCTGAGAAATTCACGTACCCATCGGCATCCTTTGGCGCCAGAGAAAGATCGACGATGCCGCGGTTCTGCTCGAGTTTCGGGTCGAGACGGAAGTGCACGGTGGCTGCAATGCGCTCGTAGGGTCCGGCCGGCCCGAACGCCTTGCCGTTCAAGACGTCTGTCCTATCCTTGAGGCGTATGTTCTGGACAGAGGCCGCTCCGGCCGCGGCCACGAGTAGCGCGAGGGAGATCAAGCGGACTTGCATTCCGACTATTAGATCTTTACGTCCCGTTGGTGTCAAATGCCTACCGTGCCGACCGGATGCGGTCCAGGAGTTTGCGGGCGGCTACGACGTCGGGATGGAATCTCAAGATGCGAAGAAGGGTTGCTTCTGACGCGGAGGTATTGCCCGCGTTCAACTGCGCGATCGCCAAGTTCAGGCCGGGTCCGATCAGGGACGGGTAGCGGTTGAACACGTCCTGCCACAGCTTCATCGCTTGCTTCGTGTCTCCGCCTTGCATGGCGTAGATCCCCAGGTTGGCCGCGGCGATGGGATGCGAAGGATCGATGTTCAGTACTCGACGGTAAAGAGCGGCGGCTTCCTTCGGCCGCTCACTCGTGTCGTAGAACTGGGCGAGTTGCGCAAGGAGGACTGCATCGTCAGGCTTGCTCGTGCGCGCGGCTTTTTCGAGAAAGGCAAGCGCGCGCGGGCCGAGCGCGGGATCTTCAAGAGATAGCGCGGCGTAAGCCAGGGCGATGTCGCGATCATTGGCGGTTTCCGGGAAGAAGGGCTTCAATTCCCCTTTCTCAGCACGCGCTTGCGACGGCCTTTTCGGAATCGTGTGCAGTGTGAATGCGACATGCTCGCCCTCGCGCGATGGCGCTTTGGGCATGTGGCATGTGCGGCAGTCGTCATTGCTGGCGGCCCGGACTTTGGGCGCCTCCTTGCAGTCTGAGGGTTGATGGCACGTGAGGCACGCCTTGCGGTAGACAGCGGCGCGTTCAGGGACCGGCGGCTCGGAATGAGCGTCATGACAGGAGCCGCACCACAAACGGTCTCCTGAGGCTTGGCGGCACTTGCTGGCGGATAACTGCTCGGCGTGATCGGTGGCAGCTCGAGGAACGGCGTTCGGCGCCGACCACACAAAAACAGCCAGGTGGTCGGAAAGACGCTGGCCAGGCTGATAGGCGAACGCGGACGTTCGGTAGCGGGCGACCTTGGCTGCGCCCGTGAGGTGGCATTGCAGGCATACGCTGTCTCGGCGGGCTGCGTCGAGTTTTGCGGGATTGATAATCGCTCGATCGGTGGCGTTCGACCGGATCGCTTCGATATGCGCCCGGCCGGGGCCGTGGCAGCGTTCACAACCAACGCCGGTTTCGAGGAACGGCGGACCGGCGTACTTGTTCTGCGTGCCGGCGATGAGCCGCGGGCCGGTTGCATGGCATTGCGAGACAGGGCTCCTCTATAGGACGGGCGATATCGACGGAAGATCTACCGGCGAAACCCGGTGACAGGTCCCATCGAGAGGCAGCAGAGAAATACGAGATAGGAGCCTGAAAGAGGAAATCATCGATCGAGGTAATGTAGCTGCGTCCGACGGCTCCGGACCCGATCGCGTACCTGAGATCGAGCGTGCCGGAAGCGCTGGTGGCGGGACGATTGAACTCGAGGCGGTATTTCGGACTGATGCGGTACTTCGCGCCGATGGAGGCATCGACCACATCGTTGAAGCGTTCACGAAAGGAGCTCTCGCCTACCTCGGAACTTGTGCGGGCCATGCCGGTCGCGCTGTATTTCTTTGCGATCCCGGCATGGCACCCCGCGCAGACCTTACTGCCGACCAAGTCACTCTCTGGGGCAGCGTGCAAGCAAGCCGCGACGCTGATAAGAGAAAGGATTCGCACGGCCGTTCGATAATCATACGCGATGGCTTTTGGACGAGCAAGGCTGGCCCTCTTACCGGTGGTGTGCCTGTGCGCTCAATTCGCGGAGTACGAGCCGACCGAGCTTCCGTTCGTGCATCAACCATCGAAGACATCGAGGAAATACCTGCTCGAATCGGTCGGCAGCGGTGTGGCTTTGCTCGACTACGACGGTGACGGGCGTTTGGACATTTATCTCGTGAATGGCTCGGCGCTGCGGGACCCGATGCCGAAGAAGAGCGCGGCGGATAAGCGAGAGCCTGTGTACTGGAACCGTCTGTACCGGAATCTGGGCGCAGGGAAATGGGAGGATGTCACCGAACGCGCGGGCGTCCGCGGAGCCTATTACGGAATGGGCGCTGCCGCGGCGGACTTCGACAATGACGGCGATACCGACCTTTATGTGACCGGGTATCCGTCGGAACGAGCTGTTCCGAAACAACGGGGACGGAACGTTTACAGAGATCTCGGCGCAGGCGGGTGTGGCGGGCGGCGGCTGGTCGACGGGTGCGGCGTGGCTGGATGCCGATGGGGATGGGAAGCTCGACTTGGCCGTAGTTCGTTACATGGAGTGGGATTTCGAACCCGATAAGTGGTGCGGTCCGCAGAAACCGGGATATCGCAGTTACTGCCATCCGGACACGTATCCGCCAGCAAGTTATTTCTTGTATCGCAATCTGGGGGACGGGAAATTTGCGGATGTCAGCTCATCGTCGGGTTTCGGCAAGGCGCCCGGGAAGGGATTGGGGATCGCGATCGCCGATTACGATCTGGACGGGAAAATCGATATCGCAGTGGCGAATGACTCGGCTCCTCAGCAATTGTTTCGAAACCTGGGCGGCACGCGTTTCGCGGAGGTCGGATTCGAGGCCAATGTGGCTTACGACGACGAAGGGCGCGAGTTCAGCGGTATGGGCGTCGAATTTGCCGACTATGACAACGATGGCCGGCCGGATCTGCTGATCAATGCGCTTGCGCTGCAGCGCTATGGGCTGTATCGCAATACGGCGAATGGCTTCGAGTACGTGTCACCACAAACCGGCGTAGCGGCGATTACACGGAATCATTCCGGTTGGGGCATGCGGCTGGCGGACTTCGATAATGACGGCCGAGTGGACATCGCCATCGCTCAGGGGCACGTGATGGACAACATCGAACTGACTCAGCCCGCCGTCAAATATAAAGAGCCGATGATGCTGTTACGCAACGACGGCGCGCGATTTGTTGACGTGACGCGGAACGCAGGCCCGGCTATGAACGTACCTCGGGCGGCGCGTGGCGCGGCATTTGGGGATCTGGATAATGATGGTGTTTTGGACATGGTTGTGTCTGCGCAGTTAGACCATGCAGTTGTTTTTCGTGGAAGCCCAAGGGGTTCGAACCATTGGCTGATGTTGAAGCTGATTGGGTCAGTGAGCAATCGCGACGGCATCGGCGCGCGCGTGCGTGTAGTAACCGGAGGCCGGCAGCAGGTTCGTACGGTCAGCACCGCCGGAAGCTATCTTTCGTCCAACGATGTTCGTGCGCACTTCGGGTTGGGAGCTGCGGCGGTGGCAGATATTGTGGAAGTCGAGTGGCCGAGTGGGAAGCGGCAGAGAGTTACGGGCGTGACTACCGATCAGGTTTTGACGCTTCGCGAGCCTTGAGCCGGCGGAACGCCTCCAGGTGCGGCTTCGCCTGATCGCCTTTGCCGAGACGTCGAAGCGCGTGACCGAGTTGGAATTGCGCTTCGGCGTGATTGGGGTCCAACTCGACGGATTTCTCTAACCAGCGAAGGCTGTTCTCATCACGGCCAAGTTTGACGAGCGAGCGTCCCGCCAGATAGAAGTTGCGCGCAGACGATGCATTGCGCTGCGCGGCTTCGGCCGCGAGCTGAAAGGCTTTGTCGGCTTGATCGCGCTTCAGGAAAAACTCGGCCAGATTCGCGTAGGCCCAATCGTAATCGGGGTGCTTGTCTTTTACGAGTTCGAGGGCTCGGAGAAAGTGCCGCAAGGCATCGCTGTCCTGTTGAAGAGCGTCGAAGCAGAGTCCTAGATTGTCGTGCGCGCGGTAATTGTCGGGTTCAGCAGCGATCACGGATTTGAGTTGCTCCACTGCCTCCGGGTATCGAGATTGTTCGTAGTAGATTCGCCCCAGGGCATATCGAGCCCGTGGAGTACCGAGCTGGCGGAGAGTGCGTTCTGCTGCAGGCGTGTCGCCCGACAGAAACTGCATCTGACCGACGCTCAGGAGGATCTGTTCACGGTTCGGACACGCATCCGCAGCCGCGGTGAACTCGCGGGCTGCCGTGGAGTAGGCGGACTTTTTCGCGGCGATGCGTGCTCGGTCGAGGTGTTCGGCGCAGCCGGAGGAGTCGGGTGGCAGCAGCATTGGAATACATAGGTTGGCTCTCCCAGCTTCCCTGTCACACCACCGTGCGTACGGGTCCGTACACGGCGGTTCGGCTGGTTGAGCGATCGGCAGCCAGCTAATCTCGGAAGCCCGAGAGAGTCGAAATAAGCATTGGGAAGTGCGATTCGAGAGTGCCGGGCTGTTGGCAAGCCGCCACGGTCCGTGAGCGCTTCCCGCCGTTTGATCGGCCAGGTCTTTGCCCACGCCCCGATCACGAAGCTCCGCAAACCGCTTCGATCCACGCTTCCACTGCTTCCACACGCCGACCGCAGCCTCCGCCTGAAACCACTTCTCAAGTCCTTCCAGCACCGACGCCGTCTCACAGAAACCAAAATAACCGCGCCAGCCTCGAAGATATCCAGTCAGTTCTACGACCATCGTTCCATGCTCACCCCCCGCGTCCGACGCGTCAGTTCCCGAACCCGCTCTCTGAACCGCACCAGCGCTTTCGGCGCCATCCGCCGCTTCGGTTCCCGATCGTTCGTGAAGCTGAAACCCAGAAACTTCCGTGCCCACGGCCGCGCCACCGCACTCTTCTCCTCATTCACCTTGAGCTTGAGCTTCACCGTGATGAATCGCGTGATGCTTGCCATCACCCGCTCTCCCGCCCGTTGGCTCCGAACGTAGATGTTGCTGTCATCCGCGTAACGGGCAAACCGAAGTCCGCGCCGCTCTAACTCCCGATCGAACTCGTCAAGCACGACGTTCGACAGCAAAGGCGATAAAGGACCGCCCTGCGGCGTCCCCTCATCCATCGGACTCACCAGTCCGCCTTCCATCACACCAGCCCCCAGAAACGTCCGGATCAGCTTCAGCATTCGCTTGTCGCTGACCCGTTCGGCGATCTTCGCCATCAGTTTGTCGTGATTGACCCGGTCGAAGAACTTCTCCAGATCGATGTCCACCACCCAGCGGTATCCTTCAGCGATGTACTTCTGCGCCGCTTCTACCGCCTGATGCGCCGACCGCCCGGGACGAAACCCGTAGCTGTGCTCGGAAAACGTCGGGTCCCATCTGCGTTGCAGTACCTGCATCACCGCTTGCTGGATGAATCGATCCAGCACCGTCGGGATGCCAAGCTTTCGCACGCCTCCGTCCGGCTTCGGGATTTCCACCCGTTTCACCGGCTGCGGCTTATAGGTCCCGCTCAACAATTGTTCCCGAATCGTTGGCCAGTGTTGTTTCAGGTACTCTGGCAACTGCCTGGACAGTCATCCCGTCCACGCCAGCGCCCCCTTTGTTGGCCTTCACTCGTGCCAATGCCTGCTTGCAGTTTTCCCGCCCGCAGACTTCCTCCATCAAATGTTCGTCAATGGCCGGGCTTTCTGTCCCGCGCTTCGCCGCAGAGCGATTCGGTCCCTTCGCTGGCAGCCCTTTGGAGCTTCACCCCTATCTTCCTGCCATGAAGGCCAACACTAGCTGGTTCTTCTGCCGCTTGTCGCTCATGACTCGCGCCGCTTATTCGCCGCTCCCATTAACCCCCCTTTCGGGGACCGTTCGGGCCTTCAGTCACTCGCGTGCCTACTACGCCCTCTGCTGACTTCTGCCGCCCGGTCAGGACCGATCGCTCAATCCTCAGTCTTGAATCCAAGACAAACGGCAGATCTCCCGAGGTAAGCTCGACCGCCTTCAACGCGCAACCGCCGGATTTACATCCAGTGCCCTTGATGGATATGGACTTCGCGATCCTTTGCCCGCTCGTCCGGCACCATATGCCTCTTATCCGGTTCTTGTTCATCGGCTCGCGCCTTTGCCCCACGCTTCTTTCAGACCCTCCGTCGCCGGAACGCCCTTGCGCTTCGCTATGACTTCACCTCCATCAGGTTGTCAAAGGGACTTTCACCCTCAAGCTGTCGAACATGCTCGGCACACAAGACAGAGGGGAACGGACCGCAGCCCGTTCCCCTGATTGTCGCTGATAACTAAGAGTTAGAAGTTGAGCCGCAGGGCGATCTCGATGTTTCGAGGCCCACTCTGCTGGCCGGTGTATTGGCCGAAATTGGGATCGGTGATGTTGGTGACGAGACCACCGATGCCATGACGGTTGAACGGATTCAGGAAGGTGCCACGAAGCTCGAAGTTCGCTGACTCCGTCATCTTGAACATCTTCTGAATGCTCATGTCTTCCATGATGAGGTGCCGGTCGCGAATGTTCGGCAGGTAGGGAGCTACGTTGCCGAGACGCTGCACGACGTTCTGGCCGCCGGCGAAAACGGGCGGATTCGCGAACGCATCGCGGTTGAGATAGGCCATGCCACCCGGGAATCCGCGGAAGTTGACTCCCGCGTCAGCGTTGGCCACGATGTCGGTTCCGCTGACGTAGTCGGGACGGATGAAGTTGCCGGTCGGGAGATTGATGCCGCCGGTGGTGATGGAGACAGGATTCCCGGAGCGGAAGGTGTGGATCGCTGTGACCTGCCATCCGCCGATGATCTTATCGAGGAATCCATTCACGTCGACCGGTTTGCCTTTTCCGATGGGGAGCTCGTAGATCCAGCTCAACTTCGCCACGTGCGGTTGATGGTAGTTCGTGATCGAACGCTCGAGGTTGCGGTTGAACACATCGGCGACGTTTTCCGAGTCGATCGCGTTATCGGTGAGACCGATCGACTTGGACCAGGTGTACGCGCCAAGAAACGCGAGACCGCTCTTGAAGTGGCGTGTGACCTGGACCTGAAGGGCGTTATACGACGAAGATCCGATATTCGGGAAGATGTCGTTAATGCCGGTGAACTGCGGATAGGGGCGCAGAGCCTGGAGGTTGGTCCCGCTGAATCCCGGGTAAGGCTGAGGGATCGGGCTCGAGGCGCTCCACGGGCGAGGAAGAATGTCGCCATATTGCTGTGTCACGCTGAAGGGCAGGTTATTGGGTTGCGAGAATCCCTTCGCGATCAGGCGAGTACCCTTGTTGCCGACGTAGTTGATCTCCATGACCGTCGATGCGGGCAACTGATACTGGAAGCCGAAGTTCCAATTCTGAACGTAAGGGAGGCGGTTGCCGCTCTCGGGATAGTAGTCGATGGTCTGTCCATTCGCGAGTGTCGGGATTTTGTTCGGAAGCGTGCCGGTGAAGTCGGGATAGCGGTTATCCAGATTCCCGAGGCTGTCCTCCGCAAAGCGGATCGGTGTATTTGCCGATGTGACGCTGATGTTGCCGTTATAGCCGAGAGTGCCACCGAAGCCGAAGCCGTTCGAAATGGCGGGCGTGTTATTGATGCCGTAACCGCCGCGCATCACGAGCTTGTCGCTGATCGCATAGGCAAAGCCGAACTTCGGCGAGATCTGCTTCCAGTAGGTGTCCTGGAATCCGCGACGGCCGAGGTCGTCGGCGAACACGAGCGCTCCGGGACGGTTACCGGCGCCAGGATTGGGTGTATCGAAATCGAGGCCCGACATGCGGCCCGCGACTTCGATCAAGCCGCCCACCATTTCCCATCGCAACCCGAGATTGAGAGTGAGCTTGCGGTTAACCTTCCAGTCATCCTGGAAATAGAAGCCGGCTGTTCGCCAGCGATGACCGAAGTTGCTGGCTGCGATGCCGCGGCTGGTCGAACCGTAATCGCCCAGTAAGAAGCTCGCGAAGCTGTGGCCGGTCTGGTTGATGAAACCGGGCAGGGCGGTCTGGTTCGGCGAGAAGTTAAAGTCCCCAGAACCCGATTTGTTGCGAGTGTTGTAGTAGTAGCGGCGATTCTCGAAGCCGAACTTGAAGTTGTGCTTGCTCCGCACCCACGTGAAATCAACCTGGCCAATGGTGGAACCGTTGAAGCTGCCGCCGCGGCTGCCGGATCCGAGACGATTGGTCGCCCCGATACCGCCGCCCTGGAACGGCTGACCGGTGAAGTTGAGCACGGGGAAGTGAACTCCAGGCACGTTCTGCAGACCGATCTTGGATGGCCAATCCTGATCGACATACACGCTCTCGTTCATGTTGCCGAAGCGGTTGTAGCCGAGGTTTGCGCGGCCGAGCAGCGTGGGCGCCAACGTGTAGTCGTACGCCATCCGGACCATGGTTCCGGGGGTGTCCTGATTCTGGTAGACGTTGGTCGGCGATCCCGGAGGCGATGACCACCGAGGAGTGCCGGAATTGTACCGCGTGCGGAAGTTGCGGTTGATCATGCCGCTGAGGCGATGGCTGGTGTTGATCAGGTGATCGCCTTTGAAGGTCAGCATGCGCTCCCGAAACTCAGGGCAGCAGGTGCCGATGGCCGGCATGTTGCGAAGCATGGTGTCGAACATCGGATCGTCAATCGGCGCCAATTCGAGGATCTTGGAAGACACTCCGGCGAACCGATTTCGCGGAATCACGTTACCGGGGAATGGATCTCGAACCCAATTCCCGTTCACCTGGCGCGAAGTGGCGGGGTCGTAGATAGCGCCGAAGGTAACCGGGCGTCCGAGCGCATCGGTACCGGCGTTGGACCCTGACCCTGATGTGCCGGTGAAGCCGGCATTCAGTAGCTTGGAAAAGTCACCACGTTTGAAATCCTGCGTTGGAAGAGTGACGAAGCCGCTCTGGTTGTAGTCCTTCTGAGTGGTCCGCTCCATGTTGTGGAAGAAGAAGCTCTTGTTGCGGCCGTCATAGACTTTCGGGATGAACACGGGTCCGCCGATGGAATAACCGTAGTTGTGCTGCTTGAACGGCTGGCGCGCGACTCCGGAAGCATTGCTGTTGAAGCTATTGGCGCGAAGGGCATCGTTTTGCCCGTAATAATAGGCCGATCCGTGCAATTGGTTCGTTCCGGACTTGGTGGCGAAATTCGCTACGGAGGTCTGGCCGCCGGAGTATTGAGCGCTCACGGTGCCGGTTTGGAGCTTGAATTCACTGATGGATTCAGCAGACGGGCTGAACTCGCTGTTCGCGCCGCCGGCCAGATCCATGCGGCCGACGGAGATACCGTCGATCAGGATTTCGTGCGAATAATTTTGGCCACCATTAATGGATCCCTGCCATGTGCCGCCTGTCGTGCCGGGCAGGGAAGTAAAGATGAATTGCTGGATCTGCCGGCGGCCGCCACTGACGGCGATCGGCCAGGAATCGAATTCTTTTTTCGACACGTAGCTGCCGATCTCGGCTGTGCCGGTTTCAAGCAGCGGCGTCTCGGCTGAAACAGTGATCTGATCGGCGACGTTACCGAGTTCGAGCGCGAAGTCGATGGTCAGCGTTTGCGCAACGGCGAGCACCACGTTCTGACGTACCGCGGTTTTGAAACCTGGAGCGGAGACTGTGATTCGATACGTGCCGGGTTGCAGGTAAGGCATGCGATAAACGCCGGCGTCGGTTGCGACAGACGTGGTTTCGACACCTGTTTCGGGATTAATCACCTTAACCGTCGAGCCGGCAACCGCCGCTCCAGATGGGTCAGTGATGGTGCCGTTGAAAGTTCCGCGTTCGCCCTGTGCGAAAGCGGCGATGGCGAAGAGCACACAGATAGTTATTGCCCGAATGAGCATTGTTTTCCCCCAAAGTTCGCGGGTGATTGGATTCTCGATCGCGAAATCGATTGAGGAAGTCTATCATACGGTTGGCGGCTGACTCGTTGAAACAGACTATGCACTCAGTGCAGGTTAGTCTGCGGCGTTCGCGATGGTGAACAACTCGGTGAGCTGCTTACGAGCGCTGCCCGTCAGTACGTCGGCGAGCGTGTATCGATCGAGGGTGGCTAGGAACGTGTCCAAAGCTTCTTTCAGCATGCGCTTCAGCGTACAAGCCGAGGCGATGGGACAGGTGTTCGTCGCTGACTCGAAGCACTCGACTAAGCGCATGTTCGGTTCGGCGTTGCGAATGACTTCACCGAGACGGATCTCAGCAGGCTCTCGCTTCAGGCACAATCCGCCGGATCTCCCTAATTGCACGGACACATACTCATACTCTGCGAGGGTTTGCACGACACGGACCAGGTGATTCTTCGAGATGCCGTACGCATCGCTGATCTCGGATGTCGGTACGAGCCGCTCCCTGTGCGTGCCCAGGTAGATGAGCACGCGCAGGGCATAATCGGCGTGAAGACTTAACTGCACAAACTTTACGATGAACTACGATGCCGCCGCAGGTACAAAAGCGTCCGAATAGATGTCGCGGGACGACATGCCTGACAGGAACAGTCTCTTCTTGAGCTTTTGAACCAGGGCGGGGTCGCCACAAACGTACCCTCTCCATCCGCCTAGTTTCGGGAATCGGCTGGAGACGACCTGATCAATGGGACCGACGGTCGTGTCCGAGCCGTCCGCGGTCAGGATAGTTGGCGTGTACTCGACATGAGGATGCCTTGCAACCAGCTTCCGCAACTCATCCACAAGATAGAGCCCGCCACGATGTACGGCGCCGTGGAAAAGATGGACAGGACCGCGGTGCCCGTGCTGCAGAGCATCTCGGAGAATTCCATACAGGGGCGCAAGTCCAGTTCCTGTGCCGACGAGCAATAGGGGCTGATCTTCCTGGCCCGGAACGTAGAAGCACTCGCCAGATGGGCCGATGACCGAGACACGCGCGCCCACTCGGGCATCCTCATGCAGCCAAGTGCTCATCTTCCCTCCGGCGATCTTTCGCACGTGCAGTTCCAGATCCCCGTCGTCCGGCAAACTGGCGATTGAATAACTGCGAGCCAAGCCGCCCTCCCGCACCACGGTTACGTACTGTCCGGCGCGGAACTGAATCGGTGAATCGCAGCCGATGCGAACCTGCATGACATCGGGGCTCAACCGGCGCAGACCATTGATCGTTGCGCCAAGTTGTACGTCTTCGCCGGGGCGAGCGATTTTCAGATCGGTGTCCGGACGGCACACGCACGCAAGGAAATATCCCTGCAGCTTCCAGGACTCTTTCAGGCCCGACTGCGCCCTTTCCGGCACGGTTCCGTGTTCCGCGCGCATGACGCAGGACCCGCAGCTACCAGCCTTACAGGAGTGCGCAACGCGGAGATTATTGCGGAGCAGCGCATCCAGCACGCTCTCCGCTTCGGCAATGGGGTAGGAGACGCCTTCGTATTCGATCGCCGGCATCGACTTTGCGCCTACCGATTCAACACGTCTGCACGCGCAGACTCAGCGACCGTGGCAACCTTTGCGATCAGATCTTCGGGAGCGCCAACCTCGCGCAGGCTCTCACCAAGCAGTTCGATTACGGCATCCACATGCGAGTCGTCAAGGCCGCGGGCGACAAGATGCGCGTGTCCGCCGCGCATATCTTTTCCGGTATACGCTACCGGACCGCCGAAGACCATCGTCAGAAACGCCTTCTGCTTTGCGATCTGCTGGTCCATATCGACATCGTCGAAGAACTGGCTGACGCGATCATCGACAAGGACCTTGCGATAGAACACGTCGACGGCCGCATTGACGGCGGCGTCTCCACCGAGCTGCTCGTAAAGGGAGCGGTTAGGGCTGGATTGCATAAATATGTATTTAGAATGCAACATTAAAAAAGGTATAGTCAAGCATCCGCCCAAAATTTTTTTTGAAAGCGGATTTGATTTCACCTTTGTAAAATCGAAAGCGATGAAGTGTTCTAGAAGAGCCTTTCTGTCCATGGCGGCCGGACACACGGCGTTCGGACAAGGCGTCGCCTCGCGAGGCGCGAAGGCGCAGCCTCGGGGTAAACCTTCAGGGATTCCGTTCCGATCGCGGCTGACCGATATCGCCTCCGAGGCCGGTCTGCGGGCTCCAGTCGTCTACGGCGGTGTTACTCAGAAGAGCTACATCCTCGAGACGGTTGGCTGTGGCTGTGCATTCTTCGATTACGACAACGATGGATGGATGGACATCCTGGTGTTATCCGGCACGCGTCTGGAGGGCGACACGGAAGGCGCGACCAATCGGCTGTACAAGAACAACCGGGATGGGACGTTCACCGACGTCACGGAAAAGGCCGGTCTGGTCCGCAAGGGTTGGGCGTCCGGAGTAACTGTCGGTGACTACAACAATGATGGATTCGAGGACCTGTTTATCACGTACTGGGGGCAGAACGTTTTATATCGCAACAACGGCAATGGCACGTTTACCGATGTGACCAAAGCAGCCGGATTATTGAATTCACGGACGCGCTGGGGCTCAGGCTGCTCGTGGGTTGATTACGATCGCGACGGACATCTCGATCTTTTTGTCGCAAACTATATCGATTTCGACCTCACGACCATTCCCAAACCCGGTCAGAATTCAAATTGCAAGTGGAAAGGTGTTCCCGTGAATTGCGGTCCTCGCGGATTGCCTCCAGGGAAGCAGTCGCTCTACAGAAATAATGGGGACGGCACATTCACGGACGTAACGACGCAATCCGGCATAGGCCGGGCGAAGCCATCCTACGGCATGACGGTAGTCGCAGCAGATTTCGACAACGATGGCTGGCCGGATATTTATGTTGCGTGCGACTCCGTTTCGAGCCTCTATTTCCGCAACAATCACGACGGTACATTCAGTGAAGAGGGCCTGGAGCGAGGTGTCGCGCTCAACGAGGATGGGATGGAGCAGGCCGGCATGGGAATCGGTCTGGGCGACTTCAACCTGGACGGCAATCTGGATCTTTTCAAGACGCATTTCACTGACGACACGAACATCTTGTACCGCAATGACGGCAAAGCTATGTTTGACGACATCACCGTACGGTCCGGCTTGGGGGTGGAGACCCGATTTGTAGGTTGGGGAGCGGGGATTGTCGACCTGGATAATGACGGAAATCCCGATATCTTCCTGGTTACAGGGAGCGTTTACCCCGAGGTGGAAAAATCCGTTCCCGCTTATCCACACAAGACGCCGCGAGTCGTGTTCCGTAGCCTTGGGTCCGAGAAGTTCGAAGAGTTGATTGAGGAAGCAGGGCCCGGAGTTGCGGCCGCGCATTCGAGTCGCGGGTGCGCGTTCGGCGATTTCGATAACGATGGTGACGTCGATATCCTGATCGTCAACATGAATGAGCCGCCGTCCTTGCTCCGCAACGATGTGACAGGAGAAGGTCATTGGCTTACCGTAAAACTTATAGGAACCGCATCGAACCGCAGCGCCATCGGAGCACGTGTAACTGCCCGATATGGAGGGAAGGTCCAGGTGCAAGAACGTATCGGCCAGTCAAGCTTCTATTCGAGCAGTGACCCGCGGCTCCATTTCGGACTAGGCGCAGCAACGACCGCGGATTTGGAGGTTCGATGGCCGAATGGCGTCAAAGAGAAATTTGCGAACGTGAAGGCAGACCGGTTCCTGACGGTGACCGAAGGCAAAGGTATCTCCTGAACCGGTCGGGATCGGGACAGAGTGCGCCTAGAGAGTTACTCCGGCTGGCCGCGTTTCGAGTCATCAATTAGTGACTTACCGTCTCCGGTAACCATGCTGGGACGCCGGTATGTCGAGATACGGTGGCCGCATATTGCGAAAGCAATTGCTCCGTCAGCGACAACGCTGTGGCTAGCAGTTGTCGAACTCGTCTGGATGTGTCTTCTGATACCGTTGTCGTTGCCAGAAGCGTCTCTGCTTGAGCGATTAGGTTACGGACAGCTTGTAAGTGCTGGTCTCTACACACTTTGACATGATTCAGCTCCAGTAATCCCCCATAACTTCATAGAGCGGACAACTTACACATCAGGGGTCACGCGCGTGACAAGCTAGATTGTAGACTCGTGGCACAGCTTGTGTGAACAAGAATTTGGAAGCGAGCGCGTACCAGTACTCACAGCCTAAGTGCTTGTAAGCGGATGAGTTACAGCCTTGTCGTATCTATGCAGGAACGAAGGCACTTAGTCGTCGGATGTGATGACGGAAAGAATCCTGGTGGGAAAATAGCATGATGGCGTGGATCATTCTTATCATCGCGGGATTTCTGGAGATAGGTTGGGCAGTCGGACTTAAGTATACGGAAGGTTTCACGCGCCTGCTACCTAGCATCGGAACTATCCTTGCGATGGTGGTCAGCCTCGCATTACTTGGGATTGCTGTCCGGACGCTGCCCTTGGGAACGGCCTATGCGGTCTGGACAGGAATTGGCACAGTCGGTACAGTCGCCGTAGGCATTCTGGTTCTCGGGGAACCGGCCTCGTTCGTCCGTTTATTTTGTGTGTTCCTGATCGTTGCCGGTATTGTCGGATTGAAACTCGTTACGGCGCAATGACAAAGTGATCAATTCTGCACCGGAACGGTAATCCCCTCTACTGTACTTACTCCGCCGATAGAGGCCATGATGGAATGCTCCCCGTTCGGGACAGATGGGACGATGACATTGATCTGATACTCTCCGGGCACGACAAGGCCGGCCCATTGCACTTTCGCCGGTACCCCTCCGATCAGGACGATCAATTGGGACGGGTCCGCCAGGGGCGCCGGAGACGTTAATACCTGTCCTGCGGGAACGGCAGGCGTGGTGGGACCAAAACCTGTCCCGAAGATCATCAGAGTATTGCCGGTCTTGGCCGGCCGTGACGCTGCCGCTTGTCCAAGGAATCCGGAGGGGGCAACATAAGCCCCGTCGGTGTGCACTGCCGCGGCATATCTTCCACCGATGGCGAAGAATCCCGGCGCGTACGTCTGAATAGTCGCGGTAGTAGTGGCTCGTCCCGAGGCATTCGTCACCTCCACGGTGACTTGCCCGACGGGAACGTCGGTGGGCGCCTGTACGTTCAACTGGCCCGGACTGACATAGTAGACTGCCGCCGATCTTCCGTTGATCTTGACGCTCACGCCATCCAGGGTCGTGGGCAGATTCAGGCCCGCAAAATCTGTGGCCGCCCATTGACGCGTGGAAGTGGAGAGGTTTTCGCCATAGATGCTCATCCATGAACCGCTTCCGATGCGAATCTGCCCGTTTGAGCTGTTGCTTATGCCACGGACGACGATGCCGCGCGCAGAGGCCGGGACCGGTTGCAAGGGGGCGGAGAACAGTTGAACAGGGCGGGCGCTGTTTCGTACGCCAGGTCCTCCGGTCCATTTTCCGGTGTTGGTGCTCACCATGAAAGCTTCACAGGAAGCCGGCCAGATCCGGAGCAGCATTAAGTGGGCTATATCCGCGATGCCGTCGGGTGTTGTTCCGGTGCACGGATTCGCATAGTCTGCTATCTGCGTATTGCAGAATATCTGTTGCGTGATCTGTCCCGCGGCGCCGATATCTTCTTTTCGTTGCCAGTCCCAACCACCGAAGATCCAATGGCCGCATGTTACTAACCCTAAACGTGGCCAACGAGTGAACCCCGCCCAGGAGGTATCCGATCCCGTCCACATCTGTTCCCCGGAATTACTGGTTGGAGCATCCGCAAGCTTGTACGTGCCGGGGCCATATCCGGATCGATCGCACCTTTGCCCGAGAGTGTCCATGTATCCGTGCGTTGTTACCCAGACCTCATGATCGAAGTACTGATCGTGAACCGCCTTCGCCCAGTTAAGGACTGCGCTGCGTGGGAAGAACTCGAGGGCGATGATGAGGATCTTCCGTCCACCGACCTGAAGCCGGATGAAGTTGTTCGCGCTGGATCGCGGGAAAAGTGGATCATTATAGATACCGCCCCACACCGCGTAGTCTCCGCTTCCGATGTCGATTCCACCGCCGTACCGGCCGGCGAGATTCTCAGGTGACCAAGCGCCGCCCGTGTCACTTCGCCACGCGTGGCCGATCTTGCTCCGGTCTGTGACCGCGGCGTTTTCATAATCGTGGTTTCCGCAACAAAACGCTACGAACATATTTTGCGCTGTAGGCGCAGACCACGCTCGGACCATGACGTCCTCCTGGCTGTTTGCCTTGAGCGCAAGCGAGGTGTCCTGGCAATCACCAACCTGGATGAAACCTTTGATATTCAGCGGAGAGCCGTTTACGACCAGGTTCCGATTCTGTAGGGCCCATTGGATCAGGTGGTCGTACGATTGACAGGGCACGTGGCCTGGAGTCGCCAGGATCTGCGGGTCGGGAACGATGACAACGGTCCAAGGTACGGTGTCCGCGTCGGCGCTTGGCGTATACAATGTGCCAAGCGCCCCACCGGTCAGGACCGTTCCGAAGCCGCGTCTGGTCAGTCTGTTCGTTACCCGAAAAGGCCGGCTTATGCGCACAATCGTATCCAGCTCACATTCATAAATATACCTATCTGAGAATCTTACTTGAGACGCAACCGGAGGTCCGTAAGTCGACGAGCTAACGGTTTCAAGTTTCAGGACGGCGTTTTCTCGGATGTGCCGGCGCTGATGGAGGACGCCAAGGTAGACTCCGGCGTGGGTTTGCGTGCTTCTCGAAGGCACCAAGCGCGTATCAGATAAGCACGTAGATACATACGGCACGCCAAAAGAGGTTCCGCGATTCCGGCAATTCCGGCGAGTAAAATGAACAACGCCCAACCGCCTTGGACGGCGCTGCTTGGCGCGTTTCGCCTGACTTGGCCTGCTGCCAGCGTTCGGTACCGGCGCGCAAGGAAAAAGGCAGTTCCTATGGCTGCAACGGCCATCACGAACAAAGCGAGTTGTACCGCAATTGTCGGCGGATTCAACAAACCACTTATCGGCTGAGAACAATTCGCAGAATAGGGGGTATCGGAAAGGCGGGATGAACTCCAACTCGAAATTCGAGTACGCCGGCAAACCTGATGATTTATTCGGCGTGTACTATCTTCGATCTACAATCTAGTTACAATGCCGGGACAGAGGCGCTAGTCGGCAGCACAGACGTCGCGCCGCGCGCATTCGGGATTCCGATGCTGACAATTCCGTCCAACCGCTGATCATCGTTCCAATCGCCCTGACAACCTCCGGAACGAGGTCGGTCATAGTTTCTTCCAGTTCGTGTAAGGTGATTTCATTTGCCTCGTACGCGCAAATAAGTTCACACGCACGTCGACTTTGGGCTTGGTAAGGCTCGGCAACAAGCATTTGATTTCAGTATCGCGTATTACGAGCTTTCAGGATTGATCGTCGACAACGATTGTCTCGCGTCATCCTTCATCATAGAGAAAGGAAGCATGCGCCCTTTGCTACATATCGCTGTGACCGCATGTGCAATGGCAGCGCCACCCACTTTCTATCGAGACATCCTTCCGATCCTTGAACAGCATTGTCAAAGTTGCCATCGTCCAGGCGAGATCGGACCGATGCCACTCTTGACCTACAAGCAAGTTCGACCTTGGGCAGCAGCAATCCGTGAGTCGGTCAAACTCCGTAAGATGCCGCCTTGGTTCGCCGATCCGAAACATGGAGAGTTTGCTAACGATCCGCGCTTGAATGCGGCTGCCATCGACGTGATTGATGAGTGGGTGAAGGCTGGGACGCCGGAGGGCGCGCAGACGCGTTCAGCGGTGGTGTCACATCGACCTTCGCCACCGGCCGATCTGGTGTTAACAGCGCCAACAGAATTCACGATTCCAGCGAACGCCGTCATCGACTACCAGTACCTGATCTTCGCCGGAGCCTTCCAGACCGATAAGTGGGTCCGAGCTGTATCGATTCGACCGAGCGATCGAAGCGTAGTACACCACGCCGTACTTTATGTTCGCGAGTCACGATCGCCGTGGCTGCGCGATGTACCGGCAGGCCGGTTCTATGCGCCTGCTCGGAGCGATCCCGATACGCTTCGCAGGACGCGTGACACAAAAGAAGATATTCTCGCGATCTATACTCCCGGCGCTCCCGCAACCGTGGTTCAGAAAGGAATGGCCAAGAAGATCCCCGCTGGAGCGGATTTGGTTTTGCAATTGCACTATACGAGCGGGAAGACTCGATCGATCGACAGGCCTCGGATAGAGCTTCAGTTTCTCGAACAACGACCTGAAAAGCGCATCATTACCTTGCAGATGGGTCGAGATGACTTGCGGATCCCGCCGGGGGACCCGAACTATCGGGCTACAGTGTCCGGTACGCTTCCGGGCGACGCGCTTTTGATCAGTCTTTTTCCGCACATGCATCTCAGAGGTAGCGCCTTTGAGTTCGACATTGTCGGTCCCCACGGATATGTTGAAACGCTTCTCAAAGTGAAACGCTACGACTTCAATTGGCAGCTTAACTACATTTTGAAGACTCCGCGCCTGCTTCGCAAAGGAACGACGCTCAGGTGGACGGGATATTTCGATAACTCGCCGAACAATCCGGCAAATCCTGATCCTTCGGCGGAGGTCACCTGGGGAGAGCAGAGTTGGGACGAAATGATGATCGGCTTCTTCGACGTAGCAGTTGATCCCGACGTAACGAAACAGGATTACTTCGTGAGGTGAGGATGATCACTTAAAGTCTCGGCGCCGGCGGCTTCGAAAGTTTCCAAGGGAACACGCCCTGTCGCTTCATGCGGCGCCGGAATACCTGATCTCCAGCCGTGACGTAGAGCGTGTCCAGACCCGGGCCGGCGAACACCGCGTTCGATGGATCTTTGTCCGACGGTCTCAAGAGCACAGCAGATGTTCTTCCGGCTGGGTCGGAGATTTGAACCCCCAGTCTGGTGCAAACATAGAGGAATCCCTCGTTATCGACCGTGAACCCGTCTGCGCCTGAGCGCATCTGACCGGCGCCCACCTCATCCTCCATCTCCAGCCGGTGGAAGGCCAGCCCGTAGGCAAGCGAACCATCGGGCTGCGTCTGAAACGACCAGATCCAGCGCGTGGCTGTATCGGCGACAAGAAGCAACGATTGATCTGGAGAGAGTCTGACGCCGTTTGGAAAGGGGATTCCTTCGTGAACCACTCGCTTTTCACCCCTGGCATTGATGAACCATACACGGCGAGCGTCGGGTTCCGTGAAATAGATCTCTCCCTTAGCGTTGACGGCGAGATCGTTCGAACCTGCGCCTTCGGCAATCACCGATTCCTTGCCGCTCCCGTCATAGGCCACGATCCTTCTCCGATTGTTCTGGCACGCGTAGAGACGCCGGTCGGGTCCGAACATGAGTCCATTCGCGCCTCCGGTGTCCTCCTTGAAAAGGCTTACCTTTCCCGAGGCGTGCTCTATTTTGTGAATACGATTGTTCGGAATATCGGAGAAGTAGACATTCCCGTCCGGGTCGACCGAGGCGCCCTCCGTAAATTTATGACCCCCGGTGACCGCCTCCCAGTCGGCAGATGTATCCGCGAATCGCGATGCGAAGGATTGCTGCGGCTTCGCAATAGGCTTCGTCCAGTCGCGCCAGACCCAACGCAGCGCATCCGGCAGAAGAGGACCGCCGTGCTTCATGTTGTGACCTTCACTGCCTACGACGAGCTTTGCATCATAACCGGCCCCGTCGAGCGCGGCGATCATATCCTGATTGCTCTGAATGTTCACGTCTCCGGTTCCGTCCTGTAGAAAAACGCGCAAAGGCTTTCCTTCGAATTTGCGGACTTGGGACGGCAGAACAAGCGCGCCACGCTGGTGTGTAAAGCCGGCTATGAAGCTCATGACACGGCGAAAATAATCAGGCCGCTCCCAGGCAGTGGTGAACGAGCAGTTCCCGCCTGAGGAAGAGCCCGAGATCGCGCGAAGATTCGGGTCTTTGGTGAGATTGTAGGTCTTGCCGACCTCAGGCAGGATCTCTTCGATCAAGAAGCGCGCGTACCGCCCGGTGACAGCATCGTACTCATAGCTACGGTAAAACCGGGCCTGCTCTGACGCGTTTCGAGCGGGCAATATACCGGGACTGATCAAGATGCCGATCGTTACAGGCATCTCTCCCTTATGAATGAGATTGTCGAAGACCACCGGGACGCGCGAGTGACCCGTTTCGTTGACGAATCCTGCTCCGTCCTGGAAAATCATGACTGCCGTAGTCTTACCCGGGTCATATTGTGCAGGGACGTAAATCCAGTAATCATGCGTCGTGCCGGGATACACATGGCTGCTGGTCCAGGTATGTTTCGTTACCTTTCCGGTGGGGACGCCCGGCTGCCGCGCAGAGTCCGGACCGTACTGATATTCTTCGCCGCGGAGCAGCGGCGCTAACGCGAGAGGGAGAAAAGCACGACGACGCATAGTCCCTATGATATTGCGGCCGATCGCCGACGCGTTCGATGTGAACTCCTCGTCCATGGGGCAACTCATCCAGATTTCTCGAACTTTCCGAAGACCCGTTGCGTACTCCTGCATGCTCTCCGATTCGGAGACTCAGGAGGCTTATGTACAACTCTTTCATCCGAACGACGACGTTATCGGTGTACGTAGTACTCAACATGTTCGCCTTGCAGGCGAACGCCCAAGCTCTGGAGAGCATCAAATCTCAAGAAGAACTTAACAAGGTGATCGGAGTTCTCGACGGCGAGCTGTTCGATTCATACAATCGCTGTGATCTGGGCAAATTCTCCAGCTTCTTCGTCGATGATGTTGAGTTCTATCACGATCAAGGCGGAGTAACGCTGGGCAAAGCCAAACTTCTCGAGAGCCTGAAGATGAATATCTGTGGCAAAGTAAGCCGGGAACTCGTTTCCAGTAGTGTGCAGGTCTATCCGATGAAAGGCTACGGCGCGGTCCAAATGGGTTTGCATCGTTTCCACCATCCGGGGCGTGAAGACACGGAACCGGTCGGTGAGGCGAAGTTCATTCACCTGTGGCGATACAACGACGGCGCGTGGAGGATTACGCGAGTGATCAGCTATGACCATCACGCCCTCGCGAAGTAGGCGGACATCTGCGCCGGGCGTGTCGATAAGGACGAATGGTCTATGATCACAGACGTGCTCTATGCGAACTCTCACGTATGCCGATCTACTATTCGTGATTGCGCCCATGGAGAATGGCACGGCGCAGACGTGCGCTTGAACCAGGAGCGCCCGAAGCAGGAGCGCACGGAAGTGCTTTTGCTCGTCCATGCAAATAGCTGCAGCCCGTGAAGCTCTTTCGGCTTTGGTGGAAAGCTACAAGAAGAGTTTCCAGCAGGAGTCCGTTCTGTGGGAGACAGTCGTCCTGTGCGCCGCATTCTGACGGCTCCGATAATAAGCTTCACTCGCCCTGCTTTAGCCAGCGGAGCCGGAATACACCGTGCCGTCCTTCCCTCCCGTAGTACTGCAGGAAGTTGGGAGAATCGATACTGTTGTTCACGCCTGTGGCGTTCATCGAGTTGGTCACATTATTGATTCCCCCGCGCAAGGCGAAACGGTACCGACCCAGGCGGAACTTGCGCTCGAGATGTACGTTCAGTCTGACGTTCACGGGAAAGCGCAACGAGTTTACCGCTCCGACAATCTGACCCGTGTCCCGCACAATCGAGAACGGAAATCCGGTTCGCAGGTCGAGTAGGTAGGAGAATGCCCAATTTCGACTCCACGCCGGAAGGTACCCCCAACTCAGCACTCTGTCAGGCGCATCCCAGGACAAGCGTCCGAAGTTGTTTATTACCTGGAGACGTTGATCGACACTGACGTCGATGACCGCATTCGATAGCGCCCTCGATCTCGTGTAGTTGGCCATCCAGGAGTAATCTCTGCCGAACGTCTGATGAAACGTGACCGAGAACGAATCGTATACGTCACGGCGAAAATTTGTCAGATCGAAGCGTGTGAGTGAACTCGGGGTATCGGGTTCGAGGACAGGCGGCAACGCCGCATAAGTCAACCCCTGAACGCCGCGGCGACGCAGCGCGCTGGCACTGATCCGAATCCCCGGTCCAAACTGGTGCTCTACGCCGAAACTCAGGTTCTGGTATCGCGGTGACCGGTACCGCTCATCGGCTCGGAACATTGTAATGGTGGGCGGGTCGATCCGTATACCATCCGGTCCAAAGCGGGATGTTACCGAGTATTGATCGAGTGATCGGGCAAACAGTTCAATACTCGATGCGTCGTGGACGACTGCATATCCGCCAGCGACTCGGGTGCGCGTGCTCCCGAATGGAGAGTGAGCCACCGAAAAGCGAGGGGAGAGAACAACACGGCGTACCAGTTCGTCCCAATCCTGGCGGACACCGTACTCGATTGTCGTGTCGGACCGTACCTCCCATGCGTCCACGACGTAAGTGGATTGTTGGGAGTTGCGAATCGACAGCCACGTCGGACCACCAAATGTGGTCCGGTTGAGCAGTCGTCCGTACCGGTCGTAGTTCTCGTACCCTGTGCGTTGGACATCCTGGGAATAATGCACGACATCGATATCCGCGCCTGCCTTAATGCGATGCACGCCGGCGGCCTCAAATGAAGGCGCCAGAACATTGGCGCGAATCTGGTCTCGCCTCGATTGCTTGTGCGCATTCACGTAATAGTTGCCGGCTCGGCCCTCCGGTTTGATGGCGTAAAACCCAAATCCCTGCGGGCGCTCATAGGCGCTGGTGGTGGTGTACGCATATCCGGCGTCGATCACCATGCCACTAGTGAAGTATGTCTGGTGCTTTATGCTCCCGAAATACTGATCTGCGCTCCGGTCGACGGATGTAGATATCGGATCGAGAGCGCTCAAGCCGCTCCGAGGCGCATTTTCAAAGCTGCCAAGCAGATCGAACGTTACGATCTGAGACGGAGTGAGATTCACCTGACCGTGCAAGACACTTGCGCCGCGGAGTCGTGTTGTCCTGTCCTCCCCTCGCGGAAGGTCAGGCACAACGGCGACGCTGTATTCTGCATCGAGACTTTCGGAGAACCACGCTCGGCCGCGGTGAATAGGACCTGAAACATTCAGACGTGGCGCCCACGTTCCGATGTGTAAACCCTTCTGTGTTTCGACGCCGGGTATGAAGTTCGTGGCCGAGTACCGGAACTGATCAGCTCCATTGGTCGTTTCGATCGCTAGCGAGCCCGCAGAGCCTTTGCCGAACTCAGGCGAATAGCGACCGGACGCGTAACCGACGGATCGCACGGATTCGACGGGAAGACGTGTGGAGAAGCGTCCTGTAATCGGATCTCCGATATTGAATCCATTCAGTGAATAGAAGACCTGGTCCTCTCTGCCTCCATCGAAAGTCAGAGTGCCGGCGGGCGACCGGAGGACGCCTGGCATGATTTGCAACGCGTTGCGGAAATCTCTCGTTGCCGGATACGGAATGTCGATAATCTGGCGGCCTGTCAGACGACGTTCGGACGTGGTGTCCTGAACATCGACCGCAGGAACGCTCGCTGACACGTTGATCGATTCGGAGGTCTGTTGTAAGCGTGGGACGACAATCACAAAGATATCGCCGGGCTCAGTGAAATCGATCCGTTTGTCCCGAACAGCGAAGAAGCCCTCCCGTTCCGCGGATAGCACGTACGTCCCGGTTGGGACGCGAACAGTGAAATTGCCCGCCTGATCCGAGATAGCCGTCACTTCAGGCGGGGGCGTGCTCACGCCACCATCTGGCCGTAAAGTAATGCGTACCAGGGATACGGCGGTATTGTTTTCATCGACAACTCGGCCGATCAGGTCCATCTCCTCGGCGCGGGATTGAAGCGGGCCCGCGGCCATGAGGAACAATGCCGCGGCGAACGGGCTCAGTAAGCGATTCACACACGCACAGCATACATCTACCGGAAGGACTCGAAAGTGTCTTACTCGGCGAAGATTGGCGTCTCGGCCAGGGTCGTTTCGTAAAGATGGGCTCGGACGATAAGGAGTCGATATAGGTCAGCGCTTGAAGAGAACTCGTGCCGCACCATAACTCGCCGCCCTCGAATGGCCGCATCCACTAACCAAGGAGCGCTTTGATGGAGTCTTAATGGAAGTTCACCCAAACTATGAGAACCGGTCGTGTGTCACTTTTCGCGCGCCGCGTGGTATTGCTTCTGGCGACGGCGTCTTCGGTCGCGCAAAAACCTCCGCCGCTTCCCGCGCCTTTGGCCGTTCCGGCGCCCCCGGCCGCAACCAGCTCTGGATACGCGCCGGGTCCGATCCTGCCTGGCGGCATCGTAGTTACCCTATACCCATCCGGCTCGCCGTTCTTGAAAGCGGATCGCGTTCGTGAGGCCGAACAGTACAATATGAGCCAAACGGTACCCGGCCGAATTTCCAGCATTGTTAACATCCACAACCCATCCATCGAATTTCATAGGGTCAATCGCGGTCTGAATACGGGGGCTGCGGTGATCCTGGTCGCTGGCGGAGGGCACAACACGCTCAACGTCGGATCCGAGAGCGCAGATTTCGTGCCGTTCTTTTACAACTATGGTGTCAACACGGTGATCTTGCGGAATCGGCTGCGGCGCGATGGGTACAATCCGCAGGTCAATGATGCTCTCCAAGCGATTCGAACTGTCCGCGCGTATGCCAAGGATCTTGACATCGATCCGAATAAGATCGGCATCATGGGGTTCTCGGCAGGAGCGGAGTTGGCTTCTGCCGCGGCGGTTCTCTACGAGGAGTTCGATAAGAAAAACAGCGACGCTGGCAATCCTCTGTCGGGAGTATCATCGCGCCCGGATTTCGTCGGAATCATCTATCCCGGTCCAACACCGTTTGCGCGGAATCGCACTGCGCCTGCCATTCCGCGCAATGTGCCACCCGCATTTCTCCCGACGGGAGGGTCGGGCGACCGCGGTCATGCGATTTGGGCGATGGACTACTTCGGCGCGATGCTGGCGATCGGCATCCCGAATATCGAGATGCACATTTACGGCAATGGTCGCCATCCCGGAGATGCTTTGCCGGAGGGCGGACGTATGAGTGGCGGCTTAACGGATCGGAACGGGATCCCATTTGGATCGTGACAGGACCGCTACATCGACTGGTTTCGCAATCTTGGATTTCTGCAGAAGCCTGGTGTAGAGACGAAGGCCGCCAAAGATGTAGCAGCGTTCGTCGCTCAGCCTCCTCGCCTGTTCGGCATGGGGCATGGCAACCCAACGGCCGCGCCAGTTCTAGAACGCACTAAGCCGCCAAACCCGTAACACCCGTTTGCGACTCAAGTAGTCGCGATCATTGAATTCCAGGAGTCCTCGTCATGACCGATGCTGAGGCGATTCGCTGCGCGAACCAGAGGAAGGCGGAGGAGTCTGGGGTCGCGCTCGATCCGGCCCAGTAAATCACCATCAGATACCTTCAGATATTTGAGTCCTGAATCGATATAGGCCTTACCCTCGCTATCGAGGAGTGCGGCAAACCCAAAACGATCGACGAACCTCTTGATCTCGCCGGGAGACATCGGCTTTTGTTTCAGATCCACCATGTGAATGGAGACCCGTCTTTCCTTGAAGAACCGTTCGGCGGCTCGGGTTGCTTGAGAGTTCTTTAACCCAAATATCTGCACATTCAACATCTCGCTCGATTTTGGCAAGAAACGTCAGAAGAGTCTATCGCGGAGACTGCATCGAAAAGGCGCCGTTCCGGTGAAAGTATAGTGAACAGGTATGATGCCGGTGCTTAGCCAGCTTCTTGACCTCAGCGTCGCGTACATCCTTGCTCTTCCGATTGGTTGGGAACGAGAGCGCGCGGACCGAAGCGCCGGTATTCGTACGTTCCCACTCGTGGCTGTCGCAAGCTGCGGATTCGTTCTCGCGAGCGAAACAGTTCTTCAGGGGCATCCTGAAGGCGTCGCCCGGATCATCGAAGGAGTAATTACAGGTATGGGCTTTATCGGCGGCGGCGCGATTCTCAAAACGGGGGAGATCGTCCGGGGCACTGCGACGGCAGCGAGTCTCTGGGCCACCGGAGCCATTGGTGTAGCGTGTGCGGTCGAGGCGTATCCGATCGCGATCATCCTCAGCGCGATGACCTATTTGACGCTAAAGGTATTAGCGCCTCTTGCAACCCGCAAGGACTGATTCAGCGCAGTTCCGCCGCCCGTCTCAATAACCGTAAGGGAAATGAATCGTCGATCCTGACGACTTGCGCATTCGCCACCTCGATTCGGGAAAGGAGTTGGCGCCCAATCGCCGCGACGAGTTCCTGGTTGTCGGATGACTCGAGTTCGAATTTCAATCGCGTGATCCACCCTCGATCGGAGCATCGATTGGCGTTGATATCGCAACTGGCGATCGCTCGGGTGTAGAAGTTGGCCAAGGCGGCGAGCCGGAACTTGTTTTCAGGCTGCAGGCGCAGTGCCCGCTTTAGAAGCACTTCTGATCTGCTGGGCTCTTCAATCTCAAAGAATGCGGCGGCGTTCGTCAGAATATCCGGCTGGTCACGATTGGCATCGATCTGGCGGATCCAGGCGGTACGGACGCTCTCGTAATCACTGCGAGTATTCAGGACATTCTGACTCGGTCCAATCCTGGTAACCGGGGATCCTGCCAGTTTGCTTCCGGGATGATGTTGAATTACCCACAGGATGTGAGAAATACGTGGCTGTGCGGTCGCGTGCTGGAAATAGTGACTGATCAAGCTTGCCCGGATGGAAAGATCGTCAGGCCGCTCAAGGAGCTGGTTCTCGAGTCGGGCAGCCTCGCTTGGCGATAACCGGTCCGCTTCCCGGAGCGGATCTAGGTAAGAGAGATCTCTCTCGGAGTTTGAAACCTGCGCCGGCGCCGAAAGCGGACAGTACCCCACAAACACCAGTGCAGCAAGGCTCAGTCTAACCATTTGGCGATCGTACTCCCGAACCTTTGATCCGGGCCTCGCTCAGGATCATAGCGAGACCGGAACCGCAATGGGGCGCCTGTGCAAACCCCGGCATGACAGTTGGTACGATTGCGCATGCGCTTTGTTCTCTGGCTTGCGGCCACGTCCCTGGCGGCACAAGGCCTCTCGACACAGCAGGCTGCCATTACGCGCTCAATCGACGAGCAAGCTCCCGCGGCCATTTCACTACTCGAACGGATTGTCAACATAAACTCGGGTACGTTCAATCCCGCTGGGGTGGCCGAAGTCGCGAAAGTGCTCGAGCCCGAGTTTCAGTCACTGGGCTTTACCACCCGCACGATCTCGATGGACGCTGTCCGGCGTGGCCCACATCTCGTCGCGGAGAGAAAGGGGAGCCGCGGCAAGCGACTGCTGCTGATCGGCCATTTGGACACGGTGTTCGAGCCATCGAGTCCCTTTCAGAAATTCATCCGGACTGGCGATAGCGCAACCGGGCCGGGTGTGTCGGACATGAAGGGCGGAATCATTGTCATGCTGTCAGCCTTGAAGGCGCTACAAGAGGCCGCCCTACTCGATAACAGTTCCATCACTGTGTTCCTCACCGGCGACGAGGAATCGCCCGGCGAGCCGGTCGAAGTCTCTCGCAAGGAATTTGTCGAGGCAGGAAAAAAAGGTGACGCCGCCCTGTGTTTCGAAGGCGGCGTACGACACCAGGGCGGCGATTTTGCATCCACCGCGCGTCGAGGCGCCACCACCTGGGAACTCAGAGTTCAAGCGAAAACCGGGCACTCAGGCGGAATCTTTTCTGATCGGCTCGGAGACGGGGCGATTTACGAGATCAGCCGAATACTAAATCAGTTCCGCGAGAACCTGCGCGAGCCAAACCTCACTTACAGCGTCGGTATGATTGTCGGCGGCGTCGCCGTTGAATCGAAGCCGGGTGGAAGCGCGACAGTGTCGGGCAAGTCGAATATCATCCCGGGCGAGGCGCTCGCCATCGGAGACATCCGCGCCATCTCGCCCGAGCAACTGGCCCGTGTCAAAGACAAAATGCAGTCCATACTCTCCCGCAATCTGAGCGGAACCAAAGCGGTAATCAAGTTCATTGACAAATACCCTCCAATGGCTGCATCATCCGGCAACACATCTCTCCTGACTAAGCTGAACGAGGGCAATCGACTCCTTCGTGAACCCGAGATTGGAGCTCTGGATCCCATGCTGCGCGGGGCAGGGGATATCTCATTCGTAGCGCCCTACATTGACTCGTTATCGGGCTTGGGAGCCAACGGTTCAGGCGCTCATGCGGATGGAGAATCGGTCGACCTCGCCCGCCTTCCGCTCCAGGCCAAGCGCGCTGCGCTTTTGATCCATCAGCTCATCCACTAGTGCTGCAACTCCATCACGCGAATGTTTCGAAACCAGACCTTCGCGTGATGGTGCTGCAACACGATCGGACTTCCTTCCTGCTTGAGCTGCATCCCGTGAATGCGCGGATCATCCCAGGTATATGAGAGCACGCGCTTGCCGTTGATCCAATGTTCCACTCGTCGCTCGGAAACGACAAGCCGGGCACGGTTCCATTCGCCAATCGTGAACCGCTTTAGCTGCTCATCAGGGGCGATGCGGCCATACAGCGCGCCGGTTTTCTGGTCCGGCTTCGGACCATCCTCATTAGAGTCGTCCATCAGTTGAAACTCTAAGCCATACGTGTACTCATTCGCGAGGTCGCCGGGCTGCACTTCACCGTGACGAAAGGGATCGTGTTTCCGCGTAAATAGAAATTTTCCGTCACGCTGCAAGCTCGCGATCCAGTCCTGCACCGAGTACTTCACTCCGGTGTTCCCGTGCGGCGATAGCTTCCAGTCAAACTCGAGTTCGAAGTATCGAAACTTGCGCTGCGTCCACAGATCGTATTTGATGCCGTCCGCTTCCGGTAGTGTGGTCAGCGTGCCGTTCTCGAAGCTCCAACTGCCCGACGGGAACCTCTCCGAGGTCGCGGTACCCCAGCCTGCCGTGTTCGTGCCGTCAAACAGCGTCATCCAATCGGCGCACGGGGCCAGCGAAGCCGCCGCGAGCAGCGCAAACATCCGATACCAAGCCATGCCTCAGTAAACCAGAGTTCTGTGGTAGTCCTGAAGAAGGACACGCGACAATGCCAACAAACGCCCCACTACCCTCCCGGATTGCGCTGACGGCTCTGCTTTCCGTAACAGTGCTTGCGGCGCAGAATGCGCAGCCGGCACGCCAGCCGGACGTACCTTACGTGCCGACGACGGAAGAGGCCGTTCAGGCCATGCTGAAACTCGCCGGCGTCAAGAAAACCGATGTCGTATACGATCTTGGTTGCGGCGATGGACGTATTGTTATCGCTGCTGCCAAGACCTACGGCGCGCACGGCGTGGGTATCGACATAAATCCTGAGCGCATCAAGGAAGCAAACGGCGAATGCAAAGAATGCCGGCGTTGAAAAGCTCGTTCGGTTCGAAGAGAACGATCTGTTCGTAGCAAATTTCAAGGACGCCACCGTTGTTACACTGTTCCTTCTGCCGCAGGTAAACCTCAAGCTTCGTCCGAGGCTGTTGGCTGAACTAAAGCCGGGTACCCGTGTGGTCTCGAATACATTCGATATGGGCGATTGGAAACCCGAGAAAGAACTCAACCTCTCGGACGCGCAGGGTGCAGAATACGCCAGTCTTAGCCAGCGGCTGTATCTCTGGACCGTGCCGGCCAAGGCCGCTGCAAATCGCGACTAGCCGGTCGTGGGAGGATCTCAGGCGCCGTATCATGAGAGAATATCCACAGTCCGGATGCGATCCTCCTTACTGTTTGCCGTAAGCCTGTTAGTCATCACTTCTTGCAGCGGTCCATATACTCGTACCAATGTCGCCGCGGACGAAGAGAAACCCGTCGCGGTACAAACGATGCGTACCAATCTGCGGCCTATCCCTGACGTCATCACAGCCTCAGGGGAACTGCTGGCCGAGGAGCAGGCCACAATCGGCGTGAAGGCTCCGGGGCGCGTGGTTAAGCTTTACGTCGATCTCGGCAGCTTGGTCGAAGCCAACGAAGTGCTGGCCGAAATCGATCCTACCGACTACGAATTCCGGGTTCGACAATCGGATGCTCTGGTGAATCAAACCAGGGCCAAGTTGGGCATAGCGGACAAGACTAGCGACGACGTAGTCATCGAAGACACCGCTATCGTGCGGGAGGCCGAAGCAGTAGTCAAGGAAGCGCGTTTCGTCTTTGACACTACTGCGAAACTCCAGAAAGAGGGCGTTCTTTCCCGGATTGAGTTCGAAAAAGCGCAAGTCCGCCGACAAGGCGCCGAGGCTGCATTTCAGGCTGCCAAGGAGCAGGTCATGCAGCTCCGCGCCGAACTGAGCGAACGACGGGCGCAACTTGCGCTAGCCCGCCAGAACCTGGCGGACTGCAAGGTGCGGGCTGCGTTTCCGGGCGCGGTGACTCGCCGGCACGCTTCTCTCGGCGAGTACCTCAACGTCAATGCGCCGGTCGTGACCATGGTTCGCCAGCACCCCGTACGCGTCCGCGCAGAGATCCCGGAACGTCTCGCATCGAAGATCCGGGTCGGTCAGCCGATCACCGTCAGTATTCAGGGCGGATCGACCGGACCAACAGGCCGCGTCGTTCGGCTCAGTCCCGCAATCGACGCGCAAAGCCGGTCTCTCGTCCTTGAAGGCGAGATCCCGAACCAGAAGGGTACATTGCGACCAGGCTCGTTTGCCGAGGTGTCCATCACGATTGACGCGCATGCGACCGGGATCGCGATTCCACGTGATGCCGTCGTATCCTTTGCGGGTACGGATCGCGTGTATCTCGCTTCCCGCAACCGGCTCGATGATCGCATCGTGAAACTTGGCCGTCCGCTCGCTAACGAATCCGTTGAAATCGTCTCTGGCCTTGAACCGGGCCTTGACGTTGTTTTGAAGCCCGACGCCAAGATGACCAAGGGGCAGAAGGTCGTTATCCGGTAATGCAGAAACTCGCTCAAGTCTGCGTCCAACGGCCTGTTTTCGCGGTCATGCTCGTGCTGGCCATGGTCGTCGTCGGCGTCGTCGCCTACGGCCGCCTCGGGGTGGATAGATTTCCTGACGTCGACCTGCCTATTGTCAGCGTTCGCACGACTCTGCTCGGCGCATCGCCAGAAGAGATCGAAAGCGCCGTAACGCGCCGCATCGAGGATGCGGTCGCTACCGTCGAAGGCATCGACGATATCCGTTCAACGTCTACCGAGTCACTTTCCGTAGTGACGATCACCTTCGGGCTAAATCGCAATATCGATGTGGCCGCACAGGACGTTCGCGATGCCGTAGCGTCGGCGATCGCATTCCTCCCACGCGATGCCAAGCCTCCGCTAATCCGAAAACTCGACGCCGACGCTTCGCCGATCCTCACCCTCGTCGTCTCGGGTGACCGGACGCCGAGGGAACTGTACGAGCTTGCCGAACGTGGCGTGAAAGACTCCATCGAATCGGTTGGCGGCATCGGCCAGGTCGTGATCAACGGCGGTCAAAAACGAGCCGTGAATCTGTGGATCGACGCTGACCGCCTAGCGGCGTACAAGATTCCCATCATCCAGGTGCGCGATGCCGTCGCGCGGCAGAATGCGGAAATCCCCGGCGGCCGCGTCGACGAGGGCTCCCGCGAACTCGTGCTGCGGACCATCGGCCGCTTTCCGGATCCGGAGCAGTTCAATGATCTTGTCGTAGCCAAGATCGGCAATGCGCCTATCCGAATTCGGGATATCGGTCACGCGGAAGACGGGCACAAGGAACAACGCACGTTCGCGACCTACGATGGAACTCCGGCCGTCGCTCTCGAGGTGCGCCGACAATCCGGCGCCAACACGATCGAAGTCATCAACAATGTGAAAGCCCGCCTCGACCGTGTACGTCAGCTTCTCCCACCAGGTGTTCGGCTCGAAGTTGTACAGGATCAGTCTCGATACATCGAGGCGGCCTTCCATGAGGTGCAATTACACCTCATTCTTGGCGCTATTCTCGCGTCGCTCGTTGTCTTGCTCTTCATGCGCAACTGGCGGGCGACCGTGATTGCCGCCATCGCCATTCCGGCCTCGATCATCGCCACCTTTGGCGCAATGTATTGGTTGAACTTCACATTGAACAACATCACCATGCTCGCGCTTGTCTTGATGGTGGGTGTTGTCATCGATGACGCCATCGTGGTTCTCGAGAATATCTTCCGATTCATCGAAGAGAAGAAGATGCTTCCGATGCAAGCGGCCGTCTATGCCACCAAGGACATCGGACTTGCCGTTATGGCGACGACCTTTAGTCTCATCGTTGTGTTCCTTCCAGTCTCCTTCATGTCGTCGATCTCGGGCCGGTTTCTGTATTCGTTCGGTATTACGGCAGCCGTGGCTATTCTCGTATCGCTGATCGTGAGCTTCAGCCTCACGCCGATGATGAGCTCGCGTATGCTTCGGATCGCCGGAAGCGGACACCAGTCATCACGCAGCGGATTCTACGCTCGAATCGAAAACTCGTACATGCGCATGCTCGGCTGGTCCATGAACCACCGCGCGGTCGTAGTCGGCTTGGCGATTGTCGTAATGATGTCGTGCGTCCCGCTGTATCACATGGTCAAGCAAGAGTACATCCCGACCAACGTCGATGAGAGCGAATTCGAGATGAGTGTGTCTGCGCCGGAAGGCGCAAGCCTCGCTGGAATGCAGCAGGTTCTCGATCGCGTTTACGACGAGCTCAAAAAACTTCCCGGAGTCAAACACGTTGTAACTATCGCGGGGACCGGATATCTACAACAGGTCAACAACTCTCGCGTGTACGTCCGCCTCGATGACATCGAGAATCGAGTTTTTTCGATCTCCCGCCTGGCGAAGAAGACCCTGCAAGGCAAACCCTGGGAAGCTTTCGAGGACATCTATTCGCAGCGGGATGTCATGCAGGCAATTCGAGATCGCCTGAAGATGTTCCCCGACCTTCGTGTTCGTGTTGGTAACCTCCAGACAGTGAACCAGGGATCCGCCCCCTATGACATCGATTTCTCGATCCGGGGCCCTGACTTGGTCGCGCTCAATAATTTCAGTGAACGGATTCGTGAGATTGCCAAGGATACTCCTGGCTTGGTGGACGTAGATACTACCTTGCGCCTGAACAAGCCCGAGTTGCACGTCCAGATCGATCGCGAACGTGCCGCTGATCTCGGAGTCGACGCTTCGGACATTGCGTCGTCCCTGCGAATCATGGTTGGCGGCGATGACGAAGTATCCCGCTACCATGACACCGAGGTCGCCGAGGAGTACGACGTTGAGGTTCGCCTCAAGGATGTGTACCGCGCATCGAGCGAGGTCATTTCGAAACTTTATGTTCCCTCTCACGAAGTCCGGCATGGTGCGCCTTGACAACGTAGTTCAGTTAGATGAGAAAGCATCCGCCTTCCGCATCGAAGGATTGAACCGACAACGGCAGGTCGGCATTCGCGCCAACATTGCGCCCGGCTATGCTCTCGGTGATCGGCTGCCGATCATGTTCGCTGCGGCCGAGACGCTGAACATGCCCGCAGCGTATTCGACCACAGTCATCGGACGTGGGCGAGAGTTCGAACGAACACTGCGCGAATTCCTTCTGGCGTTTGCGCTCTCGGTCGTGTTCATGTACATGATCTTGGCGTCTCAGTTCGAGAGTCTCATCCATCCGGTAACGATTCTTCTTAGTCTTCCGTTGGCTGTTCCGTTCGGATTCTTGTCTTTGTGGTTCTTCCATGACACGCTGAACCTGTATTCTGCGTTAGGCATCCTCGTGTTGTTCGGAGTCGTCAAGAAGAACTCGATTTTGCAGGTCGATCACACGAACAGTCTGCGACGGGAAGGGATGGACCGGACCTCGGCGATTTTGCAGAGCGAACCGTGACCGGTTCCGTCCAATCCTGATGACGACACTGACTCTCGTGGCCGGCATGCTTCCACTGGCACTGGGCGCCGGTCCCGGAGCAGAAGAGCGGCGATCGATCGCAATTATCGTGATCGGCGGCCAGTCGCTTTCACTCCTCCTGACTTTGATCGTCACTCCAGTCGCGTACTCTGTATTCGACGATCTCGGGTCCCTCGCTCATCGCCGCAGACGGCAGGTAGTAGATCATCCTGCCATGGCTGGTGATTGAAAATCACGCCGGTTTGCAGATGCGGTAATATGACACGCACTGGTGCGATGTCGTGGCTGCGCAGGCGTATACCTTCGGCCCCTTCCGGATTGATGCCGAATCGAGAATTCTGTTCCGTGGCGCCGAGCGCGTACCTTTGCCGCCAAAGACCCTCGACCTTCTCATCGTCCTCTTAGAAGCTCACGGATCTCTGGTAGATAAAGACGAACTCCTTCGCCGTGTTTGGCCCGACACCTTCGTCGAGGAGGGAAACCTCTCCAAGAACATCTTTTATCTCAGGAAGACTCTGGGCAACGGTGAAAAGGGGACAACCCTATATAGAAACCATTCCGAAGCGCGGCTACCGTTTCATCGGCGACATCAAAGAAGTATCGAACTACCGTGTCACGTACGAAGAGGGAACACGCGAGCAGATCACCATTGAGGATATAGATTCGGACACGCGCTCATTCAGCTATTGGTGGGTCGCAGCCGCTGCCGTTGTGGTGTCTATTGCGGCGTTCGTCTGGCAACGGGGTGTTCTCGCAGCGCGTCAACCCCGAAGCATTCTCGTTTTACCCTTTGCCTCCGCAGGTGACGCGGACGAGCTACTTCGTTTCGGTTTCACGCAAGATCTGGCGGCAAGGCTGCGGACCGTACGGGGGGTGCGTGTGATAACCCCAGTTACGGACGCGGGAGCAAACGATCTGACAAACAAAACCGCGGTAGATACCATCCTGACCGGTCGGTTGACAGGCGCTGGCTCGCAAATCCGCGTAGCCGCATACTCCGGAGCGCTAAAGATGGTTCCGTCTTATGGGCGCAGGAGGCCTCGAATGCTACCGGCGATGATTTCCAGAGCGCACAGCGCATGCTTGCCTCCCTCTGGCCTCTCGGTTGCGCGGCCAGTTGATTCCGGCTCAGAAGACAGTACTTGAAAGAGGAGGATCTACAAGCTCCGAAGCATACGAAGCGTTCTTACGCGGGCGCGGCCAGTTGACGCGTTTGGCGAATCCTTGCGTAGAGACCGGCAGGATCAAGCAGGGCCTCAAGCATGTTGAGATTGCGGTGAAACTCGATCCGGGCTTCGCGGATGCGTGGGCTCAACTTGCGGTGGGGTTTCATATGGAGTTTTTGTGTGGACTCGCGCCGCGCGCTCATCTCCAGACCGCATTGGAGAACGCCCAACGTGCGCTTTCAATCGATCCGGATAACATACTGGCCCGCTCCGCTCTGATAAAGATCTATCACTCTACCGGACAAAACGAAGATGGCCTGCGCGAGGCCAAGCGTGCGCTGGAACTCAACAACTCAGACCCTGAAGCGCAGGCTGCCGCCGCCTTAGCGTACTTCCGGACCGGCATGCTTGACCGCGCAATTGATATGTACGAGCGGTATTTGGCTATACAGCCGGACGACGAGGTTGCTATGTACAATCTTGTGCACGCGTGTCTGTTCGCGAACCAATACGACCGGGGCATTCGGCATGCGCAGCCACTTGTGGCGACTCAACGCCTTCTGTTTCCCACATATCTCCTGTATGCCAATTCGGGTGACTACGCGAATGCGGTCTCCTTGGCACGACAAAGTCTTGCCCGTCACGAAGAGGCATTGACGAATTCCTATTTCGGCGCCCTCGTTCTAAAGGGCGCAGGCCTGGAGGACGAAGCACGAAGCGAATGGCTCACCTCAGTCTCACGCCTGAAAGCGAAACTGGAACTTGCCGATAACGAACGTACCCGCATGTTCCTCGCGATGATGCTGGCTCAGATCAACCAGCCCGCAGAAGCGAGAGAACAGGTACAGCGAGCATTTGCGCTCAACCCTGGCGACCCGTGGATCCTCTTCTTCGCGTCCGAGACCTACGCGTTATTGGCCGACCGAGATGCTGCGCTTAACGCGCTGCGGCGTTCAGTCGCGGGCGGATTTCTCGGATTGCACTATCTCGACTACTACCAAAAACCGCTTTACGGCTGGCATAGATATCGCGACAATCCGGAGTTCAGAGCGATTCGTGAAGGGCTGGCGCGCAAAATCGCTGATTTGCGCGCCCGGTATTGATCTCGTCAGTGGCCCGATCCATCCTGCGCAGCACGTTGCAGAATCAAATCACCCAGTTTGCGCCCGATCTCCAGGCCCGCGTCCAGATCGCTGCGAAAGTGGATCCCCGACCAAAGTCTCGATTCTGCCGCCTCCGTCGATTTAGCTTCCATCGCGTCGAAGGAATCAGGAAAGAGTCCGCCGATGACCCTCGCTATGGCGCCGGAGTAGCAGCCATGGGCGGATGGGTAGCTCGGATGACCCGGTTGAGGGAACAAAGTTGTGATGGCTGTGTCGAGTTGATTCGGACGCGCAGCCCAGTATGTGAATTTGGCATCCCAGCACGCAACGGACCCATCGTTGTGGGCAATGCCGGCCAGCGCGTATGCACGGGCGGCAAGCGGTGGATCTTCATCCAGTTTATTCTCGAATATCCTCTTTGAAAGCGCATCGTAGAAGACGTTGAAAATACCTTCCAGGGATTGGTAATAAAACCCCTTCTGATTGCTCGCGAAAGCGCGCTGATAGTTCTTGATTTCGTCCAGTTCGGCGCGCTTCACTGGCGAATCGTAGGGAATGGGCGGTCCGGGACGTAGCTGGCTGCCGGAACTGAGTACCCATGTCTTCCATGTTCCTGCGAGCGGTTCCAAAGGATTCGTCCCTACCCACATTCCGGCTCCGGTTGGTACGGTTCCGGACCAAACAGCTTGTGAGCCGTCGTTCTGCGCTATTGCGATCACCTTGGCAGCGACTGCACGTCCCAGTTGCAGTCCGGCGGTGACATCGCTCGGATAGTTGATACCGGCGGTTAATGCCGCACGCGCTGCCTCCTCGCCAAGGTTGCGCAGGGCTTGAGAGTCTTGAGGGAACAAGTAAGCCAGGATCTCGGATGCGGCGCCGGCGGTCACTGCATGTTCGGCAGGGTACGATGGACTCGCAGGAGTTTCAACCGTCGTCGGCACGGCGGGATCCACTTGTGCCGGTCGTGGCCGATCGTAGGCATATTTCGAGTCCCATGCGGCAACGGTCGCATCGTACATAGCGATATTGATCAGCGCTAAAGCCCGGGCATTCTTGGGATTCGTGAAGCCTCGCCGCTCGATGTTGCTCAACATCGTCTCCACCCAGCGGTACGCCGGCGGACCCGCCATCCAGTACCGCATCTGTCGCATGGCTTCAGCGGACTGTCTGGATTCGTTGATGTAGCTCTTCAACCATGCGACCTCTCCAACCGATGCCTCCCTGGATGCCGGAGCTGGTACACGCAGCTCTTGTCCGTTCGTCAAAACCCAGGTTTTCCAGGTTCCGGCTTTTGGCTCGACTTGAGCTAAGACGTGGGATGTCATCGCGCACAGCAACGCCCCTACGAAAACCCGTCCGTGTAATCTCATGATTTGTCCTCTCTGAATCTCCTCACGCATTCGGCGCATACCAACGGCTGTCCCGCCACGTGCCAGATCGAAATGACGTCGCCTCCGATCACGTCGGCGGCTTCAGTGACCGGGATGAGCTCCGTAATCCTTCGACAGCCAGGGCACCAGGGTGACTCTTCGCTCTCGAAGTGGAGCCTCCTCCAGGTTTCACGGACGATCTCAATCCGGCGTCGGGACATGCAGGTGTAGCAAATGTGCGGTCCCATGAGGCGAAAAGTACTGGCAAATAGCTGGAAAAGATCTTCCGAAATTCTTCCGGGACTGACGGCAAAAGCTAATGGCAAAAGCTAACGTCAAAACTATGGACAATAACCCGCATCCATGTCATACTCCCGAGCAATCTAAATTGGGCCACTCCGTGGAGGCCGTAATGCGAGTAACACTGCTCCTGCTTTCAGTGACCTTGGCCGTTGCACAGACCAAGCTCCCACCTCCCGCCAACATCAAGGTCGACTTCGAAAAGCACGTACAGCCGATACTCGCCCAAAAATGTCACTCCTGCCATGGCGAGGAAGCTCAACAATCCGGCCTGCGGTTGGACCGACGGCAGGCCGCGCTCAGAGGAGGCGATTACGGACCTGTGATCCTGCCGGGCAGGAGCGCCGAAAGCAAGCTTATCCGCCGCCTTGTGAATGGGGATGGCGGCCTGCAGATGCCGCCGACGGGACCTCTATCTGAGGAAGAAATCGGCATCCTCCGCGCCTGGATCGATCAGGGCGCCGACTTCCGGATTCAGGTTCAGGAAGAAGCCCCAGCCAAGCCGGTTGATCCAAAAGTCGCCGCCATCGTTTCAGCGGTTCGCTCCAACAATACAAAAGCTGTCGAAAAGCTCATTACGGCTGATCCCGAACTCGTCAAATCGCACGACCACGCCGGCTCGACGCCTCTTCATCACGCTGCCGGCTTCGGCACATTGGCCACCATGAAACTGCTCCTCGAGAAAGGGGCCGATCCCAACGCGGCCAATAGGCGCAAGTCGACCCCGCTGTTCTGGGGCATTCACGATCAAGCGAAAGTTCGCCTCCTGCTGGAGCGGGGAGCAGACGCGAACGCCAGGAATGTGGACGATCGCACACTTGTCTACCAGGCCGCTTCCATGGGTAATGGTCTACCGGTCCTTCGCTTGTTGCTGGAGAAAGGCTCCGATCCGGACGCAAAGACGATTACCGGCATGACCCCGCTGATGGCGGCATCTGCCCGGGCCAACGTCGGCGCTATGCGTCTCCTCATCGAGAAGAATGCGGACGTGAATGCAAAGAATGCTGCAGGCGCTACTGCGTTGATGGCTGCGGCCGCGACTGGTAATCCTCAAGCCGTTCGCATGCTGCTGGAGAAGGGCGCCGATCCGAACGTCAGGACCAAGCGCAATGAGACTGCGCTCGCCGACGCAGCTACGTCAGGCAATGAAGAGACGGTGAAACTGCTGCTCGGTCGTAGCGCCGATGTGAATGTGCAGGATATCCGTGGGTACTCGCCGTTGCTATATGCCGCGGGATCGGATACCGCCCCGTCCGCCGTTGTGAAATTGCTGGTTGGTAAGGGTGCTGATCAGGACGTCAAGGGAGACGGCGAAACGGCCAGGATGCTGGCGGCCAAGCGCGGGGACAGCGAAGTAGCTCGCCTGCTCGGCGTTCCAGACGAAGAACGAAAGCTCCTCGGAGTGGCTGCCGCGCCTGACGGCAGCGGACGTGAGCGGTCGATTATCGAGGCGGTCAAGCCTGCCTTGGCTCTTCTTGAGCAGCAGAGCCATAACTTCATCCGGATCGGCGGCTGCAATTCGTGTCATGCGCAAGACCTGCCCTCTGCTGCGGCGGCTGTTGCCCGTGAGCGCGGCCTACCCGCGCCCAAGGTCATTCCTCAGCTTCCGCAACATATGCATACGCACACGCCTGAGCGTCTGATGGACCTCACCACGTTCGGGGTGGCAAGCATGGCTTGGGAGTTGTTCGATTTCGGTATGAATCACGTTCCAAGCGATCACTACACCGACGCAGTTGTGCGCTATATCAAGACGATGCAAACGCCGGAAGGCGCCTGGTCCGTGTTTGAGAGCCGTCGGCCTCCTATGCTGGCAGGCTCGTATCAGACGGCGGCATTGGCGATCTACTCGCTCAAACAATACACACCGGCAGCCGAGAAGGCCGATACCGACAAAGCTCTGGCTCGAGCGGCAGCATGGCTGGAGAATGAGAGGCCGGTAACCACACAAGACCGGGCCTTCCACCTGATGGGCTTAACTTGGTCGAACGCCAGCCAGGCGGCGATCTCGACGGCGGCCAAAGCACTGGCGGCAACCCAGCGCTCAGATGGCGGCTGGAATCAACTTCTGACCATGGGTTCAGATGCCTACGCAACCGGCGAAGCGCTGTACGCGCTCAGTATCTCGGGCAAAATGTCGACCTCGGATCCGGTCTATAAGAAGGGCGTGAAATACCTCTTGCGTACCCAAGCGCCTGACGGAACCTGGCACGTGAAATCACGGTCGATCTGGGTTCAACCCTACTTCGAGAGCGGATTCCCTTACGGCCATGACCAGTGGATTTCCGCCGCCGGTACAAGCTGGGCTGTGATGGCGTTGGCCCAAACCGTAGAACCCCAACGCATCAGCCAAAACATCAAATAACCCCCAAACTGGAGGGAGCGGCCCGAAAAAGAAAAGGCTGCTCCCTATTTTCTCTGCTTCCTGAAAAATCTCTGCGAACGCTAGCCCTCGATATCGCCGACTTCAACAAAGCAAGTTCGAAAACTCCGGTCCAGCAGATCCTCCGAAAGGACCGGAGGCAACTTCTCAAAGTGGATAAGGTCGAGCGCGTGAGAGATCACGTCCCGGGGTTGGCATCGCCTCATACGCTTTCCGGTTACGGTGTAATACCGACGAACAAACCATTCAGCCAACCCAAAATCACAGTCGATCTCGTGCTTGGCGCACAGTCGATGAAAGATCTCGATAAATTCATCGGCTGACGGATTCTTCAGGTGCATCTTGTAGCCGATACGGCGCAGAAATGCTTCATCCCCTAGTTGATCGGGTCTCAAGTTGGTAGAAAACACAAGGAATGCTTCGAACGGTAGGGTGATTTTTCCCCCGGTACGCAGGGTTAAGTAATCGATACGCCGTTCCATCGGGACGATCCACCGATTCAGAACCTCCGCGGGTGTGCAGCGTTGACGTCCGAAGTCGTCGATCAGATAAATCCCGTTGTTCGCCTTCATTTGGAGGGGCGCATCATAGATCTTTGACGCGGGATTGTACGTGAGATCGAGCATATCGAGAGAAAGCTCACCGCCGCTCACAATGAAGGGTCGCCGGCACCGGAACCAGCGCCGGTCGAAGCTCGGTGTTGCCGACACCGCCAATACGGACTCTTCTTCGTCTTCTTCGATGTGATGAAAGACAGGATCGTAGATCTGAATGACGGAGCCCTGAGCTTCTATAGCGTAGGGCAAATAGATACACTGCAAGTCGAGCTTAACCAGAGCCTCAGCCAGATAGGTCTTTCCGTTTCCAGGTTGACCATAGATCAGAAACGAATTCCCGGAACTCACCGCTGGCCCTATTTGCTCCAGGATTTCCGAGCTCAGCACCATGCCCCGATAGGCCTCGGCCAGCGTCTGACGAGTCAGCCAGCCAGGTTGCGGCTTTTGCCGGCGGGTGATCCACTCATAATGGGCCACAGGCACCGGAGCCGGCCCGACATATTGATTGACCTCCAAGTACTCACGAGCTCGGACGCGCCCGCTCTCCGTCAGGCTGTAGTAACCACTCACCGCGCCCATTCCGACGGATCGCTTCATCTGAATCATCTGGCCGCGTTTAAAGCTTTCGACCAGTTCTTCGATAATGCTGAAACTCAACCCGATCGTTCTCGCAAGATCCCTCCCGATTAACTCCCCTCGGAAATACAGGATTTTAATAATGAGCTGTTCGATTGTCGTTGAGGACAATCCCGTGTCCTCGATGCTGTCTGGAAGCGGTGGAACCGGCGGAACATACTCCTCCGCCGGGTAATAGAACCCCGCATTTGCGGCTAGGGCTGGAGCGGCGCACATATATATCCTTCATCGGCATGGTTGAAGAAAACTTAAATTTTTTGTCCGCTCAGTCCGCTGGAATGGTGAATCGGAATGTCACTCCGCGACCGGGTTCCGACTCAACCCAGATGTTCCCGCCGTATCGCTCGATGATCCGCTGACAGATCGCTAGCCCGATCCCGGTACCCGGGTACTTGCGTCCGTTACCAATGAGATTGTGAAACAGTTGCTGTACATGGATCTCGTGAGCCCGCACGCTCGGAAGCGGATCGGAAGAAATCGTGACTGCTCCATCTGTCGCGAGGCCCGATGAGCAAACTCGATGTACTCGTCCGCGGTTGCATCTAGTTCACCCCCGTAGCTTCTTTTCAGCAACTGGCTGTAGAGACCTACGATCCGAAGGGGCTCCTTAACATCGTGACTTGCTGAATACGCAAACTGCTCCAGGTCAGCATTGGCCGGAGCGAGTTCCTGCGCACGATGGTGAAGCGCCGCTTCCGCAGCTTGCTTGGCTGCTCGCCGTCGCTGGACCTCCTCGAACAGGTTGGCTAAGTCCGCCGCTGTACGGTTGAAGACCCCGGACAATTCCGCAAGCTCATCGTTGCCTTTCACCGGAATTCGGTATCGGAAATCACCCGCTGCCAGCGGGCGCGATCGATCCAACCCAACTCGCAGCGTCGCTCAAGGCTTCCGCTGCACCTGCGTTGTCTACTGAGATCGCGCCATCGTCCCCCACAATGCGGCCGGCTCCGTACGAGGCCTGCCATTCCAGCGCATTGCAGGTCAGCCCTTCATACTCGCCGCCTTGCCAAATATATCCCCAAAACGATCGCTTTCTCTCGCGCCGTTCGCGTTTTGGTATGTGCAGCGCCATATCTTTCGATTGTTTCCACGTACTCGGAGGAGCGGAGTATCCGTACTTTTTCAGTAGATCCGCTCGGTAAAAAAGCATGCCCCCGCTCATGTACAAAGACAAGGCGACATTCGACCGTCGATTGTGTTGTTCCCGCGCAATGGCTTTGCGTTCCTGCGGGCTTCGTCGTTCAAATACGGAGCGCGATTCCAGAAGGTGTTCATGAATCGTACCGGGCCAGGTACCGTCGATTAGGAAGATGTCGGGGGAACTCGAATGATGCCGGAGAAGATCAAGAACCAGTGGTAATTGCTCGGCGGACGTGCCCTGGGTGGGAATCAGATCCACCTGAATCCCTGTTTTCGAGGTATATTCGGCCAGAGCGTCCAGCTTTAAGTGGTCGCCCGCCTCCAGCCCAAAACCCAGAACACTGAGTTTCAGCGGCGCGGGCGCCGGCGGGGTAGTCCTGCGTCCTGCGCAAATCACGACGAGCATCATGCACCACCGTGACATTCGGCCCCCGGTACTGGAGATGTTCGGAGCAAAGGATATTATTATCCAGAGCGGTCGGTTCGTATAGGTACAAATCATTTCAACCTGAAATGATGTCAACGTACGAGTGGATATCGGCGGTTTTTTAGCAGGTCTTGATTCGCGTTTTTACGAAGTACTTCAACGGCTGGCGGCAATCCCGTAGACGGAATGCCAGACAAACTGAACCAGTCCATACAGTGAGTTTTCCGATAGGCGCTCCACGTCGCTGTGCCAGCCATGCTCGGCGAACTCAGCCTCGTCGAACTGCGGGCCGATGCCGTAGCATTGCACACCTTTGGCGCGCAATTGGGCCAGATCCGTTGCGCCTGTCACCATTCCCGGGACCGTAATCGCGCCGGGATAAAGACGACGCTGAGTAGCTTCCAATGCCCGAAACATTTCTGTATCCAGGCGGCTCGGAGGAGCAGCGGGACGCCAGGAATTCCCCGGCTCCACCTTTATTGCGGGATCATTGATAACACGGGTGAGTTCAGCGTAAAACTTGGGCATATCCTCATCCGGTAACGCGCGAATATCGAGCACTGCTTCCGCGGAAGAAGGAATCACATTCTGCCGGAATCCCGCGCTGATCATCGTCGGTGAAATTGTAGTTCGCAGAATCGAATATTTTCCAAGATCGTGCTGGGCGAAATAGTCCTGGATCGCCGCGCTCTTTTGTGGATCGACGAGTCCGTTGTACCGGGCCGCTTCTTCCGGTGGACTAATAGTCGCGAGGCGTTCAAAAAACGTTCGCGTGGTGTCGTTTAAACGCATGGGCGGTTGCCATTGAAAGACCCGGCTGACCGCTGTCGTAAGGTGACCGACCGCATTGTCCCGGCGAGGACGCGAGCCGTGTCCGGACGTGCCTGTTGCGACCAGTTTCACGCCTCGCGGCACTTTCTCTGTAGTCGCGACTTCAAGATATCGGACCCGTCCGTTTTGTGCGTGTACAAATCCGCCTTCCGCTAACGCGTACTCGGCTTCGATTTCGGGCCAATGTTGAGCAATCAGGAACTCGATGCCGAAACGGGGAGTACTTTCCTCACCCGCTTCAGCCACATAGATGACATCCCGGTCAAGCGGCACGTTGAGCCGTTTTAGCTGCAGCATCAGCATTAAGCCGGCGGTAACCATGTCCTTGTTGTCCGTAGTGCCGCGCCCCCAGACGAAACCATCGCGAAGCACCGCGCCGAACGGATCTACCGGCCATTTCTCGCGCTGGATGCCCACCGTGTCCGTGTGGCCCAGAACAAGGATTGGCTTCTTGCTTCCGTTTCCCTTGATTCGGGCAACCAGGTTGGCTCTCCCGGGCTCCAGCGCGAAGATCTTATAAGGAATGCCCTCCGAATCGAGAACACTCCGCAAATAATCCGTGACACCGGTTTCATTACCCGGCGGATTGGTGCTGTTAATCCGAACAACCGACTGAAAATGCCGAAGAGTTTCGGTGTTGACCTTACCCCAATCGATCACCGGCTCGGCGGCAAGGCTGGCGCACACACAAGCGGAAACGGCAGCAATTCCTCGCAGAAGCAACATGCGCCCGATAGTAGCATCCATGGAACACAGTCGGTAGTAGTCGGCCGGATCTTTCATCTAGGCGACAATAGAGTCAGTGATCGGCCGGCGCGTTTCGTTTCGCTTTCACGGAGAACTCAACGATTTCCTGCCGCCTGCAAAGCGTAACGCCGAATTCGAGCATCTCACCGGCCCAACCGACACGATCAAGCATGTCGTGGAATCGCTGGTGTCCCTCACACCGAGTTCGACCGTGTGACGGTGAACGGAGAACTTCGCGCCTCGACCGAGCAACTCTCCGAAGGAGACCGTATTGAAGTTTTCCCCTACCCGGAGCCGATACTGCTTGCTGATCCAACCTTTGTCGTAGACGGCCATTTAGGAAGGCTGTCGGCTTACCTGCGCATGCTCGGATTCGACACCTGGTATGACCGCTTCGCCGACGACGTCCTGCTCGCATCGATCGCCAGCGGCGAGCACCGCGTTTTGCTCACCCGGGACGTAGGACTCCTCAAGCGGCGTGAGGTGGAGCACGGGTATTGCGTCCGTTCGGACAAACCCCACAACCAGTTGCGAGAAGTGTCCCATCGGTACGCGCTCCAATGCCGCATCGCGCCATTCCAGCGGTGCATGGATTGCAATGGTCATCTTTGCCCCGTATCGAAGCAGGATGTCGAACATCTCCTGCCTCCGCACACCCGCCAGACCAGGAACGAATTCAGCCGCTGCTCGCAATGCGGCAAGATCTACTGGCGCGGTTCGCATCACGCCAGGATGCTCGGATGGATCGAAGAGTTGGCCGCTGGAGCGGATTACCACCCGTGTCCATCAGCGGATTCGTAGTCCGAGTTCAACGGCGGCCCGTCAATTACATGGAGCCCTTCAGCGCCTTTCGCTGCGCTTCGAGGAGAATCTCTTCTGTCTGTGGTGACACGCGAGAAACCGGACCGGTTTCGTACCCGCCCTGGTCGTATGCTTTAGCTGTCCCGATGTACATCGGGCCGTAGTCGCCGTAGGCAGCCATTGCGACGACGTCGTTGCCTCTTTCTTTTCGCGCGGCAAGTTGATATTCGACGAATAGCTCTCCAGGAACATGGAGGACATGGACAGGACCCGCATGAAGGCACGCGACAGCAAGGGTGCGGCCAAGCTTGCCCAACCGGAGCCATGCCAGATAGCGGGCCGCATTGGCGCGGAATTTCGGCTCTTTGGTCGTATCTTTCAATTCGGAAACGATCGCTTCTTCAGAGAATTCGCGACCCTCGCGATGAGGCAGGCGGACAGGAACCGTCGTCCAGCCTAGTGCGTCAATGGCGTGCTTCTGTTCGGCGGCCCGAGCTCGTCGCATTGCGTCGGCAAGCCTGTCTGCCAGCGCCTGCCGTACCTCCGGGGCTCCGTTGTTATACTTGCCGGCGCCGATGTTGCCTGCAGCGCCCGTGAAGTATACAGAGAATCCGGCCTGCGCCCGGCGAGCAATACCGGGGAAATCCGCGCTGACCGCGCCGTCGCCATAGTGACTCATCGGATGAGTCGCATAGTAGTTCAGCGTGGCGATTCGATCGCCTCCATCCCAGAAACCGATCGAGGTCATCATCGGATCGATCACGCCTTCGGGAGCATCGCAATATTGGGAGTCGCGACACTTCGTGTACCGCACAAACACAACTTTGCCATCGGAACCCAGGATCCGCCGATTCGAGGCAACGTGTTCAACTGGCGCCTGTCCGGCCGACACGTGGGTCAATGGGCGCGGCTTCGCATCGTGTACCGCAGCGGCGGCCCGGTTAAGAGCACGACGCGAGAACTCGGTGGATTCGAGAACGTTATCAACGCCGAGTAGTTCCGATGCCGAAAAATCGCATCCTGGAGCATCGTGCTGGTGAACAGTGTGCACGGCAACACGGTCCGGTTCCGTTCCTGCCGCGCGGGCGAGCGCCGACTTCCATCTGTCCTGACTCGAGTTGCCGATACCGAGCCAATCGACCGAGCACAGTACAATCGGCTTCTGGCGATCGGGATAAAGGACCACGCCGCGAGCTTTCAGCGGATCGTCGACTCGAACCACAGGCGTAACCAGCCCATAGCATAGTGGTGCTCGCGGAGGCGGAGTGACGTCCGCCTCGAATGTAGCCAAACGGGCGGAGTGTCTCACGGCGAGGGCAAGGAATGCACGGCGGCGCATAGCGCTCATCTTATCGGTTTGTACATACTCATGCTTCCGATACAATTGAGTACGCCGCGGCGCGGCGCGGAGTTTACGGATGAAACAAACCTTCTTCCTGATGTCTGGATTGCTCCTTGGCGTGTTTGGCATGCGTGGCGCTGACCTGCAGCAAATCATTCTGCGGCCCGATCTCCCTGCCGGAGAGGAATGGTACACACCTCCGTCTGACAATCCGCACGTGAAGAATCCGGCGGAGAAATGGGTCCGAAAAGTTATGCGGCCTGTAATGGAGGTATATCCGGCCGCCAAGCCGAATGGAGCAGCGGTTATTGTTGCGCCGGGTGGCGGATTCACAATTCTTGCGATCGAACACGAGGGCCGGGATGTCGCGCGCTGGCTGAACGATCGGGGCGTGACAGCGTTTGTTTTACGTTATCGCGTCGGGCTCGAGAGCAGGGAGGCGAGTCAGAAAGCGGCCATAGAGGACGGCCTGCTCGCCGTGAGAACCGTTCGTGAGCGTGCAAAGGAATGGAAGCTGGATGCCAGGCGCATCGGAGTAATGGGTTTCTCCGCCGGCGGTTATCTCGCAGTCGGTGTGGCGACGCAGTACACACCGGAAAGCCGTCCGGATTTTGCCATCCCGATTTACGCAGTGGCTCCGGACGGATATCAGGTCCCATCCGATGCGCCGCCTCTGTTCATCGCCGTCGCTTTTGATGACAACCCGAGAATGACAACCACCGCGACAGGGTTAGCCGACAACTGGAAAAAGGCCAAAATACCAGCCGAGTTGCACGTGTTCAGCGATGGCGGGCATGGGTTCGGCATGAACAAGAAAGGCAAGTCGTGCGATGTGTGGACGGACCTGCTCGGGCAATGGATGTCTCGCTTGGGATTGATGGGAAAGTCCTGAAACTTTCACCTTGTGAACTCTCACTGGTCGTGTCCCGTGTAATAGCCTGAACTTGACCTGACGGACAGGCCTGGCAGGAGTTTACTTGTCGGACACTTGGCCCACATTCCGATAGCGCCGTTTACCAATCCGAATCCGGACAGTCGCCGATAACACTTCTCGACTCCGCGGTTCTCTGGCGTTAGAGACCGAGTCTTCCTTTGCCGCGTCGCGCTATGTGCGAAGTTCGTTGTATGCCTGAAGTCCAGCCCAAACCGAGAGTCCAAAGAGGAGGAGAATTACGGTCGGCAGCAAATATGCCTCGTTGACAGCAAGGCTGAGACCTAGCCCCGTAAGTAGTATGAAGCTTACACCAACCAAGAAATCCAGTACTTCAGGAACGAAAGAGAGCTTCCTTTCTCGGTCAAGCCGTTCGCTTAGCGAGCGGCGAAATCCACTAGGAGCCTTCATTGCTCCCAAAGCGCTGAAGCTGTTGTCCAAGTGGGATAGGAGCAAAAGGTAATCGGAGCATCTAGGGCACAGTTTCAGGTGCGCATCGAGGTGAGCCCGCTCTTCACGCTCTAACGCATCGTAGGCGACGAGAAGATCCTCATATTCAGGACACATGATCAAACCCCTCCTTTAGAGTTCCGGCTTCCCGCGCAAGCTGCAGCTACCGCCTTGCGCGCGCGATGAAGGTACGTTTTGACGGTTCCCAAAGGAAGATCAAGCATGGTCGCGACCTCCTCCTGAGAACGCTCCTCCAAGTAGAACAGCATCAGAACGGTTCGATACTGGGGCGGGAGAGCCGCAAGCAGAGACGTCACATCCGGGGCATCAGAGCGGCCGGAGAAAGAAGGAAGAATCGTATTTGTTCTCTCTACAAGGAGCCGAATCCGAGGCTCCTCCATTGAGAATATGGGCCGGGAGTGAGCGGAACTCCGTGCCGTCAAGCAAGTGTTGCGGGCAATCGTATAGATCCAGGTAGATAAAGCGGCATCGCCGCGGTAGCTGCGCAGTGCCCTCCATATGCGTATGAACACATCCTGTGCTGCATCATGCGCCGCAGCCTCGTTCCCGAGCATCGCGTAGGCGAGACGGAATACTTTGTCTTTGTATCTTTCCACCAGGATTTCGAGTGCTTCGTGGCAGCGGTGCTGGTCCAGGAGTTGGTGAATGTCGTGATCCATGCGGCTCCGGTCAGTCGCTAAGCCTCCATCTTTAGACCAGCAGAGCACGAACCAGAGTTTCAAACCACTTTTGAAACTCTGGCAATCCGCTAACGAGTCTCAACAGGTGAAAGGGGCCCGATGCTTCGATTTCCAGAATTCATGCTGCTGATCTTCACGGTGATGTGCTTGGTGACGCTGCTTTGGTCGCTTCATCTCCGCTATCGCCGCCGGGAATTGCAGCACCGGGAGAGAATGGCAGCCCTCGAGAAGGGAGTGGACTTACCAGTTTTGCTGGAGAATCCAGAATCACGGGGTCCGAGAATTTACCTTCTACGAGGAATGATCTGGCTTTTTGCCGGTTTTGGTCTGGCCGGCTTCTTGCTCGGGTTGTCATACACGACAAGAGAAGCTGTTGGACCCGAGCAGAAGTTCGTTCAGGCGGCCAGGTACCGTGCTTTTGGCATCCCAGAGGATCAGATAAAGGAAATCCTCGCGCATACCAAGGGGCCTACCGAAGTCAAGCCGGTACCGGAGGGCTGGACACTGATGGCTTTGATTCCGATAGGTGTTGGACTTGCATATCTGATTTTTTATTACGGAGAGAAGAACCGCGTGTATCAGGCCATCGACGGGAGATTGGCGGAATGACAATGGAAAGGATTCTGCTGCTCGCATTTCCTCTAAGCCTGCTTGCGCAGACCGAAGCTGTCGACTTAAACACCATCCAGCGAATCAAGATGGAGTCGTTTCGAAACTCCGAGGTGATGGAGTACGCGTTTTTCTTGACCGATGTGTATGGTCCGAGGCTTCTGGGATCGCCCAATTTCAAGGCGGCCGGAGATTGGGCAATGGATCAATTTCGGCTTCTCGAGCTCACGAACATTCATCAGGAGAAACTTCCTGCGCTCGGCAGAGCTTGGTCGCTTGAGCATTTTACGATTAGCCTACTCCAACCGTCCTATGCTCCTTTGATCGGAGCCCCTCTGGCCTGGTCCGCTAGCACTGGCAGCATTATCAAAGCTGACGCAGCTTTGGTTTTGGTGCCGAAAAATCCAACGGACGACGACTTTGCCGCTTTCGTGGAGCAGTACAAAGGGAAATTGAAGGGCAAGATCATTTTAGGCGATGCACCCAGACCGTTGCTGGCGGAGGCCGCTCCATCTTTTCGCCGTTTCACTGAAGAAGATCTGCGACGTGAAGCGACAGCGCCCGAACCAGTTCCACGCCCACGACTCCCCGCTCAGCGTCCACCTTCGCGAACCAACACCAGAGATCTTGGAAGACAGTTGCTCCAGTTTCTACAGGACGAAGGGGTACTGGCGTGGATCGTGGTCAACCCGATCTCAGAGGGAACGGGAATTAATCAAGGTGGGATCATTACGGTCACACATGCGATCCGTGATGATCCGAGGGACCGGCGCCAATTGCCGCCAATGATGATCCTTGCGGCGGAGCACTACAACCGCATCGTTCGTCTTCTGGAAAGAAAGCTGCCAGTAAAACTGGAGCTTGATATCAGTACCAAGTTTTACGAGGATATGCCCGGCGCATTCAATGTCATCGCCGAAATACCCGGAGAGAAGAAGAAAGAAGAGATCGTGATGGTTGGTGCCCATCTCGATTCTTGGACAGGCGGTACCGGGGCGACCGACAATGCGGCGGGTGCCGCTACGGTCATCGAGGCGATGCGTATTCTCAAGAGACTCAACCTACAGATGGATCGCACGGTGAGAGTTGCATTGTGGTCTGCGGAAGAGGCCGCCGCTCTCGGATCACGCGAGTATGTCCGGACGCATTTGGGAGATGCCAAAGCAGCCGAGTACAAGGATTTCTGCTGCTACTTCAACATCGATGGCGGTTCGGGCAAGATTCGTGGAATCTTCGCGGCGAACAACGATGCTGCCCGTCCCATATTCAAGGCTTGGCTTACTCCTTTCGAAGACCTCGGCACGGTTACTGTGTCCCCGCGCAATGGCGGAGGGTCCGATCACGGCGCCTTCGACCAGGCTGGACTGCCGGGCTTCGATATGCTGCAAGATCCGCTGGACTACGGCAGCACCACACATCACACGAACATGGACAGCTATGATCGGCTTCGACCAGGTGATTTGATGCACAACGCAGCGGTGCTCGCCTCAATCCTTTACCATGCGGCGACGCGGGACAACCCAATTCCACGCAAAGGAATTCCATTGCCTGCTGTAGCCCACTGACGTAGCGCGGCGACCCAATTAGAGGCAATCGGTGTGTCAGCTTGTACTTTTCAGTTAGGTTCGCGCCGCAGTGTTCCCGACACACCGACACTGCCCGAAAAGTCATTAGCGTTGATTGGAAGGTACATCCCGATTTGACATCTGACGGTGGTGAGTTCATCGGACACGCGAATGCGCAAGGTCAAGTCTCGACTACTACATGTGCCGCCGTGCGTATTGTGATCGCCGGACGCAATGCCCTTGCCTTCTGCGCTGCATAGCGCTTAGTCGCTACTGCGTGTACGGCCGGTAGCTCTTAGCCGCTCTGGCGGCATCCTCGCCCGTTAGCTCGTGCGCCGCATCGAGAAACGTCCTTACTCTGCCTGCCCATCCGTCAAACGCTTGTCTCGCTGCCATGAATTTCTCGTATCGCGAGAAGTTGGCGGAACCGACTTCGGCTCCTTCGCCTAGCGGCTCTCTGTCAACAAAAGCGGCGATCTGCTCGCCCGTTACCGAATCGAGCAGTTCCATTTCGACTCCGACTTTTCCAATATTGATCGTCCTCGCGAGAGCTGCGGAGCCCTCCGCCGTTCTTTCCGACTCAGGTGTCTCAGCGCCGACATCGACACCCACGATGGCGCTTCGAAGGCGCAGAACGAGCGGCCCCTTTTCTTCAACCACGGGGAATGCGTCGGCCACCGCAGCCGTCAATGCGCCACGGTAGTAGTTCGCAAGCGCGCCTCGGGCGGGCGACGTCATCTTCGAGATATCAGCATTGCTCGCAACATAGATTTGCACCGGTTCGACGATAACGGCTATGTACTTGTGCAGGTTCTTCACCGCATCCGTGCTGGCATAGGCGAGCGCGTTCCCTTCGACTTTGGTACTTGGGTGCAGTTTCGAATAGTCGTTCAGAAAGCCCGCGAACTCCTTGCCCGCCGGTATCTGGTGTACCTGAACACCATCCCGTGTTTCTATCCGGTCTTTCGTCTGTTCGCCAGTCGGCGCGCTTCTCGAACAGCCGTTGACCGAAAATACGATCAACGCCAAGCCGGCGCATCCGAAGAAATGCTTGAGTAACTCCGGTTTCATTGCGTTTTCTCTCCCTGACAATTGATCAACCCTTTTTTTGTTCCTGCTGCGTAATACGCAACATATTGAATACTTTGAACGCCCCCGGCACGGCATTGCACTGGATGGTTGCTATATCGGAGTCCGCTTTCGAGTACACGCTCCCGAGCAGGATTATGTTGCCGTTTTTCACCACGATCTTTATGTCGGAGCCGCTGCCCCAGAAGTATCGTGAGAGGTGCCGTGCAAGCGCAGCGCGAGCCCCGGCACGAATCTGCATATCGAAGCTGCCGAGCGGCAGCACGTCGATATTGTTTGTGACCTGCTCTACGCCTTCAATGTCTTTCACGATGTTATAGGCGGTGCTTCGATTCGTGGTCCGGACCGTCCAGCCCGAAAGGATCACGTTGCTTCCATCCAGTGCAAAGGAGATAAAATCGAACTCGCTGATGTACGGCATCATGGCGAGTTCGTGGCGAATCTTTTCATAAAGTTTCGCGTCTGGCGCCTTGTGAGTTCGTACGTCGAGCACCTTACGTCCTTGCTCGGATGCAGCCATTTCGGCCGGCGTTATCTCCTTGACGTCCTTGAACTTCAGCTTTCCATCCTTCAACTTGACCTCGCCCGAGACCTGCGCGAATTTCCCAACCAGCGGATCGAACGGCTTTTGTTTGTTCGGGTCGAGAACCAGGTTGTCCCGAAGCCTGACAACCACAGAATTTGAACCGTCCTTGTGGGTCTTCTGACTACACTCCACGCGAGCTGTAGTGATGGGGCCCAGCATTAGGTGCGCACACAAATCCGAATCCACGTACGCTGGGAACTCCTGAATTTCTTCGGCGCCGAAAGCCGTCACCCCCAGCAATGCAATGAGAAACACTCTCCAATAAGACATGACTCGCCTCTCCTTGTGCCGTGGCTTAGACGAAACAAACTTGCAAAGTGCTGCAAAATATCAAAGCTCGGCATCTCGAGAGCTTCTCTTGGCCGGAATGGCTACGGCTGGCCGGCAGACTTTTGCCTGGCGCGAGCATCCATACCCGCCCAGCCACTTTATTTGGTCAGGATGAGATACCCGGCCATGCCAACACCAATCGCCGCGAGCACCACCGATAGCGTAACCGCGATTGCTACCGGCTTCTCCTGTAATCCCATCGCGGAGTTGAGTCGCCGGAGCTGCTGATAGTAATGAGCCACCGCGATCGGGCCGATAGCTCCTCCCATAAAAACCAGAGCTGACCCGAACCAGACAGATAAACCAGGAACTTGCGGCGCGCCGCTGCGCAACCCGAGTTCACGGAGGAGCAACCCAAATCGAGCAACAACGAATCCCACGCCGATAAGGGCCAACCCCGTGCGAATGTAGGCGAGCAGGGTTCTTTCCAACGCGAAGTGCTGCCGCAGATCTAACCCCGATTGCTGTCCCCGTCCTACAGGCGTTGTCATAACTCAACCGTACGCGATCCGAGCCATCGCCCTGAAATCGCACACCTACAAGTTATATAGTTGGTGTAGTTCGAACGACCATGCGAAATTCCTATCTTCCACTTGCAGCGCTCGTTTTTATCGCCGCTGGCCAACCCCTATATAGTTCCCCGGAGGCGGAGTTAAAGGATGCGGATGGCAAGACGATCATCCGCTATGTAGTTGAGGCGCCTGACGTCGTTGCTCCCGCCGCCAACACGGATCCGGCCAAACAACTAGGGCTGATCCTTTGTTTTCCGGAACACGACCGTCCGACCGGCGACGAAATCCTGCCGGTACGTGAGGCTCTGAATCGGCTCGGTCTACGCGATCAGTACGTGCTTGCTGGCCGGCCATCCGCAAGGCCGCAAGTTCGGAGCCGCCGACCATGAGCCGATCGCTAACCTGATTGCGTGGGCCAAAAAGACGTATCCGATCAATCCCCGCCGTGTGTATATGTACGGCAAGGGTGAAGGCGGCAAGATATCGGGCGAGTACGCAATGATGAATCCGAACGTGGTCACTGCCGGCATCACGTATAGCTGGGGATGGTGGAAAATGCCGTCTGAGCTGACGGAAGCGATCGATCCGCTCAAGAACGCGCCCGAATTCTACATGGTGCTTGGCCTCCGTGATCTTTCGTATCATCTGACGACCGTGCGCGATACGTACGCGCGCGTGAACGCAAAGGGCTATCACGTAATCTATCGGGAGTTCGAAGATCTCGGGGCGAGAACATATCACCCGCCGAGCAACGATGACGCAATCGCATGGGCGACTCGCCTGCGGAACAAGAATCTCCCGTTGTCCGCCGCAGAATCGAAACTCCTGAAACGATTCGCGGCCGGATCGCTTCCGGCGCCGAATGCTGACGGCTACTATTCGGATCTCGCGCTGGTGGGCGGTGCGCCGGCTGGTGAAATCGTGCAAAAGCTTCTCGCATCCGAGAATCCGGCTGTGCGCGCGGCGGCGGCAGAAACGTGCTTCCATGCAATCTTCAGCGAGGAAACAATCGCGGCGCTGGCAAAGAGAGTCGTCGACCCCTCCGCCAAAGTACGGCGTGCATCGATGCGTGCCTTAGCGCTCAATGCGAACTGGCGATCGGAAGCCGCTCAAAACGCGTTAGTGGATTTCGCCCTGAATCCCGGCAAGGCAGTCGAAACCGCCGATCGGGTTGCCGCTGTCGATGCAATCATCAAGGCCGCCCGGCTTCAGTTAAGTGGCGCGCGTCAGGATGCGGCACTCTTCAAGACGCTGGTGACTCTGCTTGATGACAAAGACGAGGAACTTCGGACGATGGCATCGAACACTCTCGCCCCCATTCGCGATAGTGAATTTCGCGGAGACCTCGGCCGGCCGGAGCGGAAGATGCCCGAAGGCGGATGGCAGCACTGGTTGGATGAGGTTTCGACCAGCGCTGCTGGTTATCGGAAAGATTACGAAGTCTGCGATGGGCGCACCGCGAGCAGCAGCAAGGAAGCAGTTGATTTGTTCTGCGCCGGCGGAGCCTACCTCCTGGGCCGCAATCTCACGAGCGGGCAGGCTACGCGCTAGAAACCCCGCCCTTGCATTCAAAAACACGTTAGAGGCCGCCGAGCAGGGCTACGTTCCTGCCGAGAATGCGGTTGCCCTGATGTACGCGAACGGGAAGGGCGTTGAACAGAACTACGCTGAAGCTGCGAAGTGGTGGGTCAAGGCAGCCGAGGCGGGGCACCTTCAGGCCGCAAGTCACGCGTCCATGGTCTATCGCGGGGGCGCAGGTGTACCCCCGAACCCGACTCTGTCGGCTAAGTGGGCCAAAGTTGTGGAGGAGAAGAATGCCGCAACCCATAAATAGGAGAGTCCCTTGGCTTCGCCAGCGCGCTTTGGCAACCGGGTCGCAATCGTAACCGGGGCAGCGAGCGGCATCGGTCTCGCCACGGCGAAGCGACTCGCATCGGAGGGCGCCAACGTCGTTGTCGCCGATCTGGACGAGAACAAAGCCCGATCCGTCGCGCACGAGATTCAAGGGACGACATCATCGGGAACGCTCGGTGTGGCGTGCGACGTCTCGAACGATCAGCAGGTGCAGGCGGCGGTCGCCGCCGCCACGCAACGATTTGGTGGCCTCGACATAATTGTCAATAACGCTGGTGTCATGGTGTTCAAACCACTGGAGCAGCAGACCGAGGATGACTGGCTAAAGGTGCTCCGCGTTGATCTGATGGGCGCCTTTTTCTTCACAAGGCAGGCTTTCCTTCACATGCGTCGCGGCGGCTCGATTGTAAATGTGTCGAGTATACATGCAGTGGAGACAACTCCCTTGGTCTGCTCGTATGCGGCAGCCAAAGCGGCCGTTGTCTCACTTACACGATCGGCGTCGATAGAGGGAAAGGCAAAAGGGATCCGGGTAAATGCGATTCTGCCCGGCGCTGTGGATACTCCAATGCTGTGGAACAACCCGAATATCAAATCGGGAGAAGAGCAACTGAACAAAGCCGACGTCGGCAAACCGGAAGACCTCGCGGCCGCGATCGCCTATCTCGCGTCCGACGATGCTGCTTTCATCTCCGGCGCCGCGCTGCGAGTCGATGGCGGACGATTGGGCCGGCTCTAGCTGAGACTCTCTGCGCTGTATCGCGCGATCAGGCCAGTGCGTACCACATGCCTGTACGTTCGGGCGAACACCCAACCCGCCGCCAGAATATAAATCACGGCCAGCGACCCTCCAACAGCCAGCGACTCAGGAGCAATGACTCCGCCCTTCACAGTCGTACGCAGTCCCTCAAAAACATAGGACGGCGGCAGAATGCGAGAGACCGTCTGCATCCATACCGGAAGCGTACTCAGCGGGTAGAACACGCCGGCAAAGGGAGAGATCAGCGCCGGTATGGGCCAAATAAACCATTCCGCCGCGGGGCCCAGCCTCAGCACCAGCGCGCTCGCAATGATTCCGAGCGCAATACCGAACAGAAACAGCACGAACAGAAATGGCACAATCGCCAGACCATACACAAAGAAGGGCAAGCCAAACACTGTTGTCGCCAGCACGAGCATGAAGATAAGACCTACGAAACTCGTGCCGATGCTCGACAGCACCAGCCCTCCGACATATTCAGTGATCGAAATAGGGCTGGCGAAGACATTCAGGAAGTTGCGCGACCAGACATCTTCAAAGAACGCCATCGTTACACCCTGCATAACTCGGGTAAAGAAATCCCACAGCAGAACCGCTCCGAGTAACGCAGGCACGAAATTGAACCCGGGTGAGGCGACAGTATTCAGATACCTGCTCATGAATCCCCACAGAACGATATCGATCGCGATCCACGCAAATAGCGAAAGAATACGAGCCGGGCTGCTACGGAGTAAGTAGTACTGCCGCAACACGACCGCAGCCGTGCGCCTCAATCGCGATAGACGTCGTAGAAAGAACATGAGGAGGTCTGCCCCGCCGTCACTCTCCCGAACCCAGCGTCAGTGGCTCGCGGGCGACGGTGATAAACAGATCCTCCAGCGTGCCTTTGCCGTGTTCGGCGGGTAGTGTTTTCGGATCGCCTTCCAGCAGGATCTTACCGCGCGACAGAAAAAGAACACGATCGCAGACCTCCTGCACCTCGAACATATTGTGCGAAGTCCACAGAACACCGCCGTTCCCGTGCGCCGCAAATTCACGAATTCGTGTCCGGATATCGCGAGCTGTCGCCGGGTCTAGTGAGGCGGTCGGCTCGTCCAGTAACAAAAGCTGCGGTTGATTCAACATTGCTTTCGCGAGGCACACGCGCGTCTGCTCACCCGAAGACAACACGCCGCATTTCACGTTACGAAATTTCTCCAGATCGAACTGAACAAGGAGCGAATCTATGCGTTCGGTCAGATTGCTTACGCAATAGATGAGACCGAAATAACGCAGGTTTTGCCACACGGTCAGATTACCCGGAAGGGGCGCGTAGACCGCGGCGAAATTTGTCCGTTCCAAAGCCTGTGTGCGGTGCGACGCGAGATCGATGCCCTGGGTGTGGATTGCCCCGGATGTCGGCTCCAACACGCCCAGGATCATATTGATGGTGGTCGTCTTGCCGGCGCCATTTGGTCCCAGCAGACCGACAATTTCGTTTTGCCCTACCGCAAAACTGATATCGTCGACGGCGGCAGCGCCGGCATAGACTTTCCGCAGGCTCGAAACAGCGAGCACTTCCACGCTGGCGCCTGTTACTTGCTCGCTGTTACCGTGATCTCGATCTTAGCCGTACCCACCAATTTCGCAACTCCGACAGTCGTACGCGCCGGACGTGGCTCTTTGAAGTATGTTGTGTAGACGCTGTTCATCTGCGGGAACAGGGACATGTCGGTGAGATAGACCTGCACGGTGACGGCATTGTCGAACGTCATCCCGGCTTCTTTAAGAACCAGACCGATGTTATCGAGAGTCTGGCGAACCTCAGCCTCGAACTCAGCAGGAATCTCCCCTGTCTTCAGATTGCTACCGGTTTGGCCCGCGACATACAAAGTATCGCCTACGAGAATGCCTGGGCTGAACGGCCGGCCAGTGGCAAATTCCTTGGGTTGGATGACCTTCTTGGGCGCCGCGAATGAAGACGCCGCCAGCATCAGTGAGAGGAGCACAGTTAAGCCAAGTCGCATACTGTGAGCTTACATCCTCCAACCGCAGCCTCACATCGACTCCGGAACCTACTGTGTTTCGGACCTCACTGATCAGCCAAAAATAATCAGGATTGTAAGGCCTGAGTTCGTATATACTCTCGTGAAAGGCGACGGGAATAAAGATGCTTTTTTCACCCGTTCGATACCACAAATGCCATTCAATCTCACACCGGAGCAACTCCAAACCCTGGAGACGCACATTGGCGCACGCGCCAAGGCGCATAAAGTACACGAACAATTCCTTGCGAAAGAAATCAGCAAAGGGACAAAGCAGACTGCATTTCATACGATATCGCGTCATGGATATCAGACCGGATGGGAAGCTCAACTGGTGCGGTTGATGACCGGCGAAACACCGGATCAGCCGTTTGCCCAAACAGGCGTTCGGGCGCAAATTCTGGAGTGGGAGAAATCCACCGGCGGTACAGGCTCACTGCCGGACCGGACACGCAACGTCCGTTACGCCGCTGCGGACAGTGTGGGCGCTTTTCTCGGGCCTGAAGTGGAGGTTGCCGCTATCCGTGAAGCTTCCCTCCGAACGCGCGAGTTGCAGACCGGAATGTTTGCGCAAATGGAAACAGGTCCGCCCCATGCGCGCGTCACCAAGTGGGAAAAATATAAGTACATCGAGTGCATCGTGCATCCGCCATTCGACTACTGCGGCATCAGCTTCGTCCGCGACAAAAGCAAAGAAAAGCGTTCCAGGGAAGTATTCGAACAGGCATTCGATGACTATCTGACCAGGGCCAAGACCCTGCGTGGCAAGGATGTCTCACTCCACGATGAAATGCTATTCCGTCAGGCCAAGGCCAGCGGAAGTGAGATTCCCGCAAAGCTTCAGTCCAAGATGCAGGTGCGATTCCCGAACCTCTCCGATCTGCTGGAGTTTCTACACGTCGAACCAATAATGATGAGAAATATTCGGCTGGTCTTGAAGCGGGTTCCCGAGACCGCGTTCACATGGAAACTGCACACCGCATACGCCGTAAATGAGGCTCCTCAGTTGCGGCCTGATGCGCCGGGGAAGTGGACCGGCCGCATCAAAGCCAGTGAACATGCGGAGGAGAGGGTTCTCCATATGCTGGTGTAATAGCCTTCCAGGGCGTGGCGTGAGACGCGCACCGCACGATACACTGAAGGGAACGTCTCATGTTCCAAAATCCCAGCGATCTTGACGCCTTCGATGTCGTCGTTGTCGGCTCCGGAGCCGGCGGTGGTACAGCCGTTCAGGTACTCACTCAGAAAGGCATGCGTGTTGCCCTTCTCGAAGCGGGACCGATGCTGGATGTAAAGACGGAGTTTAAAGAGCATAAATGGCCCCATGATTACGACCACCGGGGCGCGGAAGAAGGCGGAGCCTACTATTTCGGAAAGGGCAAGTCCTTCGGATTTTTTTCCACCACCAGTGGTGGGTGGCAACTCGAAGGCGAGCCGTACACGGTCGGCGAAGGCAGCCAGTTCCAATGGTTCCGGTCGCGAATTCTCGGCGGGCGCACAAATCACTACGGGCGTATGTCCTTCCGCTTTGCGGAGTATGATTTCAAGCCATACGACAAGGACGGTCTAGGCTTCAATTGGCCCATTACATATCAGGACCTCGCGCCGTACTACGACAAAGCGGAAGATTTCATCGGTGTCTGCGGTACGCAAGAAAACGTCGCTTCATGTCCCGATGGCAAATTCCACACTGCGCCTCCGCCCAAAGTTCACGAAACGTTGGTCAAGAAGGCTTGCGACAAGCTGGGCATCATCTGTATCGCCAATCGGCGCGCAGTAATCACGAAGGCTCTGAACGGACGGGCGCCGTGTCATTACTGCGGCCAATGTGGACGCGGCTGTCAGACGGCATCGGCGTATAGCTCATCGCAGGTACAAGTCTTTCCGGCGATGAAAACCGGCCGGCTGAAGGTATTCGATCTGGCCATGGCCCGCGAAGTCATCATGGACGGGAACGGCAAGGCGAAAGGTGTCCTGTACATCGACAAGCGGACGCGAACAGAGAAAACGATTTACGCGAAGGCTGTCGTTCTCGCCGCCAGCGCCTGCGAGTCAACGCGAATTCTCCTGAACACCAAAACCAAGGAGTTCCCCAACGGACTCGGCAACGGCTCGGGGCTGTTGGGCCGATATCTGATGGATACGGTCGGGTTCGGTCTTTCGGGCTATGTTCCCGCGCTCGAAGGGATGCCGCACTACGACACGGACGGATATGGCGGCGCGCACCTCTTCATGCCCTGGTGGCTGTGGGACAAGCACGACAAACTCGATTTCCCTCGCGGCTATCACATCGAAATCGGTGGCGGGTACGGGATGCCGGGTGTTGGCTCCTACCACGGAGCCGCGCGCCGCCTCGGATACGGCGCCGGCATGAAGAAGAAGATCCGCGAGGGCTATGGCGCCAGCATCGGCTTTGCCGGTCGCGGCGAAATGATTCCGAATATCCATTCCTACTGCGAATTGGATCCTACGGTCGTCGATAAATGGGGAATTCCGGTCCTGCGATTCCACTTCAAATGGACTGACTATGAGTGGAAGCAGGCGAGACACATGGAGAAGACCTTCGCCGATATCATCACGACCATGGGCGGCCGCGTATCGGGACTGAGCGCGGCCCAGCGCGAATCGGACGGTATCTCGGTTCCAGGGACCATCATCCATGAGGTTGGCGGCGCACGAATGGGAACGACCAACAAGAATTCGGTGCTCAACGGATACTGCCAGGCGCACGACGTAAAGAATCTATTCGTAATGGACGGCGCCAGTTTCGTGTCGAATCCCGACAAAAATCCGACCCTGACAATTAACGCGTTGGCATGGCGCGCGTGCGATTACATGGCGGACGAAATGAGGAAGGGCAATGTCTAACTTCGTACCGCTTGAAACGATCGATCGTCGTTCGATCATCCGAGGGCTGGCTCTGGCGATCACATCGGCAGGCATGCTGGATCTCGATGCTGCGCAGCATGTTCACACCGAGACATCATCGGAGAAAGCAAAAGGCGCATACAAGGTAAAGGCCTTCCAGCCCGCGGAATATAAGACCTTACAACGATTGGCCGAATTGATCGTTCCGAAAGATGATGTATCCGGTAGCGCGCTCGATGCCGGAGCGCCCGAGTTCATCGATCTGCTCTGCAGCCAGAACGAAGAACTCGCGGATATCTTTCAGGGTGGACTAGCCTGGCTGGATGCGGAGATGCGAAAACGGTACAACTCGACATTCGTGAACGCAACTCCGGCGCAGCAAACCGGGATGCTCGACGTACTCGTCGAAGCCGACCGTCTGGAAACGGCGCGCCGGAACGAAGAACTCGTATATTCGAAATCCGAAGTCTACAAGGATTTCAGCGGATACACGGTCCACCGGGCCAACGATCTCGGGCCGGGAATACGATTCTTCGACTGGGTCCGCAAGATGACTGTAGACGCGTTCTATACGAGCCCGATCGGAGTGAAGGATATCGGCTACGTCGGCAATCGGGCCTACAGCAAGTACAGCGTGCCGAGGGAATCGCTGGAGTATGCGCTGAAGCGGAGCCCTTTCGCCTGAGCCGGGCGCTATCTGGCTCCTCGCGTCACAACACGCTATTCAACGATGACCGCGGTCCCGCTGACACTTACCATCAGCATGCCGTTGCTTTGGCCGAGTACTTCGTAATCGAGGTCAACACCGACAACTGCGTTCGCGCCTAAATCCTTCGCGGCCGCCGCCATCTCCGCCATCGCCACTTCCCGCGCATTCCGAAGTTCCTTCTCATAAGCCGCCGAGCGCCCGCCCACAATGTCGCGCAGGCCTGCAAACAGATCCCGGAAAATATTGGCGCCAGAATTGCCTCGCCTGTTACAATTCCCCGATAGTCGCGGATGCGCTTGCCTTCAATTGTCGGTGTCGTTGTGATTGTCATCGTCTCTCCAGTTTGTCGGCTATATGCATACTATGACGCTTAGTTGCATAGAAAGTGCCTTCACCTGAGCGAGTCCGTGTTAAGATCAGCGACGAATGAAAAAGGCGTTCCCTGTCTTCCTCACATCCGTGCTGCTTGCCGGACATATCCTTGCTGCGCCCGCGAACACCACCCAGAATGCAGCAGCGGCAAAAAAGACAGCATCGCGCGTCATCGACCCGGCGCTTTCTCCCGAGCGCCTGGCCCGCATCGACAAACTGCTTCAACGCTACACAGACGAGAACCGGATTGCCGGGGCCGTCGCTCTCGTCCTTCGTAACGGCAAGCCCGTATACGAGCATGCCGTCGGCTGGAGTGATAAAGAAGCCGGGCGGCGCATGACAGCGAACACGATTTTTCGGATCGCGTCCCAGACAAAGGCCATCACCAGCGCCGCCATCCTAGCTCTTGTCGAAGAAGGCAAGATCGGCCTGACAGAGCCGGTGGGCCACTTCATCCCGACGTTCAACCAAACCACGGTCGCGGAGAAGGACGGAAATAGAATCAAAACCGTACCGGCGAAGCGTGCGATCACCATCAAAGACTTGCTGACGCACACAGCCGGTATTTCCTACGGACGGGAAAGCCACATAGCCGCCCTCTATGAAGCCAAGGGTCTCGGTCCGGCCGCCGGCAACGGCTGGTATACCGCCGACAAACAGGAGCCGATCTGCGACACGATGGAGCGCTTGGGTACTCTGCCGTTCGTGTCGCAGCCAGGAGAAGCCTTCGTATACGGCTACAACACGGACATTCTGGGCTGCGTGGTGGAGAAGGCGTCCGGAATGCCTCTCGATGAATTCGTACGCACCCGGATCACCGAACCGCTCGGCATGAAGGACACGCGCTTCTTCGTTCCGCCTGCCGAACGCGAGCGCTTGGCTGCCGTGTATTCCAGCGGCAGCGATGGTCTGATTGTCCGTGCGCCTGATGGAGCAAAAGGACAGGGATCGTACGTGGACGGCCCACGGAAGAGCTTTTCCGGCGGAGCTGGTCTTACCTCTACCGCTCGGGATTACGCGCGTTTTCTCGAGATGATACGCAATGGCGGAGCATTGGGCGGAATTCGTATCCTCGCGCCGCGAACCGCGGAGCTGATGACCACCAATCAGTCCGGCACACTGCATTCGACGGATGGACTCGGGTTCGGCCTCGGATTTGAAACAGTTGATCGCTACGGCGCCAGTGGAATGGCTGCTGTCGGAGCATTTGGGTGGGGCGGAGCGTACGGAACCAATTACCAGGTGGATCGTCAGAGCCACATGGTAATCGTGCTAATGGTTCAGCTAATGCCCAACTCCACCGACATTCAACAGAAGTTTTCGACGTCCGTCTATCAGGCGCTCGTCAAATAACCGGGTCGCAATACAAGCGTCAGTTTGCGCGCCCCTGATTAGGAACTTCAACGAGGTCCACTCGACGCGTACTGTCTCGGGAAACACCGACGATCAGGAACTCCAGCGGCTCCGTCCCGGTGTTCTCAAACGAATGCGCCTCGTTGAGTTGAATCGGAATGGCATCGCCCTCCTGAATTGCCGCGGTTTCAGATTCATCTCTTTCCGATACGGTAGCACTCCCTCGTCCCTTGACAACGTAATAAAATTCGGCGAGTTCTCTGTGTAGGTGAGGGACGGTCGACGAGTTGGGACCAACAAGCAGGTGATCCACGTATGCCCAGGGTCCGCTGAAGACAGGCGGCGCCAGCACGCGTCGATATTGAACATCGCCTTTACCCGAAGGCGGTGGTGGGACAGGACGCAGGAGTGTTCTGTCGAGGCGCATGGTCATAAACACGGGTATGCGATCGAGTTGCACATCGACCCGCGGGTCGCCGAGATCGAACGCATCGTAGGTGCCCTTCATCGCGCTCACATTGATGTTCATCCACTGCACGGGCTTGTCGGTGTGGTTGTAGATGCATGGGAGTGCCCCATACGAACGGGCGCCCCGGCGGGCCCTTTCAACACGCGACGTCCGGCCGTCGATGGTGAACTGCGCTTCCCCATCGAAGATGACGAACATCTCCTCGCACTGATTGTGGAAATGCGCGCCGATTCCGCTCTTCGGCTGCAGAATGCCCCGGTGGAGAAAAAACAGATTCGTGTCGAGCGAGTGAGCATCGAACAGGCGACATGTAGTCAAGTTGGCCGGCGCCGCCGTGTACGGCTTCGACACCCGGTACTTGGCGGGATCGGTGTGAGAGATCCGCTTGGCCAAAGGCTCTGCGCCGCCAGCGGCAGAGCCAAAACAACCGCGACAAAAAAGAGTAGTCTCATGCTGGAACCTCGCGCCATCGATATATACAGCAGCGAAGTATATCATCAAGGGGCCGTTCCGATGTCAGCGACGGCCGTACTGGTTCGGCGTTGTGCGGATAGCCTGGCTACACTTTTCCCGCTGGCCTTCGGAACCACTCACTGAAGTTGCTCGCGGAAGTATGACGGAGAACACGCAGCCCTTACCTGGCTCGCTCTTCACACGGACTCGGCCCCCATGGATTTCCACGCTCCACCGGGCAATCGATAATCCCAACCCGGTTCCCCCCGACTCGCGTGACCGACCTTCCTCTACCCGGTAGAAACGATCGAAGACCCGCGGCAACTGATCCTGCGGAATACCCGGACCGCTGTCCTCGACTTCCAGCACGACATCGGCGCCCTCGTCCAGTACCCTGACAATCACCGTTCCCAGCCGGGGCGTGTACTTGATGGCATTGTGCACGATATTTACCAGAGCGTGCCGCAGCAGCAGCCAATCACCGCACAACAGAGCTCCACTTGAATTCTCGATTGTCAACCGTTGCCCATTCTCCTCCAGTACCGCCTCGAACAAGGCCACACAGTCGGTCGCAAGGTCGCCTGCCGGAAATACCGTTGGATGAAGATGGATCTGGCCCGCATCGGCTCTGGCAATCAGCAGGAGGCTATCCACAAGCCGCGTCAGCCTGTTCGCCTCTTCCAGCATGCTTCCGATCACATCCCGGTATCCTTCGGCGCTGTCATTCCGCTGCAGTCCCACCTCACCCACGCTTCGCATCGCAGCCAAAGGAGTTCGCAATTCATGGGAAGCGTCCGATGTGAAGCGCCGAAGTTGTCGAACGACTGCTCGAGTCGCACCAGCACGGCATTGAAGACGCGCGACAGATCAGCTAGTTCGCCATCCGCGGCGTTTACGGGCAGACGCTCATGCAATCGGTCACTTGTGATCTCCTCCGCCTTCCGAGCCATCTGATGAATCGGCTCCAGGAACTTTGAGGCCAGGAAGTAACCGCCAATGCCGGTCAAAACAAGAATCAGCGGCAAGGGGAGAAGCAGCGCAACCAGGTCGGACCGAAACTGCTGCCACAAGGGCTCCTCGCTGTACGCAACTCGTATCACAGTCGGACGGCCGTCAACCGAGTGCCGCCGGCTCACCAATTGCACTTTCAACCCGTCCGCCAGAATCGCTTCGCGCTGCGAATATCCACCTTCCCCCTCACGTGGAGCAAGCCTTCTCCAAGCGAACGTTGCCCGAGCAATTCGTTTGTCAGCAGAACTTGGCCATCTAACGATCGCACTTCCAGCAATCGTTCGAGCACCTGCTTCGACTCAGGATGATTATGGTAATCGTCCCCGGAACGTCAGTCGCCCTTGTGCGTCGAAGGACAGCAGTCCTTCCACCGTCTCCAGATCCTGAATTGCATGGCGTACCAGCTGGCGCCGCAAATCACGCAACAGGAGGAGACAGGACGCGGCGGAGTACACCAGCAAAACGACCGCAAGGGCAGATACGAACCATAGCGTCAGGCGGGTACGGATATGAGTGAACTTAAATGCCATTACACCGGCTCTTCCCGCAGAGTAAAGCCGACGCCGCGAACAGTATGGAGTAGCTTACGATCGAATCCGTCATCGATCTTGCGTCGCAGCCGGGCGATGTGCACGTTAATGACATTGTCAATCGGAGTTGCGCGCGCCGTCTCCTTCCATACATCGCGTGCAAGCATCTCTCGCGACACGACCGCCGCCCTGGTTCCTTAGCAGATATTCGAGAAGCTCATATTCACGCGCCGTCAGGTCAATCGCCGAGCCCGCGCGCGATACGGAGCGGCCCGGCGCATCTAACACCAGATTACCGACGCTCAGCTTCGGCGGCCTCTCCGGCGCCCCTGACGAAGCAGCGCCCTTACGCGTGCAAGCAGTTCCGGAAACGCAAACGGTTTCACGAGATAGTCGTCCGCGCCGGTGTCGAGTCCCTGAACACGATCGTCCACCGTGTCGCGAGCCGTTAGCAGCAAAACGGGAACGCGAATACCGTTCTGCCGTGCCTGCCCAAGAATCTCGAGGCCGCTCCTGCCCGGCAACATGACGTCGAGAATCACCAGGTCGCACGACTCGGAGTACAAAAGATAAAATCCTTCCTCCCCGGTTCGTGCTACTGAAATCCGGTAACCCTGCCTTCGAGACCTTGCTTGAGAGCACTGGACAGCTTTGTTCGTCTTCAACAACGAGAATGTGCACGCGCTCTTTCGTATACCGCGAATCGGATGATGAGGCCAACTGAATATTGTCTGAAGCGGCTGTCAGACAATCTTCAGGCATTCTTCAGTGGCATATACGCGTTCGAAACCGTAAAACGGAATGAAGCGCCTTCGAAATACATGCTCCAACCGGGACCAGCGAAAAAAGTCACGATTCACCTCAACGAAGATACAGCCGCAACGCTGGACTTTCTCTATAACGAGATTTTCTCATTTCTTTTTCAGCGAGGTGTAGCCGGCGCCACAGTGGTTCGGCCGGTGGCAGGATTCGGATCGCACCACCGGGTGCATGGAACGGAAGTCGGGGCGGGTTCGCCCGGCCACATGCCCGTGCGCATAGAGTTCATCGAATCCGCGGAACGGGTGCATGGCTTGATGCCGGAATTATGCGAGATCGTGACCGATGGTCTTATCGAGGCGCACGAGACCACCGTGTACAAAGCAGTTGCCAAACGGGACCGCCCTCTCTGATGCGCTCCCGATCCCTGACACCGCTATACGTTGTCCTCCTGCTAAATTCGTCGTCCCTCGGACGAGCTCAGGGTATCGCTACTATCACACTCGACGAGGCCAAAAGCTGGCGCTGCAGAAGAACCCGCGAATCGCCGCCGCAACATTTAACGCGCAAGCCACAGGAGCGACAGTCGCCCAGAGTCCGATCCGCGTTTCACCCTCTCGTCACCGCAAACCTCACGACTGCTGGTGCAGCCAGAGAATCGGCTATCTCTGCCGGCCAACTGCAAACATCCGCCGTGACTAGCCGCGCTGCGACAGGTCTGGGTGTCAGTCAACTCCTTACCGACTTCGGCAGGACAAGCAGCCTTGCCGAATCCGCCAAGCTTCGCGCGTCGGCTCAGGATCGAAACATTGGAACTGCCCGAGCACAGGTGCTAGTGCAGGTTCAACAGGCCTATTACGCTGCGCTCGCGTCAGAGGCTGTGTTGAAAGTCGCACAGGCGAGGGTCGACATGCATCGCATAACGTTGCGGCAGGTGCGTGCTCTCGCGCAGAGCAACCTGAGATCCACCTTGGACGTGAGCTTCGCGGAGGTGTCATTGTCCGAAGCCGAACTCGCCCTCGACCAGGCGAGCAATGCCGCGAAAGCAAATCACGCCCTGCTCTCCGCCGCGATCGGGGAAACCAGTGACCTGCCGTTCGAGATCGCGGACGTGCAGTTACCCGGGCGCATCGTTGATAGCGCTGACTCGCTGGTTGCGGAAGCCCTGAAGAACCGTCCCGATTTGGCCGTGTCTAGGCTAAACTACTCGGCTGCGCAACGCTTCGCCGACGCGGAGAGGAAGCTCCGGTATCCAGCCATAAGTCTTGTCGGCGTGGTGGGTGTTGTTCCTATTCATCAGAACAATCTCTCGAATGACTACAGCGCCGCCGGTCTCAATATCTCTATCCCTTTTCTCAATGGCGGCTTGTACGCTGCACGCCGCGCAGAGGCGGAGTTTAAAGCGCGTGGAGCAGACAAGGATGTCCTGGCGATGGAGGTGCAAATCGCGGGAGCTGTTCGTGTTGCGTGGCTTGAAGCGGATGTCGCATGGCGGAGGCTCGATGTAACCGCTCGGCTCGTGGACCAGGCGAACACCGCTTTACGGCTCGCGAAAGCCCGCTATGACATCGGCTTGAGCGGAATCCTCGAACTCACACAGGCGCAGCTCTCCCAAACGTCCGCGCAGATCGCCTCCGCGAACGCGAAATACGACTACTTAACGCGTATGGCAAATCTGAACTACGCAATAGGAGCATTCCGTTGAAACTCCGACATATGGCGTGGGTACTGGCCGCCGCGTCCGTAATCGCAATATCACTCTGCCAGGCATCTTGCTCGCGTTCGGAAATGCCGATCCAGGCGAAGACCTCGGATGACAGCGTACCTGTCGCCGTCGTTCCTGTTGCTCGCGTAGAGCGAACCACGCATCACTGGGAAGACCGTGCTCACGGCCGAGTTTCAGCCGTTTCAGGAAGTCGACGTGATGGCGAAAGTGGCAGGCTATCTCAGATCGATCAAGGTCGACCTGGGTGACCGGGTTAGGGAAGGGCAGATCCTCGCGGAACTCGAAATTCCGGAGATGACCGACGACGTCTCGAGAGCGGTCGCGCTGGTCGATCAGACTGGCGCCGAAATCGGCGCAGCCCGGGACGAGTTGCAGAGGGCGGAATCCTCGCATCAGATCGCCCATCTTTCCTTTACCCGGCTTCAGGAGGTGGCGAAGCGAGAGCCGGGCTGATCCCCCAGCAGGAAGTCGACGAGGCCCGTTCGCGAGATCTTATCGCCGAAGCCCAGGTCGCCGTCTGCGAAATCGAGCTTGCGCGTGGCGGAGCAAAGACGCAAGTTGCCAAAGCCGACGAAACGCGGCTCCGAACGCTTCGCAACTACGTCACCATCACCGCGCCCTTCGCTGGCACTGTAACAAAGCGGTATGCAAACGCCGGGTCGATGATTCAGGCGGGAATCGCCTCGCAATCGCAGGCAATGCCGCTCGTCCGCCTGTCTCAGATCAGCACACTCCGTCTCAGCCTTCCTGTACCTGAGTCGCTCGTGCCGACCATTCGTGTTGGCCAGCCGGTTGAAGTCCAGGTGAAGTCTCTGGGACACACGCGGCAGGGACGTGTTGCTCGTTTCGCGGCAAGGTTGGACCCGTCGACCCGAACCATGATCACGGAGGTTGATGTTCCAAACCCGACAGGAGTGATTCTGCCAGGGATGTATGCGGAAGTCGTCCTGGCGGCAAAGCAGCACGATGACGTTCTTGCGGCTCCAATTGGCGCGATAGAACGGTCCGGCTCGGCCACCCGTGTGTTCGCGGTCGACAAGGCCGGAGTGATTCGCATCGCTTCCGTGCAGCTTGGGGCCGAGGATGCAGAGCGGGCCGAGGTTGTTTCTGGCCTGCAGGAAGGTGACCTCGTGATTACCGGGCGCCGCGCGGGCCTCAACGCGGGAGACAAGGTCAAGCCGAAGCTCATGGATTCGGGACAGTAACGGCGCCAATTCATGTCACGATTCGCCATCAGGACTCCCTACTTCATCGTTGTCGCTTGTCTCATCATTGCGATCCTCGGCGTTGTAAGCGTCTCGCGCATGCCGGTCGACATGTTCCCGTCGATCAACATTCCAGTCGTCGTGGTCGCCACGTTTTACTCCGGTATGCCCCCGGAGCAAGTGGAAAACAGCATTACCTTCCGCCTGAACGATTCCTGACACTCGGAAGCGGCATTGAACACATTGAGTCTCGATCACTGACAGGCGTCAGCATCATCAAGGTCTACTTCCATCCGGGAACGGATCCCGACGCTGCGGTCGCAATGGTCGGTGGACTCGCCACCGCGGAAATGAGCCGGCTTCCTCCAGGCACGCTGCCCCCTGTCGTCTTGAAGTTCGATGCGTCGAGTCTCCCGGTCTGCCTTCTCACGCTCGGAGGCCAGGGCTTATCCGAAACGCAGTTGAAGGACGTGGCGCAGAACGTTATTCGTAATCAGTTGGCGGGTGTGCCCGGCGCGTCGGTACCTCAGCCTTTCGGCGGTCGTGGACGTCAGATGATGCTCTACGCCGACCCGTTCAAGCTCGAAGCGCACCAGCTCAGCATCATGGATGTCGTACGGACGATCGGCGAATCCAATGTGATTTTACCCGCGGGCGACGTCCAGATCGGGCGCTACGACTACAACATTTATACGAACAGCATGCTCGGCGGCGTAGCCGACATCAACCAGGTGCCGCTCAAGATGGTCGGACAGTCTCCCGTCCGGGTGTCCGACATCGGTGAGGCAAAGGATTCTCAGACTCTCCAATACAACATCGTCCGAGTAAATGGCCAGCGCTCCGTCTACCTGCCGATCCTTAAGCAAGGAGGCGATTCGAACACCATCGAAGTCGTAGATGGGATCCGCAACAAGGTTCGAAAACTCGTAGATATCCCCGAGACGCTTCGGACCGCCGTTGTCTTCGACCAGTCGGAATTTGTCAAAATCGCAATCGAAACGCTGCTGCATGAGGGCGCCCTCGGACTCTTCCTCACATCCGTGATGATCCTGGTCTTTCTGGGAAGCATGCGGGCCACCGTCGCCGTCTTCTTCTCGATTCCGCTATCTGCCCTCGCCACCTTCATGGCTCTGCAGCTAGGCGGCAGTTCGATAAACACAATGGTGCTCGGTGGCTTGGCCCTGGCCCTCTCGCGCTTGATCGACAACTCGGTCGTTGTCCTGGAGAACATCTATCGTCACCTGGAAATGGGTGAGCCGCCCGCTGTCGCTGCGGAACAGGGCGGCCGCGAAGTAGCGCTTCCCGTGCTGGCCGCCACGCTGACAACGGTCGTAGTCTTCTTCCCCGTCACCCTTCTATATGGTGTCAGCAAGTACTTGTTCAGCTCACTTGCTCTCGCTGTTGTCCTGTCTTTGTTCGCCTCCTATGCGGTCGCGATGACCGTCGTGCCACTCTTCTGCGCCCGCTTCATGAACAGCGAGATGGCCTCGCATTCCGAGACACACAAGTCGAAAGGAATCGGTGCGCGCTTCAATCGCGCCTTCAACCGTGGTTTCGAGCGCTTCCTCGACTCATACAACCGTCTGGTGACGCGCGCCGTTGCCAAACCGGTCGTGACGCTCGCCGCGTTCACATGCCTCTTCTTGGTAAGTCTTCTCATAGCTCCGTTGCTCGGGATGGCCTTCTTCCCGATGACTGACGCAGGCCAGTTCGTCATTCGTGTAAAAGCGCCATCAGGCACACGACTGGAGGAAACCGAGAACGACATCAAGAAGCTCGAAACCCTGATCCGCGGAATCGTGCCGGAAAGCGACTTGGGCATGATCGTCTCCAACATCGGTGTGGATCCCGGTTTCTCCGCGATCTATACAAGTAACTCCGCGATGCACACCGCATATGTGCAGGTAGCGCTGGCCGCTGGACACCGTGTCGGCAGCTACGAATACATCGCGCGCGTAAAGCACGCCATGCAGGAGGAACTTCCGCAGCTCACTCCTTATTTCGCCTCCGGGAGCCTCGTTGAATCTACTTTGAACATGGGGCTGGCCGCGCCCATAAATGTTCAGATCTCTGGTTCGAGTCTGCAGACGAATTACAAGCTCGGTCAGGATCTCGCGCGAGAAATCCGAAAGATCCGAGGTGTCGCCGACGTATTTATACCGCAGGACCTCGACCAGCCGGCCTTGAAGCTGGACATTGATCGTGTACGCGCTCGCGAACTCGGCTTGAGTCAGAGAGAGGTGGTAGCGAACGTCATTACGGCACTGACTTCAAACCAGATGATCGCGCCCAGCCTGTGGATCGATCCTCGAAACGGGAATCCTTACTACCTGGCGGTACAGTATCCCGAGAAGCAGGTCAAAAACGTCGTCGACCTCCGCTCAATTCCGTTGCGCGGACCAGCCTCCATGCAGCCGACTCGCCTCGATATGGTCAGCAGCATCCAGCGCATCGAAGGGCCAACGGAAGTCAATCACTTTCAGATTCGAAGAACAATCGACATCTTCGTGCGCCCACTGGGAGAAGACCTGAGCGCCATCGCAAAACAGATCGACACACTCATCGCGAATACGAATATCCCGAAGGGCATCGAGATCACTCTTCGCGGGATGGTGCAGAGCATGCGCGCGTCATTCCAGAGTTTCGGGATTGGACTGCTGCTCTCTGTCCTGCTGCTTTACCTCATTCTGGTCGCTCAGTTTCGCTCCTTTATCGACCCGTTCATCATTCTGCTAGCTCTGCCGCCCGGAATCACCGGAGTGCTTCTCACTCTGTGGCTAACCGGTACCACCCTGAACGTGATGTCGCTTATGGGCATCGTGATGCTCGCCGGAGTGGCGATGTCCAACAGTATCCTCATTGTCGAGTTCGCCCACCAGTTAATCGGTGAAGGTAGCGCAATCGGAGATGCGATCATCCGTGCTTGCCGCGTTCGACTCCGGCCTGTGTTGATGACATCGCTGGCCACGATCATCGGCCTCATGCCGATGGCGATGAAACTCGGCGAGGGTAGTGAAGCGTACGCCCCCCTGGCCCGCGCGCTGATCGGCGGCCTGACCGTGTCCGTAATTTGCACGGTCTTCATTGTTCCTGCCGGCTTCTATCTCGCCTACCGCAAGCGCGAACGGATTGCGGCATGAGAGCTCCGCTCGCGGCGCTTCTTTCTCTGATTTCTTCGGTTCCGCTTCTTTCCGCACAAAAGGCGCGGGATCAGTTCGCCATCGAGTCTCGACTCGTCCTCGTAAACGCTACCGTGCTCGATGCGCAGAATCGAGTACGCACCGATCTGCAACCGGAGGATTTCAGCTTGTACGAAGACGGACAGCGAGTCAAGGTACACAGCGTATCCCTCGAAGATGTGCCTATTTCGACGATCGTCCTTCTGGATGTCAGCGGGAGCATGAAAGCGACCATCGGCTACGAACGCGAAGCTCTTGAGCACTTCCTGGCGAAGACCCGTCCGGGTGATGAATACTGTCTGGTCTTATTCAGCAACAAAGTCGAGCCCGAGTGTGACTTCGATTCTGATCCTTATACGGTGAGAGCCAAAGCAGCCCGAGCCGTTCCCGAGGGTGACACGTCCGTCATCGATGCGCTGGTGTTCAGCCTCAATCGAGTCAAGAACGCGCATAACACACGGCGAGCAATCCTCGTGTTGTCCGATGCTATGGATACGAGTAGCAGGTACAAGTGGAGTGAAGCTCGCAAATATGCGCTGGAGTCGACGGCAACGATCTACGCAGTCTCCCCGCCCGTTTGGGGCGACGCCGGCCAAGCCAATTCTTTAGAGCTGAAGAGAATCATTGAAGAAACAGGCGGTCGTTTCTTAATGGCGAACAAGCGCAACCTTCTAGCGGATTATATGGACCGGATCGAAATCAGGCTCCAGTACGTGATTTCGTTCCTGCCTGCAACGCCGCAGTCGGATACGTCGTTTCACAAGGTCAACCTGCAGTTGCGCGGACCAAACAGAAAAGGCCAGCGCGCCTACTGGCGGCATGGATACTACGCTACGAACCCGTAGTTTATTCCTTCGCTCCTTTAATCCACTCCAGAATCGTGACGTACTCGGGCGAGTCCTTCGCCCACCGCACTCCGCCGCCGTGAGCCAATGAATTCGCCCCCGTAACGCCCTCACTCTCTGCGGTGGAGGTCGGCTTCAGCAGGATCAAACTCTTCTCCGGCTGACTCGGATCCACGACATTGAGCGCCGTGGCATACGTACCGCTAAACTGCGTATGCGTCGCATGGCAGTGAACGCACGCATACCCGTCTTTCCCTCGCTTCTCCAAGATCGGTTGCACGTACCCTCGGAAATAGGTCTCATCAAGTTTGACCTTCACGGGACGCTTCTGTCCGCTGTCCGAGACCGCGACAGTCACAGGCGGCGGCTTCAACGATCGCGCGACTTCCGCCGCTTCGGGCATCGTCTCCACCTTCGCCTTCACGATCTTCACATTCTCACCACTGTTACCGGCCAGGCGGTTCACGTCTCCGAACCGTGTATCCCGCACCAGCAGAACAGCACGAGACGCAAGAGTCCGCATCCCCGCATCCTCCGATTCCAGGAGCGGCTTCAACGCCCGCGCAAACCGCTCAGCGCTATCACCGAAGAATGTGATCTGCTCGATGTCATTGCCGATTCGGTTGTAAGCGAGTGTCGGTTTCGACAGGTCAGACTCCAGATCGTACACATCCCCCCGGCGAAGCGGAAGCTCCGTCAATGATGTCAGGAGTTGCCGCTTCTGGCCCGCTGGACCGGACTCCAGGACCACTGCGAATTTATCCGCGAGCCTCGACTCGACCGCCAGCCTGCCGCGGATCACGCGCTCGCGATCCTCCTGCCGCGCGAGCAGGGGAACCCAGTTGTTATATAGATACCGAATGTTCTCGTCGGCAAGGTTGTAGATCGCGGTCTGCAGGGCTCCGTTCACCCATGGATGCTCATTTCTCCCGAGCAAAGCCAAGAGGCTATCCTCGATACCATTCTTCGCTCCCGTGTCCGCGCTCCAGAACCAGAACTGCCAAAGTCCGCGAATCGCATCCATTCGAACCACAGGACTCGGATCAGCCTTGGCGACTCTCTCCAACGAAGACGCAAGTTGGCTTCGCTTCGCAAGCTCGGCGAAATGCGCTGAAAAGATGCGTGTCGCTCCCCATCGCGTCCGATCGTCCGCAGACGCCAGCGCTGTCTCGATGTCCGTAACCGGCATGCTCGGATGACGCACGTGAGACTGACGAGTTGCCCACGCTGCCGTACGCTGCACCAACTTGCTCCCATCCCCGAGCAGCTTGGCATCGGGTAGCTGCCCGAGCCTTCCGAGAGCCTCGGTCGCCGCCTGGCGAATCATCGCGTCATTTGAACGAGTTGCCACAATCACGTCCTGCAGAACGTTGGGAGAAGGCGCATCCCAGACATCATCGAGCTCCGCCAGCAACCGCACAGGATCGGTCGACAACCGCTCCAGAGGACGCGAATTCCACCCCTTTGCGCGTCCGGCCTTCGGAAAGTAAGCGCTCAGTGCAAGCACGGCCATCTGCGTCTCGCGGAATGGCGTGCGGAAGTTCTCAAATGACTGCAGAGGGTCCATCCAGCCGCCAAAAATCTGCTGCCGGCTCAGAAGGAACTGGATGGATTTCGCGACCCGAGGATCCGTCGCCGGTACCCCCGCCGCCTGTAACGCCCAAAGCGCATGACCCGTTTTGAAACTCGGCGACAGGCTGGTTCGCCTCGAACCGCGCCGACCACTGTCCGTCCGGCCTCTGCAGCGACAAGATCCGCTCGGCATTCTTCTGAATCTGAACCTTGTATTTCTCGCGGTCGATGTCCGCCAGCGCCAATGTCTGGTAGCAGAGGTCAATCGTGTTCTTCACCTCTCCCGCCATGATCATGTCGCCCATCCGCGGATCCTTCGTCACGGACCACGAGTACCACGCGACCTCGTGCGCGCTCACCAGCGGCGTATTACCGTTCGTCTCATCCGGCGGCAACTTGTCGCGACCCGCATAGTACAGCTTCAGATACTCAGCAACTCCTTTATGAAAGCTCTCACGACGCTCGCCCGTAACCTCGTCTTCGAAAATCGCCATCAGGTGCGACATGCGGCTCAGCACATTTGCGGCCGCCGAGATCATGCGAGCCCAGACTGCGCCCTGCTCCTCGAATCCGTAGAACGGACGCGGATTGTTATAGAAGCGTTCGGAGAGGAACTGCAACTGCTGTCGCTGCACAACCGGATATCCCTGACGCGTCGCATAGATCTGGGCCCGTTGCGGAAAATGCGTTGCATGACACGCCACGCACAGCGACGTCTCCTGATGCACGCTCTCCGTACGATCCAGAATGCCGCCGCGCCGCGGCGTATTTGCGTGCCAGGAATCCGCCGCCGCGAGAATATAATCGAGTGCGGTTCGCACAGCGACCTGCGGATCCTTGTACGGCGGTGGATCGTAGACCCGCGTCCTCAACTTATACTCGGGATGGTTGGCACGAACCGCGACATAATAGGTCCCGCCTCTTTCAGCAGACGAGGCGTAAACTTATTCCCGGGCAGCGCCTGCACTTCATGAGGCAGCGCAACCGGATCCTCGCCTTCGAAGAACTCTTCCAGTTTGCCGTCCTTCACTCGATGGACCGTGACATTCACCGGGATCTGGTCCCGCTCCGTCAACTCAATCTGAAAGAACACCAGCTTTGGCGAGGTCTCGCGAAATTCGAAACGATACCAATCCGTTCGACCTTCGTCCTCAATCACAGCCTTGCGCCCACTTCCCGGCAGCGCGATGTAATTCGCGTCATCACCGGTAGCGAACACGGTCTTGCCGAGTGGAATTCGCATCGCGTCCTGCCAGCGGTGAATCGGGCCCATGCGGACCGTCTCGGACAGTGGCCATTGGTTCACCTGAAGTGTGTACTTTGCAGTGGCCTGCTCATTGCTCACGCGGACAACCGCAGCGCCGTCGCGTCGAATTCGAAACTGCGTATAGAAATCGGGATCGCCCGCGTGCAGTGTCTTACCCGCGAGCACGTCGGAACCCTGAACCACCTCGACTTTCACTCGTGCCTCGGGCGGCAAACCGCGCAGCGATGAAAGCGAATACAGAAGGCTGTACTGATGCTGTTGATCCATCCCCTTCAGCGGAATGCTTTCACTCTTCACAGCTCCGCTTCGGCTCGCGATCTCGGGCAGGGAAGTGGCCCCCGCGACTGCCGCAAAAGTGAGAAGAAGAAGGTAGAACCAGCGCATGAATGCCTTCTTTTACCTTAATCCAAATGACAATCCGCTTCACTGTTTCCAGCAAGGGTTAACGTTGACCCAAACTAGTCCTTAACCGGATAAGATAAAGCAATGCGACTGTCCGCGCGGGCCATGTCTCGCCGAGCCCTCCTGCGTCAATCCGGCGTCGGATTCGGATTCCTGGGATTGCAATCCCTTCTTGGCGCGGATGGCGCGACAGCAAATCCTTTGGCCCCAAAAACGCCGCCCCCTTCCTCCGCGAGTCAAGCGCGTCATCTTCCTCTTCATGCACGGGGGCCCGTCGAGCATCGATACCTTCGATCCAAAAGCTCGCCTGGACAAAGACAATGGCAAGCCGGTCCCCTTCAAGCGCGGCCTGACCTTCGGCGAAAACGATGTCCGCGGCCTCATGAAGTCCCCATGGGAGTTCAAGCAGCACGGCCAAAGCGGCATCCCTGTCAGTTCGCTATTCCCCAACGTCGCCGCCTGTGCGGATGACCTCTGCGTAATCCGCTCCATGGTGGGCGATGGCGTTGATCACGGCGCCGCGCTGCTGCAACTCCACACCGGCATGTTTCAGTTCAAGCGCCCGAGCATGGGCTCGTGGGTGCTTTACGGCCTCGGCACGGAGAATCAAAACCTGCCTGGCTTTATCACCATCAAGCCGTCGCTCGGCCATGGTGGAGCCAACAACTGGAGTTCCGCGTTTCTACCAGGCCATTTTCAGGGCACCGCCATCGGCAACTCCGGCATGAAAGTAGAGGAGATCGCAAAGGAGCCTGTTCCTTACCTCATCCCGAAGGGATTGCCCGCCGAGCACCAGCGATACGAACTCGACATGTTGCAGGCAATGAACCGCCGCCATGCCGAACGCAACGAAGGAGACCCCGAACTCGAGGCGCGCATCGAGGCCCTTGAACTCGCGTTCCGCATGCAGGTGAAAGCGCCCGAAGCCTTCGATGTCGAGAAGGAGTCCGAGGAGACCAGGAAACTCTACGGTCTCGACAACGAGATCACGCGGGACTTCGGATGGCAGTGCCTCCTGGCCCGCAGGCTCTCCGAACGCGGCGTTCGTTTCGTCCAGTGCTCGCATAGCTACAAGTGGGATCAGCACGTCGAACTCGTGAAACTGCACACCAAGAACGCCGCTGAGGTCGACAAGCCTATCGCAGGTCTCTTGAAGGACATGAAGGCGCGCGGACTCTTCAAAGACACACTTGTCATCTGGGGCGGGGAATTCGGTCGCACACCATGGGCCCAAGGGGCCGACGGTCGCGATCACAATCCGTATGGCTACACCCTCTGGATGGCTGGCGCCGGCGTAAAGCCCGGCTTTATCTACGGATCGACCGACGAGTTCGGCTACCATGCCGTCGAAAATCGCATGCACATCCACGACCTGCATGCGACAATCCTGCACATGCTGGGCTTGCAGCATGACAAGCTCACGTATCGGTATGCGGGCCGAAATTTCCGTCTCACTGACGTCGCAGGCACAGTTCACAACGGAATCTACGCATGAGACGACTGGCCGCGATCGCATTGATCGCCATCGCCGCAGGCGCACAAACGCCTGACGTGGAGTTCTTTGAAAAGCGCGTAAGACCTCTGTTGGCCTCGAAATGCTACGGCTGCCACGGCGAGAAGGTGCAGATGGGCGGCCTGAGTCTTTCGTCTGCCGCCGGTCTCACCCACGCTTTCGAATCCGGAGTGATTGCCAAGAGCGATCCCGAAAAGAGCCGCCTGTATCGGGCGCTTCTATACTCCGAAGCGGTGAAGATGCCGCCCACCGGCAAGCTCGCGCTCGGAGGAGATTGCAGCCGTACGCGCCTGGATCGAGAGCGGAGCGCCTTGCCCCAGCCGCCGTCAACCCTCTCCAAAGCAGCGGGCGGCATCTCACCCGAAGATCGCAATCATTGGGCATTCCGGCCCATCACAGGCCATCGAACCTCCCGGGCCGAAGCTCGCGAATCCGATCGATCAGTTCATCCTCGCCAAGCTCCAGGAGAAGGGCATTCAGCCCGCGCCGCCGGCCCCGAAACTTACGCTTCTTCGGCGCGTAACCTACGACCTCACGGGCCTGCCTCCGACAAAGGAAGAGATTACTCAGTTCCTCAATGACAACTCGCCCGAAGCCTACGCCAAGGTAGTCGATCGCTTACTCGCATCGCCGCGATACGGAGAGCGATGGGGCGCCACTGGCTCGATGTCGCACGATACGCCGACTCGACCGGGATGGACGAAGACAATCTGTATCCGCACGCCTGGCGCTATCGGGACTACGTCGTCGAAGCATTCAACAACGACACGCCCTTCAATGACTTCGTGAAGCAGCAGCTCGCCGGCGACCTGCTGCCCGCGAAGGACGCCGCCGAACGGGCACGCAACGTCGTTGCGACCGGGTTCCTGGCCATCGGTCCGCGACCCCTTGCGCAGCAGGATCGGATGCAGATGATCTACGACGTGGTCGACGAGCAGATCGACACCACGTACAAAGGCTTTCTGGGCTTGACAGTCGCCTGCGCGCGCTGCCACGACCACAAGTTCGATCCCATCCCGACAAAGGATTACTACGGACTGGCGTCCATCTTCGCGAGTACCACGACATTCCGCAATCAGGGCCGGCCCGGTTCCATCTCCTATATGCACTACACGCCGCTCGATCGCGACGAATACGATCGATACCAGGCGCACCGCTGGCGAACACTCGCCAAGCAGTTGGAGATGGAGCATGCCCTGTCGGAGGAAGCGCAGCGTGAGACCGCCGTCTTGCGCTCGAAGCTCAAAGATCTCCTCATCGCTGCGTGGGACGTGCAGTTCAAACACGTTGCCGTCGACTCGGCGGCAACAACGCACAACGTCGAGTATGCCCATCTGAATCGCTGGATCGAATGGCTCGCGGCGTGCGACGCCAAAGCGCGCGAGACGTACCTGAAGAACTGGCATTCTGCAACCGCCGACACCATTGCCGCCGTTGCGCAGACCTACGCCGACGAGTACATGAAGAGCGCGGCCACCTGGGATTCCCGTCTGGAGAAATGGCGAGCTCGTTTCGCGGAAGACGCCCTCCAGGATAGGGATCCGCCTGCGCGCCCGACCTTTGACGCCGAGGATAATCCGTTCTTTGCGGCAACGACCTTTAAAGACGGCCCGATGGTAGTTGCCGAGACACCGAGGGTGGACTTGCTTCGCGCAGAATGGAAGCAATTGCAGGATTCAATGCCGGAGAAACCTGCGCTCGCGAGCGCGGTTGCGGACGGTCCCGTCATCGAACAGCCCGTCTTCATGCGAGGCAGTCACCAGGCGCGCGGTGAGATCGTAACGAAACACTTTCCGATCGTGCTCGCCGGCGATCGCCAGAAGCCGGTGCACGGTAGCGGACGGCTGGAACTCGCCGAGTGGCTTGTCGGCCCGGACAATCCTCTCACGGCCAAGGTGACAGTGAATCGCATCTGGCAATGGCATTTTGGGGAAGCGTTGGTCCGAACGCCGAATAATTGGGGCCGTACGGGGGAGACGCCGACCCATCCCGAACTGCTGGACTATCTGGCAAAGCGATTCATCGATGACGGCTGGTCAGTGAAGAAGATGCACCGCCTGATCTTGCTCTCGGACACGTACCGGATGAGCAGTAAACCGTCGAAGGAGGCGCGCGAAGCCGATCCGGGAAACCGCTTGTGGTCGCGATTCAACCGCGTCCGTATGTCGGTCGAGCAGATCCGCGATACGATGCTCGCCATCGACGGTTCACTGGACCCCACGATGGGTGGATCGCTCTTCCCCACCGGTAAGAACAAACGCGAGAGGATAGACGCCGATGAGCTGAAACGCCGAACGCTCTATATCCCCGTGCGCCGCGGCAACATCCCGAGCCTGTTCTCCACCTTCGATTTCGGCGATGCAACCACAGCCAGCGATGGTCGAACGCGCACCAACGTGGCTCCGCAAGCCCTGTTCCTGATGAACAGCCAGTTCGTCATTGATCGGTCGAGGGGTCTCGCCGGCCGTCTGTTGGCGCAGAAAGCAGCTTCCGACGTTGACCGGGTACGCGATGCTTACCTCATCGTCCTCGGCCGCCAACCGGAGCCCTCCGAAGTGGATTCGGCCCTCAGCTATGTAGCAAGCCTGGCCGGCAAACTCGACGGACCGGAGCGGTCCCTGAAAGCCTGGGGGAGCCTGTGCCACATTCTTGTAGCCACCAACGAATTCTTGTACCTGGAATAGGACACTAGAGCGGACCGACGCCTAATGGACGCGGCCTTCATCGACAATATACGCCGTCGTCTTGATGCCGGAAACATCGAACATCCGGCGGCAGCGCATGTTTTTGCACGGAACCTTGTCCGTCACAAGCACCATGTAGCTCTCGGCCTTCTTGAACTTGGCGCGGTCGCGCTCATCCGCGTTTCCGGGCAAACGGTCAACCTTCTTCCGTACCAGCCACTGGAGTTCGTAAGACTCTGAGGTTCGGCAGAACGGACATACCAAGGTCGCCGATTTCGTTGTGCGTGATTCGCGGAAGAATGCGCGTTCGTCCATATCTGCAGGGTAACAGCGAACAAGGTAATCTATATAAATCGAGCGCGACCCTGGTCGCCCGAATTGCTGCTGATTGAGGATAGTAACGGATTATGATCTTGGGGGATTCTTGGTAATTCTGCTTTTTGGGCCGCCGGGTAGCGGCAAGGGAACGCAGTCACCTCTGATTACGAAGATGCTGCACATTCCTGCAATCTCTACTGGAGAGATGTTGAGGGCGGAAGTTGACGCAGACAGTCCTCTGGGTCAACAGGCGCAAGCGATTCTGGCCGCCGGCCAGTTGGTCAGCGACGAAATCGTCAATGACATGCTTGTAAACCGGATCACGAAGCCCGACTGTAAGAACGGCTTCCTACTGGATGGCTATCCCCGAACAGTCCCTCAAGCCGAGTTCCTCGACGGCAAACTGGCCGAGATGGGATTTCCTGCGCCGACTATATTTCATCTGGCGACGCCCCAGTCGGTTCTCATCGAGCGCATTTCCTCCCGCAGGCAATGTCCGCAATGCGGCCGGATCTACAATCTCCTGTTCAAGCCGCCGATCAAACCGGGCGTCTGCGATGTCGATGGCACGAAGTTGGTTCGCCGGTCGGATGACAGTGTAGAAGTCGTCCGCGCAAGACTGCAGGCTTACGAGAAAATGACGGCGCCCATCATGGTTCACTATGCCGGAGGTGACTACCACTCGATTTCAGCGAATCGTCCTCCGCTGGAGATTTTCCGCGATATCGAGTCGGTCCTGCGGCGGCGAAATGGAGCCGTCGGGGCCTAGATATCACTACTCGAACCGGAGTGCCGCCATAACATCAGTCTCGGCCGCCCTGCGAGCAGGGACGAGACAAGCCAGAACCCCGATGGCCAGCAGGACAAGAATCACACCTGCGATTGTCAAAGGATCGGTCGGCTGAACCTCGAACAGCAAGCCCCGAATCGCCCGGCCAAGGAACAAAGCGCTGGTGACTCCGGCTACCATGCCAAGCACAACCGGAGTCATACCCTGGCGGATTACCAGCCTTAGCAGTTCGGAGCGCTGCGCGCCGAGCGCCATCCGGATGCCGATTTCGTTCCGGCGGCGGGCCACGGAGTAAGCGACGACCCCGTAAATCCCCAGGCTGGCGACCAGCAACGCCGAAGCCGCAAATCCCACGATCAGCGTCGCCTGAAATTTGCGTTGCGCGCACTGAATCATCGATCACTTCTTCCATGGTGCGAATGTCCCGGATCGGCAGTTGTGGATCCTCGTCGCGAAGCGCGGCGCGAAGAAAGCCCGCGGCACTGCGTGGGTCGGCGGTTGTCTGCATCACCAGGGCAACTGCGTCGGGCACACGCTGCCAATACGGATAATACGCTGTCGGTGGCGGGTCGCTCTGGAGCACCGAACGTACCTCGCCGGAGATTCCGACAAGGATCTTGGGCTTGTCATCTTCTCCCATGAAACGCCGGCCCACCGGGTTGCTCTCCTCTGGCCACAGAAGCCTTGCCGCCTTTTCTGAGAGAACTGCAACACCCCGCCCCCGATCGCTTTCATCGAATGCCCGGCCCTGAAGGATCGGTATGTTCATCGCGCGGAAATAACCGGGACTGGCGTACCGGTTATCGACCACGTGATGCCTGTCACCTTCCAGATAGATCGGATCATTCCAGGTTCGGCCGCGTGTCGGTAGCTGAGTGATCACCCCTGAGCCCTGTACACCAGGGATGGCGCTGATTTTCGCGAGGAGCCGGTTAAAAAATCCCTCCCGGTTGGCCGGCTCCGTGTAGAGGTCACCGGAGAGGCCAAGCTCGACAGTCAGAACACGTTGGGCATTGAATCCTTTGTCGACCTGCAACAAACGTGTAAAACTGCTGGCCAGAAGTCCGGCAATGATCAGCAGCGCCGTGCTCAATCCCACTTCGAGGCCGATCAGCATTTCGCGCAGGCGCAAACCGCTCCGTGCGTCCGTCGCCGTGTGGCTTCCGGCACGCAGCGCTTCCTGCGGATCGCCGCGCGTCAGCCGCCATGCCGGAAGCGCGCCGAACACCACCCCCGTTACCAATGTCAAGCAAACCGCGAACATCAGGACGGTCGAGTCCACGCCGGCTTCATCCAGCCTCGGAATGTCAAGCCTTCTGGCAGCACGAAGCAGATCAACACTCCAAATCGCAAACAGGATCCCGAGCGCGCCGCCTGATACCGCCAGCAGCAGACTCTCTGTCAGAACCATTCGAAACTGGCGACCACGGCTGGCCCCGAGAGCGGTACGTATGGCCGACTCGCGGCTCCTCGATGTGATGCGCGAGAGCAGTAGATTCGCCAGATTGATGCAGACGATAAGAAGGACTGATCCCACAGCGGCAGCCAGCATCCATAAGCCGAGTTGCGCCCGTCCCGTGACGAGTTCGTGGACCGGAATAAGTCTAGCCTTCAACTCCCTTTGAACACCCGCCTGGCGTGGAAAGCGCGCCTGCACGACGTTGATCTCAGCCAGCGCCTGCTCTGCTGTTGCGCCGCGCTTGAGCCGGACGACAGCGGTGTAGTTGTAGTTGCCCATTAGCCGGCCGATCTCATCCGCGCCAAGTACGAGGGGACGAAAGATCTCAAAACGCGCGGTCGTGGCGCTTGTGACGCCATACGGAACCCGAAACCATGCGGGAACAATGCCGACCACCTCGTAATGTTGGCGATCGATCAGGATCGATTTGCCTACAAGCGCCGGATCCGCACTGAAGCGCGATCGCCAAAGCGATTCCGAAAGAATTACGACGCGGTGATGGCCTTCGTGTTCCTCCTCAGGAACAAATGTGCGGCCGAGCATTGGTTCAACGCCCAGAAGCGTGAACAGATTGTGGGAAACATCCACACTGGGGATGGACGCGGGGACACCTCCCGAGGCGAGGTCGACACGATTGCTGCGCATAACAGCGACCTGCTCGATGGACGGGCATTGTTTTGCCCATTCTTGTGCATGCACCGGGTTGACACCTACAGGATTCTGGCCGAAGAAATGTGGAATCAGTTCCCCAACCGCGAACAAACGTTCCGGCTCCTGATAAGCGAGCGGTTGGAGCAGCACGGTATTCACAAGCGAGAAGATGGCAGTATTGGCTCCGATGCCGATGGCGAGCGAAAGAATCGCCACCGCAGCGAAACCGCGATTTCTCCGAATGCCGCGAAACGCATAACGCAGATCCTGCCTGAGAGCATCAAGGAACGGCAGCCCGCGCTGATCACGGTAGCTCTCCTTTGTCGATTCCATCCCGCCGAACTGAAGCCTCGCTCGCCTCCGGGCCTCTTCGGGCGGAACACCGCGGCGCAGGTGGTCCTCCGTGAGCAGTTGTATATGGCATTCGAGTTCCTCGGCAAGATCACCTTCGCGACGCGCGGTCGAGAGGCTTCCAAGGAAGCGATTCCACGTGCGGCGCAGTGTGCGGATCATGCCTTCGTTCCTTTCAATGAGAGGAACCGGGCAATTATTTCGGTCGTCTGTTCCCACTGGCTCACTTCGGATTCGAGTTGTTTCCGGCCGGACTTCGTGATCCGGTAGAACTTGGCGCGGCGATTATTCTCTGAAACGCCCCATTCCGCCGCAATGGTTCCTTCCTGTTCCAGCTTGAGGAGTACCGGGTATAGCGTGCCGTGGTTGATGGACAACAGGTTGTCGCTGGTCTGTTCGATTCGGCGCGCAATGCCATAGCCGTGCTGAGGTCCCATGGCATTCAGCGTTTTGAGGACCATCAGAGCCAGAGTGCCTTGCCAGACTTCTGTTTTGGAACTCATATTGGTTTCCCAGATGAGCATGCCATGACTCTTGTGGGAAAGCAATAGGGCGTAAGAGAGCGTCTGACGGCGCCGTTACCAGGAAGCTCGCGCGATGAGCATCGTCCAGCCCGCCGCGTTCCTCCGAGCTGATGTACCGCATTCCGAGATGCTCGTACGCCTTTCGTACTTCCGATTCGACGGACCGCGGGATGCCGGAAAGAATCAGCCGTCCGTGACTCGCCACTCGCCGGACGAGTAGTGGAGCCATAGCGATCAAAGGAGCGGCGAGCACGTTCGCGACAACAAGAGGCCACACGCCACTTACCGCATCAGGTTCGCCGTTGACGAGTTTCAGACGCTCAGTCAGATTATTCAGCCGCGCGTTTTCAGCCGCGGCCTTCAGCGAGTCCGGGTCGATATCGAGGCCAACCGCGTCCGGCACGCCCATCCTCAGCGCCGCTAACGCGAGAATGCCCGAACCCGTACCGATGTCGAGGATGCTTACGATGCGCTCGACCGTCAGCAGTTCTTCGAGGGCCTCGATGCACAACGCTGTGGTTGGATGATGTCCGGTTCCGAAGGCATTCGAATCCCGCAATCTGAGCGCGCCGGATGGAGCAACCATCTCGGGCGGAGCAATCACCATACTTCCGATGCGAACGGCTCGCGGGCTTAGCAGCCATACCGAATCGCTGTCGCGCGCGACTGCCGGCGACACAGTCACGCCTGCAACGCCCAAGCTACGAGCCACCGTTTCCGGGGTTACCGTATCCGGCAAGATGGCCGCAAGTCCATCGCCGACCGTCTCCACGTCGAGCGCTCCCACCTGCACAAGAATTTCGAGCGCATCGGGAGGCTGACAAGCGATATCGATCCGATAGGGCACTCCGCAGAGTAACGCAAAATGGAATGCAACGGCTGCCAACCCGGTGTTTCTCCGTTCCACTTGGCCTCCACGAGCGCACCAACCGCTGATCCATCAAACCGCCGAAATCCGTCGCTAATTCCGTGCGGGCTTCACGCTTCTGTAATTGAAAGGAATCACTATGACTATTCCCAACAAGAACAGAGAGCAGGTGCGTGGCATGCGCATCCTGTTACCGTGTTTCGCAGCAGCCGTTGCGCTGACCGCCGCGAGCGCACTATCGCAGGAATCGCACCACGGCTTGCACAACGAGGCCGCCCCGGCGAAACTGGTGCAGATCGTCCAAGACGCAACCCGGCAATTTGAGAACGTGAACGCCGCAACGAGCGCGGGTTACCAGCCGGCGTTCGGGTGCGTCAGCGGGCCGGACCATGGGGCCATGGGCGTTCACTACATCAACGGCCCCCTGGTGGCCGACGGCAAGGTAGATGCAACCAAGCCGGAGGCTTTGATCTACGAGCCCACCAAGAACGGCATGAAAATGGTCGGCGTCGAGTTCATTGTAGACGCGGCCACATGGATGAAGAGCCAACCGGCTCCGCCTATGCTCGAGGGACAGGCTTTCCAGTTTGTCAACGCGCCAAACCGCTACGGCATTCCCGCGTTCTTCGAACTGCACGTTTGGGCGTGGCGCGAAAACCCGAACGGCGCGTTTGTCGATTGGAATAACCGTGTGAGCTGCGAGCACCAATAGCCCTCACGTCCGCGCCACCTGCTCGCTGCCATCCCGCCATCGAGGATCGTCAGCGGGCAGACGGCGGATGCAGCAGAACTCGGCCGGCAGCCATAGTACGACGTGCAGGCGAATGCCCCAGGAGAATGGGAAGATGGCAGGAATGATTTCCGCTGCATCCGTGAGCCGCCGCTATGTGCTCCGCGCGGCCGGTGCGCTGTTCTTCCACAGGTCGGCCGCCGCGAAGCCGGACCGCTCTCCACGCATTCTCCTCCGCAGTTCCTGGCAGAGCGTGAACATCGGGGACGTTGGCCACACGCCAGGGGCTCTGTGTCTCTTGCAGGAGCATTTTCCCGAAGCGGAAATCACACTTTGGCCAGGCCGGCTTGGACACGGCTCCCGCGAACTGCTGACAAAAAACTTTCCAAAGCTTACGATTGCCGAGGGAACGCTGGATGAGAATAACAAGCCCACCACGCCTGAACTTTCCAAGGCCTGGGACGAATCCGATCTCTATCTGTCCGGTTCGGGTTCCGGATTCCCGGCAGCCAATCATGCTATCGCCTTTCACCGGATTACCGGCAAGCCGGTCGGCGTATTTGGCGTCAGTACGGACCCGATTTCGGGTATCGCTAAAGACCGCGAGGCCGAAGGCGGAACGCTGAACGGGATACGTCAGAAGGCGTTGCGCCTGCCGCCGGATCACCTCAGCGCCGATCTCCGCTACATCATGGATCGCGCCGCGTTCTTCTTCTGCCGGGATACAATCTCGCGCGACTACTTGAAGGCACAAGGCATCAAGACTCCAATCGTAGAGTCCAGACCGACGCCCAACTGGGTATGAGGTTGCGCGACGATGTACGTGGGTTCGCGTGGCTGCGCGAGCACGGCTTGGAGGACGGCAAGTTCATCTGCGTCATTCCGCGGCTGCGCTACACACCGTACTACAAGGTGAACAACGTACCGCGAGTCCCACGGATGATGTCCGCGACGCCATCAACAGCGGAGCCAAGGAGAAGGATCACGCCAAGCTTCGCGAGATGATCGTCGCTTATGTGCGCAAGACAGGCAACAAAGCGATGGCGTGCGCCGAGATGACATATCAGATCGAACTTGCCAAGGAAGAACTGGTCGATCCGTTGCCCGATGACGTAAAAAAGAAAGTCGTCTGGCGCGATACCTTCTGGTTGCCGGACGAAGCCGCTTCTATCTACTCGAAGGCACAAGCTGTCGTGAGTATGGAATGCCATTCGCCGCTGATCTCGCTGCACAACGGCACGCCCGCCATCTACGTTCGCCAGCCTACCGATACATGCAAGGGGCAGATGTATCGTGATTTCGGATCCGGCGACTGGTCCTTTGGAATGGACCAGACCAGCGGCGGGCAGTTGTGGTCGCGGCTCGACGGCGATTCATCACAATCCGGCGATGGCCAAATCACAGGTCCGTTCCATCATGGGAATGGTCAATCAGCGGCAAAAGCACATGGTGGACACCGTCAGGCGGGCGTGCCGCGCCTGATGCCGTCACCTACGTTCCAGCGGCCGCGTGAGGATCTTCGGCAGTGGCGCGCGATTGCGACCGAAATTACCTGCCGGGCCGGAGAATCACTTCTTTGTTAACACCCGATCAGGTTTGTGCAAGCGGGTCTTTCTACGACATCGCACAAAAAATTGGGCGAACGCTCGTAACGAAAATTTCTGACTGTAAGAGAAATTTCAATTTGTGAATTTCGTGAGTTCTGTTGACCTCGCCCGCCCCGTTGAGGAGAGTCGGTTTTTTGACCGGACTCTGAGCATTGTCCGGCAGCCCTCATTTTGGGCAAGATGAAAGCGCTCCACGGGCGATACAAGGCTTTTGAGCGGTGCCAACAATCTTTTTTTGGCAAACGGATGACAAGTTCATGAGCGAATGCTACAGTAATGATTGTTCGGGCGGCAACAAGCAGCAACAAGGTTGAAAACGAGAAGTTGCAATCGGCTGCGAGATGTTGCAAGATAGTTGAGCGGCACTGAGCGACGCGAAAGCAGAGCCAAGGTGTTGCAACCGAATGGCCGGAAACGGCATCTGTGGTAGGGTAGGCAATTCGTTGAACCCGTAAGGCTGTTCCGAAGCCTCCTTAATTCAACCAAGTTTTCAAGTTTAATCAAGTTGCAAGCGGCCGAAGGG
>CAWGVL010000060.1:0-140561 GCA_963825845.1 Bryobacteraceae bacterium | reverse complement strand
TCGCAAAGGCGCATTCCGAAGGTCGTGGAACTCACAGATATTCGAGGCGATCTCCTCCTACGATCGGACATCTCTGCAGACGGATGCAAGTAACCACGAGTTGGTATCCGCGGCCGTCGAGCGAGGCTATGAACACATTACGATCACCGTTCGCTTACACGATATGGAAGGCTTTGATTTAGCTTTAGTTGAGTCTCAGCGGATGGAGATTTAAGCGCTAAACGCCTTGTGGGTACGCAAAATCGCTATCTTCTACGGCGCAGAGTTGAACATCGGCCTTCATGGCGAGCTTGATCATCCTGATGCAATGATCAGGCACTTTGACGTGGTAGTAGCCTCCATCCAAAGCGACACTGACCAGGATCGGAATCGGCTCACGAGGCGCTTAATCACGGTCATGCAGCATCCCAGGGTTCATATCATAGCGCTGCCCACCGGGCATTTCGGCGAGAGAGAGGCCTGCATCTTTGATGCTGATGAAGTATGCCGGGCCGCGAGCCGCCAGCGAGTTGCTCTCGAAATCAACTCAAACCCACGAAGACTCTATTTGCCGAGCGAATTCGTGCGACACGCGCGGGTCAATGATGTTCTCTTCGCCATCTCAACCAAAGCTCGCTCCGTTGCTGAGCTCGCTCACATGCGATTTGGGGTAAGCACGGCGCAGCGCTGTTATGCTACCGCAGACGCGATCATCAATGCGTGGCATCCCGAGCGATTAAGAAGATTTCTCGCTAAGGGAGAAACCCCACACCCCTTATCCAACACGGAATTTCGCTTGCCGTCGGGTGCCTGAGGGACACAAGCAGGATGAGGCTTTCACGTGCCACAAAAAGGGTGGGGATCACGGTGGGTACCCAAACTTCTCGGGGCGTTGAAATATGCCTTGGCCTTAGCGTTTCACGGTTGGCTCGATCGGCATAGCTGGTCGCCAGCGTTAGATCTCAAAAAGGCTTGGAGGAGGCCACCGCTCACCTAAGTGGCCCATCGAGAGCATCAAGCCGTGCCCGCACTCGGCCCATGATGGCCGCCACAGAAGGCCTGCTCAGCTTGTAATGATGGCCAGGAACATCGATAAGCTCGAACTCTGAGGTTAAACGCCGCCAAGCAGCTCCGCTGTACCGCAAAGCAATGTAGAGTACGGGCACCTCTAAGCGCGGCGGGCAATAAGCCAACATTGCGCGAGAAAGAGCTTTAAAGACTTCGCGGTCTAGCGGAGTTTTTGCAACTGAGGGCTCGGTTGAGTCTGGCGACCAACGATCTTGCATCTCCTGAAAGTGCCGATCGCGCCACATCTAGGCGCCGGCTGATCGCAGCCCACCGTTTGCCCCATGACTTCTTCCAGAGATGCGTAAACCCCTGCTCCAAGCCATTTTTCGCGCGCCTCAAGCGCCCTTCTATTTTTGCGCGCCTCCAGCGGCCTTCTATTTTTGCGAGTCTCATCCAGGCGAATTCCAGAGAGCGCTCGCGTAGGTCAGGCGCAACTCCTCTGACGCGCTTGATAGAATCCAGTGCTGAAAGCAGAAGCCGCACTGAAGGCCGCACGGAAACCACTACTGGGTCAATCATAACCACAAGATCCACGCAGTGGCCCTTGTTGACGAGTAGCCGTGCCGCTTCAAACGCCACTAGTGCGCCGTTGCAGTGACCTCCCAGCAGGTAAGGGCCGCAGGGCTGCGCTTCTAGGATTAGGGGAAGTCGGTCAGCCGCCATCTCCTCGATCGAGGAAGGCACCCGTCCTCCGTCGACCCCGTGAGGAGCTATAGCAAGTATAGACCGGTCGGGACCGAGCATCGCAGCGAGTCTTCTGACGGAGAGACCGCCGTGCTCGAAGTCTCCATGAAAGAAATGGAATAAACGACGACCTTCTTCGCCGATCCTAATAGCTGACTTCGGAGCATAGCTTTCTTCTTGTCGAATCAGCCGTTCAGCCAACCGACGCACAGTCCCGGTCTCAAACAGAATTGACGGCGGAACGGTCGCCTGTATCAGGCGCTCGACTTCGACGAGCAAATCTGTCGCGAGCAGGGAGTCACCACCGCTCTCGAAGAAGTCGTCGTCGATGGTGAGGTCGGACCTATTGAGCAGGTTATTCCAGATCGGAACAATTCCGATTCCAGATTTGTGGCAACGCTGCAGGAAGTATCCGCATTCATCGGTAACCCTCGCTCAATCTGTGACGCTGCACCTTGCCGGTGCTACCTCTCGGTAAATCTTGCACAATGGTTATGCGGCGCGGAACCTTAAACCAGGCCAATTGCGTTCCCAGGAAGCGACGAAGCTCGTCGGCAGTCGCAGCGGCATCTGGGCACAGACCACCGCCGCGGCGACATCTTCACCGAGCCGAGGATGTGGTACCGCGAAGGCAGCCGCTTCGGCCACGTCAGGGTGACGCAGAAGAGCGACATCGATCTCCATGGGCGCAATCTTCTCGCCACCACGATTGATTACCTCCTTCACGCGGCTGTAGAGTATTAGGAACCCCTGCTCGTCTATGCTGCCGAGGTCGCCGGTGCGATACCAACCGTCCTTAAAGGTGACCTCATTGAGCTCTGGAGCATCGAGATAGCCGCCTATGACGGTCGGACCGCCGACCAGAATCTCGCCCCGGTTTCCAGGGGCCACCCTTGTGCCGTCGTCTCTTACGATCTTCAGCGTGTTGGGGTCCGGCACCCCACAGGTGCCCACCTTGGCTGGCCCTGGCGGCGGAAGATTGGTTGAGATTTGCCCAGCTTCTGTCGCGCCGTAGTGCTCCAGCACGGGCACTCCCAGCGCCGATTGAAGCCCAGCTTGGATCTCGGGGTGAAGCAGAGCACCACCAGATAAAGCAAAGCGAAGCTTGTGTTTGATGGCTCGGCCCTCGATCGATTGGACCTTCTCGAGTATAGCGCGATAGGTTGTAGGACTTCGCCGACATCCAAGAGGGCTGCAGCGAGGAAAACCACTCTGTCAGATCGAGTTCGAGAGGGGCTAACGGGAAATGCGACGGTGCCACCAGATAATAGAGGCGCTAACACAGTGAGCGTCAGGCCGTGGCAATAGTACACCGGGCTCACGCTCAGACAACGATCGTGATTATCCAAATTGAACCATCCCCTTACCCTCGCCGCAGTAGCCAGCATGTTGCGGTGGCTATAGGGAACGAGCTTCGGCTCCGCGGTCGTCCCCGAGGTCTGCAGGATGAATGCTGGACACTCCGGCTCGCGATCATCGTTGGGCGCCGCAGAGCAGACCTCCTTAGGCACGCCAAGCCTTAGGTCTAGTCTGCGTTCGGCAGTTGCGGCAGCTTCCAAAACGGGGATCTTAAGCCGTTCGACGGCATCCCGCAGTGGAGAATTGTCGCTGTCGAGCAAGATTACAGCATCCGCGTCGAGGAGCTTAAGGCGCGTCTCGATTTCGACGGCCGTCAGGTTGGGATCGAGCGGCACGGCGACTGCCGTGCAGCAGACCGAGACGATCGCCAGCGCCGCCTGTGGAGCATCCTTCAGGCCTATTGCGACCCGGGACTGGCGACCAAGGCCAGCACCGTACAGAGCTGCCGCAAAGTCATCGAACTGCGTCACCAGCTGGCGATAAGACAAGGGCTGATAGACGGACGAGACGATCGCCATAGTTTCCGGCTTAGCGGCGGCGTTACCCCGGATCACCTCCCCAATGCTCTTCAGGCCACCTTTTGACGCTGACGTCACGTTCGAGGACTGGTTCGTGTCGGTATTAAACTCAGAATGGATCACCGATTACCCCTATAGATTCGAAGCGGTCAAGGATCAGCGCAACAAGCTCGGCCTCCGGCATATCAAAAAATCGCACAACTGCACGCCTTAGCCAAATTTTTGCCGCGCTTATTTGTACTTGCATACGAAGGCAGGCTGACGCATCAAGGAAATCTTGTTCACCTCCACAATCGCTCATTCGACATGAACCCTGTCAGCGAATGGCGCAAACGCGCGGCCCTTTTTTACGAACCCCAACCGCTTGCTGCGGCGGTGGAGCATGTTCCTGAGAGCAGCGTGCCTGAGCCATATAGGGCGCTCCTCGTTCACAACGAACACATGACTACAATGATGGAACGGTTCCACGACTGTCAGGTTGATGTCCGAGTTCTTGCGCGCAGGACCGATGGCACGACCTATAGCCGCAAGATCATACTTATCAGACAGGACACAGGGGCCGTCGTTCAGTTTGCCCTTGCGCAATTCGACCTCAATGCGGTCTCGGAGGCCGTCCGGCGCGAGATCCTCAGCGAGCAGGTTCCACTCGGTCGAGTGCTCGTAACTCATAAAATGAACTGCCTGATCGAGGTGCCGGCGCTTCTGAAGGTTACAGTCGGAGGCGGGCTTTCCGCGCTTCTGCAAACGCCGGGCAATGTCGTGACATACGGCCGCGTTGCGCGAATATTTTGCAATGCTAAGCCCACGTTCGACGTAATTGAAATCTCGGCGCCGATCGGCGAAGCGCACTTTGCTTAGCGGGTCCTACTGCGACAGCGAACTTGGTGGGGAATGCGTGCACTGCAAGCGCCCGTCTTCTCCTGGTCCGAACAACTTGCTTTCTGCCGCAAGACCGAAGCCCCCGAACACCTCATGCCTGCACAGCGAATTTGATTTTACGCGTAACTAGAATTTCGAAGACCGCTTGGCAGCTGCCCAACGCAGGCCGCTCCAGGGTTGAGGAAAGCATGAAGCTTGTAGATCGGAGGTGCTTCCGGAACTTGCAGCTTTCTACCGGTCGGCGAATTGAAGGACCGCCAAGTATGCCTTGGCTCAATTCCGGCATCAACCCTGCCTATCCTGCGTTTGGCCGACGATTTGGGCTAATTGACCGACTAACTCCGGCCGACCAGCACTAGCTTTGAGACCATCTGACTGAGAGTTCTGCTCGCGCAATGAAAATCGCCATCGTTGTCGCCGCGGATGAGACATATCTGCCCGCTGCATGTTGCGCTGTGATGTCTTGCCGACGCGCGGGCCGCGTTACAGAGCCTATATTTTTGGTCGTCAGCGATGTGTCTGATAACAATGTTGAAGCGGCTCGGCGATTTCTGAAAGAGCAGCGGGCGGATGCTGAAGTCATGCGCTTACATCCCTACCTTTCAGGCTACTCTGTAAGCCGTCATATTAGCTCCGCAGTGTACTTACGACTTCATCTCGACGATGTATTCGACCGGACGTGGCAGCGCGTCCTTTATCTCGATGCAGACACGTGGGTCATGGCCCCGCTGCAACCCCTACTCAGAACCGATCTCGATGGACGTATGATAGGAGCTATTAGTGAAGAACGAGGCGGCGTCCTCAAGCGCCTGCGCGGTTCGCGGCGGAGCGGCTATCGATGAGGCCCGGCTCTCAGTATTTCAACAGCGGAGTTTTGCTCTTTGAATGGCCTGCATTCTTCTTCTGGCCTGCTGATCAAATCCTACGCTTCGCGGTCGAATACGCTACATTTGTGCGAGGAGCACGATCAGGACGTCCTAAACAAGGTCTTCGAAGGGGCGTGGATACCGCTATTGTTACGCTGGAATTTTGGGTGTTATTTAGCAAAGCGCCTTCCTCGCGAGCGCGCCTTCATCAAGCATTACACCCAGAGACATAAGCCCTGGGGTCCAAAGAAGCAGCCGTTCTGGATTGCTGACGCTTTTCGGTATTGGTACACTTTGCGGAAATCACCCTGGTCTGATTTTGCATGTCCGGTCACAGTCCACGATGTTCTCTCGGGTCTGCGCTGGTTCTACGAAACCCGTTTTACTGAGTGCCCGTCCTATCGCCTTTCAGAAAACGGGCGCCAAATCGAACCAATCGCACCTGTCCCCGCGAAATGAATCCAATGCTACCGACAGGCCTCTGCACTTTTGTAGTTCGAGTGGTTCGTGGTCCGGTTCCTACTCGCCGAACGGGGAAGTCTAATGAGCACAGTGCTCTCTCGGAAAATTGAAATATCGCCGCGGCGCTGGCTGCTTCTACCGATTGAAACGAAAGCTCGGGAACTGGACGGTAAAGCCCTCCTTGCTTTCGAAGCAGCGGAACGTGGTTGGGGATCCTATATTGGGAAGAAAATCCCTTCGACGTAACGCCGACCTGCCTCGTGGAATGTTGATTGAGAAGAGCATTCCGCCAGGGCGCTCTGCTGATATTTTGCAAGCCCGCGCTGCGGGCCGCAGGGTTAGTGCCTGGTGTGAAGAAGGACTAGTCTATAATAATGCAAATGAGTATGGGCATCGAAAAGTTGAAAAAACGGCGTATGATTTGCTTGATTTATACTTCGCTTGGGGGCAAAACCAAGCGATGGATATGGTTAATGAGCTAGGTTGTGACAGTAGTAAAGCTTGTGATTTCTGGAAATCCTCGTTTCGATTTGTATAGAGCCGATTACCGTGGCATATTTTCTGATAAAGCTGAAAAAATCAGGAAGGTCTACGGTCCGTTTATACTGGTCACCACCAACTTTGCATTCTTTAACAATTACATAGGGCCCGAACGCGGCCATGGCGCGAATGAGGGCCAGAGGACATGCTCAGGTAGCAGGGTCGGGCGAGGCGTCTTGGAGTTGCGTACCTTTTCAGAAAGCAAATCTTGGCCAAATTTATACCGACGGCGAGAGCGCTGGAGCCATTCGGCACAGAGACTATCAAATTATCATCCGTCCGCACCCTCTCGAGAGCCACGACCCCTGGGCAACGACTGGCCGCTGAGCTTCCGAACGTGTCGGTAATCTATGAGGGTAACGTTGCCGAAGGGCTCCTCGCGTCGATCTTTTAAAACACAACAATGACAACGGGGGTCGAGGCTTATCGGCTTGGCCGAGCGGCGATTGCCTATAGTGCTTTTCGTGACGAAGCTTATGATCTTTTTTTCGCCAAACGCGCTCAGCGACGAGGTGTTCGAGCTCGATCAACTGTCCGACATTGCGGAGAAACTCCTTTCGGGCGCTGAAACCGGTAACGCGTCCAGCGCCGAAAAGGCTAACATCGCACGACGATACATCGCCAATACGGGCGATGAAACGGCCTGTCGGGCCATCCTGGACGCCGTCGACCGAGTAGATCTGGTGGAAGCCTCAATCTCGCTTTCGACAAGCCGGCTTGCTGAAGCCGAGCGTAATGTTCGGCGGCAGCTTCGTCCCTTAAAGCACTTGGCCCTCACTGGTGAGGCTGCCGGATGGAACGGTACGCTACCGAGAAGTTTAAGGCGGTGCATCACGCTGAGCTCCTTGCGTTTCTAGGGATGGCGCAGCGGGTAACGGGGCGATTTGACAACGTGCAGATCAAACAACTCGGAGAAGATATATTCTGCATTTATAACGATTAACACTCTACGAAAATTGGCGTTAGCGAAGAAGTTAGCATGTCAAAAATGAAGTATCAAACTGCGCGGGCCTTTTTCCTTGGTGAAGTGGCGGGAACAAAGCTGAATTCTCTCCATGTGCTCCGCGCGGGACAACTCCTCAACAAAAGCATTAACGATATAAAGCTCTTCGGAATGTCGCCAATTAACTGGTATGCGATCGGCATTCGCATCATGGGAAGGACTGCAGTGGAGGCGACCCGAGACCCACATGCGGAGTTTATTGCCCGTTCAATTGCAGCCACATTGAGCGCAAGCGGACATGAGATCCGTGAGGTGATTGATCCTTTCATCGGATCTGGAAACCTAGCTTACCATGTTGCGTTGTCGACTGGAGCAAAAAGGATTGTCGGTCTCGATATTGATGAAGATATCTTGAAGCTAACCCGGGATAATTTTAGAATTTTGTGCAGGAGAGGAAAATTAAGCGGAGTGGATGTTGAACTTTTCTGTCAAAATTGGTCGTCGTGGCCTAAGCACAACAAGGCTAGTGCAATTGTTATTATACATCCGCCCTGGCGGGAGAGCTTTACCGAGCTTGGTCTCGATCTTTACAGGACAGAACCACCGGTGCCAACTATCCTCGCCACCCTATACGGAAGAAAGGCTTTTGTCTGTGGTTCAGACTTTTCCGAAACTTACTCAGTGTGACCTTAATCAAGACGAGATTGGGTTGAAACTTTTTGAAAGCGCCAAGCCAACCGATCCCTGGCTTGCAAGGCGGGTGGGTTACGTTTTGTTGGGATCAAAATAGAGATTCGACTGCTGCACCAAAAAGCTTCTCCATGAGCGAACCGGGCCCAATAGGCTGTCAATAATCGATGCCAACGTTATTATTGGCGCCTAAGAGCGGCAGAAGGATTTTCTTCGCTCGCTTGTCCCAAGTATATAGGCGCGCGAAGTCCCCGCGGGCTCGCCTTGCAAGAGCCCAGTCGCAGCTGAAGACTTGACCGCAGTCGTTCAATGGCTGAGACCCATGCAACAATATCATCTGGATCACAAAGCAGAGCGTTGCTTTCGTTCTCCAGCACCTCGCGCAGCGCGGGCAGGTCGGAGCTCACGATGGGCAGCCCATGGGCCATATATTCGAAAAGCTTCAACGGCGACATCCACGCGGCGATATTGTTCCCGCCGCCAAGGTATCCACCTGCCGCAGATAGGGCGCGACCACAACGTCGAGCTGCTGGAGAAAGGCGCTCACCTCGCCTTGTGGACGGAAGCCATAGAACTCGATATTGACGAGGCCGCGGGCCTTCGCCTTCCAATGGGCCACGTCCTTGTCGTAGCCGCCGAGGACGTGGAAGCCGATCTTGGGCAACCGCTCGGCGAGCTGCACGATAATCTCGGCGCCCTTGCCGGCGTAGAGATGACCGGCATAGCCGACGCGGAAGCCCGCCAGCGGCGCGAGTTGGAAAGGGGGACCGTCGCGCAATGGCGGGTCTGCCGCGTCCGGCACGACATGGATCCGATCCGTAAGCTCCGGAAAGTGGTTTTGGTAGAAAGTCTTAAGCGCGTGCGTGATGACGATAAGGCCGCGAAAGGATGGCTGCCGGAAGAGATCGCGGGCGAGCGGCTCGTCAAACCGCCTGATCGGGAGATGCAGCTCGAGCGCTGTGGGCATCCCGGCCAACGCGGCGGCATAGCAGCCTGCGAGGGAGCGTCCAAAGAAATGCGTGGACCCTTGCTCCAGGCCGAGGCTGGAACATCGGTGATCGTCACCTGGGAATACTGCGGATAGGCATAGAGCAGCTGCGCCCGCTGCGTTGTCGCGCCATTGATACCGGTTCCCGGCAACAGGCCGCCATCGGGTTGGGTACCTGCCCGGTGAAATATGCCTGTCGCTGGTCCACGGGAATGCTGTTCAGTACTTCTGTCGGAATGAAGTTCTGATTCAGCGAGACCGGCAGCCGTCGTGTGAGATTTCCAACGTAGCTGGCATCCGCCACCCACGATCCGAACGAATACTGGAATCCGGCCGAATACTGATGCGCGTAAGGCAGCGGTCGATCCAGATACTGCGCCGAAATGCTCTGCCCTAGGTTGGTAGCCAGCCCCTGGCTGTTGCCGATCGGGTCGAGCAATTGCCCGCCGGAGAACAGGTTAGTCGGATAGGGATCGCTCAACGACACTGCCGGTGTCAGATCGCCATTGGTCGAGGAAACCAGCGGAGTTGTCCTGCTATAGCCATAAGACTGTCCGTTCGAGGATTGTCCGAGATAGCTCAATCCGTAGCCGCCGCGGAACACGAGGTTGTCGGACATGCGGTATGCGGCGCCAACGCGCGGCTGCCAGTTCGCCCTCTTCGGCTCGAACGCATACCGGTTGTTCGGGTCTGCGTACATCAATCCGCCCTTCAGTCCTGCCTGGCAGGCAGGGCAGTTCGCTGCGGCCGCTGAATTCTTGACAGTGCCTGCAATCGGGCTCGCCTGATCGAAACCGAACCCGCGAATCATCCTGTCGTACCGTTCATACCGCGGCGTCTCGTAGTCCCATCGCAGTCCGAGATTAAGCGTAAGCTTGGTCGAAACTTTGAAATCGTCCTGTACGAATGCCGCGTAGTAGTGCGACCGGTAAGCCGGGAAAATGTTCTTGTCGACTTGCCCCGTCGTCGGATAGCCGAGGAGGAAGGACGCGAACTCGTTGCCGGAAGCACTGTCGGCCCGCTCTGGATTCGCCTGTGTCCAGGCGGGAGTGAATCCGTACAGTCCGCTCGCGTAGCCGGTCGACCGGTTGTTGTCGTTGTAGCGCCTGAACTCTGTCCCGACCTTGAGGAAGTGCCGGCCCTTAATGAACGTGAGGTTCGGCTGGATGCTCCACGTATCGTGCGCTTCGTCGCTGAAGCTGGTTGCGCCCAGTTCCGAATACGTTCCCATGTTGAACCGTGGGAACTGGTTGTTGTAGAACTGCTTGGTGAGAGTCGAGGGGAATCCTAGCTGAGCCGAATCGTAACCGGCGCCGAAGCTATTACCCGACAAGCCCTCATATCGGGCCAGGCCGCCGCGAAGATTGAACACGATTGACGGGCTGACGGTATACGTCCAGTCGGCGCCCCAGTTACGGAAGATGCGCATCGACGGATATTCGCCGCTCGGCTCGGCCGGATTGTTGCCCCACACGAGCTTTGCATAATTCGACCACGGAGTCTCGCCGTAGCGTCCCGACACTCGGCTGCGATCGCTGAAGGAGTAGTCGAACTTCCCGAGCCACTGGTTGTAGTTGTTCCGTGCCGGGAGCCGTTTCGCATAATTGTTAATATGCTGCGGGCCATCGCCTGGCAGGTTCGGCGCCGGATAGAACGAAGCGATTTGTGCGGCAATGGGATTAATCCGGCTGGCAGGAATCACGTTGCCGGGGAATGCCGATCGTTCGTAAGTCTTTCCATCCGCCCCCAACCTGGTGGTCAGCGGATCGTAGATCGTCACCAGCTGGTTCGCGGCATTGCGCAACTGCGAAAAGTCGCCTTTGATCTGCTCCGCCGAGGGCAAGGTGCGCCGTTCGCCGCCGAGCGCACGCTCCTGCAAGGACTCGAGCGACAACATGAAGAACGCCTTGTTGCGTCCGTCATAAATCTTCGGCAGGAAGATGGGACCATCGACCTCGAATCCGAACGTGTTGTTCTTGAAAGGTACCGGTTCTGTCTCGCCTTCCTTATTCGCCACCCAGTCGTTAGTTCGCAACTTCTCGTTCTTGAGATATTCGAACAACTGTCCATGCAGCTGATTGGTGCCCGACTTCAGTGTGATCATCGTCACGCCGCCGCCCGTTCGTCCGAACTGCGCGTCATAGGTGTTCGATTGAACCGTAAACTCCTGCGTGCCATTGATTGATGGAACAAACGAGATCCCGCGATCGTTGCGGGTATTCGCGACTCCATCCACCACTGTTTCGTTCTCGCCGCGCACGCCGCCGCCGATCGAAACGCCGTTGACGTTGCCCGATGCGTACAACTCCATCGATCCCCAGTACGTGCTCGTCTTCACCACGCCTGGCTGGTTGTACATCAGCGCGAAAATATTGCGGCCGCCCGAGGGCACGTCCTCAATCAGCTTGTTTTCAAAAGTGGACTTGGTTGTCGCGCTCTCGGTTTGCAGCAGCGGAACTTCGCCCGCGACCGTTACGCTTTCAGTCACCGCGCCGAGCTCCAACTTGACATCGAGCGACCGTTGATCGCTCGCCAGCAATGAAATATCCGAGCGGACATACTTCTTAAAGCCATCCTTCTCGACGGTCAAGGTATACTTGCCCGGAAGCAGGAACTGGATAACGTAACGTCCAGAAGCATTCGTAGTTGCCGAATACGGGACATTACGCTCGATACTGATTGCGAGCACACGCGCGCCTTCAACCGCTGCGCCCGCGGTGTCCACGACGTCACCGGACAGCGTCGCCCGGAACTCTTGAGCCGTCGCCCTCATCGCCAGAAAGGCGATGAGGCAGAGTAGCCATTTTCGATTCACTTCAACATCCCCCGTTCTTTACCTAAAGCCTGATGTAATTTCGCTGGCGGTCGAGCCCCCAGAGAAACAACCATAGCGTTCCAAAATACATCACAAAAGTAAAAACAACCCACACCAATGGAGAATCCTTAGGCGCGAACGGCCGTACTGCGCTTGCAATCAGCATGTGCAGTACGTAACCAGCAAGCGGATTCAACCCGAAAACTCGAAACAGCTGAGACTGCCTTCCCTTCTGATCGGTCCACCACACAAACGCCGCGTAAGCAAGAAAGGAGAATCCAGCCGAGAACCAAAGATAAGAATTAGACCCCGCCTGCTGGCTCATGGTCCACAAGTCGACCGGACGCGACGGCGCCCAAAACGGCGGCTCGACCAGCCAGTTCGCGATGCCGCCCGGCTTGACCGGATTGAAAACGGCATTCAGACAGGAAAGCGCATACCCGAACACAGCGAGCCCCGCGCCCCATCGAATCAGTAGGCGAACCGATTCTCGCACTTCCCGCCCGCGAACGATGTCGTAAGCGAGCGATCCCACCAGTGTGGGAATAGTCCATGTCAGGAACCCGAGCGGTCCACCGTCAATGACTCGCTTATCCCGCAGAAGTTCGTACCAGAAGGCATGCGAAAGCGCCAGATGCAGCGCGGCGCTACCAACCATCCACATGATCCGGGTACGGGCCGTTCGTGCGATCACGGGTAAAACCCAGAATGTCGTAATGCCAATATGCACCAGCGCCTGAAAGGGAGACTTCCAGAATGCTGTCTTGAAAAAGCCACTCCAACCGAGCGCTGCGAGTCGCTCCCATTGCCGGTACTCACCATCCAGGTGGTACACAATCAAACCCACCAGGACGAGCATCAATGAGCGGAACGCCGCTTTCCGATACGCCGAATCGCCCATCTGCGCGATGTTCCGCAGCATCACCAGACGCATTGAAAAGCCCACGGCGAAAAAGAAATGCGGCATAATCGTGTCCGCATAACTGTTGTAGGTGTTATGGTGCTTCAAAAGCGGATGCGTCACCGCGAACGCGCCAACGAAATTGACGAGGAACATCCCAGCCATCGTGTAGCCGCGGAACTGATCCATTGAGTCGACACGCGTTGCCGACACCACTTTCCCGACTCGTGCAGTTGCCACCTATCATTCCTCGATAAAGTGGTGGTACAGACCCATGTAGTACGGAAGTAGAAAGACCGCTCCGTCCCCTAATGAGTTGCCCGTACCGCCGGTGTCCAGCGTCCAGGGATTGTGATTCCAGAAGTTGAAGTAGCGTTCATCGACGGGCAGCACCTTCCCGTCACGCATTTGTCCGCTGCGTGGACGTCCGTCATCCTCTGCGATCAGAGGCCGTATCGGCAGAATATCCTTGCGATGGCTATTCCGATGTCCCCAATCGACCCGGTCTAACGGAAGCCGAACCAGAGTATCTACCGAGTCCTCGAGCCACGGCCCTTTCGGAGTGAGATCAACAGTCCGGAATGCGTCTGTAAACTGGCGTCCCGTGAGACTCGCCGCTGCAACGAAATTGAAGAACGGATTGCGTTCGAGCCGCTCTACCGCCCAGTAGTTCGCCAGCGACGCCGCATACTTCTGAAGCAGGTCATCGTCCTTTTCATAACGGAGCAGGTTGTAGAAGCACATCAGCGCCATTTCGTCATCGGACTGATTGCCCGAACCTGGGCCTGTATGGATTTTGGCCACGAGGATGTTTGTCGCGTACTTGTGTTTCCGAACAAGGCGATCGTAGGCGTCGTGATATTTGCGATCACCCGATGTGTTCCGCAACTTTCAGATAGGACAGGATACTGAGCGCATTCAGGCCACGGCCGTTCCACCACATCCGGTCGTCGTTCAATGAAACGGGATCGAATACTCCCCAACGAGTACGCTGTCCGTCCCAGTCGACGAGCGACAAATTGTGCGACAGTAGATGATCCGTGATGGAACGCACCACGGCGCGAACCTCTTCCTTCTCCTGCTCCGTCTCGGCGACGAGATCATAGTAACGGGCATAAAAAGAAGAAGTGCCCATCCAGTTCATCCGAACTCGTGTCGGTTTTCCAATACCATTTCCCGTCAGCGCTCTTCGGCCACCGTGGACTCATCACTTTCCAAAGGTGATCGCGCGCTGCCTGGAACCGCACGTCCCTCTCCCGCGAATCGTGAATGTTGGGATCTGGCCCGCTGACCGGCAGAATGGCCCGAGCGGGAAATCCTGCAGGCGCCGGGTTTGAACCGCCCTGTGTTACGAGGCTCAGAAACCGCAATGCTTCGAACGCCTTCGTCGCCCGATGCTTCGCGGCCGGATCTTTCGTGGACGCATATGCGAAGCACTCCCCGGCCCCATACATCCCAGTCCATAACCCGTCGTTATCACTGTCGTGCTGCACCCACTTCGATTTGTCTCCCGCGTTCGGAAGCCTGACTGCCATCACATATTCGTGCTCCGTACGCCGGTGACGTTTATCGATTTCGTCTTCATAAAACCGAGCTTTATTCGCAAGCGTGATGGGCTGGCGTTCGATATAACCAACGCCCTTCGCCGTGGCAAACCATGCGCCGCCTTCCCTGTCGATGGTGATCCCGCGCACAGCATCATCGGGTAGCCATCGCAGCCCCTGCCGATATGCCCAGGAGCCCCCGTCGTAACGGATTGCGCCCAATCTCGTACCCAGCCAAACTTCACCGCCAGGACCGGCTGCTAACGTGGTTGCATCGTCATAGGGCAACCCCTCCGCGCCCGTGAACAGTTTCCATGAGGAGCCATCGCGAACACCGGCGCCTTGAGGACTGAAGAACCACAATCGCTGTTTCGTGTCGAAGCCCAAGCCACGCACGTCGGCTGGGGCCCAGCTACGCGTGCCATCACGCGGAAACTCCTGAACCCAATCCGTGCCATTGCGGCTGAACAACCCCGCACCGCCACCCGCGGCAGCGTCTCCAGAGTCTCGCAATGCTACAGCGAACACTGGGCCACGAAGCCCGGGCAGTGGAACACGAGCCAGGGAACTACCTTTCCCATTCAGTTCGAATAGTCCGCGGTCCGTCCCCACCATCATCCGCGAACCCGCCGCGGCTACAGCATGCGCCACGCCGGCTTCGCGAGGCAGCATCGCAACGCGCGCAGATCCTCGATAAACATCACCAGCCGAGACCCAAACAACTTCCGACCCCACAGCAGCACACGCATCTACAGAGCGTCGATCCACAACGCGCCACGCACCAGCCTCACGAACCGCAATCCCCTGAGCTGTTCCGGCCCATACTTGCGGCCCCGCGGCGGCAACGCACCGTATGTCATCGGACGGCAGCCCATCCGATACGCCGAAGGTGTGCCGCACTTCCGCGCGAAACTCACCAATCTTCAGCGGAGCGCTCCAGACCGCTGCGCTCGCGGCGAAAAAAAAGCAAGCAAACTTCATCCCAACTCCCCGCGATGCGCGTAGACTCGCTCCACTGCGCGCGCAATGTCATCCATGTCCTCTCCATCACCGAGCAACAAGCGATGCTCGAGCCATACCGCCTCGTTGCACGCCCGCTCGCTGGCCGGACACAAGTCTGCGTAGCGCGAATAATCAATTGAAACTGCGGGATCACGAAACATCGGATTTCGGTACAGCGGATGCGCGTAACCGCTGGATGCCGGAATGCCTTCGGCCATTAGCGCCTTTAGAAACACACCTCGCGGTACACCAAACGTCTCTGCGTCGAACCGAAGGACATAGATGTGCCACGCATGCCCGGTCGCATACGAGGGTACACTGAGGGGCCGAATGCCGGGCACTTTCTGTAACCTCGTGGAAAGGTATTCAGCATTTCGCTGTCGGCGGGCTGTCTGCTCTTCCAATCTCTCGAGTTGCGCAATCAACAGCGCCGCCTGAAACTCCGTCAACCGGTAATTCCACCCCAGCCTGTGATGTTCGTACCAGGGCCGCCCCATCTTGCGACCGACCCATACTAATGACTCGCAGATCTCCGCCACTGCAGGATCGTTCGTGGTGATCAGGCCACCCTCTCCCGCGGTCATGTTCTTTGATGCCTGAAAACTGAACGTTGCCGCCGCGCCAATCGATCCGAGCGGTCGTCCATTCCAGAAGCCGCCGTGCGCATGCGCCGCATCTTCAATCACAGCGATTCCATGACTCGCCGCAATGTGTCCGATAGCGTCCATGTCCGCGGCCAATCCTGCGAAGTGCACGGGCACTATTGCCTTCGTGCGAGGCGTGATCGCTTCCTCCAGCCGCGCCGGATCCAGATTGAGCGTCGCCAAGTCGACATCGCAGAAGACGGGCGTCGCGCCGATGAGCATTGGAGCGGTCGCCGTCGCGATGAACGTGTACGGCGGCACGATCACCTCGTCACCCGGGCCCACATCTAATGCCCGCAGCGCCACCTCCAGCGCGGCCGTTCCATTTGCGCACGCGATCCCGTACTGTGATCCGTGCATCGCCGCAAAGCGCTCCTGAAAGTCGGCAACCTTCGATCTTTGCGACGACCCGCCAGCCTTTGGATCCAGTGCTTCGCCGAGCGTGTAACGCCACCATTGCCCGCTCCGCAGCACCTCCAGCATCAACTTTTCCTCGCGCGCATCGAACACTGGCCACGCCGGAAAGGGCCGCTCGCGAACCGGCTTACCTCCTGACAGCGCCAACTTGCTCATACGCCGCCATCCACTAGACATGCCGGCATCCGAAACGCAGGAATCTCAAAATGTTTTTCTAGAACCATCCGTGCCACTCCCAGCACACCCGCAGCTTCGGTTACCGACGCGTAACGGATCACGACCTGCTCCGTGGCCTCGCGTAGAGCCTGACGCCGCACTGCGGAAATAATGCCGTCGAGCAACTCCGACCCGGCCGGCCGCAGGCGCGCGTCCAGAACCACAAGCCCCGGATTGAACAGGTTCACAAGATTAGCGATACCTAGCCCCAGATACCGAGCCACTTCCGCAACGACATTGCTTGCCACTTTGTCACCGTTGCTTGCCGCTTCTAATACCATCCAGCCTGTTACGGCATCGGCGTTACCGCCTGCTGCATCGACGACCTTCGACCGAGCGCCCTCCATCAGCAGGCGCCGAACACGCGCCTCCACGGCTCGCAGTCCCGCTATCGCTTCGAGGCAACCAAAGCTCCCACACGTGCAGACCGGTCCGTCCGGAGCCACGCAGGTGTGGCCGAATTCACCTGCGGCGGACCCCTTGCCGTATAGCAGACGCCCGTCTACGTAGAGACCGGCGCCGATGCCGCTGCCGTAATCGACGTAGATCATGCTCGAGCGCCCCGCTTCTCCGCCCTCGGCCTCATACTCGGCCGCCGCCTTCGCACGGGTACGCGTTTCGACCAGCACCGGTACGCCGAACTCCCGTTCAAATATTTCGCGGAGCGGCACTTCCCGCCAGAACGGAATCGTGGAAGACGTCAGAGTGATGCCGCGTTGGCTGTCTACAAGTCCGGGATCGGCGACACCGATGCCGACCACATCGTTCTTGCGGATCCGCGACTCCTGAAGCACGCGCCGTGCAGCCGCCAGCAACTGCCGGATCAACTGCTCCCGTCCACCATCCAGTTGCACAGGCTCGGTCAACAAGTGTCGGATTCGCGGATGCAGATCCGATACACCCACGCAGAGCGACTCGTCGTCGAACTCTATGCCTATGACCGAGCCATAACTTTCGTTCAAACGCAGCAATGCGCCCTTGCGCCCGACAGTGCTCTCCTCGACGCCACTCTCAACTAAACGCCCTTCCTCAAGCAGGGAGCGGACCAGCGCCGACATTGCGCTCAACCGGATTTGTGACAGCTCGTGAATCTTTGCACGTGAAATCGGCCCGAACCGTCGCACGATGGCCTCGACGACATGCCTGTCGCGTTGCGGCTTTCCGTTCACTTGCTTGATCACGTGTTTCCAGTCCACATTAGCGGTAGAGAGGACCAGGCGTCAAGGTATTTTTTCCGTTTTTAGAAAAATTGTCCTTGACGTCCGGCAGGTGAGCGCCGTACCCTGAAACATCATCGTTACAACTCAATGACCGCGCATCTTCGCCGTGTGCTCAGCCTTTCGGACCTGATTCTGTACGGCATCGTACCTGGTGCAACCCATTGCGCCCGTCCCCCTGTTTGGCCTCGCGCAACAACTCTCCGATGGACACGCCGTCACGACGATTCTTCTTGCCATGGCCGCCATGGTGCTGACGGCTGTCAGCTACGGGAAGATGGCCGCGCTGTATCCATCCGCGGGTTCGGCGTACACTTACGTCGGCCGGAGCCTGAACCGCCATGCTGGATTTCTCGTAGGCTGGGCGATGTTCCTTGACTATCTTCTGGTTCCGCTCATATGCACGATTTACGGCGCTGTAACGCTTAACCGTTTGCTGCCCGCGATCCCTTATAGTGCATGGATATTTCTGTTTTCGGCAGGAATGACCGCCATCAACCTGGGCGGCATCCGCTTCACCACACGGGCTAGCGCGATTCTCTGCGCCATCATGATGGTTGTTATTCTGGCATTCATCTGGCTCGCGACCGTCTATGTTGCCGGAAGGGCCGGCTGGGCGGGGCTTATCTCGACGCGTCCGTTTTACAACCCGGACTCATTCCACTTGCCCACGATCTTGACCGCGACCTCGGTAGCGGCTCTGACGTACGGAGGATTCGACGGCGTGACAACGCTCGCCGAAGAAGTGGATAATCCCAGACGAAATGTAATGCTCGCTGCAGTTATAGTCTGCGTCTTCACAGGGTTGTTCGGAGGACTGCAGGTCTACCTCGCCCAACTCGTTTGGCCTGATTATCACAACTTCACCAGCGTCGAGACTGCGTTCCTCGATGTCAGCCGTACTGTAGGAGGCGAGTGGCTTTTCCACATCCTCGCGCTAATCCTGGTGGTCGGCAGTCTTGGTTCCGCTCTCACCGCACAAACCGGCGTCGCGCGCCTGCTCTACGGAATGTCGCGCGGCGGATCTCTTCCCATCTTCTTTTCGCACCTCGATGCGCGCACCGGATCACCCTCGCGAAACATCTTGCTCGTCGGCATACTCGCTTGCCTCGGAGCCCTCGTTCTCAACTACGAACGTTCTGCCGAACTGATCAACTTTGGGGCTTTTCTCGCCTTTATGGGAGTCAACGCTGCAGTGATCCGGCACTCCTTCGGCGTGCGCTTTTCCGAACCCGGTTATGGCCACTTTACCGGAGCCGTACTGCCGCTGGCGGGCCTCCTCTTCTGCTTCCTGATCTGGGTCAATCTTTCCGTTCCCGCAAAAATTGCCGGAGGCCTTTGGTTCACTGCCGGATTTGTTTTCCATGTGGTACAGACTCGCCGCGCCGGCGGCGTCGAGACTGCTTTCGATACCGCAAATACATGACACCCGTATTTAGCCGCCTTGTGTTCGCCGCTTCACTGGCCGTCGCTCTCGGTTCGGCGCAGACCCTCATGCCCTTGCCGGCTTCGCTGCAGCGTGGCAATGGCGAACTGCGAATCAAGGGCACGTTCCGTATCGCCTTCACCAAACCGCCGGCCTCACGTCTCGCCCGCGCCGGCAAGCGCTTCCTCACACAGCTCTCGGCCGAAACCGGGATCCCGATCAACACTACTCCCCTTGCCCCGCCGGAGAGCGCCACCTTTGTGATCGACTGTGCCCAAACCGCCGACAAGAAGGTAGACAAACTCGGCCAACCGGAAGCCTATCGCCTCGAAGTCACATCAGCAAAGGCGCGCCTGACGTCAGCCACAATTCTTGGAGCCATGCGAGGTCTGCAGACGTTTCTGCAACTCGTCACCATCGGTCCGGACGGCTTCGTTGCGCAGTCCGTCATCATCGACGACAGTCCACGCTTCCCATGGCGAGGACTTCTCATTGATGTCACAAGCCATTTCATGCCCGTGCCTGTCATTCTCCGCACGCTCGACACCATGGAAGCTGTCAAGCTTAACGTCTTTCATTGGCATCTCACCGATGACCAAGGCTTCCGCGTCGAAAGCAAGGTCTTTCCAAAGCTCCACCAGCTTGGCACTGAGAACGGCGAGTACTACACTCAGGACGATATCCGCCGCATTGTGGCTTATGCCCGCGATCGCGGGATCCGCATCATCCCCGAGTTCGACATGCCAGGCCATTGCGCCACGTGGCTAATCGGATACCCCGAACTCGCCAGCGCTCCCGGCCCCTATAACATCATTCATACGTTCGGTATTTATGACCCGGCGCTCGATCCAACCAACGAAGGTGTTTACATCTTCATCGACAAACTGATTGGCGAGATGGCCCTGCTATTCCCGGATGAGTACTTGCACATTGGCGGCGACGAGGTCACTTACAAACACTGGAAGGAGAATCCCCGGATCCAGGCCTTCATTCAGCAGCAGAAGCTCCGCGATGAACCTGGACTGCAGGCGTACTTCAACAAACGCGTTCTGCCGATTCTGAAAAAGCATGGCAAGAAGATGGCAGGCTGGGACGAAATCCTTCACCAAAATCTTCCTCGCGACATCCTCGTTCAGTCCTGGCGCGATCACGATTCCCTCGCCGCGGCCGCGAAACAGGGCTACAAAACTCTCTTATCTTTCGGCTACTATCTCGACCATCTGAACCTGACCTCTACTTATTACTCTGTCGATCCGCTCGGTGGACCCGCTAAGTCTCTTACGCCCGAAGAAGGAGCCAACGTTCTCGGGGGAGAAGCGTGTATGTGGACCGAATTCATCAGCCCAGAGACAATCGACTCTCGCATGTGGCCGAAAACTGCTGCGATCGCGGAGCGCCTCTGGTCGCCCGCCGCGCAGACCGCGAGTGTCGAAAACATGTACGCCCGTCTCGAAACGATCAGCCGTCGGCTCGATTTCCGTGGCGCACTCCACAACCGCAACTACGAGCTTGCGCTCCGGCGGCTCGCGCCCGACGCGCCACTCGAAACGCTGCAAACTCTGGCCGACACGCTTGATCCACAGGGTATCGAAGTGAGAGAACTGGCAACACGCTACGCGCAGGACACACCCCTGAATCGAATCGTCGACGCCGCCCGTGGCGACAGCGCAGTAGTCCGCCGTCTCGAAAGCATAATACGGGCGCAGTTAAGATCTCCCTCGCCCAAGCACGTTACCGAGATTCAGAGCACCCTCACAAATTGGCGCGATAACAACCGGCGGCTCCTGCCGTACACGGAGAAGAGCGCTCTGATCAGGGAGGCAAAAGATCTCTCACTAGACCTCGCGCAAATTGCAGAGATCGGCCTCGAAGCTCTGAGCCGCCTCGAAACGAAGCCAACCGGCAACGCGGCTTGGGTGACGGAACAACGCGCCCACCTCGACGCGCTTGCAAAACCAAAGCTCGAAATAGTGCACGCCAGCGTAAGGCCCGTGCGACTTCTGGTTGACGCGCTCCGCTGATCCAGAGGGCGAGATTACCTTGTCCATCCGTCCGTATGCTGTGACTCAACACGGCGCGTTGTGATTCACACATCGAAAGAGCGCGACACCGGTAAAGGGATTATGAAAAGAACTGTTGAACGCTTTCCCTCTGTCGATTCCACCGACATTCGGCATCATGGCCTCTACAATCTGTTTGCCGATTGCGAGGTCCACGCCCGTTCCGGTTGTATCCCTACTTTGCCGCAGCCGCTGGAACGGTTCAAAAGATTCGGTGATGGTATCGAGGACCAATTCCGATGCTGTCATCCCTCACGCTGAACACCCACTCCGCCGCTTCGCGTTTAGAGGATTCATGTATCTTTGCCGGTCTTTCATACGAGTACTTGATCGCACTGCCCTCAGGTTTTGAAACACCCGCACCAACCGGTGCTGATTCGCCACTATCGTCGGCAATTGTTCGAACCTGATCTTCGCACCGCTCTCGTTCTCTCCCTTGCTGTCGTAGGCGACTGCAGATTCTGACCGCGCGAGCAGTGTTGTAATGACAAGGCCCCACGCCCTTTCCGCTGCGCATGGCAGCAAAGCGAGGATGTGTTCAGGTCCCTCGTGCCGAAGACAGTGCCGCCGACCCGCTTACGGCTGGCACTAGAGTTTTTTCACCGGAAGACAAACCCCCCGGAGCTGTTAGGAGCGACCCAGGACCGATTCGATGCGTGCGCGAAACTCCGACTCCGAGAAACGAGTAGCATGCTTCTGCAGCGCTCGTGAGTCGACGCCGCGCTCCAGTTTCTCGAATTCCGCAAGAGCGCGGGTAAGGTGCGCTTCATCCGGATGCATGTAGAAAACACCGGCAACAAGGTCGCGAACGGGCACACTTTCGAGAATGCCACCGCTGCCAAGTGCAATGACTGGCTTTCCGCTCGCCATTGCCTCCACGGGAGCAATGCCGAAATCCTCTTCCCCGGGACCACGAGCGCGCGTGATCTCGAATACAACTCCCGCAATTGGTCGTCCGGAACCCATCCGCAGAATTCGATGCTGGGCCCGGCCATCCGCCGCAACGTCCGGTACTCCGGGCCGGTCCCGACGATGCGCAGGCGCTTGCCTGCATGCGAGAAAGCTCGCACCGCCGTGTCGAGCCTTTTGTACGGTGAAAGCTCCGAGACGACGAGGAAATAATCCTCGGGCTGACGCCAATAGAATGTCTCAACACTGACCGGCGGGTGAATGACTTCGGAGTTGCGACGATACGTCCGCCAGATGCGGCGCTTTACGGTCTCGCTGTTGGCAATGAATGTGTCAACGCGCGCGGCTGACGCATAATCCCAGAGGCGCAGGTAGTTTGCCAGGGGCGCCATCATGGCGCGCTTTATGGAATTCTGTGTCCATTCGTGCAGGTAGGCCGGGTAGAGTTCCCACAGGTACCGCATCGGTGTGTGGCAGTAACAGATGTGGCGCGCCGCCGACGGCACGAGTACGCCTTTAGCCGGTCCAGACTCGCTGGTGATGACGAGATCGTATCCGCGCAGATCGAAGTGCTCAAGCGCCATGGGCATCAGGGGCAGCAGCGAGCGGTAGCAGCCACGCAGGCGGTTGAGGAAAGATGGCGTTACCTTCCGCTCACGAATGATGGGGCTCACTTGCTCGGGGTTGTAGAAGAGCGTAAAAAGCTCGGCCGCAGGAAACAGCCGGCAGAGTGCTTCCACTACTTTTTCGCCGCCTCGCATCTTGAGCAGCCAGTAGTGGACGATGGCAACGCGCATTCAGATGTCAGGAGTGTAGCACCGCGATGCAAATCGCCGGACGGGCGCTTATAATACCGCTTGGAGAAGCACGGGTCTAGCTTTGCGAGCGGTAGCCAATCTTACAGGCGTGCTCCGCGGCGATTCGCCCGGAAGACGTATGTTTGCACCCCTGGTCGCGGTGGGCGCGGTCAAGGTTGTTATCATTGCCCGCCACTTCGGACTCGAGGATAAGGCCGACGCATTCCTGATTGCGTTCGCGTCGATCATGTTTTCGGCTGAGGCAATCTCCGCGGCGACAAACGCCTCGCTGATACCCATGCTCGTCGCGATGCGAGAGCGCGGCGATGCTGAGGCTCTCCGAACGGTCCTGTCTACGATCACACTGCTGACGCTGCTCCAGTTGGCCAGCGTCTCGACGGAGCTCGAAGTGGCGCGATCGCTACTTGCGTGGATGCTGCCGGTGCTGGTACTGAGCGGCATCACTGCGACCTGGCGAGGAGTGCTGAACTCGGTAGGCGAGTTCGCAATTCGCGCGGCGAGCCCCGTCTTTGTTCCGTTACTGACGATAGTTGCGCTTGTGTTGAAGGGCTCCGCGATGAACGAGTCCTCCCGCGCAGGCTTGCAGCAGTATGGCCCTATGCTTATGGGCGCATGCCTGCTGAGCGGATCAGCGGTGGTGAACAATTCTATGGCCGCGATGCTTGGCGCAGCCAGCGTTGCCGCCTTCACATACGGGACAAAGGTTGTCACAGTCATTCTCGCGATCGGGTCAGCCGCCATCGCTACCGTGGCGCTGCCGCACTTCTCGCGATTGGCTGCGCGATGCGAATGGACGTTGATCTCGGAGACGAACAAGACGTTTTACCGGCTCACTCTGCTGATTACAGTTCCGCTCACCGGAGCCCTCGCATACGCATCTGAGCCGCTAATCCGGACTCTGTACCAGCGGGGATCATTCACGGACCCGGACGTGCTCCTGGTGGCCAAGGTTCAATGCTGGCACATTCTGCAACTGCCGTTCATGATGCTGAGCGCGCTGGCCTACCGGTTAATCTCATCTCTGCGATCGAATGAAGTACGCATGTGGGGAGGCGCGCTGCACCTGATGTCCACGGTGGCACTGAACTACGTGTGCATGCAGAGGCTTGGCATCGCGGGCATTGCTTTGGGCAGTTCCATCGCAGCCGCGATTTACAATTGGTACCTCCTCTATAACCTCACACGGCTATTGAAGACGAATACTCTTTATCGGGTCACCCGAGCAGCAGGGTTCGTGTCGACATGAAAGATACGGGCTCCATCGAACTCACCGCTTTCGATCCGCTCCTGCACAACTTCCCGTTGCCTTTGAGTGCGACCCTGTATCCATTGGGGTTTCCTGTCGAGATCCACACCAACAATGCGGAAATCCTGGAGATGGCGGAGGAGAGCTGGGGAGCCTGTCTACAGAAGTTTGCCAAGCCGCCCATCGAGATTCGTATCGCCGTATCGGAGGAGAATGCGAGCGAGCCGCCTTCCGCGCCGGTGTTCCGGGCGCAAGGGCACCTGCTATCGATCGTGTCAGACGCGGCGCACTTCGCGATGTGCGACCTTGCCAGGGGCTTTGCGTTTTGCTGGTTGACGCAGGGGGCGACTAATGCTCGCGTCTGGACTCGACACTACTTTCTGGACGCGATGGTGTATTGCTGTCTCAATCACCTGTATGTCACCGCCGTTCATGCCGGCTGCATCGCAAAGAACGGCCGAGGCGTACTGCTCTGCGGCCCGTCCGGAGTCGGAAAGAGCGTTCTGGCACTGGCCTGCGCGCGCGACGGCTGGTCTTTTGTGACGGACGACGTGGCGTACCTTGTGCGCGGCGAAAAAAGCGATACCGTGGTTGGCAAACCTGATCGCATGAAGTTCTTAACGACCGCCGCGGCCCTGTTCCCAAGCGTCAAGTGGCCGCAAGCGGGCGCGGATCACGCCGGCAGCCCTTTCCTGGAATTGCGAACGGAAGACGTACATATGGCGACGGCGCCTTCATGTAGCGCCGATTTTCTGGTTTTCTTGCGGCGACCAAAAGCTGGTCCCGCGCGCCTGATTCCTATCGACAGCAAGGAGGCGTTGATTCGTTTGTTAGCGGATCTGCCCGTTTTTGACAAGCCGGTTTACGCGGAGCACCGGCGTTCGGTCATGATCCTATCGCGCGTGCGGGCTTACGAACTGCAATACGAGCATCTCGCCGAGGCGATTCCGATTTTGAGTCACCTGGCAGGAGACGGGAGTTGATTCTGATCCTGTTCATCATCACGGCAGCGGGTGCTATGAACCAAGTGGTATCGAGCACTGTCGCGGGCGCTGTACGCGATCAATCGTCAACGTTGGTCAGCGCAGCCACGATCACGGCGCGTCACGAGCCTACCGGCTTTACGCGAACGATTCTCAGATCGGACGAAGGTGAATACTCGATTGACCGTCTGGTTCCCGGAAGCTACACCGTCACGGTCGATAATCGGGGATTCCGCACCGTAACCGCTGCAAGTGCGACACTCGCGGCAAATCAGAAAGGGCGCCTCGATTTCGAATTGCAGCCTGGCCCCGCTGCGGACAGCATCACGAAAACCGACAGTGGATCGATCCGGGTGGACCACGAACTTAACAATGAGCAGGCCCACATCGCGGGAGTGTTTCCGCTGCTGCCGGCGATGCAGAATCTACCGCACAGCAGGTGGTGGTTGGCATGACGACGGCGGGCGGCCACTGGTCGAACCAACTCCGGGGGTCGTTCACACGGCTTCGCGTGTTCAGCATTCCGCAAAGTGCGTTTACCCGCGATATCGCCCGCGAACTCGGGGTAGGAGGCGTCTCCACAGACCCTTTCACGTTCGGCCTGCCGTACTTCGCGGTCACCAATTTCAATCTCACGACCGACGATCGATTCTGCCTCAGACATGGCGAAACAATCTACAGCACCTTGCGGATGCAGTCTCGATCGTGCAAGGTGGGCATACGCTCAAGTTTGCCGGAGAATGGACGTACTTCCAGGACGACTACCTGCAAACGCGGTTCGCGCGAGGACAGTTCATTCTTACTGGAGCCTTTACGCGGAGTTCGGACCCCGGTGTGCCATCGGGCGATCCGTCTGCCGATTCTCTGCTCGGCTTTCCACGGGATTCGTGTGTCGCATTCACGATCCGCAACGGCCGCAGCAGTTTTTCGGAGGCTCGTAGTGAACGCACCGTCGAACGATTCTTCAATACAGACGCGTTTCGGGCTCCTGCGCCCTTCACGTTCGGCAATGCGGGGCGAAACATTATCGCCGGTCCTGAAAATGCATTGTTTGACCTTGCGTTGTCGCGCCGATTTTTGCTCAGTGAGTCGGCGGCGATTGCTGTTCGCGGAGAGGTCTTCAACATTTTCAACCATCCAAACTTTCGAATCCCCGGACCGTATCCCGACCTTGGCCCTTTTTTTGGCCGGATATTGTCTACCGGGGATCCCCGCCGGTTCCAGTTCGCAGTGAGGTTCGAATTCTGAACCCGGGCGTGATTCCCTGGCGCGAGCATCGCCGGATCCCCCGGGATTTTGCAGCCGTTTTGGAATCGCTTCGCCTCGATGGGGACGGTGCAGTTCTTCGGTTGATCGATGGACCTGCGTGGACCCAAGTGCTCGCTCTGTGCGACCGCGAGCACCTTACGTTGCCTTTGTACCGGACACGTGCGGAGTGGCTGCCTAAGACGATCGTGGAGCAATGCGAGGAGAGGCTGGCTAAGAACATCCAACGGGTGCGTCGTCTACAGTCAGTCTTTGCCGAGATCAGCAATAGATTCCGCGACCACGGCATTGAATATGCGGTGCTCAAGGGATTCACACAGTATCCGGATTTCGTTGCCGATCTGTACTATCGAGTCCAATACGACGTGGACTTTCTCTGTCCGGAGACTTCCGTTTATCGTGCACGGGAGGCATTGCGGGAACTGGGTTACGAACCGCTGAAGGACATGGGCAATTTCCCGACGGATCACCTGCCCGTGATGATCCGAAAGACGGGATGGCAATGGCGGAACGATTACTTCGATCCGGACATTCCGGTGTCAGTCGACCTCCATTTCCGTTTCTGGGATCCGGAAACCGAGGGTTTCGATGCGCCTGGTGTGGATGAGTTCCCGTCGAGGATGTGTTCGCGCCGCCTGGGTCAACTGGAGTTTCATGCGTTGCACGCCGTGGACGCGCTCGGCTATCACTGCCTCCATCTCTTACGGCACCTGCTGCGTGCCAGTCTGAGGCTCTCGCACGTCCACGAATTGGCCTTCTTTCTGGAAACGCACAAAGAAAACGAGGAATTTTGGCGGCAATGGCACGAATCGCACACCGACGGCCTGCGACGATTGGAGGGGATTTCGTTCCGCCTCGCGCAACTATGGTTCGGATGTGAATTGCCGCCGCTGGCACGTGAGGAGGTCGAACGGCTGCCAACGGCCGTGCAGCGCTGGTTCGCGGAATACGCAAGCGCCCCGATCGAGAATCTTTTCCGGCCAAACAAACACGAACTCTGGCTGCATCTGGCGCTGGTGGAATCCGCGGCTGCGAAGCGCAAAGTTATCAGGCGCAGATTGTTTCCAGGACGGCTGCCGGGGCCTGTCGACGCTGTCTACGTCCCCGACGAGCAATTGACGGCCGCCATTCGCATACGGCGCAGGCTCCGGTACGCCTCGCATCTGGCGGAGCGGAGCGCGCATCACGTGCGAACGCTGCCATCGGTCGGATGGCACGCCGTGCTGTGGCGGTTGCGCAGCCTTGACCAGTCTCGCCATTTCTGGCAATTCATCGCAGCCGCCTCTCTGTTTAACTTCGGCGTGTTTGTCTTTGTTCTTATTTACAACCTGCACCTCCTGGACCGGGGCTACCGGGAGGATTTCATCGGTCTGATGAATGGCGCGTTCACGGCCGGCAGTGTTGCCGGTGCACTACCCGCCGGAGCCATACTCCAGAGGCTGGGAATAGGGTTCGCATTTCGATTTTGCATTCTGTTTACGGCTTTGATTTTTGCGTTGCGGGCATTGCTTCCAGGTGAAGCATCGATTATTGGTTTTGCGTTTTGCGGCGGTAGCGCGTTTGCGTTATGGGCGGTGACGATTGCCCCGGCAATCGCTCAACTGACAACAGAACGTACACGAGCGCGTGGCTTCAGCCTTTTCTTCGCGATTTCAATCACTATCGGAGTTGTTGGGGGTGTGGTGGGGGGCCGTTTACCAACATGGCTATCCATGGCGTTCCCCGCTATCCCGGCCGCGGCGGCCAAACAGGCTGCACTCGTTGCAGCGTCCAGCGTCACACTTCTGGCGCTCTGGCCGGCGAAACGACTTCAGCTTTCCGAAGAACATCGCAGCACGCCTCTCCAGTATCCGCTCGGACCGTTCGTGCGCCGCTTTCTGCTCGCTTTGGCGGGCTGGAATCTTGCGGTCGGAGCGTTCAACCCATTTTTTAATACATTTTTTGCGAGACAGCTTAACGCCGGCGTGGAGCAGATCGGGCTTGTGTTCTCCGCCGGTCAGATAGCGCAGGTGGCGGCAATGCTTGGCGCGCCGGTCGTATTGAAGAGACTCGGGCTGGTGAATGGGGTCATGTCAGCGCAAATCTGTGCCGGCCTCGCCCTTGCCGCGCTGGCGGCCTCGCCCACCATCTGGGTTGCTGCGACGGCGTATGCGGGCTATTCGGCATTTCAGTATATGAGCGAACCGGGCATGTACACCCTCCTGATGAGCCGCGTGCGGCCCGAACAGCAAAGCGGGGCGTCCTCTCTCAATTTCCTGGCTGCTTTTTCTGCAAATGCGGCGGCCGCGATGCTGGCCGGCGCTGCGCTGTCACGCTTCGGTTACCCTGCAGTGATCGCTGCGGCCGCCATCCTGGCGATCGTGTCGGCCTTGCTTTTTCGCACGCTCTTGCGCGGATTCGAGTAGCGAGAGTACATCGTTCTGATAGCGTTCGAGAGTGAATCGGGTGCGCCATTCCTCGCGCGCCGCACGCGCAAGCACGGAGAGCTTGTCCCGGCCGCGCGACAGCAGACCTGCAAGAGCGGACGCAAGAGCCTCAGGCGACGGTTCACGAACGAGCAGGCCGGTGCGATCATGTACGATCACTTCCGGAATTCCGCCAGTGGCGAAGGCGACAACCGGCGCCTCCGCCGAGAACGCTTCGAGAACTACGCGCGTGGTAGCCTCGGCCCCGAGCGAAGGCACGACAAGCACGTCCAGGCGCGCGAGTACCGATCCGATGTCATCCGTCCAGCCCGAGAACTCAACCGGCAGCCCGCGCGCAAGCTGCTCGATCCGCGAATAATATTCCTTAGCGTCCGGATCTCCGAACAAGGAGGCGCCGCTAATCTCGAAGCGGCAGTCCGGAACGGATTGGAGCAGTATGCGGGCAGCTTGCAGGAATAGCGCCTGTCCTTTCTGCGGAGCAATGCGGCCTATGACGCCAATCCGAAAGCCGTCGTATGCCGGTACCCTGGGTCGGGCGCAATCTGCGACACCGTTGTAGATGACAGCGCTTTCCAAACCGATCGACGCGGCCGTAAATCGCGATGAGGAGATGACAGTTGCTCCTATCCTTGCAAGCGGACGCGCAACTAGCCAGGTGGCGTACGGTTTGGGCACATGGCTATGGCAGTGAAAAACCACCGGTACGCGCCTTCCAGCCCAGACCGCCGCAGGCGTCATGCGGGGACCGTTGACATAGAGCAGGCCGATTCGATACTCCTCCATCAGATCGAGAATTTGTCGCTTCAAACGAGGCTGTTGGCGAGCGAATCGAAGGATATCGCCGGCAGTCTTTGTACCCATGGAGTAAGGTCCGCAGGAAACGTGCTTGACAATGGCGCCCGCGGCTTGGGCCCGCCTGAACAAATCTCCTTCCCCGGGCGCAGCGACCACGGTACGCCAGCCGCGAACTTGCATAGCCGGCAGCAGATCAAGCAGGCAACGCTGGGCGCCGCCGACATCGCTGAACTGATCAAGCAGAAGAACGTTCATCTGCCGAAGACCGCGCTGCCATACCAAGCAGCCAGAAATAGACAGGGAGAACGCGCCAATACGTCAGCAGATCGCCTGATAGCATCTGCACCATCTCACCCATCCAAAAGCAGAACACAGATCCGCCGAAGAAGGCAGATCGTGGATCCGTTTGCCGCGCGGCCTTCCATGCGATACGCAATACGGCGCCATTCAACAGCAACATGACGCCGAGCCCGATAATTCCAGTCTCTACAAGGGCGCTGAGATAGGCGTTGTCTGCTATGACAGTCCTTCCCACAAACTCGGAATACGGCAGAGTCTTGTAGCCAACTCCGAATACCGCATGCCAGGGATGATCCAGCAGAAACTGTGTGAGAATTCGCCAACTCTCGAGACGGCCGGACAGGATTCCTTCAGTAGCGGTGAAAAAGAACTCTACCGATGCTCGCATGCGTTCCCAGTAGAAAGTGGTGAACTGCGGAAAGAGCAATTGGCTTCCAATGGCGGCAACGCTCAGAGACACTAGCGGAAGCACGATTAACCGCCCAAGGCGGATCCTCCGTCGCTGGAGATACACCAGAGCAATCAGCGAAACGAAGAGATTCAGCACCGATGCTCGTGAAAAAGAAAGCATGAGCGCCGAAGCGAAGACAACTCCGCCGGAGAGAAGCGCACCAGCTGGGAGAAACGTAGCGGCGCCTTGAACACGAGGCCGCGCAAGCGAAACGGCAATCATCACCAGGAAGAAGGTGCACAAATTACCGAGAGTGCTCGCCTCGTAAAAAACTCCCTGGGCGCGCCGGTAGACACCGGATTCAAGCCAAACATACTGAGGCCCAAACCCGGAAGGAGCAGGAAGCTGGAAGTAGAAATCAACGCAAGCAAAGACCGCGCTGGCGACGCCGGCCCAATACACGGATCGCAGACTTTGCGCTTCGCCTGCCCGCCGATCTGAGCCGGGACCATATGCAGTGTAGAAGAAGATGTAGATCGAGATGCAGAACAACATCACCCGTGCAAGACTCGCCGCTGCGATGTTAAGCCCGGAGTAAACCGCCGCGAAACCGACGCTGGCCGCAAGTACGGAGCAGTAGCCGAAAATTGGCAGATGAACCGGCTCGAGTCTTATCCTCCATTCGCCGATTCTCAACAAGCCTGCAAAAGCACCGAGCGCGACGATGACGAGACAAATGTGCGGACCGGTGTCTCCCAGCGCGAACGGCAGAGGAGGCAGCACCAGCGCACACACCAGGAACGCAAGCAACCATCTCGCCGGACGGGCGAGCAGCCATAAACCAAGCGGGGCTGCTAATACGGGAGCCAGGAGTGCGACTTGCCCGGCAACGGACGTGACCGCGACGGCTGCTGCGTATGCGCCGAGCAGCAGGCCGATGCCGTAGGTCCGGGCCGGCGGCAGCGAGCGGGCGTCAATCATAGCCCGTTCCGGCGTGACGCATCGACACCGGAGCGCTCTGACGGCGTGCCGCGTACGCAAACTCGACACTGATGTAGAACAACGACGCGACGAGCGCAACGAGCATAGCCGCCCCGATATTAAGAACCGTGCGGGGTGACGAGGGATTCTCGGGAATAACACCGGGATCGACCAGTTTTAATCTCTCGCCACGGTACCCAACCGCAGATCGTATATCCCGAAGACGTGTCAACGTAGCTTCGTACGCCGCCTGTGCGCTTCTGCGCTCCGTTTCAAGTTGTTCGCGGCGCGCGGTTCGCCGTGCAAGCAGCGCACGCTTCGCCGCGAGTTCCTGTTCCAGCGTTTTGACCCGCGCTCGCAGGAATTCGGCACGTGACGTCTGGTCACGATCGGCGGATCCGACGATACGAATGTCGGCCTCGAGCGACTCCCGTTCGGCGCGGAATTGACGCATTTCCAGTGTGTCGATCTCACCTTTTACCATTTCAATCGGCTCGGCTGCGATATACCGGCTCCACTCCGCCTCGGCCTGGTCACGAGCGCGTTTGATGGGTTCGAGTTGCTGGACAGCATCTTCGGTCAGTTCCCGATCGCCCTCTCTCGAGATCGTGCGGTTCAGGCTGATAGTTTCCTGCGCGAGGTACTGAGCGAGCGCTTGTGCCAGCTTCGGGTCCTCTATCGTCGCACTGATTTCGAGGATTTTTGTGTTACGGGGGATAGTGGTCTTCAGAACCCGGTGCTTCCAGCTCTCGAGCGAACGTCCTGGGGCCTTCTCGCGCAGTCGAAAATGGTCAACAGCCTGACTGAAAAGTTTGTCACTCGTGGCGAAGTACTCATAGGTCTTGAGCGATTCGAGATAGATGGGGCTGACGGACATTGCCGCCCGCATGTCACTGCCTGCGGGCGGCTCGATGATGATTTTGGCCGTTGCCGTGTAGTGTTTGGGAAACAGTAGAGTAATGCCGGCCGAGAGTATAACAGCAGTCAGAGATGCGATGGCCGCGAGCCGCCACCTTCTTCGCAGATGGTCGATGTAATCCTGAAGATCGAAAGACTCCGGCACGGCGCAATCGCCTTCTGGCATAGTGTAGCGTATGGCGCTACTGCTGGCGGGAGTCGCCGTACTCGTCGCTCTGATCATCACGCCAGGATTATTGCTGTATTTCGACGTTACGCCCAAGGCCGCGGTGCTCTTGGCGGGTGTCGCTATCGGTCTGCCACTCGTTACTTGTGGTAAGCCAGGCGCGCCTGCATTGCCACGGCTCGTACGGTGGTTCGCGCTGTTGCTCGGCATGCAGGGCGTCGCATTGTTGGCGGCAACAGCATGGTCCCCGCATTGGCAACTGTCCGTCATCGGTACAAATTGGCGCCGATTCGGCTTGATTGCGCAGCTAGCCGTGCTGGCATTCGCGTTTCTGGTAGCAATTGTTCTGGCCGGCCGCCGCAACCGGGTGCGGCTGCTGCTGCGCTCTATCACTCTGAGCGGGATCGTTGTATCGGCGTACGGCACGGCCCAGTATTTTGGCTGGGATGCCTGGCTCCCAGCATCCGCTTACGTGATCGGCGAGGGTGAATGGGCGATCGTGAGGCCTCCAAGCACGCTTGGTTATGCGAGCTATGCCGCTACGCTTTATCTGTTCGGAGTGTTTACAGGAATCGGACTCGCACGTACCGACCCGGCCGGCGCCTGGCGCGGTCTTGGCGTGTTGGCGGCGGCGCTGGGCTCGGCAGCGGTGGCGCTGAGCGGCACCCGCGCCGCCATTGTCGGACTGGCAGTTGGAGCGGCTTTCCTGATCGCCATCATGCGGCCTGGAATCACGCGAGCACACGTTGCGATTGCGGGCTTGGCGATCACCGCCATGGCCGGCTTCTACATCTCACCCGCGGGGCAAAAGCTGCGGAGCCGCACTCGCTGGTATATCGAAGATTCCCGCGGAGGTGCACGGTTGCTTCTCTGGCGCGACTCCCTGCGGATGGCCGCGGCTCGACCGATCATAGGGTGGGGACCAGAAACATTCACTACCGAGTTTCCGCGAATCGAGTCGAAAGAGTTGGCGCGCGCCTATCCGGATTTTCATTACGAATCACCGCACAACATTCTGATCGACTCATTTGTTTCGGCGGGCATCGTCGGATTGGCTGGGATGATTGCGCTCTTGGGCATCGGCTTCTATGCGGCATTTATTGGAGGAAAAGAGTCGTCGGTTGAGGGCGCCGTGCTCGCTGGCGCCCTCGCGGCGAGTCTCGTCGCGCAACAGTTCACGGTATTCATCATCCCTACGGCGCTCTATTTTTATATGACGATTGCAATTCTCGTTGCGCTCGCAGTCAATCATCCGATTGAAATCCGGAGAACTTTCGGCCGCTCCGTTGCCGTCATTTCAAGCGCCTCTGTCCTGGTGTTCTATGCGATTGCGTTGACAGGAGCGGACCGTCTGCTCGCTCAAGCCAACAATGCGCTCGGCCGCGGCGATCTAGGTGGAGCTATGGAATTTTACAGGCGCTCGCGAGAATGGCAGCCGCCAGGGCCGACATCCGACCTTTGGTATTCACGTTCCTTGGCTCGGTTCGCGCAACGATCGGACTCGGTCTTACCGCGACTGCAAGCGCTGGAGGAAGGGTATGCTGCAGCAGTGAACGCGAGCCGAAGTGCGGAAGACCGTCACAATGCCTTTTACAATCTGGCAACCTACTGCGCTTTGCGCGAAGACTTTACCGGAGTCGAAGCAAGTCTCAGACAAGCCATCCAATGGGCGCCGAACTGGTTCAAACCGCATTGGACATTGGCGCAGGCGCTTCAACTCGCGGGCCGGTTAGGGGATGCCGAAACAGAGGCGACGATTGCCGTGGACCTCAATGGAGATAAGAATGCGGAAGTTAAGCAAACGCTCGTTCGGATCCAGTCGCGCCGCAGCGGTGTGACGGGCGCCGGACGGTAGCGCTTGCATTCAATCCCATCCGCTCCTAAGATTGACTTAGCTTGAGATGTACTAAATATGAGGACGCTCACGCTCTGGTTTTGCGCGGCCTGTCCTTCATTGGTTTTCGCCCAGATCCCAGCGATCAGTGAAGGGGGCATTCTCAACGGGGCGAGTTTTGCGCCCGGTCAGGCGGTAGCGCGAGGCTCACTCGTCTCCATCTTCGGGACGGATCTCGCAGGTGGTCTCACATCGGCCAGCAGTATCCCGCTCTCGACAACACTCGCAGACGTGTCGGTGACATTCAACGGAATGGCGGCGCCAATTCTGTTTGTCTCTCCAGGCCAGATCAACGCGCAGATACCCTGGGAAGTCCTAGGTGGCGGAGCGAGCAGTGGAATGGCAACCGCGATTGTCCGACGAGGCGGCGCCAGTTCACAACCGCGCGACTTCCAGATCGCCCCGTTCTCTCCCGGTATTTTCAGCGTTCAGTTCGGCGTGGGGAATGCAATTGCGGTTAATCCGGACGGTTCGCTAGCCGCCCCTGAGAACTCCATAATGGGCGTTCGCACGCAGCCCGCGAGGATTGGGGACACGATCATCGTGTATGCGAATGGTCTCGGCGTGACTGACCCGCCCGGTCGCACCGCCAATAGTTCGTTAGATGCCTTACGTCGAACTACGACGGTGCCGACCGTCTTGATCGGAGGAGTCGAGGCGCAGGTACCCTTTTCGGGCCTTGCACCCGAGTTCGTGGGAGTGAATCAGTTGAACGTAGTGGTACCGCCGGGCGTCATGCCGGGCGTTGTTCCCATTCAACTGCGCATGGGCGGCATTACGACGACAGATCAGGTCACCATTGCGATTCGGGCGCCCTGAGAATTACCACGAGTTCTTTCCCGTGAATACCTGCGGAATCGTCCACAGCAGAATATGTAGGTAGAGTCGCGGCGATTGGTTTCGGACGAGAAACAGATCAAGGCGGCGTCGCTGACGATAAGTAAGCCGGCTGCGGCCCATCACCTGCCACAGACCCGTAATACCAGGGCGGACCATCAGTATTTCCCCAGTGTCGTCCTGATACTGGGCCTCCAGTTCACTCCGCGTAAGCGGGCGTGGACCAACTAATGCCATCCTCCCCGAGACGACGTGCAAAAGTTGCGGAAGCTCGTCAATCGAAAAACGACGGCAGAATCGGGCAAACCCGCTGCTCACTCGCGGATCTTCGAATGGCTTCCTGTCTTCGGCGTGATTTCCTTCTACCGCTTTGCCACAACCAGATGCGTAGTCCATCGTTCGAAACTTGAGCATCTCGAACGACTCACCGAATTGTCCGACACGGGTATGGGTGAGGATCGGGAGCCGACGCGAAAGCACAGCTATAATCGCGGCCACCAGCACGAGAACCGGCAACCCAAGGACGAGCAGCGCAAACGCTGCGATGCGTTCGCCGCAGTTCCACAAACGCAGCGCGAGCTTTTCGGGCCGACTTTGGGGAGACGGAACGCTGCGCCGGACTGTTGCAGGCGTGGACAACTACTCGATCCTAAGGTACGACGCTCGGTATAATCGCTGGGTTGCCATCAACCGGGCAAGCGCGCGCGACCGTGGCATCGGCACAGTTGTGGCCGGGTGCTCGAACAGTGTGGTCCGGCCGGGAAGTGATGCTTCTCGCCGGAGTGCTCCTGCTAACAGCTGCTCTTCGGCTGCCGGTACTCCATTGGGGGCTCCCGCCGACAACGGTTGAGGTGGCTGCATCGGACATTCGCTCGTCTTATGCGTTCGATGAAGATGACATTCTCACTGGTGTGTCATTCGCAAGGACTGCGCAGTTCGATTTCGATCCACGCCGGTATCACTGGGGAATGCTGCATTTCCACGTGTTGCAGATACTGCTCGATGGCGCGGAGGCTGTCGGTTACTTTGAGCAGCCTTGGCGCGAATCGTACTACAACCTGATCCCAGGCGAGTTTGAACGTGTTTATGCCTTGGCGCGAGGGCTCTCAGTGCTGTTCGGCCTGTTAGGCGTTCTTTCGGTATATTTGCTCACGCGTGACTTTTGCAACCGGACTGCAGCGCTGTGGGCAGCAGCCATAACGGGCGCATCGGCCGCGCATCTGCTCGGGTCAGCTCAGATCCGAGTGGACCTCACCATGGTCGGACTGGTCACGCTGGCCGCATGGCTTGGACTCAGAGCGCTGAGGATGGCCGGACCAGGATGGCTTTTCGCGTTCGGTGTGATGTCCGGATTCGCGTTCTCCGCAAACTATCCCGCGCTGCTGGTTGTTGTGCCCATGCTGCTCGTCGTGCTGCATTCGCGGCATTACGCGCCACAAGCGTTGGTCGTAGCATTGGCTGGACTCGTGACGGGAACTCTGGTGGGGGCCCCGTACCTGCTCGCGCGATGGCCGGAAGTCTATCGGCAGGTTTCCGATGCAGCAGCTTTCGGCCAACCGATCCCGCCCCGATTTGCACTCTCACCAGCGGAGCTGTTGTGGCAACACGCCGATAACCTGGTGCGATTCGGGATCGGCCCGGTTGCCGCGCTGCTGGGTATTGCAGGCACGTTTATCCTAATGCGCCGCAAATCGATGGAGGCCGCGCTCATTCTTGTCGCACTGGCCGGCAGCGTTGTAATCCTCATCCCGTTAAAATGGCCGCTGCTTCGATACGATCTGCTTCTGCTGCCATGGCTGGCACTCGCAGCAGGTGTGGGCCTGGGCATGTCTCAGCCCGAGGTTGCGATTGCCACTGGGTTGTGCAGCCATCATCTTCCCGCTTGCTGCAAGTCTTGCCCAGATCCATTACATGCGTTCGCCGCATCCGGCAAACAAAGCGCTCGATATGATTCTGCGGGAGGTGCCTACTGGCACAGCGATCGCGCGCCTTGCCGCGGAACTTCCGCCGCTGAACCGAAAGGTCTATCCGATGGGGCGCAATCCGTTTATGGACGACCTGAGGGCGAATCCCCCGGAGTGGGTCCTTACGGCAGACCTGCCTGACGTTGAATACCCACCGGAGAACCAGGAGTTGTTCGCTAGAGAGTACGATGTAGCCGGTGTGTTTCGGACCCAACGAGTTCTTGCTTGGGCGACGATGGGCGAGTCCGGCGCTCCGCATGATTGGAAGTACACTCACCCCGAAATGACGCTCTATCACCGGCGCTCGAAATGAAAGGTCGATCGTACCTTTATGACGCGCTCTCCGTTTTTACCTTTGCCCTTACCGTTCGTCTCTGGCTGATCCACGCATATCCGGCAATTTTTGGTGGGGACACAGTACTGCGTCTTGCTAACAGCGACCGGATCCTGCTTGCGTATCAACTACCCCTTCTGCAAGCGGGAATCTACGGTATATCTCAACTCTTCGAAGGGGCCCTACCGGTGCGTTATCTGATGGCGGTCATAGGAGCAGTCGCGAGCGTTGCGTGCTATGCGCTTGCCACTGACCTGATGCCGCGGTTGGCGGCATTGGCAACGGCCATGATTTTCGCTTCGAATCCATTCCTCATTGAGCTTTCGATCGTTCCGTACCAGGAGGTACTGATGCTCGGAGCCCTGATGTTCGCCTTTCACTTTTTTTTCAACGGACGGAACATCGCGGCCAGCCTTGCACTCGGGTTGGCCTGCCTGACAAGGTACGAGGCATGGGCCGCCTGCCCTGTATTGGCTGCAGCTCACTTGAGGCAACATGGTATTCGACTCGCGACGCTGTCAAAATCGCTGATGTTATTCGGCTGGGCTCCCGCCGGATGGATGCTTTACCATACCGGTCTATCGGCTACGGGAACTATTGTGCTTGAATTGCCGGCGACTCCGTACCGGCTTATTCGATACGTCTACCTGGGCTGGATCACGGTGAAGAACACACCGCTTCCGGTCCTGGTGCTGACAGCGTTCGGAATCTGGACGGCATGGAAGAGGCGCCCTCTGAATGACGTTCGCCTGCAGGTGCTCTGTGGATTCATGGCTCTTGTCGTGCTCGCGATTCTCTTTTCGGCGCATGGAGAATCTCCGGATCCTGAGCGATTCGTAACCGCACGAGAAGCGAGCCTGTGGATCGCAGCCGTGATACTGGCATCAGGCTTTGCCCTCGCGAACCGATCGCGAGCGGCGCTGACATTTGCAGCCGTGGGTGTGGTCCTTGGCATCTTCGACGCCAAACGCGCCGTACGACGCGATACATCTGACCCGAGAATACAAGTCAGTTACGAACTCGCGCGGTATCTTGATGATCGATTAAAGCCGAATGAAACCGCTCTCGTTTTTGCCAAACCGATTCCTCCTCAGCTCGTACAGCAGTATGTCGACAAAGTCTCCCGAAAGAGCGGCGATGCCGGTGTGAAGCATGCCCGGACGATTCTTTTGAGTCTGGAAACGACGCCTCCTGACTACCAGCGAACGTTGGTTCACTCGCGGCTCGGCAAGCACAGGCTCCGGAGCCTCGCAGGTAATATTGGAGCCGTTCCGGAGGACATTTCTCTACCCGGATGTGTGACTCTGACTGTTGTCTGGAGTGACTTCGCGCCGACAAATTCAGCCGAGGCACGCCTGTACGGATCGATGATCTCCGATGCCACACCTGTCAAGACAGTGACGGCGAAAACCGCTTCCGCTACAGTGTATCGCCTGCATACGCGCAAGGACTGTTCAGGATTGTGAAGGGAACTTAGCCACAGAACCGCTGAACAATTTAACGCCCATTCGCTTACCGGATCAGCATCGATGATCCTTACGGCCTTCGGAAATATTCTGTCCAAGCCTGACGACCTCCTGCATTACGTGTTACTAACGACTACGGCTGCGTCCTGGTCTGCAAACGTTGATCCTCACCATGGCAGTCGAGAATCTAAGTTGGGCCGAGGGGGTGGATTGCCGGTGAGCTGTCGTTGAAGCTGGGATTGCTGCCATCAGGTAACGGCGAATGGCGATCTGTGGTCCCAAATAGAAACCAGTGGATCTGGCAATTTTAGACTCGCTGTATCACGGAATCGAGGACGGTCAGGAATTCGGGCTCATCATGATCCTCAACACCACGAGAATTCCAAACTTCCAATCTTTGCACGTGTTGATTGGGACAGTACCCTCCCAACTAGGTTTCAGAACATCCATCGAGAGATCGGTCCGATGCCGAGTTTTCGGACAGTACCGGCGAAACCAGGTTGATAGAATACATCGGATAAATGATGGATCCGGTGCCGTTCTCTGGAGCCCTGAAGATTCGCTTAGCTGGACTGGCAGCGACGCTTTTGCTTTCTGTGCAGGCGCCGACATATGCACAGCAGGGGAATGCCGCGTCGCAGGACCTTCTCCAACTTCGAGCCAGCACCAATTCCTGGATCGCTATTGCGCGACGTGCCATAACGAAAAACTGAAGAGTGGCGGCCTGAGTCTGGTCAAAGCAGACTTATCCAGGCCTGGCGCCCAGCCGGAATTTTGGGAGAAGGTGGTGCGCAAGCTGCGCACGGGCGTCATGCCGCCGCCCAACATGCCGCAGCCTTCCGGGGCTGATCGTCTCGCGATATTGACATCGCTGGAAACATCGCTCGATGCGGCGTCGGCCGCAAAGCTGAATCCCGGTCGAACCGACACGCTGCGACGCCTGAATCGAACCGAGTATCAGAACGCGATCAGGGACCTGCTGGCGCTTGATATCGATGCCGCTTCGCTTCTGCCGGCCGATGAGAGCGGTCACGGCTTCGACAACGTCAACGTGAGCGATCTTTCGGCGACGCTCCTGAATCGTTACATCTCAGCCGCTCAGAAGATAAGCCGGCTGGCAGTCGGGAGCACGCAATCCTCTCTGCAGAGCGACACCATCAGCCTGCCTGCCGATCTCACGCAGGAAGATCAGTTGCCCGGACTGCCGATTGGCACGCGAGGTGGCGTTTCGACGTCCTATACGTTTGCCCAGGACGGCGAGTACGAGATCCAGATCTCGCTGATGCGCGATCTGGCCGGAGTCATCAGCGGATTGCGCGATGGCCGCTCGCATGAGATGCTGCTGCTGATCGACCGGGAGCCGGTCCAGACTTTCACGGTCTCCACGAGCGACCCTCGGCAACGAAACGCTGAACGAAAAAGTTTTGAAAGCGCGCATTCCCGTGAAGGCAGGCCCGCACAACCTCGCGGTCACATTCGTCAAGGAACGGCTCATCGCTTATCGAGACGCCCAGACAGCCGACAGCATCTCGCTTCAACGACCGGCGACATCCGCGTACGGCGCCCGCCATTGACCAGATTGTGGTGACCGGGCCTTATGCGGCAAAAGGCGCCGGCGATACACCGAGCCGCCGCCGATTGTTCGTATGCCGGCCAACCGGAACAGACAAGGCACAGGAAGAAAAGTGCGCGGCAGTGATTCTATCGACGGTGATGCGGCGCGCCTATCGGCGGCCGATCGCGAAAGCCGATGTTGACGAGCCGATGGCTTTCTATCGCAGAGGGCGCGTCGAAGGCGATTTCGACCTGGGAATCACAAGGGCGCTAACCGCTGTGCTCACCAACCCGGAGTTCCTGTTCCGCGTGGAAAGCGACCCAAAGAAAGTACCGGCGGGCGGTGTCTACCGAATCAGCGATCTCGAGCTTGCGTCGCGATTGTCGTTCTTCCTGTGGAGCAGCATCCCGGACGATGAGCTGCTCGACGCAGCCATTCGAGGTAAGCTGAGTCAGCCCGGAGAGCTGGAGCGGCAGGCGCGCAGGATGCTGGCCGATCGCCGCTCGTTCAATCTCGCGACGAATTTCGCCGGACAGTGGCTGCGGCTGCGCAATATCGACGCCGTCAATCCAAGCGGCAATCTCTTTCGGGACTTCGACGACAATCTGCGGCAAGCCTTCCGGCAGGAAACCGAGCTTTTCTTCGACAGCGTGCTGCGCGAGGATCGCAGCGTGAGCACTCTGATCAAGGCGGACTACACGTTCCTCAACGAACGCCTGGCGAAGCACTACGGAATTCCCAACGTTTACGGAAGCCGATTCCGCCGCGTGACGCTCGCCCCGGAAAGCAAGCGCGGCGGGCTGCTGCGGCAGGGCAGCGTGCTGTCGGTCACGTCATATGCGACCCGGACATCCCCGGTGCTTCGCGGAGTACTGGTGCTGCGCAACATCGTAGGCGCGCCGCCGCCGGCTCCCCCGCCGGACGTGCCGGCCCTCGACGAGAGCACGATGGCCGCCAATCTTCCGATGCGCGAGCGCCTGGCTGCGCATCGCAGCAACGCCGTGTGCGCAAGCTGTCACAGGACGATCGATCCGGTGGGCTTTTCGCTCGAGAACTTCGATGCAGTGGGACATTGGCGGGACCTGGAGGTGGAAGATCAACCCGTCGATGCGACAGGCGCTCTACCCGGCGACAAGCGAGTTCCGAGGCATCGACGGACTAGAAGACGGCGCTGATGCGCCGCCCCGAATTGTTTGTCGCAACTCTGACGGAGAACCTTCTGACGTTCGCGCTGGGACGAGGCGTCGAGTACTACGACGCGCCAGCCGTTCGCAAGATCGTGAGCGACGCTGAAAAGAACGGATACAGGTTCTCGTCGCTCATTCTCGGAATCGTGAAGAGTGTTCCGTTTCAAATGCGGCGCGCTGAAGTGACATCTACAGCCGGCAATATAGCGGATAAAAGGTGAGCGCTGGTGGAAGGATAATGCAGTGTTTTTGACAAAAAAGGCGATTCCCAGACGGATGTTCCTGAGAAGCGCGCGAGGTGCTCTGGCCCTGCCGCTGCTCGACGCCATGATTCCCGCTGCTACGGCATGGGCCCAGACGCCCGCGAAGCCGGTCCCGAGGCTCGGCTTCGTGTTCATCCCGATGGGGTGCGACCAGGCGCGATGGACGCCCCCCGGCCAGGGAAAGCTCGACGAGCTTTCGCCCATCCTTAACCCGCTCAAGCCGGTTAAAGATCAGGTGACCGTCATCACCAATATGCGGTTGCCGAATGCCTATCCGGGTACTCATGACACATCCAACTCGGCGTTTCTGAGCGCGGCGACGTCGAAACACACCGAGAGCTCGGATTATTATCTGGGCACGACAGTCGACCAGATTGCGGCAAGGCAGATGGGCCGCGAGACGCAGGTGGCGTCGCTCCAGCTCGCCATGGATCTGAACCCGCTCGCCGGCGTGTGCAACAACGGTTACTCCTGCGTTTATCAGAATTGCCTCTCCTGGTCGTCGCCGACGACTCCGCTTCCGTCCGAGGCGCATCCGCGAGTCGTCTTCGAGCGCCTGTTCGGCGAGGGCGGCAATGCGGACGCACGCCGCTCCGCGCTGCGCTATCGGGCAAGCCTGCTCGATTCGTTCACCAAGGATATCGCCAGGTTCAAACAGCGCGTAGGCGTTTCCGATCGGGTGCGCCTGGATCAGTATGTCGACAGTGTGCGTCAGGTGGAGCGTGAGATCCAGCGTGCCGAGCAAGCAGTGACGGAGAATAAGACGCCCGATCTCGACCGGCCGGTGGGTGTTCCCGCGGCGTTCGCCGACCATGCGAAGCTCATGTTCGACCTTCAGATTTTGGCCTTTCAGGCGGATATTACGCGCGTCATCGCTTTCCAGCTGACGCGCGAGCAGAGCAATCGTACGTATCCGGAGATCGGCGTCCGAGACCCGCACCATCCGACCAGTCATCACGGCAACGATCCGGTAAAGGTAGCGCAGATAGCAAAGATCAATACGTACCATGTTTCGCTGTTTTCAGAGTTCCTTCAGAGGATGAAGGCCACTCCCGACGGTGACGGCTCGCTGCTCGATCACTCGATCTATCTGTATGGCAGCGGCATGGGTAATCCCAGCCTTCACGATCACGAAAACCTTCCGATCCTGGTCGCAGGCGGCGCGGCAACCGGCTTAAAGGCGGGCCGGCACATCAGGTACGAGAAGGGAACGAACCTGGCCAACCTGCATCTCACGCTGCTCGATCGCGTTGGCATTCATCTGGATTCGTTCGTGGACAGCACGGGAAAAGTCGAAGACCTCTTCGAGAGAATTGACGTCGCCTAGGAGACGCGTATGCACTGGCGAACTATCGGTGGACTCGTAGTGCTCGGGGTCGGCCTCGGCGCGCCGGCCGTGGCGGTGGAACGCGCCGCACTCGCCGATGCCGCGGAGCAGCGCGATAAGAACAGCGTGCGCAAGCTCCTCGGGACAGGCGTCGACGTGAACGCCACCCAAGTCGATGGAACCACCGCGCTGCACTGGGCCGCGTATCACGAGGATGTCGAGACTGTTGCATTGCTGGTGCGAGCAGGCGCGAATGCCAATGCCGTCAACCGCTATGGCGTGCCGCCGCTCGCAGAGGCATGCAAGAACGGCAACGCTGCGATTGTGAAGCTGTTGCTGGAGGCTGGAGCCGACGCGAACGCCAAGATGAACGGCGGGGAATCCGTCCTCATGCTGGCTGCGCGGTCCGGAAATATTGATGCAGTAAAGACGCTGCTCGCGCGCGGCGCCGACCCCAAGTCACGCGAACGGCTCGGCCAGACGGCCTTGATGTGGGCGGCGGCGGAGGGGCACACGGCGGTCGTCCGCGCGCTGATCGATGCTGGAGCCGAGATCGGCGCGACACTCGACTCCGGGTTTACGGCATTCTTCTTTGCCGTGCGTGGCGGCCATCTCGAGACCGTGCGTGCGTTTCTCGCGGCGGGCGCCGATGTGAATGCGATGATGCAGCGTCCGGCGGGAGCGGGCCGGGTTGGCGGGACGTGCGAGTGGGCTCAGAGGACCGGGCACAACTCCCCTGATGCTCGCGGTACAGAACGGCCACTTCGAGCTTGCGATTGCGCTGATCGAGGCGGGCGCCGATCCGAACGACGTGCGGACAGGGTTCACTCCACTCCACATGATTGCGATGGTGAGAAGGCCCGATTCGAGCGACAGCAGCGATCCCGCGCCGACGGCAGGATCGGGCCGCCTCTCGAGCGCTGATTTCGTGCGCGAAATCGTGAAGCGAGGCGCGAACGTCAATTTCCGCCTGCCGAAGGGCGCCCCCAAGCAGCCGGCCTCATGGTCGAGCATCGGGTCTGAGGGGGCGACACCGTTCCTCTTTGCGGCCGATCGCGTCGACATTCCGCTGATGCGGCTGCTCCTGGAATTGGGCGCCGATCCTTTACTGCCGAACTTCAACAACACCACGCCGCTGATGGCTGCGGCCGGTGTCGGCACGAACGAGCCGCAGGAGGAGGCGGGCGAGGAAAGCGAAGCCGTGGAAGCTGTGAAGATGTTGGTGAAACTCGGCGCTGACGTCAACACGGTGGACAAGAATGGCGATACGGCTATGCACGGAGCCGCTTTTAACATCAGTCCCCTTGTGGTGAAGCTGCTGGCTGAGAGTGGAGCCGATCCGCAAATCTGGAAGAATCCCAACAAAGCTGGCGGGACGCCCCTGTTCATCGCCGAGGGTTACATCAGCCGTCTCCCGCGTCCCGATACGCCGACGATTGAAGCCATTACGAAGCTGATGCTGGCAGCGCATATTTCGACGGAAGGGGAACGACCGAAGATCGTCGATAGCTACGAGAAGCCCGTAGCGGTGCGCGAGCCTTCAGAATCGAAGTGAGACGCCCAAACGGCGATGCGGCGAGGGCTCGGACGTGTCCAGAATGATGTGGCTTCCAACCTGGTGCACTTGTACTCCGCAAAAAGTCTACAGGAGCCAGTACTCATGGGGACTCCACCGAGAATGGCGGCGTCGAACCGTCGAACAGCGTGGCCCGCAGCGATACCGTGTCGATTGTTGTTCTCCGGCGCGAGCGCACGCCGCGCTGGGGGGCCCACGACCAACATTACGTCGGACTGTAGTTGAAGCGGAATCGGCCAGGCAGGCGATAGGAACATTTACGTCGCAAACGACTACGCGAGCCGAAGTTCTCGCGCGGCATCGCCCGCACCGCGCAAATTGGCGAGCTTCATTTCGGAGTATTTCCTGGACAACAGTACTCCGTCGGCACCGCCCTTGAATGCCTCCGCCACCGCGGTCTTCGTCCCCTCGGGCGTACTCTTCGAGTTCGACGCTGCTGTGGGAATATCGATGTCGATGCCCGGCCAGAGGAGTGTCGAGGCGCCTTGCAATCCCGCACGTGCTCGTTTCGTCTCGCTTAGTACATAGTCCGAAGAGAGCCCTGTCTTGGGGATGTCGGCCAACGGCTTTTCGGATTTGTAGTCCAGGACGCGGTAGTGAAAATCGAGGAGTTCCTGTTTCGGTACGTCGCCGAAAGCCGTTTGGCTGACGCTATCGATGTAGCTGGCGAGCCGTTCTCCTCCGCAGTTGTGATAAATGACGATCTTCAGAAAGTCAGACACGGGCGCAATGGTTTGCAGATCCTGCTCGGCCCGATAGATTGGGTTGAAGGAGTTGTTGTGCCAGATGTGCCACCCGACCCCGACGTTGCGATTGGCTGCCTTCGCTGTTTCGTAGATCGCCTTGTATGTATCTCTCAGGCTGTCGGTCCAAAGCATTTCCCAAGCGAGCAATTCCGGGTAACGAAGCATGAGCCGCCATAGCGTGACGTAGAACCCATCCACAGGGCGCTGCCCACTTCTACCCGCGCGGACAAATTTCTCCAGTTCGAGATAGCCTTGCTTCGCGCGGTCAGGGTTTATGCCGGCTGCCTTTGCGCGCTTCTGACAGAACTCACAGAAGCAGGTGACCCGGCCGGGGTCCCGATTCCTGCCACCGTGACTCGCGCCTAGCGCATTCGAAAAGGCGCCCTGGCGCTCGGATCCCCACATGACTCCATCAATTGCATAAGAGCGGACGTAGTCCTCGGTCAAGCCCGTGAGGAACCCACGATGGTCTGGATTATTGAAGCAGAGCGTGTTCGCCGGGCGGCCATACAGATCCTTCTCTTTTAGCTTCTCTATGCCCGGAACGTCGTTTCGCCAGACGTCTTCATACCAGCAAATGACTTTTAGCGCGCGCTTCTTTGCAGCGGGCAGGACCGCTTCCAAAACGTCGAAATCGCCGTGATCCTTAGCACGGAAATCCTTCAGCGTAGTGTTCCGATAATATTGCGGATGGATTTTCGTGTAATTGCCGCCACGGAAATCCGTGTCGTATTCCTGCTTGCCGTGATCCGGCAGGGGCTGACCCGGAACCTGCCTGCCGGCAATCCCACGGCCATACGTGAATGTTGCGACAAACAGACTGTTAACCGCTCCGAGTTTTTGCACGTTGTCCAGAACCGGATCCACGCCTTCATCCACAAACGAGACGGCTCCAACTTGAATGCCGATCATCTTCTTGCCCGGAATCGTCCAGCGCGGATCGGACTGCATGGCTGTTACCGAAGGCGTCAGGGCCGCGGCCGAAACGGCCGAGAACGCGCGTCTACTGATGTTTCTCATGTTGCTCTTCCTTAGGCGCTCACCATCGAAGCTTCGCGTTCAACTGCACGGCACGCATCCCTCCGGCGCCACTGATCTCTCCGAGAGTTGCGTCGTTGACGTTGATGCTCGGCGCGCTATAGTTGACGCGATTTGTTGCGTTGAAATATCGGTGCGAATCTGCAGATCCAGGGGCTCCGTCAGCCGGAAATTCTCGGCCAGAGACATGTCTATTAACCCAGTTCTCGGGGCCGCGCACCGCGGTTCAGGTACTGCAGTGCAGCGAGTTCCGATCGTGCAATTGCTATCACGCCAAGCTCCCATCCCCCGATGGGTGGATCATCCCGTGCGCGTTGGCCAGGCGAGAGAGTTCGTAGACGACATCCGCAGCACTGCGATGCCGTGGTCGCCCCGACGTCGCTACTGCCGCGAAGGACTCGCCCGGAGGCAACTGATTCGCCTGGTGGGAACAAGGAAGGATCCGTGCCAGCCCTGGCCACGCACACCATAGCGGATAATCAAATCGTCTAGTGCCGCGTGTGCCAGGTTAAATTGGCGTCATCATCAGGCGATTACTCATATGTATCTAAATCGCCGCAGTCGCAACGCAATTATGGTCATGCTACTGGTTCACCCGCGCAATACAATCGATTTCGATTTTTCGGCCGCTACGTAGCACCGCCTGGACTGTGGTTCGTGCGGGGTAGTCGCCCTTGAAGAATTCGCGGTAGACCTCGTTCATCGCATCGAAGTCATTCAAGTCAGCCAAATGAATGGAGACCTTCACAACGTTCTCCATGCTGCTGTTGGCGACTCTAAGCATAGCGGCAATGTTCGTCAATTCCAGGCGCGTCTCATTTCTGATGTCGCCCAGCTCCATCTTTTGAGTCTTCGTGTTGATTGGAGCTTGGCCTGCGACAAACACGAACCCGCCCGATACCACGACATGGGAGTAAGGTCCCAGCGGTTTAGGAAATTCGGCCGAAGTGATGATTTTTTTGTCAGACTTAGAGGCAGATTGCCCCGAGAGTAACGCCAGGAACACGGCTGCCGCAAGCCAAAAATAGTTCGTTTTCATGGACACTCCTATCCCCTAAGCTATTAGACCTGAGTTGCCACAGAGGACAGCTGAGACCCATTCACGTCATTAATAATCTTGCCTTCGCGCACTGCCATCATGCACTCGAGCTTTGCGTTTGCCTTTCTCTTCTTTCGCGCCGATTCAATCAACTGAAACGCGCCGGCCTTATCGAATGCTGCGATATCGACGCCTCTACCTTCGCTCAACGTCCCGAGTTCGAGAAACCGTTGGATTGCGGGACAAGTCCCGGCCTTTGTGTTCTTTCGATTCACAGGCTCGCTCGATGATGGCTCGAGAGGAGAGAGTGTGTCCAAGCATGCGGAGCTGACGTCAGCGTCCGGCACACCAGCGTTGGCGTCGCAAGGAACCGCTATGTCATTTTGCGAAACGGACCGAATCCCAGAATCGGACACCTGTGCTCCGGCCGCTGCGGTGAGAGTCAGGCGCGGGGAGGATTCCGGGACTGGCCGGGCCTTGTCCGTTGGACGTGTGTTCCGTTGGCGCACGCGCTGCAACCTGGTAAGCGCGTCGAGGGTTCGGAAGAAGTCCCGTGAAATCGTGGTGTCGTACCGGAGATACAGCTGCCAGCGCTCGGCGGGCATCGTCATGAAGCCGACTGCAATCGCATTGTGCGAATTCAATTGCTCGGGGCAATCCTCGACGATCTCGCGGGCGCGATTACACTCGACCGCCGCGGTGATGTTGAGAATGCCCGTTTCGATGCGACGCGAGCGCAGGCTGCGCCAATGCGCCTGAGCCAAGCGCAAGACGAGAGCCTCTTCCGCCGTATCGTACGGCTGATAGGACTCGCGGAAGCCGTGGAGGACGGCTTCGTATTCGTGGTGGTCTTCCTGGGGCAGGACCACCAGGGTGGAGGCGCTGAGTCCATGTTTGAGGCTGTTGCCGCGGCTCCGTTGCTTGCCGGCGTCGGTTTTGGATCCGCCTTTCCGGCCGTTGCGGCCGTTGGCGGCCCGTTGGCGTTCTGATGCCATAAGAGTTCCGTCCCTAAAACCGTTCCGTGCTTACACCCCGCATCCGACGCGTCAGTTCCCGAACCCGCTCCTTGAACCGGTCCACCGCTTTCGGCGCAATCCGCCGCTTGGGTATGCCTGCGTTCGTGAAGCTGAACCCTAGAAACTTCCGTGCCCACGGCCGCGCCACCGCACTCTTCTGCTCGTTCACCTTGAGCCTGAGCTTCTTCGTGATGAACCGCGTAATGCTTGTCATCACCCGCTCTCCGGCCCGGCGGCTGCGAACGTAGATGTTGCTGTCATCCGCATACCGCGCAAACCGAAGTCCGCGCCGCTCTAACTCCCGATCGAACTCGTCAAGCACGACGTTCGACAGCAAGGGCGATAAAGGACCGCCCTGTGGCGTCCCCTCATCCACCGGACTCACCAGTCCGCCTTCCATCACACCAGCCCCGAGAAACGTCCGGATCAGCTTCAGCATTCGCTTGTCGCTGACCCGTTCGGCGATCTTCGCCATCAGTTTGTCGTGATTGACCCGGTCGAAGAACTTCTCCAGATCCAGATCCACCACCCAGCGGTATCCGTCAGCGATGTACTTCTGCGCCGCTTCTACCGCCTGATGCGCCGACCGCCCGGGACGAAACCCGTAGCTGTGCTCGGAAAACATCGGGTCCCATCTGCGTTGCAGTACCTGCATCGCCACTTGCTGGATAAATCGATCCAGCACCGTTGCAATGCCAAGCGTTCGCATTCCTCCATCCGGCTTCGGGATTTCTACCCGTTTTTACCGGCTGCGGCTTATACGTCCCGCTCAACAATTGTTCCCGAATCGTTGGCCAGTGTTGTTTCAGAAACTCTGGCAACTCATGGACAGTCATCCCGTCCACGCCAGCGCCTCCTTTGTTGGCCTTCACTCGTGCCAATGCCTGCTTGCAGTTTTCCCGCCCGCAGACTTCCTCCATTAACTGTTCGCCAATGGCCGGGCTTTCTGTCCCGCGCTTCGCCGCAAGCGATTCGGTCCCTTCGATGGCAGCCCTTTGAGCTTCACCCGTATCTTCTGCCATGAAGGCCAACACTAGCTGGTTCTTCTGCCGCTTGTCGCTCATGACTCGCGCCGCTTATTCGCCGCTCCCATTAACCCCTTTCGGGGACCGTTCGGGCCTTCAGCACTCGCGTGCCTAATACGCCCTCTGCTGACTTCTGCCGCCCGGTCAGGACCGATCGCTCAATCCTCAGTCTTGAATCCAAGACAAACGGCAGATCTCCCGAGGTAAGCTCGACCGCCTTCAACGCGCAACCGCCGGATTTACATCCAGTGCCCTTGATGGATATGGACTTCGCGATCCTTTGCCCGCTCGTCCGGCACCATATGCCTCTTATCCGGTTCTTGTTCATCGGCTCGCGCCTTTGCTCCACGCTTCTTTCAGACCCTCCGTCACCGGAACGCCCTTGCGCTTCGCTATGACTTCACCTCCATCAGGTTGTCAAAGGGACTTTCACCCTCAAGCTGTCGAACATGCTCGGCACACAAAGAAATGGAGCGAGCCGCCGTAAAAACGGGGCGCTCGCTCCTGGCAAGATCATCGCACACGCGAGTGCGGACGGACGGCGAGTTTTGGAGTATGTCATTGGACACAAGCGAAATATAAAGTGGCGCGGGTTGTGAACCAAGCGCGCCTGGTGTCGATCTGATCGCCATCAGCGGCGGAAAGCACAAGCGCGGACTTCAACTACTTTGTCATCGCCAAGTCCGTTCGTTCGACGTGCCGCCCGCAGGCCTCACGGAATCACTGGAAGCAGAACGTGCGACGGATGTGCGGCGGTGTGATGAATTGTCTGCCTGGCGATGCGCGTCTCGGCGCTGACACCGAAGGGTTTCCCTGTGTTGGGATTGCGGTCGAATTGCGGGAAGTGGCTGCTGGTGACATCGAGCCGGATACGGTGGCCTTTGAGAAAAGCGTTGCTCGTGCCGACCAGGTCGATTGCCAGGGGATACACTGTGCCAGGCTGAAGCGGCTGCGGCCGGGCTGTGCCCTCGCGATAACGTGCGCGCAGGATGCCCTCGCATAGATTGATGGCGCGCCCGTCAGGATAAACGTCGATCAGCTTTGCGACAAAGTCCGTATCGGGCGCATCTGACGAAGCGTAAAGAATGACCTTAACGGGACCCGTTACTTCGAAGTCCTGGGCGAGAGGCGCCGAAGTGTATACCAGCACGTCTGCGCGACTTTCGATGGGCCGCTGATCGCGCGGACCTGAAAGCGTGGGCGTACCGCAACAATTCGCGCCGCCGGTGCTGGGGACGGGATTTGCAGGGTCGTAATCGTAGCGGTCGGGCGCCGATTGGTCTGCCGACGCCTCCCACGAAAGCACTCCGTTCCCACTGGCTGTGTTCGCCCGGCCGCTGCTCGAGAGGTACATCTTTCGGTATTGCGTTCTCGCCAGTGGATACTCGTTCTCAAGTCGCCACTCGTTCTTCCCCATGACGAAGATCTTGACCGGGGGTTCCGAGGCGAGCCCGTTGTCGATGCCTTTGAGCCAGTAATCGAACCAGCGAAGCTCGAATACCTCACGCTCGACGCGTGCTTCGGGGCCGAAGTCGAGATCGCCGGTCTTCTGGGATACGCCGTGTTCCCACGGGCCCACTACCAGATGGTTCATGCGACGCGGGGCCTTGGAGCTCTTGCTCATCCCTACATAACCGTTGAGCGTGCCTTGCAGGAAAATGTCGTACCAACCGCCATGGGTGTGCACAGGGGTGGCGATGTTATCAAATACCTCTTCTACGTTTATGGCCTTCCAGTAGTCATCGTAATCGGGATGCCGAATCCAATCCGTATAGAACTGCGCGTGACGGCCGAGGAGTTCCTGCATCCCGATCAGCGGAAGACTGGAGATTACCTTTTCATAGCGCTGGCTCTCCGGCGCATCCTTTTCTGTGTGGATGCCGGTGTTCTGCATGATGCGCGACTCCTGCCGCACCGGACCCCAACCGAAGTTGAACGCAAGACGCCAAGCGCCGTTCAGCGTGACCCAATTGTGATAGAGGCTAGTGGAGGCAACCAGTGGAAAAATGGTTACCAGATGAGGTGGTTTGGCCATCGCGGCACGCCATTGCACATGGCCCCCATAGGAGTGCCCTTGCATGCCGACTTTCCCGTTCGACCAACTCTGCTTCGCCGCCCACTCAACGGTGTCATACCCGTCTTCTATATCGTTGCGGAACGGCTCCCATCTTCCCTCTGATTCATGCCGCCCGCGCACATCCTGATAGACGAAGACATACCCGCGGCGGGCGAAAAACAATGGTTCCTCGTATGCGCTGGGGAAACGCTCGGTGCCATACGGAGTTCGTGAAACCAGCACAGGATACCTGCCGTCCGCCACGGGGCGATACACATCCGCGTACAGGGTTACCCCGTCGCGCATCTGGATCTTAACGAGATGGTCGATCCTGACATCGTTCTGCGGCGGATAAACGGCGGGAAATTTCGCCGGTAGCGCACAGAGCACTACGGCCCCCATAAACGGGAGCAGACCAATACCGAAGAGAGCTTTCGTCATGCGATCTCCTGTAACTTGACGTGCCGTGGACAGCCCGGTATCCTGATCACACTCTCTCATACAGAGGCTATTCCCATGTTTGATCGAAGAGTGTTTCTGCAACGCAAGATCACCGTACCTTTCCTGGGTGCATGGCTGGGGCGGGGACGGGCAGCGGCAGCCAAACCACAGCGCGATTTTTTCCAGGAGTTGAGGTTGAAGTCCTTCATCAACGCGGCCGAGCCCTTTACGGCACTCAGCGGGTCGTTGATGCCTCCCGAGGTGGCGGAGGCGTGGCAGTACGCTGCTCCGCGGTACGTCCGGTTGGAGGAACTGCACGATGCCGTGGGCGCGCGGATCGCGGTGATGATCGGATGTGAAGCTGCCATGGTCACTTCCGGAGCCGCCTCGGCATTGACGCTTGGGACCGCCGCATGCCTGACCGGAATGGACCGCGCCAAGGTGCGGCGGTTGCCCGAAATCACGGGAATAAAGAGTGAAGTGATCATCCAGAAATCCCATCGTTACGGGTACGATCATGCGGTCCGGAATTGCGGCATCCGATACGTGGAAGTAGAGACCGTGGAGGAACTCGAGCAATCGATCAACCCGAAGACGGCGATGCTACATTTCTTTAACACCAACGAGCCGGGCGGCAGGATCAAGCTTCCACAATTCGCGGAGCTCGGTAAGCGGCACCGCGTTCCGGTACTCAACGACATTGCCGCGGATGTCCCGCCATTGTCGAACTTCTCGCGGTCAATTCAGCTTGGATGCGACCTGGTCGCCGTATCGGGCGGCAAGGGCTTGCGCGGCCCGCAAAGCTGTGGAGTGCTTTTCGGACGGGCGGACCTGATCAAAGCCGCTCGCCTGAATGGTCCCCCCAACAGCGATGCGATAGGCCGCGGGCAGAAGGTTAACAAGGAAGAGATGCTCGCGATGATGGTGACGCTCGAGCTCTACTTCAAGCGCGATCACGAAGCGGAATGGCGTGAGTGGGAACGCCGGGTCGGCCTCATCCGCAATGCTGTTGCCTCGATCTCTGGTGTAACGAGTGAAATGTTCGTGCCCGAGATTCATTATCGGTGTCCGCATGTTCGCGTGCAGTGGAGTACGGACCAGATCCGGCTCGGCGTAGCCGATGTCATCAAGCGGTTGCGAGAGGGCGAGCCGTCCATCGAAGTTCGGCCAAATACCACCGACGGTCTGGAGATCGGCGTGTGGATGCTTCAGCCGGGAGAAACGGAGATTGTCGCGCGGCGGGTGCGCGAGATATTGACGAAAGCATGACGTAGCACTACGGGCGGACGATGGTTCCGTCGAGGCGCCGGTCGTTACCGCGGCTACCACCCACTCCTTTGTACGGATACTTGGCCGCAACGCGTTCATCGATGTCGATTCCGAGACCCGGCTTATCATTGGCGTACATGTACCCGCCCTTGATCTCCGGCGCACCAGGGAAGACTTCGCGCACGACTGGCGAGAACCGATTCTCCTCCTGAATCCCGAAGTTGAAGCTCGCGAGATCGAGGTGCATGTTGATGGCGTGACCTATTGGCGACACGTTGCCAGGACCGTGCCAGGCAGTCCGAACGTTGAAAAATTCGCAGCAGGACGCTACCTTTCGCGCCATGTTCAAACCGCCGACGGCCGAGATATGGATGCGGATGAAATCGATGAGGCGTTCCGCGACCAGGAAGACCCATTCGTTCCGATTTACGAACAACTCGCCCATGGCGATCGCGCAGCTCGTCTGCTGTCGCAACGTTCGGAACCAGGCCACATCCTCCGGCGCGAACGGATCCTCCATGAAGAACGGCCGGTAAGGCTCTACCGCCTTGCAGAGTTGGATGGCCTGATTTGGTGGGATGCGTTCGTGAATATCGTGGAGGAACTCGATATCGAAACCGATCTTGGATCTGAGCTGATCGAACATCTTGATCGTGTTGTTCACATACGGAGTGGGCTCGAACACCGGCGAATCCGAGACGCCGGTCGGCCGGGCCTTCTGGATTTCTTCGGCGGTCTGCGCGGCGACACCGTATCCAGAGTAGCCAGGAACCGCTAACTGGACGCGAATATATCGATAGCCCTCTGCCCTGAACTTCTGAATCTGATCCTCGAGTTGCGAAAACTCCCGGGCGGATGCGTGCGTGTAGAGTGGGACCGCTGCCCGCACTTTGCCTCCGAGGAGCTTGTAGACGGGCACGCCGCAGCGTTTTCCCAGGATGTCCCATAGTGCGCCATCCACTCCGCTCAGCGCGTTGTTGCCGGTCACGCCAGAGCGGAAGTACGACTGCACGTAAGTGGACTGCCAGATGTCTTCGATCTCATCGCAGTTTCGCCCGACGAGGAAGGGTTTCAGATAGTTATCCACATATGCTGCGACGGCCAGCGGCCGCTCGCGGTGTGTGGCGCAGCCGACGCCGTAAAGCCCCGGTTCGCTCGTCAACACTTTGACGATCACCAGATGGTCGCCCGCCGGTTGGGTGAGGATGGTCTTGATGTCAGTAATTTTCAGCGGCGGCAGACCGCGGCGCGCCGTGTCCTGTGCTTGTGCTAACGGTCCCGGGGACGCCAGGAGCCCGGCTCCTGCCCCGCTGAACGTCTTGAGCATGTTTCGTCGATGCACCTATTTCTCCTTTGCTGATCGTCAAAAGAAATACTTCAGCCCAAACTGCATCTCGCGATTATTGTTGACGGTGGACGAAATTCTTCCGAAGGTGGCGCTGCCCTGAGGGAGCGCTGAACTGTGGTGTGTTGGTGAAGTTGAATCGCCTCCCAACGGAACTGCAGCCGATGCCTTTCTGTTTTCGTAACCACTGCTCCCGGGACCACGACTCCCGTGTCACAATCCTAATATCTCCGTGGAAAGCGTTTGACCGAGAAGACCGGCCAAACAGCCAATCAAGGATACGACAAGCAGATCGAAGTCGCATCGGTCCTCCTCCTAATGCGAGAGGTAAGTCGTCAGTCAATAGCTTGCGCCATCTGGATCAGCCTCGGCGAATTTACCCGGCTGTTGATATTGCCGAATTGCGGCGAGCCGAAGCTGAGTCCTGAATGGGAGAACCGGACTCGATTGAGCGCGTTGAAGAATTCGGCCCGGAACTTTAGGTTCATCCGACCGTTGGCGTCGAAGCGATTGTTTTTCAGGACACCGAGGTCCAGGTTACTGGGGCCGTCCTTTCTGACGTCCGGCAATTTGCGGCTGGCCTTGCCGAACGTGAAGGCCGATGGGTGACTGCAGACGCTGGTATTGAACCATCGGTTCAGACGATCGCGCGGCTCTCCAGAGAGCTTGGCGCTACCGCCGCCGTTGTTGGGTCGTGAACCACCGCCATGAGAGTTGGTCAAGTTCATAGAGGCGCTGTATAGCGCACGTTGACCAGCCAGCCGGAAAGGAGCCATCCAGCTTTGCCCCAGTTGTTTAGCCACCGGCTCCCGTTGGCGAACTGGAGTTCGAGGGTGTGGTAAGCCAGCAACCGCTGCCGAGGTAGTGTCGAAAGCGCGTTGATGTGTTTTGGCCCGGACAGTTCCGGACTGTCCCGTCGAGCCTATAGGGTGTAAACTGTTCCCAGGAGATCGCACATGGATCGCTGGGATTTTCTATTGGTTGCGGCTATGCTCGCGAGCATATTTGTACCGATAGCAATCTGTGTCTTTGCTCTGTCGGGAAAGCAATGGAGAGAAGCGCAGGACAGAGCGCGTGAGCGCCGTATGGCTGAGCATAGGATGAATGCAAGACTCCTGAGACTCGATATTTGATGCGTTCCTGAAGGCTCTCCTTAACGTCTCGCAAAGCGTCCATCGACGCACTTTTAGGACGCGACCGAATGCTCTTTGTACTGCAAACAGCCAGCACCCATGAGTTGGCAAGTAAATTATTACGCCTAAAGAGCGTAGTTAAAAATATTGTCGTTTGCGACGAAAACAACCAGCTTTGAAGTGAGATTAGCGATTGGCGTTAACACATGGAAAGGCTCGGACGCATTGTTGGCGAACAGGACCGGTCGGGCTCTGCCGAAAATTTTTTCCGGGGACGGGCCGCCAAGCCCGCGAGCAGGCCTGCCCATTCAGTCTTACGCCGGACCTACGGTTTGACGACCTTGACGACAAGGTAGTTGATGGAGCCGTCCACTTCCTTGAACCAGTGGGGAATTCCCGCTGGTATCACGACAACGTCGCCCTTTGAGATGCGACGGCTCTCTCCGCCATTGATCCCACTCCCTAGAATTTGATTTGCGCTGCTCGATTTGGGCTGGATCACGGACCCGCCAGTCACGAAGGTCGCCGCGCCGTCGACGATATAGAAAATGTCTGTCTCCTTCTCATGGACCTCGGCGCTTCCGGGTTTGACGCGCCGGCTGGTCTGGACGCGGTAACCGCCTTCATTCACCAGGTTACCGGGCTTTGCGAAAGCTTCCGTCAACTTTTGACTTTCGATATAGATAGCGGACTGGGCCTCCGCCGGCGCCGTTAGAACCGATAGCACGATCACGACAAGGCCTATCTGGAACAAACGCATATGCAGTAGTCCTCCATTGTTTTCTGTCGACCTGGAGAATCTATCACAAGCCGTATTACCTGACCTTGACAGGCATGTCGTGCATGTCTATGTTGCAATGTTCTCGGCTTGGGAGAGCCGCCATCGTGCTTCCTGGTCCTGCTCTCCTGCAGCGGGCTACCAGCTCAAGCGTCCATTCAACTAAATCTGCCGCGCACCGGCCGTATTCTGCCAACTGGCCGAAGAATGTGTTGTTGATGCTCGTGACTAAGCCGGTCAGAGTGGTGTGGTTGTAAAAATTAAATGCGGATATCCCGAGCCGGAGCCGAGACCGCTCGGTCAGCGAGAACTCCTTGCTCAATCCGACGTTGAGATTCACTGCGCCGGGTTCGCGGATTCCATTGTTGCCGACGTTTCCGGGCCGGACCAACATGCGCGAAACGGAATCGATCGGCACCAGATCGAATGCTGAACGTCACCCAGGATCGCCTGTCCTCCCACGTAGTCCGGGCGAGAGACGTTCAGCCCTGTTCCGGCCTGTGATAATTGCACGGCCACGCCCGTGCGCGCCAACAGAATATACCCGAGATCTGCCAAGATCTCATGGTCCGCAAAGCGATGTTTATCGATCTGAGTGAATCGAGGCAGTTCGTAGATCCAGTCCGTATTGAAATAATGCGTGATGTCGCCGGTGCTGGGGCCGCGGTCTGCTCGGGGATTGAAGAAGTCCTGCGTGCGCGCGTCAGCTTCCCCCTGATAATAGGCGCCGATACCACCGCCCATTTTCCGCCAACTTTTCCGGCGATGTCCGCACCTGTGCGGCCAATGCTCAACGCGCCGAACTGGTCGGCGACCCGACCATTGGTTTCGAGCAGAGCCGTGACAAGTGCTCAACACGCCGCCTTTGTGCGGCCCGCGGCCGGCACACTCGGCAATAGCGGCCGGAACAACCTCTATGGTCCCGGCGAGGCCGCCGTGTCCGTCCTCGCTTTTCCGAACTATTCACTTGAACGAGAAGGGTAGACCGGGTTCTTCAACTTTTTTAACCAGGCGAATTTCGGCAATCCCGGGAGCACCGTTGGCACCACCAGCTACGGCGTTATCACCTACGCCGGAGATGCGCGTATCATTCAATTTGTTTTGAGATTTGAGTTCCGAGGAGGCTGAAGCCAAATGAAAAGGAGACAGTTCGGAGGCACGCTTGCAGGCGCTCTCGTTGCCGCCGGTGATGCGGCGCCGTCACAGGGCGCACGCGGTCCCAGGAAAAACACGCTGATGCATGTCGGCGGCGACTATCACAGCGTCGCTGGAGGTCCGGGCGCCAATATCACCGGCAAGTCGAACCTGGAGTACAACCTCCGCCACGGTGTCAAGCATCTCACTGCGCAAGTGCGAGGGACCGGTCCTGACGGCGCCTGGAACCCGGACGAGTTGAAGCGCATGCGCGACAACTGCGACAAGGCAGGCGTCGTATTCGAAGCCATTCGCATGGACGCCGAGTACATCAATCTACCGAAGGGCCCGGAGCGGGACCGCAGGTTGGAGAGTATTCTCGGTAATATCCAGAGGGCCTCGCAGGTAGGCGTCCAGTACATTACTTATCACTGGACGGTAATTCCCATCCGGAGAAATCTTCGTACGCCGGGCCGCGGCGGCTCAACGTATGCGGCCTTCAAACTCGAAGACAAATGGAAGGACCTGCCCGTCGAAAAATCAGGCCGAGTCACTTCCGAGGATTACTGGGAACGCATCACCACCTTTCTCCGGGCGACCGTGCCAGTCGCCAAGCAGTATGATGTGCGCTTGGCTTGCCATCCCTACGACCCGCCCGGCCTTCCGTTTGGATATCAAGGCGCGGACAACTGGGACTCACCCGATATCTTCGAAGCGATCAAGCGCTACGAAGCTGTGATCGACAGCCCCTATAACGGCTTTCAGCTGTGTTTGGGAACCGTCGGCGAGGGCTTGAAGACCCCACGAACGGAAATCCTCCCGATCGTTCAATACCTGGGTGAACGCGGCAAGATATACCAGATCCACATGCGCAACATTCGTGGCGGCCTGCACGACTTTGCCGAAGTTTATCCCGACGAGGGCGACATGGACTTCCTTCAGATCATGCGCATCCTGCGTGATACGCAGTTCGCAGGCTCAATCTGTCCCGATCACATGCCGCACCACCCCGATGATTCCGGCGGGCTACAGGCGTTTGCGTTCGGCTACGGCTACCTGAAGGCGCTGATCCAGACTGTGAATTCCGAAGTATGAGGTCTTGATGGCCTTGCGAACAGGACCGCTCTCTGGCGGAGCTGTGAAGAAACCTGTCGTTCACCATTATTCCGTCCACCGATTACGAGTTGACTTAGAGAAAGATGGCCGTGAACATCGGGACAAATGGCGGCCTCCATCGTGTGTATTTTTCGATTCTTCCGACTGCTTTTGAGCGGTCATCAAGCCGTGGCGATTGAGAATGCTGCTTCCGATTGCAGCTTGCAGTGTACCGTCGGCAACGTAAGCGACCCGTCTTGATGGTCGCTGATCAAATGTTCTCCGATCGCTCTGCGCCGCTTGTGGTCCGGGTGGCGACGTCCGTTAATCTATGTCCAGGCCGCCGAGATTCGCCGACTGATCGATCGGCATAGGGTCGGTGGTCACCCACCGACCTCTGCCAGCATGCGTACGGGTCCGTACACGGCGGTTCGAGAAGTTACGATGTCACTCGTCGATGAAGCAATGTGCGGGTTTCAGCAGGGCATCGCCGGTCGCAGCTTCGGGAGCATACCGGCCGCGGCATATCCTCCGAACGCGCGCTAGCTGTACACGCCATACTCAATGCGGCCGCGGATGTCTTCCCCATGCGCGCACGCGTATCAGCATCCAGCTGATTGAGAGGCGGTTCCCCGCCCATGCGCGGTTCGGAGTGCGGAGCCATTCGATGGCTTTTCCTCATCGCCGATTATTGCGACTGCATTCGCATACACACCTGCCCTTCGGCTTGCGCGACCAGACTCGCCACGCGTGGAGTCCCGAGCGTCCGCGAAAGAACATTGGCGCCTCGGTGGAGCTCTGCCGTAGGACCGGGGCGCCTGGCAGTTTCTGCACGCCCGGATTGTCGCGATCGCTTCAACTTCCACGTTGGCCTCTTGGCTATTCACAAAGATCAGCTTTGAACCGTAGGATTTATAACTGTTCGATTTGCTTGGCCCGCGAATCAGACTCCACTGTTGGGGTATTATCGTCCTATCGGAAGCATCGAATCATAACAATTGGTTTGATGCAATTGCAGTATTTCTCTTGGCGGATCCCTTGGACCGTTGGCAAGCGCGCCGCGGATCGGATCCTCAATCCGCTGAACTGCTGTTCGAAATCGCAAGCATATCTTGCTAATCCCAGGACGAGCGATGCGCACTATGCTGGATATCCAACATACTTCCGCCGATGTGGGCACACGAACAATCGAGGTGTGGGCTCCGGATGCGACTACGCTCGAGATCGATGTTCAAGGGTCTCGCATGCCGCTTCAGCGCGGCCATGACGACTGGTGGTCGGTCGATGTACCCGGGTTCATACATGGCAGCCGCTACGGATTCCTGGTCGATGGCTGTGAGCGTGTGCTGCCCGATCCGCGCTCGCGCTGGCAGCCGGACGGGGTACACGGCTACTCAGCTTTCGTTGATCATTCTGCGTTCGCGTGGACGGACCAGCACTGGCAGGCACGACCGCTATCGTCCGCAGTCATCTACGAGCTTCACGTTGGTACCTTCAGTCCAAGGGGAACTTTCGACGGGGCGATTGAGCGACTGGACCATTTGGTACAGCTCGGAGTCACACACGTTGAATTGATGCCGGTCGCTCAATTCTCGGGCGACTGGGGATGGGGATATGACGGCGTCGACTTGTATGCGCCGCACTCTGCCTACGGAGACCCGGATGCTCTCAAACGACTGGTGAACGAATGTCATGCGCGCGGGCTCGCCGTCATTCTCGATGTGGTCTACAACCACCTTGGGCCTTCGGGCAATTACCTGAGTAAGTTCGCGCCGTATCACACCAGCCGTTATGCTACGCCGTGGGGTGACGCTGTTAACTTCGACGGACCGAGGAGCGGAGGGGTCAGGCAGTTCTTCATCGAGAACGCTCTCATGTGGCTTCGCGATTACCATTTCGATGGTCTTCGTGTCGATGCTGTCCATGAGTTGGTAGACAATAGCGCGTGCCATTTTGCGGAAGAGCTCACGTCAGCAGTTCGTGAACTCTCCGTCGAGCTTGGACGCTATCTTGTGGTCATCGCTGAAAGCGATCTGAACGACCCGCGCGTCGTTCGCCCCCAGGAGTTGGGCGGATATGGCATGGATGCGCAATGGAGTGACGACTTTCATCACTCGCTACACGCAGTGCTCACGGGTGAGCGATCGGGATACTACGCTGATTTCGGATCCATCGAGCAGCTTGCGAAGGCGCTTCGTAACGCATACGTGTACGACGGAGTGTATTCCGAGTACCGCCGGCGCTCTCACGGGCGATCTCCGCTAGGGCTGGACGGGCATCGTTTTCTGGGATATATCCAAAATCATGACCAGATCGGGAATCGCGCCGCAGGTGAGCGCATCTCGCATCTGGTGAACCCCGGTCGCGTCAAGATTGCCGCAGCGCTCGTCTTCACCGCGCCATTCATTCCGATGATTTTTCAGGGCGAAGAGTGGGCTGCTTCGTCCCATTTTCGCTATTTTACGCAGCATGAGGACGCGGAACTTGCCGCAGCTGTTTCTGAAGGACGGCGAAGCGAATTCATATCGTTTGGATGGCAACCGCATGATGTCCCTGATCCTCAGGATCCCGAGACGTTCCACTCCTCGAAGCTGAGATGGGATGAAATCAACGATCCCCAACATGCGGACATGCTCGAGTGGTATCGGAAGTTGATAGAGCTGAGACGGAAGTCGGCGTCATTGCTGAATGGGAAGATGCCCGCCGCGCAAGTCAATTGCGATGAAGAGGCCCGGTGGCTGACGTTGCGCCGCGGCGACATCCATGTCGTGGTTAATTTCGCCGAGTGGGCACAGGGTATTCCTCCTGGAGATCTCGGAGAGATTCTGCTCGCCTCTGACGGCCGCCTGGAAGTTCAGAGTGGCCTGGTCTGGATGCCCGAAGAATCTGTCGCAATCCTTCGCGTTGCATGATCCCCAAAAAAAACGACGCTGCCATTCAAAGGCCGCGCCGTGTGTCAGGGGTTGAGTGTGACTATGCTACTTTCGATTTGGCGACGACGAGCCGGACCCGCCTTGCTTTTGAGAGCCCGATCCGCTTTGACTTTGAGACCCTGTTCCGCTCTGATCCTCTGTTGTGGACCCACTTTGGCTCGATTGGCTGGAGCGCGAACGCTTATTTGATTTGCTGCCGGAGCCACTCTTGCTTGTGGATCCTTGATCGGATGAGCCGGAGCCGCTGTGGCCTGTTCCACTTTGGCCCGATGTTCCCTGAGAACTGGACCCGCCTTGTGAGCCGGTACTGCCCTGCGAACCAGCGGCGCCTTGTCCCCACGCGCTGAACGCGAGGAATGCGCCGAGAACACCTATGGAGAAAGTTTTCCGCATAAATAACCTTTCTTCGTCAGAGAGATACATGTAAACTACTCCGGGTTGAAGGAGCAAGCTTACGTTGCGTTACGATATTCAGACTTTCACCAGCTGAAAGTATTACTGCAACCTAGGGTATTTACGAGTGTTGATCACAGCTAATACCCAGGATTCCCGAATTGCACGCTGCCATTTTTCGGTAAGCACCACCCAGTGAGCCGCGATTTAAGGAAATAGGTTCAGCAACCAAGTGCTGGAAATTGATTGCCGCCGGGCTGCGATATTGCCCACACCATTGGTCCATAGCGGTGAATCTCGGGAACGAAAGCGGAAACAAGATCAGGTGGCGCGTCTATGCCAGCAAATACGGTAGGGAGAGTCCAGCAGTCAGTGCGAGCTAGCCAAGTTGATTCCTGCGCGTCGCCAACGACAAGAGTTCCGAGCTGTTGATGTCTCCGGCTACATTGAATCCGGCGCCGGCAATTCCGTGCTCCAGGGCGTAGCGGGTCAACTCTGCGGTCGTCCTCAGACGTAGTACGTCCATCAGATTCGCCCGGTGGAATTCGATGGTCTTCTGTGAAACTTTCAATATATGGGCCATCTCCTTCGTAGATCTACCTTCGGAGACGAGTTGCAGCACCTCTCTCTGCCTCGGTGTCAAACCATGGCCGAACGATAGTTTCCGGTCGGATTGCGTATTGAGATCGGAGATGGCACTCGTCCCTCCCAACTCGGCCGAAATGTAGGGCCGGCCCGCGAGAACCTCTCGCACGGCGGTTAGAAGTTCATTACTGCGGGATAGCTTTGCGATGTAGCCGCTCGCACCCGCAAAGAAAGCAGCCTGGACGTATGATTTATCCGTGTGCTGACTCGCTACGACGATCTTCACGTCTGGGGCGATATGCCTGATCCGCCGTGTAGCTTCGATACCGTTAAGGTGCGGCATCGAGATATCTATAATGACCAGGTGTGGCGACGTCAACTGAACGGCTTTCAGCATCTCGCGTCCATCGAGCGCTGTCGCAACGACGTCGTATTCGCTTTCGAGCAATCGTTGGAGACCGTCAAGAATCAAGGCGTGATCGTCGGCGATTACGACCCGTCGTCGCCCTTCGGTATTTCCGTCACGGATCGTATCTGCCCTGCTAAATCGCAGCTCTTTGTGTATGACCGGATTTCCTCTTTGGATCATTCGTTTATAGCTTTGCTGTCCTTATATAGCTTCGCTTCCGCTGATTGATATCACGCTTGAGAGCGCAACAGTGTGACTTGGAGCTAGATGCTGCGATTACCAGCAGTGTGAAACAAAACTGTTATCGATACGGGTCATTTTCTATCGCTGCGCGCGCGACTCTACTCCGGCGCCGGAATTCCCCGAGCAACTCGGCCTGTTTACCGGAAAACCCGTAATCGAGGTGTGCGACGCCGGGTCAAAGCTGTAGGAGAAGGTCGCATGGCGCGCAAAAACAAGGACAAGAACAAACCCGCCACAAAACCGACGAAGGGCGGAAAGTAGATTATCCATAGGAGTAAATATGAATAAGATTCGAATTATCACTTTCGCCGGAACACTTGCACTGTTCGGCGCATCTGCTCTAATCACCACGGGTTGTGCAAGTCGAACTACTGGGGCGTCCACTCCGGCAGGCACAACCGGAGATCGGGGGCGTGGAACGGACACTGGCGCCACCTCAGGAACAGACGCCGGAAAGGACTCAGGCACGACAACCGGCACAGAATCGGGCAGGGGCGCTGGTGGCGCAGGAAGCTCGGGTACGAGCGGCGCAGGAACAGGCACTGGATCGACAACGCCAAACCGCTAGCCGCATAATTATCCTTCTGATATCAATACCTACTTACATTTAAGAGTACTGGCCGCGGATATCCGCGGCCAGTACTGTTGCGAGCAGCGAGTGACGAGATCTCTAGCAATTGGTCATCACAACGGAAACTCTGTTTCAGTGAGCTTGTAGGGCGCGTCTTAAGTACGTGTTAACGCCACCGGAACAATCCACCACACCCCTGATGAAAGCAGTCGCCAACAAGGGTGTCGTCGAGAAGCTCGCGCGTTTCGGGTATTTGGCTCACGGAGCGATCTACATCATCATCGGTGGACTCGCAGCGCAGTTCGCGCTCATGGGCGATGGAACACTGACGGATCCCCCCGGGGCGCTGGTTATGATCCGCCGTCAGCCACTGGGGAAGCAAGCAGTTCTGTCCACTGCCATCGGCTTGGCAGCATATGCTATCTGGCGTTTGATACAGGCCGCCGCAGATCCGGATGATCAAGGTACGAGTCCCAAGGGTCTCGCAGTCAGAATAGGTCGAGTAGTCAGTGCGGCCGGCTACGCCGCCCTGACAATCCTGGCGCTCAAGCTCTTCATCGGAAGGGCTGACGGGGGCACTAACGGTCTGAACCGGATAGCACAAGTATTGACGGAACCGATCGGAGCGGTGATCGGAACGCTCACCGGGCTAATCGTGTTCGGTGTCGCATTCGATGACATCCGCAAAGCTTGTACCGCTCGATTCGGTGAGCGGATGAAAGCATCCGACATGGGAATGGCGCAGCGGATGTGGAGCCAAGGCGTCGGTCGATGGGGGTTCGCGGCCCGAGCCACGGTCCTGTGCTTCGGCGGGGCGTTTCTCTTGCGTGCGAGTTGGTACAGACACCCGGGAGAGGTGAAGGGATTCGCAGGTATTCTCGCGAGCATTCTTGGTTTGCCATACGGAAACTGGGCACTCGGCCTTGTGGGTCTCGGAATAGCAGCGTACGGGTGTTTCATGGTGATTGTAGGATATTACCGAAGGCACCCGTGCTAGAGCGCTGAATTGATTACGGCTTCGCGGGGATCGCGGCGTTTATGGCGCGATCCCTCGGGCATACGAGACTCAAGTACCGCTCTTCTTGTGACCGCTACTCTTACGGTTCTGTTCCTTCTTGCCGGATCCTTTCGATTTTCCCCCTTGATCACCTCCACTGCCCTGAACCTTATTGTCGGCTTTTGCTTTCTTCATTGATGGCATTTTTTCTTCTCCATGTAACGGAAACAGCTCCCGCTCTCATGCAATTAACGTGAGACTTCGGACGCAAGCTTGGAGACTGCGCGACGGGCCGATGGACGGATCATGTCCCAGACCATGCGGGCCGTCCGTTCCTCCTCACTCTGAATATCCCGCGCGAGTTGCGCCGTCACTTGATCACCCGCACTCTCGGCCACGGCAGCAAGCGATTCATACATTGCGACTTCACTGTGCTCCACAGCGTACGCGATCATCAGGTCGTGCGCTCCGCTTCGTCACGCCCCATCGAAGCTGTCTTAGGCGCAAAGTTGAACATTTGGGCCATGAAGCTCTTGAACGTGGATGGGCTGTCACCCAAATCGCGCAAGCGTGCTTCGAGGCGCTCCCGTTTTAATCGCGTCTCTTGAGCGTGTCGCTCGAACAACTGGCGTGCAGTTGGATCATCACCTTCATTGGCAAAGCCTTCGAGTTGGCTCTCGAAACTACTTTCCGCAGCATTGCGCGTGAAAGCGAAATGTGGATCACGGTGATTGCGATATCGGAAGAAGGGATCTGGATGAAAGTGACGATAACGGTTAATTTTTACTTTATGTATACGGACGCGTATCAAGAACTCACTTTCAAAGCTCAAACTTGTGACATGAACGTGATGGATTCCTTACCGTTGACCGGGGCCCTTGCTATCAGGCCGATCCCGGATGTTGCCGACATCAAGTCGCAACTCGAACGAATCCTCCAGAGCGAGTCGTTCGTCCGGTCTCCACAACTCAGCCGGCTTTTGCGATATTGCATTGAGCAGACACTCGTGGGCTGTCAAGACAACCTTAAGGAGCAGTTGCTGGGCAGCGAAGTGTTTCGACGACCGCACTTCGATCCGCGTGTCGACCCCATCGTCCGTGTGGAGGTCCGTCGCCTTCGAACGAAGCTCGACGAGTATTACCGTAATGCTGGCGTGAACGATCCCATTCGTATCGAATTTCAGCGTGGCGGCTACGTCCCCCGGTTTATCGGCCTCTGGACGTCCACCACATCACGCAAGCCGCACAAGCAAGCGAGCATCGTGGTCGTCGAAGACGAAGCAATTGTGGCCCATGACCTTACCAATCGCTTGCGTTTGTTGGGGTACCGAGTGCTTGCGTCTGAAGCGTCGGGCGAAAGCGCACTCTACGCCGTAGAGTGTCTGCAACCTGACCTGGTGCTAATGGACATCGTTCTCGCAGGTCTTCTGCGCGGAACGGATGTGGCGCGCCAAATTTGGACACGATGGCACATCCCCGTGGTATATCTCACTGCTTTCAGCGACTCCGTTGTCTTAGAAGAGATCAAGGGCACGGAACCATTTGGCTTCATCTTGAAACCGTTCGAGCCGAAGCTCGTTGACGCAGTAGTTCAATTAGCACTCAGCCGTCACGCCAAGCTGATGGCGGACACCACGGACAGTTGAGTGCGCTAGATCTCATTCCACGATCCGGGTGACGACTCGACGGCGGATCTACCAAGCGCCGTCTGGACTGCAGCGCTCAACCGCTCTTCCGTAAAAGGCTTAATGAGCGCGTCTGTCGCGTCGGGGTATCCCGTGATATACAGTGTTGCGAGTTGGGGCCGGTCTTTCAGAATCCGTGCTGCGAGATCTGGTCCATTCAAGCCGGGGAGCCGAATATCAGTGCAAAGCAGATCAATCTTGCCCTGCCACGTATTACTTATGTCGATCGCTTCGGCTGCATCCTTGGCCGCCAGGACCGTGTGTCCTTCGGATCGGAGGCGTCTGCTCGTCGCGTATCGACAGACCGCGTCGTCCTCAACCAACAGAATAGTAGCCACCGTGCCCCCTATTGTAAGCAGTATACAAATCTGAGGCGTTACATGAGTCAAATAGCGTCGGGTTTCACTGTTCGTTTCCCGGACGGCTGTCTAAGGGTGGGCAGTGTAATCCATGCGGCCACCGTCGACCGTCAGCGTCTGCGCAGTGATGAATCCTGACTCCGGCGAGGCGAGAAAGGCTACCGCATGCGCGATATCCTCGGGCTTTCCGGCACGATGTACCATCGTGGCGGCCACAACCCTGTCGATCAACGCCTGAACTCCATCGGTCGAATGTCCATCACCAGTCATATCCGTCAGTACGAAACCGGGCGCAACTGCATTGACGGTGATTCCAAGCGCTCCCAGGTCCATCGCAAAACGCCGCGTCAGAAGAGTGACGGCGGCCTTGGTACCGGCATAGAACGTCGTACCTGAAAGACTCGTTCCATGAGCGGCGATGGACGTGATGTTAATGATGCGGCCGAAGCGCCTTTCTTTCATCGATTCAACGACCGCAAGGGTCGTATTGATTACGCCGCCCACGTTGACCCTCTGCATTTCATCGTATTGAAGCTGATCATGCTGCTCGAGGTCGGCGCGGTGGAGGATTGCGGCATTGTTCACCAAGATGTCTATGGGCCCGAGTTCGGCAGCTACCCGGGCCACCATCTCTTTCACCTGGTGAGAGTCCGCCACGTCAGCCTGGCATATCATCGCTCGTCCGCCGGAGGTCAGGATGTCTGATGCCAGAGATTCGGCCCCGTCGCGACGCTGCGAGTAGTTGATCGCGACGGATGCTCCGTCTTGCGCTAAGCGGCGCGCGATAGCGCGTCCCAAACCACGCGACGCTCCAGTCACGAGTGCCGCTCTGCCGGTCAGACCCATTCTTCTTAGATAGTAACGGCGGACTACATCTCGACGCTCGCGGCGGCGCCCTGATTCACACTCAACTCATCCTCCGAGATTTTGTGCACGCTTTTCGGATTGAATGTCTGCCGGGTGTGATGGCGCAGAGCGACCTCTATGCGGCCGCCGCGAAGAACGAAGAACTGCAAGAGATACCCGCCACCCTCCATCTCCTCCAATTGGTATTGGTCTGCGGCGAGGTTGCCGGACCACTCCCGGAATCCATCCAAGAAATGAGGAGCGGAGAGAACGTCTCGAGGAACTGCCATGATGAGCGTTCCCGGACTCTGCTGGAGAATATCGGGTATCTGCCTGTATACTTCGGCCATTCGCCGAATCAAGCGCTCGGCGACGGCGACGCCATTGGCATTCTCCAAATCAGGCGCCTTGATTCCCAGCGTAATGTGATGAATAAACGGATTCCCGTAATTCTGCTCCAACATCCGTGCGCACGCAATTTCATCGACAGGATGAACGACCGCGACGTGATCCGGCCAGCCGTGTTCTCGCAGAGCCGATGAACGGGGAAGAGAGGCTGCCACATTGATGTAATCGCAGCCGTCCACAGGTGACGGATAACAGCGGTTATCGGCGCCTACAACGTACCCCAGCCTCTTCAAGGGGCCGGCGAGCAGCTGCGGCGGATCTGTGAACATCGCAAAATGGTCGGGGTTGGGCGTTAGAGGCAGACCGCCCGTCGCCAGCCTCAAGCCGATATCTTTGGCTTCCGCTACACGCTCCCGTGCATTCCTGACCTGAATTCCGAGGCTCTCCTCAAACTGCTCCGGTAAGTGAAAGCTGTTTGTCATCAAGCCTATTCTCTTACGATCGATGATCGCAAGCGCGGCTACGCGAGGATCGCTTTCACCACTTCCCCATGCACGTCGGTGAGACGGAAGTCGCGGCCCGCATGCCGGTAGGTAAGCCGTGTGTGGTCAAACCCGAGTTGGTGGAGGACGTCGCGTGCAGATCGTGGACGTGGACCCCGTTCTCGACAGCTTTGAACCGAACTCGTCGGTCACGCCGTACGCCATGCCGCCTTTGATGCCGCCGCCGGCGAGCAGCACAGAGAATGCCGGCGGGTTATGATCACGACCGCAGCCCAGCTTCTCTAACCCCGAGTTTTGGATCATTGGTGTGCGTCCAAATTCGCCGGCAATGACGACCAATGTCTCGTCAAAGAGGCCTCGGGCCTTCAGATCATCGATCAGTGCGGCAACGGCTCCGTCCGTCTTCTGCGCGAGCTTGGCGTGAACGCGAATGTCATCGTGGTTGTCCCAGGGCTGGAAGTTGCCATAGTAAATCTGCACCATGCGCACGCCGCTTTCGACCAGGCGCAGCGCCATCAGGCAGCCACGTCCGAAATCGGAGATGTCATAGCGGGCGCGGATCTTTTCGGGTTCTTTGCGGATGTCAAACAGATCTGCGGCTTCCGTCTGTAAACGGAACGCCGACTCGAGTGACTGGACGGCGCCTTCGAGTTGGGGCTGATCACCGACCTTCTGCAGGTAGCGCCGGTTCAACTGTTCCAGCAAACCCAACTGGCGCTTCTGCTCGTCGACCGTCAGGTGGGAATTTCGAAGGTTGCTAATGAGCTTCTCCGGCTCGACCGCATCGTTCTGAATATGCACTCCCTGGTATATGGTCGGCATGTAGCCGGCGCTCCAGAGAGAGGAACCGAGAACGGGGAAGCCGGGGCACAGAACGATAAAGCCGGGGAGATTCTGATTCTCCGTTCCGAGCCCATACGTAACCCATGCACCGAGCGAAGGGCGACCGGGTAACTGGTGGCCGCAGTTCATGACCTGCAGCGACGGCCCGTGATTGCCGTTGTCCGTGTGCATCGAACGGATCACGCAGAAATCGTCGATTCGCTCCGCTATGTGCGGAAATATCTCACTGACTTCGAGCCCGGACTGGCCATGGCGCTTGAACTCCCAAGGGGAACGCATGAGTGTTCCACTCGCCCGGTCCGTACGAATCTTAGGCCCGGGCATTGGCTGGCCATCATACTTCGTGAGCGCCGGCTTCGGGTCGAAGGTGTCCACCTGCGACATTCCGCCGTTCAGGAACAGAAAGATGACGTGTTTCGCCCTGGGTGCGAAATGCGGCTGGCGTAAAGCCTCTGCCTGCAGTGTTCCTTGTAGAGCGGCGAGACCGAAGCCTCCGCCAATTTGTTGGAGAAATGTACGCCGATCTAGCATTTTCAGTTCACGCTGGCAAACTCAGCGGCGCTCAGAAGCGCGTGCAGATAGTGCACCCAGTTCTTACCGCCTGTCGTAACGTATTCTACCCCTAACTTCATCTCTGAGGAATCAGGCGCACGCGCATAAAGCAGTTGATACGCGCGATCGATGCGTTTTGTCGCGTCCTCTCCCACCTCCTTGATAATTCGCTTATCGAGCGCTTCCGCCTGCGCGGCTACAAATTCGCTGTTCAGCCAATACAAGCCCTGTAAAGGACCTGCGGTGATCGTGCGCTGATCAACACTATTGTTCGCATCCGGGAAGTCAAACAGCGCCATCGCGGGATCGAGGCGCGTACGGCTTACCGTCATATACAACGAGCGCCGGAAATTGTCCTTGGCGATCGGCTTCGCCGCTCCTCCGACGGTTCCATCAAGCTGGCCTGAAACAGCGAGGACGGAGTCGCGCAGTGTTTCCATGTCGAGCCTGTGCTCGAGATTGAAATGCGAAAGAAGCTTGTTATCGGGATCAGCCTCCGGGTTGGCTGCCGTGGCCTGCCCGTACGTGCTGGAGAGCAGAATCTTGCGATGTAGCTTCTTGATACTCCATCCGTTCGAAACGAAGTCCTCTGCGAGATAGTCGAGCAATTCCGGATGTGTGGGACGTTCTCCCATCCGGCCGAAATTCGAGGGAGTCCGTACGATGCCCTTGCCGAAGTGGTATTGCCAGATTCGATTCACCATCACGCGGGCAGTAAGAGGATTCGACTCGCTTGCGATGGCTTGCGCCAACTGAGCGCGCCCGCTGCCCTCCTTGTATTGCACGGGATCGTGATCGCATAAGATTTGCAGAAAACGTCGGGGAGCCACTTCTCCCAGCGTCTTGGTGTCGCCTCTGATGGCCACCTTTATATCGGCAGGCTTCTCCGCATCTTTCAATGCGTGCACAAAGGGATAGAGTGGAGGCAGATCTTTTTCAAGGTCTTTGATTTCAGCCCTGAGCTTTTCCACGTATGCCTTTGCGATGCCACCAAGAAAGCGATCGATCTCCTTTGATCCGTAGAAGAGGACGCCACCCGGCGCCTTAAATCCGTCGATGTTGTACGGGCCATTAGCGATTTCGCGCCATTGGTAGAACTTCAATACAGGTAGCGAAACGATGTTCGTGTATTGACGGGTCCTCTCGTCTTTGAGTCCCTTTTTCCCGCCAAAAGCGACGTAATTTTTGTCATCTACTTCTTTCGCCTCGTCAAGGAGTTGGAGAAGGAACTGCTGGTATCGCTCGGCTTCCTGCGTCACCTGTTCTTCAGCCGGTTTGCCGGCGAGCAGGTCATACCAAGGCTTTAGATACGGGTGCTCCTTGTTGCTGTCGGAGAGGTACTTCTTCCAGCGGGCAATCGTCTCCTTGTCGAGACCTGGCTCCTCATCGGCGCCTTTCCACACGGCGACCAGATATCGTGCCGTATCCCTGGCGAGGAGGTCGGTGAGTTGTTTGGTCTGCTCGGCGAGGTAGTCCGTCAGTATTTCGTTGAGCGCATCGATCTTTTTCTTTTGCGCCTTATACGCGTTCGACCTCAGCCTCGGGGACGAGAGGATATTGGTTCGACTCGGAACTTCGAAAAATCCCGAGCAGCGAATAGTAGTCTTTCGTGGGAATCGGATCGTATTTATGGTCGTGACATTGCGCACAGCCGACGGTGAGGCCAAGGAAGACTTTGGTGGTCACATCGACTTGATCATTGGCGCCCGCTCCGAGCGCCTGGAATCCGAGCCCCGCGATGTGTTGTTTTGTTTCGGGCAAGAGATCTGCCGCGACCTGCGCCTTCACAAAGGTCGAATACGGGAGATCTTTATTGAACGCCTCGACCACCCAGTCGCGGTAGCGCCATCCGTTCGGAAACGGGGTGTCGACGGAGGCGGCCAACTCACCATCTGAGTAGCGGGCCAAATCCAGCCAATGACGACCCCATCGTTCACCGTAATGGGGCGAAGCCAGAAGACGGTCGACTACTTTTTCTTTCGCGCCTGTTGTGTTGTCCTTCACGAATGCTTCAACGTCGTCGGGCGAGGGCGGAAGCCCGGTGAGATCGAGCGTGACTCGCCGCAGCCAGATCCGCTTATCCGCGGCAGGAGCCGGCTTCAGATTTGCAGCCTCGAGCTTGGCCAGGATAAAACGATCGATCTCGTTCTGAGGCCACTCCGCATTCTTCGTAGCGGGAGGCACAACCTTCCTGACGGGCTGGAATGACCAGAAACTGCGTTGTTCCGGAGTGATGTTTGCGCTAGTGCTTACTGCTTTTTCCTCTTTCTCCGGCCACGGCACGCCGCGCCGGATCCATTCCTCAAGCGCGTCTATCTCCTCCTTCGCCAGAGGGCCGACGGGGGGCATTTTCAGCCGGATGTGCGTACGGCGCACCGCCTGCATCAGAAGGCTTTCGTCGGGCTTCCCTTCCACCACGGCCTTGCCGGACTTTCCTCCTTTGAGAAGGCCCTCACGAGAATCGAGCCGCAGGCCGCCGAGCGCGCCGCCGGTGTGACATGCGTGGCAATTGACAGCCAAAAGAGGCCGAATCTTGGACTCGAAGAATTCGGCGTCATCGCTTGCTACGGCTGCTGACGCGCAGACGAGAAATGCGAGATGGAACCGCAAGCGGAACATTGGATGCATTGTATCGGAAGCAGCAGTCGAGATGATAAACACCCTGAGGCGGACCCTGGCCCACTTACTGACGCCAATGCTAATCCGTTAGGAGCGTGCCACCGCCTCCGTTACGGCGTGATAGTATCTACCGCGTTACATACTTTGATACCTCAAGGGGAAATCATGCGTTCTCGGTTCCGACGATTCGCTTGTCCACTGGTACTGCTTACGGTTCTCGTGGCTGGTTTACTTGAAGCTCAGACCCTTGGCACGGTTACCGGCGAAGTCAAGGACTCGAGCGGGGCGGCCGTGGCGGGCGCAACCATTACTGTCACGAACACCGCCACGAATGGCGTTCGAATTGTTACCACGAATGACGATGGCTTATACACTATTCCGGCGCTGGTTCCCGGGATGTACGACGTCAAAGCTGAGAAGCAAGGGTTCAAATCGACCACAAGGACAGGCGTAGAGTTGCAAGTGCAGCAGACGGCGCGTATCGACTTCGGGCTTGAGGTCGGTCAGGTTAGCGAAACCATCGAAGTCAGCGGCGCCGCGCCCCTTCTCACGACCGAAAATGCCACGGTCGGCACGGTCATCGAGCAAAAGCGAATCACGGATCTCCCTTTGAACGGCCGAAACTTCCTCAGCCTGGTGGCGTTGAGCCCCAACGTAACGTATGGATTTGCCCAGGCGGCTCAGGCCGCGGGCCGCCAGGGAGGCTCGCGAGCGAATGTCACGATGTCGCTGGCGGGATCCCGATCGACCTGGAGCAACTACACGCTCGACGGCATCACGAACACCGACATCAATTTCAATCTGTACATCGTGCTGCCCTCGGTTGAGGCGCTACAGGAATTCAAGGTACAAACGGGCATCTACCCGGCCGAATTCGGTCGTACCGCGGGTCAGGTCAACGTCTCGACGCGAGGCGGGAGCAATGAATACCACGGCTCGGTATTCGAGTTTCTGCGCAACGACAAACTCGACGCCCGACCCTACTTCTTCAAAGACCCGGAGAGCCCGACCCAGACAGCGCCCGCAAAGTCGCCGTACCGCCAGAATCAGTACGGCTTCACGCTTGGCGGGTCCGGTACAAATCCCGAAGGTATTCAATGGCAAGAACCGCCTCTTCTTCATGGCGAACTACGAAGGATTCAAATCGCGCACGACTACGACGCAGTTTTTCACAACGATGACACCGGCTATGCGGGCGGGCGATTTCTCGGCGGTCCCAACTCCGCTTGCAGGATCCGCTGACGCGCGTCCGGGTTCCTAACGCGAGCGGCACCGGCTTCACTGTCACGTCGACGGCATTCCCGGGGAACCAGATCCCGGCCAGCCGTTTCAATCCAGCTTCTGTGTATCTGCTCGAGAAGTTCGCTCCGCTGCCCAACCTGGCGCAGACCGGCCTACCCAATCGCAATTATCAATACCTGCAGAAAGTGCCCGTAGATAAAGATCAGTTCACTAGCCGGATCGATCTGAACGAAAGCACGACCTCGCAGTGGTTCGGCCGCTACAGTTGGACCGACGAGTTGACGATCACTCCGGGCGTTCAACTGAATGGAACGATCATTGTATACAAAGGCCAGCCAGTGGGTGCTTGCGAACACTCGCGTCTTCTCCTCCGCTAAGGTGAATGAGTTCCGCTTCGGGTATAACTCGCTATTCAATAACATCAGCCAGGAATTGGCGGGCGTTGAAAATGTCAACGAGAAGATCGGGACTCCGGTCAAGGTAGATGATCCGAACTCCTGGGGCATCCCCGACATCAACCTGACGGGCAGCACTCTCAACCGTTTTGGCAACGACGCCAACGGACCTTTCACCATCGACAACAAGGTGTACCAGCTAGTCGACAATTTCTCCTGGATTGCGGGCAAGCACTCGTTCCGGTTCGGCGGCGATTGGCGCTACAACCAGTTTCTCCAGATCGGGAATGAGTTCGCACGCGGCCGATTCACGACAACCGGTAGCTTTACCGGCAATGCGAATACATTAACCGGGGGCTACAATGGCGCAGATTTCCTGCTGGGAGCAATCAGCACGATCGAGAGCGCAGTCGCGTTGGCCAGCGGCGATTTCCGAAATCACGAGTGGGGCCTCTACATCGACGACACCTACAAGATGACACCGCGCCTGACGGTGAACTGGGGCCTGCGATGGGAGGTGTTCCAGCCGCTCCTCGACAACTTCGGACTTCAACCCAACTTCCAGCTCAAGCAAGCGCTACCGTCCTACGCGAATGAACCGGACGCGAGTAAGCATCCAACCCTGGTACGAACCGGAACAGGCGACTTCTACGAAGATCTTGCGTTCCGGTTCACCGGTCCTGTGCAGCTTGCCCGTGACGGACGGCTCGGCAGCCGTTTGATCAAGACCGACTACAACAACTTCGCACCGCGTCTCGGCATCGCCTACAGCCCCTCGGCGAAATGGTCGTTCCGTACCGGATTCGGTGTGTTCTTCTCTCAGGAGAGCAAGAACTCGATCTTCGACATGAGTCGGGCATCAGGCGGCCGCGCAAATCCCGTCATCGATCAGCAAGCCGTTCCCACCCTGACCTTTCAGAACTTCATCAATACGTCGCAGTTGCCGGTGTCTTTCGCCCCCGGTCTAACCTGGGGAGCCGACTACAATCTGCCGACGACATATACGATGCAGTACCTGTTCAACATACAGAGGACGTTGGGAACCAATTCGACTCTCGAGGTCGGCTACACGGGGAACCAAAGCCGCAAGGTCGCCTATCTGGTGAATGCCAATGCGCCGGTGCCGGGCATTACTCCGTTCGATGCGCGTGAGCCTTATCCGGAGTGGCATGGAATTCAATACCTGGTCAGCGACGGAATCGGTAGCTATAACGCATTGAGCGGAAAATTGACGCAGCGATTCGCAGCCGGTCTGACGGCTATGTTCAGCTATACATGGTCGAAGGCGCTGGACGAGAACAGCGCGATTCGCGGAACGGGGTCGGACTTCACCCTCATGAATCAACGCTGCCGGTCGTGCGATCTGGGACCCGCCGGATTCAACGTTCCTCATCGCTTCGTAACGTCGATCCTTTATTCGCTGCCGTTCGGAAAAGGAGCCCGCATTCCTCAACCAAGGTGGCATTCTGAACCAGGTGGTCGGTGGCTGGCAGCTGAGCACAATTACCACTGTCCAGAGCGGAAGTTCCATCAATCCCGAGTCGTGGGATGCGGCAGGAATGGGAGCAGGGTTCCCACACTCGAACCGGCTGCATTGTGTCGCAGGCGTCTCCCCGGTCGCGGAGAATCCTACACCCGATAACTATTTTGTACGCGAAGCCTTCAGGAACCCGGTCGCGGGTGAGTTCGGCAACTGCGGCCGCAACAGCCTGATCGCCCCCTCGCAGTGGAACGTGGACGCCTCGGCCATGAAGGACTTCCGATTCAACGAGCGGCATGCGCTTCAGTTCCGCATGGAGATGTTCAACGCTCCGAATCATCCCGCATGGGGCAGGCCGTCCGCTACCTGGGGCTCACAGGGCCCGAATCCGACTGCGGGCTTTGGCCGCATCCGGTCCACCAGCCAACTGCGACAGATTCAGTTTGCACTGAAATATTATTTCTAGTCCGCGCCTCCTCCATTAACTCCGAAGCCTGCCCTCTCTTGCGGGCTTCGGAGGTTGATGTTTCCAGCTGATCAGTCTTCAAAAAACTTTGAGCTGATTCTTCCGATTCTCGTGCTTGCGTGAGTAGGGAGGGAGAACATGTCACAGCTGGTAGCGGGCTGCCTGGGTGATTGCGCTGTGTTCGACGCCGGCATTCCTGCAGGCGTTCGTGGACGCGTTGGCTGGAGACGTCAAGAGCGTCACAGTCTACGATTCGAACGGCCGGCGATGAACGCGCGAATGTCATCGACCGCCTCTCGAGTTCTAGCGATCTGTTTCTTCGCCGGCTGCTGCTCAGCGGCTGAATTGTCGGCCACGGTCGGGTCTTACAAGCGCTATCTCGATGAGCCCAATTCGGCAACTTACGGCGGCAGCATTCGGATTCCTTTGGCTCGACGATGGTCGGTTCGGCCTGAGGTTCTCGTCGACAACGGCAAGAACTTCTCGAACGTATTAGCACTGGGCAGTGTCATGTTCGATTTCACCGATCCGGATAAACGAGCTGTCGGATACGCAGTGTTTAGCGCCGGTACGGTGCAAACCCTGGATCAGCGCATCTCATTCTCTGCATCGCACTGGCTTGGAGCTGGAGGAGCCGGTGTTCGGTTCGCATTATCGGAACATTGGATCGCTGCGGCAGAAATGCGGGTCGGCATGCCGGCGTTCCCTTTGATCACATTCAACCTCGGCTATCGCTGGGGCAGGAGATAACTTCGCAATGGTACGTACTATCGTTCTTTCCTTTGTTTGTGCCGGCCTGTGTTTCCCACAGTCGTCCGCAGCAGCGAGCGCGTGGAACATTGTCGGCGCTGTCCGCCAAGGGCACAAGATTCGGGTGGAGACGCCGGCCAGGAAGTATAGCGGCACTTTCGTTGAACTTTCAGACGCAGCGATCAGCTTGCAGTCCGACACGGGACAGGTAAGCGTTCCCAAAGGCGATGTGATGCGTATTTACTCGCAATCCAGATCGAACCGCATTCGGAACACTCTGATCGGAGCCGGAATCGGCGCGGCGATCGGAATTACAACCTACGCCACATTGGGGACTTTGCTGCGAAATGAAGGTGGCGAGAATACCGGTGTCCTCCTGGCCGCACCGATCGGAGTAGGAACAGCGATCGGCGCTGTATTACCTACCGGCGGAATGAAGAAGATTTACGACGCGAAGGAGGATGCTTCCAGGTAGCAGTCATCCTTCGAGGCAGCGGAGCAACCACGCCCGGCCGAATGCCCAATCGCGCTTGAGAGTCGCCAACGAGATACCCAGAGCTTCTGCGATCTCCGGCTCCGTCAGACCCGCGAAAAATCGCAACTCGATCACGCGGGCCGCACGGGGATCGAACTGCTCGAGACGATCCAGCGCGTCGTTCAATTCCAGGAGGTCCTGCTCCCGTGATTGCGCCAGGCCGTTGACAAACGATAACGTAACCTTGACACGCTTCCCGCCCCGTTTATCGGCTTGGCGGTCGCGAGCGTGGTTCACCAGGATGCGACGCAACTGCTGCGCGGCGATGGCAAAGAAATGCGCCCGGTTCTGCCATTGCACCGGCTGTGATTCGAACAACCGCAGAAACATCTCGTGTACTAACGCAGTGGGTTGTAACGTGTGATCCACCCGCTCTTCACGCATGTAATGGCCGGCCAGTCGACGCAACTCGTGGTAGACGGTTTCGACGAGTTTCCCGGCGGCTTGCTGGTCCCCCTCGCGCCAACTCGCGAGCAGTGTCGTCACTGGTGTCTGATCTTCCGGCATTGGCCGCCGCTAACCTTTCGCCTTGTTCGCTAAGTGTGTTACAGCTTATCAAGTCAAGGCACAGCCCGTGGATAACCAATCCGGAACCAGCTTCGAACTCACCGCCGCACAACTCGGAAGGCTACGGCATATTTTTGAGGCCGCAGTGGAGCGAGCACCCGAAGAGCGTGCCGCCTTTCTTGACCAAAGTTGCGCCGGTGACAATGCGCTCAGAGCCGAGATCGAATTGTTGCTTGCCGCGCATGGATGCGAAACCGCGTGGTTGGACAAACCTTTGTTGGACAGCATGACGCCAACGTCAGAGCCGGTATCCACACAGATCTGGGAAGGCCGTGCCGCTGGACCCTATCGTGTGCTTCGACAGATCGGGTCGGGCGGCATGGCTACCGTCTACCTTGCGCAGCGGCAAATCGGAAAGGTCAGCCAACAAGTGGCGCTCAAAATGATCCGGCCGAGCTTCACTACTAACGAGCAGATGATCCGGCGCTTTGAGCATGAACGAGAAATTCTCGCATCGTTGGATCATCCGAATATTGCCCGGTTACTCGACATCGGCTCGACGGAAGACGGCATTCCCTACCTTGTCATGGACTTCGTGGAAGGCGAGCGGATCGATGTCTACTGTGAGAATCGAGAACTGACGGTAGAGGAAAGACTCCGGGTCTTCTGCACAGCTTGTGATGCCATCCAGTACGCGCATACAAAAGGGGTGGTGCACCGCGACCTGAAGCCCAGCAACATTCTGATCACCGTCGATGGGTCGGTGAAGTTGCTCGATTTTGGGATTGCAAAGGTATTGAGTCACGACGGTGGTGTCGCGACGCTAGTGACGCAATCCGGAGCCGCGCTCATGACAATCGAGTACGCGAGCCCGGAACAGATCCGGGGAGATAGCGTCGGACCTCAATCCGATGTGTATTCGCTTGGCGTACTTCTCTATGAACTCTTAACGGGACGCCGCCCGTACCGGACCGAGGGTCAGTTGATCCACGTGATCGCGCGGGCCATCTGCGAAGAAGAGCCCATATCTCCGAGTAGCGTTGTGATCGACCCTGCCGCCGAACACGGCTACACGGATCCTGACGCGAAGACGCAAGAGCATCCACCCGAGCTGCTCTCGACCAGGCGTATAGTTTTGAGCCGCCGGCTCGAGGGCGATCTCGACAGCATTCTTCTGAAAGCGCTGCGCAAGGAACCGGAATGGCGCTATTCCTCGCCAGCGGAATTCAGCGAAGACATACGGCGGCACCTGGCGGGCGACCGCGTGCTGGCACGTGACGACACATTCCGATATCGCATGGAGAGGATTGTTCGCCGCCTTTTGCATCCTGCGAATGGCGTGTTCCACACCCAAGGCATGATCTTGCTCACGGCCGGGCTGTTGGGTGTCATCTTTCTGTTGGAAAGGCACGAAATTCTATCCGGCCGTAAGGCGAGCGCCAACAGGGTTTTGGATATTTCACTGGTGGCGGTGTGGATGGTTTGGGCGTTCTGGCAGGGGCGAGGCATGGCGCGAACAGGTCGATTCTCTGCCCTCGATCGTCAATCCTGGATCGTGTTCACTGTTCTCACGACCATGCTGGGAATATTGAGCCTCGCGTCGGAGGTTCGTTCTGTCCTTTCTCCGGAGTCGATGGGTATCTTTTGGAACGCAGGTCTTGCGATGGGACTTACGATCGTCGGTGTGCAGGCGAGTCGAATCCTGACCGCGGGCGGAGTAGCGCTTTTCGCTTCCGCTGTGATGGCCAACTTCTATCCCGGGAAAGTGTATCTCTTGCTGGCAGCCGGCATGGTTTCCGGGATGATTGTCCCGGGACTCATTTTGACATTGCAGCCGAATCGAATCGTTCCGATACGGTCGTCTCCCTAAAAGTGTCCTGACGGGCCGGCGGCGCGGAGCGTACGCACATCGACAGTGTTCTTCCGCGCAGCAACGATGTCGCCCGATTGAGCCATGGCGGTACGAACCCGCTCCTCATACATTCTGGCTTCGTCTTTCTGTTTATTTTTGGCCAGCACCTTCGCATAAGCCCACATGGTTTCCAGCACGGCTGGATGTGTCGTCCCGAGCGTTGCCTCGCGGAGTTGTAAAGCTCGCTTGAACGCTTTGGCCGATTCGCCCCACGCGCCCTGCGCCGCCAAGAACTCTCCCCGTCCGCTAAGGGCTAATGACATATGAAGGTTTGGCGGCTCCGGGCGGCTTTCCAAAATGTGGAACGCACTCTCCAACAGCCTGGCTGCCTCAACATACTCTCGTTGCTTGGTATGAATCACCGCCAGATGCGTCAGTGGGATTGCGAGATCCGGATCGTCAGGAGAGAGCACGCGCTGACGGATCTGGAGGCATTTCTGCAAGAGACCTGCGGCCTCGTTATACTCCCCTACCATCATGTGCAACTCCCCGCGTCGAAGGATCATCGTGACCACGTTCGGATCTTCCGGGCCGAGGAGTTTCTCGCCGATTTTGGCCGCCTGCTGCCAGTCGCGATCTGCGTCTGTGTACTTTCCCTGGTAAAAGGCAATGGCTGCTCGTGTGTCGAAGTATGCCATGCGCTCCGCCGAGTTTGACTCGTTCCGGGCCGCCATTAGTTTCTCGGCACGTTTGATGAATCGCTGGGCCTCGTGCAAATTCCCATGTTCGACAGAGAGCCGGCCCAACCGGATGAAGACGCGACCTAGACCGATGTTCTCCAGACCACGACCATCCTCCGAAAGCTTCAACGCCTTTCGGTAGTGCTCTTCAGGCTCATTGGACAGATCGAGTCCGTCGTAGGCCATCGCGAGCGCAAGGTGGGTTGTCGCAAGCAGCTTCGCGTCGGCAGGATTTTTCCCCTCCAGAATGGTCAGGGCTCGCTGATGCGCAGCAACCGCCTGTTTGTAATGCTTCAGCTCCCGTTCCGCAACGCCAAGGTAGTTGAGCGTCAACGCCAGTTCCGCCTGCTCCGGGCCGTACAAACGCTCTTGGAGTTGAACTGCTTCCTCTAAAACCTGTCTGGCTTCGGCGAACTTACCTTCCCGTTCATAAACCATACTCAGCTCTCTGAGGCTCGCCAATCGATGTTCGCGATTACCCAAGGTCGCGGTCATCTCGAGCGCTTGCTGAAGTATTCTTTTCGGCGTCGCTGATGGCATTCGCCTCATACAGTCGAGCAGCCTGCTGTCGAAGGGTGAACCACTTATCGGACTCGTCGCCGGCACGTAAATCAGTCGCGCCTACGAACGGGATGCAAAGGCACAATAGCGCAACTAGTCCTCTCATGACACACATCGGCTGCCACGGCCAAGGCGCCGCGTCAGCTTGACTCCTTACTTCAGATGTCTGGAGAAGCCGCGATAAGACGAGCTTCCAAGTCGCGCGCGGAGGCTCGGGATCTGCGGCCGCCGTGCTGCGAGGGGGCTTTTCTATCCGGAGATGCGCCCCACTCCCTGCTTTAGTTGACTCAATCTCCGTCAGAAAATCGCGCGAATGTTATGCCCCTAACTGTTGCGTGACACAGAGAGCAGATCAGGAGTTCACGCGGTGTACAGCGGAGCTTGCACGGCCGGCTCAGCGCACGATACACTCTGGCGAATGTTCACCAGGGCGCTTCTACTGCCATTTGCGTGCTTGCTCGTGTTCGGTCAGGCATCCGACGAACCTGCCGCCTTGCAAAAACAATCGGAGGCGCTTCGATCCCTCGTTGGACGAAGCCCGCGGCTCCCACTCGAAAAGACGGAGTTCCAGATCAAACCTGCAGGAATAGGTTGGGAACTGGGATTCGCCTCTGCGGTCGCCATGAGCAAAGATGGCCTAATCTACGTGCTACAGCGAGGTGAGAAAGCCGACCCAGTCCTCGTCGTTAATCGCGAAGGGAAGATACTCCGCTCGTGGGGAAAGGGGATGTTTACCATCCCGCACAGCATCCGTATCGATCCCGCGGGCCACATATGGACCGTGGACGCAGCAAGCTCGAAGGTACTGAAATTCAGTCCAACGGGAGAAAAGCTATTAGAGATCAGTGTCGGAGGACAGCCGAAGACGAGCAGCGCATTCAATGGAACAACCGATATCGCCTTCGGGCCGGATGGCCGTCTGTTCATATCGGACGGATACGGCAACGCCCGCATCCTCGAGTACACGGTAAACGGCACACTGGTGAAACAGTGGGGGTCGGCGGGCAACGGACCTGGTGAGTTTCATCTGCCTCACGGGATCACCGTGGATGAATCCGGCACGATCTACGTGGCGGATCGTGAGAACGGACGCGTGCAGCGTTTCACTCTCGACGGCAAGTACCTCGGCGAATGGGCCAATCTCGGCAAGGTATTCGCAGTCACCGCGAGTCATGGCAGGCTTTGGATCGGCACTCAGCAACGAAACGAACCCAACGGCGCGCCCGGCTGGTTGATGGAAATCGACAAGCACAACGGGAAAGTACTCGGCCTGGTGGACTCGGCCGGAGGCCAGCATACCGTGAATCTCGCGACTGACGGAGGATTGCTGGCCGGCGCGCGGCCGAATACGGTCTTGTGGTTCCGGAAAAAAGCCAAATAGTGCCTGCCGTTATTGACTCAACGCCGATACAACCATCTGCAGTGTCTTTGAAGTCGCATCGCCAACGATCTTCGGATCGCCAGCCTTCCAATTTGCGCGGGACCCGTCGTAGCTGTACTTCACGGGCAGGCGAGTGAGTGCGGGATCGTATTGGCCCTCGTTGCCGCCCATTTTGTAGACCACCAGATCGAGCGACGGAACCACATAAATCGCATAACCGCCCGCCCCGCCCTTCCAATAGGCATCATTGGGAACGCCCGTCACGTGACCATCCTCATTCACGTTGAAGTTGAAGCTGTGGCTGTAGTGCGGATTGTACTTGACCATGCGGCCGCACATCTTCGCAAACGTCCGAAGGAACGATCTGCTGTTTCCCCCATCGACCTTCGTGCAACATCAGGTACGCGAATCGGAGTACATCCGTCGATCGCACGGCGATGCTCCCGCCGCCCGGCGTGTGGAGCATACGTCCGTCGGAGTCGATGCCGCTCTTCAGTTTCGGCCGGTACATCGCGTACCCCCATGTGCCGAATCCGAGCGGGCCGGTGAGACGAAGGCGCATGTAATCTTCCATCTCCATGCCGGTCAATTTCCGCACGATCATCGCGGGCAAATGACTCGATGACGTCGCGTAGGAGTAGCATTCGCCCGGGGCGCACCAAAGCGATTGCCGCATGGCAAAGTCATCGGTCGTCGACCACGGACCGTTGTCGATTGTGGGCTTCTCCCATGTTTGCCGGACACCCTTCACGTAGACCGGATTCGTTCCCCGGATGCCTGCCGACATAGAGAGCAGTTGACCTAAAGTGATCTCGGATTTCCGCGGGTCATCAACCGGGAAGTATTCGGCGGGAAGGTACTTTTCGTTGTATACCTTCTCATCCAATCCGTTCGGGATCAGCGCTCGCCTTTTCCTTCAGCATGATGCCGACGGCAATGCTGGTGAATGCCTTACCGCACGATGCCAGTTCGGGCAGCGCCTCCCGATGACCGCGGCCGAAATAGCGTTCGTACACCAGGTGTCCATGGCGCACCACGAGCAATCCGCCGTGCTGGCTTGTCTCCTGAATGTAGTTGAAGGCCTCGTCCAGTTTGCTGGTGTCGATACCCGTCACTTTGCGGATCTTGTCAGGATCGGAAATGGTCCGCCAGCCGCCCTTTGAATCGGGCGGCGGGAAGTAATCACCGGCGTAGCACAGCGCCGAGGACGCAAACGCCGACACGAACAGCGCCGCCGTCAGGCGAACGGAAGAGGAATGGTTATAAAGCACGCGCCATCATCATACAGAAAGCGCCCGTTCGCTCTCAACTCTCGAGCCGACGGCATCCAACAATTTCCGGCTGGCTTCGGCGATCTCTAGGACCGCGCGGTCGAACGCTTCCTGATTCGCTTTGGATGGCTTATGATATCCGCTGATCTTGCGAACGAACTGTAGCGCCGCTCCATGTAGTTCATCCGGGGTGGCGGCCGCTTCCGGACGTCGCAATACCTTGATGCTTCTGCACATGCTTCTTCGGTTGTCCTATATCCCTATTGTGACCCGACTCATTTTCCGGCGCAGCGCCGGCCCAGTTTCAATGCCCGGCGGCCAGACTGGCATCATGAAAGGAATGTTCCCCATCTTCTCTGCCGCTGTCTTGCTGCTTCTGCCGGCGTTCTCTCTCCTTGCGCAGGACCACAGAAGCTGGAGAGACTATGGGGGCGCTTCAGACGCAGCGCAATACTCCGCGCTGAACCAGATTAATCGAGCCAACGTAAGCAAGCTGCAGGTCGCCTGGACGTATTCGACTGGCGATGAAAACAAGTACGCCTTCAACCCGCTCGTAGTGGACGACACAATTTACGTGCTCGCCAGGAACAACTCGATCATTGCGCTGAACGCTGCGACGGGGAAAGAGATCTGGGCGCTTCCGGCGGACCCTGACACCAAAGTGATTACCAACCGGGGGCTGAATTACTGGGAAAGCAAGGATCGCGCCGATCGCCGGCTGCTATTGGCGAGCAATCATTCCCTTCGAGCCATCGATGCGCGCACGGGGAAGCCGATCGCATCCTTCGGACAGGGCGGCCGCGTTGACTTAAAGGAAGGCTTGGATCGCGATCCCAAAGAGATTCGGCTGGTGCAGTCGACGACACCGGGCCGGGTTTTCGAGGATCTGCTGATTCTCGGCTCAGCAACGAATCAGGGCTATGGCTCCGCTCCAGGCGACATCCGAGCGTTCAACGTACGCACGGGCAAGCTGGCATGGACCTTTCATACGGTCCCGCGCCCGGGCGAGTTCGGCTATGACACATGGCCGAAGGATGCATGGAAGCGGGTCGGAGGCTCCAATGTCTGGGGAGAGATGTCGGTGGATGAAAAGCGCGGCATCCTGTATGCGCCGACGGCAAGCGCCAAATACAACTTTTACGGCGCGGATCGAAGCGGAGCGAATCTGTTCAGCGATTGCCTTCTCGCGCTCGATGTTCGTACCGGCAAGCGATTGTGGCATTACCAGATGGTGCATCACGATATCTGGGATTACGACGGTGCGACGGCTCCAAAGCTCCTGACCGTTCGTCATGAGGGCAAGGCTGTGGACATCGTTGCGCAAGTCAGCAAGCAGGGCTTCATCTGGGTGTTCGACAGAGTCACGGGGCAGCCGATTTGGCCGATCGAGGAGAAGCCCGTTCCGCGTTCCGATATGAAAGGCGAAGAAACGTGGTCGACGCAGCCATTTCCCACAAAGCCGCCACCATTTGCGCGTCAGAAGTTTACGGCCGATGATTTGAGTCCATTCCTCACACCTCAGGATCGGGCGCGTTTTCGCGACGAAATCCTGAGCGCGCGCAACGAAGGACTCTTTACCCCACCCGGCCAGCGCAATACGGTTCAGATGCCCGGCAACAACGGCGGGGCCAATTGGGGCGGAGCCGCTGTCGATCCTATGAACGGCTCGTTGTTCGTCGTATCCAAAGATTTGCCGGCAATGCTGAAATTGGCCAAAGATCCAGAGGCGGACAAGGCGCTCGCAGCCTCCGCGGGGGAGCGTTTCTATACTGGCTTCGGATTTATGATCGCCAGCGACGGCCTTTCTCCCATCGCTCCGCCCTGGTCTTCGCTAACGGCTTATGACCTGAACCAAGGGACGATCAAATGGAAGATCCCGCTCGGCGAGGTCCCCGAACTGGCAGCCAAAGGCTTCAAGAACACGGGATCGCATTATCCGAAGGTGGGACCCGTGGTCACGGCCGGAGGATTGATCTTCACCGGCACACGCGATAAGAAAGTCAGGGCATTTGACGCTGACACCGGCAAAGTGCTCTGGGAGCACGAGTTGGATGCCGCGCTCGAGGGAATGCCTGCCGTTTACGAACTCGGGGGCCGGCAGTACATCGTGTTTTGCGCCTCGGCGCAGGTCGGGCTTACGCCTGCGACGCAAGTCAAAATACGAGGCGCATACGTGGCGTTCGCGTTGCCGAAGGAACAATGAGAACGCTGAGCCGTCCTGTCCCCCACTCGCCGAAGTAGCAGAGCTTGACTCGATCGGCAGTAAAAGGCTTTGGATCGCGATTGAGTCTCAGCTCGATTAACGCGGTCGTAAATGGCTGAAAGAAGTTCTGGCCATCCTCGCTGCTGGCCGTGATCGGCACGATCGCGTCCCATAGGCCACCGGCGCCGAATTTCTCGCTGCCGATTCCGTAGTAATCCACGAGTGCCGAACCGGACTTGGCGATTACCTTGACATATAACTTTCCAGTCATGCCGACCAGATCCCGGACGTCCACGTGATTGGACCTGTAGCTCGAGTCGTACTTGTAGATACCGGGATCGAGTTTCAGATCCAATTGAGTATCGTCTGCCATCGCGGCTCTCGACCTCCGATGCTCCAAGGACAAGTTCCTGCAACACAGAGGGCGAATCGGTAAGAATTGCCATGAGTCTTGCCATTGATTGGCCAAACGGGAAAATCGATCGATTTATTCTGGGAGATCGTGATTCGCTGATCGCCTCCGGACGGGCTGCGTTCCGCCGTCCTCGACAAGTCGATATCGAATTTGCGCAGCATTAAGAGCGCACCCTGCAATCCGAACAGTCCCATCCGTTCCTGGTGAGTTTACGAACGGTCGAAACCCACCGTACATTTCGGTTCCGCAAGAGACAAGTACGTGTGGAGTCGAGCGGGTCGGGACCGTAAAATCGGGCGTACGAACAGATCTTCACGAGCGAGTTTCGCGTCTAAGACCTTGTCCCCGCTTCGAGAAAGTCCGGGCCTTCTTCCTTGCTGCCTTTAACGATGGCTCCCAGCCAGTTCGATCCGCGCCACGGGCAACCCGAACGTCGCTGGGGCTAAACCGATCAGCCTATTTCGATCGCGCCGCTTCGGATACGTCGTGACCGAGGAGCACGATCGCGTTGAAAGGTTCATCCCGGCCGAGTCCCGCGCATGTCCGAAGCGCCCGGTCGAATCCCTCGGCGATATCCTTGATCATCACTTCGTTGGTGAGTGACTGCTAGGTGCAAACATGCACGTTGTACTTGCTTTGCAGAATGCCGGCCCATTTCTTAAAGGAAGAACCTACGTCTGGATATCCGTGAATAAGGACTACTGGCTCTGACATTCCCTACAATTCCCTTCCGATATGAATGGCATGACGTGCAGAAGACGCTATGGTCCCGGATCATAACAAACGGTATTTCAAATACTCATGACCGCGAGCCTTACTCTGACAGATAGATGTGGCGCGAGTACCATGAATCGACCAAACACTCCGTTGAGTCACTGCGCCGTTCCCGGCATACGCTCGATTGGGCGAATCAGCCCGATCCCTTCCGGCACTACGAGGGCGTACCGATTCTCGACTTACCCGCCGACCCTTCCTCGCCCGAGATCCCGGCGGTTTCCGTACTGCAAGGGGAACATGGCAACTCGGACTGTCGCAATGGAGCAGAGTTCCTATCTGAGTTGCTGTTTCACTCCGCTGCGATCAGCGCGTCAAAAGTAGTGCCCTCGACAGGTGAAAAATACGCGCTTCGTGTCAACCCATCCTCAGGGAATCTGCATCCCACAGAATTTCATTTCGTTACACGTGGCCTGATCGATTGGCCGGACGGGTTGTATCACTACCGGCCCTCCTCCCATATGGCCGAGCAGCGCGCTGTGGGATACTTCCCGCTAACTCCCGCGGCCGACCGCACGCCGATCACAGTTCTCTTAACGAGCATCGCCTGGCGCGAAGCCTGGAAATACCAAAGCCGCGCTTACCGGTACTGTCTCCACGACATCGGACACGCGTGGCAATCCGTGGCTCTGGCGGGACAGGCAATGGGCTGCGACAGTTTCGCCATCGCCGAGTTTCCAGACGATGATGTCGCGCGTCTGTGCGGACTCGAGTCCGATGAGTGGCCGATGCTGATTGTGGAACTATCCGGCCGGCCCATCCCGACCCACAGGAACTGTCAGAACGACGTTGTCTGGTTCGGCGGGCGCGCCAACAAGCTCTCAATCCGAACGGTCGAGTACCCGTTAATCGACCAGATGCACGCGGCCACGAGACGTACGAAGGCGCGAAAACTGCAAACGCGCCAGAACGCGCTTTCGGCCCAACATCCCATGGCCAAGCCGTTACTGACGGACCGCGACTTTGGAACGGTGGCGCGTACCCGCCGTTCCGCTCTGAACTTCCGAGGTGGCGCATCGAGCATGTCTTCTGAGGATCTATCCACGATCCTTCGCGCTGCATCCGGAGTTCTTCATGCCGATTTCGCGATAACTCGTTTCATCGATCTCTACGCATACGTTCACAGAGTCGAAGGCGTCGCCGCCGGCGTGTACCGCTTCTGCAGGAACTCCGGTACGCTCGAGTTGATCAGAGCAGGCGATCAACGCATCGTGGCCGCAGGTCTCAGTCTAGGTCAGGACCTCGCCGGTAATGCCTGCACCGCGTTCTCGATGATTGGGGACCTGGAGCGCGCGACGGATATCTATGGCGATCGCGGTTACCGCTACGTTCATTTCGAAGCCGGAGCTATCGGGCAGCGGATGTATCTTGCGGCAGAGGCGCTGGGTTTCGGAGCCACCGGTATCGGCGCGTTCTTCGATGATCGGGTACACGAATATCTTGGCCTCGACGAAAGCCGAGGCCAAGTCGTATATCACTTCGCCATCGGATGCCCGGTGGTCGATACGCGCGTTCAGGCGCTGTGAGGCTTACTTGGGCTGAGCGACGATACGGATATAGGGCTTCGGCGATTTCCAACCTTGCGGGTACTTTTCCTTCGCCTCTTCGTCGGAGACGGCGCCGCCGATGATAACGTCATCGCCGGGCTTCCAGTTCACCGGTGTTGAAACTTTGTGCTTTGACGTAAGTTGGATCGAGTCCAAAACCCGAAGCACTTCATCGAAGTTGCGTCCGGTGCTCATCGGATAGCTCAACATCAGCTTGATTTTCTTATCAGGGCCGACCACAAAAACTGTCCGGACCGTAGCGTTATCCGCCGCCGTCCTGCCGTCCGACGTGGATCCACTCGCTGCCGGAAGCATGTCGTACAACTTGGCTACCTTTAGCTCAGGATCGCCGATCATCGGATAGTTTACTTTGTGGCCCTGACTCTCCTCGATATCCGTAGCCCACCTGCTGTGGCTCGTTACAGGATCGACACTCAGTCCGATGATCTTACAGCTGCGTTTTGCGAATTCTGGCTCGAGGCCGGCCATGTAGCCGAGTTCCGTCGTACACACCGGAGTAAAATCTTTGGGGTGAGAAAACAGAATGGCCCAACCATCTCCAATCCATTCGTGGAAATCGATTGTGCCTTGGGTTGTTTCTGCGGTGAAATTAGGCGCTTCGTCGTTGATACGCAGGGACATAGATATTCTCCGACCGTGAATTGCCTCGGGTCTCATTTCCGATAGCGGTTTGGCACGAGTTTACGCTATTCCCTGGGCTTCTTCAACTTGGCCAGTCGATCTCGAGGGTCAGGCCCACTTGCGGATCTGGACCTGTACAACGACCTCGCACGTCCGGGCGATGTGATCGATTGTCAGGTCACGATAATCTTCGGGAGTGAGGAGATCGTCGGCGACCACTTCTTCCGGCAATTCCGGACCACGGACCCAAATTCTTGTCGCCGTAAGCGACTGTTCTTCCACCGCCGTCGCAAACCGTGCCCGAGCGTTCGAATCGAGTTCCATCCTTGCGACTCGAACGGTGCGCACACCCCAAAACTGCTCCGCTTCAGCTTGGCTGTCCTGGTCAATTTCGACGCTGTCGCCGCAAAACTCCGGTAAGTGGCTCCGGCCAAACTCGTCCGCCTCGATTTTACTGCTGGCCAGAGTCATCAGAAGTGGGCGGCCTTGGTTGTCTTTGAGCAAAAAGAGCAAGCGAACCTCTTCTTCTCGGAAGGAAGCCGTAGACCGGGACCGTCGGAATGCCCGCCGCCTGCCCCCGCCCTGCTCCTTCGATTTTTGTGATTCGACTGTAAGACTCTGAATGGCTATCAGATGTGTCGTACTCTTATGCGGGCGCCCCGAAATACCCGCACATGGGGTGAACGTCAGGCATGTACCGTTAGCTCGATACCTCGAGTGGCATTGGAAGTTCTGTGGTAGTCTCTAGAACCGGCAGTGTTCCTTATGATCAAAGCTCTTGTTGCGTTTACGATCGTTGCAGTGTCCGGGCTCGCCGAAATGCCGAAAACCGATAAGCGTCCCGTCACCGACGTATATCACAACGTCAAAGTAACGGATGACTACCGTTGGCTCGAAAACGTAAGTAGCCCGGATGTAGGCGAATGGGTCAAAGCGCAGAATGCCCATAGCAGTTCTTATCTCAACAAGCTCGCTTGGAAGCCGATCCTCGAAAAAAGAGTAGAGGAGTTAATGGGTGGCGATTCCGTAGTGAGTTACTCTGCCGGCGCCTGGGCGCACGGAGTCTTCTTCGGATTTCGCAGCGACCCGAAACTGCAGCAGCCTCAATTGATGGTCTTTACGGATCCGCTTCGACCCGAGGACGGCCGGGTACTCGTGGATCCGAACGCCCTCGAAGCCACAGGCGTTCGGACCATCGACTGGTATGAACCCTCGCCGGACGGAAAGTACATCGGCGTCTCCCTCTCAGATCGTGGATCGGAGATTGGCGACCTCTACTTATACGACGTCGCGACAGGCAAGCAGATCGATCTCGTGATTCCCGGTGTTCAGGCGGCAACGGCAGGCGGAAACATCGCATGGACACCCGACGGCAAAGGGTTTTACTACACAAGATATCCTCGACCCGGCGAGCGCCCCAAGCAAGACAGCAACTTCTATCAACAGCTATGGTTTCATCAGCTCGGAACCCCTCTTGCCAAGGACATCTACCAACTCGGCCGGGACTTCCCGAGAATCGCTGAGATAAAGGTCGCGACACACGCGTCCGGCGCCGTGCTGGTGTCGGTTCAAAACGGAGATGGCGGCGAATTCTTCCATTACATAAAGCCGGCCGGCAGCAAGGAATGGAAACAGATCACGCAATACAGCGATCGGATCGTCCAGATGGATTTCGCCGCTAACGGTGATTTGATCGCTATCTCGCGGTCAGGAGCCCCGCGCGGAAAGCTACTTTCGGTCGGTCGCCCCGAGTACCTGCTCCAGAAATCCCGGATCATCGTGCCTGAGGGTGAGCACAACATCGTGAACGATCATTACGGGATTCGCACAATCTTCGGGGGCACAGACCGTTTGTATGTTACGTACCAGACCGGCGGCCCTTCCGAGATCCGCGTGTTCGGATATGACGGGAAAGCCATGCCGCGCCCGGACCAGGCGCCCGTTTCGGCCATCACCTCGCTTGTCCCAATAGGGAGCAACGACCTGCTCTTCTATTCGACGTCATATTTCAGTCCGTCGAAAGGACAAATCTTCCGCGCCGCGACGGGAAAGACTGAGCCGACCGGCATCGGCTCGCGGCTCAAGGTTGACTATTCGGGATTCGAGGCCGTGCGTGAGTTTGCGACTTCGAAAGACGGGACTCGTGTGCCCGTGAGCATTCTCCGGACGAAAGGACTGAAGCTGGATGGATCCCATCCGACCGTGGTGACCGGCTACGGCGGTTACGGAATGAGCATGCAGCCGTTTCATAGCGCTCCGTTGAAGGCTTTGCTCGAAGCCGGAGTCGTGTTCGCCGTAGCCAACCTTCGCGGTGGTGGAGAGTTCGGCGAACAATGGCATGACCAAGGGCGGCTGACGCACAAACAGAATGTCTTCGATGACTTCGAGGCTGTGCTGCGTCATCTGATCAAACGCGGGTACACAAACTCGCAGCGGCTCGGGATCATGGGCGGAAGCAATGGCGGGCTACTTATGGGCGCCGCCATCACCCAGAACCCTGAGTTGGTTCGAGCGGCGGTCATCATGGTCGGGGTTCTCGACATGCTTCGGAGCGAGTTGTCGCCGAACGGCGCTTTCAACACCGTCGAGTACGGAACTGTGAAGGAGAAACAGTATTTCGATGCCCTCTACGCGTACTCGCCGTATCATCGCGTGCGGGACGGAGCGAAATACCCGGCGACGCTCCTGACCGCCGGTTTGAATGACGGCCGGGTCGATCCGATGCATTCGTTCAAGATGGCAGCGCGACTCCAGGCGGCAACGGCCTCCGGACATCCGGTGTTGCTGCAGGTCGATTCAGACGCAGGACATGGAAGCGGTATGCGACGCAAGTCGCGCATCTCTCACACCGCCGATCAGTTTGCGTTTCTTCTGACCGAACTGGGCGTACAGCCTCCTAGTTCGCAGTAGGTTTGCGATCCCACCCGCTCCCGTACAGGATCTTGCCCGGACGAGCGTTCGTGTGTGTACCACGATCGAGAACCAGTTGTCCGTTGACAAAAACATATTCGATGCCCTTCGAATACCGGTGTGGCGCGTCCCACGTCGACTCATCGATAACAGTTTCAGGATTGAAGATCGTCACATCGGCCCAAACACCAGGCCGGATCAGCCCCCGATCGTAGATCCCTATCTTTGCCGCGTTGGCTGAAGTCATCTTTCGAATCGCTTCCTCGAGCGTAAGCACCTTCTCCTCGCGCACGTACCGGCCGAGCACTCGTGGAAACGTTCCGTAATACCGTGGGTGGGGATTGCCCTCGGCCAGCGGACCTTCCGTCTTCACGGCTGTTCCATCTGAGCCGATGGATGCAAAGGGCTGCTGCAGCGCGAGACGCATGTCCTGCTCGCTGTGATGAAAGTAGATCGTCGGGATGGACGCCCCGTTGGCCTCGATCAGACGAAACAGAACATCGATCGGATCGCCTCCAAGTTCCGCGATCACCTCATTCATTCGTTTTCCCTCGAAGCGCTTGTACTCCGGGGACGATAGCGACACCAGAAGCATGCCTTCCCAGGACCCTGTCGCCGTGTAGTGGTTGTACCAGTTCGTCCCGGGAATCCCGTTCAGAATCTGATCACGGATCTTGGCTCGAAGTTGCTTGTCCTTCAGACGCGCGAGGATCGCGTCCCGGCCGCCTTCATGCACCCACGGAGGCAAGATGGTCGCAAGGTCGTTCTGGCCGGCTCGATAGGGATACACATTCGCTTCCACCTGCTGGCCGTTTAACCGAGCCTGACGAATCGTCGCGACGAGTTCGGGCATACGGCCCCATAGCTTGTGCTCGGCGATCTTCAGGTGAATGATGTCTACTGGAATCTTTGCCTTCCGGCCGATCTCCAACGCCTCGGCTACGGATTCGAAGACACCGTTGCCTTCGGTGCGCATGTGGGTGGAGTAGATTCCACCGTACTCTGCAGCCACCTTACACATGGCGATCATCGTTTCCGTATCGATCCATGACCCCGGAGGTCCGCTCAACGAACTTGCCACTCCTAGCGCTCCATCCTGCATCGCCTTCCGGACTTGGGCCTGCATCTCCGCCACTTCAGCAGCCGTTGGCGGACCTGCCTTCGGCCCACGTACATACGTCCAGATCTGGCTCGATCCTACATACGAACCGATATTGGTCGACACACCCTCCTTCAAAACCTTTGCGAAATAGCCTTTGAAGTCCGTCCATTGCGGCCTGACTCCGGCAGCGTCCTGCTTGCCGCCCACGGGCGCGACCGATTCCCCTTCCCCGAAGATCATCGAGGTAACACCCTGCCGCACCATGCTCTCCGCGTTCCCATCAACGAGAATCGAGTCGTCTGAATGGTTGTGGATGTCGATGAATCCAGGCGCCACGACGAGCCCCGATGCGTCAATTACCTTCGCGGATTTGCGGCTCTTCAGTTCGCCCACCTCGGCAATTCGGCCCGCACGGATTCCTATATCGGCCATGCGCCAAGGATTTCCCGTGCCGTCGACCAATTTCCCGCCGCGAATCAGGACATCGAAGTCCTGGGACAGCGCCGCTCCCACAAACGCCAGTGCGACTACAAACCTCTTCATAACCCGCTATTCTATTTCGCGATCATCGGGACGTGATACAAAGGTGATTCACCATGAAAGCACTTCTGTTGAAGCAATACATGGAGCTGGAGCTGACGGACCTGCCCCAGCCCGAAATCGGCGCGAATGACGTGCTCGTGCGCGTTCGAGCCTGCGGCATATGCGGCAGCGACGTTCATGGCATGGACGGATCGACCGGACGGAGAATTCCTCCGATTGTCATGGGCCATGAAGCTGCCGGAACGATCGAAGCGGTGGGACGGGACGTCAAGGCCTGGAAGACGGGCGATCGCGTGACGTTCGACTCCACCGTCTCCTGTGGAAAGTGCCATTTTTGCCGCCGTGGTGATATCAATCTGTGCGATAACCGGCAAGTGCTCGGCGTTTCGTGCGGCGACTATCGCCGGAACGGGGCGTTCGCCGAATACGTTGCCGTACCCCAGAACATCCTGTATCGCCTGCCCGATGGCCTGCCGTTTGAGCACGCCGCCATGATCGAAGCCGTTTCCATCGCTGTGCACGCCGTAAACCTGACTCCTCATGAACTCGGAGACACGGCAGTGGTCGTAGGCAGTGGCATGATCGGGCAGTTGACGGTTCAGGCGGCGAAGGTCGCTGGCTTCGGACGCGTGTTTGCGGTGGACATCGACGACGCGAAGCTGGAGCGGGCCAAGAGCCTCGGCGCTGATGAGGTCTTCAATTCGAAGAATTGCGACGTTGCGGCGGAAATCGCAGCGAGGACGGACGGCCGTGGCGTCGACGCTGCACTTGAAGCCGTCGGCGCGACGGACCCGATCAAGAACGCAATGTCGTGTGTCCGCAAAGGCGGCACCGTTACCCTAATCGGCAACATCAGCCCGAAGATCGAGTTGAATTTACAGGCGGTCGTGACCCGTCAGATCCGGCTCCAGGGCTCCTGCGCCTCATCAGGCGAGTACCCGGCCTGCATCGACCTGCTCTCGCGCGGCGCAATCCGGGTCGACTCGATGATCAGCGCCAAGAGTCCCCTGGATGAGGCCGCGAACTGGTTCGACCGGCTTTACAAGCACGAGCCGAACCTGATGAAGGTCATCGTTCAGCCGTAAAGGGCGTCTAGATGAGTTCTCCGTTTTTCGACCTCACCGGACGTGTGGCTATCGTCACCGGCGCGAGCCGCGGGCTCGGCCAGTACTTCGGACGAGCGCTCGCAAAGGCCGGCGCGGATCTTGTGATCACTAGCCGGACCCTGGCTTCCTTGCGCGATTTCCAGAAGCAGATCGAAGATCTCGGCCGGCGCGCTGTGCCGGTCGAGTTGGACGTCCGCGACATCGCGAGCATCCATACGATGGCCGATGCGGCCCACGAGGCATACGGCAAGATCGACATCCTGATCAACAATGCAGGATGCAACGTCCGGAAGCCCGCGCTCGAGATCACCTGGGAGGACTGGAATCTGGTTCTCGACACGAACTTGCGGGGGACATTCTTCGTCGCGCAATCGGTTGCGCGGAAGATGATCCCGAATGGCTACGGACGTATCGTGAATATCGGGTCGGTGACGAGCGTGTTCGGATACGCGGGCCTTGCGCCGTACACGGCGAGCCGGGGCGGCGTAAAGCAGTTGACCATGAGCCTTGCCGACGATTGGGGTCCGCATGGTGTGACCGTAAATTGCCTGGCGCCGGGTTGGTTCCGCACAGAGCAGAATAAGGTTCTCTATGAGAACCAGGAGTGGGTCGAGTACCTGAAAGATCGCATTCCGCTGCGGCGGCCGGGCCAGCCTGATGATCTGGATGGCGCCGTTGTCTTTCTCGCGTCCGAGGAGAGCCGGTACATTACCGGTCAGACCCTCCTTGTAGACGGTGGCATCTCGACCGGCGCAACGCGAGCCACAGTCGCAAAGAAATCCTGAGCGGCGGGGATCTGTAACTCGAGATGGTTGACGTATTCGTTTGTCATTCCGCCGCGTCACGAGAAGTTGCAGCTACCATCGCCGCTCGCCTGGAGCGGTGTGCGGAAGCGAAGGTCTGGCTTGAAGAGATACCGTACCGTTCCAACCTGCTCGAATCGTGGGAGGGCGGACTATCGTCGACGGCAATCCTGTTGACCCTCGATGATTCGTGTGTTCCGCCGCAATCCACGCGGGACACTTGGGGGCCGGTGCTGGATCACATCACCGAGAACTCATTGCCACCGATCGGATGCGTTCGGGCCGCACCATGCGCATACCCCAAGTTGTTGGAGCGGAAGGCATTCTTCCTCTGGCAGGAAGAACCGCTGTCCGTACTGCGTTCCATCGAAGCTTGGATTGTCGGTCTGCATGAGCAGGAGCGAGGGCGCGCAATCTCTCCGGTGCGTCTTCCGTGGTTCGAAGGTCGTGATCGTGAACTCGATGCGCTTTGGCGGACGCTGGTCGATGAAGCCGGATCCACCATGACCCTGCATTCGCGGGGCGTTTCCGGGAAAACGGCCCTCGCGCAAGAATTCGCCGCACAAGCAGCGGATCATTTCCGCGATGTCTTATGGATCGGCTGCAGCGACATGTCGGCCGCCGGTGTTTCCGGAGAACTTGCTTCGCAACTCGGGGCAGCCACCACGCACGGGATCCCCGACTTGTTACAGGAACACCGATTGCTTGTCGTGTTCGACGATCTCCGCATCCCGATGCCGTTGAACTTTCGTCAAGGCTCGCGCTCGTCCATCTTGGTTACGACCCGGCAGCCTCAAATCGCTCCGGGCGCCGGTATGGAACTGGAGCAAAAGATCGCCCCACATGAGGTTCATCCGCCCGAAAATGACACGGACCGCAAACTCTGGCATGCTCTCTCGGTCTGCCGTCCGCATGGTGTCGCGCTGGACCTGCCCGCCGCCATGGCCGGACTTTTGCGAAACGAAGCCAAGCCAGCGTTCGATCGTTTAGTTTCTTCAGGATTGGCTGACCGTCTCGACCCGAATCGTGTTCGGTTGAATGCCGCGTCGCGCAGTAGCGCACAGGGAGAAGTCCATCTGCATGCGCTTCGACGTCGCCACACCGCCAGCATTCACGAACTCTTCATTGCGGATCGCCTGGAGGCGGAAAACCTGGTTTCCGAGTTACTTCCCGCCCTCGAATACGCGTGCGAGAACGACTGGGTCGTGGCGCGCGAGCTTGGACAGCGTGGCTCCGATTTCCTCCGGGTTCACAACCGTCACGGAGAGGCGGTCGAACTCCTCAGGCATCTGCTGACTGCGGCACGGCGAAAAAGCGATCCGCAGACAATCAGCATGTGCGAATGGGAACTCTCCTGGATCGAGACCGGTGGTGAACAGGTTCGTTACCCTGTAAAGCCGACGCAACAACTGACGCTCAGCTTCTGAGTTTGACTACTCGAGTGCAGGGTTGACCTTACTTGGCCTCAACGATGCCCGCGCACGAAGGACTTCCCTCTCGTGATTCGTCGAGAATGGGATCGCAAGGTTTTGTACCCTCCACCGCGTCCAAATGGAAGCCGCCTTGTCGTACCACTGGCCGGCTTCAATTGCATGCCGGCTACGGCGTGCTAAGGGACCGCGGCTCGTCAGGTGCGTATGGTATTCAGCCAGCCCCTGATACGCCATCGCAAGGCACCGCTCCGAGTACAGGCTCTCCTTATTGTTCTCATACATAAACTGAGCATTTCGAAGAGCTTCATTCAGATTCCCCAGCGCAGCTTCAAGGTCGCCGGTGGCGACCCTCAAGGCGCTCAAACACAACAGCGAGTCAAACATGCTTCCCGAACCGCAATGCGTTCGGGGCTGCGCCTGAGGGTCTCGCGTTGTATTGCGAGCGCAATATCCACTTCGTGGAGCGCCGCCTTGTACATGCGCGCGCTTCTCAGCGACTCGGCCAACCCAAGGTGTGTATTCGCCAAATCACGCTGGTAACTCACATCTTCGGGACTGGCGTTAACGAGTACCTGGAGCACTTCCAGAGCTTCCCTGTAGAGTTCAATCGCCTGATCGGGCTCGGACGACTGCTGCACGGAGCCCATACGCCGCAATGCGACGCTCAGGCTTGCCCGGGCCATGGCATTCTTCGGGTCGCGGGCGGCTAGCTGCTCTGCAAGATGCAATGCCTTTTTGTGGTAGAAACCGGCCTTTTCAACATCCCCGAAATGGAAGTACGAGGGATTCCCCTGCAGATCGCCGCACCTGCGGTACGCCTCTTCCAGTTCCTCGAGTATGAGCGGATTTTCCGGATTTGCATCGGCCATCGGCTCCAACCAGTTCACTGCTTCCTGATAGCGGCTCCAAGCCCCTTGGAGATCGCCCTGCAGCCACAGAAGATTTCCGATGAGCAGGCGGGTCTTCGCCAGATTGGCATTGCCGCTCTTGCCATGGGGAGCGGCCACATCGGCGGCCTGCGCGGCGAGGTGAGCGTCTTTCAGAGCCTCCGTCGATGAGCCAAGCCGCGATTTGGCATTTGCAAGACGTATATACGCATTGACCAGCAAATCATCTGCTCCGTGATCGTCAAGCACTTTGGCCGCTTGGCGGCATTCAACCCGCGATGATAGCTGGCGATAGCCTCATTTACCCCTTTCGTGCGGAGTTCCAGGTCTCCACACTTAAAGTGCAGCCACGCAGTACAACTCAAACTTTCGTAGTCTCGCCTTTTCTCGGCCAACGGAGCAACCAGAGAAAGCGCCTTGCTATAGCTCTGCAAGGCTTCACCGAACTGCCCGAGGTTGGGACCTTCGGGGTCTCCTTGTACATCACCCACCTGCTCGTAAGCCTGCGACAATTCCCACTGCAGCGAAGCATCGTCAGCAGCGTCATGGGAGAGCTTGTTCAGATACTCGAGGGCGGTACGAACCAGCAACTCCCGCGCAGGGGTAGCGCCCGGTAGATCCTGAATCTTTCGATGAAACTCGAGGAGGACAACATTCGCGAGTTTCCGCACCTCCTGGAACCGGGCCTCGGACCGTTGCACCTGTCTATACGTTGCATACCATCCGGCCGCGATACTCAGAGCAAGCATCCCGAACGCCGCCGATGCCAGCAGATTCCGACGTACAAGCTTGCCGGCAAGATAAAAAATCGTGTCTTCCCGGGCAGAAACCGGTAGTCCGGACATGAACCTCTGGATATCGTCCGCGAACTGCTGAACGGACGAATAGCGACGCTGCGGCTCCTTTCGGAGAGCCATCGCCATGATGTTTTCAAGATCACCGGACAGTTGACGGCGCAAACGAGCGTCCTGCCGCGCGGCAGTGCTGAGACGCAGAGGCTCGCTGTCACAAACCACTCTCTCGACTTCGGCGCCCGTCTGCCCGGTTATTCTGTACGGGCTGTGGTACGTCAGCATCTCGTACAACAAAACCCCGAGCGAATAAACATCCGTCGCCGTTGTAAGGGAATCGCCGCGAATCTGCTCAGGGCTCGCGTACTGCGGAGTCATCCTTCGCATCACCGTCTGAGTAGAATCGGCGCCGCCAATCACCAACTCCGGCGTCAGAAGTTTCGCGATCCCAAAGTCGAGCAGTTTCGCGATACCACCGTCAGTCACAAGCACATTGGCGGGTTTGATGTCGCGGTGGATCACGAGCATCTGGTGCGCGTGATGGACAGCGCTGCACAGCGAACAGAACAAGCCCAGCCGGTCATGAACCGAGAGGTTCCGCTTTCTGCAGTAATCGAGGAGAGGCTCCCCCTCGATGTACTCCATTACGATGTATGGGCGACCATCCGCTGTCGTGCCCCCGTCTAAAAGACCGGCAATGTTCGGATGCTGCAGAGTCGCCAGGATCTGCCGTTCGGTCCGGAAGCGCGCGAGCGCGTCCGACGTGTCCATTCCGTGGGCGATGAATTTAATCGCCACCGAACGGATATATTGATCGTCGATGCGGACAGCCTGGTAGACAGCGCCATTCCGCCCCGTCCGATCTCGCGGACGATTTCGAGGGTCCGATCCGCTGGCCGATCTCGAGGCCGAATATTCGCGCTGCATCTGTACGGCAAAGATGCAGCCGCTACGCCCACAGCCGACCCGATGTGTCCATGGGCCTTGCGGTCGCTTTCAAGGAGCATATCCACCTCTCGGCGGAGTTCCTCATCCCCTTCGCAAACACGATCCAGGTAGGCGCGCGACTCCTCGGCCGGAAGTTCCACTGCTTCCGCAAAGACAGCTTCTATCTGTCGCCAACGGGCTTTTTTCATCGCGGACAGACCAAGCGCAAGCGCCGTGCGTGCTCGGGAGTTTGATGCTCCTCTTACCCGCCGGGGTGCGCGCCCCTTTTTCGCTTATTCACCAGGATACCGTTGATTTGAAGGCCCTGGATTAACGTTTTTGGATAGTTGCTAAAATCGGCGCAGATGACCGGACAACGCACGCCCAAGAAACTGGACGCGGATGGGCTATGGGGGTATTCGTTGAAGCTCCTTGGAGGGCGCGCGCTGTCGACCGGGGAGGTCCGGCAAAAACTAGCCCGCCGAGCCGAGAAAGACATCGACGTGGAGACTGTAATCGCCAAGTTGCGGGACTACGGCTATCTGAACGACAACAAGTTCGCGGAAAGCTATGCGTCCTGGCGGAAGGAGAACGAAGGATTCGGGAAAATGCGCGTTTTGCGAGATCTGCGCCAGCGCAGGGTGGCTCCTACACTCGCGGACGAAGCAGTAGAACGGGCGTTCAAGGACACCGACGAGATCGAGCAGATCCAAGCGTTTCTGACACGTAAGTTCCGCAATATCAATTTAGGCGAGTTATTGCAGGAAGACAAGAAATTGCAGTCCGCCTATCGGAAGCTGCGCTATGCAGGATTCAGTTCCGGCGCATCGATCCGCGTGCTTAAGGGATATGCGGAGAAAGCGGATCAACTCGAGGATGAGCCGGCGGCCGATGAGGTGAGTAAGGCCGTAATAAGCGCTCAACGCGTACTATTCGCCGGAGGTATTCCCGACCTCGCAGGCCTGGGGGGAGCCACATAATCTATCAGTTCATCGACGGGCTTTTTGGCGGCCCACGCAATGCCACGAAGCAGAGTTCGCTGGATCTGAGAATTCCCGAAATTCGAGTAATTATGGCCCTGCATCCAGACGAATGCTCGAGCGGGCTGACCACCTGGGAGAGTATGCTCGTAGGTCCAGATCTGAGGCACGCTTTCACCCTTATGCTCCCCGGCGCTGCGAGTGGGCGCAATCTCCGCAGTGGCGAGCACGTGGATTTCGGGATCCTTCGCCCACGTCAACATGAAGAACGCTTCATCAAGCAGTGTCAGGTTGGACATGTCCTTCATGATTGGGTTCGTTTTGTCGACGACTGTATAGGGAACTGTCGCCTCCAGGGTATAGTTCACCTCGCCGTGCTTTTTTGCGCCGCCTACCAGTTTTGAGAGATATGCCGGATCGGGACCGCACAAGGAGTCATGTAAGCTGACCAGACCGCCACCACGTTTGACAAACGCTTCGAGCGCGGCCTTTTGGCCGTCGCTCAAATAACCGGCGTCACCCTTGTAAACCACGACAACATCGGTATCCTCGAGGTCTGCACTCGCAGGAGGATGCAAGGCTCCGTTGACGACGGCGCCGCGCTCCGTCAGGAGTTTGCTCCAGTCAGCAAGAAACTGCGGATAATCATGCTGCCCTGCGCTATGTGTCTTGAGACCACCCCAGATGTATATGCGCATTCCATTCGGGTTCTGCCCTTGTGGCCGCGGAGCAACCTGCGACCATGCGTATGATTGCACAGCGCTTGTCAGCGCCAACAGAAATAAAGCGCCGGATGCGAAACGGAGGATACTCACCGTCGTAGCTGAGGTCCTAAGCGGTAATCCAGTCCCGGTGCAGTTTCCTATCGCCACAAGTCGTCACCTCGCTGTTGAGCATATCAAGTCTATCTGTCGTGCCACCCGCTTGTAGTCGTGGCCACCTAGACAGGAGCCTACCCGATATACTTCAATCATGCGCAGTTGTGGTCTTTTGTGCCTGCTGGGGGCCTTAGCGTGCTTTGCGACCGAGCCAGGCATCTCTCACAGCGAGTATCGCCAACGCCGCGCAGCGTTGAAGCAAGCTCTGCCTGACTCGCTGATTGTCTTTTTCGGCGGCAAGGAGCAGGAGCATGGTGACCTCCGTTCCGGATTCTTTCAGGACGCCGACTTCTATTACCTGACTGGATGGACTGAGCCTGGCGCGATCCTCGTCCTGACTCCTTCGAGCGAAATACTTCTCATTCCCAAGCGCAACGCGGAGCAGGAGCGGTGGACAGGCCGTAAACTGGCCCCAGGCGACCCGAATGTCGGTGAACTCACCGGCTTCGAATCCGTGATGCCCGTCTCGGCTTTCGAATCGAATCTCTCGAAATGGGCTGAGTCGGTGTCGAATGTCTACACCCTCCCGAGTTCGCCGCAGGCAGATGCGCTGAAGAAACTTCTCCCCTTACGCGACGTATCGTCCGCGGCGATGCCCCTGGCGCGGCTACGGATGAAGAAGTCTCCCGCGGAGATCGCAATGATCCAGCGATCGACCGACGCGACGCTCGCAGCGCACCGCGCCGCGTGGAAACGCATCACTGCGGGGGTAAATGAATTTCAAGTCGCTGCCACGATGAGCGAAACGTACTTTGACCAGGGCTGCGAACGTCACGCGTATGCGCCGATCGTCGGATCCGGCCCGAATGCCGCGGTTCTGCACTACTCGCAGAATCGGAGGCGCATGGACGGAGGCGAACTCGTTCTGATGGACGTCGCGGCGGAATGCTCGATGTACGCCAGCGACATTACGCGAACGGTTCCGGTAAACGGCAAGTTCACTGCTCGACAACGCGAGTTGTATGAGGTCGTCCTCGGAGCGCAGAAAGCCGCGATTGCGGCCATCAAGCCCGGTATCATGCTCGGTTCGTCCAAAAACAAAGTGGGCCTGCAGAAGATTGCGACGGACTATATCGATTCCCACGGCAAGGATCTGAAAGGCGCCTCGCTGGGACGATATTTCATTCATGGTCTCGGACACCATGTGGGACTCGATGTCCATGACGCGACCGACCCTTCACTCCCGTTGCAGGCGGGCATGGTGATCACGATCGAACCCGGCGTGTATCTTCCCGACGAAGGAATCGGGATCCGGATCGAGGACGTCGTCCTCGTGACAGAGGATGGCGCGAAGGTCCTCAGTTCTTCGCTGCCTCGTGAAGTGAATGAAATCGAGAAAGCAATGGCCCGGTAGGGTCACGCTGGGATACATCGCGGTTCTTGCGACCGCATTCATTCTGGCGATGATGGCGGGGTGGAGTTCGCTCGCCGACGGCATGGAAGGCAGCGCGTACGACTGGATGTTCCGGCTGCAGTCTCCAGCGCCGGTGAATGCCAGTTCCGTCGTTCTTGCCATCGACGAACGCACGCTCAGTGGAAGCGGCGGCATACGCAATCTTCGCGCCACACTCGCCGCCACACTCCGACAGCTTAAAAAGGCCGAGCCCTCCGTCGTCGCAATCGACGCTGTTCTAGCCGATGCGATCGATGCGAATACGGACACGGAGCTGGCGCGGGCTCTGGCCGATACACCAAATGTGATTCTGGGCAGCGATATCATCCCGGGGGCGAATCGCTGGGAGGACCCTCTCCCGCAATTTCGAAAGCACGCGAAAGCCGTCGGGCATGTACACGCTGCGCCCGATCCCGTGAGTCGTAAGCTGCCTTTGGAACTGATCGCAGGCCGCGATCGAAAATGGGCGATGGCGCTCGAAGCTTACCGCCTGCGTTCCGGGGGTCTCGCGGTGGAGGAGTCGCCGGAAGCGCTTGCGGTCGGTAGCATCGTGATACCCGCCCGCCGGGAGACGAGCCGTGCCATGTACGTACGCTATGCTCCTGGAATCCCGCAGATCTCGGTTTCCGCGAAGTCGTTTCCGGAAGCTCACGACAAAGTTGTATTCCTCGGCGTCACTGCGCAAACGGCCGCTCGCGACCGCCTGATGACGCCTCTCGGGGACATGATGAGTGGAGTGGAGATCCACGCGCAAGCCTACGAAACACTGGCGCATGGCCGGTTTCTTACAACTGCATCGCTCACAGCTGTAGCGATGGTGTGCCTGGCGCTTACGATTGGCGCCGGATCGATTTTTGCGTTCCTGAGCGGCTCAACGGCCTATATTCTCGCGTTCGTGCTGCTGGTTATCGCTCATCTGACGCCGCACATTGCGTTCGCAACCGGCAGCATTTTTCCTTACCTTGCGCCGGTATGGGCCGCCTGGCTTTCGGTATTTACGGCCGCAGCCTGGCAATATTTTGTTGTCCGGCGACAGCTTCAGAAATCGGAATCGGACAAGGCGCGATACCAGCAAGCCATCCACTTTGTCACGCACGAAATGCGATCGCCGTTGACCGCAATTCAGGGCTCGAGCGAACTGATGGGGCGCTACAACCTGAACGATGCCAAACGGAAGCAGATGGCGGATATGATCAACGCCGAGTCGAAAAGACTGGCGCGGATGATCCAGACCTTTCTCGATATTGAGCGGCTCACAGACGGCCAGATGGAGCTGCGCTCCGAGGTATTCGAGGCGGCAGGCGTCATCGAACCTTGCCTGGACCGCGCGCGCCCTCTCGCTGAACGCAAACAGATCGAGTTCCGCGTAGGAGAACTGGAGCCGGCGACATTAAACGGCGATCGCGAGTTGATGGAGTACGCGATATACAATCTCCTCACGAACGCTGTGAAGTATTCTCCGGCAGAGACGATTGTTACGGTATCAGCTCACCGCGATCACAATCAGCTTCGACTCTCCGTGCAGGATCAGGGTATCGGCATGGACGAAAAAGAATTGCGCAACATTTTCGAGAAGTTCTATCGAACCAAGAAAGCAGAGGCGTCAGGAGAGGCGGGAACCGGAATCGGGCTTTCTATCGTGGAGCAGATTGTGCATCATCACGGGGGACGGATGGAGGTCACCAGTACCCCGGGAAAGGGATCGTGTTTTACGATGATATTACCTGCCGCGCCAGCCTCTAAGCTGGTATCGTACTGAGCGCAACCGTGCGCTTATTCGAGGGGTTATTTAATTGCCACGTCTTTTGGTTGTCGAAGACGACAGCTCTGTCCGAAACACCGTAGTCACGTTCCTCGAACTCGAGGGATACGATGTCGATGCCGTTTCTTCTACGCGCGAGGCGCTGAGTCGTCTCCAGCAGAATTCTTATCCGATCGTCCTTTCGGATATCTACTTGGACGAACGCAGCGGGTTGGACGTCCTGCAAGCGGCGAAGAGCGCCAATCCCGACTGCGCGGTCATTCTGATGACCGGACGCGGCACGATGGAAACGGTGATGCAGGCGACCCAGGGCGGCGCCTTCGATTACATCGCCAAGCCCTTTGAGCTCGACCGGCTGCTCGAGACTTTGAGGCGCGCCGAGAATATCGTGGATGAATCGGACGACGATAGCGATGTCCCGTATGAGGAACTTCCTCCCACCGAGATGATCGCGAGTTCCGGACCTATGGTCGAGATCTACAAGACCATCTCCCTTGTGGCTCCGAAGGATGCAACGGTCCTGGTCGAGGGCGAAACGGGCACCGGAAAAGAATTGCTTGCGCGCATGATCCATCGCTACAGCCGGCGCGCAGATCAGCCCTTCCTTGCGGTCGACTGCGGGGCGATCGCGTCCACGCTTATCGAGAGCGAGTTGTTTGGCGCCGTTCGCGGCGCCTACACAGGATCCGACCGGGACCGCGTCGGCGTGTTTGAAGCGGCCAATCACGGCACGGTGTTCCTGGATGAGATCGGAGAGGTGGACCAGAGCTTTCAGTTGAAACTCCTGCGTTTTCTGCAGGAGCGCGAGATTCGTCCGGTCGGCGCGCCGCGATCGAAGCAGATCGACGTGCGGGTGGTGGCGGCGACGAACCGCGATCTCCACAAACTGGTCCTCGAAGGCAAATTCCGCGAGGACCTTTGGTATAGGCTTGCGGTGATTCGAATCAAGATGCCGCCCCTGAGGGAGCGCCATGGCGACGTGCCGCTTCTCGCGCAGCACTTTGTCGAACGATCGAATCAGCGCTTCGCCACATCCTCCCGGCTTACGGAATCAGGTGTAAAAACACTCCACGAATACACCTGGCCGGGGAACGTCCGACAGATGCAACACCTCATTGAACGGCTGTGTATCCTCTCGCCAAACGGGAAAATCGACGAGTTTGCCGTTCGAGAGGCAATCTCCTCCATGCAGCCCGACGATGCGTCAACCGAGACGCTCGCAGACACCGAAGCCGACCAGATCCGAAAAGTACTCGCCGCTGCGGGGGGTAATAAGTCGCGCGCTGCCAAGATTTTAGGTATAGAACGCAAGACACTTTATCGCAAGCTCGAGCGGATGGGACTTCACTAGGGAACCTCATCTCAGGTGGGTATCGTAGATTCTTCTTGCATTTTCGTTAAAGCGGGTGCAAAATCGGGGCGACGCATGGGAAGGAGGTACTAGATCCATGTTTGACAGCCTTGAAGACCAAATCCAAGCCGATCTCAAGAAGGAAAGTACCAGTACGGAGCGCATGCTTCGCTATGCCGCGGTCGCAGTCGCTTCCGTATTGCTATTTGGAGGCTTGTTTTTGGGCGTACACTTCTGGAATCAATAGCAGGGCTGCGCTGACGCGAAGCCCCGGTATTCGTTTGCAATGGTAGGTCTTAGCTTGTAGCACGCTTTGCGGTGAATTCGCGCGCGCGTTCACCTTGGCCGGATTTGAAGTTAATACTATCGCCAACTACTTTGCCCGTATAGTCGATCTTGCGGGTATTACCGTTGAATTCCACGGTGACACTGAATGTAATGGTGTCGCCGTTTATTTTGCCGTCTTCCAACTTCATCTCACGACCGCCCATTCCCACCATCGTTCCTGTTACTTTGTCGCCTTCCGTTTTAAGGTCGAAGGTCTGAGTCCTCTTTTCGCCATTCCGGCCTTCCACTTCCGCCGTCCATTTACCTGTAACATCCGCCGCGAACAATGTCGCGGCCATCAGCGCGAGCGCTGCGATCACACTAAATGCAAAGCTTCTCATGATTCTCCTTCCGCGGCCGGACAGGCCGCCTTCCTTGACCGTGTTCAGGTCACATCGAAAGATGTCTACGCCGCGGGCGAAGTTACGCGACTGTGGCTTCAAAGGGGCGTGGAGGCAACTGAATGATCGTTAAAATTCTCTAGGATATGCCACCCTTACTTCCTGCGGGTCTGATCCGATCTGAGCGCCCCGAGCCGGCCCATTTCCCGATACACTTACAAGCGCCTGGACGTAAGGCTTCGCGCAGCGAGAAAGTGCGCGACCGCTCCTCGCATGCGATGCTGGAGGTGTCTGAAACACATGGAGCAAACGAACCTGGATACGCTGAAGTCGGACATCGACGCCCACCTGAAAGCGAAGGGGTTTATCATCTTTCGCGGTCACGCGCGAGGGATTGTGGAGCGGCCTGAAGTCGATTGGGACGCTGCGCGCCATCCCGATTATCGGGAGTTTCTTAACGTCGCCGAGCAGCTTGGCGTCCGGCTTATCGTGTTTCATCACCGGGAATTTACGGCAACCGTGATCGATAGCACGCTTGAAGAACTCCAGGAATCCGCGTACGAATTCGAAGATCAGCGGGAGATTGAGCGGAAACTCCGCGATCTTCGCGTTTATGAAGGTTTCACCTGCGCGTTGGAGCTTTCCTTCGATTACGGAAATCTGACGTATTTGTATGAACTAAGCACGCCCTGGTACACGGAGTTAAACAATCTTTTGGACGAATTAGACATCGTTCCGGACGATGAGGAAGATGATGAGAATCCGTTGAGCGGATACTACTCCAAGAACTGATGTCGGGCGCTGCGTCGGCTTACGTTGGAAGACGAACCCGCTGGGTGTTTCCGGAAGAGGATCCGGCAGCGCTCGTTCTTGCACGTGAACTCGGTATCCATGCTCCGGCGGCGCGCGTTCTGTGGTCGCGCGGCTACCGTTCGGTGCAGGATGCGGAGCGCTTTCTTCAACCCAAACTGGAGGACCTGCACGATCCCTTTTTGCTCCGGGATATGGATCGGGCAGCAGCGCGTCTTCGAGAAGCCATTTCTCGGAAGGAGAAGATCCTTCTCTATGGGGACTACGACGTAGACGGCACCACATCCATCGTCATTCTGAAGAAGGCTCTCGATCTCGCGGGAGCGACCTCGGAGTTTTTCGTACCGCACCGCATGCGGGATGGCTACGGAATGCGGCCCGAGGTGATCGACCGCGCCGCTTCGGAAGGCGTCGGCCTGGTAATCAGTGTCGACACCGGCATTCGCGCGAACACCGTCGTGGAACACGCTCGCGGCTTGGGGATCGATGTTATCGTGACGGATCACCATCTGCCAGACGCAGAATTGCCCCCTGCCCTTGCGGTTATCAACCCCAATCGCCGGGATTGCGCCTATCCCGAAAAGAACCTTTGCGGAGCCGGAGTGACATTCAAGCTCGTTCAGGCAATGGTTCGCGCTCTCGAGTGGCCGGATGAACGGGTAAAGAAACTATCGGAATCATTGCTGAAGATGATTGCCGTGGCGACCATCGCTGATGTCGTACCGCTTGTCGGAGAAAACCGCATCATCGTTAAGCGGGGACTTCAGGGATTTCATACCGTTCGGAATGCGGGCCTTCGGGCGCTGCTGCGAGTTGCTGGTTTCAATGAAGGTGAAAGGCCCACTGCGGGTCAAATCGCTTTCCGCATTGCGCCTAGGATCAATGCCGCGGGACGAATGGCGAGCGCTGCCGATGTTGTCGAGATGTTCCTCACTTCGAGTGACGAGCGTGCCCTGCGTCTCGCCACCGAACTCCACGACCTGAACAAAGAACGCCAGGATACCGAGGCAGAGATCGTCAAGTTAATTCACGAGATCTGCGATCGTGAGCCGGTGACCGATACCGACTTCGCGCTCGTATTTTCGGGCGGCGGCTGGCACCGTGGTGTGATCGGCATCGTCGCCAGCCGGATCGTCGAGCGGTACCATCGCCCGGTTTTCATCCTTAGTGAGGATGAAGAAACGGGGCTGGCCCAAGGGTCTGGCCGGAGTATCGCGGCCTTTCATCTGTTGGAAGCGCTCGAAAGCATGCCCGAGTTGTTCACGAAATTCGGCGGTCACCGGCAAGCAGCCGGAGTCACTCTGCCGGCCGACCGCGTTGCCGAATTCCGACAGCGCCTGAACGCGCATGCAACTTCGGTCCTGACACCGGACGACCTCTGCGCGACCGTCGAGGTCGATGCGAAACTGAGCCTCGGAGAGCTGACTGAACCCGCGATCGACGAGGTCTTTGCCCTCGCTCCTTTCGGATGCGGGAACGGATCGCCCGTGTTCGCGGTGTGCGACGCGGAGCTTGCTGGACCACCGGCTCTCTTTAAAGACAAGCTACTGAAGCTCGCCATCCGCCAGGACGGACGAACAATCATGGCGACGTCGTGGAATCTCGCGCCTCGCGCATCCGAGTTCCAGATGGGAGCACGATACAACTTCGCCGTGTGTCTGGAAGAGGAGAATCGGGGTTACGGAAAATGGCGTGCCGTCGTAAAAGAAGCGACGCTCGCGAGCTAGCGGACTCCGACCCGCCGCAGCACTTCTCGGACACCGTTCATCACACGCTCCTCGACATCATCCCTAAATGCTGAAGGGAAGCCGTAGTAGGTCATGCTGGTCACCGGCTCGTACCCGCCCTCCTTCAGCATGGCGGCAGTTGGAATGTAGGCCATGACGTCGTTCGAGTAGCCAGCGACGATCATACGTTCTTTCGGGAATTCCCGCTTCAGGCGAAGAGCATACTCGACCACGACCTCGCCCCCGAGCGCAACGAGCGTAAGGCTCTTACCGAAGCGCACGGCTTGAATAGGATAAGGGACGGGTTTTGCGAGCGGCTCCGCTAGCGCAAGATCGCGCACGTTATACGCCGCGGTGATCGGACCTGAGAGCCGCTCCAGCTTACCTTTTGCAACTCGCAGCACCTCGGCGGCTAATGCTCCGCCGTGCTCCTCGACGAACTCCGGGCGGCCCCGCGGATTGGGGTTCTGATCTCCGCCGCAGAGCATAAAGAACATCGCCGTGCTGTCTTGAAGTTGCTTCTCGATCTCCATTTGGGCCTTTCCCGCGTAATCGCCGCTGATGGCGAGATTGTCCGAGACAAGGGTTGTATTGTGGCACGCATATCCAAAAACCACTGCAAGGACAGATCCATCTGGTCTGGACACGCGTATTACGGGTACTTGCGGATCGGTCGGACCTTGCGGATTAACTCCGATCTGGACCCCCTGTGGGCCTTTCAACCGCCGGTTCACGGCGAACATGGCCTCTCCTGTACCGAAAGTGACCTCTACGTCCGTCAGATCTCTCAGGGCGGCGCCTGCGACAGTCACCAGTTGCTCGACCAGAGCATTGCGGTACTCCATCACTACGCGTTTTTGCTCATCGCGCAGCTCGGAGGCAAGCCGCCCTTCGGATCCCACAATGGGTCCGGCGTGAGTGTGAGACGAGTTTAGGATGAGCCGGCTACGCTCGAGTCCGTACTCCTTTTCGACGCGCGCTCCGACGACGTCTGACACGCTTCTGGGTAGCCCCAGCAGGTCCGTTGTCACGAGCACGAGACGGCCGCCCTTGCGATCCTCGATTGCGAGCGCTTTTGCATACAGACGCATCGCAACCGACTGCGAAGGTTGGTCTCGGCCACCGTAGCCGGCCATTCGGATCGGGTTCGTGGGCGTGATATCCAGCCTCGCGACTCCCGCCTTGTAGTCCGATGCGGCAAGCATCGGCGCAAGCGACGCTAGGAGGCCGGTGATCCAAGTGCTCCGAACTATCCTCATCTGACCTGCGATTATAGCGGCTGATCCGAGTTTAATCGGCGCCGATCGTGGTAGACGCTATCGAGTGGTGATACGCTCATAGGGATCCGCAGAAATTCACATGGCAAGCGACTCTTCTTTCGTCGACTATTACGAGGTTCTGCAGATCAGCCCCAACGCGCAACCCGAAACGATTCAGCGGGTTTATCGGCTGCTGGCGCAGTTGTATCACCCGGACAACAAAGACACGGGCGACCAGGCGCTCTTCGAACAGATCCTGCAGGCGTTTCGGGTGCTGAGCGATCCGGAACGCCGCGCCGCCTACGACGTCGAACATCGTGTGGCGGCTGGATTGAAGTGGAAAATCTTCGATCAGCCGAGCGCCGCACATGGCTTCGAGGCCGAGAAGCGCAAGCGGATGGGTATTTTGTCTCTGCTCTGTACCAAGCGAATGAATCAACCCGAGCAGCCAGCCTTGACCATCGTTGAGTTGGAGCAGTTGCTCGGATGCCCTCGGGAACACCTGGAGATGAGTCTTTGGTATCTCCGTGAGAGTGGACGCATACAGCGCGGCGACAGCGGCCGGTATGTTTTGACCGTCAAAGGGTATGAGATGCTGGAAGAGCAGTCGGAATCCGAGCCGGTTTCCCAGCTCCGTATGCTCAACTCCCCTAGACCGGCAGAGCGTTAAAACCGTATCTCAGCACGATTGACTCAGCTGACGTGAGTCATCTATGTAACGGAGGTGGAGGGTTGTAATATAACTTACCGATCAACACCAAGTCAATCGGGATTTTTTCCGGACGGCAGTAAAATATGCCGAGGTAGGACAACTCAGCAGAGCTAAGTTATTCATTTTGAAGCGTGGCTAGCAAATTGCAAAGAAGCGCGCTGGAGGAGATTAGATGAAAGCCTCGATCACAACGAAACCCGCCACCATATTTGGAGCGGCTGTTCTGGCTCTACTCGGTACGGGTTTCACAACGGGTTGCGCGACAAAGAAACACGTCCGACAAGCCGTAGGGCCAGTCGAAGCACGCGTCGGTTCGGTTGAGAAGCGGACGGCGGAACAAGCTGCGGCGCTGGGCGATGTTGAAAATAACGTTTCGCGCGTAGATGAACGCGCTATGGAAGCGGACCGCAAGGCCGGAGCCGCTGGCCAAGCTGCCCAAGCGGCACAGCAGAGCGCGGACAAGGCGCAGACGAGCGCCACGGCCGCGAATACGGCTGCGGGCCAGGCGCAGCAGATGGCCGATCAGACCAGAAGCCGGCTGACGGAAGTGGTCGGCAATCTCGATAATTACCAACACGTTACAACTGAAAGCATCTTCTTTGGGCTAAACAAATCGAAGCTCACGAAAGACGAGATGCAGAAGCTTGACGACGCAGTAGCAAAGCTTCAGGGCAACAACAACTACGTTCTCGAGATCCAAGGCTTTACCGATTCGACTGGAAGCGCCTCTATGAACCTCGAATTGAGTCGTCGTCGCGCGGATGAAGTCGTCCGCTATCTGACCGTGAAGCACAACATTCCGCTCCGCCGGATTCATGTACTCGGTATCGGCGAGGGCGCCGCAAACGCGGATAACAGTACCCGGGAAGCGAGAAAGCAGAATCGTCGGGTTGACGTGAACGTATTCGCTCGCAGTCTGGATGCAGGGTCAACCGCGGCGAACCAGGGCCGTAGCCGATCCGCAACGGAGTCGGCTGCACCGACGACTGGCACCGCAACGCCTCAACCGTAAATCTAATCACCTTTCGTTTGTTGGGTACGAGCAGCAGAGAGCCTCTACGGTGGTCCGCAAGGGCCACCGTTTTCTTTTTCAGCGGGCGCCTGCGGCCCGTGCGACGTTGCGATCACCTACTTCAACGCGCCCATCGTTCATCACTGCCGCAACCAGACGAGCCAAGTCCGATAACGACGGGATCGCCTGCACGACATCAACCTGAGTAACAAAAAGAGGACCTTCGGAACCGCATCCGGCGACTTCGCCCAGCAGCATACTGTCTTCGAGATCGATCCGAACAGCAGTGCCTGGCGTGACCGCGCTTTCCGACCTCAGTTCAGCGCGCTTACCCACTAAAATCCTGAGTTTTGCTGGAATAGTTTGCGGCGCTGCTCCGAGCACATTTAACCGCACGGATTGTTCGGGTCTGTAAGGGATCTCCATTTTGCGTTCCACATTCCTCTCTTCGGAACGCCCGATTGAAGCTTTAGAATTTATTTACGACCAACGAAGAAGGGTCCAACTCGCGAGGCCGAGCAGCCCTATCAGGCCGATCTCGAGCCAATATCGTTTCGCTTCTTCCCACCGATCCCGAACGGCAAAGCTCCTGGACGCACCTGCGGGACGCTGGGCGCCGGCAGAAGCGCGCCGCGTGGCTCGCTTCAGCGTTCGGATGAGGTACTCCCGCCCCCGGCGATCAGCCACGATCAGCGTTCGCGAATTCGGACCCGAAATGTTCGCGTGCAGCTTGTCCCGGAGATTTGCGGGTATCTCTTCCATGGAACGGAAGACCCGAGTCTTCTTCTTTGTGCCCGTCGACACAAGTATGGTCGAAGTCTTGTACGTTGACGTTCCCATGAGTGGTTTATCCAACCGCTTCCGAGACAGCAGCCGGCAGAGCACGGCCGTTCGTTTCCCGATCCCCGGCGTGATCGATCGTCACCTGAATAAAACCCAGCGCCGCTTTCGACAAACTCTTATCCTTACGGTAGATTAACCCAAGTTGACGGACCATTGGATCGGGCGCGAGGGACACAGCCGCCAACCGGCCGGAACTCAGTTCCTCGCGGCAGTTTGAGACAGCAAGAAAAGAGACACCGAGCCCGGCCATCACGAACTGCTTAATCATCTCAGTGGAATCCAACTCCATCGACGTGTGAATCTCGTCCTCGACAGGTTCCATCCACGCGTTCAGGCGAGTGCGCGTTGTACCTGATTTGGGAAGCAGGAGCTGATCCGAGGTCAGATCGTAGCACGTGATCGAATCCTGACTCGCCAGCGGATGGCCTGCGGGCGCAACTAGCCGGATCTCGTCGGAGTGAATCTTTACGACCTGCAACTTCTTTTCCTGAACAGGAAGCTGCGTGAATCCGAAATCCGCAAGGTTATCCAGGACGGCGCCGACAACCCGGGACCCGTACGAGCGGTCGACATGGAGCTGAACGTTCGGAAATTGTTTTTTGTACTCCGAGAACACTGAAGGCAGGACGTAGATGCACGTGGACTCGTTCGCTGCGATGACGAGTTCGCCGCGCGGGACGCGCTCGAGTTCGTTGATGACTTCTTGCGCCCGCCGACGAAGTTGAAGAATCTGCTCAGCGTATTCGCCAAAGATCTTCCCCGCCGTCGTTAACGCGATCCGCGTTCCAAGGCGTTCAAAGAGTGTACAGTTGAGTTCCTGCTCGAGTTGCCGCACCTGGGCACTGATGGCCGGCTGGGTACGATAGCAGGTTTGCGCAGCTTTGGAAAAGCTTTTGAGCCGGACGATCTCCAAAAACGTGTGTAGCTGGTCGAGATCCATGGTGTCCGCAGAGACTCGGAAGGCGCAGACGGGTTGCGACTATAAGAGTTTTGATTATAACATCGGGCGAGATGAGCGATTTCTAAAGGGCGGATTGACCAGCAACCGTGTTATTGCGAACCGCCTTACTGTCTGTTGTTGCTTTTTCAAGCGCCGCATCCGCCGGCAACCCCGAAAACGTCTTAGTTGTCGTTAACGCGAATTCCGCAACGTCCCGGAGCATCGGCGAATACTATGCCCGTCGTCGATCGATCCCGTCGGCGAACGTCTGCACTATCAAAGCGCCGCCCCAGGAGACGGTGAGCCGCGATGAGTACAACCGTTCGATTGCAACCGGTGTCGGTTCGTGTCTTAAAGCGAAACGCCTGGTCGAGCAAGTCCTCTACATCGTGACTACGCAGGGTGTTCCGCTCCGAGTGAAGGGCGCGACTGGCATGGACGGCGATAATGCCTCCGTCGATTCTGAGCTTGCGCTTCTTTACAGCGACCTGCACGGGGCGCCTCGGAATCTGCGAGGCCCCGCGCCGAATCCTTTCTTCCGGCAACGCGATGCGGAATTTCGGCACCCGCAGTTTCCGATATACCTGGTCACAAGGCTCGCCGCCTATGACTTGTCAGGGGTACGTGCGATGATCGATCGATCTCTGTCCGCCAGAAACAGGGGCAGATTCGTTCTCGATCTCCGTTCGAAGCGCGATGAAAGCGGAGACGAATGGCTGCGGAATGCGGCGATCCTCCTGCCCGCCGAACGAGTGGTTCTCGAACAGACGGACAAAGTCCTGTACGGGGAGAAGCAGGTGATCGCGTACGCCTCCTGGGGGTCCAATGACCCGAACCGCAAACAGCGTTACCTCGGCTTCGAGTGGCTCCCGGGAGCGATCGCCACTGAATACGTGTCGACGAATGGGCGGACGTTCGCAAAACCGCCCAATGGCTGGAATATCGGAACCTGGAAAGATCGCGGATCCTATTTTGCCGCTTCGCCGCAAAGCATGACAGCCGATTTTATCGCGGACGGCGCTACCGGAGCATCCGGGCATGTGGATGAGCCATACCTCAGGTATACTCCCCGCCCCGATTATGTCCTACCCGCCTATTACAGCGGCAGGAATCTCGCCGAAAGCTTTTATTTAGCCCTGCCTGCTCTCAGCTGGCAGAATATCATCGTTGGCGACCCGCTTTGCTCTTTAGGTGAACCGCAATAATTGCGAATTAATTCGAATAAAGGTCACCGTTTCTTAAGTAATGCTTTTGTCATGCCGTAAGTCTTCCGTGTGCGATTCAAGCCTGAGGAGAGGCTTCCATGAAGAAATTTCTGATCACCACGGTGGCCGCGGCAATTTCACTGCCTTGCGCGATTGCACAATCCGGGACCAGCAACGCGGGGCGCCGAAAACGTCGTCAAGCCAGTCAGGGTCCAGCAGTTCGGGCCGTGCGAGCGGATCCGGAGCGGGCCAGACGAATGAGACTGAGGGATCGACCACGAAAAAGAAGGGCGACAAGAAAACTCGTTCCCGCAGCAGCGATAGCTCGCAGAAGTCAGACAAGAGTGGCGGCGCTGCTGCTCAAGCAGAAGGAGCCGGGACAGTGGGCACCGACCAGAGCCAAACGGGTACTACCGGAGCCGACACGGGGAGCAAGCGAAAAAGTACCGGCCATGGGACAGGCTCGGGAACTGGCACAGAAAAGGACTCGGGAACGACGACAACACCACCGACCCGCTAGTTTACCCCGATCATTCGATTATGCGCGCCTGGAAGAGGCATTCTTCAGGCGCGCTGTTGACCTACGTTACTCCTGCCGCCGTCTTCGGACTTCTTCTTCAGCTCGGAACCAGTCACCGTCCGCGTCGCCCTGTTCGGGGCCGCGCTCTCTGTAAAGCCGGTAAGCTGCGCGAGCAATCTCGTCATCCTCATCCAGGCCGTTAACGGCCGCGTACCCTTGAATTGATTGCTCCGCGTTGGCGGCATCCGGCATATTCCGCGCCGTTTCGATATCAGGATGAGCTGTTGGATCTTCAACCAGGTTTTGTTCTTCTTCGTTGTTAAGCATGGATAAATAGCACCCGCAAAACGAAGACTACGGCGCACGGACGATAGTTACAATCGCCTACTGATGCTCGAATGCCTCCGACAGAACGCGGCCGGATGCGCCCGTCGGCAGTTCCACGTCAAGTAGAGTTGCGAGCGTCGGGGCGATATCGTTTACAGCCACGTGTTCGTTGTAGCGTCCCGGTTTGATCCCCGCGCCGATGAAAACCACGGGAACGTGCGAATCGTAGTTGTACGGTGTGCCGTGCGAGGTACCTGCCGATTCAAAGAGCCAGTACGGAGCCGACACAACAAACAAATCCGATGACCGCTCATAGTTGAAGCCGTTCCGCACGCGCCGGTCGATCAGGTCATTCAGAGCGTTGCCTTTCCGCAACTCGGAGCGTGTGTACACACGGTAGATATGCGGCAGATCTCGGAGCGCGGCGGCGGCCGTGTTCTGCACTTCCTCCAGGTCAAGCTTCTTCTCGCGGATTAACTTGTAGTCGAGGTACGGCGCAGGCCCGGACTTCCCGGCCACCCACTCGCCATTTCCGTACTTCGCCGATAAAGCGGCCTGAATTGCGTTGAGCACCGTCCCTTCCGGAATCCGGCCGCCGGGCATCCTGCGCTGCTGCATCACTTCGGGCATCGGAGCGACACCGTGATCAGCGGTGAACACGGCCACATAGTTGTCAGGACCGATCTTCTTGTCCAGGTAATCGAACAACTTGCCGATCGTGCGATCTGTCCACACCGAGACGTCGCGCACTTGAGCCGAGTCCGGTCCGAGCGAGTGGCCGATCCGGTCGTTCGCAGAAAAACTGACGGAAAGCACGTCGGTAACGTCGTCAGCTCCCAACTTTTCGCCCTCAATTACCGCCTCGGCGAAGAGTTCCAACAAATCGTTGTGAAAAGGAGTCCGATCGAGTGTGCCGTAGTATCCTTTCTGACTCGAGGCCGGCAGTTTCAGGAACGACTTCGAACCGGGTTTGGCGTCGAACGCGCTCCAATCCTTATCGGCCCACTGGTCGGCGATGCGGCTCTGATTGAATGTCACCACCCAGGCGGGCAGTTCTTTCATGTAGTAGGTGCTAGTGACGAAGTTGCCTGTGCCAGTATCGAACCAATATGCGGCATTGGCCATGCGGCCCACGGGCAGAATGGCGCTCCGGTCCTTGCTGGATATGCCGATCGCCTTCGACGCGGGATTCCGCATCTTCAGCTCATCGCCAATCGTGCTCACGAGCAGCCGCCGCGGCGATGCTCCTCCGCGCCCTGCCGTCGCGCCGAGCATGTCGACGGTATCGTCCGAGACGCTCGTGACCTGCTTGCCCGATTCACGGTCATACCATTCGTTGCCCACGATGCCGCTAATCGAGGGGGTGGCGCCGCTCAGAATCGTCGAGTGACCGACTGCGGTTACCGTCGGAAAATGCTCGTAATGAGCATTGGTGAACACCGCCCCGCGCTCCAGCATACGGGCGAGCCCGCCAGTGTAGAACTCCCGGAAACGGTTCAGATAGTCGTACCGGAACTGGTCCACCACGATGGCGACAACGAGTTTCGGCTTTTTCGGAGCTGGCGCGCACGGAATGATAAGCGCGCTCAAGAGAAAAGCGGAGATGAGTTTCTTCATGGACGATGTGGATCCAGCGCGCGAGCGCCTCGCATTCGGGCACTAAGACGCCTGTCTATGATTATCTCATCGGACGCAGCCGCTCTGTCGCGGGTTGCTCTGCCTGCTCCGGTCTCGGGTGTCCACCCAGAATAGGACTACTAGGACTAGTGTGATTTTCTGTAGGGTGATAGAGTGATTTCGACTCACGGCGTTCGCAAGCTCGTCGATGAGAAAATCGAATGAATCCTGAGCCTTATACTACCGATCGCATGTGGAAACTGCCGCCGCTGATTCTTCATCCGTTCTCGGACGCTTCCAGTCCGCAGAAACTGTTGCAGAGTTCCCGGGCGAGCTTGATGCTGCAGGGATTGCTGCCCAACGAGCATCTGAGTATCAGTGAACTGCAAACTATTCTGCTCGAAGGACGCTACTGCGAGATCCGCATGCTTTACTACGTCGGCAAGGATGTCGTGCGTTGGATCGATCAGGTAACCGAATTTGTCACTCGCGAGCCCGAGCTTCGCGCCTCGGGTCTTGAATGGCAGAGCTTCGCTCACCTGGTCGTGGAAGACCCTCCGCTGCCAGTCCAGGAGAAACTCCGGGCCTGGGGTGTTGCTGACTTCCGCGCGATCTTCTCCCGCGCGATCGGGCTGAATGCGATATTTGCCGATGCTCCGGATCGTGCGCTGTTGACGGATGATTTCGTCCGCAACTATCACGAGTTCGCGGATCATATGTTTGCCTGGAAGCAATCGCAGAAATCGTTTCGCCAGGTGAAGTCGGCGGATTTCGATTTCGAGATGTTTGCATCTGGGGAATACTCTCGAATGTTGGAGAGGCAATGGCAGGAGCAGTGAGTTCGCCTATATAATCCGTACATGGAGTTTTCCCCTCTTCTGCTGGTACGGCAGCATTTCCCCGACCGAAGCATCAAAGATGTTCCTGGCGAGGTTCGAAAACAGCTCGAAGCCGCGCGCTTCGGGCAGACACTGAAACCAGGCGCTCGGGTTGCGATTGGCGTCGGCAGCAGAGGAATCCAGAACATCGGCTCCATCGCGAAGGCGATTGTCGACTATTGGAAATCCCAACAGGCGCAGCCGTTCATCTTCCCAGCCATGGGCAGCCACGGAGCGGCCACGGCGCAAGGTCAGGCCGACGTTCTCGCCCACTATGGCATTGATGAGCGCCAAATGGGATGCCCTATCGTCAGCCAACTCGAAGTCGTTTCCCTTGGATGCACGGCTGATGGTATCGAGGCATTCATGGACAAGACCGCCTATGACGCCGACGGTGTCATGCTCGTGAACCGCGTGAAATGGCACACGGACTTCGCGGGGAAGATCGAAAGCGGTCTGTTCAAAATGATGGCGATCGGCCTGGGCAAGTTCGCCGGCGCTCAGCGCTATCACACCTACGCATACAATCTCGGACTGGAGAAAGTCATTCGGACCGTGGGCCGCCAGTTGCTCGGTTCGGGCAAAATCCTTGGCGGATTGGCCATTCTCGAAGACGCCAACCACCACACCGCGCAGTTGACCGCCGTTCGCGTCGACGAGATGGAACAGAAGGAAGAGGAACTCCTCGTTACGGCGAAGTCATGGATGGGGCGCATTCCGTTTGATCTCGACATCCTCGTGCTGGACGAGATAGGGAAGACGATCAGCGGCGCCGGCATGGACACGAAGGTCGTGAACCGCAGCGTCCAGGGACAGTACAATCCTTGGGACACCGCTCCGAAGCTCGAACGCCTGTTCGTGCGCGGAATCAGCGAACACAGCTATGGGAACGGAGTGGGACTCGGAATGGCCGATGTGATCCACGATAGGATGCTCAAGCAAATCGACTGGAATCCCACACGGATCAACTCGTTAACGGCATCGACGCCGGCCGCCATTCGTACGCCTGTCTATTACCCGACAGATCGGATGTGTCTCGAGAAGATCGCGCCCACCGTCGGAAAGCTGAAAATGACAGACGTGACGATCGGGTGGATCAGGAATTCGCTCGAACTCGGGTCAATTGCTTTGACGGCCAATCTGCGCAAGCAAATCGAAGACAATCCAAATCTGGAGATCGTGGGTGAAACGGAGTGGCCGTTTGATTCTCACGACGACCTGCCAGCCCTGCCGTCGGTCGCTGCGCACGCCGCGGCACATTGAATTCCCTGCGGAAATGCGAAAGCCGGAAGAGCCTGCGCCCTCCCGGCTTCCGGTAATCGTCCGAAAGGGACTACTGGTTAGCGGCAGTCATAACAGACGAGACCTTCGAGAAGATCTGGCTGATATTGGTAGAAACGGTTGGCATAATTGCGCCAGCTGCGACCGCAACGAAACCCGCCATCAGCGCGTATTCAATGAGATCCTGCCCGCGCTCGTCTTTCCAAATACCAAGTACAATTTGCTTCATATTTTCTCTCCCTGCAACCAATCCGTTGCAATCTGAAGGTAACATCGAAAACGAAGCTCACGAATCAGCAGGAATCCCTAGAACCTTAGCGAAAAACGACTCAACCCCCATGAGAAACCTTATACGACAGAGTTGCCGAAGTTCTAGCCCACCTCAGATTTCCCGCCGCCGCGGATTGTGCAGCCAAGAGCGCTTTCTAGTACTAAAAGGCAATTTTCTTAATAATCTTCGTATGTTAAAGAACGATTTATGGTCTGAGTTCTAGTACATAACGGCAGCTCAAAACGTCATGGCTACAGGACCGGAATATGAATTAATCGTAGAGACTACGGAGTAATCTGAAGGCGTCGAGCGACCCGGCGGAATATCTCGACGGCATCGTCAAGCTGTCCTTCGGTGTGCGCCGCCGTGACAATCGCCCGAATGCGCGCCTTGCCCTGCGGTACAGTCGGGTATCCGATACCTGTGGCGAGGACGCCTTCCTCGAACAATACCCGGGAAAACTCGAACGCCTTGGCGGCGTCACCCACCATGATTGGGGTTATCGGAGTTTCCGAAGCTCCCGTAATGAAGCCGGCGTCACGAAGACTCGACTGGAATCGCCTCGTATTCGACCACAACTTCTCGATCCGCTCGGGTTCATTTTCCAAAATGTCGAAGGCAGCCAGGCAAGCCGCGGCAACCGAAGGAGGATGTGAGGTGGAAAACAGAAACGGACGCGCCCGGTGGTACAGATAATCGATCAAGTCGCGGCTGCCGCAGACGTATCCGCCGAGAACACCCACCGCCTTGGAGAGCGTTCCGACCTGGATGTCCACACGCCCGTGAACACCGAAATGGTCGATGGTACCGCGACCGTTCCGCCCCAAGACTCCGGAGGCATGCGCGTCGTCCACCATCATGATCGCGCCATAACGATCTGCAACGTCAACGAGTTCCGGCAGCGGCCCGATATCGCCGTCCATCGAGAACACGCCGTCCGTGATCAGAAGTTTATGTCCCGGCACGCCTTCGAGCGCGCGCAGTTTCGCCTCGGCGGCATTCGCGTCACGATGCGCAAAGACGTGAATTTTCGCCTTCGACAGGCGGCATCCATCGATGATGCTCGCGTGATTCAGTTCGTCGGAAATGATATGGTCTTCCGGTCCGAGAACAGCGGATACAGTTCCGGAATTGGCCGCAAACCCGGATTGGAAGACGACACACGCTTCTACGTTCTTAAAGGCGGCAATTCGCTCTTCCAGTTCGATATGGATACTCATCGTCCCGGAGATCGTGCGTACGGCTCCCGACCCGGCCCCGAACCGCCGAGCCGCGTCTACAGACGCCTCCACCAGTTTGGGATGGTTCGCCAGCCCCAGATAGTTGTTCGAAGCGAGGTTGATGACCTCCCGGCCATCGAACCGGCACACCGGCTCGCAAGCAGATTCGAGTTGACGCAGGCGCTGGAACGTACCTGCCGATTTCCAGGCCTTCAACTGCTCTCCGAGATAGGCTAATGGGTCCTGACGAGGCATAGGAGATTAATCCGTCCAATCAAGGATGACTTTTACCGCCTCCCCGCGCTCGAGGACGCCGAAAGCCATCTCGTAATCGCGATAGGAGAACTGGTGAGTGATCAGCGGCCGGAGATCCAGTTTTCCTTCGAGCAGGAACTGCTCGCACTGGTACCAGGTCTCAAACATCAGCCGTCCGTTTATACCGCGCACCGTAATCGACTTGAAGATAATGCTTTCCGAAAGATCCAGCGTCACGTCCGACGGGAGGAATTCCGAGCAATGCGACTTCCCCGCCCGGTCGAACCAGTTCGAACGTGTCACGAATGCCCGCGCGGCTTCCGGACATCTCCAGCACGACATCGACGCCGCTCGATTCGCGCGTATGGCCCAGTAGCCGTTTTTTCCACCCGTTTTCAGTAGGATTGAAAGCCGCCGTAGCCCCAAACGTAGTCGCCAGCGCCCTTTTGTGCTCCTGAGGGTCGATGGCGATGACTGAAAGCGCGCCGGCCACACTGGCGATCTTGCATGCCATCAGGCCAATCGATCCCACACCGACGACAGCCACCGACTTCCCTGCAACCGACTGCGCCATCACGGTGTGCATAGCGTTGCCGAAGGGATCGAAGATCGCTGCCACTTCGGGAGGAATAGCCGGGGCCACTTTCCATACATTGGTGGCGGGGAAGCAGAAATAGTTCGCGAAACATCCGTCGCGATCTACTCCGATGATCGTCATTTCCCGGCAGATATGACCCTGACCGGTGCGGCAGAAGAAACAATGGCCGCAGCCGATGTGGCCTTCGCCCGACACGATGTCTCCGGGCTTGATGTCTTCGACCGCCGTCCCGACCTCCTCGACCACGCCCATGAATTCATGGCCGATGATCAGAGGCGGATGGAGACGGTTCGCCGCCCAGTCATCCCAGCCATAGATGTGAACGTCGGTCCCGCAGACCCCGGTCTTCTGAATGCGTACGACGACATTGTGCTCACCGCATCCCGGCCGCGGACGATCTTCCAGGACCAAACCGCGTCCCGCGCCCGGTTTGACGAGGGCCTTCATGGAGCCGGCCATTACAGGACCGGCCCGATCCGCCAGGGCACGAACTCTTTGTGGCCCAGGCGCTCGGCGCAAGTCCGCTCGCCCGACGCGACCCGCAACAGCAGGTCGAAGATCTCTTTTCCGACTTCCTGGACCGTCGCATCGCCGTCGGCGATCCGGCCCGCATTCACGTCCATGTTGTCGCGCATGCGTTCGTAGGTGAAGGCATTACTGGAGATCTTGATCACCGGAATCGTCGGGAATCCGATAGCGCTTCCACGACCCGTGGTGAACGCGATCAGGTTTACGCCACCCGCCGCAAGTCCGGTGAGCGATGCGGGATCGTATCCCGGCGTATTCATGAAAACGAACCCGGGCGAGTTGACCCGCTCGGCGTAATCCACCGCCTGCATCAGGGGAGACGTCCCTGCTTTGGCCACCGCTCCCAGCGACTTCTCGATGATGTTCGTCAGCCCTCCAGCCTTGTTGCCCGGGGACGGGTTGTCATCGAAGCTGCCGCCGAACTGCCTCAGATATTTCTTGTATTTATCGACGAAACTCAACAGGCGCTCCGCCGTTTCGCGATTTCGCGCGCGTTTGACCAGCAGGTGTTCCGCGCCGAAAATCTCCGTCGTCTCCGCGAGTACTGCCGTCGCTCCGATCTCGGCCAGCAGATCCGAGGTGTATCCCAGAGCCGGATTCGCCGTGATCCCCGAAAACGAATCGGACCCGCCGCAGTTCAATCCCAGGATGATCTTCGACGCAGGCAACTCGACGCGCTTTTCCGCGGCCGCGCGCTCGATAATCGGGACCAGCGCACGGCGCGCAGCCTCGACCGTCGCCCGAGTGCCGCCGGAACCTTGGACCGTCATGCCGACCAGCCGGTCGGAGCTTGGAGCATTGGGGCCGAGGTAATGCTCGATCTGGTTCACTTCGCATCCCAAGCCGAGAATGATCGCTCCGGCCACGTTCGGATGATCCAGCACACCGCCGAGTGTTCGGCGCAGTTGATCCGTATCGGGACCGATCGCGTGTCCGCAGCCTTCTCCGTGAGGGAACGCGACGACGCCGTCTACTCCCGCGCGGCAGTTCATTCGGGCCAAAGCTCGACGCGATCTGCTCGGCCGTGTGCGCAGCGCAGTTACTCGCCGCAACCACGGCGATGTAGTTTCGCGTACCTGCGCGGCCGTCCTCGCGAGCATACCCGAGGAATGTCGGGACGTTTCTGGGCTGTGTTTTCGAGTTTGCGCTCGCCGACCGGGAACTCGTAATCGAAGGTGAGTTCGTCGAATGCAACGTTGTGGGTGTGGACGTGCTGCCCGGGTTCAATCGGAATTCGGGCGCGGCCGATGACTTGGCCATAGCGGATGATATTCGCCCCGTCGGGATCGACTTCAGCGCAACCTTGTGGCCCGCGGGAATCGGGTCACGCACGCCGATATCGATTGCCATCGACTCGGACTTCGTTTCCCTCCGACAAGGGAACACGCGCGACGGCTATGTTGTCGGCCTCGTTGAGATGAATGGCCGAGTTCTCCGCCGTCGGGACCTTCGCAATCTGTAACAAACTCATCTATGAAGATTATTGCGTATACCACGGCAGCCCGCGTGCGCGGGGGAGATACTACTTGGCGGCGTCCTCAGACTTTTCGCCGTTCTCCACAATGTCGCCGGGCTTGAAGAGGATTCCTTGCAGCACCTTGCGCCAAACAGGTTTTTTGCGGAGCAGAAACTCCAGGTCCATTCCGAAGTGTTTGAACTCCTCTTGCTGAGCGTTCTGCATAATCGCCTTCGCTTCGGAGTCTTTCTCAATCGCGATTCTCTGCTCATACCAACTGATGGCTTCGGCTTCTTCGATGACCGAAGTGATCATTCGGGCGAACGTGCGTACTTCTTCCGAGAGTTCGGACGGTGGCTCGTGGTACTGATCAAATCCCATCGTTCGATGGTAGCGTAGGCTCATGCTGTGCCGTACGATATTCGTCTGCGCTGTCGTGTCGCATGCATTCGCGCAGACACAGAGTGATGTCGTGCGCGAGCAGTACAACGGAACGTACGCCAACGCTGGCGAACAAAACACGTTCAATCACGAGCCAAATGCATTTCTCGTGGAGATGCTTCGGAGCTGGAAGCCCGGGCGCGCGCTGGACGTCGGGATGGGCCAGGGAAGAAACGCGATCTGGCTGGCAAAGCAAGGTTGGAACGTCACCGGCTTCGATCTTTCAGATGCCGGTGTGAAACTCGCGCAGGAGAAGGCATCGGAGGCGGGCGTAAAGATCAACGCAATCGTAGCGAACGCCGATGAATTCGATTTCGGCTTGGATCACTGGGATCTGATCGTCCTCTCTTATGTTCCGTTCACCTCCTATCGTGACCGGCTGATCCGATCGCTGAAGCCAGGCGGAGTGGTCTTAGTCGAGTTCCTCCATGAGGACACCAGACGCGTCCGTCTGTTCAGCGGAGGTTTTAAGGACAACGAACTCATCCACGCATTTCCCGGACTTCGTGTGCTCCGCTACGAGGATGTTTGGGCGAAGCAGGATTGGGGCGTTCAGTTGGACGGCAACAACCGCCTGGTCCGGCTTCTGGCGCAGAAGCCCGCGCCTCCACCACAACATGCGAATGGGAGCGGAAAACGTACGCTCCAGGAGGTGAGGCTTGTTGGGGCGCGATGAAACTTCGCTGTCGCCCGCAGGATGGCAGCGCTCTGGAAACTGTTCCAGCGAATTAAGCGTGCAGCGCAGCCCCTATTCAGCGCATCAGTGTCGTCTCTGTCGTCTGCTCCCCTAAGTGAACGTGCATCTTCTTGCCCGCAGAGTGGATCCACAATCCTTCGCCCGGAGGAGCCGGGATCTGCGACGGATTGGAGATGACGATGAATTTGATCGTTCTCGATATGCGGCATCAATCTGCCGATGTGGACGTGCGTATGGCACTGGGTCCGGACTTTCTCGCCGTTGTAGGCGACGCCCCAGTTCTCTCCCCACATCGATTTCGCCTTTGTCGATCGCGGCCGTCCAGAGCGCGGTGCGGCTGGACAAGCTCATATCGTGCAAGTGGTGCAATCCGCCGTCGTGCGTGCGAGGCAGGGCCAACCAACGATTCGGCTTGCGCGGATTGATGTCTTTCAAGAAAAACACGGACTGATCAGCCGGCTGCTTCTCGGCCTCGCGGCAAAGGCTGCACTGCCGCGCGCTCATCGTTTCCGGCTGTTCGCGGATCACATAAGCACTCTGTTGCAGCGCCCGCATAAATCGCTCCTGCAACCATCAGAACGGCTACAGTAAGACATCGCATCGCCGCCATTATACTTGGTAGTTGTCCGGCTTCCCCGCGAAACATCTGCTCGCCGCGCCCATCGTGTACCTGTTGTTTTTTTACGGGCTTACGACGGCCGGACTCCTCGGCCCAGACGAGCCCCGCTATGCCTCGATCGGCCGCGAGATGGCTGTTTCAGGCGATTGGATTACCCCGCGGTTGTGGGGTGAAGCGTGGTTTGAGAAACCTCCGCTGCTGTATTGGATGACGGCGCTTGGATTCAAAGCCGGCCTCGGCGATGACTTGGCTCCGAGACTGCCCGTGGCGCTACTGAGCGCCGCGTTCATCCTGCTTTTCTTCCACCAGGTTCGCCGCGAATTCGGCGAACGCGCAGCTTTATACAGCACCGCGATACTCGCGACATCAGCGGGATGGCTCGCGTATTCCCACGTGGCCGTGATGGACATTCCGCTCGCCACAACGTTCTCTGCCGCCGTTTTGTTCAGCCTGCGCTGGGTTCGCTCGGGCGGCCGCCGTGGACTCCTCATCGCGGGCGTGCTGCTGGGATTCGCCATGCTCGCAAAAGGCCTGGTCCCTTTGGTGCTGATCGCGCCGCTTTTGTGGGTGGCCGGCCGGCGCTGGCCGAATCTGTTTATCCTCGCCGGCGCTGCTCTCGCTGTCGCGCTTCCCTGGTACGTGCTCTGCTATATCCAGAATGGCGATGTCTTTGTGAATGAGTTCATCTGGAAGCACCACATCTCGCGATTCTCCAGCCCCGATCTCCAGCATGTCCAACCCTGGTGGTTTTACATTCCTGTTCTGCTGGGATTGCTATTCCCATGGTCAGCTACGGTTGCACTGCTACCGCAACACGCCGACGATAACCGGCGCAAGCTCCTGCTGCTGATCGTGGTGTTCGGCTTCGTATTTTTTTCGGCAGCGACAAACAAGCTGCCCGGATATCTGCTGCCTCTTCCTGCCGCTGATCGCGGCCCTCGCCGGATTACGCTTGACGGAGGTCGGCAACCCACGTCCGTATATCCTTTCGTCGGCCGCGCTATTGTTATTCCTCCCGTTCGTGGCGGGAACTCTCCCGCTGGCCTCTAGCGCAGGGCCTCAGTTCCGTGCCGATTGTCGCAGCGGACTGGTGGGCTGTTTTGCCGATCACTGCAGCGCTCGCGTTCGCGGTCCTGTTCCTGCGCAAGGCTCGCCGCACGTATGCGATCGCTACGACCGTCATGGCTGCCACGTTCGGCGTCACATATTTGAAAGTCCGCATGTTTCCGGTGCTGGACCAAGTCGTCTCCGCCCGGCCCCAATGGCTGCTGATCCGCAATGCCCCGGATGAATACTGCGCGGGGATTTGCACCGTAACCATAGGTATGGATTGAACTATTACACGCACACGCCGCTCCCGACGTGTGAATCTCAACCCGGCCGGAAACCGCTGGAGCGGTAAATATGATAATCTCTATAGAGATTCTGGAGATCCCGCCCTCGTGAAAGTAAGCAACCCCCTATGGAAAGAGAAACTCGCTGGTCAACTGGCTCCGCAACTCGCACGCGAAGTCGATATCTTTGACAGCGAAGTCGCACTGAAAAAAGCCGGCAAAGTCGACGATAAGATCTTTGCAGAGACACGTTTACGCCGAGGGGCATACGGCCAGCGATACGACAACGGGCAGCGTCACGACGGCAAGGAAACTCGCAAACTCGAATATCCTCGGCGAACACGAAAGGTCCCGGCACGCTGTGGGACGCTCCCGGCATGCAGCGAATCAAGATTCCTTTTGGCGGCCTGAATGCGCGCCAGTTGGAGCTCTTGCCGAGCTTGCCGAGGAATACTCGGACTCGATCGCCCACGTCACCACGCGTCAGGACTTCCAGCTTCATTACATCCATATCGAAGACACTCCGGTCATCATGCGCCGTCTCGCGGCCGTCGGGATTACGACCCGTGAAGCGTGCGGTAACACGGTTCGCAACGTAACGGCTTGCCCGATCGCCGGCGTCTGCCGGACCCAATCCTTCGATGTCACTCCATATGCAAAGGCGACGGCGTACTTCATGCTCGGCCACCCGGGCACGCAGGATTACGGCCGCAAATTCAAAATCGCTTTCTCCGGCTGCCGCGACGAAGCGTGCGGTTGGTCGCTCGCACGATATCGGAGCGATCGGTGTCGTTCGAGGACGGCAAACGCGGGTTTGAGTTCTATGTGGGAGGAGGCCTCGGCACCGTACCTCAGCAGGCGAAGTTGTTGCCGAGTTCGTGCCTGAGGAAGAACTGCTTCCGTTGTGCCTGGCCATCGGCCGCGTTTTCGCGAAGTACGGCGAGAAGAAGAACCGCAATACCGCGCGTCTGAAGTTCCTGGTCAACAAGATCGGTTTCGACGAGTTCAAACGCCGGTTGAGAAGAACGCGCCGCGCTCGAGCCCGACCCACGATGGACGGATACCTGCAGCACTCGCCGATACCGACGAACAGCCGCTTCGGAAAGCCGAATTTCTGCAGATCACGAACGCCGCGGACGCCCGAGTTTCAAAAGTGGTACGACTCGAATGTATACGGGCAGCGCCAGGCGGGCTTCGCGACCGTCACGATCTGCCTCCCGCTCGGCGACATCACCTCGGACCAACTTCGGTCGCTCGCCGACATTGCACGCAACTACACACGGGAAACCATTCGCACCACGGTGGAACAGAACATCGTTCTTCGCTGGGTAAGCGAGGCCGATCTTCCTGCCCTGTACAACGATCTGAAGGAAGCGGACTTGGATCTGGCGGGCGCCGGGACATTGTCGACGTCGTGTCCTGCCCCGGCACCGATACGTGTAAACTCGGCATTTCTTCGTCTCGCGGACTTGCGGCCGAGTTTCGGATGCGACTTTTCGAGCGCGGAGCCGAACTCGACGAATCGATCCGTGGACTGCATATCAAGGTCAGCGGCTGCTTCAATTCCTGCGGCCAGCACCACCTCTGCGATCTCGGCTTCTATGGCATGAGCCGTGTGAAGAACGGCTACGCGGTACCGCATTTCCAGGTCATGCTCGGCGGCGAATGGGAGCACAATGCGGGCTCATATGGTCTTGCCATCGGCGCGGTGCCCTCGAAGCGCATCCCCGAAGTTGTCGACCGGTTCACCGTCGCTACGTGAATGAACGGAAGCCAAGAGACCTTCGCACTCTTCATCAAGCGCATCGGCAAAGCCGAGTGCAAGAAGATGGTCGACGATATGATGATCGTGCCGCCGCATGATGTCGCTCCCGAGTTCTATCTGGATTGGGGCGATGCCCGCGAATACGGTGTTGGCGATCTGGGCGAAGGCGAATGCGCAGGCGAGGTTGTCACGCCTGCCGAATTCCAGCTAACCGCAGCGGAGCGCGAGGCCTTTGAAGCGCAATTGCATCTCGAGCGCGGCGAGGTGGAAGCCGCCGCTAGGACCGCATACGGCGCAATGTCGCATGGAGCGCTCGCGCTGCTGAAACATCGCAACGTCGGTTTTCCCGAGGATGCCGAATCGGTGCTGCAGCGATTTACAGAAACATCTTTACGACACGAACCTGTTCCTCGACGACTTCGTCGGCGGCAAGTTCGCACAGTACTACTTCGAGGCGCACGAGAACGCGCGGCGAACCGCTTCAACGCCGAGCAGGCCCACCGCCTGGTCGAGGAGACGCAGGTCTTCCTGGAGGCCTGCTTCGCGTGCTATGCCAAGCTACTGCAGCAGCCTGCAGCGGCGGCAGTTTAAGGAATCGCATGGCGGACTTTCAACACATCAACGTCAAGATCTTTGCCGTCGAGGGATCCAAGGTCGACTGGCACATCTCTATCCCGGTGTTCCATCGCTGGATTCGGGAGCAGGCAACCCCCGAGCCTATTGCTCGATGTGGCGGATTATGCGCATGTTCCCGCGGGTCCGGGGATGATGATCATCGGCCACGACGCGCATTACGCGGTCGACAATCGGCAGAATCGGCTCGGGCTGCTTACAACCGGCGGACCGCAGGGTCGATGGATCGACCGGGAACGCATCGCCAGGCTTATGACGCGGCGCTTGAGGCGGCACGGAAGCTCGAACAGGAACCCGACATCGGAGGCTACGTTTTGACGAGAAGAGGTCGAGATCTGGGTCAACGATCGACTGCTCGCGCCGTCCAATGACCCGGAAACCTACGCCGCGTTCGAGCGGGAAGTCGTCTTCTTTCCTTCAGATCGGTTTGGAGCCCCACTGCGAATTGCAGCGGTCTGACAGATCCCCGCGATTGGTTCGCGTCGGTCCTGGCCGTAAGCCATCGTTAGTACTAAGCCTTTCAGTCGCATTTCCTCGCCGAGACACCCGATTCCTCGTTATTGATCTCGGTGCGATGTAGGTAGTGATGAGGTACCATCTTTTCTTGGCGTTCGTCGGCGCTTCGGCATCGTTTGCCGGTGGTGTGTGGCGCAGGAGGCTACGGGCCCGAAAATCGAGAGCCCGACCTACCCAACGTTGTTTCCGCACGCGCCGGTAAATGCGTGGCCACAGACGTGCCGGCAGTTGTCAAGCCGAACACTCGACGACGCCTTCGAAGCCGGCGCCTCGTGCAAAGCCGGCCGCGCCGGCGCAGGTATCGGCGAAGTACTCCGCTTACGCCCCCGTCATCCCAGATGAGCTGAAGAGCAAATAAATATCGCGACTGCAGCACGTGAAAGCAAATCATCCCGTGGCCAAGCGATGACCGCTATATCGCCGAGCTTACTCGCGGCGAACGCCGACCTGTTTACGGTCCCTTCGGACGCGGGCAAGATATACCAGCAGACGCAGGATCACGTCAAAGCCATTGCGGACTTCACGTCCGCCATCGCGCAAAGCCCCGAACATGTCGACGCGTACTTCCGGCGCTGCCTATCCCATTACAGACGGGTTCGCTATCCAAGCCATCGCCGATTGCACCAACGCGATCGAGCTCAATCGACGCGTCCACCGGAGTTCCACTACTATCGGGGCCTGGCACATATCGCTACCCGCGCGTGGGACAAAGCCGCCGCGGACTTGACTTCGGCTAACGACCGAAACACTGACAATCGGACGTCATCTGAGCTTGCACGGTCTACTTCGGAGATGGACCAGTTGATCCATGCGCTTCGCGAATACACGATCGCGCATCCAGCAGAGGCCCGGATGTGCGCGCGTATAAAGGGCGCTCCGCGATTAAGTTGCGCTCTGGGCGATTCAGCTGGTTCACAAGAAGATCTGGGGAAGATAGCGAGATGAACGCCTTCGTTGCTAAACTGAAGGCGTCAATTGTATTTATCCGATTGTAATCCAGTTGTAACGATCGCGGGTTACTTTCGGTTAGCCACATGCGGAAAATAGCTCTGATCGAAGACGACTCGGACCTGTACGCTCTGCTGAAGTACAACCTGGAAAAAGAGGGCTTCACCCTGGTCGGGACGCAGACGGGAAAGGGCGCGATCGAATTGTGCCGCCGGGAGCGTCCGGACCTGATCCTTCTCGACATCATGCTGCCGGATTCGGACGGTCTGGATATCTGCAAAGGCATCCGCAGCACATCCCGAATTGGCGCACATTCCGGTAATTTTTCTCACCGCCCGCGCTTCGGAGACAGACCGCATTGTCGGGTTGGAATTGGGCGCAAACGACTACATCGTCAAGCCTTTCTTCATCCGTGAGTTGATCGCCCGCATCAAGATTCAATTCCGCGGCCAGACGACGGCGACCCGCCTTCTGAAAGCCGGTGGGCTCGAGTTGGACCGCACCAGTTGCCGCGTCCGCCTCAATGCGCAGACGCTTTCACTTACGGCAACGGAGTTTCGGCTGCTGGAGTTCCTGATGGCGCGTCCGGGTGTGGTTTTCAGCCGTGAGCAACTCCTGGATGCGGTCTGGGGACACGACCGCGCGGTGACAGACCGCACGGTCGACGTGTACATACTTCGTCTTCGTCAAAAGACCGAAACCGACCCGACCAACCCGCTGCTCGATCCGGTCCGTTCGCGGGTTCGGATACAGCTTCAACGAGTCCGAAATCCAGAACACGGAACAAAGCAACGGGTCGGTCGTCACAGCTTAGTTTGCGAGGACGGCGCTACAGAACCGATCGCGAGCCGCTGTAGAAAGTATTCTCGGGATTGCGCTCCATGTAGGATTCGGATTCCTGTCTCCTGCTCGGGCTCAGGATGTACATCAGGCCGGCGCCGATGCCCATGCACAGGGCTCCCATTGCCAGCGAACCCGTGCCCGCAGCCGCCCAATTGCCGGACCTGTGGGGGCGGCCTTCCGTCCATCCGCCGGAACCATACGGTTCGGAAATGTGCTCTACGGCACGTCCAACGTCCTCTTCATCCTCATTCAGCGCCAAGTCGGCCTGAGCGACGATCCCGCTCAGGCGATTGTTCGCATCGACAATGGGCACGCGCCGGATTTGGTGATCCGCCATGAGTTGCAGAGCGCGATGAGTGCTCTCGTCCTCCCGGCAGGAAATGGGATTCATGCTCATCACCTCGTCGACACGGGTGGTGTGCGGGTCTCGCCCCTCAGCGAGCACTTTCAGCGTCAGGTCGCGATCAGTCACGATGCCGACCAGCCGCTTCTCGTGCTGATCGGACACAACGGGCACAGGTCCCACATCGTTGCGCTTCATAATTTGAGCGGCCATCGCCACGGAATCGCCTGGTACGCAGCACGATGGATCGGGTGTCATGATCTCTTTACAAGTCATCTCGCATTCCTCCTTGCGCGAATTGCACGCTTTCATCCGATGAGACACCGGAGGGCGAGAAGAGTTACTCGGTTACCGTCATCACCCGAGGATGCTCCGCAGATGGTGCTCTAAATGCGCGACATAGTCTTCCATAAGAAACTTCAGAGTCACAGGGTTACCATTGACGGTTCCCTGATTCGCAAGAGATTCGGCGGAAACTGCCGCCATAACATGCGCCAGATGCAGGTTATAAGACGTCCACAGGGCCAGCAGGTCGGTCCAACGTTGCGAAGCGTAGTCCTGCAGATTCACCCACTCGGCCTGTTCGTATCCAGGGGACACCAAGCCGGGAGCCAGCGCCAATCGCACGAATCGCTGGTGATTGTTGCATGCCGAGTCAATCAGATGCCCGATAACCTGCTTCGCTGACCAGCCCCCTGCTTTCAGTGGAACCGCTGCGTTCACCTCGCTGATCTGTCGTAAGCGCTCACTCGCATCGGCGACACTCATCCGAAGATTGTTAGCTGCTTCATGCATCGAGGATGTTAAAATATTAGACCACATCGGCGCATAAACCCATGAAAGATCGAAAGTTCCGCCAGCAGGCGCTACATGATACCTTGGCTTCGCGCATTGTCGTAATGGACGGCGCGATGGGCAGTATTCTGCATTCGCAATTGACAGTTGCCGACTACGGCGGCTCGCACCTGGAGAATTGCACGGATAACGTGTGCCGCACCCGGCCGGATCTTATCGCCGCCATTCACAAGCAGTATCTGGATGCCGGAGCCCAGATCATCGAAAGCAATTCGTTCAACGGGCACCCGCTCTCCATGGCCGAGTTCCAGTTGCAGGATGAGACTGTGGAAATCAACCACGCAGCCGCGCGCATCGCGAGGGAAGCTGCAGATGAGTATTGGACGTGACGCTAAGCCGCGCTTTGTCGCAGCCGTCGATGGGACCCACGACGCGATCCATCACGGTCACACGCAATGTTTCCTTTGAAGACCTGCGAGACGGCTACTACATGCAGGCAAAGGCTCTGGTCGAAGGTGGGGCGGACATTCTGCTGCTCGAAACGTGCAATGACACGCGGAACGTGAAGGCCGCGCTGCTTGGAATCGAACGGCTGGAGAAGGAACTTGGCTTCGAGATGCCGGTGATGGTTTCGGGCACGATCGAACCCATGGGCACGATGCTGGCGGGACAAACCGCCGACGCCTTCTATCCTCTATCGGTCATCGCAAGCTGCTTTCCGTGGGCCTGAATTGTGCGACCGGTCCTGAGTTCATGACGGATCACATCCGTACGCTGCATGAGATGGCCAACACACGAATTTCCTGCTACCCGAATGCGGGATTGCCGAATGAAGAGATGAAATATCTCGAAACGCCGGAGACTTTGCGCGCGTACAGCTGGAGAAGTTTGTCGATCACGGCTGGCTGAACCTCATCGGCGGATGCTGCGGAACGACCCCGGCGCACATCAGCGGCTATCGCTCAGATGGTGGAGGGCAAGAAGCCCCGGCCAGCTTCGGACGAGAAAACGCACAAGGCCTACTACAGCGGCATCGAACTGGTAGAAGCCGATGAATCCAACACGGCCGCTGATCGTGGGCGAGCGGACCAACGTCATCGGCTCGCGGGCGTTCAAGAATCTGATCGCCGAAGAAAAGTGGGAAGAAGCTACCGAGATCGCTCGGCGACAGGTAAGGAACGGCGCTCACATCGTCGACGTGTGTCTGCAATCCACCGATCGCGATGAGATGAAGGACATCCCGCCCTTTTACGAGAAGCTGATCCGCAAAGTGAAGGCGCCGGTCATGATCGATACGACCGACCCGACAGGCCGTCGAACTAGCGCTGACCTATTCGCAAGGCAAGGCGCTGATCAACTCGATCAACCTGGAAGATGGCGAAGAAAAGTTCGAACAGCTTGCCCGGTCGCAAAGGACTACGGCGCGGCATTAGTGGTGGGCGCCATCGACGAGGATCCGCTGCAGGCCCAGGCGTTCACGCGGGAGCGGAAACTGGCGATCGCGCAGCGGTCCGTAAAGCTGTTGACCAGAAATATGGGATTCCAGCTGAGGATATTATCCTGGACCCGCTGGTATTTCCATGCGCAACCGGCGATGAAAACTATATCGGCGGGGCCGTGGAAACGATCGAAGCGCTTGCGGCTGATCAAGAAAAACATCCCCGTATGTAAAGACAGTTCTGGGAGTATCGAACATCTCGTTCGGCCTGCCCGCGGCTGCCCGCGAGGTCGTGAACTCGGTTTTTCTGTATTACTGCACCAAAGCCGGTCTGGACCTGGCGATCGTGAATGCGGAAAAGCTCGAGCGTTTCGCATCGATTCCGGCAGAGGACCGCACCCTCGCAGAAAATCTCCTGTTCAACACTCCACCGCAAGCGTGCCCGCCGGCCATCCGAGCGAAGACCTCCGAGCAGCTCCGAGGATTGGCGCGAGCAGTCGCGTGAACAGCGTGCAGCCGTCAATCAATTTCATATTGCCGCGATCGCGGAACACTTCCGAGGCCGCACAGGAAAGTGAAGGCGCGAAGGCGGAACTGTCCCTGGATCAACGGCTGGCCAATTACATCATCGAAGGCTCGAAGGACGGCTTGATCGATGATCTCAAGCCAAAGTGGGCCGAAGGCATGGCGCCGCTCGACATCATCAACGGACCTTTCATGGCGGGGATGGCGGAAGTGGGGCGGCTGTTCAACGCCAACGAATTGATCGTCGCGGAAGTGCTGCAATCGGCGGAAGCGATGAAAGCTGCCGTGAATCACCTGGAACAGTTCATGGAGAAGGCCGACACCGCGCACGCGCGCGCAATTATGCTCGCGACGGTAAGGGCGATGTTCATGACATCGGCAAGAATCTCGTCGAGATCATCCTGAACAACAATGGGTATGAGGTGGTGAATCTCGGGATCAAGGTTCCGCCGGAAGAGCTCATCAAGGCGTATCGCGAGCATAAGCCTGACGCGATCGGTTTTTCCGGATTGCTGGTGAAATCGGCGCAGCAGATGGTAGTGACTGCAAACGATCTGAAGGACGCCGGGGTAAAGGTGCCTTGCTGGTCGGCGGGGCCGCGCTTTCGGAGAAGTATACGACCGGTAAGATCGCGCCTACGTATAACGCTCCCACATTTTACGCGAAGGACGCGATGACGGGCCTGCGCATTATGAACGAGATCATGGATCCTGCGTTGCGCGAGGACAGACTAGCCGAGCGCTACGCTCTCGGATTTCGCCGCTCTCCCCGAACGCGACATGGGAGAGAAGGTGAATGCGGGGACGGCTCGAGCGCGAAGGTGCGTGCCGACATCCCCATACCATCGGTTTCCTACCTGGACCGGCGCGTCCGGACGCTGCCGCAATTGCAGGAGATATGGGGGTATATCAACCCCTATATGCTTTACGGCCGGCACATGGGGTACAAAGGAAATTTCGAGAAGCAGTTATTACAGCGCGAAGAGAAGGCTCTCTCGCTCTTCCACCAATGGGGGAAGTGAAGGAAGAAGCGCTGCAATGGATGAAGGTCCGCGCCGTATGGCAATTCTTCGAAGCTGAACGCGATGGAAACTCAATCCGCCTGTTCGAACCCGGGGCCATCGACTCAATACACGCGTTTCATTTCGGTCGGCAGCCTCGCAAAGACGGTCTGTGTCTCAGCGATTATGTGCTCGACCCTCGAATGGCAAGCGCGATCACATCGCCCTGTTCGTAGTTTCGGCCGGCGAGGGTGTCCGCGCGAAGGCGGAGGCGGCGAAGACTTGGGTGAGTTCTTCAAGGCCCACGCAATCCAGGCGCTGGCGATTGAAAGCGCAGAGGGTTGTGCCGAGTATGTACACCGCCGGATACGTGAGGACTGGGGCTTCCCCGATCCGCCGAATATGACCATGCAGGAACGCTTCACGTCGCGCTATCGCGGCAAGCGATACAGCTTCGGCTATCCTGCCTGCCCGAACCTTGACGACCAGCAGGGACTTTGGAAGCTGATCAACCCGGACGAGATCGGTGTGCAGTTGACGGAAGGAATGATGATGGAGCCGGAGGCGAGCGTTAGCGCCCTTGTATTCCATCACCCCGATTGCTCTTACTTTACGGCCAGCGATGACGTTGAGGTGGCCGCTGCTGGGGATTGGCGGCCGCTATCAATCACCGAGAGAACGCTACACCGATGCCCGTAGTGTAGAGAAAGTCGTGATTCTTTCGCCCGGGCACGGGATTACTCAGATAACGGGCCGCCGACGGAAACGTCCCAGGTAAGCCAGCGTGTCCAGTTTGTATCAGCTCCGAAATCGCCGTTGAATCCAGATCCCCCCGCACGCGTCAGGTTCGAGAAAAACCGCGAGTTCTGATACATGGATGTGACCGCAGAGAGCTTCAGCGTAAACTCGTTGCCTACATAGGTTTCTCCCGAGCCCGCGACATCAACATGCACGCCATCGCCTCGCAGAGCCTGTCGTACACGGTGCTGCTCTTGCGGAAAGACCTGGCTGAGAGTGGGCAGGTGCGGACGATCCAGGACCTCAAAGGGCGGCGCGTGAGCTTCAACGTCGAGGGCTCGCCGGTGGACTACACGCTGCGGCAGGCGGTGTTGAAGAGTGGCCTCAGCATGAACGACGTGGACGTGCAGCGCGTCGTGAACACCGATCTGGCGGCGGCGCTCGCCAACAACGGCGTCGATGCGGGCGTCGTGCCGGAGCCGCTGCCGACGCTGATCGAGAATCGCGGCATCGGCGTGCGCGCGCTGGACGTGCAGACCGCGGCGGGGCGGCAGGAGGCCGGCATGATGGTGGTCGGCCCGAGCATGCTGAGCCGCCCTGACGCCGTGACCACGCGCTTCGTCGTCGCCCACATGAAGGGAATCCGTGACTATCTAGCCACCATCAAGGATGGCACGGTGTCGGACCCCCAGATGCTAGAGATCCTGAGCAAGTGGACACGCATCCCGACCGAGACGATCGGTCAGGCCTACCACTCGGGCACCGAGGCCAGCGGCCGCATCGAGGTCGACGACCTGATTCGGCAGCAGGATTTCTGGGAGCACGAAGGCCTCGTGCCGTCCAAGGCGGACATGACGAAGTTCGTCGACTACAAGTACCTCGACGCCGCGCTGCCACAGCTACGCTAGCGCACCGCCGGAACTCATCCGTCTGATCGCCAGGCCCTCAGCTTGATTGATCCGACCGCGGGCGGCAAGGGACGAGCCCTTGCCCTACGTTTGGACGGTTCCCCCGATGGCTCAAGGCCCAGGGACACCGCTGTAGGACGCGGCGCCCTAAAGCGCTGGGCGCTCGCCGGGGCAGGCGCCGCGTCGCAGGCGTGGGGCTGACGCCCGCCCTCAGATCGCCGCCCTGGCGGCGCCGACTGCTCAGGCAGGGGACAGCCCGCCATAGTTTAGGCCGGCGCCTCGTCGTAGTTCGAGACCTCGACCAGGTTCTCGTCCGGATCGCGGAAGTACACCGAGCCCATGCGCCCGGTGGCGCCCTCGCGGGCCACGGGGCCGGCCCCCGACGGCCACACCACTGTCCCGTAGGTGGGCCAGCACGGCAGTCAGCGGCGTCGTGGTGATGAAGCACAGGTCGCCCGAGCCAGGCGTCGGCCGCCGCGCCACCAGTGTCGACTCCTGGCCGGCTTGCTCAAGGTTGATCTTCTGCTGCCCGAAGTGTAGCGCCGTGCGGCCGTTGCTGAAGCGCGCCACGCGCATCCCGACTACGCGCGTGTAGAAGGCACCCGTCGCCTCGACGTCGCGCACGGTGAGCACCACGTGGTCAAGTCGATCGATCTCCATGCCGCCTCCCTCCATCTGCGCGCCCTCGCCGGCGCTTGACAGGCGCGCCCACGCTGCCTATCCTTCCGCCACGGCCCATGCGCCGCCCGCGCACAGGAGAAGATGATGGCTGACCTACGCGTCGGCAAGCCCGTTACCTACGAGGACGACAACCCCCTGACCCAGTGGGCCGACGAGCTGCGCAAGGTGCGCTACGCGCAGAAGCGCGAGCCGCAGGACCAGGCCGAGAGCGAGCTGCTCGGGCGGTGGATGGCGTTCCGCGGTCGCTGGGAGCTCGAGCACATCGTCGCCGCCGGCGCTACGCCTACGCCAACTTCACGGACGACCTGGACACGGAGTGGCGCTTCCTGCTGGCGGATCACATCCGCAGCGAGGCCGGGCACGGCATCGGCTATATCAAGCAGGGCGACCTGATCGATCCCAGCCGCGACCACTCGCTGCCGGACCCGGAGTTCGCCGAACAGTACGGCCTGGCGCCGCGCACCGAGCACTTCGAGTTGCAAAAGCGCGACTTCCTCACCTACCTGTTCGCGGGCAACAACTGGCCCTACGGGCTGTTCCTGGCGACGACGATCGGCGGCATCAAGCTGTTCACGCCGCAGGTCAAGGACTTCGAGGAGCGCGTCGTCCACGCCGAGGAGCGGGGCCATCACAATGCCATGCTGCAGAAGTACCACTGACTACGTCTGGCAGCAGATCGAGGAGCATGGCGAGGCCACCATTCGCCAGCGCATCGCCGCGATCGACAGCGAGTCGTTGAACGCCGGTCTCATACATCCCCTTCTACCCGCCGTGGCGTGAGTTCTTGCGCGAGTATCTCGACGCCCCGCTCGACAGCACGCCGCGGTTCTACGAGTGGCGCGAGTACCTGTACCTGAACGTCCTGGGCTTCCCACCCGAGCCGGTCGAGATCAAGAACTGGCCAGCCGACGTCCCTCAGCCCAAGCAGCCGGTGGCTGCCTCCTGACCCCGGGTGCGTTCGCGCGCACTGACCTCCGTTTCGCCTATGGGGAGCCGCGGGGGCTGTTCCGCCTGACGGGCTGACGCCGGGCCGCGCCTGCCCCTAATTGGGGGCGGGCGCGGTCGCGGGCCGCCTGGCGCGCCGACCGGAGGTCTGGCGGGCGCCGCAGGCGGCTTGCTGGCAGGCGGAGCGCGGGTCTAAGCTGGTCCCAACGCGCGACGCTCGAGGGTCGCGGCGGAGGGAGGGCAGCATGGCCGACGATCTGTACGAGCAGGGGTGGCGATCCGCCGCAAGGTGCTCGGCGACACGTACGTGGACAAGGCGCTGGAAGGCGTCAACGACTTCAATCGCGACTTTCAGCGGATGCTCACCGAGTACTGCTGGGGCAATCTGTGGGGCCGCGAGGCGCTGAGCCACAAGCAGCGGAGCCTCAACAACCTATGCTTGCTGGCGGCGCTCAATCGCTCGACGGAGCTAGCGGCCCACGTGCGGGGCGCCCTGCGGAACGGCTGCACCGTGGACGAGATCCGCGAGACGCTGATGCAGGTCGGGGTCTACGCGGGCGTGCCGGCGGGCGTAGGGCGTTCCGTGTCGCCCGGCCAGGTGCTGGCCGACGAGGGATCCTGCCGTGACCGTCGAGACGCTGGGCTTTATCGGCCTGGGCCGGATGGGCGGGCCGATGTCGGCCCGCTAGTCGCGGCCGGCTACGCGCTGATCGGCTTCGACGCCGCGGGCACGGCGGCGCGGCTGCCGGCGGGCGCCGTCTCCGCGGCATCGGCCGATGCGGTGGCCGCGACCGCCGATGTCGTCTGCCTGAGCCTGA
>CAWGVL010000059.1:0-177867 GCA_963825845.1 Bryobacteraceae bacterium | reverse complement strand
TAAACCGCGCCACCGCGTTTCACGGTGTCTGCGCCTGCGTCCTACTTTCCTGACTCCGCCCCTCAGCATCTCCTGGAGTTCCTGAAGCGTTATCAGCTTATCCTTCGGCTCCGGTTCCTTCGGCGCCGGTTGACCGGCGATCAAGAAATCACGCAAGTGCTTCGTCGCGGCGAGACGAGCGTAGTGGTCCGGGCCACCCTGCATGATCTGGCCTTCCTTCGTCATATATTCGCCCCTGGCGCTGAGCGCGCGCTCGATCGCGCGCATGGATCGAAAGAACACGGCACGCATCTCCTGCCATTCATCGCCGACGAACTCGGCAATCACTTGCCTGCACTCGGGCGAGTTCGCTTCACGCGATGCCAGGCGCGGCCCATTCCTTCCGATGTCCATGACGGTCGTGCTGGAGGAGGAGTGAACCGGTTGGACGCGTTGTGTCCCGCCGGCACGACGCCTTACTCACCATTACCGGCTTACTCGCCATTATGTAGCTGCGTAATGGTGCGCCCAAGCGATTTCGCCGTTCGGTTTGAAGCAGAGCAGTGCGCCTTCGTATGCATCCACATATCCATCCGGGATTCTACGATTCGGTACATCCTGGTCATTCATGGACGCGATCACGTTGCATCTCGCGTTCAGCGCGATGTTACGGCAGAAGTGATAACCGTCACCGATCTGGCCCTTCAGGTTGGGTGGAAGCTTTTCGCCTGCCGCGAGACCGCCGCGGGATGCAATCCGGCAAGCGGTCATCCAGATGTTATCGACGACGCCGTTGAGCGTCTGGAACATCTCCGTGTGCGGTCGCCAGAATCCTTCGCCCATAACCAAATATCCAGGTACACCATGCGAGTTCAACACGACCGACTTTAGCCTTCCAGCTTGCGTGCCGCCAGCCACTGTGGCGATCGCGCCGATTATGTTTTGGCGGCTGTCATCTTGGCGAATGTGCAGGTTTCGGGACATGCGAATGCGTCCGCCTACCCGATGATCGTTCAAGGCTAGTGCAGGTTCGGCAATCTTGATCATCGTGTGCTTCCCCCAGATAAGAGTCGCGCAGGAACACATATCTTTAAGCTCACCGGCTCCACGTTTCGTTCGCCCGCAAGGCCGCGCTTAGTCCGGTTGCGGGCTCTGGTTATGCTTCTTCGGTGATCGGTGTCTTGCGTTTGCTCACGCGTGCCAATCGGCTTGAGGAGGCAACGCGTAGAGCACTGCCGCCCCGTGTCGGTGTGTTGACAGATGTGAGGATGCCCTCCCTTCAAAAGCAAAAAACGGCTCATTCGGCTCATTTGTTTACGTTTGGCCGAGTTCACCGGGCCGAGAGAAGTATAAAACGCCCTCGCGCGCGCATGGGTGTTTGCGATGCGCCGGAAAGAGAGAATGGTCATGCAACAGAATCGCCTGGGTCTATTGAGCCGGGGCGAGCGCTTTTCGTGCCGGCTGAAATCCGGGGTCGGCTTCGAGTGCCAAGCGAAACTCCTTGGCGGCCTCGTCGGGGCGATTCTGCTTGCGGAGAACCAGGCCGAGATTGTAATGCGCTGCCGCGAAATCTGGTTTGAGCTGCACCGTGCGGCGAAACGCCGCGGCGGCTTTCTCCAGTTCGCCTTGGCGGAGGTGGAGACTACCGAGCGCGTTGAGCGCTTCCGGTGAGTCTGGCCGTGCGGCAAGAGCGGCTGCCAGGTTGGCCTCAGCCTCACCCCAATTCCCCTGCACCGTCTCCAGGGCGCCCAGGTTGTACCGGGCCGCGAAGTTTTGCGGATCGGTCGCAAGGACCTGCTGAAAGTACTGGCGGGCACGCATCGGGTCTTTTTTCTGAAGCCAGATCAGCCCTGACAACTCCGAAGCCTGCGTATAGTGGGGCGCGATGGCCAGAGCCGCCTCCAGTTCGCGGACAGCCTCGTCGATCTGTCCGAGTTGGTTGAGGCTGACCGCGAGATTGTAGTGAGCCCTCGCACTGCGAGGATCGTTGCGGGCGACCTCACGAAGGCCATTTGCAGCCTGATTGTGTCTTCCTAGCCGTTGGAGATTGAGCGCCACGCTCATGGAGAGGTCAGTGACTTCCGGATACTTTGCATGGAGCCGTTCAAGAATCCCGTTGGCCTCGATGACGCTGCCGGATCCGGCCAGGATGAGAGCGCGGCCGTACTGTTCAAAATCGGCGATGCGATCTTTGGGATCCGCACCCGGTCCTCGCACCGCCGAACCACCACCCGCGAGATACCCCAGGGACCGCAACTTCGCTTCTGCTTCCGACGTCAGCGCCTTGTTCGCAGCTTGCGTCGGAACAGAGTATTGGGAAACCACGCGTTTCATCCGCTCTACGAGCGCGGATGCACGCAACCGGTCCCGCGCGCTAGATGTTCTGTGCCTCACCTGGGTCCTGCGCCAAATCGTACAGCTCGGGCTTGGGAGCTTCGATGTACTTGTAGCGCCCTACGCGCAAACACCGCAGGACCACGCATCCAAAATGCTGCGAGGCGTAATGGCTCTCACTGTAGATCTGATTGGGACGCGAGGCGCAGAGGCATGTAGCCGGTTCTGCGTTGGTGCCACGTTGCTAACCTATATTGCTTGCCCGAAACCGTCGCCGTAGACTTCGTCGTGTGGACGGAAAACTGCTGCATAATGCATGACTCTCGTCCGGCACGAGGGACATGTCAACCCGCAGAACATCCCCTCAGGAAGAGAATCGCAGGGAGACTCGTCATGAAACTGAAACGGTCACACAGAACACACGATACGGTTCGCACAACGTGCGTTGAAACGCCAGAAGCGCCCGACAGGAGCCACGAAATCGCGAAGGAAATTAAAGAACTAGCGTACCTCTATTGGGAAGAAATAGGATGTCAGGGCAGCTCGGCAGAAGATGATTGGATTCGAGCGGAAGCAGAGGTACGCAAGCGCCGCAGCACTGCTGCACCGAAAGCGTCATCGGCCAATACGTGATGTTCAGAGATACGATCGACGGGTAAACACACCGCGCATCGACACCGTGAGCCGGATTACCGGGCAGGGCGATCCCCGAATGATGCGTATGAGCTCGTCCAAAGCCTACCAACCTGCGCGGAAAGATGTCCTCTGCAGATCACTAGGACGTCTGAGCTGAAATCGTGATCTGTTTCGCCGGATCGCCGCGCCCACCGTTCCAAACGAAACTACCAAAGGAAGGTTGATTGCGAGATCCTTTTGCAGTTTGGCCCACTCCTCTCGGCCTACGTGATTAAGGTGTTCACGAACTTTGACCAAGCCTTCATTCATCGTCTCTCCTATGTATGTGTGTCAACGGGCATCTGGTTTTCGTCTTGGGTAAGACGAAGAAACTGCTTTGCATCTGGTTCCCGGCGGAGCCGCCCGTCGCAATTTACTAAGTTGTAGAACGGCGCGCAGGAGGCAAGGCGCGGCGTAGTTTGCCGCGGCGAAGCGAAGCCTGCCGTCGAGGCGTTCTCCGCGATCGGAGCCCCACGACGGACAATGGCTCAGCCGGGAACCAGGTGTCTGGTGTTTCCAATCCGCTTGCTTGCCCATGGTCGGCCTCCTCGCCTGTCCGGCGTTCCCGACCTTACCAGCTACGCCGCGAAGTCATGCAGCCTCACCGAAAGCTCACAAACTACCCACCCACAAGCGCATTTTTGGTACCTAACGTGCAGATTAGTGCGAAAAATATTTATTGTGCATTCAAGGACTTACGGAAAGTAGTCTGGCTACGAACCAGAAGGTCGCGTGTTCGAATCGCGCCGGGCGCACCATACCATCAACATCGAGTGCGGCGAGATGCTATGTCACTCGCTTCCCCTTGCCTTCGGTCACCGTGCTATATCGATCAGAAGGTAGATCATCGAACCGCTCCACCAGGCCGCTCGGCGCCGGCCACCTGATTTCGACATAATCAGCCTTCGTGGCTTTTCCCAAACCGAGAACTTCGCGCGGATCATGACTCGACAGATAGCTGCCGCCGTGCGTCTTTAAACGTCCGCGCCGTACCCCATCGGCGGACCAGACAATTTTGGCGCCGACGCCATCGCGATTTGCTTTCACACCTTGCAGCTTCAGACCGATCCAATGATTGCCCGCGCCGGTTGCGTTCCGGAGCAGCACGGGAGGCCCGCCATTGTTTGCAATCAATACGTCCAGCTTGCCGTCATTGTTGAAGTCACCCACGGCAAGCCCGCGCGCAGCGAACGATTTCGTAAATACAGGCCCGGCTTCGGTGCTTACATTGCGGAACGTGCCACTCTCGTTTCGAAACAGAAGCAAAGGTTCCTTGTACTTCACCTGCTGGGAATAATTTTCAATCATGTCATCCGGATGCCCATTTGCAAGCAGCAGATCGATCGCGCCGTCGTTGTCATAATCGAAGAACTTCAGCCCCCATCCACTCAGCAGCCGGGTCGCCTGAGCGACGTTGTTCCGGCGCGACACGTCCGTGTACGTCTCGTTCTTCTTGTTCTTGTACAAAGAGAACATCTCCTGGTCGACATTGGCTACAAAGAGGTCCTCCCATCCATCACCGTCGAAATCAGCTGAATCGACGCCCATCCCTGAGCGAGGTTGGCCATTGTCGCTGAATCCGACCTCGGCTGACAGGCCGGCTTCTTCCCAGCGGTTTGCGCCCCTGTTGATGAAGAGGAAGTTCTGTACAGTGTCGTTGGCTACAAACAGATCCGGACGGCCATCGTTGTTTACGTCAGTGGTCACAACCCCGAGGCCCTTTCCGAGCGCCTTAGCAATATCTGTGCCCTTTCCCACTTCGCTGAAGCTTCCATCGCCGTTATTGTGAAACAGGAGATTCGCAGTTGGCTTGAACACCCGTGGGATGCAATAGTAATTGCGGCCGAGTTTGTTATCGCCGCAAGTGATGCTGTCGTTGCGATACTCCACGAAGCTGCAGAGAAAGAGATCCAGGCGGCCGTCGCCGTCGTAGTCGAACCACACACCGCTCGTTGTCCAAACCGGCACATCAAGTTTCGATTTCGCTGTCACGTCCGTGAAGGTGCCGTCACCGTTGTTGTGGTACAGAACCGGCCGGCCATACGCCGTGATCAGAATGTCGGGAAATCCGTCGTTGTCGTAGTCTCCGACAACCACGCCCATGGCGAACAGCTCAGCCGTGAGGCCCGCCCGCTTCGGTGACATCGGTGAATGTCCCATCACGGTTGTTTTTGTAAAGGGCGTGATTCAATCGCTTCTCCGGTTTGAAGAAATCGCAAGGGCCGCTGTTTACGAGGTAGGATATCCATCCACCCGTCGTTGTCATAGTCAAGAAAGGCGCACCCCGGACCGAGCGTTTCCGGCAAGTGGCGTCGTTCCGACATCGCATTTTCGTGAACCCACGTGATGCCCGACACCGTCGGACTGACCTCTTCGAACATCGCAGCTGCCGAACCGCGTGCCCATTGCGTCGCGGCGGCAAGCCCCACTCGAATCAGATCGCGTCTGGACAACTTCATGCTCTACAGGCTCTCTTAGTTTGGGTATGCGTCCCCTGGCTTAACAACCCGGATCTGGTGATCCGCGAACTCGTAGTGAGCCCCCGGTAAGGCGACCTTCGGCATATGACACGTCACGCAGTCCTTCTTTGCCGTGTGGCACACCTTACCCGATTTCACTCCAGATGTCTTGGCTACCGCCGTCGACGCGTGGCAGGCGAGACAGGCTGAATCGTAGGCTGCCGCCGACTTCAGCAATTCAGAATGAGGGTCGTGACACGAGGTGCAGCCGATCCGGCGGTCATCGGCATCGAAGCATTTACTGTTCGTGATGCGATACGGCTGGAAGCGCACGTTCAACGGTCCTTGGAGCTTCATTTCCGCGACCTGTGCCCAAGTCCTGTGACACGCTCCGCAGAGTTCATTCATCTCCTCCGCGGATATTGACTTGAGACTTCGCATCGCGGCTGTCCTCCTCACACCGCTCCGACGCGCCTTCACATGCTGCGTCGTATCGCCGTGACAACTCTCGCAGGAGATCCCCGGAGTCATCGACTCCCAAACCACTTCGTTCCTGCGAATTCCACCGGTCGAGTGGCACCCAAAACATTGTCGAACATCCAAGCTGTCCATCCGTCGACCGGCTGCTTCGGTCAACGACGCGGGCTTCGAGCCGTGGGCTCCCATGGTCAGATCGAGACCTCTTAGCGCTTCGTAGTAACTGACGCGGCTTTCAAACATCGTGCCCGCGTGCTCGAACACGTACGTTTGTCCGGCCCTGCCTAGGCCAAACGCCCACAAGATGCGAGCAGTTAGTCTGTCCTTGCCGTCCGTCACCGTCAAAGTCGAGCCGGTATCATCGCTCACGATACTCGTGCGATAAAGGCCCTCAGAGAATTCGAGCGCCGCATTCGTTCGCAGGATGTCGCTCTTATCCGCGCGCTGAAGCGCCTTATTCATTCCATTCAGATCGTAGTTTCGTGATTGTGCGGGATGACAGCCGGCACACGCGCCGGAATCGCTTGACCTCGACTGTGCCAGCAGCTCCTGTCCTGCCATGAATGCACTCGCGAAAGCCAACATGGCGAATATGGAATTCACGGCAGCGTATCCGCCCCGCCTTTGACTCCAGGCTGCTGCGCCTGGATCTCCTCGTTCAATTTCTGAACAATCGCTCGCTCCCGGTCCGCATCCGATTTCCGCTTCAGCCGGTAGTAAACCGTGGCTAACGTTACGTGAGCCTCGAGGAAACGCGGCTCCTGTCGAGTTAGTTCCTCCAGGCCTTTTCGAGCGTCTTCCACCTGTCCCATGGCCAAATCCAACGCGGCGAGCTGATACCGCACAGCCGGATCGCCCGGACGCAGTGTCAAGGCTTTCACCAGGTAGGGCTTAGCCTCTTCATAGGATTGCTCCTGACGGAGGAGGGCGCCGATATTCAGATTCGAATCGAAGTCATTGGAGTTAATCTCCAATTCCCGTCGGAACGCAGCCAGCGCGCCGGCGGAATCACCGGTCTGAAGCAGGGCACGGCCGTGGTAAGAGTGAACACTCGGGAGCTTCGGATTTAGTTCCACGGCCTTCGTGACGTCGACTAAGGCGCCCGCGAAGTCGTGCGCCATCATCTTGGTTGTGCCGATCAACAACCGCGCCTCAGCCGAATCTCCGAGACTGAGAATCCGGTCCACGATCTGTTGTCCGGGTTCCACCTGGTTGTCACGTATCAAGGCAGTTCCCAATAGATAAGCTACGGCCATGTCGCCAGGGTCCGACTTGTATTCAGCGCTCAGTAGATCAATAACGCGTCGATTTTCACCCTGTCTCAGGTAACAGTCGCCGAGGAGCAGCATGATTTGTTTGTTGCTCGGAGCTAAAGCGTGCGCCGCGGCGAACTCCTGTGTTGCTTCAACAAAACGATCAGCCTTGTAAAGCGCGAGCCCGAGATTAGATCTGACGCCGGGATTCTTAGGAGCCGTTCGCAGGGCTATCTTGTACTCGGAAATTGCCTGTTCGTAACGGCCGAGGCGTGCCAAGACAGCCCCCAGGTTCGACCGCGCCTCGGTACTGGCCGGGTTTCTTGCCAAGTACGCGCGATAGGCACGAATGGCGCTTTCAAGATCTCCGGATGCATGCAATCGGAGAGCCGGCTGCAACGCCGGATCGATCTCGCGCTTCTCCGGCTGCGCTACGAGCTGTAGCGCGATCGTAAGGCACAAAGCGATACGAAGCATTACAAGGCCTCGCAGAGAATGATAGCAGCGTTTCACCGCGCATTTCGGGGTGTAATACGTGTAGGGTTCGGACTTGTTGGATTGTAAATACTTGTAAACGCCACCTTAGTATTCTGCTATCGCAATGAGAATTTTCGAAATGTCACGTTACTAGTAACCGCAATTCCATTGAATGAAAAGCAATAGTAGGAATACACTACCCGTGCGTAGTCGTGTTCCGTTCAGGGTACGAACTGGACTCACGGCGGTCGGATAGGGGTTCTATGGAAAACTTGGCGGAAGGCAGCGTTGGGGACAACATATCCCAGCAGACGGGAATAAGCGCCTTTAGATCCTTTCTTCGGGGATTGCTTGGCGCCTTGATTTTCGGGGCTTTGTGCCTGCACTCCAGTTATGCCCAATCGATTACGGGCACTCTGACGGGTACGGTGACGGATCCTTCCGGCGCCGTCGTGCCGCAAGCGAAGGTGAGCCTGAAGAACGAGGGATCCGGTGACCTTCGCCGCACCGTAAGCAATGCCGATGGGTTCTTCACGTTTGCTGCGGTCCCGGCGGGAACATACGAGGTGAGCATTGAGGCGGCTGGATTCCTCACGTACCAAGTCTCGGGTCTTAACCTGCAAGCTGCAGAACGCCGGAACCTCGATATCACGATGAAAGTGGGCGCCACTACGGAAACGGTTTCCGTTTCAGCGACCGCCGATGTGCTTGCTCCCGTTGATTCCGGCGAGAAATCTGCCACACTCACCACAAAACAGTTGCAGGACTTTTCGGTCGTCGGCCGGAGCGCGGCAGAGTTTATCAAGATCATGCCCGGTTTCGCGGTCGCGGGTACCGGAACCGAAAATCGATCAAATTTCTCGGGTGAGAACATCGGCATCAACGGGAACGGCGATAGTGGGAGTCAGAGCGCCCTGAATGGAGCGTATAACGTGAATGGCCTTCCCACCGCATCGCTTGATATCACGGCGGACGGCGCGCACGTATCGGATCCGGGATGCAACTGCGCAACTCCTGTGAATCCGAACACGGACATGATTCAGGAGTTTAAAGTCCTGACATCCAACTTCTCTGCAGAGAATCAAAAGGGTCCAGCGGTCATACAAAGCATTGCCAAATCAGGCACACGTGACTTCCATGGCACTGGTTATCTTTACGCCCGCCATCATAGTTTAAATTCGAACGACTGGCTGAATAACCGCTCCGGCGCGCCGAAACCCGAGAACAAGTATTTCTTCCCGGGCGGCAACATTGGCGGCCCGGTCCTTATCCCGGGAACACGATTCAACAAGAATCGCGATAAATTATTCTTCTTCACCGGCTACGAGCATTACTTCCAAACGCTGGATACGGGGCTTCTGCGGGCCACCGTCCCTAGTGAAGCGATGCGAGCCGGCAATTTCAGTGATGAGGAATTGCGCAAGATCGAAGGTCTTGTCGGCGGCCGCTATGTGACTCAGTCCGGCAATCCCGCCTCTCGTTTGCGCGCGGATCAATTCCCTTCAGGGATCATCCCTCCGAGCCAGATTGATCCAACCGGACGCGCGATGATGAATCTGTACCCTACGCCCAATAGCGACCCGAACTCCAACGGTGGCTTCAATTACGTCAAGCAGATTGTTTTCGATCAGAACAGTCTTCAGTGGATGAGTCGCGTGGACTACAGCATCAGCGACAACACGAAGCTGTTCGTTCGTTATAACATGCAGCGTGAGACGCAAAAATTTCCGATCGGTTTGTGGTGGCGCAATGCCAACCAGGTACCGTATCCCACGCCTATCCTGGGAAAGAACAAGTCAGATTCTGTCACTGCCAGCCTGACACACGTGTTCAGTCCTACGATGACGAACGAATTCATCTTTGGGTACACCTACATCGCATTCCCGAACGTGTTCGAAGATCCCAGCAAAGTTGATCGCACACAGCTCGGAGCTACGTTCGGGGGCGTATTTCACAACAACGTTGCCCAGATACCTTCATGGAATGCAAGTGGTGAATTGGCGGCAATAGTTAACCCAGGGGGTTTCGAGGTTGGGGGATCGCGCGGCCTCTTCGCCGACAAGCATCTCCCAAGCATTCAGAATAATTTGTCGAAGGTCTGGGGGACGCACACCGTTAAGGGTGGAGTGTACTGGGAGTACATCATCAACAACCAGCCCGCCAATGGTTTCACGAACGGCCAGCTCGCCTTTGACGTGAGTAATCCGCGATCGTCGGGAAGCCCGTATGCGGATCTGTTACTGGGTCGAATCAACAACTACCAGGAGCAGAGCTTTAACCGGTTATACAACATCGGCTATCACACGTTTGAGTTCTTCGTCCAGGACGCGTGGAAGGTGACTCGGAGACTGTCACTCGATTTTGGACTCCGAGCCTCTCATTTCCAGCCATGGCAGGACCGGGAAGGATTCGGCTTTGCCGTATTTGACTACAGCCAATACCGCCCGGGTTCCGCGCCGGCCGATTACTCGGGCTTCTCCTGGAACAAGCGTGATCCGAACGTGCCGCTGGGAGGATTTCCGTCGCGAGCTTTGTTCTGGGCGCCCCGATTCGGACTCGCGTACGACATCTTCGGCACGGGAAGCACGGTTATTCGAGGCGGATGGGGACGTTTCTACTTCCATACATCGCAGTTCACTCAGGGACTGGACGCCTCGGCCGGTGTCCAAAGCGCCACCATCAACGGCATCAATACATTTGCCGAGCTAGCCGCACTGAATGTTCAGGGAACTCCAGTCGCGGTTCAGGCCGTCGACCGGAACAGCGATCGGACTCCTTTCTCGGATAGCTATAGCTTTACCATTTCCCAGCGAACACCGTTCCGAGGCTTGCTCGAAGCCAGCTATGTTGGTAACCAGTCGAAGAACCTGTTGAACAATGGCTATGCCGGGAGCGCGATCAACAATGTCCCCTATGGGGCGCTCTTTCAACCAGGTCTTGATCCGAACAACGCCAACATTGATGTGTTTCGTCCGCTTCAGGGATTCCAGGATGTCAACATCATCACTCATGGGCTGTATCAGAACTACAACTCACTCCAGCTTTCTTGGTCGAGGACGGCCGGACGATACAACATGATGTTCAACTATACGTTCGGTAAATCGATGGGCATCGTGCCCGCCGCGGGACAGGCGGACCTGTTCAATATGAACAACAACTATGGTGTGCTTCCGTATGACCGCAGGCACATCTTCAATGCGGCATATTCGATCGAACTTGGCAGTCCTGTTCGTGGAATGCCTGTCCTGGGAGCAGTCGTTAACGGCTGGCAATTCTCCGGCATCACGCAACTGCAAAGCGGCCAGAATATCGCAGCCATCCAGAACTTCTTCGTCAATGACGTCAATTTCACGCAGGATGCGGGCGGAAACCGGTACACGATCCCTGTGAACGGCAGTAACTACCAGGTTAACTCGAGAACCGTAAACGGTACGACAGCCCTACCTTGGAGGCCGTTGGTCACCTGTGGTTTGACGAGCAACTTGGGGGAGCAGCAGTATGTCAATGGTTCGTGTCTCGCGCCGCCACCCGGGCCGGGGCAAAACGGGCCTATGATCACGCCGCCTATCTATGGGCCCGCATTCTTCAACTCCGATCTGGGCTTGTTCAAGAATTTCCAGATGGGGGAGTCGAGGAAAATTCAACTGCGGTTCAATGCCTATAACTTCCTGAATCATCCGCTGTGGTCTTTCATCAGCGGGTCGACGAACCTGAAGCCGACCTTCGACGTGAACGGCCGACAGACCAACTCGATCTTCGGAGTCACTACCGAGAAGCAGGGGCGGCGAATTATTCAACTCGCGGTGAAGTTCTATTTTTGAGAGATCGGGCCTCAGAAAGAAAGGCAGTGACATCTGCGGCGAAGCGCTCCGGCTCTTCGACGTAGGGAAAGTGGGCGCTCTTCTCATACTCGATGAACTTAGCATTGGGGAGCTTGCTCGCGAGATCGCGCATGGTCTTGATGCCGATCGCTCCATCCTGGCGCCCTCCGATTACCAGTACCGGCATGCTCAGGCGCGCGTGCTGAGTGAAACGATAACAGGCCAAGCCGGCTGAGAAAAGAGCGTTCGAAAGTTCACCGGTGTTCTTCAAACCACTTTCTGAGTCGACGGCGTCCTGCTTCTCACGAACACTCTGGTCCACAAATTGAAGGTGATCGAAGAATGCTTTTCCATTCCTGCCGGTAGCTTGATTTACCAGCGACATCATGGCCTTTGTTTCCGCGCACTCCGAATTGTCGGCGGTGTCCGGCTGAGGCTTCGCAGAGGATGATACACGGCTTAAGGCTGTGCGATCCCAACTTTCGAGCCGCTCGCGCCACATTCGTATCGAAGAGGGTCCATCAGCCATTCCGTCGACGAATACGATCCGCGACACGTGCTCAGGATGGCGAACCGCATACTCGAGCGCGAGCGTTCCGCCGAATGAATGACCGATGAGAGAGATCTTGGCCACGCCCAGGCGCAGCCGTAGCGCCTCGATATCCTGCACCAGCAAGTCCATCGAGTACTCATGCGTCCACGGCCGCTCCGAACGTCCGCAGCCACGCTGATCGAAGTAGATCATCGCGAGATGTGGCTCCAGGCGGGTTCCGGCGAGCTTCGCGAAGCTGTAACTGTTGTATCCGGGACCACCATGGAGAAAGATCGTGGGTATCGCAGTCTGTCGGGTTCGATCGGCGATGGGCTTCCCTGCAACACGATAATAGAGTCGGATGCCATTGAGCACGACATTGTGCTCGCCCAGCGCCGACGGCCGGTTGTTTGCGCTCGTATCTTGCGCACCGGACGCGTACGGGAGCAACACGGCCATGGAGATCGCGCAGAGCAGAATTGCAAATCGATGAATCATAGAACTACTTAAGCAGTGAAGAGATAAATGGAAGTGCGAGCGGGGACAAGCGGGAAATCTCGTTGTTGATGTTAGGACAGCAGTCTTACAAACCAGGCTTATACTCCCGGCGAATAAGAGGATTGATGCCACACACGACGTCCCAGTCATTTGTGTTCCACTTCCTCGCGAGTTCGACCGTGTCGATCCGCAACCCCGCCTGTTCGCCGAGCATCACGACTTCATCGCCGACGCGGACGTCACGTTGAGTCTGATCGTCCAGCCGGAGCATACAATGCTGCATGCATAAGCGTCCGACGACGGACGTTCGATATCCCGCCAGCAGCACATCGTTCACGTTTTTAGGAGTCCGTCTGAACCCGTCGGCATACCCCACACCAATGACCGCGATGGTCTCCTCCGACGGGCACACATACTCACCGCCGTATCCGATACGATCGCCCGGCGCATGACGCTGCAAATTCAAAACGACAGACTTCCAGGACAGCGCCGGCCGGAGCTTGACGGATGGTATGTCGAATGAGACGGGACTGATGCCGTAGGTCGCAATACCGAGGCGCAGCATATCGAAAAAACCTGCCGGAAATCGCATCGCTGCAGCGGAATTTCCGCAGTGCACGATGTTCGGACGCAGACCCCGTCGATCGAGCTCATTCACGATGTCTGCGAACGTCTCGATGTGCGACAACGTTATCTCGGGATCATCCACGTCGGAGGACGACAGGTGAGTACACGTCCCTTCCAGATCGAGCGCGCTCCGGCGTGACACAAACTCGACAAACTCGACAGCGTCTCGGGCCTTTATCCCGAATCGCCCCATCCCCACGTCCACCTCTACATGTACTTTGGGCCGGATGCCTTGGAGTTGCGCCATCCGTTCGCAAAAGGCTACGTGCTCTTTGGTCCAAATGATTTGCGAGATGTCGCGATCATAAAATCGCTCCGTGTGTGGCGTCACGGGACCGAGGATCAATAGATCAGCCTGAATACCGCCGCGGCGCAGTTCGACGGCTTCACCGATCGTGGCAACGCCAAGCATCCGCGCGCCTGCGTCGACGGCTGCCCGGCTGACCTGAACGGCTCCATGACCATAGGCGTTCGCTTTCACCACAACAAGCTGAGCGCAACCTGTGGATGCGGCGAGTGTCGTGATGTTTGAACGGACTGCGTCCAGGTCCACCTCAACGAAGGTCGTGTTTCTGATATCTACGTCAGGCAGGGATACGGCTTCAAGAAGGTTCATGGGGCAGATGGCTTTGACTGACCGCGGCGCCGGCGGAGATTGGAGTCACGAATGTCTCAAAAAGTTCGCGAAAGGCGCTCTTAGCGCTTTTCGATCGAGAGACGAGAAGGCCTGATGTGCGCATCGCATAATAATTTGCGTCCTGATCGCGCAAAACGCGATCGAGCCGCCGCAAGTAATTCCAACGAACTGCAGGGTAGAGCGAGTGTGCGAGATGGAAAGAATCGCCGAACGGAAGTACCAGGGCTCTTGCGATCTCGCCGATAAGACCCGAAAGCTCCAACGAACGTCCCGATGAGTACTCATGCTGCCATCGCGGAGTCGCACGCAAAAACCAGCGGTGCTCAACCAGTTGCGAAATCCAGGCGAGCCATGGGTGCACAACCATTACAGGTAGGAAATAAAGCCAAAGACAAGCCGATGGTCCGCCTACTAGCGCGATGGAAGCCCAAATCGTGAGGACCTGAGCCGTTCGCAACCCCGGATCTACCCGTAAACTAGCTAGCGCCGACCGTACGCGCCGAATAATTGCGAAAGGGGTCACCGGGTAAGTAATGAGCAGAAGGAATCGCGCGACACTGATGGGCGGCGTGAATCCGAGCGCTATAAACTCCATGACATTTGGGTCTTTGGACGGATCATTCACATTCGGGTGATGACTGACAACATGCGTCGCGTACCGCCGCGATGCCGATGGCAACAACATCGGGCATTGATAGAAAACGTCGGCGATTGTAAGTCCCCAACTGAAAGTCTTGCACAGTGATCCGTGCAAAGCGAAATGGCTAGCCTCCTGGGCGGCCCTGAGCCTGCAACCGATGAGGAAGACACAGGCGATCTGAAGGATCAGCAGATCCGACGCGATGAAGAGCGCAGCCAGAATGATGATGTGGCAATAGATCCAAACGAAAGGCAGGACACCGGCTATGTCATCGAACTTCTGCGCACGAAGCTGCCCCACTACCTTCGCGTCCAGTCTGGAGCGGCCGGAGGAGTCGACTCGAGACGTCAGATCGACGCCGTGCGGAAACCGGTGCAGGCCGGCATCGATGATGGCCGACACACTCCCGACGGCGAGGCAGATCCAAGTGATATCCGAGGCAGTTTGGTAATCAATCCTCATCAACAACTCGAGATTCAACCTGATTCAAGTCGAGTTCTTCCTTGAACCGCTGGTAAGCCAGCGCCTCTTCATCATTGCAACGGCCGTCCAGCCAGCCGCTAAGTTGGAACGTGCCGGCGTGATATCCGATCTCCGCTGTATAGGCGTACAGGCAAGGTACGGTCAACCTTGCGACGCTATGGGTCGCCGCGCCGCCAAGTTCGCAATCAGCCGCTCCGCCCGGACAGAAGACCCGTTGTCTTAGCTCGTGCGCCGACTGCGGCAGATGGCAGAGGACGTACGAAGTGGCCAGCATTGCGGTGGCACAGGAATTCGTAAGACCCGCTCCGCCCCGTTCGAACGTTCGGGCGTAACAGGCTCCGGAGGCCAGACGGACCACAAACGTTACGTTCATTCCAGTTGGGAATATATCCTGTCGCGCATTTGCCAAAGTGCCCGTGCGCTCGAGTTGCTTCAGATGTATCTTGGGAACGATACAGATGAGATGGGGAACCCCGATACCCACAGCGTAGTAGGGACTTGACGGGGTGAATTGGTCAAGCGCGGTATCCCAGAGGACCGGGATACTGGCTTCGACATACGGCGGCGCCAAGCCACGCTGTACATCGACGAAGCCGGAGGTAAACATCGGCAACGCGTCCTCACCCGACCGGGTGATTTCAACGGTACCGGTAGGCGTGGCCACGACGACGCGCTCTTTGTCGAGTTTGTCCGTCAGGTATCGAGCGGCGCACAACACGCCATTTATACAAAGTTCCGACTCGTGCCCGGATGGGGTGAATATCTGTAGCGACGCATCGCCGCCGCTCTGAGATGAATCTACAAAGACGACGCCGTCCGCGCCTGCAGGGCCTCTGCGGTCTGACAACGCCGACGCGAGCTTCGGCCGCGATTCCTGGGAGAACGATGCGGCACGATCCGATTCATCAATGACGATATAGTCACTCCCCAAAGAATGGATACTGCAGAAACTCAACTGCATGTCGCAACCTACCGTCCAACAAAGTCGCGGCGAAAGATCTCGTTCGTGAAACCGGTGTTAGCCTTACTGTGCTTTAGGAACGCTCTGAATTCCTTCAAACGGTTGACAGCGGAAGCGTTGAACGCCTCGGCGTTCCACAACGCTTCGAATACCTGCCGATATGCGTTCAGCGTGTCTCGCTTGAAGAATATTGTGCTCGAACCGATCTGATATTCGGCATCAGGCTGCTTACCTTCGACGAACGCTGCGAATCCGTCATAAAGGATAAAATCCTGCGCGAGTTCTCCTTTGGTTTGGGACAGGAATCGAATCCCGACCTCCGTACCCATGTTTTCCTCGATCTCGAGCACCGATTCGAGGGCGTTGAGGTAGCTGCTTCCAGGCTCAACCCTCCGATCGTCGAGAACAAAAAGCCGGCAGATCCTGCCGCCGCTGCGGATGAATTGCCGCCGCCGCTGGATCCGCTTCTGCCGGGTGAGCATCGTTTCCGGAGGGGTGGCTAGGTCCACGGCAACAATCTGCGTTAACTGACCTTCCTTCATGTAATCGAACAACTCGTATTCGATGCGTTCGACCTCCGAGCTGAACAACTGGAGGTAGCCGTCGCGCAACTGCCGGACACGGCTTGTGACGATGCTGGATTCCTTGTCATAAAAACGGTGAAAAAGTGAGGTGTTCGCAATATCGGATAACTGGGGTTGATCCTCTTCGTCCGCCGGGTCCGGCGCGCTCGGTACAGCCTGCAATTCGCGCTCCAGGTCGGGCCACCACTTCGCGAAGCCGCGGTCCAGTTGCGCGGTTGTCAGCCCGTGCTCCAAAACGTTGTTGATCGCTTGTACCAGAGTGTACGTGCCTGATCTGTCCGCCGCGGCGCCCTTGAACTGAGCCAGCGGATACGGCAGACGGTCCGGAGGAACACCGTAGCAGTACGGAATTACCTTGCCGAAATTGAGGGCCTTCGAAAGCGCCCCCGCCTCGAAGAGCAGCCACGGAGACCGGATATTCTCGGGTGTTACGCAAAGGATGCCGCAGTTGCAGGCGTCAAGCTGAACACTGACTTCGGTTGCCCATCTGGAGCCCGCATTGATATCGAGGGACAGCCACGGATTGAGCCCCTGGAACATATCAGGCAGCCAGGAACGAAGTGCAGACGCTACAGCACGGCTGCGAGATTTCGACCAACTTATGAACAGGTTCAATACCAGACACCTCCGGAACCGAAGTGTTCTATACGCTAACGCCAAGCCAAAAGGTTGTCAATAGTATATAGCCTCGCCCGCACGCCCACCGACAACCGGCCTATCGACATGATGCTGGTTGCTCCGTGTCTTGGAGAATATCCGGTGGCCGTCTCGACCGTAAATGCGACAGGCGCTAAGGGGCCCTACTAAACGGGCCCCTCCGGCGTAAGTGACTAGAAAAGAAGCTTCAGCGCCAACTGCATCACACGCGAGCCTGTCTTATTTGTGATCACGCCGAAACTGCCGACGTTTGTCACATCCGTGCCGGGATTGGCCCAGATCGGGTGATTCGTGGCATTGAAGGCTTCAGCCCGGAACTCGAACGTCGCTCGCTCGGTCGCGCGGAAGCGTTTGAAAATTGATGCGTCCAGGTTGTTCTGCGATGGTGTGCGCAGATCGGGCGAGGTACGGGAGCTATTGCCGAACGTGAAGTTCGGAGCTTGGGAGAATACCGAAGTATCGAAGTAGCGCTCCATCGTTGGCTCATCCACCTTGGCGCTCTTTCCGTTGTTGTTCGGCCGCTGTCCGGGTGACCCCAGTTGTGTGTTATTCCCGCCGTTGCTGATCTGCAGCGGAATACCCGTCTGAAAACTGGCAATTGCGTTTAATTGCCAGCCGCCGAGTACGAAATCAACTGCTTTCGGAGCCGTTGCCAGATAGGGCTTACTCCGTCCGAAAGGTAGCTCATAATTGCCGCTGATCACGAGCCGTCGTGAAACATCTTGACTGGAGATGGACCGCTCGGCTGCCCGGTTATAAAAATCCTGCTTGGTACCGGCGGCTCCCAGGAAGGTCACCGTCTGTGATGCGTCATCGATGAGTTTCCCACCGGTGAAACTGACGAGAAGGTTCAGCCCATCAGAGAACCTCTTTTCAGCCCGCAATGTGAAGGAGTGATAGAGCGAGTTCGCCTGCGGCTTGCGGAACGCGTTTACGGAGGTGTATTGCGGGTACGGCCTCAACAGTTGGTTATAGGGAATCGTCGGCCGCGACAGCGTGGAGTTCGGATTTGTGATGACACCGAAGAACGGGTTCGGCACCTGGTTCGTGCTCAGCAGTTGGTTGCCGAGTGCGAAGAACGAAGCTGGGAGCTGGTTGAAAGTCATATTGCTTTCCCCGTCGATCAGGTGTTGTCCCTTGCTCCCCAGGTAGCCGACTTCGATCAGGAAACCACGTCCAAATTCCTGTTGGATGGTTGCGTTCCATTGCTGGATGACCGGGTTGCGGTAATCGTTGAAGAAGCTTGATCCGATGCCGAGCCCTAGATTGGTGCTGGCGCCGCCAATCGGGCTTTCTGCCGCGCCTAGAGGAAAGTTGAAGCCGCTCGGGTACGGGTTGCTGAGGTACGCGTCAACCGTCCTTCCGCCGTTGTTCGAGACGAGCATATTGGTCGAGCCGGTGAACCCTTCCGTGCCCGAACTTCCTGACGTCCCGGCAGCTTGCATCACCGAACCGGAGTACATCAAGGCGTAGGCCCCGCGGAATACGGACTTGTCGGTGAACTGATAGGCGAATCCGAACCGCGGTCCCCAATTGTTCAGGTCCGTAGGAGTCTGCCTGCGATGGTCGGGCGAGGTGAAGCGCATTGCGCCTTTGAGATTTTCGTAGCCGGGCACGCGGCCGGCGATCGGTGAAGGAGCATCGATGTCGAAGTAGCTGAGCCGGTTGTAGCGCTCGGTCCGTGGCACGTCGATGTCGTAACGCAGCCCGATGTTGAGCGTGAGTTTGCGCGTGGCCTTCCAATCATCCTGGATGTAGAAGCCGTAGTACTCGCTCGCGGCTGCCGTTGCGAACGTATGCTCCATGTTTCCATTCGCGGGTATGCCCAGCAGAAACGAAGCGAACCCATTCCCTTGCGTCTGCGAGGCTGCGGCGCCGATGACGCGCTGGGTGAAGCCGGAGTTGAAGGTATACGAGCCCGATGGCTGCCCGTGCTGGCGGAAGTTCATGAAAAGCTTTCGGAACTCGCCGCCGAACTTGATCGTATGGCTCGAGAACACCTTCGTCACATCGGGCCGGATGATGTGCGAATAAGGGATCATATTCAGCGTTGTGAAGGTCGCTTGTCCCAACTTGGAAAGATTGGTATTCCCCGCGAACTGGATATCGGGAAATTCGAGATTCTGCTGCGAGGCCGCATCCTGCACTGCTTGCGGGAAGCCCAGCGATGTGAGATCGATGCCCTGAGAAAACGGAGTACTGATGATCACCTGACGCGCGAAGCCGTAGTTGATGTTCAGCAGCGTTGTTGGACTGAAGGTATATACGCCATTCAGTGAAACGTTGTATTGCTGTGTGTCGTTCGATCCATTGCCGGACAGCGAGTTCGCGATGTTGCCGAACGCGTTGAAACCCACGCTCGAACCCGTCGAGTAGGACCCGCGGCCGTACATACGGAACTTCTCGGAGAAGTGATGATCGACGCGGGAGTCGAACTTGTCTTCTTCGCTGGGCGACTTGCCCGACGCGAAGAAGTTGTTCTGGTTCGTGTATTGATTCGTCGGCGCGGCGTTTGGAGACGGGAAGAATTTCAGGAGATTACGCGCGACGGCATCGAAGCGCTCAGTCGGAATACGGTTACCGGGGAAGGGCAGCCGTGCATATACTGCCCCGGGCGTATCGCAAGCAGATTCGCAGAACGCCGTCAGCGGATCGTACAGCGTGATGAGTTGGCCGCTTCCGTTCCTCAGATCGGAGAAGTCGCCCTGCTTCCACGCTTCAGTCGGAACGCTTCCCTGCGCGTTCGAGGCGCTTCTTGTTCGTGTGCTCTGCTCAGCGAAGAAGAAGAATGTACGATTTTTGCCGTCATAGAGACCGGGAATCGAGATCGGGCCGCCGATTGTTCCACCGAACTGGTTTCGTTGGAAAGCGGCACGGGGGACACCGTTTCGATTGTTAGCCCAACTATTTGCGTCAAGCTTGCTGTTGCGAAGAAATTCGAAAAGCGATCCGTGGAATTCATTGCTGCCCGATCGCGTGGCAACGTTGATAACGCCGCCGCCCGTCCGGCCATACTCGGCTGCGAGCGCGTTGCTGATGACGTTGAACTCAGCGATGCTGTCGACGATCGGTGTATAGCCTGTTTGATTAATACTGACGTTATTCTCCGGTAGGATGACGGACGTGCCGTCAATGGTGATTTCGCTCGATGCGTTGCGGCCGCCGCTGATCCATGGCGTAGAACCAGAGTTGTTGCTCGAGGGAATGACGCCCGGTGTAAGGTTCGCGAGCGCAAACGGGTTTCGGCCGTTCAGCGGAAGGTCGAGAATCGCCTTGCCTTGGATAACCGTCGCAACACTGGATGTTGAGGTTGAGAGTTGCACGGCGTCCGCCGTCACCTCCACAGTTGTAGCTACGTTGCCCACTTTCAGAGCGAGTTCGAGCGCGACCGTCTGCTGCACGTTCAGACGGATGCCGGTAGTCACCGACTTATCGAAGCCTTCCTTCTCGACCGTGACGGTGTACAAGCCCGGGAGGACATACGGTTGTACGAAGTTTCCTTCGGAACCGCTTTGCACAATCTGTTGAACACCGGTAGCTTCGTTGAGTATCGTAATCTTCGCTTCGGGAATCACCGAGCCGGAATCGTCGGTGACTCGGCCCTGGATAGTGCCCGTAGTTGTCTGGGCGCAAAGTGAGAACGAGAGCGCCGACAGGGCGCACGCGGCGATAAGACGTCTGAGCATAGTACCCCTTTTGCGGTTAATCACCGCGTTTGCTCAAAACATACCACAATGCGTACGCTTTTCGGGTGCGAATACTCGTAGTATAGCCGTTTAATCGTTTACGGCATTGGCCGAAACTAACGAAGCTTCGCCGGGGCTCCGCCGTGTTCCTTACTGTGCTGCGCCGCGTCCATGAACGCGAACAGTTCAAGAGTTTCCGTCTCAGGCACAGGCGATTTTCCGGTGCGGAAGAATTCGAGCACATGTTCGAGCATCGGTTTGTAGTCGACCTGTACGAGTTTCGGGTCACTTTGAATGACTTTGTCTTTCCCTGCAAAGACCGTCGCGCCGAAGGGTCCATAGGGACGCGCCAGGCGAATCGTGCCCAATTTCCCATCCTTCCATCGACCCACAACCATATCGGAATCTTTGTCCGAAACCATCGTGACCGACTCGACTCCCGGTCCGAGAATGCTGTACAGCAGTTCGACAGAGTGGATCCATACCACGTGAGTTCCGTCTTGTGAGATGGATCCGTTGGGCCGGGTCCCCATACGAACGCTGCGCGAGCATCAGGAGTTTTCATCGCTTCTGCAAACGGACCGAAGCGTAAGGACGAGGAACTAAACCACGGAACGCCGGCGTCACGCGCAGCTTTGGCGATTGCGCGAGCATCGTCCAGGGACGCCGCAAGCGGCTTGTCGATGAACACTGGTTTCTTGCCTTTGAATACCTGCTTCGCCTGCTCCAGGTGAACCCGGCCGTCTACACTTTCGAGGAGCACCGCATCCACCTTCGTCAGGAGAGTCGGGATATCGGGCACAATTTCTACGTTGTACTTGGTCTGTAATTCGTCGGCGAACTTGTCGACCCGCGTCCGGCTCGACTCGATATCCTGGCTGCCGCCCTTGTATGCCGCGACAATTCGAGCGCCCGACAAGTTCGGCGGAGCGCCCGGTGTGTTGAGTGCCTTCGCGAATGCGGTTACGTGCGAAGTATCGGTCCCGACGATACCGATTCGCAGATCGGCTGAGTATGCTGAGAGGGCGGCCAGAATGAGAGGAAAAGTTCGCGGCATTTCTACAACGTACCAGTTATTCGTGATCGGGTTCGCATTCCTCAGCGGGACCGCCAAAGCGCAACCTGACAATAACCTCGTTTATCAAGTTTTTGTACGGTCGTTTGCGACATCCAAAGGCCCTGTTGGCGACCTGCAAGGAATTCGCCGGCAGTTCAGCTACATTCGCGATCTCAACGCCGGTGTGCTGTGGCTCATGCCGATATTCCCGACGACGACGTACCACGGATACGATATCGCCAATTATCGGTCCGTGAACCCGGAATACGGGGACTTGGCGGATCTCGACGCATTGATAAAGGAGGCCCACGGAAGCGGCGTTCGAGTGATCTTGGACATCGCCTTTAATCACACGTCAACGGCGCATCCATGGTTCAAGCAGGCCGTAGATAATCCATCCTCTCCATACAGGAAGTTCTACTTCATAACAGATGATGACGGCACGCCGCTGCCGGCGCTCTGGCATCGGATCAAGAACGTGCGCTACCTGGGTGAGTTCAGCCGCACGATGCCGGACCTGAATCTCGATAACCCGGCCCTCCGGCAGGAGATCAAATCGATCGCAAAGTTTTGGTTGAATCGTGGGATCGACGGATTCCGGCTCGACGCGGCAAATCATATCTATGACAGCGATGCTCAGCGGACGAATCGATGGTGGGCGGAGTTCTCGCGCTTTGTGTACTCGATCAACCGGCGAGCGCTACTCATAGGTGAGGTGCTCGGCGATGCGGCAACGGCGCGTCGTTACGCTCCAGGACTTAAACGTTTGTTGAACGACACCTTCATGCGTAGTACCCGTGCTCAGATCGTGACACCTAAGGCCGGCTTTCTGAAGCAATGGGCCGAATCCTCCACCGGTTTCGATCCTTTTGTGTTCGTCGCCAGTCACGATGCAAATCCTCGGCTGGCATCCTTTCTGGATCGGAAGGACAAACCCGGGGCATACCGCTTGGCCATGTATCTCCTGCTGCTGATCGCGAAGAATCCAGTGCTGTACAACGGCGATGAGGTCATGCAGCGCGGCGTCAAGTGGGATGGCCAGGCGGACGGATCTCACTCTACGACGAGACGCTGCGGGAACCTTTCCCGTGGTTTGCGTCGGTTGTGAAGCCGCCGCAGACAACTTGGTTCAAGCCTCGGTACGATTCCGCGAATGACGGGGTCTCGGTCGAAGAGCAGAATCGTAAAGACGGAATACTTCCTCTCGTGCGTGCGCTCGCCAGGTTCCGCAAGGAAAATCCTGATTTCGCCAATGCCGATATCGTCGAGATTGTCGAAGACTCCGGACGGCGATTGGCGTTTCGAAAGGGTAAGTATTCGGTCGTCATCGATGGGACAGAGTGCCGAGTGACGAACAACGCCGGCGCCGTAGTATTCCGCGACGCGGCCGGAACGCGCGCAGCGAACCGTTTTTAGCCCGCCGCAACCCCGGCGGGCAGGACTCCCTCTGCTATCCTGCTAACACGAATGCCCGAAGCTAATCCGTTTCAGGATCCGCTGCGGTTTGAGCGTCGTGTGCCCCCCTGCGCCATCGTGATCTTCGGCGCCAATGGCGATCTGACCAAGCGCAAACTGATTCCTGCGTTCTACCGGCTCGCCTATGAGCGCCGCCTCCCTTCCGGCTTTGCCATCATCGGCAACTCGCGGACCGGTATGACTGACGAGGCGTTCCGCGAGAAGATGAAGGAAGGCGTCTGCAGGAGTTCTCTCGAGGACACGCCCTTCGATGAACGCCTCTGGTCCGACTTCGCGCAGAATCTCTCCTATTTCCCTGGCGATTTGCACGACCCGGAGACATACACGAAGCTCGCTAGCCCACCTCGAAGAAGTGCAGACAGTCGCGGCATACAGAGGACAACGTTCTCTTCTACTTGTCCACTCAGCCGAGCCACTACGAGGCTGCGATCCCAGGGATCGGCTACGCCAAAATACAGCGGGGTCGAGGCTGGCGGCGCATTGTGGTGGAGAAGCCGTTTGGTCACGATCTGTCTACGGCCCGCGCTCTGAATCGCAAACTCCAGGAAGTTTTCGACGAGCAAAATGTGTACCGAATCGATCACTACCTGGGCAAAGAGACTGTTCAGAACGTTCTGGCCTTCCGCTTCGGAAACGGCATTTTCGAACCTCTCTGGAATCGCCGTTACATCAATCAAATTCAGATCACGGCTGCCGAGTCGATCGGCGTAGAGGGCCGCGGCGGGTATTACCAGGAAGCCGGCGCCTTGCGCGACATGATCCAGAACCATCTGCTGCAGGTTATGTCCACTGTGGCCATGGAGCCCCCGGCTGTGTTTGAGCCGGATGTCGTCCGCGATGAGCGTGCGAAGGTGCTCCGCTGTATACACATCATGAGCAGGAGGAGGCCGCAATCCACAGTGTCGCCGGTCAGTACGGCCCCGCCCGTATCGGTAACGACGATGTGCCCGGATTCCGCCAGGAACAAGGGGTCGATCCAAATGCTCAAACGGACACATACTCGGCGGTAACGTTCTACATCGACAACTGGCGCTGGGCCGGTGTCCCGATCTATATTCGGAGCGGGAAAATGCTGCCCAAGCGGGTGACCGATATCGCGATCTATTTCAACCCCGCTCCACACTCTCCATTTGACGGCAATCAGACCGGAGCCCTCGTCACGTCGCCGAACATGCTGATCCTTCGCATTCAACCCGACGAGGGAATCTCGATGCGGTTTCTCTCCAAACATCCGGGAGCGGGCATGAAGCTCCGCAACGTGTCGATGGACTTCAACTATGGCGCAAGTTTCGGGTCCGCTCGCCGTCGGCATACGAAACGCTGCTGGTTGACGCTATGCTCGGTGACGCGACGCTATATACACGGCAGGACATGGTCGAGGCAAGTTGGGCCGCCGTCCAGCCCATCCTTGACTATCGCGAGTGCCATCCATCGGATTTCCCGAACTACGCCGCTGGTTCCTGGGGACCGAAAGCCGCAGACGAGATGCTCGCCCGCAACGGCCATTCATGGAGGACTCCGTGATGGAGGCCGCGGTCCGGCCTGAGCGCCTTTTGAAAGATCTACGCAACCTGTGGGTCGACCTCGGTAAGGATGAACCCGCCGGTGTGCTGCGCGCTTGCGCCATGACCTTGATTGTCGTGGTTGAGGAGGAGCGGGACGCGCAGGAGTTGGGCGAGATGCTCGCCTCACTGATGCACGAGCATCCGAGTCGCGCGATCGTCCTCCGTGTGCGCTCCTGCGCGGAACCGTCACTGTCGGCTCGAGTGTTCGCGCAATGCTGGATGCCCTTCGGGAGCCGTCAACAGATTTGCTGCGAGCAGGTTGAGATCATCAGTAGCCTGGCCAGTTTCTCCGATGTGACGTCAGTGCTCCGCGGACTCATCGTTCCGGACCTTCCTGTCGTGTTGTATTGCCCGAGTGAAGAACTGTGGCCGCTGCCGGAGTTCACAGCGTTATTTCCTCTCGTATCGAAATTGATCATCGACTCCGAATCCATGGAAAATTCGGCCTCGGCACTGGCCTATCTTCATGCGTTACCGCAGACACTCGGATTGCGCAAAGCTGATCTGGTGTGGTCGCGGCTCACACCCTGGCGCGAGGTGATATCGCAGATCTTCGAAAACCCGACGCGCAGGCGTTCGGTCTACGATCTTGAGGAGATTCAAATCCTGCACCACGGCCCGCATGGCGAGCCGTCATCCGTTTACTATTTGGCCGGATGGTTCATGAGTTTACTTGGGGCAGGTGTAAAGATCCGTATCGCGCCGGGTGTCGGTCCCGATTACGCCTGCATTGCGCACGTGCTATTGAGGGGGCCGAAACTCCGCGCTGCCATCGACCTCACCACGCCTGAATCAGCGGATGTGACGATCGACGACCAACATCATCAAATGGTGGTATTTCCTCGTGCAGATAAGGGTGAAGCCCTGCGTCAGGAACTCGCGATCGTGGGCCGGGATGCCAGATTCGAGGACGCCCTCGGGCTCGGCCGGTTGATGCTCGGAGCCCAATGACGCCGGATCTCCACACATTCCCCGATGCCGCTGCGGCAGCCGAAGCCTGCGCCGGCCACATATTGCATTTACTCCATTCCGCCCTGGTCGGCAACGGCCATGCAACCCTTGCGATCTCCGGCGGATCGACGCCGAAACTGATGTTCAAGGCAATCGCGAAAGCCGGGTTCGATTGGAAACTCGTGCATCTGTTCTGGGTGGATGAGCGAGCCGTTCCGCCGGATGACGAACAGAGCAATTACCGCATGGCGGAGGAACATCTCATCCGTCCCGCAAGGATTCGCAACGTCCACCGCATTCCGGCTGAACGCGCGCCGCAGCAGGCGGCGAAGAGGTATTCGGCTGACATCCGCGAGCATTTCCAGCTTGCCGACGGCGAGTTGCCGCACTTCGACGTAATTCATCTCGGCATTGGAGCCGACGCCCATACGGCAAGTCTCTTCCCGGGCGAGCCTTTGATCGATGATCGTGAAGGCTTGGCCGCAGCCGTCTATGTCGCGAAGCTTCCTCAGTGGCGTATCACGCTCTTACCCGGCGTGTTGCTGGCCGCGAGAAACATGGCGATCCTCGCGGCGGGAGAGGACAAAAAGGAAGCGCTGAAATTAATCCTCGACGGTCCGTATGCCCCGCACGATTACCCAGCTCAGATTGTTGCGCGGCAGGCGAGAAAACCGGTCTTTTTTCTCGACCAGGCGGCGAGCACGTCAGAGCCGGAAGTCTGATTCGTCATCACTGGTTTCTTTGCCGGAGAGCGCTACCGGGTAATGTTTCGTGGACATCCTGGCTGGCGGATGACCGCAATACACCGAACCACGGTTACGTTTTAGTACTCCGTGGCTCGACGTGCTATATTTCCCGGATAGAACGATGAAGCTTGTATCACGAATTACAGCTACGCTGGCGAGCATAGTGTGCATGTCCGCAGGCGTCCCCCAGCAACAGCTCGTTCCCGCGAGGACGCAGATCCTGGTGGATTCCAACGTTCGAATGCCCGTCTCCTTCGAGCCGAATCGAGGGCAAGCCTCGTCGAGCGTGCGCTGGCTTTCGCGTACGCCCGGGCGGACGTTCCTGCTAACAGGCACCGAAGCCCTGATGATGCTTGGTCCGGACGACCACGCTTCCACGATCCGAATGAAGATCGTCGGCGCAAAAGCTCAGCCCGAAACGGAAGGTGTCGACAGGCTCGATATTACAAGCAACTATTTCATCGGCGACAAGCCGGCCGAATGGCAAACGGCTGTGCCGCACTATGCTCGTGTCCGGTATAAGGAAGTTTACCCAGGTATCGATGTCGTGTACTACGGCTCGGACCGCCATCTGGAATATGATTTCGTCCTCGCGCCTGGCGCCGATCCGGGCCGCATCGAACTTGCATATGACGGAGCGGATCGCATGCAGGTCGAGAAGAATGGCGATCTCCTGCTTCAGGTAAACGGTCGTACGCTCAGACAGGTTCGACCCAAGGTCTATCAGGTTCAGAACGGCGAGCGTCGCGAAGTGGCAGCGTCCTATCGCATTCATTCTGGCAACCGTGTCGATTTCGCCCTCGCCGATTACGACCGCAAGCGGGAACTCGTTATCGACCCCGTCCTTCAGTACTCCACGTATCTAGGTCAGGAAGGCCGTGATGTTGCGATCGCCGTTGCAACCGATCGCAATGGCGACATCTATATGACGGGCCAAACGACCTCTATACGCTTTCAAACGGGGCAGACCGCTCAGCCGGTTCCTGGCGGAAGGCTCGAAGCTTTCGTTGCGAGATTTAACTCCTCCGGCGAACTGACGTGGATCAGTTACCTGGGAGGGAGAGAGAACGACGTTGGCCGTAGCATTGCGCTCGACGATGCGGGAAACGTATACGTCGTGGGTTTCACCAGCTCGGACAACTTCCCGATGCGCAATCCGACCTATGGCGAGTACAAAGGCGGCGGAGCGGATGCCTTCCTCACGAAGCTCTCCGGCAATGGCCAGCAGTTCGTCTACAGCACGTACCTCGGCGGCACAGGCTATGACGATGCATTCGCAGTTGCGGTCAGCGCGGAAGGCGATGCATACATAGCGGGTGCGACCGAATCCTTCGATTTCCCCGTGCGCGGCGGTTTCCAGACCGGACCATCGGGCGGCGGCGCAGACACATTTGTGACAAAGATCGCGACCGCGCGGCAGAGCCTGATCTATTCCACGTACGTTGGAGGCAACGGTCAGGACTACGCGAACGGTATCGCCATCGACGCGCAGGGCAATGCGTACGTGGCAGGTTATACAACGTCCGTCATTTTCCCGACCTATCAGCCGATTCAGAGCACGATGCGTGGTGTCCAGGACGCCTTCTTATACAAACTGAACAGCGCGGGACGAAGCCTGGAATACGCGACTTTCATCGGTGGCTCGCAGGAAGATCTCGGCTTCCGCGTCGCGGTGGATAGCCAAGGCGCGGCCTACCTCAGCGGCTACACGAAATCTCCGGACTTCCCGGTGAAGAGCCCCTTCCAGGGTGGACTCGGCGGGATGACCGACGCCTTTGTTGTGAAGGTGAATCCCGAAGGCAACGCCTTCGTGTATTCAACCTACCTGGGCGGCAGTCAGGATGATTTCGCGTTCGGCAACATCGCGGTCGATGCCGCCGGCACAGCTTACGTGAGCGGCTATACGGCGTCACCGAACTTTCCTTCTGTCAGCCCGACCCAGATGTCTTATGGCGGCGGCAAGTACGACGCATTTGTAACGCGACTGGCGCCTCAAGGTAACTCGCTGTTGTACTCAACGCTCATCGGCGGCGGCGGTGACGACCAAGCCTACGCGTTGGCTCTCGATCGGCAGGGCCAGGTAATCCTGGCCGGCGGCACAACCTCATCCAACTTCCCCCAAGCGCGAAACACGCTCACTCCGGGTTCGATCGAGACGGATATTTTCCTCTCTCGAATTTCGGCTGACACCAGCGTGAACTTCGTTACGGCGAGCGCCGCCTCCGTTACTTTCGATTACCATCAAGGCACGCCGACGGCTCCGAAGACCATCACCATCGCTTCGGCCGGCGCTCCAGTCACGTTCACAGTCGCGTCCAGTCAGCCGTGGTTGAAAGTAGCGTCGAGTGCAACCACGACTCCTGGAACATTGACGATTTCTCTCGATCCGGCTACCCTACCCGTCACATCGACCACCGCAACTGCATCGATCACGGTGAACGCGCCTTCGGCTGCGAATAGCCCTCTGACCATTCCGGTCGTCGTGAACATTGCCGCCGTTCCGGTGATCACTTCCGTATCGCCAAATCCGATTCCGAAAGTCTCACAAGATACGGCCATAACCCTGACGGGCTCTGGTTACCAGAACGGCATATCCCTCCGGGTCAACAACACGGCCGTACCCACGCAATTCGTCAACGCAACTGCCCTTCAGGCAACGATACCGGGTGCGCTTCTGTCGGTGGCGCAATCCTTGCAACTCGTGTTGTTCAATGCCGATGGATCACAATCGGCCGCGTTCGCACTACCCTTCGCGGCTGCCGGTCCGGCGGTTGCCGCGACGGGCATAGTGAATGCGGCCAGCGGGCTGCCCGGAGCAGTCGCGCCTGGCGAGATCATCTCGGTCACCGGCACGGGATTCGGTACGCCGCAGATGGTATCCGGAGCATTCACCGATGGACAGCTTCCGACACAACTCGCTGAGACGAGGTTGCTCGTCGACGGCGTTGCAGCGCCGCTGCTTTACGTCGGCGCGAATCAACTTGGCGCGATCGTGCCCTATTCGGTCAACGGCCGTCCTTCGGTCACGTTCGAAGTCGAGTATCGCGGGCAGCGTTCGGCTCCGGCGGCGCAGGTTTCTGTTGTCGCCGCCTCACCGGCTCTATTCACGCAAAACTCGACCGGCCTCGGCGCAGCGTCGGCATTGAACCAGGACGGCTCGTTGAACTCAGTTGACAATCCGGCGGCGGCAGCATCGGTGATCGTCCTATTCGGAACGGGCGAAGGTTTGGTGGTGCCGGCCGGACCAGATGGCCGGCAAATCGTTGGTACTCCGCCGCGTCCGATACAAACAGTGACCGCTCTCATCGGTGGAGTACCGGCGACGGTTGAGTACGCAGGTGGCAGCGCCGGTGCTGTTGCGGGACTCCTGCAACTGAACGTTCGCATTCCTTCTGGCGTCACACCAGGCTCGTCGGTCCCTGTTGTAATCAATGTCGGTGGGCTGAACAGCCGCGAAGGGGTTACCATCGCCGTACGGTAAGCTGAACTGATGCTCCGACGAGGATTCCTCGGTCTGATGTCCGGCGCTTTCCTGGGTCGAAGCGCTTTCGGTTCCCTCGAGGTCGAGCGGTTGCTGAAGGACCATCCCCAAGCGGTCACCGCGATGCAGACGCGGCATTATCGCGCCGATGCAGCGGTCATGTTTCTCGGAATGACGATCCTCCGCCGCGAGAATGTCGGTGGAGGATCGATTCAGCTGGAGGAAGCAAACTCGGAGAATTCGCGGCGGAAAGGCATCATTTTCAGGGCCGGCTCCTTACCGGAACGGGCTCGGGGTCTGAACCGCCTAGGCTATATCCAGGAAGTTTGCATCGAGGAGAATGCTCTGCTTCGCGAGGCCGCTTACTTCGGATTCATGACATCGTCTCCGGAAGAAAGCTTTGCCGATGCGAAGAACGCCCTCGAAAAGCAAAGTGGCGAAGGCCTGAAGTACACCGCGATCAATGGTGTAAACATCGTAGGCGGCGCCCGCAGCGCGTCCCATCATTGGATTTTCCCTTCCGAATACGACTGGTCCAGAAACGACTCGTTGATTGAGACAGCGCGGCAGAAGACATCGTCTGCCGACCACCAATGGAAGCAGCAGAACTGGACAGCCGGCGCACGCCGGGACTTTCCTGAATGCGGTTCTGGAGGCCGCGCGATCCTCCCAGGCACGCTCGGAGGCATACTATATCTTCGGTGAAAAGCGCTGCAAGCTGACGACAGAGAAATCGCGGGACTCGAATGGTCTCACCAGGCTGAAAGGCGAGATTCTCAATCAGGGTACCGGCAAGAAAACCAGCTTCACTGTCTGGTTCGAGCCTGGCAATACTCTTCCCCAGAAGATCGAATTCCAGGCGCGGTCGTATCTCAAGCTCGCGTTTGAAGCTATTCCTGCCTAGTTCGAACATTTGGCTATAATCGAGTTGTTGCTGACGGTCACTCGCATGCGATCTCAATCCTTGCGTGCCATTTTCGCACTGCTCGTCCTCTTCGGCTTTTTGTCCGTAACGATGGCGGCGGTGTCGCCCGGCCATCTTCACAGTGCGCAGAAGCCCGATTCCTGCGCTCTATGCCAGGTCAGCTTCACGCCGTTCACGACCGCTCCTTCAGTTCCCGCAATCTGGCCGCCGGTAATATCCGGTCAGAACCACGCCACAGAAGCGTCATCGGTGTACGCTGGCCGGCAGGTCACGTTTGATTCCTCGCGCGCTCCTCCGCAAGCATAGTTCTCTCCAAGTAATCAGCTGTAGTAGCTCAAAAGTAACTAATTTCTGGGAGACTTCTATGCGAACGTATCTGATCGCGGCGATTCTGCTATCGCCGTGCTACGCACACGCGCAATCGGCCGGGTCGATAACCGGGACCGTAACTTTCGAGGCCGGCAGTGTAACGCGCCCACGACGCGACGGTTCATCTCGAGCCGCTCGGTCGAACGGTCCGAACCGGCGATGATGGCGTTTACCGATTCGATAACGTGCCGTCGGGGCAATATGTGCTCGTGGCACACGTACACTTCTTCAACGATGAGAAGAAGCCGGTGCAAGTCACGGCGGGTTCCACTGTTCAAGCTGATTTCCACCTGAAGCTCGCAACCGTGCGTCAGGAGGTGACCGTCACCGCATCGGGAAGGGAAGAGAATGTCCTCGATACATTCGCGACCGTCACATCTCTCAGCGGTCAGCAACTCACCACTCGGTCGAATGCAAGTTCGCTCGGCGAGTTGTTGGACCACGAAACGGGTATCGCCAAGCGCAGCTTCGGACCGGGCACCTCGCGACCTGTTATCCGTGGGTTCGACGGTGATCGTGTGCTCGTACTGGCCGATGGAGCGCGGACGGGAACGTTGTCATCCCAGTCAGGTGATCACGGGGAACCCGTGGAAGCGGCGTCGCTTGAAAGGGTCGAAGTTGTGCGCGGTCCTGCGACGCTCCTGTATGGCAGCAGCGCGATCGGCGGCGTCGTGAACGTTATCTCTCGCAATCACGAATTGGATGAGCACCCGCACGACGGCTTGCGAGGTCATATCACCGCTCTCGGCGGCACAGCAAACGGAATGGCGGGTGGGAATGCCGGATTTGAGTACGGGATGGGATCGTATTTGCTGTGGGGCAGCGGCGGCAGCCAGCGAACCGGCGAATACAACACTCCGATCGGCAAGATTCTCAATTCGGGTACCAGAATGACACAAACGTCGGTCGGCGTTGCTCGTTACGGCGAACATAGGTTCTGGGGAGCGAGCTACGATCTGCAAGACGGCAAGTACGGCGTTCCGGCACACTTACACAGCGATGAGGAAGACAACAGCCTTCCCGGACTTGAATTCGGCAACGTTAAGATTGATTGGCGGCGGCACAATGCCCGCCTCCACGGCGGGTTGCGCAACATGAGCGGATGGGTTGAGAGTTTCCGCGGGACCGTCAATTTTTCCGACTGGAAACACGCGGAGATCGAAAGCGGCGAGATTGGTACCCGATTCTACAACCGGCAATACACGTTCAACGGAGTTGCCCAGCAGCAGAAGCGAGGCATCTTTCCGGCAGCTTCGGAGCTTGGGGCATGCTCCGCGATTTCAAAAGTGTCGGCGCAGAGGCGCTCGCTCCGCCCGTCGATCAGAAGTGCTGCGGCGGTGTTTAGCGTTCAGGAACTGAATTTCGATCGCTTCCGCCTGCAGTTTGGCGGCCGCGTGGAGCGTAACGCGTACACTGCGCAGGGCGCGCGGAGCCGAAGTTTCACTGGGTTTTCAGGCGCCGCCGGCATTAATGTGCCGCTGTGGAAAAGTGCAGCGGTCGTCTTCAACTACACCAGCTCATACCGAGCTCCGGCTCTCGAGGAGCTGTACAACAACGGCCCTCATCTCGGGAATCTCGCCTTCGAGATCGGGAATCCGAACTTGAATCGCGAACGCGGCGAGGGCGTAGAGTTATCGTTTCGTCAATCGGCGGCCCGGACCCGTCTGGAACTCACCGTATTCCGCAATCAGATGCATGATTTCGTATATCTCGCTCCGACCGGCGCTATCGAGAACGGTTTGTTGGAGGCCGACTATGCGCAGGCAAACGCACGCTTCATGGGCGCCGAGGCCCGCGTGGATGTCGCGCTGCATCGCGATCTTTGGCTGAACCTGGGATTCGACGCCGTAGATGCCCAGTTGACGCAGACCCGCATTCCGCTGCCTCGCATCCCTCCGGTCAGAGGTCGCATCGGTCTCGACTGGAATCACGGCGCGTTCAACGTTCGCCCTGAACTGCTGCTCGCCAACCGGCAATGGCAGATTTTCCCCACGGAGACTCCGACGGCGGGTTATGCAGTGATGAATCTCATGGCGAACTACACGATTGCCACGCAGCACGTCGCTCACCTTTTCGGAGTCAATCTCTTCAACGCGGGTGACCGCCTTTATTTCAATCACTTATCGTTCATAAAGTCGATCGCGCCCGAGATCGGGCGAGGAGTTCGGTTTACCTACACCCTCAATTTCTTTTGATTAAGCCGATTCGGGATCCGGTGTTCAAGTTTTTCCTAAAGCCGCACGCAGCCTGGCCGAAGAGTGCAATGAGGCATAAGGAAGAGGTAATACATGCTACGAACAGCGATCATTTCCCCGGATACCGAGTTGGCGGCGTATCTTCATCGAGTTCCTCGGCGACATTGACGACGTTTCGGTTGTCAGAATTGTTGACCGCTATCCGACCCAAATTGACCTTACACGCATGCTGCGCTCACTTGCGCCGCAAGCCCTGTTTGTATGCGCCGAATCTCCTGATGATGCCACCACCGTCGCGTCGCATGTCGAAAAGGTGATGCCTGGAATCCAGGTGATCGCGGTCGGACGTTCTTGCGAGCCGGCTACGCTAATGGAGATCATGCGCGCGCGGCATTCGCGAGTATCTCGCCGCGCCTTTTGAACGGCGATGTGTCACCGAATGCCTGAAGAGAGTCAATGAAAACCTTTCCCGGCGACCCGTAGCGGTGCAAGCCTCCGAGTTGTTGTACTCGTTCCTGCCCGCGAAGCCCGGAGTCGGAGCGACGACACTCGCAATCAACTCCTGCATCGCGGCTTCGCAGAACCCGGACGCAAGCGCGTTACTGATGGACTTCGACTTGAACTGCGGCATGATCCGTTTCATGCTGAAACTCGAGAGCACTTACTCGATACTCGACGCTGCCGAGCATGCACAGAAGATGGACGAGAATCTCTGGCCCCAAATTGTGACGAAATGCGGACGACTCGATGTCGTACATGCGGGCGTGTCTGAACCCGGAGATTCGCATCGAAAACATCCAGATTCAGCATCTTCTCGATTACGCGCGAAGGAACTACAGAGTCGTTTGTGCGGATCTTTCGGGCAATCTCGAGAAATACTCAATGGAGATCATGCATGAGTCCGCGGAAGATCTTCGTGGTTTGTACACCGGAGATCGCTTCGCTCCACCTGGCTCGCGAGAAATTACAGTACCTCCAGCGTATGGATTTGGGTGATCGCGCATGTGTCCTTCTCAACCGCTACGTGAAAAAATCGTCCGTTACTCCTGCCGAAGTGGAGCAGATTGTTGGGGCGCCGTTGAGATTGCGTTCCCGAACGATTACACGCGGGTAAGACCGCGCAATCCAGGAAGGTAGCGGGTGTGGATCCTGCCTCCGAGTTAGGGAAGTGCTACGCCGAGCTCGGCGCGTACATGCTACAGAAAAAGCTCACCGCGCCCGAGGCGTCGCGGAGGCGCTTTGTCGAATACTTCAACATCACGCCCGCGCGCTTCTCGCTGGAGCGAAGCAAAGGCTGAGCCTTTTGTTTCAACCGGCGTCCAAAGAGTATGTTCTCAGTAGCTTCCGCGGAATCGCACGTGTTATAGTCAAAGTGCGTTTGTACATCCCGCCATTGCAGTTCGTCATTCGAACCGTTGGCCAGACTTCCGTGGCTGATGCGCCCTCCCTGCGCTCGGTCTGACGGTGGATTCCATAGGAGTGCGAATAGCTTAACAAGGAAGTTACGATGAAAGAAAAAGGTGTTGTGAAGTGGTTTAATGCGGCCAAGGGATTTGGCTTCATCCAACGAGAGACGGGAGAGGACGTCTTCGTTCATTTCTCCGCGATTCAGTCGACGGGCTACCGTACCCTCGACGAAGGCGCTCAGGTGCAATTCGTGGTTAAGAAGGGACCCAAGGGTTTGCAGGCGGAAGAAGTCACAATCGCGCTAATTCAGGCTAGAAGCCGTCTTTCGTTGAGGAGACTGCAATCCAGCAGCCTCCTCAACCGGATTTCAGGTTACGAGGCTTTCTTTATCTCCGTGACCGTTATCGTATCCCCTTTGACATCCCCGCTAATCTGAACTTTGTGGTCCAGATGGTCCTTCGCATTCGCCTTGCCGGCCAGCTTGTAAACCTTTTTATCAGCTTCGCTTACGAACACCGGGGAAGCCCCATCCTTGATGCAGCGCTTTGCGCACTCGCGCGCCTCCGGCGCTGCCGCTGCCATTCGAGGCTCCGCAGGATGCGTCGCTGATCCAACCTACCATTGAGGCCGCCGATGCCATCGAAGCGGCCAAGACTGTCGCGCTCACTATTCTCGCAATTACCCGCATGCTTTTATTCTACGCGTCCTGCGTTGCCATAAGGGGAGATGTGCGGGACATCGATTCGTCAGCCGTAACCTGGATAGAAAACACGCTGTCCGTAGGTATGGATCTGATCGGTTATGCTCTGTGAGAAATCCAGGCGGGTTGGGCTCGCGAACTTCGAAATATTCTATCTCTCCGGTTTCTGTAACGGTCAAGTCGATCACGACACGTCCGGCATAAACGGCCGATTTCACGAACTTCCTGAAGGAATGCAGACTGCTCTATTCAGCGCGGTACCCAGGGCAATCATTAACCTGACAGGCCGCGAAACTGGTCGAAACCAGCACAAGCAGCACTGCTCGTGCAGATATCGCACCCATGTCGTTCGCTTCCGAGTACACGGCTAGCGTCCCCGCATACAAGGCTTCACCCGCCCGTTACTTCGTAACTGCCTATGTCAGAAGGCGTCCAATCTTCGAGGAGACCACGATGACTGAAAACAAGGCCAAAGATGAAGCTGCCGAAACCCGCCCCGTACCCTCACAAGCGGAGGGCGAAGAGGAGACCGTGGACAAGTCACTGAAGCAGAAAGAGCAGAAGGAGCAGCAAGAGGGCAGCAATCGACAATAATCGCGTCCCACATGCTTTATGGAACCAATAAAGGTATACGGAGCGGATTGGTGTGGATCCACACGCCGAACACTTTCTCACCTCGACCAGCTCAGGCGTCAAATACGACTACGATCAATGTCGATCGTGACGGTGATGCCTCGGAGTGGGTCAAACGGCAGAACGATGGAAAAGAACGAAAGCCGACGATTGATATCTGTGGCCGTATTCTGACCTCCCCAAGCAACCAGCAACTAGAGGAAGCATTGCGTACTCAGCGTCTGCTCGGGTAACCGAACTCCGTTACCACTGGACAGGCTTGCCGGGTTCGAGCGCCCAGATACTCGTGCCCGGCAGGTCGCTGATCAACGTGCTCAACTCATCAGGACGGCCGGTTAGGGGCGGGAATGTGCCGAAGTGCATGGGGATCACCTTTCCGGCCGCAGAAGCTTGCAGGCCGCGGCAGCCTCGCGCGGACTCATGGTAAAGAGATCGCCGATCGGTAACATGGCAAGTCGCGGCTGGTATAACTCTCGAATCAGCGCCATATCGGAAAAAACATTCGTGTCGCCGGCGAAGTAAATGCGCCGTCCATCGGGCATGGCCAATACGTATCCCGCCGCCTCGCCTCCGTAAATAATCTCGCCCTCATCGAGAATTCCGCAACTATGCACGGCGTGCGTCATCGTGACATTCACTGGGCCGGCCTTTTGAGATCCCCCTTTATTCATGGCCGAGACATTCTCAACACCTTTGCTCTCCAGCCAGTGGCCTGTTTCGAAGATACAAACGACCTTGCGGCTTGAACGTTTCGCCAGCGGAACGGCATCATGAATGTGATCGAAATGGCCGTGTGAGATCAGGATCGTATCGATCCGGTCGAACTTGTGGTCTGGCGGGTACTTGGGATTGCCATCAGTCCAGGGATCCAGGACGAGGACTTCGCCTGATTCAAGCTTCAACTGGAACGTACCGTGACCCAACCAAGTGATCTCTACCATGATTCCCTACTTATTTGAGAGTAAAATCGAATCACCGTACTTTGCAATACCCGGGATTGTCACGGGCAGCCGGCCGGATGGGCGAATGGCGCCGAGAATCGCTTTTGCAGCGGCTGTTTCCGATGGGATCACGGGGCTGAATGTAGCCAGATAGCGCTGACGTTCGGGAAATATCGCAGCAGATACGGGTTCCCTAACGAGATTAACGCGATTGGTTTTCCGCGCTTGCCTTTAACTTGGAAGAAATGCAGGGTAGTTACCTCCCAGAGCGACGTTCCCGCGGTACGCGGCGACACTGACGAACGCAGCGACAACATGCGTGTCGCATTCACCGGCCTTCTGCAAAGCCTGATCCATCTCCTCGATCGAAACCAGCGGGTCGAAGAGTTGCAACGTACACCTTGTGCACGACTCCGATCTCCTCGGCGAATCGGCGACCCTGCGTGCCGTAACGGCTTTCGCTGAGTACCCAGAAGCACGCTCCCGCCTGGATTTGTAATAGGAAGAAGCCTGCCGTCATTCTTTACCAGAGTTACGGCGCGGTCAGCCGCCAACTGAGCATGTGCTTCAGATTCCGATGAGCCGATAACGTCGCTGATATCTTCAACGTCGACGAGCTTCTTCTTCTGTAGTCCTACGCGCGCCTTCGCCGCGAGTACACGCAACGCGCTTTCGTTGATGCGCTTCTCGCTTATCTTTCCTTCACGTACAGCAGCAGCGACAGCTTTGATCGCCTCTTCAGGGTTGCGGGCATCAAGAGTACGTCAGCGCCGGCTTGAAGAGCGCGGACAGAAGCTTCAGCCGGCGGAAACTGCTTTGTGAGGCCTTGCATATCCATCGCGTCGGTGACAATCAGTCCAGGGAATGCGAGTTCATCGCGCAGCAATCCCGTAAGCACCTTTCCGAGACCGTCGCCGGAATCTCTTCAGGTCTCATAGCGGGAACAGCCACATGGGCCGTCATGATTGCATCTACACCTGCGCGAGCCGCTTCTCGAAAGGGGACAAGCTCCATCGACTGAAGCCGCTCACGGTCAGCCTCGATCTTTGCGAGCCCCATGTGTGTGTCAACATCGGTATCGCCGTGACCCGGGAAATGTTTCGCCGTTACCAACACACGATTCGCTGATCGGAATGCGCGCCCTCGATAAAGGCTCGTACGTTCGCGGCCACATCGGCGGGATTCTCGCCGAATGATCGGATGTTGATGATAGGGTTATCGGGATTGTTGTTGACGTCTGCATCGGGCGCGAAGACCCACTGGACCCCAAGCGCACGAGCTTCCCTTGCAGTCGCACGCCCAAGTTCGCGTGTGAGGTTTAAGTCTCTCGTTGCGCCATATGCCATCAAATGAGGGTACTTTGGGGTTCCTGAAACCCGCATCGATGCCCCGCGTTCAAAGTCGGCGCCCACTAACAGCGGTACCTTCGCCAGTCTCTGCATTCGGTTGAGAAAGGAAGCCATCGCATAAGGCTCGGCGCTGCGGACGCTTCCGCCCACGACACGATTCACTACGATCATGCCGCCGACTTTCAAGTCGCGAACGGCTCGTACGTAATCTCGGTAGGCTTGTGAGCGCGACGACGGCGCCTCACCGTAAGAAGTAATGATTACGAGCTGCGCAATCCTGTCACGCAGCGTCATGTTCTTAAGCCAGCGTTGCGCGACTGCTCGCTCCGTGTTAGCGGCGGTCGCAGGCTTCGAGTGCAACCCCAGGCTCTGACTTGCGCGTACGCTGTACCTGCTTCGACGTACGCATCAGCGCCGGATAAGCAGCGATCAAAGTGAGGAAGAGAATCGCAAACGCTCGCCGGCGAGCCATGTTGTCCCCAGTTTAACGCGTAAGTGCTCAGGTCCCTTGCGAACTGGATTGCTTTCCAGCTTTCTTTGTTGTTGCAGATCGCACTGGCTTCTTCGGAGCCGGCGTTTCGAGCAGGCGTTTCGCAGCGCGAATCAGATGAGTGACTTCTGTGGAACTCTTCGGGATGACTGTATTCGCGCCCGTTGTCTTCTCGTCGAGTCCGAGTACGTCGACAACGCCGGAAATAAGTATTACGGGAATCGCCGGACGAATCGAACGCATCTCAGCGATGAGCTCAGTGCCGTTGATCTTCGGCATTCGATAATCGGTGATGACAAGATCGTAAGACTGTTCCTGAAACCTTCTCAACGCTTCGACCGGCGATGAGTACGCCTCGACATCATAACCATGTTCAGCCAGTACGCTCTTTCGACAAAGCAGACCGTTGCGATTGTCGTCGATCAATAAAATACGGAACACTCGTGCCTGCGCTTCGGTTTTCGATGGCTTCATGAACGAAGCGAAGGTAACAGGTCGGTAACGATCGTGTCAACGACTTTGTATCGAGTTCATATTTCGGTAAGATTGAGTGCTTGACTTTTATGCCTGCTGGATTCTATAGAAGCGAGCGGCTGTTTCACCCATCACCTTGTTTCGCTCGGCTTGCGGAGTCGGACCGAGCGCCTGTGTAAAAGCCGCAAGCGCCTCTTTCCACACGCCGGCGAGTAAACACACCGGCCAATCACTGCCGAACATGCATCGATCGGAGCCAAAGAGCTTCCACACATGGTGCACATAGGGCTTCAAGTGGTGTGACGTCCATGTCTTCGATTCGGCTTCGGTAATCATGCCGGACATCTTGACGTAGATGTTCCGAGACTTGGACATCTTCTCCATGTCTTCCGCCCATCCTGCCATTTCCTGTTTCGCAATGAGCGGCTTTGCGATATGGTCGATAACCATCTTCAGGTCAGGCAATCGCCCTACAAGTTCGATGGCCGCAGGCAGATGTTGCGGTCGCAGTAGCAGATCGTACGGAATCGTGCGCCGCTCCAGTTCTTTCAAACCTCTCAGCACATCCGTGCGAAGCAGCCACCGATTGTCCGCTTCATCGTGAACGGGATGTCGGATGCCGCTGAATTTTCGATTCGCCTGCAACTGGTCCAGCGTCTTGCCAAGCGCCGGATCTGTCAGGTCGACCCACGCTACAACCCCAAGAACCATGGGATGCGTCGACGCGAGTTCGAGCAGCCACGGTCCTTCTTCGGGAACTGTAGTCGCCTGCACAACGATTGAGCCATCGAACCTGTTCCGTTCCAGGATCGGCTGCAGATCATCGGGAAGAAATTTTCGGCGTAATGGAGAAGGCGCCGATGGCATCCATGGGTAGGGAAAACGGTCGAGATCCCAGAAGTGTTGGTGCGCGTCGATTCTCATGACTCGATCAACTGATTGTAGGACAAGGGGGACTGTGAGCAACTACGACACGAACGAACATCGGCCATGAGTTACCATTACGGGTTGATGGCCGATTTTCGTCACGCGATCTGTAACGAGGCATTTAAAGAGTACGATTTTCGCGAAGCTTGCCGGATTATTCGCTCTATCGGCTACACCGGCATTGAAATCGCGCCATTTACGCTTGCTGACGATCCGTTAGATATTTCTGCCGGCCGGCGCGCCGAGTATCGAAGGATAATCACTGGCGAAGGCCTTACTTTCGTGGGCTTACATTGGCTGATGGTTTCACCGAAGCCTCTGCATGTGACTACATCGGACGAGGCGCTGAGAAAGAAGAGCTGGGAGTACCTGTCGAATCTTGTTGACTTGTGTGCCGATCTCGGACCCGGAGGCGTAATGGTTTTCGGATCTCCGAAGCAGCGCGCCACCACTCCCGGAGTCAGCCGCGAAGAGGCAACGAAGCGCTGGATCGCGGGATTGGCCGCCGTGGCGCCGCATGCTGAAGAGCGCGGTGTTACGATCCTGGCCGAGGCGCTCCCGTCGAGTCAATGCGATGTCGTGACGACGCTCGCCGAAGCCGTCTCGCTCGTACGGCAAATCGGCAGTCCGGCGATTCAGACCATGTTCGACTCCCACAACGCCGAGGATGAGACAGAGAACCACGCGACGTTGGTGGAACGCTATTTCGACTGGATCCGGCACGTCCACGTCAACGAAATGGATGGTCGGCATTGTGGCTCCGGAGATTACGACTTTCTGCCGATATTTGACGTGTTACGCCGCAAAGGATACACGGGCTGGATTTCGCTCGAAGCGTTCGACTTTTCGATGGGCGCCGAGACCCTCGCTCGTGAATCCCTGCGCTACCTCGAATCGGTGATTGAAAGGCTTCCTGAATGAGTGACTCTTTTGCGGTAACCGGAGGCGCCGGCTTTATCGGCTCTCAAGTGGTCCGTACGCTGCTTGCCCGCGGAGCAAGGCGTGTTGTGGTGATCGACAATCTTTTGACCGGCAGGGCTCAAAATCTCGATGACGTCCGAGGAGACATAGATTTCCACAAGCTCGATATCCGCGACTATGACGGTGTACTGAGCGCAATGAGCGGGTGCGATTATGCGGCGCATCTTGCCGCGATTCCCTCGGTGCCCCGGTCGATTGATGATCCTCTGCCAAGTCACGATGTGAACGTGAACGGTACGTTCAATGTTTTTCGGGCTGCGGCGACGGCTCGTGTGAAACGCCTCGTCTTCGCCGGTTCCTCGTCTGCCTACGGTGACACTGAGGTGTTGCCGAAGGTGGAGACAATGACTCCGCGTCCTAAGTCACCTTACGCCGCCCAGAAGGTTCTTGGCGAATTGTATGCCAGCGTTTTCAGCGATTGCTACGGGCTGGAAACTGTCGCCTTGCGATTTTTTAACGTCTTCGGTCCGCGGCAGGACCCGTCCAGTGCGTATTCGGGCGTGCTATCGATCTTCATGCGGTGCCTCCTGGAGCAGACCGCTCCCATCATACATGGCGATGGCGAACAGTCTCGCGACTTCACTTATGTTGAGGATGTAGCAGACCTGGTTGTGAAGGCGCTGTATGCTCCTGGTGTGTCCGGCATGGTGTTCAACGCCGGGAACGGCAACCGATATACGCTAAACGAGGTTTGGGCCACACTGCAGCGCATTAGCGGTTCTACTCTGGATCCGAAGTATGGTCCCGGGCGCGCTGGTGATGTTCGCCACTCGCAGGCCGACACCCGAGCGGCCGTTCAATTGTTGGGACATGCTCCGAAGTTCACACTTGAACAAGGCCTTCGTCGAACCTTCGAGTGGTACAGCAAGGACGCGAATGAGGGCGCAACCTTGGGCGCCTCTTCCCGATGACCTTCATCTAAACAGACAGATGTGGAGCACGAACGCCGAAGGTGTGCTTGAATCCGATCTGCTGAAGGGCTTGCCCTGGCTCCGTCACGGCTTCGGTACGAGTCTTTCGGCGCACTGGCCGGGTGAATACACGCAACTTAAGCAGATTCATTCCGACATTGTGTTTCTTGTCGATCGAGGCAGCGGTTGTCTCGGTGAAGGGGATGCGTTAGTAACGGCGAGGGAGGGACAGATCATCGGTATCCGTACGGCTGACTGCGTGCCCATACTTTTCGCCGACGCGGAGAGGCGAGCGGTCGCGGCTGCTCACGCAGGTTGGCGTGGAACTGTAGCGGAGATAGCTCGTCGTACCGTGGAGCGGATGCGCCAGGAGTTCGGATCCGACCCGCGGAGTATCTACGCAGCCATCGGGCCTTCGATCGGCCCGTGTTGTTTTGAGGTCGGCTCCGAAGTTGCCCGGCAGTTTGTCGCGTATTTCCCCGATGCCGGAAGAGCAACTCACGTCGATCTCAAAGAGACCAACGTGCGGCAGTTGCTAGAGGTGGGGCTGAATCCCGCCCACATCGATGTCTCGCGTCTATGCACCATGTGCGAAACTGAGCGCTTCCATTCCTTCCGGCGCGATAAGCAGATGGCCGGCAGGATGATCTCCGCTATCGGTATCCAGAGCTAATCTATTCGGCGTAGCCACGATCGGTTAGCTAACAAACGAAAGCGCGAATCCCGAGTGGGATTCGCGCTAACGTGTAAGCGACGCTATTGTCGTGTGCAATTAAGCGGCGCTGACAAGCAACTCTTCAAGGGATTCGCTTCCCTCTTCCTGAGCGCGGTCTGCTTGCTCCTGGCAAGCAATGCAGTAAGGCGTCCACGGCACCGCGTTGACCCGCTTGATGCTGATCTCCTCTTCGCAGTGCACGCAGGTGCCGAACGTTCCGTCCTCGATCCGTCGTAAAGCCGCTCTCACATTGCGGAGCAGGTTCGACTCTCGGTCGAGGTTGCGAATCGCGAGTTCACGCTCGGCCGCGTTTTGTACCTCGTCTAGTGCGTCAGGGCTTTTCTCGATAGTGATTGCCTCGCGGTTGCGCAACACTTCTGCGAGTTCGGCCTGTCTTGTTTCCAGGATCTCTTTGTACTTGTTGATGTCGGTCTTCGTCATGGCTGTTCTCCTTCTTCTACTGCTCTTCTTGTTTTGTTATCTTCAACCCTTCTCTTACCAAGTGGGTTTAGACGTCACAATTTCGCCAAAGTTACAGAGTGAATCTGATGCGAATGTGAACCTTGAGGATGCGGTTGTCGCAAAAAATGTTTCTTGCGCGAACCACCCTTGATTTGGGCTCCCCGAATCATAGCACACCGGCGAGCAATTTCAAGACCAACGTCTATTCTTTATTGCTACCCATGTCATGCTCGCTCTGGCGCATCCTCTACCCGGTCCCAAAACGCCTCAAAAGCGCCTCTGGAACCCGGGAACTTTCGGTTGAGACGCATTTGGCCGCTGAAAGGTTGCCGAATGCGTGTATCAGGTAACGCGCAGGCCGGATCCCGGAAAGCTCAGCCCGCAAAATTTGCAACGGAGGGTGGTAGTAAAGCCTAGGCCGTGTCGAGATTACCGATCCTACTTAGGTTCCAAACCCGCCGAAACGAACACAATTCCGAGTTCCCGGGAATCGACAGCTCCTGCCGGAAGGAATTGATCAAGGGAGAAGTCGACAGTTGTGGCGTCGCCCTTTAGTAAATTCGCCGGAACATCTGCGGTGAAGGTGTATTCGCCGGCGGACGTGTAGGTTTGCTTACCAAGTGTCGTATTTTGGACAGACGCTGTCAGCGTCATTGTTTTGGTCTTCTGCAAAACCGCGTCCGGGATTGAGAATTTCAGCACCACGGCTGCGCCCTGCTCGGCTGCCCCGATCGGAGGCTTCAGCGTGACGGCGAAACGGCCCATGGTCCAACGCCACGAGTTTTGCTCGATGCCGTGGAAGCCTTTGATGAGCTGAATCGAACTCTTCGGGTCGGAGGCGTGGACGATAGACAAGAGGCTTGCCGGGGCTTCCTCGGTCGGCTCGAGTTGAATCTTCTCCTCGCGCCTGCACCCAACGGACGCACACATTGCCGTAGCGAGGGCTACGGCCCAAACCTGCTGTCTCAATCTCCGCACCTTTCTACTTGTACCAGACAGGAGTAGAAGGTTGGCCCGTTCCCCATATCTGTGATACGGGACGACGTCAGGCAATTGATACCGAATCCGCCTGGCGCCCGTTTGTTCCAGCGGACCGACGGGACGCGCACTACGCCCGGCCGCACAGCTCCATCGACGTTTGCGATGGCGAAATAGCTGCCTCGGTCATTGAACAGGCGGACCCGGTCCCCGGTCCGGATCTCCCTTGTTGTCGCATCGGCCGTATGGAGATAAGCAACTGCGGTCTGGGCGTCTACGTCGGGACGGATTCCGAATGTCGAGTTCATGCTGTTGTCGTTCTTCGCCGAGATGAACTCCAATGGGTACTTACGAATGAGATCTCGTTCTCCGAACCGGGACTCGATCGGTGGAGAATAGTCCAGGTTCGATGCCCCGAGGTTCACCCTGCCGACGGCGTCCCGAACGTGCCTTCGGCGAACGGCACAAACGGCTCCGGTATATTCAATCGGACGAAGTGTTCTGCATCCAATCTCTCCAGGGTGATCCCTTTCAGGAACGGGTGCCCGGAACCGAGCGCCTGCCGGATCATATCGTCTTCGGAGTCATTGAAGCATGGGTCCGGGAATCCCGTCGCCTTGGCGAGGAGCCGAAAGATTTCCACGTTTGGCTTCGTTTCGCCAGGCGCCGGCAGAGCTGGCCGTGCCATCTGGAGATAATAGTGGCCGTACGCGAGGTAGAGGTCGGTGTGCTCCAGGAACGTTGTTACGGGCAGCACGATGTCAGCGTAATCCGCTGTATCCGTTTGAAATTGCTCCAGAACGACGGTGAACAGATCTTCGCGCCCCAGACCTTTGAGGACCTGCCGCTGATTCGGCGCAATCGCCGCAGGATTCGAATTGTAAACTACCAGCGCTTTTACGGGTGGGTCGTCGACGTCGTTCAGAGCCATGTCCAACCGGGACATGTTGAGCATCGGGTAGGCCTTGCGCTGCAGATCAGGCCGCTCCAAAGCCTGCCGGTCGAAATGGTATGCCTCGGAGGTGGAAAGTTGGAGGCCGCCCCAACTTCCCGGTATCCGCCGGTGAGTACCGGAAGCATCGCTATCGCCTGGACGGCCGATCCGCCGCGCTCGCTGCGCTGAACGCCGTAGTTCAGTCGGATGCCGGCAGGACGGACAGTCGCGTACTCGCGTGCAAGAGAGATGATGTCTTCGGCCGGTATGCCTGTTAACCCTGCCACACGTTCCGGAGTGTAGGATTGCACCCGTCCTGAGCGAATCGAACCCGATTGTAGACTGTTCGACGAACTCGCGATCGCAGAGACCATCCCGGATCAGTACATGCATCAAGCCCAAGGCGAGCGCGAGATCGCTGCCGGGGTGAATTGGGAATACTTTGTCCGCCAGCTTTCCGGTCCGGTTTACGACGGGATCGATGACGTAGAATTTGGCTCCGTTTCGTCGCGCCCAACGATGAAGGGCCAAAGGTGGACATTCGTCCCGAGGATGTTCGCCCCCCATGCAATGATCAGTTTCGAATGCTGAAACTGCTCCGGCTCCATCCCATACCGGGCGCCGACGCTTTCCCGTATGCCGGCCCCGCCCGCTGCGGAGCAGATGGTGCGATCGAGGCGTGAAGCTCCAAGCCGGTGAAAGAAGCGGCGGTCCATGCCGGACCCGTTAAGGATGCCCATCGTGCCGGCGTAACTATACGGCAGGACAGATTCGCTGCCCCATTCGTCCGCCGTCGCTTTCAGACGGGACAAGACGATATCGATCGCTTCAGCCCAGGGGATTCGCTCGAATTTGCCTGCGCCTTTTGCCCCGATTCGTCGAAGTGGGTACATCAAGCGATGTGGTGAATACTCGCGATCGAGATACCGCGCAACTTTGCCGCACAGAAAGCCTCGGGTAATGGGGTGGGCCGGGTCGCCCCGGAGTTTGGAGCCGATGCCGTTTTCAACGTTGATCAGTAGTCCGCACGTGTCGGGGCAATCGAGCGCGCAGACGCTGTGCCGGACTTCAGGCCGCATGCTCTATTCTATGCTGCCTTTAGGGGTCCTGCGTATACGAAAACCATTTGCGCTACGTCTGTAAGGAGTTGTAAGCTCTGTTCAGGAGCGAATTGAGGGGGCATTTATGCGGCTCATTACAGTTCTGGCTTTCATTGGATTACCAGCATTGATTCCGGCCCAGCATGTTCCGGTCATCAATCCGAGTAGGGGGATGATCGCGCCTTCTAATGCCTACCGGTACGGGAACATCCTCTTCCCGGGTGGCATTTCTCAACAGGTTCCTGCGCCCCATTTGAACACTCACGCCGGCAGGCTCGGCGGTGTAGTCAGCGGGTCGATTCCTTACACCGGTGTGCCGCCAGGCCAGGACGGCCGGTTCGCAGGGCGGACGGTTGTCGTCCCTTATGCGTATCCGGTGTTTTATGGAGGCGGATACGGCTACGGTGGCTACTACGGCCAGGAGCCTCAGGCCCAAAACATCACGGTGGTTGTTCCACAACAGCCTGTTCCGCAGGTCGTTATCAACAACTCATACGTCCCCGATACGGCTAAGCCTGTTCTGCGCGAATACTCGCCCGGCGAACTGCCGGAATCCAATGTGAGGGTATACGAAGGTCCCTCCAGCCCGCGGACCGAAAGCGCTGCGACTTCCGGCGGCTCCATCATGGACCAGAAGCCTACCATTTATCTGGTCGCGCTGAAGGATGGGACTATACGCCAAGCAATCGGATATTGGGTGAAGGGCGACGTATTCCACTACGTGACGCCGAATTCAGCCATGAATCACGTTTCGATCGATATGGTCGACCGGGAACGATCGGTTGAGTTGAATGCCGAGCGTAAGCTCGAATTCGACGTGAAGCTGCCCCACTAGATCGATTTTTTGTACTCACCCGATGCGAGCCGCCGGACGAAGTCGACGTCGCCATCGAGGAAGTCGATTGAGGAAGCTTCTCCGGGCTCTCCCAGACAATGCTCTCAAACGCGAGACTCTGGGGCTCGCCTATAAATTCACTCACCCTGAAGAACATCAGTAGGATGGTGGCGCGCTTCGGGTACTCGTGGAAGTATCGGATGATCTCCGGTCCCACCCGTGCCTGAATTCCGAGTTCCTCTTCGAGTTCCCGCGCCAGTGCGGCTGTGGGCTTTTCTCCGCGTTCGACTTTGCCGCCGGGGAATTCCCATTTGAGGCCATGCGAGTCCGATTTGCGGCGTTGTCCGACCAAGATTCGCCCGTTACGCTCGATAACAGCGGCGACTACTTTGATCACCGGTTTGCCCATTGGCCTCTGAGGTCGATCCATTGTAACGTTACGATCCGCTTCGGTCGATGGTGTTCAAAGCTTATAGCGATCTGCTCGTCTGAAAAACCGCGCTATTGTTCGCTTCTTGTTGTTGCCGTCCGGCATTGCAGCGTGGTGCTATCGCGAAACGGGGACGAGTACAGGATCATAAGCCTGCCCGGCGAGTCTTGACAAACGAAGTATCCGCCGGCTTATCCGCTGATGCTGTGGAAGATATGGACGAATTGCCCTGCCCAACCTGCTGGCAGCAATGTGGATCGCCTGGTTACCCGTCCCGGTGCTTGCTTTGGTTCGTTTTGCTAAATCCCATGACAGCGCTACGCGCGATTAGTGTCCGCGCCGAACTCCTGTTTACGGCGATGTTGATCGGAACGTTCCTGGTGATGGAAGAACGGTCGGCGTCGGCCAGTTTGCTCGGCGGGGTTTTATACCTGACTCGTTAACCAGGAGTGGAGCAGTAGCGATTGCCTGCGTGGGATGGAGGGCTTTTCCGAGTTCCAGTCGCTGGGTAAGTTCCTGGTTCTCGGTAGTCCGAACCCTCCGTTGTGGCTGGCGGCTGTCGTGGTTGTCCGCGCGCTATTCGCGCGAACCACACCGATGAAGTGCTGCCGACCTATTAGGCCTCTGCGAATGGTCACTCCATCGGGTTGCCCACACCGACGCGCTATATGTATGAAGAGAGAGAGGAAGAGTCCATCAAGTTGCATTCGCAGGTTTGTCAGAACGGCGACAGCCGAGTGTACCGCCTCGCGGACAGGTAAATCATGGCCTCTCAACAACTTCTCGAACACTTTCGTAACCCCCGCAATGTCGGTGAGTTAGAGCCTCCCGCAGTCCGAGTCGAAGTCGTCAATCCTGCTTGTGGAGACATTCTGCGGTTGTCCGCTGCGTTCGAGGGCGGCCGGGTGACGCAAACAGCGTACAAAGCCCGAGGCTGCCCGGCATCGATCGCGGCCGGTTCGGCGTTAACGGAGCTGATGATGGGGCGCTCGCGAGCTGAACTCGGTCTTTTACACGCCGGTGAAATCGAACGCGCGTTGGACGGGCTGGAACCTGCTTCCAAGCATGCCGCTCAGCTTTGCATCGACGCTGTTAAACAATTGTTAACAAAACCCGAATGAAATCATCCTGGAAGACGGACTGTCCAATAGGCGTATGGACTCTCGACGGCGATTCCTTCTTCCCTTATTGGCGCTTACACTTGCGCCCGCGCTACTTGGCGCAAGCACTGGATTTGATGGCAAATGGGTACTCGACAAGAAGAAGACTCAGGGGGCGGGCGCCCCTGAAGATCTTGAGATCGAGATGAAACAGGACGGGCCGAGACTAATCATCAAGTCGAAATATCAAGAGCCTAAGAACGCAATTTACCCGCTGCTTTGGGTGGGCATCATGACCTACGAGCTCGAACTGACAACTGACGGGACCGAAAAGGTCAATCAGATCGGGCCCTTTGCGCACAACTCGAGAACCCGAATTGAGGGCAATAAGATGACCACCGAATTCACCGCTTCAAACGACACAGGGAGGGTTGAAGGTCAGTGGATTCGGACTTTGTCACCCGATGGCAAAGAGATGACAATGCAGGTCCTTACGAATGCTTCGGACGGTCGAAAGTTGGACCAGACCCTGGTCTTCCGGCGGAAGTAGAATCGATTCTCAGAAGCGCTTTAACTCGTCAACCAAGGCTTCGAGACCCTTCTTACGGTACAACGCGGTGAGGCGCTGCTCCTCAGGTGACGGCGTCGGAATTTTCGCGGAACGATCGGGTACCCACATCGTCCCGTCATCAAATTCGACGCTGCTGAGGAAACCTCTCATACCGGCGATGCCGATCGGCTCTCCGCCCGCTTCGGTGAACTTAAACGTGACATCCTGAACGAGCGTAGTCTTTTGCCGCGGCGCAAGCGGCACATCGACCGCGATTGAGCCTGCGATAAACTCGCGGCCGCGCTGATCCTTAACGACCCATCCCATCTCCACCGCGCGGACCGGCCGGGAGGTCGTGTTCCTGACAAAGAGCCGTGGTGACCGAGCCTCGTTATCGGCTACTCGCACCATGCCGTCGTAAGCAGCGACTGGTGTCGACGGCGCATCAAGGAAAGCGACTTGAATCTGGCGCTCGTTTCGCGTAGTCGTGGCACGGCCCGATTGGGCAACCCGGGCATCCATCGTTGATCGGTCGGCCTGATGCTCGAGGCTGGCGAGCATCTCGGACTTAAGCCCCTCTCGACCACGAGATTCAAGGACTTGCTTGAAGAACTGCCGGTCGCGCCGCGCTTCCATCTCCCATACAGTCATTGACCGTCGGGAGTTGAGCCGGTTTGGTCCATAAAACGACAGATCGTCGAAAAGGATGCCATCGAGTCCAATCTCGACAAGCGGCCCATTCGATTGCAGAGGTCGAAGCAGGCGAAGATCGATCCGGATCGGGAAATTCTCGCCGGGTCCGGCATTGAGACTTGGAACTGAAACCGATGCCTTGCCGCCGGGCGTTACATCCTGCGCGCTGACCAACAAGGTAATTCCACGAATCCGCCGGGTTCCTGAATTTCGAAGGGATAATGACGTGTGAAGGTCGAGCAGCATCGCGCCGCCACGCGCAGACGCATTCGACTCCCCCCAATCCGCTGACACTACAGTCACGGGAGAGTCTTCCGGAAACGTGATGTGCATGGTGCTGCGGGGGTCGAGTTTCTGGGATTGTGCCCAGATCTGAGTGCCCAGCAGCAACAAAAGTAAGCTAATCCGAGTAGACATTATTGATCGTGACCTGACCAGTGTCCTGATCGACGAACCGGGCTCGCAAGGACCCCGGCGTACTTACGATAATCGGCTGCTGTTGACCTCGTGTGTGCATGAGGATCAAGGCGGAGCCGTTTTCCTGCATTTCGATGCCGCCCGGCGAAGTTCTGATCTCAATAGGAGAAGTGCGCACGAGCGTTTCAGCCCGCCGAGGCGGATTCAATAACCATGCTCCGGCGAGCACCACAGAAAGTCCGGCCATGACGATCGCGGCACGCCAACCGATACGTTCCACTCTGGCGGCGCGCACCGGTCCTACGCATTCACCCGCTTCCAAACCGAGATGAATGTTCGCCGTCATTTCAGCCGCGAGACGGTCCCACTCCACGCCTTGCGGCATTTTCGTCATCTGCGATCGCAAGACGGATGAAGTGACATTGAACGAATCCGCTTGTGTCGCGCATCTGGCGCACGTACGGACATGCAGCCGGATGAGGAATCGCTCGATGGGATTCAGATCGCCACTGCTGTAGAGCGCCAGTCTCGACTCTTCGGGATGCCGGTCAGTTGATGAAGCCATCAGGCCTTTCTCCGTTCCAGGTACCGCCGGAACTTGATCCGCGCATTCGCGATATGCGATCGGACGGTTGCCTTCGAGCAGTTTAGTTCACGTGCGACTTCTTCGGCGGGTAAGCCTTCGACGTCGCGGAGCAGAAGCGCCGAGCGTTCTCTGGTGCTCAGGAGCCGCAGACCGTCTTCGAGGTACTCGGCCTGCTCGGCGCGAAGCAAGATGTGTTCAGGACTTTGTTCGGTGGCGGCGCGAAGCGGTTCGCCGATCTCATCAATGTCGGAGAAATTAACGCGGCCGTGCCGGCGAAGGAAATCGATGGCCGTATTGCTGGCGATCCGGGATAACCAATGCGCCGCCTTTTCGAGATCCTTGATCTGTTCCTGACGCTGGAGCGCTTTGATGAACGTTTCCTGCGTCAGGTCTTGAGCATCGTCGACGTTGCCTACGATCCTGTAGATTTGAAGGAAGATCCGGCGGAGGTTTTCTTGAATGAAGCGCTCCTGGGCCTGCCGGTCCTCGTGAGAAATCCCGGCGTCCGGCAGCCCCGAATACTTGGCGGCTTCGCTCATCGTCCTACCTGGCCGAGATTGGCCCGCTATCGTCATAGGTCCTAAAAACAACTGACGAACGTCGGGCGAAAACGTGCAGACGAAGTTACTCTCGGCGCTATTCTTGATTGTAGTATGAGACCGGTTGCTGTAATTGGCATAGGAAAGACTCCGTTCGGAGTTTTTCCCGACCGCGACATCCGCGACTTGGCGGTCGATTCGGGTCAGAAGGCGCTGGCCAACGCTCGGCTCGACCCCGGACAAGTGGAAGCGTTCTATCTGGGCAATTTCGCCGGACCATCCTTTGTGGGCCAAAGCCATCTCGCTCCCTATATTGCTGGTCCCATGGGAATCACGGGAGTGCCATGTACTCGTGTTGAGGCTGCGTGCGCGTCGAGCGGGTCGGCGTTCTTTCACGCATTCTCGGCCGTCGCGGCCGGCTTGTACGATGTGGCGCTGGTCACTGGTGTGGAAAAAATGACCTCGCAGCAGACCCCCAGAGTGGCGGAAATCCTCGCGATGGCAGGCGAGTGCTGCACGGAAGGCAAAGCCGGCGCAACGTTCCCGGCGCTTTTTGCAATGATCGCCCGGCGGCACATGTTCCAATACGGGACAACCCGAGAGCATCTGGCGGCCGTCGCGGTAAAGAATCACGCCAACGGCGCGAAGAACCCTGATGCGCACATGAGAAAGGTCATTACGCTGGAGCAGGCGCTGGCGGGTAAGCCGATCGCGGAACCTCTGACCGTATACGATTGTTCATTAGTGAGCGATGGCGCCGCGTCGATCGTGCTTGCGCCTTTGGATCGGGCTCGGGAGTGGACGGATAAGCCGGTGAGGGTACTCGGAATCGCACAAACGTCGGATTTTGTGGCGCTGGATCGCAAGGAAGACATCACGGTCTTCGAGGCGGTCCGGACTGCCGCAGGCAAGGCGTATCAGATGGCCGGAGTAGGCCCAAACGATATCCAACTCGCCGAGGTCCATGACTGCTTCACCATCGCGGAGATTGTCGCTATCGAGGATCTCGGGTTCGTTTCGAAGGGCCACGGAGGACCGTACACCGCCGAGGGATGTACGGCGTTGACCGGTCCCCGCCCGGTGAATACGAGTGGTGGATTGAAAGCGAAAGGACATCCAGTTGGCGCTACTGGTGTCGCCCAGTTGTGCGATATCGTGCTTCAGATTAGAGGCGAAGCAGGGGAGCGTCAGGTTTCCAGACATGATATTGGTCTTGCGCAGAATCTGGGCGGATCAGGCGCGTCGGCGGTCGTGACCATTCTGGCTGCCGCATGAAGGGTACCGTATATACAGAAACGTTGATTCACTCGGCTCCCGAGGCTTTCGTCAGTGAGGCGCCGTATCAGCTGATTATCGTTACTCTCGAGAACGGCGAACGCGTGACCGGTCGTGTGTCAGGCGATCGAGTTTCCATCGATGACGCCGTGATTCTGGCAGACGAACGCAACGGAGTTCCTTTCTTTCGAAAAATCTCATGAATTTAGCCTCAAGGATGGACCGCATCCTGATCGAGACCGCGTTTGAGGTACTCGTGAAGGCCCGTGCGCTGGAAGCTCAGGGACGCAGCATCATTCACCTGGAGATCGGCGAGCCTGACTTTGAAACACCCCGGCATATTATCGAGGCGGGGAAGAAGGCGCTCGACGAGGGTTGGACCCACTATGGACCGACGGCGGGTTATCCCGACTTTCGCGAGGTGCTCGCAAAGCATGTGGGCGAGACACGAGGGATCAACGTCGGAATCGAGAACGTGTGTGTCGTTCCGGGTGGCAAGCCGATTATCTTCTTCCCAATTCTCGCCCTGATCGAAGAAGGGGACGAGGTCGTCTATCCGAATCCGGGATTTCCGATCTACGAATCGATGATTCAGTTTTCGGGCGGCGTGCCCGTTCCGATGCCGCTGCTCGAAGATCGGAGCTTTTCCTTTGATCTGGATTTGTTGAAATCGAAGATCACGGAGAAAACGAAGCTGTTGATCCTGAACTCGCCGCAGAATCCGACAGGCGGTGTGATTCCCGCTGAGGATATCGCAGCGATCGCTGAGATAGTCCGGGATCGGGACATGATGGTGCTGTCGGATGAAATCTATTCGCGCATCAGTTACGCCGAGAAGCCGGTGTCGATCGCGAGTTGTCCCGGCATGCTGGAGAAGACGATCATCCTTGATGGATTCTCGAAAATCTATGCTATGACGGGATGGCGCATGGGCTACGGCGTTATGCCCGCATGGCTTGCCGATGCCGTGAACAAGCTGATGGTGAACTCGAACTCCTGTACCGCGAGTTTCACTCAACGTGCCGGGATCGCCGCGATTACGGGTCCACAGGATGGTCCCGAGAAAATGGTCGCGGAATTCCACCGGCGTCGTGACGCATTCGTTGCAGGTCTGAACACGCTGCCGGGATTCCGATGTCCGTTGCCGGAAGGAGCGTTTTACGCGTTCCCGAATATTACGGGTACAGGGTTGTCGTCTAAGGACCTTGCGGACAAATTATTGAACGAAGCCGGGGTTGCTTGCCTCAGCGGCACGTCATTCGGTAAGTTTGGAGAAGGGTATCTCCGCTTCAGCTATGCGAACTCATTTGAGAATCTGATGGAAGCCGTGCGCCGCATGGGTGAATGGCTGAAACAGAAAAGTCAATCAACTGTAATGAAACCGTAACCGTGGCGATCCGGTTTCGCCACGCCATTGGATCGCTACAGAACAGCGAGAAATTCACTCAGCAAAGGATTTAGATTCGATTACAACCAAAGTTCACTGAAGTGTAACGAATTTGTGATGTTCGCTCGCTAGACTGCGGGTGTGGTTGGCAAAAGAACCCTACGATTTCTGAATACCCTCGCCCTGATGGGGCTGTTATCCATCCCCGGTTTTGGGCAAACTACGGCACAACTCACGGGGGCTGTGACGGATGGCACCGGGGCTGCGATCCCGGCAGCGACAGTTACCGCGACGAACGCTCGCCAGGGGGATAAACACTCCGCAACGACCAACGAGCAGGGCCTCTATGTGCTGCAACAACTGCAGCCGGGGCCATATGAGGTCGTTATTAGCTCGGCCGGATTCCAGGAAGTAAAGAAGGCCCTGGAACTCAGTGTCGGCCAGGTTCGTAATCTCGATGCAGCGCTCGACATCTCCTCGCAAGCTACAGTCGTTCAGGTCGTCGAAAGCACGGGGGCAACAGTAGACACCAGTTCGGCCCGTATCGGGTCAAACGTGACCGCGCGCGAGGTGCAGGAACTACCGGTAAACGGGCGCACTTACTCACTTCTCGCATTGACTGCTCCGGGTGCTACCAATACGGGCGACGGAGCCTTCGACAAAGTTCGATTCAACGGCAAAGCAACGGAACAAAATCAGTTCCGTTATGACGGTGTGGACGCATCCGCCGTTTTCGATACTGCTCCGGGATGGCTTACGGTGAGCGGCTCGCAATTCAGATTGCAGAACAGTGTCGAGTCGATCCAGGAGTTTCGAGTGGATTCGGCACTGTATCCAGCCGAGTACGGAACGGGGACAGGCGGACAGATCAATGTCGTTTCGAAGTCCGGTGGCAACCAGTTCCACGGCGCGCTCTTTGAGTATCTCCGGAACGACAAACTGGACGCTCGCAATTTCTTTGACGGGGCAGAGAAGTCGAAGCTTCGCCTGAACCAGTTCGGCGCAAACATTGGTGGCCCGATCGTGAAGGACAAGCTGTTCTTCTTCGGTAGCTTCGAAGCCTTGCGGCAGCGGGCGGGTTTGAATGTGCTCGAGACGGTGCCGAGCGCAGCTGCGCGGTCTCGTGCCGTGCCCGAGATCGCTCCTCTTCTGACTGGCTTTCCGACGGGTTTCCAAAGCACAAACAATCCGGATATCGATCTGGCGCAGCGGGTCGCGGTCTCGAGGCTCAACGAGACTTATTTCAATGGCCGCGTCGATTACAACATCTCGCCGACACAACGTCTATACGTTCGCTATCTGAAAGACATCGGTGAACTGGACGCTCCCGACAATACTGTTACACCGCGCCGCATTCTGGCGACGAACAAGCCTGACAATTTTGTTGCGGTTCTGAACTCGACGGTCAGCGCACGTTCGGTGAACGAATTCAAAGTAGGTCTGAATCGAGCCCCAACGACACTGAGTGTTCTGCCCGGAGTGCCCGGTTTGGAGGGCACGCTGATCAACATCAGCGGGAGTATCGTTCAACCGGGTGTCAATGGCGGCGCTCCGAGTGGAGTGGCTGCTCCAGGCGGAACCACTCGCCAGTCCAGCGCGGGCAATGGACGCGGCTCGGATTATCGAGGGAAAACGTACACGATCCTCGACAACTTCAGCTATCTCGCGGGCAACCATCAGATCAAGGCGGGGTTCGAGTTCCGCGCCATCCGGATACCGCTGAATCAGTTGGGAGGCGTGACTTATTCCTACAGCAATCTGAATAACTTTCTCTCGAACACCGGCGCCACTGTGGCCTATATCGGCGACCTCGGTTTCCGCGTGGGCGAACAGGAATACTACATCGGATATTTGCAGGACGAGTGGCGAATTCGTCCGAATCTGACGTTGAACTATGGCATGCGGTACGAGTACTACACGCCGAACCGGGAAAAGGACAATCGAGTAAGTCTCTTCGATGCGGGCACGGTCCAGTTGCTCGATCCCAGGACACAGTTCTACAGAGCCGATAACAAGGCATTCGGGCCGCGCGTCGGTCTGACGTGGGCTCCGAGCGCGCTTCAGAACCGGACGGTGATTCGCATCGGGGCCGGCGTCTACTATGGCCCCGGCCAGTATGAGGACCTGATTCAACCGATCGAGAGTGATGTGAATCGTTTCACACTGGGTGGTCAACGCTATCCCGCGAACCTCGCTGCCCTTACGTCGGGCGCTCTGCCGCCGCAAACTCCGCGAGCGTATGACGTAAATGGATACCGAGTTCCGGAACGCAACATTCAGTTCGGCGTGAATATTCAGCAGGTACTGCCGTTCGAGTTCGTCGGCCAGGTCGGTTATACGGGAAGTCTCGGACGAAACCTGTTTCAGCGCAGCATAACCAACCTGATCACGGGCGTGAACCCAACAACCGGCGCCGTGACGAGACAGAACCCGGCGTTCGGCGAAATCGATTACAAGACCAGCGGCGGGCGCGATTCTTACAACGCGCTGCAGTTGGGACTGACGAGACGGTATGCGCAGGGGCTCACCGTCGGTATGCAATACGCGTGGTCGCATAGCCTTGGTACGTCACAGGGATCGAATGAGGCAATTACTGTACAGAATCCGTTCTGCTTCGAATGTGACCGTGGCGATGGACCCGCCGACATCCGGCACTATGCCTACCTGAACGCTATTTATGAGCTTCCATTCGGCAATCAGCGTAAGTTCCTGAGAGAAGGATGGGCGTCGAAAATTGCAGGCGGCTGGAGCATCAGCAGCATGATAAATCTGAGAACCGGCCTACCGATCAACGTCTTCATGGTTCGGCCCGATGTCGTGAACGTCGATGCTTCCGGCCGCGTGGTTTCCTCGTTGGGCGCGCCGGGCACAATCGCGGTAATCAATACGCCGGGCGGTGGAGCATCGCGCGCCACGCGGCGGCCGAATGTCGTGCCGGGAGTCGATCCATACATCAAGGATCGAAATGGCTTGCAATGGCTGAACCCAGCGGCGTTCAGCGTTCCTGCTCCGGGAGAATATGGGAATCTCGGTCGCAATGCGCTCCGAGGACCGGGGTTCTCACAGCTCGACATGATGCTATCGAAGCGAGTGAAGTTCTCTGAAACACAATCGCTGGAGTTTCGCGCCGATTTTTACAACATCCTGAACCGTGTCAACTTCTCGAATCCTCCGGCGACCCTGCCGAACGCTCTGCCGTCGTTACAGCCGGGGCAGGCTTTTTCGACAGCGAACGCTCCCGGATTTGGAGTGATCACGTCCACGGTGGGCCGCACGGTTGGATTGGGTACGTCGCGCCAGATTCAACTGGGAATGCGGTACTCGTTCTGACGGGATAAAAACTTAAGCGCGGCGTGGGCGGTGAATGCTCAGGCCGCGCTTTTTACTTTATAGGACGAGGGCTACGCGATGACGCCGTCCCGATACACGGGAGCGCTCGCCTGCTGGATGTTCCGCTTCCAATCTTCCAGCGCAGGTCCTTTGAACTTATCCGCGCGTGTTCGGAGGGCCACCATCTGCTCGGGCGTCATCTGCTTGAACTGCTGAGCGATGCGAACGTCGTCTTCAAGCTGGCCGATGGTTGTGCATCCTAACGCAAGAGAATGGATCGGCAAGCTCAGCACATAGGACAAGCAGTCCTTGAGGCTAATCGAGTGAAGCAGCTTCGAGTTCGCTGTGCTCTTCATGCCCTGGATACCCATGCCGCGCTGCACTGCGACCGGAAGGACATCCTTCTCGAATGACAAATACCCGGGATCGGCGGGATTCAGCGGCATCAGGATCGTATCGTATTTGTCGTAACGCTTCAGCATCTCCAAGTGGACCTTCGGGTCACGATGGCCGGTGAATCCGATGAAGCGGCACTTGCCTTGAGTCTTGGCCTGTTCGAACGCTTCTATAGATCCGCCGGGTCCGAAGATCTGCTCCACTTCCTTCATTTCACCGACCTGGTGAATCTGCCAGAGATCAATGTAATCGGTGCGAAGAGCCTTCAATGAGGCCTCCAGCGCCTGCATGGCCTCAGCTTTTGAATACAGATGGCATTTGCTGGTGATGAAGACCTTCTTGCGGACCGGCTGAAGCACTTCACCGTAGACTTCCTCCGATTTGCCATTCCAATACAATCTCGCGGTGTCGAAGTAGTTGATCCCGAGTTCGTAGGCTCGCCACGTGATCGCCTTGGCTTCTTCAAACGTGATCATCGGGAAGCGCCCACCGGCGGGACCAATGATCGTAAGCTTCTCGCCCGTCTTTCCGAACGTACGTTTCGGGATGTCGCCTGCCTTGATCGGGGCTGCTGGAGAGGAGGCTGCGAATCCTGCCGCCGCCGCTGCACTACCGAAGAATGACCTACGCCGCATGGGCCTAGCGTATCATCCTTCCGCGACGGTATATCGCTTGATCGAGCGCGCTTTACCGGTCGTTTCGTCGACATCCACGATGACCGAGTGTAATTCGACACCACCCCGGGCCGCCTCCATTCTCGAGCCGACCGAGGTCATGAACCGCCTGAGAATGATGTCTTTGTCGACGCCGATGACGGAATTATAAGGCCCGGTCATGCCCGCATCTGTCTGGTACGCGGTACCGCCCGATAGGATGCGAGTGTCAGCGGTAGGGACGTGCGTGTGGGTCCCGATGACGGCGGATACGCGGCCGTTCAGATGCCAGCCCATTGCCATCTTTTCGCTGGTGAGTTCGGCATGGAAGTCGACGAAGCGTACTTTCACGGAAGGATCGATCTCCTCGAGGATTTGATCCGCCTTACGGAAAGGGCAGTCGATCGGTTGCATGTGCGAGCGCCCTTGCAGGTTGATGACGGCGACCTGAACTCCGTTCTTTGCGCGAACGACAGTATAGCCGCGTCCGGGGAGGTCATCGACGTAGTTGCCCGGCCGGAGGAGACGCGAATCTCGATCCAGGTACTCGTAGATTTCACGCTTGTCCCAGATATGATTGCCGGAGGTTAACACCTCCAGTCCCATTTTGAAAAGCTCCTCCGCGATCAGCGGAGTGATGCCAAATCCCCCCGCGGAGTTCTCCGCGTTTGCGATGGCGAGATCGATGTACTCCGAAGTGAGGATAGAACGGAGTTTCTCGGCGACGATGCTTCGGCCCGCTGAAGCAAAGATGTCCCCGATGAAGAGAATGTTCATGAATGGCTGGGTAAAGAGAGATTGCGGAGCGCACCACTTGGCCGTCTCAGTCTCCTTCATTGACCCCCAACGAAACAGGGGCGGAGCCCTCCGCGCGCCTTCAGACTTCTCCATGGCCATGAGCCGGAGCTTGCACACCAGCGCGTAAAACCGAGACGAACTCCTTTAAATTGAGTGTTGGATCAATTTTCGGGAGACTGTTATACGTGCTTCGCAGCACGCTCCAAGGAGAGGATAACACGGTAGTCAACCGGGCCTCTGCCCGAAAGAGAGGGTGAGGAGACCAGGATTCTTCTGCTCCTGATCGTTTTCGGCCTCCTCCTTCGCCTTTCAGAGCAGAGGAATGAGATTTCCCTCCCCCTGGTTGGCTCACACTTCGGCGGGTCTGTCTCGGAGGCAGACCTGCCCGTTTTTTTGTTCCGAAGCAGGCCTTTCGGACCCGGCATCTATCATGAAGTAAGTGCCATCCGCGCTGCTGCCGATTTTCCTGATCATAGTCGTTGACATCCTGGGGATGACCATCATGTATCCCTTGCTTCCGTTTTACGCGGAGCACCACGGAGCTGGTCCTCTCGGCGCCGGATTGCTGATTTCGGTGTACGCGCTTTGCCAGCTTTTCGGTGGTCCGTTGCTGGGGCGCCTCTCCGATCGTGCCGGCCGGAAGCCACTGTTGTTGGTGAGCCAGGTCGGGACGCTGTTCGGCTTCGTGCTGCTGGCCTTCGCGGACTCGCTCTGGCTGATCTTCCTGTCGAGGGTGATCGATGGAATTACGGCAGGAAACATCTCCTTGGCGCAGGCGTACATCGCGGATGTCACCAAGCCGGAAGACCGGACGAAGTCATTCGCCGTGATCGGTATCGCCTTCGGCCTTGGTTTCCTCATTGGACCCGCGATGTCAGGCTATCTCGCGCAGTTCAATATCCGATACCCGGTGTACGCCGCCATGTTCCTGTCCGCATTGAGCATTCTGGCCACGGCCGTACTTCTCCCGAAACACAAGCCTGTTTCCGGCTCGGATGAACGGCGCCTCAGTGTCCTCGGTTGGGGCTCCTACGCTGGATACTTCCGTCAACCCGGACTTTCCAACTTACTTTGGCAGTTCTTCGCCTTCATGTTCTGCTTTGCGCTGTTCATGTCGGGGTTCCCGCTGTTCGCCGAGCGCAGGTTCACTTGGGAAGGCCATGCGTTCGGGCCGAAGGAAGTCGGCTACGTGTACGCGTATGTCGGTATCTTGGGCGTCATTCTGCAAGGCGGGCTGATCGGTCGATTGTCGAAGGCATTCGGTGACTGGAAACTCGTACGGAGCGGGCTGGCGATTTGCGTGTTTTCTTTTGCGGCCCTGGCGTGGACGTTCGGAATCACGAATTTGCTGATTGTTACTGCATTCATCGCTTGCGGCACCGGCGTAGTACGGCCCGCGTTGACAACGTTGATCACGCTTGAAACCAACCGGGGCGAACAAGGTAGCGTGCTGGGTCTGACGCAATCCCTGCAATCAATCGCGCAGATCACGGCTCCGTTCCTTGCGGGTCTGCTGATCCAGCACGGGCAGTTACATCTGTGGGCCCTCGCCGCGGCGGTGAGCGCCGGGCTCGGACTGATGTTACGTTCTTCAAAGCAAACGGCAGCGCCGGTGATGGGGTGATCCTCACGGTTACCGCGCCGCAATATCGCGGCTCATCCCGTCCTACAGGCATCATGAAGCCCCGAAAGTTGAACCTGAAGCCAGTGGAAGAGCAAGTAATTGTGATCACTGGCGCAAGCAGCGGCATCGGCCTCACGACGGCTCGCATGGCGGCGAAGCGTGGCGCGCGCCTGGTCCTCGCGGCCCGCAGCGATGAGACGTTGGAGCGGATCTGCCAGGAGATCGGACCGAACGCTACGTATGTCCGCGCCGACGTAGGGCATGAGGCTGACATGCGGAAAGTCGCGGAGCAGGCGCGCCTCCACTTCGGCTCATTCGATACGTGGGTTAATAACGCGGGTGTCTCAATATACGGCAAGGTTTTAGAGGTCCCGATAGAAGATCAGCGGCGTCTGTTCGAGACGAACTTCTGGGGCGTCGTTTATGGCTCCAAAGTGGCTTGCGATTATCTCCGGAATCGAGGTGGCGCGCTGATCAATATCGGCAGCACGGTATCGGATCGCGCGATCCCGTTGCAGGGCACATATTCGGCGTCGAAGCACGCCGTGAAGGCATTCACGGATGCGCTCCGGATGGAACTCGAAGAAGAACGCGCGCCCATCTCGGTTACTTTGATCAAGCCTGGAGGGATCGCTACTCCCTACATCGATCATGCCAAGAGCTACCTGGATCGAAAGCCGAGTCTGCCTCCTCCCGTGTACGCACCCGAGACGGTTGCCGAAGCGATCCTCCATGCGGCAGAGAATCCGGTGCGGGACATGTTCGTCGGCAGCGGCGGCAAAGGTATGTCGGCGATGGGATACTATGCGCCGCGCCTGGCTGACAAGTACATGGAAAAGACCATGTTCGAGCAGCAGAAGCGGGATGAGATCGAGCAACCGCGTCCGGATGGCTTGTACAGCGCCACCAATGATCCACGGGAACGCGGGCCCTATCCGGGTCATGTCATGGAGACGAGCTACTACACCAAGGCAGCGATGCATCCATTGATGACCGGGGCGTTGATGCTGGCAGTGGGACTGGCGGCCACGCAAGCGATACGCAGCCGCCGCGAGTAACTAGAGGAGTTCGGCGGCCGCGAAGAAGAAAGGAATCTCGACCGCAGCCGTTTCCGCTGCATCTGATCCGTGCACTGAGTTGCGCTCAATGCTCTCGGCGAATTGTTTGCGGATGGTGCCCTCCGCGGCGTTCGCCGGGTTCGTTGCGCCCATTAATTCGCGCCACTTTGCGATCGCATTGTCACGCTCCAGTGCGAGCACAACTACCGGACCCTCGGTCATGAAGGTGACGAGGCTGTTGAAGAAGCCGCGTTCCTTGTGGACGGCATAGAAGCCCTCGGCCTGAGCCTGGCTGAGCCGCGTCATCTTCATCCCGAGAATCTTAAATCCGGTCTCTTCGATCTTGGCCAGGATCGCGCCGGCCTTTCCGGCAGCGACAGCGTCTGGCTTGATGATTGCAAATGTACGTTCCATTCGAAATGTCCTTGTAGTGGGGCTACTACTGCTTCTTCAGCCGCGCCTGCATCTTCTCGCCCATTTCGGCGGGCGAATCGCAAACGGTGATTCCCGCTGCTTTCATCGCGTCGATCTTGTCGGATGCTTTGCCCGACCCGCCTGAGATGATCGCGCCGGCGTGTCCCATGCGGCGTCCCGGGGGCGCTGTCTGACCCGCGATAAAGCCGACAACCGGCTTCTTCACGTTCGCCTTGATGTACTCGGCCGCGGTCTCTTCCGCATTCCCGCCGATTTCACCGATCATGATGATCGCTTCCGTGTCCGGATCTTCATTGAAGAGCTGGATGGCATCGACGAATGTCGTGCCGATGATGGGATCGCCACCGATGCCGATACAAGTCGACTGGCCGATGCCGAGCTTCGTCAATTGACCGACAGCCTCATACGTCAGAGTGCCTGAGCGGGACACGACGCCGACTTTGCCCTCCTTGTGAATATGGGCTGGCATGATGCCGATCTTGCACTTGCCTGGAGAGATGACGCCGGGGCAATTCGGTCCGATGAGGCGGGTTTGCTTGCCTTTGAGATAATTCCAGGCTCGGACCATGTCGAGCGCGGGAATACCTTCCGTAATGCAAACGACGAGCGGCAGTTTCGCATCGGCCGCTTCCATGATGGCGTCGGCTGCGAAGGGAGGCGGCACGAAGATCACTGAGGCATTGGCGCCGGTCTCACGTACTGCGTCCTCGACCGTATTGAAGACAGGCAGATCGAGGTGTTTTGTCCCGCCCTTGGCCGGAGTGACACCGCCCACAACTTTCGTTCCGTAGGCAATCGACTGTTGCGCGTGGAATGTGCCTTCTTTTCCGGTGAATCCCTGTACGATTACTCGCGTGTTTTCGTTGACCAGTACACTCATCGAGCCAGCCTCACCACTTTCTCTGCCGCGTCTCTCATGCCATCGGCAATCGTGAAGTTCATGCCGGATTCGGCCAGGATCTTCTGGCCAAGTTCCACGTTCGTGCCCTCCATCCGGACCACGATCGGAATTTTGATGTTCAGCTCCCGAGCGGCGTTCACCACACCCGTCGCCAGCGTGTCGCAGCGGAGGATGCCGCCGAAGATGTTGATCAGAACGGCTTTCACGTTGGGATCGGAGAGCAGAATGCGAAACGCGTTCTTCACCTGCTCGGCGGTGGCCCCACCGCCGACGTCGAGGAAGTTCGCCGGGCTCCCGCCCGCAAATTTGATGATGTCCATGGTGGCCATGGCCAACCCGGCGCCATTCACCATGCACGCGACGTTGCCGTCGAGTTTGATGTAGTTCAAGCCGAACTTCGAGGCCTCGACTTCGAGCGGGTCTTCCTCGTTCAGATCGCGAAGGCTTGCCAGATCCTTGTGACGGAAGGCTGAGTTATCGTCGAGCGTGATTTTCGCGTCCAGTGCGACGACTCGTCCGTCATCGGTGATGACGAGCGGGTTGATTTCGGCGAGGGATGCGTCCAGCGCTTCGTTTGCTTTCGCCAGCGCCATCATGCAAGACACGGCCGAGTTGACCGCCGGTCCGGGGACGCCGATTCCGAAGGCGAGTTTTCTGGCCTGAAACGGTGAAAGGCCCATCCCGGGTTCGATGATCTCCTTCAAAATCTTGTCCGGTGTATGCGCGGCAACTTCCTCGATGTCCATGCCGCCTTCGGAGGAAGCCATGAAGACGACCTTGCCGATGGCGCGGTCCAGGACGAGCCCGGCGTATAGTTCCTTGGCGATCGGGAGGGTCTCTTCGACGAGCACCTTCTGCACCAGCCGCCCTTCCGGGCCGGTCTGGTGCGTAATCAACGTCATGCCAAGGATCTGCCCCGCCACTCTCTCGGTTTCAGCCGGATCGGCCGCAAGCTTGACGCCGCCGCCTTTCCCTCGTCCGCCGGCATGGATCTGAGCCTTGACGACGACCTTGCCTCCGAGCTTCCGGGCCGCCTCTACCGCCTGTTGGACGGTTTCGGCCACCTCGCCGCGTGGCACAGGTACGCCGTATTTGGCCAACAAGGCTTTGGCCTGATACTCGTGGATTTTCATCGGATTAGTTAGAGGCTCCCGCGGGTGTCCGCTTTACCAGACGAGGTCGGAGCAAACTACATGCTAGTCTGGCAAGGAAGCCAAGCGTTTACTATAGCATGTCGTTCGTTTCCTATCTCCACAAGGTGGTGAACCGCGAAAATCTGAGCTCCGCCGAGGCGCAAGTGGTGATGGAGCTAATTCTTAGCGGTACCGCCACAACCGCGCAGATTTCCGGATTCCTGGTCGCTCTGCGCATGAAAGGCGAGACTCCGGACGAACTTGTCGGCTTCGCTCGTGCGGCGCGCCTGAAATCTGTGAAGGTGAAGACGGGAATAACGAACGAGCCGGTGCTTGATACGTGCGGTACGGGCGGTGACGGCTCATGCACGTTCAATATCTCAACGGTGGCGGCCTTCGTCGTGGCGGGCGCAGGCGTGAAGGTCGCAAAGCACGGCAACCGGTCGCTGTCCAGTCAGTGCGGGAGCGCCGACATCCTCGAGGCTCTAGGAGTCACTATCAACCTTCCTCCAGATCGGATCGCGAAGTGCATCCGGGAAATCGGGATTGGCTTCATGTTTGCTCCGGCGATGCATCCTACGTTTAAGCACGCGCAGGCGGCACGAATCGAATTGCGAATGCGGACTGCCTTCAACTTGCTCGGACCTTTACTGAATCCAGCTTGTCCGTCGGTTCAGGTCGTCGGGGCGCCTTCACTTCGAGCGGCGGAACTCGTCGCTGAGGCACTCGCGTCTCTTGGGATGCAGCGCGGATTTGTAGTCCACGGGCTCGATGGCCTCGACGAGGTCACGACGACTGCGGAGACCCGGGTCCTCGAGATCCGAGGCGGCGCAATTGCGGAACAGATTCTTACCCCGGATGATTTCGGGGTTCCCATGGCCAAGCCTGAAGATCTTGTGGGCGCGGACAAGGAGACGAATCGCGACATTGCGCTGGAAGTTCTCCAAGGAGCGAGGGGGCCGAAGCGGGATATTGTGCTGGTGAATGCTGCCGTCGCGTTAGTGGCGGCGGGCAGGGCGAGCGAGTTCCGATCGGGCACGGAGCTTGCGGCGAAGTCGATCGATCAAGGGCATGCACTAAGGAAGCTGAAGGAGCTTGCAAGTGAGGTTCACGAGCTTGTTTAAGGTGGCGTGAACTTGACTTCATCAGCCTTAATCTCTTCTCACCACATTCTGAGATCGCTCTTTTCATGGACCTGACGGTCTAGTCTCGCGGGCGGGCCAGTAAAGTGCTCGTGTTCATAGCTCGAGCGTACTTTTTGCCCGAGAGCTTGATTCCTGTCTTGTCTGGCGACGCATGCTGATCCCGCGCAATGAACGGACGTCGTCATTCCGTATGTGTCATTGAAGATCGATTTGTACCAAGTCTTCGCTGCCGCGCGAAACGGTGGCATAGGCTAACCGGGTTCTGTCCGGTGTCACAGTAAGGCCTAGAGCTAAGTTAGTCGGGGAAGGAGCCACGTCCACTGACTTTCCGGTGTCAAACGAGTAGAAGCGAAACATGCGAGGAATTCCATCAGAGTTACAACCAACATAGTAGATGCCGTCCGACATCGGATAGAAGCCTCCCCAAGGTGCCTGATAGTCCGTCACCAACAACTGCTCGGGATTCGTCGCCAGATCGCCACGGAGGGACCGGCCATAGATTCCAGGCTGGTCCTGTTTTCCGTAGATCAAATGATTTCGACCAGGAACCTCGACCGATCGGATCCGGTAAATACAAACCGCAGCTTGCCGCCTGCGACCGGAATGAGATAGGTTCGGTCGCTACCGTCTTCGAGAGCGTCGGCATATAAGGTGTGGCCGTCCCGTGACCAGGACGGCGACATAAACCCCGGCTTCCCACGCGTGATCTGTCTCACCACGCCGTCGTCAATTCTGATGACGTAGATTTGCGGATCTTTTGGTAATCTCCCCGTGGAATGCCACTGACCGCGCATCGGCTTACCAACGAAAGAGTCCGACGATATGAAAAGATGAATGCGTAAGCTGTCGCGGGTTGCTTCCGTCAGCGTGGGATAGCCACGCTTCCGATGAACCACTCCGTGAGCTGGCAAAAGCTAACCAACGGCCATCCGGGGAAAAACAGGAGTGGCTTCGTCCGCGGTCGATCGAACAAGAGGCTGTGGCTCTCCGCCCGCTTTCATTCCGTTAGCGATCAGGGGAATGGCCCAAATCTCCGAGTGCTGGTGCTGCAGGCAGGCTACAAGTTGCTGGCTTGTCCCGGCGATGGCTAGTTCGGTGAAAGTGGAATCCGAAACGTAAAAGGGGCGGGCCGTACTCCGATTGCCGCCTCCATGATCCGCGATCTGTCAAGAAAGAATAGTCGCTTTCCGTCCGGCGTCCAAACGGGAGCCCTTGGATTGACGCCCGCGTCCTTGACTAGTATCGGACGACCTTCCGGCATCATGCCACTCGAAAGTCGCTGTGAAAAAAAGACTGCTATTCGCAGGATGTTCGAAGCGAACGAAAGCCAGCCATTTGCCATCCGGTGAAAACGCGGCGCGAAGAATCGCCTATGCCATTATCCTCGTCAGGCAATATCTGCTTAACGTTGCCCGGATAATCTCTACTAGGAAAAGCATATGATGGCCGGCCGTACAATCTCGGTTGTAAAACACAGCCACCTTCCATCGGCGCTCCAGGCCAGCACACGGCTGTTGATCCAAGCGCCTAACCGTATTTCCCGCAGTTTCCGTTCAGGGCCGCCAATAGCAGGAATGAGTATGATCTCGCTCGGGTGCCATACCGCCGCCGGATGAAGGCAATCTGTTTGCCGTCTGGCGACCAGGCGGGATAAGCGTCATTGCAGGGTCACTGTGAGGCGAATCCGATGCTGTTCGCCGACAAGGACAACGTAGATATCTCGATTCTCATCCTTCTCACCGCCCCAGGAAAACGCAGCTTGACGACCGTCAGGGGACAACGACGGCTCCCGTTCATCGCCAGGATAGGTGGTGATGCGGCTGATGCGTGTGACGCCGGATACCGTTTTCCGCGTTAGAAGCCAGTTCCACACTCCCACGACGATCCCAATTGCAACGACACCAGCTAAGCCCGCGATCAACCGCTGTCTCGTCGTAGCTCTCTGTCGTGGTCCTTTCTCGGGCTGATGTTCCGAGATGCCTCTCTCCCCCGGCGCCGCGTCTAATAGCGCGACGAATCGGTAGCCCTGCCGGGGAAGTGTCTCGATCAAATGCCCTTCAGAGGTATCCCCCAACGCGGCACGGACCTGCCGAATGCAAAAGTTAATGTTCTGCGCCGAGTCGTTATAAACGTCATCCCCCCAGACGTGCCGTCGGATTTCATCGCGGCTAACGATCTCCGGGGCGCGCTGGATTAATAATTCCAGCACTTTAAAGGGCTGCCTCGGAGTTTGATTCTGACGCCCCGAACGGAAAGTGTCTGGCGCAAGAGGTCGACTTCGAACTCACCGAAGCGCGCAATACCCCGCCTCATATCAGATGAGGATAAACTCATCGGGTCCTCATCGCCATTCCACCACAAAACATGGCAGGGTGCTAAGGGTTGTACACCACCATTGAGAGGACACAGATGGAAAACATGATTGAATTTGAGCGCTGTTCAGGACGTTTAACAAACGATTTACCTGGATGGATCCGGGGCAGTATTTTGACCAAGAATAAGCTGGTTGTTGCCGCGATCGGGCTCACCGCGGCAATGTCATTGCTCGTAGCCGCGATCGCCTTTCCTCGCGAAATCCTGGCGAGCAACGGCAACACAAGATCGATTATCGTGGACGTGGCGTTGGGTTTTCCGTACTATCAAAATAATGTAAAGCCGAAGGCGGACCCGTCGGCTTTTTTCCCGGGAGACACTTTTATTCAAGATGGAAACGTTTACGCGGGAGGTACGATACCGGTTGGGAAGACACAGTTCGATCCGAAGACGCCAGGGATCGGCAAATACAGATCCCGGGGGACTTTCACGACCGATCTGGACAATTTTGTGCGAGCTTCAAAGCACGAAAGCGCTGATCATGATCTAGCTTTCGCCGACTGAGATGTTTACGCTCTACGCTGACAATTCCATGCTCATGACTGACGGAACCTGGCCGAACGCGTATCGCTCGACGACTCGCGTAGTGCTTGGCGGAACAGGACTGTATAAGAACGTCGTTGGAGAAGCGTACATAGAAAATATCGGAGAGAACAAAGAAGGTTTCTGCAATTTCCGGGTGACCTTTAAACTTCGCCAGGTCGACTGAAGGGCAAGGACGCCTGAAGGAGTAGAAGTCTACCCAACGAAGTTTCAGGCGGACATCATGCCTTAAGGCTTGATGTCCGCCTGATGTGTAGGTGGCTGAAACGAGATGACTCAGAAATATACATCCGCTGAGCGAATGGTCTTCACCTGATCGAAAAAACGCATATCCCCAAAGTGCCGGAACGGATCGGTACCGTGAAGCCGACCTTCGCCAAGCCATCCCACTCGGTCGTATAACGCCCGAACTGCGGATCTGCAGCCCGGAGGGAGTCGGCCGCTATCAACTGGTGAATAGCGCGACTTGCGTCCGGTGACCTTTACGGAGTTCCTCATCGCACGTGTACAGGTGGAATTCGTTGCTTCCGCCAAAGCGATGTACGCCGCATCGTAAGCGGTGAAATTGTGCCATAGCTCCCAAATACGGCCGTGCGCGAATACCGCTCGGCGGGCAAAGCCGCGAGCCCTGCGAGAAACTGGGCGCTGCGATGAGAGTCGATTCGTGGTCCGGCCACTAGTCTTCGAAATGCACTAATGACTTCCACCTCGATCAGATGCGGATCAACGAGCGACTCATCACGCCCGGCGAGTTCGTGTCTGATGGAATCTGCCAGGACGCCGTTAGTGAGCAGTACGACAACCACGGAAGCAGCCAGAACGATCATCGTTCCTCTCGCAGTTCGCGGATTACCTGAGCAGCCGTACGCCTGGACGGAATCGGCTTCGCCCGCTGCATATCTTCCAACCACTCCCGCATCGTGGGCCGCTCCGCCACACGCTCCAACTCCCTGTTGATGAAATCGGAAAGGCTCATGCGTTCGCGCGCTGCTCGCGACTTCAGCGTGCCCTGTAGAGAGTCCGGGACATCCCGTACCTGTATCATCTTCGACATGCTCCAAACAGTCATGTGCAGCGCACGTCAACGCGCAGCCCGCAGCGCCATCGACGCCAAGTTACTGAAACGCGAATCGCTGTGTCCGACTGGAATAGGGTTTGTCAGGAATCCGGCCGCAACTTGGGAAGTTTCGGCGGACGCTGCCCATGACGAATCGCGCCTTTGGCTGGAACGTACGTCAATTCTTCGCCTGAACGAGCGCAACGCAGCATCAATCCGCCCCGGCTCATATCTCCGCGCCCCACGAAGTCCGACGGGAAGACGAGCCGGTCGCCAAAACAACGGACCAGCGGCTCCATGTACTTGGCGGTCGCGATGCTACCCAAAAGCACGAAGTCGCAGTCCTTGCCGGCGGCTTCACACAGCAGCCGGGCATCATGCTCGAGCGGCGAACGGTAACGCGGCTCATCCACGTGAATATCGATCTCGGCGAGGGATCGAATGGTCTCAACATTCACGATTGTTTCCGGTGGAATCAAACCGGCGCCCGGAGTGATCACGACCGCTGACGGTACACCTTCCGGCGGAGCCGCAAACGCCGCTGAGTACGCCATCTTACCCCGAAAATACAACCCGCTGATGAACGAATAAACGTCCCCGAGCGGCGCGCCCTCCGCCCGCAGTCTTTCAGCGAGATCGAAGGTGGCGCGTTCATTCAGCAGCATCTTCGCGCGCTCGCCGCCGGTATTGGCCGGTGACAGCAGGAATACCTTGCGAGTTGCCAACTGACATTGTCACTTAAAATGAAAGTCATTGATGGCACGTGCTCTTGTTCTTCTGATCCTCCCTACGTTCCTGTTTGCGGCCGACAATGTTCTTACGCCTGCCGAGAAGAAAGAAGGCTGGATGCTTTTGTTCGACGGGAAGACTATGAACGGCTGGCTCGATCCGGCCAGAAAGAACCAACCCGGAACGGCGTGGAAAATAGAAGACGGAACTCTTACGACAGTAAAGAAGCCCCAAATCGAAGAAGATCTCATCACAGCGAAAAGTTATGGCGACTTCGAACTGAAGTTCGACTGGAAAGTCTCAGAAGGCGGCAATACCGGCCTCAAATACCGGATCCAAAAGGAAGTTTTCGTCAACAACTCTAAGAAACAGGAAGGCCCGGGGGCTTTCGAGGGGCTGCTCGGGCGCGAGTTGAGCAATCCAAAATCAGATCGAAAGACAATGGCGCGGGACTCGACTGGGTTCGTCTACACTATCGCCTTCGAGTTTCAGTTGATCGATGACGAACGGCATCCAGATGCGCTTAAGGGACCCACTCGCCAGACCGGGGCTTTGTATTCGATGATTCCTGCGAACACGAAGGCTGCCAGGCCTGCTGGAGAATGGAATTCGTCACTCCTGCGTGTCAAAGGTCAGCAATTTGAGCACTGGATCAACGGTACGAAAGTGCTCGAAGGCTCGTTGAAGGACCCTGCTATCGCCGCCGGAGCCGAGAAGCGATGGGGCAAGTATGCGCCCACTATTCGCGACATCCTGAGCGACCCGAAGCCGAGTGGTCCTTTCGCGCTGCAACATCACGGCGACGATGTATGGTTTAAGAACATCAAAGTCAAGACCTTATAACTGATGCGTGGACGAAAAGCGCTTCGAATTTCGCAGGTCGGATTACGTGGGGTCGTCGGCGCGGGTCTGACCGCTGGTCACGTCATCGACTTTGCTTCGGCGTTCGGTACCTTTGTCGAGCCGGGCCGCCCCGTTCTCATCGGACGCGATCCGCGCGCGAGCGGGCGGATGATCCGGGAAGGAGTAATTGCCGGTCTGCTGGCATGCGGGCATGAGGTTGTGGATCTTGGGATCGCTTCGTCTCCTGTGATTCAACATGCGATCCGGCGAAAGGACGCGGCCGGCGGCATCTCCATAACGGCAAGTCACAATACTGCCGAGTGGAACGCCGTGAAGTTCTTCGGACCAAAAGGAACCTATCTCTCGACGGCCGAAGCCAATGAACTGCTCGACATCTACCATCTTCGGAAGTTCAATCTGGTCGACTGGCAGGGTGTGGGGCGTCTCTGCACGGATACCAACACGATCGACGCATATCTGGACGAACTCGCTTCCACCTTCGATTTCGAGCCGTTGAAATCGCTGAAGGTCGTAATCGACTGCTGCAATGGAACGTCATCGGCGATTCTGAAGCGGATGAACGAGCGCTTCGGTTTCGAATTCATTCTTATCAATGAGCGTCCGGACGGGAAGCACTTCGCGCACAATCCAATGATTTCGGCCGAGACGATCGGGTTGCAGTTGGCGCCACTAATGCGTCCGCTCCGCGCAGACGCGGGATTTCAATTCGATGTCGATTCGGACCGGGTAGGCGTTGCGACCAGCGAGGGTGAGGCTGTGTCGGAGGAGATGATTCTGCCTCTGATCGCGGACTACATATTGCCGCGCTCTGAAGGCAAGATCGTGATCACAAATCTGTCCAGCACGGCGCTTCTCGAGCATGTGGTCGGATTGAGGGAGGGTCGTGTCGTACGCGTTCCGGTTGGCCGGCAGGCAACCATCGATGCGCTGGCCGGGTATCGGAAAGATCAGATCGCGATTGCGGGTGAAGGTACGGGCGCGGTGATGATGTCGCAGTTCGAGTTCGTGTATGACGGGATTGCCTCGATGCTGGTGATTCTGTCGATGATCGTGGAACGGGGCCGAACTCTCAGCGAAATTCTCGCAGGATACCCGAAATACTACATGAAGAAAGCGGAGGCTCCTCTGACTTCGCCGCGCGTGCCGGAACTGTTTGCGACGCTTCGGAAGGAATACGCCAACGGCAAGGTCAATGTTGAGGACGGATTACGCGTGGATTGGGATGACCGGTGGTTCCACGTTCGCGTCAGTCAGACCGAGCCGATCCTGAGAGTGATTTGCGAGCAGCGGGGATCGCCGCCGGACGCATTGTTCGAGGCTGTAATGGAGCAGGTGAGGGAACTCGCGTAATGGCTCGTGAGCATTTGCTGAAGATCGGGGTCTCCGGGATTCGGGGAGTTGTCGGAGATTTCCTTACGCCCGCGTTGGCGTGCGCCTTCGGACAGGCCTTCGGAAGCTATGTAGGCCGTGGAGTCGTGTTGGTCGGCCGAGATACGCGCGCCACTGGACCGATGCTCCAACATGCCGTGCAATGCGGTTTACTGGCGGCCGGGTGTGAGGTGGTGGACCTCGGTGTCTTACCCACGCCGAGCATTCAGATGTATGTCACTGCGTCGCGGGCGCGTGGCGGCATCGCGATCACCGCTTCCCATAATCCACCCGAGTACAATGCATTGAAGCTCTTCAACAGCCGCGGGCTCTTCTTCAACAACTACGAGCGTGAAGAGATGATCGACCTCTATCACCAAAGCGAGTTTTACCAGGCTCCCAACGAAGAGATTCGCGAGGTGCGCACTGACTTCGAATCGGCTCAGCGATTGCACGTATCGCGAGTTCTCCTGCACGTTGACGTGGACATTGTGAAGAGGCGCCGCTTCCGCGTTGCTCTAGATGGAGTAAATGGAGCAGGATCGGTGATGACGCCCCGATTCCTGACGGAGTCACTGGGCTGCGATCTGATCGCGATGAATGTGGACCCGACGCTTCCGTTTCCTCGTGAGGCCGAACCGAAGCCGGAAACGCTGGGCGAGATTGCAAATCTGGTGCGAGAGTCGGGGTGCGACGTGGGCTTCGCCCAGGACCCCGACGGAGACCGTCTGGCCGTTATCGACGAACAGGGACACGTTTTGGACAATGATGACGTTCTTGCGCTAGCGGTTCAGGCGGCCCTGGAGCGTTTGCCCGGTGACGTCGTGGTGAATTTGACGACCTCCTCTGCGATTGACGACATCGCACAGCAGTTCGGCCGTACGGTGTATCGAACTCCGGTCGGAGAAGCGAATGTGGTGGAGATGATCCAGGCCGTGAAAGCGGCCATCGGTGGCGAAGGGTCGAGCGGCGGGATCATTTTTCCTGCGGTACACCTTTGCCGTGACAGCTATAGCGGAATGGCCCTGTTTCTGCATCGGATGGCGTCGACGGGGCTGACGATGTCTCAGTTAGCAGCTCAACTGCCGTGCTACTACCGGAAGATCGGCAAGGTCGCGTATGAGCACGGCAGGCTGGGCACGCTGATGCTGCAACTCGAGGACGCGTTTCCGGACGCTCAGATGGATCGCACGGACGGGCTGAAGTTGATGTGGCCCGACCGGTGGGTGCACGTCCGTTCTTCGAATACGGAGCCTCTGCTGAGATTCGCCACCGAGGCGAAGTCGGAAGATGCGATGGAAGAGCTTTACAGCAGGGTAGAGGAACTGCTGCAGTAGTTCAAGCAATCAGGACGGCGTTCACTCGATCGGGCTCCTCGTGTTGGACCCAATGTGTCGCATCGTCAAAGTACAAAAGCCTGCCCTGTGAGCACAGTTGTGTACTTTCCGCTGCCATTTCATGCCTGAGAAATCGATCCTGCTTGCCCCAAATGATTGTAGTAGGCACGCGAACCATTGGATCTGCAAGCGTTGGCGGCCGAACCCGTATCAGCGCGCGATACCAGTTGATCATTCCCGTCAGGCATCCCGATTGTCTCCACGCCTCTGAGTAGCGGTCCAGATCTTCAGGACTGAACGTACCGGGACGGCTCGTGTGCGTTAGAGTGCGGCGTCCGACTACGCGGAAGAGTGCTTCCGGGATGCCGGGAAGCTGAAAGAACAACATGTACCAGCTACGGAGGATCTGGCCAGGATCGCTTCGGAGATGGCGCATCATCACCGCTGGATGCGGGACATTGAGGATCGTCAAGCGTTCGATCTGTTCTGGCGCTGTGAGAGCGACGGCCCAGGCCACAGCGGCTCCCCAATCGTGTCCCGCAAGCTTGAACGTCCTGCCTGCAGCAATCGCAAGGACATCTGCCGCCAGCTCTGGAAGCGCGTATGAACGTACATGCGGGGGCTTATCGCTTATGTTGTAGCCGCGCTGATCCGGCGCGATTACGTGATAACCCGCCGCCGCGAGTGCGGGAATCTGCTTCCGCCAGCCGTACCAGAACTCCGGAAATCCATGGAGCAGGATGTAGAGAGGACCGTCAGGAGGGCCGGCTTCGACCGCATGAAGCCGAACACCATCGCGTTGATACCAGGTGTCGTTGATGCCGGGTCTCCCGGAGTTATTTCCGAATGAGAAAAACAGCGACCTCGGCCATCAAATTCGGAAACGTCTGGACTTCTTTATCGGCGCTCAGATAGATAGACCGCTCCACTGTCCATCCTTCTTTGAGGACAAGACCTTCGAAGTCATGAACTGTCAGGAAGTGGATGTTCGGAGAATCGTACCAATCGTACGGGAACAACTTGGTGCGGGGCGCCCGTCCTGACCATAGATGGGCAAGGCGAACCGTCCAGTGGCCAAAGTTTGGAAATGCGACGATCGCTCGCCGTCCGACGCGCAGCATCTCTGTCAACACTTTGAGAGGCTTGCGGACTTCCTGAAGCGTCTGACTCAGAATCACATAGTCAAAAGCATGGTCCGGGTAATCTGCGAGGCCCTGATCGATGTCGCCCTGATAAACGGAAACACCTCGCGCAATCGCGCGCTGTACCTTGGATCCGACGATCTCCACCCCGCGGGCATCGACCTGCTTATGGAGCGCAAGCCAGTGAAGTAGTTCGCCTTCGCCGCAGCCGACGTCAAGAACGCGGGTATTCGGCTCCACAATCTGGCTGATGATGGCGTAATCGCTGCGGCCGAGAACGTCGCGTACAGACGGGTGCTTCAACTCCACGGCGGCGGCGCTCACGAGGCTCTAGCGACCTTCTCACGATACGTGCTGGCGAGAAAGCCGCGAATCAATTCCGTCTGCTCGGCTACGTCGACCAGGAATGCGTCGTGTCCGTAGTTCGATTGCAGCTCGCAAAACGCGACATCGCGATTCCGGCCGCGCAAGGCGCTGACAATCTCGAGCGACTGGTATGTCGGGTACAACCAGTCCGAAGTGAAGCTGATCACCAGAAAACGCGATTGGGTCCGTTCGAGCGCCGCGGCGAGGGACGCGTGACCGTTCGTCACGTCGAAGAGATCCATCGCCTTCGTGATGTACAGATACGAGTTGGCGTCGAAACGGTCGACAAACTGGCTGCCGCGGTATCGAAGATAGCTCTCTACTTCAAACACGGACGAAAAATCCGGCAGGGCTCCTGTTTCTGAAAACGCCGGCCGAACTTTTCACGCATCGAGTCGTCGCTCATATACGTGATGTGACCGACCATGCGAGCAACCGACAGTCCGCGGGCGGGAGGCTTCTTATCGTAGTAATTGCCTTCGTCCCAGTCCGGGTCCGCCATGATCGCCTGTCGTCCAACCTCGTTGAATGCGATCTGTTGTGCGCTATGTCGCGATGTGGTGGCGATCGGAATCGCGCACGCGACGGCCTCCGGGTACGCGACCGCCCACTCCAGCACCTGCATTCCGCCCATCGATCCGCCCGCTACCGCAAGGAGCCGGTGAATGCCAAGGTGGTTCACGAGCTTCTTTTGCAGCCGGACCATGTCAGAGATCGAGATGACCGGAAAGGTCATCCCGTATGGCTTGCCCGTCGCGGGGTTGATGCACGCAGGACCGGTCGTGCCTTTGCAGCCCCCCAACACGTTGGTGCAGATCACGAAGTACTGCGTCGTGTCGAACGCTTTGCCGGGACCGATCATGTTGTCCCACCAGCCGGGTTTGCCGCCGTCATGGCTGATCCCGGCTGCGTGCGCGTCTCCGGAGAACGCGTGCAGGATCAGGATTGCGTTCGATCGACTGGAGTTGAGTTCGCCGTAAGTTTCGTAAGCCACATCGACGGGCGCAAGATTCACACCGCAGTCGAGGGGCAGGGAATCGAAACGGACGACCTGGGTGTCGACAATCATCGATGTGTCTATCTATTGTGACAGCAGCTCCGCTGCTGCTTCCAGCTTTGCCCGAAGGGCTGTCACCGCGGCCAATACGCTCTTTGTCTGTTCGTTCGCTTCGTCCCAATTCTGCGCTTCCGCAGCTTCGCGGATACCGGGAAGAGTCTTCGGGCTGTATCCGGTGTACAGGCCGGGCGCCATCAACTGGTGCTTATAGAATGGCCGCTTTGGAAGACCTGCGTCGTTTAGAAGCGCCTGCTCGGTCTGGATAAGCAGTTGATTCAGCTTTGGCTGGACAGCTGAATGCGCGATCGCTTTTCGATAGGTCTTCTCATACGCCTCGGCGGCGGATTGGAGCTTGCCGACTTCGGCATGAAGGTCCGTTAGTCTCAATTCTTTGCGTTTACTCAGATCGGTAAGGTAGCCCTGTATGGCTTTCGAGACGTTCGTGAACTCGAAAGGGAGAACCGGCGCGTCGGCCATGCGCATGAGCGCAGTGCACATGATTTCGGCCAAGGCTTTTCCCTTGCTGAAGTCCTTGTCCGAGAAACGCGTGTACCAGTCGAACGAGTCATAAATGGAGTGGTAGACACCGCCAGAATCGCCAAATCCAGCATTTACACTGGCAATGCCCGCATGGTGCAGGAAGGGCGTGTAGTCAGATCCTGACCCGACCGGAGGCATGGTGAACTCCAGCTTTTCGGGTTTAAGCACGTCACGGACGATCTCGCGCATGAACACGTGCAGCGACGGCGACCCACCCGCGGAGAACTGACCTTTCCCGTTCGTGTCGCTATTGAAATACGCGACGAGCTTTTGCTTGAGTTCCGGCTCGTGCTTCTCCACCCATTCCGTGGATCCGATAAGGCCGAACTCTTCCGCATCCCACAAAGCGAATTTGATGGTTCGCTTCGGTTTCCAACCCGTCTTCCGGAGCTCGGAAAGCGTCCGCGCCGTCTCCAGTACGACCACTGCGCCGCTGATGGGATCGTGCGCGCCATTGACCCATGCGTCGTGATGATTTCCGTAAAGTACCCACTCGTCCGCCGCTTCCGATCCGGGAATGGTCGCGATCACGTTATACAGCGGGCGGGTTTCCGAATCGGTTGTCGACCTTGAGGCGCGCGGTCGCAGGACCGGGACCGATGTGATACGTGACGGGAAGCGCTCCCCGCCAGGGCTCCGGCGCGACGGGTCCTTCGAGGTTTGCCAGGAATGGCTGGGCATCCGCATATGAGATCGGCAATACCGGAATCTTCATCAACGTGACGGCCTCCGCGAGAGGGAGCTTTCGCGCACCTTTCTCGCTGGCCCAGCCCGGTGAAAGTGGATCGCCGACGTAAAGCGGCATGTCCATGACGCTGCCGCGCTGGGCTCCATCAGGCGGACGGAAAGCGCCCTTCGGATAGACGTCGCCCTGAAAATATCCGTCGTCTCGCGGGTCGGAGTAGATAAGGCAGCCGACCGCCCCGTTCTCCTGCGCGACCTTTGCTTTGGTGCCCCGCCAGCTCTTGCCATAGCGGGCGAGCGCGATTTTGCCCTTGACGTCGATGCCCAAGTTTTTTCAACTGCTCGTAATCTTCCGGGATCCCGTAGTTAACATAGACGACCTGACCGGAAACGTCGCCGTTGCCCGAGTATGCGTTGTAGGTTGCGACTTGGCCCTTGTCGCCGGAGTCTCGATCCTGCTGGATCTTCGGTTCTGCGAGCTTCGCCGTGAAACGCGTCGGCGCAGTCATCTGCAGAGATCGTGACTTCGGGTACGGGAGCAGAGCTTCGAACTGCTCGATTTGTACGGCGAGTCCCCACTCGCGGAAAAGGCCGGCAATATACTCTGCTACGGCCTTGGAGGCGGGAGATCCAGCGAGATGCGGTTCGGCGGACATCCGCTCCATGTAGGTTCGCATCCGTTCGGGTTGGGGTATCGCAAGGGCTTTCGCCTCTCGATCACGGTGCTCCTGTGCCTGCGCCGCGGAAAAGCCGCGAATATCCACCTGCCCGAACGCCGCGGCCCATACGAGCAGAACCGAAAGGACTATCTTCATGGAGTACGAAGAAAGGCTAAGAAGTCGGCTGCGTTGCGGGTAAGCCCGGCGAATTGGGCGACAAGACGCTGGTCGGCATCGAAGACCGCATAGAAGGGGATCGCCACGGTTTTGAACTGGCTTTCCTGGAGGTTTTGATTCGTCTCGCTCACTGCGTCCGTGCCGTCCGTGTATAGCTCGACTAGTACGAACTGGGACATCGCCTCTGACACTTCCGGTTTCGTGAACATGTTGGCCTTCATCCAGTGGCAATTCGTGCAAGCATAACCTGTGAACGCGACGAAGACTCGCTTGTTCTCCGACTTGGCACGGGCCAGCGCTCCCGGCAGGTCATTCTTTATCCAAGTCGAGTCCGCCCTTACCTGAGGCGGTTGGACCGGAGCCCTCTTTCGCTAAAGGAACGAAAGAGTCGAGTTCGCCGAGCGCCGATCCGAACATGCCGGGAATCAGGCTGATCGCAAAAATAAGGAACGCCGCGCCCGCCAGCATTCGACCGACACCCAGAGTGTCATCAGCGCGGATGCCTTCCATCCGGAGGAAGCCGAGCAGGTACAGGCCGGCCAGTGCAAACAGGACGATCCAAACCGCGAGGAATCGTTCGCGCGTGATGACGTTCCACTGCAGAACCTGGTCGATCGCGCTGAGATACTTGATGCTCCAGGCGACGATGATGAACCCGAGGACGACCTTTACTCGGGCCAGCCAGCCACCGCTCCTCGGCAGACGCTGCATATACGCAGGGAACAGGGCAAGCACGAAGAATGGGGACGCGAGCCCCGAGGCGAACGTCATCATCCCGAGAGCAGGTTGAATCCCACCGCGCTGTACCGATCCGGCGAGAAGCGTCCCGATGAACGGCCCGACACAGGCGAAGGATGTGAGCGAGAACGTCAGTCCCATCAACAGCGTCCCGAGCGACCCGCCTCGTTGAGAGGCCTGGTCCATTTTCGTCAGCAGCGAAGAAGGAAGCGTAATCTCGAACGCTCCGAGCAGGCTTAGTCCGAACACTACAAACACCAACGCGATAAATCGCGTTCACCCAGATGTTGGACCCGAGTTGCACGACACCAAACGGACCCAATACGGCTGTCACCGAGAAGGCCCAATCCCGTGAACATCACAACGATCCCAAGGCAGAAAAGGATCGCCTGACGCACAGCTCCGGGTTTGTTCAGGAAAAACGACAGCGTGATCGGAATCATCGGGAAGACGCACGGCGTGAAAATCGCCGCCAGCCCGAATCCGAACGCCACCAGCAGGAAACTGGCGAAACCCTGTTCATCAGAACTCTGCGTGTTTGGCGTCGCTCCCAGAGGTCCGCTTCTTTGGCCCGTGAACTCAGTAAACCCGGCAGGCACGACGAACTCGGGCGGAGACTGCGCCGGGTCGATGTTTAGTTTCGCGCTCAGGTTCGTTTTGCGGGGAAGGCACTCGCGGTCGGTACACGCCTGATACCGAACGAGAAGGGGGATTTCGACCTCACCTTTCGGCAGATCTTTGGATAAACCGATGACAGCTAGGAACTTAGTTGAACCTTCGAACGCTTCGACATTGAGGTTGAAGTTCGGATCGAACTTCACAATTGGCTTCGTTTGGTAAAGCCGCAGGCCTGTTGCGGCCTTGGTGTCCCCCACTTTTATGGTGGTCGGAGTGGGACCGCCGGCCGGAGTCGTCAGCGCGTAGATGTGCCAACCCGGCTCCATGACGGCTTGAATCGTCGCGGTGGCGCCCTGTGTCTCAACCGTCCACTGGACAGGGTTTCGGCTCTGCGCACTGAGCAGTGCCGCTGTGAACAACGCCGCTGCCAGGAGCCGATTCATAAGACCTCAGTGTGCCCGAGCCGCCGAGTGGAAGTTCAGACCCTCTTCTATTTTCTGATTAACATGGCCGCCCGCGAAATCGACCGCTACACGGATGGCGTTCTTGATCGCGTTGGCATTGGATCGGCCGTGGCAGATGATGCACACGCCCTTCACTCCGAGCAGCGGGGCGCCGCCGAACTCAGAATAATCTACTCTCTTCTTGAATTCGGTGTATGCGGATCGTGACAACAAGTACCCGATCTGCCGGCTCACCGTCGCCTGTAGCGATTCCTTGAGCATGTGTTTAATGACGTCGACGATGCCTTCGCTGACCTTCAGTGCGACATTTCCGATAAAGCCGTCGCACACAACCACGTCCGCATGCCCGGTGTACAGGTCGCGTCCTTCGACGTTGCCGATGAAGTGGAGAGACGGTATCGCCTTCAGAAGGGGAGTGGCTGATTTGGTGAGTTCGTTGCCTTTATGCTCTTCTTCGCCGATTGAGAGCAGGCCGACTCGAGGATTTGCGGTCTTGAAAATGATGCGCGAATAGATATCGCCCATTACGGCAAACTGGGCGAGCATCTTTGGATCGCAATCCACGTTAGCGCCGACATCGACGACCACCACCGGCGTGCCTTTAAGGGATGGGAAGACGGACGCTAGCGCGGGCCGATCGACACCCGGCACAACTCCCTGCACCATTTTCGCGGTCGCCATTACTGCGCCCGTATTGCCGGCCGAAACCAGACCGTGGGCGACCCCTTCCCGGACCAGGCGGGAGGCGACACGGATGGAGGAGTCCTTTTTTGTTCGCACGGCTTTCGCCGCGCTGTCCTCCATCGTGATCTGCTCGCTTGCGTGGTGGACGAGAATTCGGGACCGATCCCAACCCTCGTGCTGTTCGAGCTCGGCGCGCACCGCTTCCTCACGGCCAACGAGAATGACGCGGACGTTGTAGGACTTAATAGCTAATATGGCGCCGCTGACCTCGGCCTTTGGGCAGTGGTCGCCGCCCATCGCGTCAACGGCGATCGTGAGCATAGACGGGTGCGGGTTCCGGTATCGTCAGGGCTACTCTTCGGCGACTTCGATCACTTCACGGCCCTTATATTGACCGCACTTCGGGCAGGCACGATGAGGTAATTTCGGCTCGTGGCAATTCGGGCACTCCGAGATTCCAGGCAGGCGAAGGTGGTCATGGGCACGGCGGGTAGAGGTGCGCCGCTTGGAGTGTCTACGTTTCGGATTAGGCATCGTTTCTTCCTTCTACTGTTTTCGCGTTCCGACTTTCAAATCGCGCAGGGCGGTCCAGCGTTCGTCCACTCGCTTGGTCTCGCACTGGCATTGGCCGGTGTTCCTGTTTAACCCACATTGCGGGCAGATCCCCTGGCAATCCTGCTTGCAGATCTGCTGCATGGGCAGCGATAGCAGGACGTACTCACGGATGACATCCGCAATCTCAATCCCGCCATCTTCATAAAAACCGATCTCGGCCTCGCCTTCATCGATCGCAAGTTCGCGGTGGGCAGTGTTTTCCGGTGTCGGCCGGTAGAACAGATCGAAATCCGACTCGATCGGGCGATAAACCGGTTCTAAACACCGGTCGCAATCCCCCTCGAGTTTCGCCTGAACCTTCCCGCGGATTCGAATCTCGCCGAGCGTGTTGCTCAGAAGCTCGGCTTGCCCCTCGGCGTGCAGCGGTCCAATCTGTCGAAGGCCGCCGAAATCCATTTCCCCGACCGGGAAATCCAGATCAAACCGGATTTTCCGCAGCTCGAGTTCTTGTACACTGACAAACAACGCACACCTCCACCGCTGACGACGCAGGCGATGAAAACCTCAGTATACCAACTTCTTACCCCCGAGGAGCGATTTTTCGTCGTCGTTTGCTACCGAATCACGTGTACGATTTTCGGCGAGGAACGAAGGGGTCCGGTCAGCGTGGAACGGAAAGCGGAGGCAGGCTCGCGTTCGATCATCCGGCTGAGGACATCTGGCGGAAAACGGCCGAGATCGTCGACCGCTGCACGAAAGTCGGCGGGCGAGGCATTGACGGATCCCACAATGACCTGATTGCGCAGGATCAGCTGGAGCAAATGGACCTGCAGAGACTTCGCTGCGCCCAGCATGACGATCACTCCATTTGGCCCGAGCGCGTTCAGCCCCCGCTCGCCGACGCCTTCTGTCCCAACCGCTTCGATAACAACGTCATACGTCCGATCGGGTTCGTTTCGGTATATGGCGCCGGCTGCTTCGGCCAAGCATGCGCGGCCGGAATTAGCGGGTTCCAGAGAGCAGATATCTACGGAAAAGCCTCGAATTTTCAGGAGCATGGCCGCGAGGAGTCCGACGGGACCCGCGCCGAGGATCAAGGCCGATTCCGGGTGACCTGGGTGAAGCCGGCTTGCGTTGGTTACAGCCTTTTCTACAACGCTCAACGGCTCTATCAACACGGCGTGCTCGCTCAGGTTTTCGGGGATGCGAACGAGATCCGTGGCGCGATCGACCGCCAATTCCGTGAAGTAGCCGTGCGCGCCGACGATACCGCGCTCCCTGTACTGTCCCGAACTGCAAAGATCGCGGCGTCCGGTCGCGCACCAGTTGCAAGGAGGAGAGCAGGGACGACGCACGATTGGGACGACGATGTCGCCAGTGCTTACTGCCGTAACTGCGGGGCCGGTGCGAACGACCTCGGCTACGCACTCATGCCCAAGCACCAGGTAGTCCTCTCCGCCAGGTGGGAATGCAAGGCGGAAGGCTGCGAGATCCCGGTCGGTTCCGCAGATACCGACTTCCCGGATCTGAAGGAGCACGTCGTCCGGCTCAACGATTTGCGGTTCAGCGATGTCGCGCTCCTCGAGCCGGCGCGTGCTGTAATTCAGGGCCACTGCCTTCATTCAGCGACTACTGTAACGTGGCCAGAAAACGAACCTACCTTCCGCGCTCCTGCAATACTTTGCCGGGCCTGGTGTGATCTTCGGGCTCCTCTGTCACCGCTTCTTCCGCCGCCTGACCGGATTCGGTCCGTAGCCACCACACGTCAACCAAGGCCACGGTAATCGCCAGCGCCAGGGGACCCATGATTAATCCCGCGGGTCCGAACAGGCTTATGCCGCCGATTATCGCGAAGAACGTTGGAACCGTGTGCATCCGAAGCTTGTCGCCGACCAGATATGGGTAGAGGACGTTGTCAACGGAGGCAACCACAAGTCCTCCCCACGCAACGAGGAAGATCGCCTTCGTCGGATGTCCGCTGAGCACAAGAAAGATGGCGATTGGGGCCCAAACCAGGAACGTTCCCGCAACCGGAATCAGGGCTGCCAGAAACGTTGCGGTGCCCCACAGGACGGCTGCTGGTACCCCGAGGATCATGTAAACGGTCGTGGCGAGAATCCCTTGCACCAACGCGACCGTCAGGGAACCGTTGACAGTTGCGGAAATCGTGCTCTCTACGCGATCAAACAGATGTTCGGTCTCATCGTCGGAGAGAGGGAGCAGTTTTCGAAGCGATTCGACGGATGAACTGGAATCCCGGTACAGGAAGAACAACACAAAGAGCGTGATTGCCAACTGCGTCACGACACCCACGGAACCGGAAAGAAACCTTGTTGCGCGCGAAGCGATGGCGCTTCCGATGTTTCCGAGATGCTCGTCTATTCGAAATCTGCCGCCCAATTCGCGGATGAGAGGCCCCACGAGCGGCTGTTGCTCAAGGACTGATCGCAAGTGCGAAATGCCGCCGCTATCCTTCAGAGCGCCGACGTTGTCAACTGCGACCTGTACGATGTAGCCGGTAAGGAGACCTGCGGGAACAATAATGAGTAGCGCGACGAGAACCACAGCCAAACCGGCGGCCAGAGTCTGGCGACGTCCCACTCGCCTCTTAATCCACCTAAAGGGCCGCTGAGTCGCCACCGCGAGTGCGAGCGCGAATGCGATCGCCGGCACGAACGGTTCGGCGATCTTGTAACAGAGGTAGATCGCCAGAGACGTAAGGATCGCCAGGACCGCGGTAAGCACTCGTTCCCTGGTGAATACTCCCTGCGAAGCTGTGGGGTTTCTCGTCATCTCAAGTTGGATGCGCCGATCCAGCAACTTATCTGTATCACACCACGCCGCTTACAGCTCTAACTGTGAGAGGGTGTTGGGCTCGTAGACTCTATCTCCCAACCGCGTGTTGCGGACTTTGTAGTCTAGTTCTAAGACCCACATGGCAAATATTCTTCAATCCCTGCCGCTCGGTGAGCGTGTTGGCATCGCTTTTTCCGGAGGGCTCGATACGAGCGCGGCCATCCACTGGATGCGGCAGAAGGGGGCGATCCCGTACTGCTATACGGCTAACCTCGGTCAACCGGATGAGCCGGACTACGATGACATCCCGCGGCGGGCGCTGCAGTACGGCGCAGAGGCGGCGCGCCTGGTGGACTGCCGAAAGCAACTCGTCCGCGAAGGACTGGCTGCGCTCCAATGCGGCGCCTTCCACATCTCCACTGCGGGCGTACCGTACTTCAACACCACTCCAATCGGGCGTGCGGTGACTGGAACGATTCTTGTCGGCGCGATGAAGGAAGACAACGTCCACATCTGGGGCGACGGCAGCACTTTCAAGGGCAACGACATTGAGCGCTTCTATCGCTACGGTCTTCTGGCCAATCCGAGCTTGCGAATTTACAAGCCGTGGCTCGATCAGCAGTTCATCGAGGAACTCGGCGGCCGCAAAGAAATGTCCGAGTTCATGCAGAAATCGGGACTGCCGTACAAGATGTCGACCGAGAAGGCCTACTCGACTGATTCGAACATCTGGGGCGCGACGCACGAAGCGAAGGATCTGGAGTTCCTGAACAAGGGGGTCAAGATTGTCGAGCCGATTATGGGCGTCCCGTTCTGGCGAGAGGATGTGAGCATCAAGCCGGAAGTAATCACGATTCGCTTCCACGAAGGGCTTCCGGTAGCCATGAACGGTGTGGAGTATGACGATCAGGTCCAGATGGTACTGGACGCGAACGAGATTGGAGGACGCCATGGCCTCGGGATGTCCGATCAGATCGAGAACCGCATCATCGAAGCCAAGAGCCGGGGCATCTACGAGGCGCCGGGGATAGCGCTATTCTTTATCGGCTACGAACGGTTGGTCACGGGCATCCACAACGAGGATACGATTGAGCAATATCGGGAGAACGGCCGTCGACTGGGAAGACTGCTATACCAGGGCCGCTGGTTCGACCCGCAGTCGATGATGTTGCGCGAGATGTCGCAGCGTTGGGTTGCGCGCCCGGTGACGGGCGAGGTCACGGTCGAGCTGCGCCGCGGCAACGATTACTCGATTTTGGATACGACCAGCCCGAATCTGACCTACAAGCCGGAAAGGCTGACGATGGAGAAGGACACTTCGTTCTTCTCGCCGCTTGACCGTATCGGCCAGCTTACGATGCGGAATCTCGACATTGCGGACACGCGCGAAAAGTTGTTTATCTACTCGAAATCGGGCTTACTGGCGCCTTCTTCCATGGGAGGCCTGCATCTGCTCGAGGACGGTGACGGCGAAGAGGACGAGGAAAAGTAAATCGTCTCAATCGAAGATGTATTTCGAGAGCATGGCCTTCATCTCCGAGATGATCGTTTTGCGTTGCGGTTGGGGTTGCTCATAGGCGTAGGCAATCAGGCGCTCGCCTGCTTCGCTTGCGATTCGAATCTTCAGGTCCAGATCGCCGACGTCCAGCCCGATTTGATCCAGGATGAACGTCTTCACCAAAGCAGCGGGTCCGACATCGGGACTCGCGTGCTTTTGCCGGGTGGAAGCGCTGACGTGACGGCCGAGCGCAATGGCTCGGAAGTCTGGCCGTTCGTCCAGAAAGGCGACGTAGGCATCGACGACGATTCCGAGGAACGCCGGGCCATCATCAGGCAGGGACGTCCCGAGACGCTGTTCCAGGACGGACCGAAGATCCTCCACATGCTTTACGGCGATCGCGTCGATAATGGACTGCTTGTCCGGGAAGAACCTGTACAGGCCGCCGACGGACACATTTGCGGCCTGCGCCACCCGGCTCGTCGTGATCTGTTCCGGGGATTCCGTCGCCAGTAATTCCGATGCGGCTTTAAGGATTTGGTGAACCGTGACGCTGCTGCGTTCCTGCACTGGCGTGCGCCGAACGGTGGCGTTCATATTGACATTATGCCAGTCCGGATGTTAAAAGCGAAAGAGAATTCGCGTTCGTAAACTATGCCGGTACCGATCTCCCAGATGTGGACAGTGGCGACCTATGTCCTGAAGCAAAAGCTAAAAAGACGTACGCAGTATCCGTTAGTGCTGATGCTGGAGCCGCTGTTCCGCTGCAACCTCGCGTGCGCGGGTTGCGGCAAGATTCAGTATCCCGCGCACGTTCTCAAGAAGAATCTCACCCCGGAGGAGTGCTTCAGGGCTGTTGATGAGTGTGGCGCGCCCGATGGTTAGCATTCCGGGCGGCGAGCCGCTGATGCATCCGCAGATTGCCGAGATCGTGGCCGGGCTGGTAGAGCGAAAGAAGTATATCTATCTCTGCACAAATGCGCTGCTCCTAAAAGAGAAGATTCATCTTTTTACGCCTAGTAAATACCTGACGTTTTCGGTTCACGTGGATGGCGAGCGCGAGCACCACGATTTTTCGGTGTGCAAAGAGGGCGGCTACGAGATCGCAATTGACGGCATTCGCGAAGCGATCGCGCGCGGCTTTCGCGTTACGACTAATACGACTCTTTTCGATGGCGCGGATCCGAAGAGTGTCCGGGCATTTTTCGATGAGATGATGGACCTGGGTGTCGAGGGCATGATGCTTTCGCCCGGCTACTCCTACGACAAGGCTCCAGATCAGGAGCACTTTCTGGGAAAGGCGCGCACTCGACGGCTTTTTCGGACGATGCTGTCGAACCGCAACTCGCGGTGGCATTTCAACCAGTCGCCCTTGTTTCTGGAATATCTGATGGGATTGCGGGATTATACCTGCACTCCGTGGGGTATGCCGACTTACAATCTGTTCGGCTGGCAGAAGCCCTGCTACCTGCTCCAGGATGGATATGCCGAGACCTTTGCCGAACTGATGCAGGCGACGGAATGGTCGAAGTACGGTACGGAATCCGGCAATCCGAAGTGCGCCAACTGCATGGTCCACAGCGGATATGAAGCATCCGCCGTCGATCACACGTTCAGTTCGTTGGGCGGCTTTCTCGCGACTGTGCGCGCGACCTTCTCTTCCAGGTATGAGGACGACGATGCCCTGGCCATGCTCGATCGGCCCATCCAAAAATCTGCCCCGGGCGAGTTGGTGCAGTTGGAAACAAAGTGACAAACCCGGATGAGCTAGAGGTTGCGCCGGGAGCCAAGCGCGAACAACTCCAAGGCTCGATCTGGCAGGTGGCGACGCCGGACGAACTCCGCGCCGCGCTCGAGAAAGCGTTCGATTACCGCGGCGACGTAACGATCACACGCAACGACGGAACGACGGTCGAAGGCTACATTTTCGATCGGCGCACGGGATCGACGCTTGCGGATTCCTTTGTCCGGCTTTTCCCGAAGGATGGATCCGAGAAAATTGCCATTTCTTATGCGGATATAGCAGGCTTGGCCTTCACGGGCCGCGATACAGCGGCCGGCAAATCATGGGAAGCCTGGGTGAATAAGTATTTAGAGAAGAAGGCTGCCGGGGAGAAGCAGATCGAGATCGTGCCCGAAAGTCTTCGATGACTGATTTCAGCCGGCTCTCCTAGAGGTAAGTACAACGTTGGTTTCTCCGGTACAGCCTGTTCGGCCCTAGCAAGCCGACCCGTGAGTTGAAGGTCACCATGCGCAACGAGGCGCAATCGGGGTAGTCGATCCGATTGGCGGTTTGAACGACCGCTTCGTGGTTGTGGGTGTGCAAGGCGACTCGGTTACATCCATCGACGGAAATGCCGGCTGGTATATGGAGATCGTGAACCAATGGCAGGGTTATTTCTGACGCCTATCTGGAGAAAGTGCTCGGTAATTACTGAACCCGTAAGAACGCGATGAGCGCGAAGAGAGCGGCGTCGTCCAGTACGTCCTGTTTGGCGGGCATTTCCGCGTGGCCTCCTCTGATGCGGGGGACGATGGTCGCTTCCTGGACCTGTTCGCCGCTTGCGAGTGTATCGCGGCGATAAACACTCAGCAATTCCGGCGTCTTTCCCGGTCCGTCGTTCGGCTTGTCATGACAACTCGTGCAGTGCTCGGCGTAGACCTTCTTCCCGGTTGCGAGGACTTCCTCATCGGAGCCGCGGATCGTCTTCAAAACAGGGGCTACCTCGGGGCGGGCACGGAGAGACTTGAGGTAAGGCATCAGGTCCGTCCAGTCTTCCGGGCGCAGGATGTATCGGTACGAGGGCATTCCGTTGAACCCCTCCGTGATCAGTTGGAGGACGTTCTGCTCAGTCGCTCGTTTTCCGTTGACAAGCCGGACCTTGCCGAACAGAGTCCTGAGTGAGGGCCCCGCCTTTCTTGCGTCGGTGAGCACGTTGTGGCAATGGCGGCAGGTCTGAAATACGATTTTACCCTTCTCGTGATCCCCGCTCTCCGCCGTGGCCGAAGATGCGAGCAGGCAGATCAAGGTGAGTTGCAGAAGCAGTCCCGGCACGTTGATGATTATTCTATACAAAGATCGCGGTATGCCCTTCGCCGGCGATGTTGATGACTGAAAAATAACGCCTTACTCCTGCAACCAAAGATGCCTGTGGCACGCCTTCTCAGGGACACGTCTGCTGGACTCAGGGTTTCAGCGGGCCTAGAATGGTTTTATCGTTTGACATCGTTATGACAATTTTGCGGACTCAGGGGCCGGCCAGAACCGCCCTGCAGCGCCAAGTTGCGCGCCTGCTGCGTACTTCGCTACTCATTACCGTTACGGCCGGCGGAACCCTCTCGCGCCGCTCCGTCCACCTCCGCAAGCTCACCCGCTACTTTCAAGCAGTTTTGCTTTCAATGCCATGGCAAAGCGGCGATGGAGGCCTGAATCTCGAGCAATTGACAGCGAGATCTTCGATTGGCGAAGAATTCCAGCACTGGGAAAAGGTAGCGACCGCTCTCGAGGAGAAGCGGATGCCGCCGGCAAAGATGCCGCAGCCGAGCGACGCCGATCGGAGTGCCGCCGTCAAATGGATTCGAACGAAGCTGGGCGATTATGCGGCCAAGCATGCCGGCGTACCCAGGCAAGGTGACGATCCGCCGATTGACGAGCGGAGAGTATGCCTACACGATTCACGATGTTACGGGGCTCGACTGGAAGCTCGACGGTGACTCTGGTACTGATTCGGTCGGAGGCGAAGGTTTCACCAACTATGGCGATGTCCAGTTCATGGCCGACGCCAACCTGGAACGCTACCTGGAGAACGCAAAGAAGGTGGCCGACCATGCGGTGATCGGCGCGGGGCCGCTGCAGTTCTTCGACGATCCGGGTAAGAGCGGATTCGAACTATCGGCGATCCATCGGATCAACACGATTTACCGCGCGAATGGTTTCGAACGAACTCGGGCGAGGGCGGAAAGCCGTACGGTCTCGATCGCTACACGAAGGCATTTTTCGTCGCCTGGACCTACAAGCATCGCGTTGCGCTTGGTGAGCCGAAGGCGACGCTCGAAAGTATTGCGGCCCGGGAGGGCGTGACGCCTCGTTTTGCCCAACATATCTGGTCAGTACTGCAGCAGAAGTCGCCCACGTATCCCACGGCGGAGATGCTCGCTAAATGGAAGGCAATTCCCGCGCCTTCAGGAACTAACCGTGCCCAGAGCATCGAGGCGGCACGCACAGCCTCGCAGCAAACGATGTTGGCAGTCATCAATTGGCCCCGTTGGCTGTTCGCCGCAGGCGCAGCCGCAGAAGGCGGGCAAGGCGATGAGCGATCGATCGTGATGACAGAAGAGTCACTGCAGGCGGCACCCCAGCACAAGTTCCGGTTTTTTGCGCGTGGTGTTCGGGGGCAGAAAACGACCAAGGTCTTCATGTCCATTGACCCTGCAACGGCGAGTCGGCAAACAAACCGGTCGTTCTCTGGCGCAATGCGACCTTCCGCGTACGGGGAAAAGACCGAGCGGCTGGCGAAGCAAAGCCGTTGCGGTCTGTGCTCGACGAAGCGACGGTTCAGCGGCTCGCGTTCGGCAAGAGCACTGATGGCAGTTCGATAGACGAGAAGGATTTCGCGACGAAAGGCTCCATTTCTTTCGAGGTAGCGCTACCTGAAGGCGCGTTCGCCGGCGAGTTGCAGGTAGATGCCGAGTTGGTCACTGCGGCATCGGGGACCGTCCTGCGATGCGTGCTTTCCGATACCGAAGATGTTTCAAAAGGCCGGCCATCGTGGGCATTGCTCGGTGACCCGAAAAGTCCGGGATTCATATCATGGAAGGAAGGCGTTCTGGAGTTCGCTAGCCTACTGCCTCTGAATTCCCAAGGTGAGGCGGCGCCATCCGACAAGGACCCGATTCCTGAACCGTTCAGCAACGTCTACAACCAACCCGAGCGCGATCACTTCCACACGAAGGCGAAGTACTATCGCACGGATTCTTTCCTGGTCGAGCATATTCTCGATGATGCCACCCGGACCAAATTGGATCAGGCGTGGAATGATCTCCTCGCATCTTTCGAGTACTACGACGTATTGCTGCAGTTCACGTCCGACAAGTTCAAGTTGAATCTGAAGAAGGGTATCGCGGAACTCGAGGACGCGGACATCGAAGCGCTTCCGGCGGAACCTCGGAAGCATGTGAAGAAGTTCAAAGCCGATTACCTGGCAGTTCAGAGGGCCCAGCTTGCGGCTCGACCTGGGCATGTTGAAGACGTATTGAAGTTCGCGTCCAAGGCCTGGCGCCGTCCGCTCTCCGAAACCGAGAAAGACAGGCTTCGCGCCTTCTATACCAAGTCGACGGAGACCGACAAACTGGCTCATGGCAAGGCAATCGAGGCAATGATTGCCCGCGTTCTGGTGTCGCCGGCATTTCTGTATCGACTGGAACAGCCCGCGAAAGACTCGGGGATGAGGCCGCTATCGGATTGGGAAATCGCGAGTCGCCTCAGCTATTTTCTGTGGTCGTCGTTCCGGATGACGAGCTTCGTCGTGCTGCTGCGGCTCGCGAGCTCAGCAACCCGCAACAAATTGAACGTCAGGTGAAACGAATGCTGGCGGATGAAAAGGCTCGCCGGTTCTCCACGGAGTTCTTCGGCCAATGGCTTGGATTCTACCGCTTCGATCAGTATCGCGGTGTGGATACGACCCGCTTCCCGGAGTTTACGGACGAAGTAAAGTCAGCCATGTATGACGAGGCGGTGTCGTTTCTTCGAGTACATCGTGCGCAAGGACCGGCCGGTGAATGAGATTTTGCACGCAAACTATACGTTCCTGAACCAGCCGCTCGCGAAGCACTATGGCGTGACGAAAGAAATCAAGTCCGTACGCGAGCCTGAACTGGTGGAAGGCGCAGACGAATACAATCGCGGCGGTCTGCTGCGTTTGGTCGCCGTGCTGACGGCAACGTCCGCGCCCCTTCGCACGAGTCCAGTGAAGCGAGGGGACTGGGTGTTGCGCCGTATTCTGGGAACGCCGACGCCGCCTCCGCCACCTGACGCCGGATCGCTTCCTGCCGATGACAAGCAGTTCGGTGGAATGACGGTGTTTGAACGGCTGGAATCGCACAAGCGCAATCCAACCTGCGCAAGCTGCCACGTTCGTATCGATCCGCTCGGATTCCCGTTTGAGAAATACGATTCGGTTGGAAGATTCCGCGACAAGTACTCAGACGGCAAGTCGATCCGTGACGCGAGCGCCATGCCGGACCAGACCCAAATCGCCGGTGTGGATGGTCTGCTCGACTATTTGAAAGCCCAGGAACCGCAGGTGCTGAAGACGATGACGTATAAGCTGCTGGGTTACGCGCTTGGGCGTACCGTTACGCTGTCGGATCAGCCACTGGTTGAACGGCTCACGAAGGCGGGCGGACAAGCAACATTTTCGAAGCTCGTTTCAGAGATTGCGATTAGCCGGCAGTTCCGCTACCGGCGAGAGAAAGACGATGCGCCAGCTTCACCGGGCATTCGTCAAACATCGGCTCCCTCAGCGGAGAAACGAGCAGCAGTGGCAGAAGGGGAATCGAAGTCAGGTGGAGAGTAAGATGCAGACCGTGAAACGCACCGCCACGAATCAGATGAAGTCACGCCGTAATTTTTTACGCGGCGCGGGGGTGGCGCTGGCGCTGCCATGGATGGAGTCGCTTCCGCTGATGGCTGCGGACGCGTCATCGCCCTCAGCAAAGGCCGCCGCGAGCAAGCCTCCTGTACGATTCGCGACACTGTACTTCTCAAACGGAGTCGAACCGATTCACTGGTGGGCGAAGGGCAGCGGCGCTTCGATGGAGATCGGACCCGGGCTCGCGCCGATGATGCCGTATCGCGAGGACATCAACTTCGTTCGCGGCCTCTATAATCAACAGGCGGTTGTTTCCACGAGTCCTCACCTGGGGCGGATGCCCAACCTGCTGTCGGGCGCCTCGGTCAGTCTTGATCCTAACGACATTCGTGTCGGCACGACATGTGATCAGGTGCTGGCGCGTCAGATCGGCGGCAAGACAGCGGTTCCCAGCCTGGTGCTCGGTATTGAACCGAACGAACTGCGGCTCGAAGACGGCGTGTCGATGATCTACGGCTCTTGCATCTCGTGGGCTACTCCGACGCGTCCGGCGACGAAGGAAATCTATCCATCGCGAGCGTTTGATTTGCTGGTTGGCGACGGCAGCGGGCGCAAGCTGGATCGCAGCATTCTCGATGCAGTGCTCCAGGATACGCAAAATCTGCAGCCAAAGATCAGCCGTGGAGACCGGCACAAGCTTGATGAATACCTGACGTCGATTCGCGATATTGAAAATCGCATCGATCGTGCTGCTAAAGAAGAGCGGCTGGAAGGCTGGCGGCCGACGTTGGCGAAGCCAAATATGCCGCGTCCCGCGAATGAGCTTCCGCAGAACGTCCCGGATCACATGAAGTTGATGCTTGATCTGATCGTACTCGCGTTCCAGATGGACAAAACGCGTGTGGTGACCTGCATGCTCAACAACGATCTGTCGCAGATGAACTTCCGGTTCGTCGAGGGAGTTCAGGGCGCACTGCACCTCGATCTTACGCACAACGGGAAAGCTCCGGCAGCGGAGGCGATGTACCTGAAGACTAACCAATTCCACGTACAGCAGTTCGCGTACCTGCTCGATCGGATGAAGAAAATCGACGAGGGCGGCACTTCGCTCTTCGACAATTCGATCCTGATGTTCTGTTCGAATCTCTTCGATGGAGATGCGCACAGCGCCGAGCAGATGCCGATTCTACTTTCGGGCAGGGGCGGCGGAACGCTGAAGACGGGGCGCGTACTTGACTATATGGACAAGGGTGACGATAACCGTCGCGCTTGCAGTCTATACCTCTCGATCATGGATCGCATGGGCGTGAAGCTGGACCGTTTTGGTGATACGGACAAGCGCCTGGTCGATCTGTAGGTTTCGTTCTGACATCGAAACGATATTCGGCGGAGGCCTTCGTGGCCTCCGTTTTCATATCCGGGAGTCTTCTGATCCATCGTGGCGAGCCGGCTTATTCGTAAGGTCCATATCTACGCAGGTCTGCTCACGTTTACGCAGCTATTGATTTATGGCATCGCAGGTCTGGTTGCAACGTTCCAGGCATCCCAGGAGAGACCTAAAATCGCGCACGCGACCCGGTACGTCCCGTTTGCGGTTCCTGCGTCGGCGACCGACAAGGAAGTCGCGGACAAGGTGTACGCGGAACTAAAGCTGCCGCTGACGAGACCGATGCCGGGCTGGTTCCTTCGACGGACGAGCGATCATCACCTTCTGCTGGACTTCTATCACATCAATGGGATTTATCGCGTTCTTGTACTCGAGAACGAAGGGCGGCTTCGAGTCGAGAGTATTCGTAACAAGGGATGGTTGTTCCTGGAGGATATCCATGCCTCGACGCCCGGCGATGGCGATGCGCCGGCCCTGATGCGATGGTGGGCGATTTGGAATGAACTCGGGATGTGGTCTCTGCTCGGGTTTTGCGTTACAGGAGTGTGGCTCTGGCTTGCGTCTCGGCCGCGATTTGTGTGGGCCTGGAGCGCGCTGGCTGTCGGGAGTATGATGCTGGCGGGGATCTGGGGGAGGTTCCGATAAGCCGCATGTATCATACCCTGCGCACAATTCATCTCCTCTGCGGAGCGTTTGCTCTGCCTATGCTGTTGATTTACGGCGCGAGCGCGGTGCAGATGGCTCACACGAAGTGGTTCTCCCTGACACCGGTGATCTCGGAGTCGACCGTACAGCTTTCGAGCGATTATAGCGACTCCCGTTTGCTCGCGCGAGAGTTAATGACGCAAGGCAATGTTCGAGGAGAGATCAACTCGGTTGAAGAGACTCTATCCGGCTCACAATGCGGATCATTGTGCCCGGTACTGTGCACGAAGTACATTATGATCGCGCCGCTGCGGTGGTAAGGGTGAAAACAAGCGTCTCCGGCTTCATGGGGATGTTGAATCGCCTCCATCATGCAGCCGGTCTTTGGCATGAATATGGACCCTTGAAGATATGGGCCGTCCTCGTCGGGATAGTCTCACTCGCCACCATAGGACTTGCCGCGACCGGTCTTTGGATGTGGTGGCTCCGGCGGCAGGAGAGGACGTGGGGAGTGGTGCTGCTCGGAGCCAACATCGCGTTTGCACTTACGGTGCTCACGCTTATTCGTTCATCGGGCTGGTGACGCCCGTTTGCCACGTTAGGCAAATCCTACCTGATTGCGAGTGCCACTGCGATTCGTCATGTCATTCAATACGTTGAACTTGGACTGTGGACCAACGATTGCATGGGCAGTGTGGACCGTAGCGGTTGTTTTGTAGTTTGCCAACCGCGAATCGTCAACCCAAGGAGAACGGCAGTCAGGAAGGCGAGCGGCAAATAGAACAGCAAGTCGTCTGCAGGCAAGGCATAACGTGCAGCAGGGTTTTTGCCGTTTCCCTTGTCCGCGGCTTTCAAGGGGACGCTAAACCGTCCACAAGAACTACCTGGGAAAGCCGGCATGAACGATGCCGCGCTTGCAGGCGGCGAGCGTTAAGGGGATCGACGATGGGAATTCTAGGTTCTATATTTGGCTATGCGAAGACGAGAGCGACTCATCGCATTCTAAGGCGTGCTGTTGGCGGGCCACTCTCCACTTTCCTGGTGGCGGCCTTCTTGGGGAAGAAAGCATACGACATGTACAACCGGCGCAAAGGTGCGCGATACCTGTCGGCGGTTTAACGGCTGACGAACTCGTTCGTGTACGTCGACGCGGTATCAATGTTGGCGCGGCGAACTTTTTCGAGTGACATCGAAAGCACGTTCTTTACGGCCTCCGCTGCCGGGGCGCGCATCACTCCGTCAGGCGAGTACATCATTTTCGATGCATCGAGAGCTTGGCTATAAGCTTCTGCGTCCTCTCGGAAGGACGCGGGCATGCGATCCGCAATCTCGGCAGCGGAGTGCTGTTGAATCCAATGAAGCGTCTGCAGGATCGCTGTGGCCACCTTGCGTGCGAGTTCACTGTTGGCGGACAACCACTCGGCTTTCGCGTACAGGACTGCCGATGGATACTCAGGTGTACCGAATACCGTCTGCACTCCCTCAGGCGTGCGTGTGTCGCTTAATATGCGAACTCCCGGAGCGCGGCGTAAAAGAAATGTCACTCCTGGTTCGAACAGTACTCCCGCATCGACTTTGCTGTTTTCAAGCGCAGCGACGCGGCTCCTGCCGCTGCCCATTGAAACGACGCTGACATCATGCGGCGCAAGGCCGTTGCGCACCAGCAGGTGATTCAAAAAGAAATGGGACGATGAGCCCGGCGCTGTTACTCCGACGTTTGACCCCTTCAGATCCCGGATAGTTCGGATCCGCTTTGCGCCTTCAGGGGAAGCTACGAGCACGGCTCCCGGATAACGTGTGAGGGATACGAACGCTTTCACCGCCTGCCCATCCGCTGCCATCTGGATGGCATGATCGTAAAAACCGGTCGCGATCTGCGCACTACCTCCGAGCACGGCCTGAAGAGATTTCGATCCAGCGCCGGTATCTTCGATCTGCACAGGAACGCCGTTGGCTTCGAAGTGGCCGAGTTGTTGTGCCAACGTGGTGGGCATGTACACCAGGTCAGTGAGTCCGCCGACGACGATGTGAACTGCTGATGACTTCCGAGCGCATCCCGCGGCCGCCAGCATCGGAAGTACAAGGCGTCTCTTCATTTGTCGGTGAGTTTCCGCGCTCAAGCCACTTGCCTCGTTTGTGTTTCGCGATCGGGTTTCCATCGCAGCAGCCAACGTTCCAGCCGATTGACACCATAGCCGACAATCAGCACTACCATGCTTAACACGGTCATACCCGCAAACACGCCCGTTGTGTCGAAGACGCCTTCCGCCTGCGCGATTACGTAGCCCACACCTCGTGACGATCCCAGATACTCGCCGACGATCACTGCGATGATCGCAAATCCGATGCTGATATGAAGACTGGAGAAGATCCATGTTAGCGCGCTTGGGATGAGGACGTGCCGGATCAACTGCCGTTCGCTTGCCCCGAGCATTCTCGCGTTGTTCAGAAGAACGGGGTCGACCTCACGTACGCCTTGATAAGTGTTGAAGAATACGATAAAGAAGACCACGGTGACTCCGAGAGCGACCTTGCTCCAGATCCCGAGGCCAAACCACAAGAGGAAAATCGGCGCGAGCACCACCCGCGGCAGAGCGTTGAAGATCCGAATATATGGATCGAGCAGAGCTGCGAGAACCGGTACACGGGCTAGCAGAAATCCTGAGCCGACACCGAGGGCGACACCGATCACAAACGAGAGCAGAGCTTCCTCTAGCGTCACAATAAGATGCGGCCAGATAGATCCGGTGGACATCCACTGCCACACTCGGATCGTAACGTCTGTGGGACGGCTGAAGAAGAATGGGTCGAGCACGCGCGCGCTGACCAGCCATTGCCAGGCGGCTAGTACGAGGACGCCGAGCAGCACCTGCCACACGGCCATTGTGAATCGCCCTCTATACCTGAATCGTGCTTCTCTCATGACTTTTGAGTACTTCTTTTTTCAGGTCTGCCCAGATTCGGTTGTAGATGTCGATGAACTCGGGCTCTGTGCGTAAGTCGATCAGATCGCGCGGCCGGGTCAGGTCGACCGTATACCTGCTCACGATGCGGCTTGCGGGACCTGCGGATAAGACAACCACCTCGTCAGACAACGCGATTGCTTCATCCAGATCATGGGTGACGAATACAACCGTTTGCCGCGAGTCGCTCCAAAGCCGCAGTAGCTCGCCCTCCATGAGTTGCCGCGTATGAATGTCGAGCGCGCTGAAAGGTTCGTCCATCAACAATAAGTCCGGCTCCACGATCCAACATTGGGCCATGGCAACCCGTTTCCTCATGCCGCCGCTCAATTGATACGGGAAGGCCTCGGCGAATCCCTCCAGTCCCACGCGAGCGACCCAACTTCGTGCGCGCTCCTCCGCCTCGCGATGGCTGACGCCTCGCAGTGTCAGTCCGAGCATTATGTTCCCGAGCACTGTCTTCCACGGCAGAAGAGCATCCTGCTGGAACATATAGGCGGCCCTTCGATTGATGCCGCTGAGAGGTTCGCCGTATATCGAGACTGAGCCCTCAGTGGCAGGAATCAGGCCCGCAACCACATTTAGCAGCGTCGACTTTCCACAGCCACTCGGGCCAACGATCGAAAGGAAGGAACCGTTGCTAATGCTGAGGGTTACATCCCGAACGGCAGTATAAGCCTGTCCGGAAGCGCCTGCGAAGGAGCGTCCTACATGGTCCAACTCGATCGCAGCGGGAATCACCGATCGCTTGCCTTGGATGGTAACGCGAACGCTACGTAACTGCCGCCGCTCGGTTGCCCCGATTTACCTCCGCCTGCTGCAATGACTACGTACTGCCTGCCATTGACGGAGTAAACGGCAGGGTCGCGTTTCCCTCCTGCGGGAAGCGTCGTCTGCCATAGAAGCTTGCCGTTGCGCTTGTCGTACGCGCGGAACTGACGATCGAAATTCGTCGAGCCAACGATCGAAGAGCAGATCTCCCGCAGTCACTACGGAGCCTCCATAGTTCTCTGATCCTGTATTCGGGAGTCCCTTCGCCGCGAGGTATGGAATTTCACCGAAGGGAATCTTCCACGCATACTCACCCGTGTGCAGGTTAATGGCATTCAATGTTCCCCATGGCGGTGTGATGGCGGGGTAGCCATCGGGATCGAGGAACTTGTTGTATCCGTCGATGCCGTACTTCGGGGACAATTTCGGCGCGCTTGCGTGTTCAGCGCCGCTGACTGGAAGATCTTCGCCCGTCGTGATGAATCGAACGATGGCATTCACAGCGGCATCCCCGAGCTGAACCAGGCATCCGTCCTGCGCCTTTCTGAACGACGTCAATGATTTGATCACGAGTGCGCGTTTTGTCTATGCCGACGAGCGACGGGAACTCAGGCGGTGTGCCCTTGCGATCCGCCCGATGGCACCCCGAGCAGTTCCGAGTATACAGGCTGCTGCCGGTATTTACTCCTTTCGATGCTTTTGCGCGGAACCAGCCGAAAAATGCAGGCCATCTCATTCGAGTTCACATACAGCAGCCCTGTTTCGGGATCCCAAGTCGCGCCACCCCACTCGCCACCTCCATCGAAGCCAGGAAAACGATGCTGCCTTCAAAGCTTGGGGGTGTGAACTGGCCTCCGCTGCGAACTTTCCGGAATCGCTCGAGAACTGCTTCATGAGCTTCGGGCGTTCTCTGCGTGAGCATGTCCTGAGTTAAGTGTTGACGGGCGAATGCAGCGGGCTGGGACGGTAGCACCTGCTTGGAGCGAGTACTTCGCCATCGACGTCGCTGCCGGCCACCTTCGACTTCCCGGTATGGGAACAGTGACTTGCCGGTCTCACGGTCGAAAACCCACACGTGTCCGGATTTGGTGATCTGTGCGACCGCGTCGATCAACTTGCCGTTTCTTCGCACCTGGACCAGCGTGGGAGGCGCGGGCAAGTCGCGGTCCCCACATCATGGCGGACGAACTGGAAATGCCAGACGCGTTTGCCGGTTGCCGCATCGAGGGCCAGGAGGCAGTTCGCGAAAAGGTTATCGCCCGCGCGGTTCGCTCCATAGAAGTCAAACGCGGCCGATCCGGTGGGCACGAACACCAGACCACGCTTCTCATCGAGCGCCAGACCTGGCCATGAGTTTGCGCCGCCAGCGTAAGTCCAGGCGTCCTTGGGCCATGTTTCGTATCCGAACTCGCCCGGCTGAGGAATGGTGCGGAAACTTCCAACGAAGCTTTCCCGTGCGGACGTCAAACGCGCGGATGTGGCCGGGCGCGGATGGCAGGTCTTCGGACGTCAGCATTCCGAGAATCAACATGTCGCGATACACGACGCCAGGGCTATTTGCCTGCACGGTGAGCCGGGTTGCATCACGGTCCAAGCCTTGGCGCAAGTCGATTCGTCCGCTCTCGCCGAACTCCTTCACAGGTTGACCGGTCCGGGGATCAAGCGCATAAAGCCAGGGCCCAGGCCGAAGAACAGTCGGCGGTCTTCCCCATCGGCCCAGTAGACGAGTCCACGGTTACGCTGCTTTCCTCGAACAGGCTCGCCTCGTCGACGTCGAAATCCCAGGAGCCGCAGCTTTCCGGTAGCCGCGTCCAGTGCTATGATGCGCAGGCGCGGCGTAGCGGCGTACATCACGCCATCCACGATGATGGGATTGCACTGGATCTCGGAGCCCTCATATTCGTCGCCTGAATCGAATTGCCAGACCTTTTGCAGGCCTTTGACATTCGATCGATTGATCTGCCGCAGCGTCGGATAGGCGCATGCCTTCGGGACCGCCACCGACGACCGACCACTGGTCGCGCTTTTGGATTACGACTGAAGTCGCCGCGACCAGAACGTGCGCGGATATGAGTGCGATTCCGAGAAAGTGCCTCATCGGAACTCGTATTGTATCGACATGCGCAAGACGAGCCCGCGGTACCGGCCAAAATAGAATTGTGCAGCCAATTGCATCTGAACAGCGCACGGAGAGCCGTGCGGCAAAGACCATTCGCGACATCTTCGAATCCGGACGGCCTGTCACTGTATTTCGCTCGGCCGAAGAGCAGCGGGTCGCGAAGGCATTACGCGAGGTGGGTTCCCGATTGGCCCACGAACTCCTATTCCGGTCTGGACGTGGACGCTCACCGAAGGTATGCGTCGCGGAGAGGATCACCCATACGCGGTACCCTCACCGCCCGAGGAGTATTGGATTTCATTGCCGCGCATACAGAACCGGGCATATTTCACCTCAAGGACTTTCACGAGTCCTTGCGCGATCGCCCGAAACAAGGCGCCGCCTTCGAGATATCTACGAGTCCTGTCTGGATCAGAAGAAGTTCGTCGTCATCAGTTCACCCATTCGATTTATTCCCGAGGAGATCGAACGCAGCATCATTTATATTGAACTTCGGCCGCCTGATCTCGTGGAACTTCTCGATCTCCTGCGGGAGGAATCACGGCGGGCACTCGGGCCTGGTGAGATTGCTCCGGACGACGCGCTGCTCCAGCAACTCGCGCGCACGTTGCAGGGATTGACTCTCGATGAGGCTCGTTACGGCATTCGACGTGCTCTCGCCGGTGAGGGCCGGCTGGGTCCGCAATCCGTTCCGGCGCTTCTTGAAGAGAAGCGGCTTCTCATCAATCGCAGCGGCGTGATCGAGTACATTTCGGACACCGGGAACTTCGACAGTATTGGTGGTTTAGAGAACCTGAAGAAATGGCTGCTGGAGCGCCGCAGGCTTTTTCAGATGCGCGACAGTGTCAGTAGCGAGATCGTGCCGAAGGGAGTCCTCTTCATGGGAATTCCCGGCTGCGGAAAAAGCCTCTCCGTCAAAGCGATCTCGTCCTACTTCGACCTGCCACTCTACCGTGTTGACATGATCGAGATTTTCTCGGGAAGACATGGCAAGCCGGAGGGAGCATTCGTGGAGGCGTGCCGAATGCTCGAAGACATGGCTCCCGCGGTCCTTTGGTTCGATGAGATCGAGATGGGCATCACGTCGACGGAATCCGGTGGAGAGCAGGGAAGAATCTTTGCCTTCTTTCTGACCTGGATGCAGGAAAAGACACGTGGACTGTTCGTAGCGGCGACGGCGAATCGCATCGACTTACTGCCGGCGGAGATGATACGCAAAGGTCGCTTCGACGAAGTATTCTTCGTTGACCTGCCGCTCGATGAAGAGCGTCTCGAGATTTTGAGATTCATCTCAACAGGCGTGGAGTTGACGCGTCGACGTTCAACCTCGAGCAACTGAGGAGTTCCACCGCAGGTTGGACGGGCGCTGAAATCGAGCAGTGTGTCGTCTCTGCCGTTACCAAGGCCAAACTGGCGGAGCGGGAGATCACGGAACAGGATCTGATCAAAATTGCGGCGACCACGGTGCCTCTTTCCCGCACTATGAAGGAGCAGATCAATCACATCCGTAACTGGGCATTTGAACGGGCGGTCCGCGCGTCAGCCGGCCGGTAGAAGAGAATGGGTGACGTCTTCATCAACTATCGACGTGAGGATTGGCGCCTTATGCCGGTCGTATCTGCGACCGTCTAGAGTCTGCCTTTGGATCCGAGCATGTCTTCATGGACGTGGAGGACATTGCGCCTGGCGCAGATTTTGCGGAGGCGATCGACAAGACAGTCGGATCTTGCGATGTCCTTCTCGCGATCATCGGTCCGCGATGGGTGGAGTTGCTGAAAGGCCCCCGAGGTGACCGGGATTTTGTCGGCTACGAAATCGCAGTTGCGTTGAATCGAGGGGTCACGGTGATCCCCGTGCTCGTGGGCGGCGCTAAGATGCCATTGCAATCCGAGTTGCCTCCGGAATTGGCCGCATTGACGCGCAGGCAGGCGATCTCGATGCGCGACTCGGGTTTCGACCAGGATGCAAATGATCTGGTTCGAAGTGTGCAGCGCGCGACGGGCGGAGGACGCTCGGGAAAGCGCCTTGCTTACTCGGTAATTGCGGCAGGTGTCGTGATCGCGATCGTCGGCTCCGCTTTACTGTTACTGCGGTCGCGTCAGCAGGCTTCGCTAAACGGCACGTGGATCGCACGCATGGAGCGTGCGGGGCAAAAGCCGTACAACATCCGACTGCGATTCCAACAATCCGGACGCGTCTTGACAGGGCAGGTTGAGTATCCAACCGGCGCTGCCGTCATTGAAGACGGCACGGTTGACGGGCGGGCGCTGTTGTTTATTACACGGCATGTACCGCAGTTCGAGTCAGCGCCTGCGCAGATCAGGTTCACCGGCGAGATTCGGGGCCGCGAAGTCGACCTCACTTCTGTCGATCCCAACGGATTGATTGCCAATGGCATTGCCCGAAAATCGGATTGATCAGGAATGCCGATGGTAAGATCAACACGCATGCGAAGTCTGCTCTTGTCTTTGTCGTTGATTGCCTATACTGGCTTACTTGACGCGCAGATGTTGATGATGGGCGAAGCCAGCGAGGGATTCGTATTGTTGTTCAATGGTCGCGACATTGATAAATGGGATGGCGACCCTAAGCTTTGGAAAGTAGAGCGAAGTGTGATCGTGGGTTCGACGGAGGGTGTGGCTCCGCTCAAAACTAACAGCTTCTTGACCTATAAAGGCGAGCAATTTCAGGATTTTGAACTCAGATTCGATATCCGCCTGCGGAATCACAATAGCGGCGTGCAGTTTCGCAGTGAACAGCATCCAGGGTGGGTGGTGAAGGGTCTGCAGGCTGATGCCGCGGAGAACGCGTGGTGGGGGTCGATTTATGACGAGGGCGGCAAGCGCGGCGTCATCGTCAACGGCTGGAAAGACAAGGCAGAGCGCGTGATTAAGGCCGGTGACTGGAATGAGTACAGCATCTTCTGCAAGGGTACGAACGTTCGGATCAAGGTGAACGGAATGACGACGGCAGAGTTATCGGGCGAGACTCCGAAACACGGAGTAATCGCGCTTCAGTTGCATGCCGGCACGCCCATGAAGGTTGAATTTCGCAACCTGCGAATCAAGAAGCTCGACTAAGGCCTTACTCGGACACGATCGGCTCACGCATCTCCTCGACCTGCGGCGTGAGATGCTTCTGCTCCAGGAAACGCACGCAGGCGTTCCAACGAAGGACAGCATCGTCATTCCCGGCCAAGCGGAGGCGCTCCGCATCTTCGAAAAATCGCAGCGCGTTCACAATCCATTCGTACACGTATTGCCGCGCGCCTTGGCCGCCACCCACGTGCCTTGCTTTCGCTCTGCGTTCCCACGCAATTCCGGAGTAGTAAGCGCGGTCGTACGGCGCCTGGAGGGTCGCGATCCTTGTCAGCGCCTTGGAGAATGCGTTGGGGTCTTCGGGGATCTGGTCTGTCAACGACAGAATCAGACTTACGAGCGCCTGATGATTGTGAGGTTCAATTTCGAGGATGTCATAGCAGATACTCTCGGCCTCTTCGGGCTCGTTCAGCAATCGGTACCGCTCAGCTTTTGCAAGGGCGCCGGCAATGCTTTCAGGCGAGATCGGCTTAGTCTCAAACATTAGGCCTCCTATTTACGAGCAAGTACGTCAGAGAATCCGTAGAAACCTCTTGAGCGGATCAAAGAACTGATCCACTACGCGCTCCTTCAGCGGAATGATCGCGTTCTCCGTGATCGTAATGGATTCCGGACAGACCTGGCGGCAGCAGGTGGTGATGTTGCAATACCCGATGCTGTGCTTGTGTCTTCAGGTCCTCGACGCGGTCCTCGGTGTCGAGCGGATGCATCTGCAAGCGCGGCGGCGTATACAAGGAGCCGCGGACCGATGAACTCATCATGCTTGTGGTGCTCGCGCAGAACGTGGCAAACGTCCTGGCACAAGAAACATTCGATGCACTTGCGAAATTCCTGCACACGATCGACGTCCGCCTGCTGCATGCGCCATGTTCCGTCGGGAGCGTCGGGCGGACGCGGCTTGAATTTCTTGATCGTCTTCTTGACGCGGAAGTTCCACGAGACATCGGTCACCAGGTCGCGGATCGACAGGAAATGCGTGCATCGGCTCGACGATCACCGGCATGTCCAGATTCAGATTCGCTGAGGCGCGTCATGCACATCAGCTTCGGCATGCCGTTGATCTCAGCCGAACACGATCCGCATTTGCCGGCTTTGCAGTTCCATCGCACCGCGAGATCCGGCGCCTGCTCGCGCCTGGATGCGATGAATGGCGTCCAGCACCACCATGCCTTCATCCACCGGCGTGATGTAATCCTGGAACTTCCCGCCGCCCGCATCGCCGCGCCAGATTCGAAACATGGCTTGCGTAGCCATCTATTTCATCTCCTCGATAACTGCTTTCAGTTCATGCGGGCAGCGGCTGTACGCGGTCGCTTCTCCACCTGCATCTCGCCGTCCGCGCCGCGCCGGACCACGATGTTGTACTTGCCCCACTCCGCGTCTTTGTTCGGATAATCCTCGCGAAACTGCGCGCCACGGCTCTCTTTGCGCAGCAGCGCCGCGCGCGTGATCGCTTCGGAGACATCCAGCAGATTCGGCAGATCCATCGCCGTGTGCCAGCCGTTGTTGTACTGCCGATGGTCCGCTGATACCGGCTCGCTGGCCGCTCGCGCTCGAAGCTGTCGTAATCACGTTCAGCGCCTGCTGCATCTCGCTCTCGACGCGGACGATGCCGACGAGGTCCTGCATGGACTCCTGCAACTCGTACTGGATCTGATACGGATTCTCGCCGGAAGGACCGCGATCGAAGGGCTTCGAGCGCCGCCGTCGCCGCAGCCTGAACCTGCGACTCGTCAACCGCCGCGGCGCCGTTGCTCCTTGGCGAACTCGGCGGCGAACTGGCCGGCGCGCTTGCCGAACACCAGCAGGTCGGACAGCGAATTGCCGCCGAGCCGGTTCGCGCCGTGCAGCCCGGCCGCGGCTTCGCCTGCGGCGAACAATCCTGGCACCGATGGACATCTGCGAATCGCCATCCACGCGGATGCCGCCCATCATGTAGTGCGTCGTGGGCCCGACCTCCATCGGCTCCTTGGTGATGTCCAGATCTCGGCGAGCTGCTTGAACTGGTGATACATGCTGGGCAGCTTGCGCTTGATGTGCTCGGCTGCGTTCGGCATGCGCTCCTTGATCCAGGCGATGTCGAGAAAGACGCCGCCGTGAGGGCGTGCCTCGGCCTGCCTTCACTTCACGATTGATGCAGCGGGCGACGTGATCGCGTGTCAGCAGTTCGGGCGGCCGCCGCGCATTCTTGTCGCCCTGCGTGTAACGCCAGCCCTCCTCTTCGGTGTCGGCGGTCTGCTCCTTGTACAGCTCGGGAATATCGTCGAACATGAAGCGGCGGCCTTCGCTGTTGCGCAGCACGCCTCCCTCGCCGCGCACGCCTTCGGTCACCAGGATGCCGCGCACGCTGATCGGCCACACCATGCCCGTCGGATGGAACTGCACGAACTCCATGTCCAGCAGTTCGGCGCCGGCGCGGTATGCCAGCGCGTGGCCGTCGCCCGTGTACTCCCAACTGTTGCTGGTGATCTTGAACGCGCGCCCGATGCCGCCGGTGGCCAGCACCACAGCCTTCGCCGGCCACAGGATGAAATGGCCCTTCTCGCGATCGTATCCGAATGCGCCCGCAATGCGGCCCGAGTCCATCAGCAGGCTCAGCACGGTGCATTCCATGTGAACTTCCATGCCGGTGTGGATGCCGTGGTCCTGAAGCGTGCGAATCATCTCCAGGCCAGTGCGGTCGCCGACGTGCGCCAGACGCGGATATCGATGGCCGCCGAAGTTGCGCTGCAGAATTCGGCCGTCCTTGGTGCGGTCGAACAGCGCGCCCCAGGCCTCCAGCTCGCGAACACGATCAGGAGCTTCTTTGGCATGCAACTCCGCCATGCGCCAATTGTTGAGGTACTGGCCGCCTCGCATCGTGTCGGCGAAATGAACGCGCCAGTTGTCGCGATCATCGACGTTGGCGAGGGCTGCAGCCACGCCGCCTTCGGCCATTACGGTGTGCGCTTTGCCGAGCAGCGATTTGCAAACCACGCCGACCTTGACGCCGGATGCGGCCGCCTCAATCGCGGCGCGAAGGCCCGCGCCGCCTGCGCCGATCACCAGGACGTCGTAGGAGTACGACTGGTACTCCGCCATCTACAGAATTCTCCAGTCGTGCCAGATGCCCATCGAGCAGAGACGGACGTAGATATCGGCGAAGCCCACCGAGAACAGACTTGCCCACGCCCACTTCTTGTGGTTGCCATTCAGGCAGGTCACGCAGTCATAGAGCTTGTGCCGGACGGGATGCTCCGAGATCTGGTCGAAGCCTCCACCGATCAGGTGCCGGAAGGCGTGGCAACCGAAGACATAGCCGCCGCAAGTAGAACCACATTGACCGCCAGTACGATGGTTCCGACGCCGATTCCGAAGCCGTCGTCGAAACCAGAACGCCTTCACAACGTCATAGGCCAGAAATCCCCAGACGAGATAGGAGAGCCGCAGGAAATAGCGGTGAAGATTCTGGAGAATCAGCGGAAAGCTGCGTTCGCCCCAGATACGACTTGCGCGGCTCGCCTACGGCGCAGGCAGGCGGATCGGCCCAGAATGACTTGTAGTAAGCGCCGCGGTAGTAGTAGCATGTCAGGCGGAAAAGGCCGGGTATCCAGAGAATCAGCAGCGCCGGAGAAAAGGGCAGAAATGCTGGATACCACGATGGCTTCGGACCGAACATGGCGTGCGGAGAATCGCCGAAGAGCTCAGGAGAATAGAACGGCGAAATATAGGGGCCGAACGTGTAATGCGCATTCTGAAATGCGGCCCAGTTGGCGTAGACGAGAAAAGCGCCCAAGCCCAAGGAAGACCAGCAGTGGGGAAGCCCACCAATTATCGCGTCGCGAAGTCTGGCCGAAGCGGCCACTGCTCCAGACGACATCTGGAGCGCGTACGCTCGGTTCGGTACTAGCCGGAATGTCCATCCGCCTCCTCTTGGGCTGGAAGTATATAACATTTGGGTCTTCTGCGGGTTTGTTAAAGGCTTACGGCCTCCCTGCGCCCCGAGGGCCGTTTGTGCGATCCGGCTTCGTGTTGCTTTAGAACGCTGTACGGCCAAGAGAACAGGTGTGGCAGGGGCTGTCTAGCGCGACGGGCCCAAAGGCTCCGAACGCCGCGATCGCAAGCGAACGCCCTATTCGATCAAGCAACTGTGTAAAGTTCCTGACCGGGGACCACGGGAAGGCTGGTACGCGCAGGCGCCCCCTTTCGCCCTCTGCTGATCAGATTTGTGATCGGCTGCGGGGCGGTTTGCGCCCGAATCGCTGAGGAGGTTCAAGGATGCACAAGGATGCACAAGTGCTGGCGGACAATCCCGGTCGCGACAGCGCTCGATCCACCGTAACCCTGACGCGCCTACCTCAGGCGTAACCGGAGCGAAACGAGCATGTCTACAAATCCATCAAATCCGCCGAGTCATGAACCGGTATCCTTCTTCGAACATCGCCCGTTGCCGGCCCGGCATTTGACGCCTACCTGCTGGCCACGCTGCGAAATGAGCAACCGACAGCGGGCGCGGGCGCGTGTCGGCATGGAGTGAACAGCTATGATGTTTCTCACATGGCGCAGGAGGCGGGGTTGTCAATCACTCGTCGAATCTATGTAAGCTTGCCAGCGGATCCATGGCTGCCGAAGAACCTGAACGATCTGAAATGGGGCATTGTCGAAGAGATCGAGAAACTCGGGTACACGCCGGAGATCTTTACGAATCCTAAGGGGAAGCCGGGACTCGCCTCGCCGAAAGCGTGGAATCCCAGAGATGCCGACGAGATCGCCAGACGCTGTGTCGGAGCCGCGATTCTTGGCATGCCGCGCTGGAACTTTCGCGATGTCAATGGCGAACCCGCCATTCTCCCGACTGAGTTCAATCATTACGAGGGCGCACTGGCGCGAACGCTCGGGCTGCCAACGCTTGTGCTGGTGCAACGGGATGTCCGGCGGCGTGTGGTCTTCGACATGAGCTTCGGTGGCTACGTCGGCGAGTTCGATCCTGACTCTGACGTCTCCTGGCTGCACACCGATAACTTTCGTGTGCCATTCCTGTATTGGAAGAACCTGCTTGCTGAACGGCGCGACATTTTCCTCGGTTACTGCAGCAGTTCTTCAGCGACGGCGGCTTCAATCAAGAGATTCCTTCTCAGCCTCGGTGTCACGGTGCTTGATTGGCAAACGGATTTCATCCCAGGAAGCACGATCCTCGGCCAGATAGAGGGAGCGGCGGCGCGGTCGATCGGAGCCATCTTTCTATTTACAAAAGACGACGACCTCGCCGACACCGGGCGGCGCGAGACTGCAGTCCCCCGAGACAACGTCGTGTTTGAAGCCGGCTACTTTATCGGGCTGAAGGGCAAGCGGAACGTCTTGATCATCCGCGAGGAAGGCTCCAAGATGCCCGCCGATCTTGGCGGAGATATATATGCATCGCTCTCCGACAAATCGGATACCTCGTCGATAGAACGCACGCTGTCCGCATTTCTCGGCGCGATCTGACCAGCTTCTATAAAACCAGCGCCTCTTCTCGCCGTATCTGCCCGGAAACCTTCGGTACACCGCCTCGAGCGATGAGTTGCCGGAGTTGCGGAAAAACGACTTGCTCTTCCTCGTCGATGTGGCTGCGAATCAGATCGCGCAGTCTGCCCACTGGTTCCTGCCAGTCCGCACCTCGCATCAGCAATTCTTCGAGTTCGAACAGGATGATCTTCATATCCGCGTGCTCGTCGTACAACTCCTTGCTGCCATCTGGATCGTGTCCGTGGCCGTGCAACAAAGGATAGACGACATCTTCCTCAGCCATCGCGTGCTTGGCGAGCTTTCGCTTCAGCATCAGGAACAGGCTGGCGCGGCGGGCGTTGGATCCCTCGCGCTGTTCCATCATCCGGTCTAATACAGACAGGATCATCCGATGGTCCGAGATCAGGATCTCAAACGGATCGCCGCCGCGTCGAGCCCGCAACGTACCATTGGCCATGGCCGCGAGCGGAGGCAGAAGCCTGCTCCCCAGTACGCCGGCGGCAAGGCCTGCGGCCAGCACTCCGAAGTCACGACCGCGATTTCTGCCTTCCATACTTCGATCCCCCTTATTGAACGTATCAGTCCTACGATCTGATGCGGCGCTCGTCGCATTTGTGACCAGCGCTAACTGTTCACAGCCGTGATGGCGGTACAGGTGACCCATACACTACCGCGACCGGCGTGCCACCGCGATCAACGTCAGTCCCCGCCATGGCAAAAGCGGTTCGATCCAGCGCCACACCCATACTGATTTATCGAATAGCTTAAGGGTGATTTTGTTGATATGCCTGCTCTTCAGCACACGGCCATAAAGCCACCAGGCTGGTGTTCCGATCTTATTTAGCTGTATCCAGCGCGTGATTTCGAATCCACTCTCTTCGAGCAGCGTTCCTAGTTCATCCGCTTGGAATCGCCGCTTATGCCCGAGCGTCTTATCGATGCTCCCGAATAATCCGCGTCCTTGCGGAACGAGCACCAATAGCACCCCGCCGATCTGCAGCGTTTCGTGGATGGCGCGGATGGTCGTGGCGGGATCGTCCACGTACTCGAGGACGTTCAGACAAAGGACAGTATCCACCGCCTCGCGAAGCGGAGCGAAATCGGCGGGCGATGCCGGATCGAGCTGCTGGACCGAAACGTTTGGAGTTCGCAGGAACCGGTTCCGCAACGCATGGAGATAAAGAGGGTCTTTTTCGGACGCGATGTAGTGGGACCGTTTCCCCATGACTCGAGCGGTAATGTTGCCAATGCCCGCGCCCAATTCCAGCACGTTGTCACGAACGTAGGGCCGCAATAATGAGGTCAACCACGAAACGTACTGGGGAGTCCCAGTGATGTTGTTCAATGACCCTCGTCCATAGGGCTCGACATACAGGTCATCGATCAACCAGAAATGAAGAATGACGCCGAAAACCTTCAGGCCGTCCTTCCAGCCGATCTTCTTGCCCTCTTCATAGGTGCGACCGTGATAGCTGATCGGGACTTCGTAGATTCGCAGCTTCCGCTTGGCCGATTTCATGGTGATCTCCGGCTCAAACCCGAAGCGGTCCGATCGAACAGGAATGCTCTTCAGAAGATCCGTACGGAATACCTTGTAGCAGGTCTCCATGTCCGTCACATTCAGATTGCAGAACATGTTGGAGACCAGCGTCAGGAACTTGTTAATCATCGAGTGCCAGAATGGAAGCACTCGCGTCTGTTCTCCACGCAGATATCGTGAGCCGAACACCGCGTCGGCGTGGCCATCGAGCAGGGGCTTGAGCAGCCGTGGGTACTCGCCTGGATCGTATTCCAGATCGGCGTCCTGGACCAGGCAAAAATCGCCTGTCGCGTGCTGGATGGCGGTCCGCACGGCCGCTCCTTTGCCTCTATTCACCGGGTGCCGCACAAGCAGGATGCGGTCATCCGCTGCGGAGATACGCTCCAGAATCGCTAAGGTACCGTCAGTGGAGCAGTCATCGACGATGATCAACTCTCGGTCCATCTCTTCGGGCAACGGGGCGGCAAGTACAAGGGATAAACTCCGCTCGACGACCGCGCGCTCGTTATAAACGGGCACCAGAATGGACAGTTTCATGGGGAATACTAAGTATAATGGGGTGGCCGCCAGCGATTATCGTCTGCGGCCCCATGGAGGCAATTGCATGAATAACGATAGCAGCCGTCGGAATTTCGTATCGGGTTCAGCGGCGGCCGGTGTCGGTCTGCTCATCCTCAAGCCGGAAACGGTTCGTGGCTCGCAGGCGAATTCCGCTCTGACGCTGGGCGTTATTGGGGTAGGCAACCGAGGCACACACGTCACCGGTCTCTTTGCTAAGAATGAATTCCTGCGAGTTGCCGCAATTGCCGACATCTATGACGATCAACTGGAGAAGGCGCAGCAGAAATTCTCGGGCGCGAAGCCATTCAAAAGTGCGAAGGATCTACTCGCCAGCGATGTCGATGCTGTGTACATTGCGACGCCGCCGCACCTTCATCCCGAGCACTTCGAAATGGCCGTCGCCGCCCGCAAGCATATCTTCATGGAAAAACCTGCTGCTGTCGACGTCGCGGGTTGTCAGCGCGTTTTGGCTGCCGCGCGCAAGGCAGATAAGACGAAGCGTATTTCTGTGGACTTTCAGCAGCGGTATGGGAAAGATTACCGCGAAGCTTATGACCGCGTGAAGTCCGGCGAGTTCGGACCCATCCGCATGGTACGCGCGGCCTGGATTGGCGGGGGATTGCCCCTGCGTAGCGGACACCCTGCGAATGAAGAGAAGATCCGGAACTGGTTGTATTACCGCGAGCATTCGGGAGACATCATCGTCGAGCAAAACTGCCATAATTTGGACGTCGTCAACTGGTTCACGGGAACGCATCCCATGAAAGTAAGCGGCTACGGAGCGCGCGCGGTCCGCAAATCGCCCGGTAACATCCTCGATAGCCTTGGCGCGACGTTCGAGTTTGCTGACGGCATGGTGTTCAGTTATTCCGCGAGCCAGTTCACCGCAGGGGGCTATACGGATATCGGCGAAAACTTCCTGTGCGAGAAAGGCACCGTACGCACAACGCGGCGAGGCTACGAAGTCTACAACAAATCGGAGCGAGGCGCTCCGCCGGAGATCGTTCAGAGCGAAACATCGAAAGCCGACATCACGTTCGACGCAACGAATGCGTTTGTGGAAGGCGCCCGTACGGGTAAGTTGGAGAATGCTGCATTCTATGCGGTAGAAAGCACTCTTACAGCGATTATGGCTCGCGAAGCGATTTACTCGGGGAAGCCGATGACATGGGCAGACCTGAGAGTCCAACTCTGAGTCGATAAGCGAAAAACGGCAGCGCTGCCAGTGAAACAACTGAGAGGATGCCGGCAGCGCCGCCTAGTGGAGGGGGTAGATCGTGAAAACCCTCCTCTCGTTTTTGCATTGTGCAATGCAATGACCAAAGTTGATGCCCGGCAACTCAAGCACTTGCGCTAACAGGCGCGGCGCTCACGTGTAAGATTTACTCGTGGCCACAACTCCTCAGGTCCTGACCCGGACCGACCTGCCTGGCATCCGCTTGCGCGCGCGCGGCAAGGTCCGTGATATCTACGAATCCGGCGATCATCTCCTGCTCATCACTACGGATCGCATCTCTGCTTTCGACTGCATCCTTCCGACCGGCATACCGCGGAAGGGCGAGGTGCTCAACCGGCTTTCGTTATTTTGGTTCGACTTCCTAGGAGACACTGTCGAGAATCATCTGCTCACTTCGCACGCCGAGGAGTATCCGGTGGAGCTGCAACCTTACGCCGACCAGTTGCGTGGCCGGTCGGTCCTGGTAAAGAAAGCTGAAATGGTCCCGGTGGAATGCGTAGCGAGAGGCTATCTTTCCGGTTCGGGCTGGAAAGAGTACCAAGCCACAGGATCGGTTTGCGGTATCCGACTGCCAATCGGCTTACACGAAAGCAGCCGCCTTCCCGAGCCGATTTTCACTCCGGCTACGAAGGCCGACACTGGGCACGATATTAACGTCTCTTTCGAACATGTCTCGAACCAGTTCGGTTCCGACCGCATGAGCCGCCTCCGGGATTTGACCCTCGCGATTTACCGCAAAGCTGCCGCATACGCAGAAACACGCGGCATCATCATCGCCGATACAAAATTTGAGTTCGGCTACATCGGCGAAAAACTCGTGCTCGCGGATGAGGTGCTGACACCAGACTCGTCACGATTCTGGCCGAAAGACCAATACAAGCCCGGCGGCCCGCAACCTTCCTACGATAAACAATTCGTTCGCGACCATTTGGAAGCGATTCATTGGAACAAACAGCCTCCTGCTCCCGTTTTGCCTGACGACGTGGTGCGGCGCACGAGCGAAAAATATCAGGAGGCGTACCGCCTATTGACAGGTCACCCCCTATGAACTGGCTGGATTGGCTCGTCGTCGCATCCCTGGCGGTGTCTGCCTTCAACGGATTCCGTGAAGGTTTCGTACGGATCGGCATCGGGTTCGCAGCAATGATCGTCGGATTTCTGGCGGCATCGTGGTTTGGAGGCATTGTGGCAGACTCGCTGATGCCGTATGTTTCGAGGCCGTTCGCAGCAATAGCGGGTTTTATGACCGTGTTCTTTGCAGTTATCGTCCTGGGATCTGTCATGGCGATGGTCCTCACCCGAATGCTGAAACTGGTAGGACTCTCAACCATCGACCGCGTTATGGGCGGCGCGTTCGGCTTGGTTCGCGGGTTTGTAGTGATCGTTGTGATCGCGATGGTAGTGACCGCGTTCGCGCCGAAATCACTTCCCGAAGCAGTCCAGCAATCGCAGGTTGCACCGTACGTGTTTGGCGCATCGCGCACCTTGTCGGCAATGACACCCTTCGAAATCCGCGACCGTTTCGGTCGGGCATACGACGACCTTAAGGGCCTTTGGGAAGAGGCGGTTCAACGGAAGCCGAAATCGAAAAGAATCGAAGTTCGCAACGAGTAGCTAAGCGTTCGCAGCGGTTTCCACTCCCAGTTCGGCCCGAATCGCATCGGCAATTCGATTGGCAACTGTGTGCACCTGGTCGAGATTTTCGCCCTCTACCATGACTCGCGCCAGCCTCTCTGTCCCCGAGAAGCGCACCAGAACTCGGCCGGTTCCCCCGAATTCTGATTCCGCTCTCCGAATTTCCTCTTGGACCACCGGCAGTTCCGACAGCGGACGCTTTTCGGTCACTTTAACATTGACCAAGGTTTGCGGGTAATGCTTGAGCTCGGACGTAAGCTCGTCGAGCGACTTGCCCGATTGTTGGATGATCTCCAGAACTCGCAAGGCTGTGAGCATCCCGTCACCCGTGGTCGCGTGCTGCGGGAAGATTACGTGTCCTGACTGTTCGCCGCCAACCGCCGCCCCGCGAGCAATCATCTCTTCGAGTACGTACTTGTCGCCAACCTGAGTGCGCAGCATCGCGATGCCACGGTCCCGAAGAGCTCGCTCGAGGCCCAGATTTGACATCACGGTTGCGACGACTAAAGACCCCGGAAGCCTGTCCTGACTCTTCATCGCGGCGCCGACAATCAGGAGCACGGCATCCCCGTCAATCAGTTTGCCGGATCGCGAGACCATAATGCACCGGTCCGCATCTCCGTCGAATGCAATGCCGACGTCAGCGCCTCGCTCCACCACCTCACGTTGAAGCTGCTCTACGTGCAGGGCTCCGCAATTCAGGTTGATGTTGCGGCCATCCGGAGTACAGGCAATACTGGTCACCCGTGCGCCGAGCCCTTCGAATAGCGGCGGCGCAATCTCGGAAGCAGCGCCGTTCGCGCAATCCAGGATGATCTTCAAGCCGTCAAGACGATAAGGCATCGTCGATGCGAGGAAGCCGGCGTACTCCGCATCGAGACCAGCGTCGACGGTCAATGTTGCAGGAGCTGTGCTTAAACCCTGACGAAGAAGCTCAAACATGGTCTGCTCAAGCGCGAGTTCCTGCTGGTCCGGCAGTTTAAATCCCGAGTGGTCGAAGACCTTGATTCCGTTGTCCTGGTAGGGGTTGTGAGAAGCGGATATCATGACCCCCGCAACGAAGCCGCGTGTTCGGGTCAGGTAGGCAACTCCGGGAGTCGTGATCAACCCGGCGAAACGCGGCGTAACCCCAGCTTCAGTCAGTCCGCCGGCCACCTGGGCCGCGAGCCATGGACCAGACTCGCGCGTATCTATTCCCAGCAGCACTTCCGGATCGGGGTGCTGGCCTTTCGCCCAGCGACCAAGCGCGATTCCGAGCGCGCGAGATGTCGAAGCATCAAGCGGGTACTGGCCCGCAACGCCCCTGATCCCGTCTGTCCCAAACAATTTCCGTGACATAGTTATCGTGTTATTCCGGAATTTTTTCCAAAGAAACTTTAACAGAAACGAGCGTTGCCGGCCCGTCCAAGCGAACTTGAGCGTCCGGAAGATAAACGGGTACCCTGAACTCCGGGTTACCCACTGCAGAGCTGAGGTCGATGGCATCCGTCTGAGCGGATGCCAGATCCTCAACGTTGCTTTCAGGCCCGATTACTCGAACCTTTGATGGCGAAACTTGCTCGTTCACGACTCTATACCCTGAAGGCGGGGGGCCGGAATAGCGGACCTCAATCGGAATATCCTTCGTCAACCGCTTTTGAAAAGTCAAACGAATTTGCGACGGCACAACTTGGCCGACATGAACACCCGCAGGCAACTGCAGGTTGCCAGGGCCAAGGCTGAACGTCCTCTCACCTTCTTTATGGATATCGGCCAGATCGAGACGAACCGTTACCTGAGTCAAGTTCCCAATGTTCAGGCGCGTCGCCGGCCCGCGAAGTCTCAGGAACACCCGGTCAAGCGGCTCGGCCATAACTTCGAGATCGGAAGGCACGTTCTGGAACTGAATAGCCACGGGAACCGATGCCGCCAACTCCGTCTCGCCTACGAGCGCGTACCACAGTCCGGCCGATATGAGCAGCGCGGACAGCTTCCATCCCGCGTTCTCAGTCAGCAGTCGCGTCACGAGCGCCCTCCCTGTCGAGTGAGACATCGTCCTCGCGCTCGGCGAGTTGCTGACGGAACGACGGCGCCGTCCTCTTGTGGATGATGTGTTCGGTGATCCGCTCTTCCAGCCGTGCCGGGCTCACGTCCATCTCGATTTCACCGAACGCGGCAACCGAGATGCGCCCGGTCTCCTCTGAGACGACCAGGGAAAGGCAATCTGTTTCTTCGGTCACGCCGATGCCTGCCCTGTGACGTGTTCCTAAACTTCTTGCCACTCCCGGCCGGACCGTGAGCGGAAGGAAACAGGCTGCGGCCGCGATTCGTTGTCCTTGAACAATTACCGCTCCATCATGGAGTGCGCTGCCAGTACGGAAGATCGTGAGCAGTAAGTCGCGTGACAGACTGGCATCCAGCAAAACGCCGCTCTCAATAAAAGTTCGCAGCCCGATGTCGCGCTCAATGACGACTAGCGCGCCAGTCTTTTGGTGCGAGAGTTGCTGCAGCGCCAAAACTAACTCCTCGGCAAATTCGCGTTTTTGTAATCGTCCGCCGATGCTCAGCCAGCGCCGCCGACCAATGCGAGCGAGAAGCCGCCGGATTTCAGACTGAAACATCACCACAAGCGCGAAGGGAGCGTACGGGGCAACACTCGACAGGATTGTACGGATCAGATCGAGGCCAAAGGCGGCCGATGCCACGTACATCGCCGCCAGGATCAGCACGCCGACAAGAATGTGTGCGGCGCGTCGTCCCCGGACGATCATCAGGAACTGATAAACGAGGAAAGCGACGAGCAGGATATCGACGATCGCAGCGATCGTCACGGTTGGCATCGATTGTGAAATGGTGTCGAAAATCGAGCGCATCTTCGAGCCTTCTGGTCCGGCACGGTCCTACGATTCTAACGCGAATGAACGTTTTCCTCGATTAGGAGTTTTCCTCACTTATCTGGACGTCAGGCCGGGCGAAGCTTGATCGCGGAACGGAAATTTCGGAGCCGTTTGGCTACTTGCGTCGAGCATCGAGGTGTGTAATTATTCACTTAGCTGAATAAAAATACAGCAATGAAGGGAGGTTTGTCATGCCGGCTACACTTTCATCCACGCCCGTGTGGAAGGCCCAGACTCGCGATCTCAGAACTGATCTGGATCTGACGCGTGACGAGCTCTCCTATCTTCTCGAGTTGACGGCCAAGGTCAAGGACGCGCCAGCGAGGTTCACGAAGGCGCTGGCGAACCGATACTTGACCCTTCTGTTTGAGAAGCCCTCGCTGCGCACCCGGCTCACGTTTGAACTCGCGATCAAGCAACTCGGCGGTGATTGCGTGGTCAGTGTCGGGCCAATCGGGGATCGCGAGCCGCTGAAAGATGTTGCGCGGAACCTGGATCGCTGGACTAACGGAATCGTCGCGCGTGTCTTCGAGCAAAAGACCATCGAAGACTTGGCCCATTGGTCGCGCGTTCCGGTCATCAACGCGTTGAGTGATTTGTACCATCCGTGTCAGGCGCTCGCTGACATCGTTACATTGAAAGACAGGTTCACGACACTTCAAGGGCTAACGGTGGCGTTTGTCGGCGACGGAAACAATGTCGCGCATTCGCTTATGCTCTGCTGCGGACGGCTAGGCATCAATTTCGCTCTTGCGTGTCCGAGTGGCTACGAGCCAGACGGCAGGATCATCGAGCAGGCGCGGGCCTTCGGGGCGAGTTCGGGCTCTACGCTCATGATTACGAACGATCCCTATCAGGCGGTCGCGTCGGCTGACGCCGTATATACGGACGTTTGGGCCAGCATGGGGCAGGAGTCCGAGGCGGATGCGCGAAGGCGCGTGTTCGAACCATTCCAGGTGAATGAAGCGCTGATGTCCGCGGGCCCAAAGCATATGGCGTTTATGCATTGCCTTCCGGCGAAACGCGGGCAGGAGGTGACCGATGCGGTCACTGAATGTGAAAATTCGATTATTTTTGATCAAGCCGAGAACCGGCTGCACGCGCAAAAAGCGCTGCTGCTGATGATGCTCGATTAACTGGTGATTACAGAATGAAACTTTGGGGCGGACGTTTTGAGACGGGCCCATCGGAGGTATTCGAGCGTTTTTCCGGCTCGCTGCACTTCGATAAGAGACTGGTTCAGGCGGATATCCGTGGATCGCAGGCTTTCGCCAGGGAGCTTGGCCGCGTAGGCATCCTCAGCGAAAATGAGGTCAGCCGGCTCGTTTCAGCTTTTGATGACATTGGCGCCAAAGCTCAGCAGCCGTCGTTCTTTGAAGGCGCGGTTGATGAAGATGTCCACACAGTCGTCATTCGTAAGCTAAAGAAAAAGTCGGCGGGCTTGCGGACAAGATCCACACCGGCCGCAGTCGTAACGAGCAGGTTTCCCTCGACGCGCGTCTCTGGCTGCGTGATGAGATCGATGCTGTGAAAACAGAGCTCACCGCCTTCCTGCGAGAAGTCCTGAAGCTGGCGCGAAAGTACCCAGATGCGGTGATCCCGGGCTATACACATCTCAGGCGTGCTCAAGCCGTTCTATGGCCGCACTATCTGCTCGCCTACTTCGAGATGTTCTCTCGCGATTGGGAGAGGCTCGATCAGGCGCGCTCACGAGTCAATGTGATGCCGCTCGGCTCAGGCGCCCTCGCGGGGAGCGGCTTCCCGTTCGATCGTGACGCGATTGCCAAGGATCTCGGCTTCGACTCGATTACTGCGAACAGCATGGATGTGTCCGCGGATCGCGATTGGGCCCTCGACTTTTTGTATGCGGCATCCGTAACCATGCTGCATCTCAGCAGGCTGGCCGAGGATTGGATCCTCTACTCCGGCGAGGAGTGGGGCTGGATGGAACTCGGCGATGGTGTCACAAGCGGATCGAGCCTGATGCCCCAAAAGAAGAATCCCGATTCGCTCGAGTTGATCCGTGGTAAATCGGGACGCGTGTGGGGCAGCCTTTCGTCGCTATTCGTCACGATGAAGGGTTTGCCGATGACCTACAACCGCGACATGCAGGAGGACAAGGAACCGCTGTTCGACGCGGCCGACCAACTACGCGGCTGCCTACAGATGATCCGTGTCGTGACGGAAACGGTCGTTCTTCGACCGGATCCGCCCAGAGCCGCAGCCGAGGATAGCTGGGTTGTGGCGACCGATCTGGCCGAAGCCCTGGCTCGCAATGGTACCCCGTTTCATCAAGCTCATAAGATTGTTGGACGGCTTGTCCTCGAGAGTGTGCAGTCGGGGAAGAGACCAGCTGATTGGACCGCTGAAACTCTCAGCCAGTTCGCCTCGGAATTCACACCGGAAATGGCAGCGTTGTTGTCGCCGGTAGAGGGCATGAAGACACGGGCGCTTGCCTGGTGGTACCGCTCCTGAAGCAGTGCAGCGGGCGCTCGCGGACGCGGACGCGCGGTTGAAAGACATGGGGTGAACAAGACCTACCGACAAGGCCAGATCCTCAGGCTGATCAAGAACCGGAAGATCCACACGCAGGATCAGCTTGCGCAGGAGCTTGCCTCGCAGGGGATTACTACTACCCAGGTCACCTTGTCGCGCGACATCCGCGAGTTGGGTCTGGTGAAAACCCCTGATGGCTATCGCCAGGTGGAAGCGACCGTCGGACCCGGCATCGAATACATGGCGGGTGAGTTCCTCTGGCACGCAGTCTCGGCCCAGAACATCCTCGTACTGAAGACTGCTCCGGGGCACGCGAGCTCGGTTGCGGTCTCGCTTGATCAGGAAGAATGGCCGGAGGTAGTCGGCACCATTGCGGGTGACGATACCGTCTTGGTAGTGACGCCGGATGCCGCCACAGCGATAATTCTTCTGGAGCGGCTGATGTCGTTCTTGAAAGAATAGCTACCGCAAGAAACCGCTTGGCTTGTCTACAGAGGAGCTGAGGCGATCGTTGTCGGGGTCGTCGAGCGCGAGAACTCGCCGAAGCTCAGGATTAAAGGTCGCCTGGAGCGGCTCGGGGATTAATGCGCGCTGGTATTGCTGTTGCGGTTTGTCGCTTCGACAATAGAACGCGTGCAATGCGCGGCGCTCACGCTGGGTTCGGTTGGCGGTTCCGCCGTGCCAGCAGTGTGCATTCATCACGACGACGGTCCCGGCCTGCCCGGTGACCAGCGTCTCATCGGGGTGCTGCGCGTCTGGCAGCCTCTTCCAACGGTGAGATCCAGGCACGATGCGGAGCGCTCCATTATCCGGAGTGAAATCATCGAGCATCCATACCGTATTACACACCCAATAGCCCTGGTCATCCGCGATCGCTCCCATATCGACGTGAAGCGGTTGTCGCGAGTCGGACATAGGGTTGGCCGAGCGCGCGTTCAGGCTGCTTAACTTGTATCCTGGACCCAGAACAGCGGCAACGTACTGAAGGATCTCGGGCATCGAGACCATTTGTTGAAAGATTTCACCTTTCGCAACCAGGTTCGCCAAACGCCGGGATCCAGGTTCCTGCCGGAACTCGGACCCGGCGTTTTCACCCTCCTGTTCGAACAACGCATCGACGCGTTTCCGGAGGCGCTCTAGCAAGGACATGGTCATGAATCCGGGCAGGGAAACGTATCCAAACTCGTCTAAATCTTGTCTCTCGTGAGGCGTCATCGCGGCACTTGATCTATAATAGAAAAGTACCTACCGGGCGGGAGTAACTCAATGGTAGAGTCACAGCCTTCCAAGCTGTTGGTTGCCGGTTCGATCCCGGTCTCCCGCTCCAATCCCCTTCCCCTCTGGCGTTGAACGAACAGCCCTGGTCGTCCTATCACGCGCCACCAGCTTAGCTAAACTACTGTACAGAGTTAAAGCCGGGATGTTCCTTCCGGGATTGATCCCGATCGCGGTTGTGGCAGCCGAGCAAGGCGCATCGATCGTAATCTATCTCGCCAGCTAAGCACGAACCCGTGGCCGACGCCACCCGAAGTATATCCGCCTACGGCTCAGGTAGACAACGTTTCGCGCCGATCTCTACATCGACACTACGGGAGTACGGGCACTGGTTTCGGAGGCGACAACGGACGGGGGATGCCCGCAGCAGCGTAGACGTCGGGCTCATCCAGAGTTTCATGGATGAGGAGTTGCTCGACAATCGCGTCGAGTTTGTCCCGGTTGTCGCGCAGCAATCGGAGCGCGTCGGCGTAACATTCGTCAGTAATCCGACGTACCTCCTGATCCAGGGCATCAAGCATGGCGTCCGAAGCTCCGGTCATCCGTGGGTCACCGTCCGATGGCAACACTGACACCTTGCCTACGAGATCCGACATTCCCCAGCGGCCAACCATCGAGCGTGCGATACGAGTGACTACCTCGAGATCGCTCTCCGCACCCGTGGTGATCACGTTGAAGACTTCCTGCTCTGCGGCCATTCCTCCCAACGCCCCCACGATTCGACCACGCAAGTAATGCGCATCATATCCATACCGGTCTGACTCTGGTGTGGACAAAGTGACCCCTAACGCTCTACCCCGCGGAATGATGGAGACCTTGCGCACTGGATCGGCTCCGGGTTGTAGCATTCCGAGCAACGCATGGCCAGCTTCGTGATACGCCGTCCGTCGTCGCTCTTCATCGGATATCAATACCTTGCGGGCTGCCCCGAGTTGGACTTTCTCCAGGGCGTCCGTCAAGTCGCGCTGCGTCACTGCATCCTGTCCACGCCTCGCCGCCAGGAGAGCGCCCTCGTTAACCAAGTTTGCGAGATCGGCGCCCGTCATACCGGGTGTCGAAGCGGCTACCTGTTCAAGGTCGACGTCCTGTGCCAGAGGAACCTGCCGTGTATGCACGCGCAAGATATCGGCTCGGCCCTTGAGGTCGGGCGGATGCACCATGATCGTTCGATCGAAACGTCCCGGCCGCAGCAGGGCAGGGTCAAGAACGTCTGGTCGGTTAGTGGCCGCGAGCACAACCACGCCCTCACTACCGGAAAAGCCGTCCATCTCAGTCAAGATCTGGTTAAGCGTCTGCTCACGCTCATCGTGACCACCGACCGCCCGCGCGCCCCCTCGCGCCCGGCCGATAGTGTCAATCTCATCAATGAAGATGATGGCAGGAGCAACCTTACGAGCTTCAGAAAAAAGTTCTCGGACGCGGCTGGCGCCCACTCCGACAATCATCTCGATGAACTCAGAAGCGCTTGCGCTGAAAAAGGGTACGTTGGCCTCGCCTGCGGTCGCTCGCGCAAGCAGCGTCTTCCCCGTACCTGGAGGGCCTGTCAGCAACACGCCCTTCGGCGCTCTTGCTCCCACTCTCCGGTACTTCTCGGGATTACGCAAAAAGTCGACGACCTCGCTTATCTCGGCTTCTACCTCATCGATACCGGCCACATCCTCAAATGTGACCCGGACGGATTCGGGATCGACCGGCTTGCGTGCGTTGCCGCCGAAGAGCCCGGCGCCCATCGCTTTTTGGCGTTTGAACATCCACACATAAAAGCCGATCAACAAAAGGAACGGAGCCATAGAGATCAGCAAGTTGGTCAACATGCCGCGCTCCCGGACCAGCGGTGTGGCCCGGACGGTGGCCTCGCTGCCCGTTAATTCGTTCAACAGATCATCAGCCGCGAAGGTTGGCCGCTCCGTCGTGAACTCTTTGTATGTCTGGCCTTGCTGGTTCGGTATAGGCGCGGGCTTCTTCAGGGCTCCTTGAATAGTGTCACCACGGGAAAACACCTCCGCAACGTTCTTGGCTGTTACCTGCGATTTGAACTCGGTGTATGAGACGGCCTCTGGGCCATTCAGACGATCCTGCAGAGTAAGCAACCCGAAGAACACCAGATATCCCAAGAACCACGCGGCGAAGACGAACCAAACGGGGCGCCGTTTCCCGGGTCCTTTGGGAAGACCTTCGGTTCGCCACGGCCTAGACGGACGTTGGTCGGACGATTGGTCCGGGAGTTGTGGCTCGCGCGGCGCCTTCGCTGATGGCTGTGTTTCATGCTCTGCCATACGTTATCCCTTTATACGCGATATTTGCGATCTCATGGCAGATTGGCAGTAACAGTCTAGCGGTCTGATCCGCATCGGGCAACTGGGATGATAGAATCGCCTGAAGGCGACCGATGAATCGTTTAACTCTATTATTGTTGCTAGCCGCGGCGCCCGCCGCGTTTGCGCAGGGAGGATGGATCTCTCTATTCAATGGAAAGGATTTCACTGGCTGGAAGATCGGCGGCGACAAATCCACATTCACGATTAAGGACGGCGCCATGGTCGCGAACGGTCCGGTCGCGCATGCTTTCTACGATGGACCCGTCAAGAACCACGACTTTAAGAACTTCGAATTGATGGTTGACGTGATGGCCGCTCCGAACTCAAACGGCGGCATCTACTTCCACACTGAATTCCAAGAAACCGGTTTCCCGCGTAAGGGCTTCGAAGTTCAGGTGAACAATACACATCGGGATCCCATAAAGAGCGGTAGCCTGTATCACGTGAAAGACATCGGTGCAGACGAGATTAAAGGCATCACGAAAGACAATGAGTGGTTCACCGAGCACATCATCGTGCAGGACAAAAACGTCACGATCAAGCTGAACGGCAAGGAGGTCGTAAATTGGACCCAGCCGGCGGACTGGAACGGCGGGCGCGAAGGCGCAGGACGTGTAATCGGACACGGCACGATCGCTTTTCAAGGGCACGATCCGAATAGCACCGTCTATTACAAGAATGTCCGTATCAAGCCGCTGCCCTAGGAACGCGCGCGGCTTGTAGACTCAGCGCACACTATCCTCGCAAGCTCACTCCTGATGGGTTATCCGTGCCTGCGATCACATGGGTGAGGTCTTCGCTCACGATGGACGGACACCATCTGGTCTCGATATGTTCGATTACCAGTTCGGTCCCGCGCGTATGGCTCACGAAGGGACGCTTGCGCGGATCGTACATAGAATCCGTCAAGTCACGGACGAGCACGACCTGAAACCCGAGCTGCGTCATCTGTCGGATTCCGAAGCCGCGGTTCAGGATACAGATGTTCGTGTGCACGCCCATCAGGGCGACGTTCGAGATGCCTTCCTGCCTTAAAAAGTTGTAGATCTCCTGTCCATTGTCGCTGACCCCGTCAAACCCGACAATATCGATCGCCGGGTGCTCGCGCGTCCAGGGATACGGCTGCCCCGTCCAGTCCTTCACAATCGGATCATCGCAACCGCTGTCCGAGTCGTCGATCGGAAAGTTGCGCTCCTCCACGGGATCGCGCGGGCAGCGAGCGAGTATGGGAATACTGGACGGAGCCTTCGGCGCGAGCTGCATGCGCCGGCGCCACGGTGTCCCCTCGTAGAATTTCATCGTGTCACTTGGCGAATGGACGATCATCACGCCTAGGCTCCGCGCCGCGTTGATTGCCTGATTCATGCGCGGGGCCATCGCAGCCACTCGCTGCGCTGACATGCTGCACGTATGCGTGTCCCACATATCGCACACGATGATGGCCGTCTGAGCCACATCCCAGCGCAACGCGCGCTCGGAGACCCGGATCTTTGTGCTGCCTGACGCCTGCTCGCCCCGCCTCCGGGCCCGCAAGCTGAGCGCTCCTGGAACTCGGGGCCGATTCGGGATCGGGACGTCACGCCCTGTGTCCTGAGTCTGTGGCGTCCCGACCATCGCTGCGGACAATACGCCAACGAACGACCTTCTGCGCATTGAGCCTCCCTGTTTCTAAAACATTATCCTCAAAACGCCGCCTTCAGATACGGAAACAGTATTTGAGTCGCGACGTCGCGGCAGTGCGACTCTCCAGTGGACGGAATCTGCATCAGCGACTCAGATAGCTGCCTCAATCTGGGTCTTGAGGTGGAAGCGACTTCATGTTCCAGTTCGTGTTCGAGCCGTCTCTGTTCGAAGGGGCGACGCAGCCGAGCTAGAAACACACTAGACCCAACTTATCCATATTCCTCATCTGTACGCCCGTTCAAAGTCCAGGAAGCGTTCAATCGTCGATGAAATACGCCTCCAATCCTCGGTTTCTTTGGCGAGTCGTTTCCGCCCGGCTGGAGTGATCGAATAAAACTTCGCTTTACGGTTCCTTTCAGACATGCCCCACTTGGAAGCGATCCAGCCTCCCTCCTCCATTCGTAATAAAGCCGGATGGAGCGTGCCTTGGTTGAGTTGCAGAACGTCTTTGCTGATCTGTTCGATGCGTCGTGCAATGCCGTAACCGTGAAGCGGCCCAAGTGCTTCCAGTGTTCGCAGAACCAGGAGAATCAGGGTCCCCTGGAGTACACCCGTTCTGTCCGCAGAACCTTGTCCCATTAGGTAACCTACATGAAGAATATCGGATGTACCTGTAGGGGGTCAACAGGAAAGCTGAGAGGTTCAGGCTCCGAGAGCGCCCGAGCAAGCAGTTCCTCTGACGGACAGGACCGTCCCAAACGCGGACACTCCCCCCTCCACGACGGACCGTATCCTCATCAGTATCAGCACCTCCTGGCTGGCGGGTAACGTGCGTACACATCCCTAAACGGAAGTATTCATGAACGATCTGTTCAAACCATTCGGTCACGCCGTTCGCGGCCTCAGCAAGCATCCCGGCTTCACACTGTCCGCAATTTCAATATTGACGCTCGGCATTGGAGCGAACACAGCCATCTTCAGCGTCGTGGATGCTGTCTTGTTGAAGCCTCTTCCCTTTGCTGACTCGGATGCCATCGTCACCGTGGAGCACGTGCCACCGCCGGCCGCATTTCCCGGACTGAAGCGCTTCTCCGTATCAGCTGCGAACTACCTCGATTGGCGGAAGCATAATGATGTTTTCGAATCCATATCCGTCTACGGTGGGCGTGGAATGCAACTCGGCGGGGGTAGCAGGCCTCAGTCGCTCATCGTGACCCTTTCCGATTCGGACTTCTTTACGGTGCTGCGAACGAAGCCCGCTCTCGGCCGCGTGTTCACTGCTGCCGAGTGCCAACCCGGCCACGATGGCGTGATTGTTCTGAGCCATGGATTCGCGCAGAGTCACTTCGGATCGCCGCAGAACGCTCTTGGACAGCAACTCGAGCTGAACGGCCGCAACCACAAGGTCATCGGAATTATGCCGGCGTGGTTTCGGCGTAAACTCCTGGTTTCCTGCGTCTACTCAGGGTTGGGTTCCCATCGCCTGGACCGATCAGGATCGCGCTGTACGTGGCAATCACAACTGGCTCGTCGTCGCCCGCCTGCGCGATGGCGTGAGCGTGGCGAAAGCTCAATCGGCAATGGACGTTCTATCAGATCGCCTTGCGCGCGACTACCCGGAGGAGAACAAGGGATGGGGTGCTATCGTCACTACTTTGCGGGATGACCTGGTCGGCGATGTCCGGCCGGCACTCCTTACCTTACTCGGCGCCGTTGGTTTCGTCCTCCTGATCTCATGCGCAAACACAGCCAACCTTGTACTCGCCCGCACGATCGCACGACGAAAGGAACTCGCGATCCGCGCGGCACTCGGGGCCAGCAAGCGAGACCTGCTCCGTCCCGTGCTGATTGAAACGACATTGCTGGCGGTTGCCGGCGGCGCGCTTGGACTTCTCGTCGCAGGCTCGGGGCAGGCGCTCGTTACGGGCGCGCTTGCGGACCAACTCCCTCGGGCTACCGAGGTGCAACTCGACGCCCGCGTGCTTGCGTTCACGCTGGTAGCCTCTGTTCTCACGGGACTCGCGGCGGGCCTGATCGCCGGTGCAAGACTGATGCGCGGCGATCTCAACGATTCGCTGAAACAAGGCGTCGGAAAAACGGATAGCTACTCGGGCGGCCGAGACACACGCAGGGCGCTCATCGTTGTCGAGATGGCGCTCTCAGTCATTCTTCTGATTGGGGCTGGACTGATGATTCGCAGCCTATGGGCGCTGCGGGCGACGGACCCCGGTTTCAGGCCGGCCAACATCCTAACCATAAGCATGCCGATTCCGAGATCCTCAGGGAAGGCGCAACGCAGCCGCCTTTACGACGAGTTCCTCCCACGGGTGGCGGCACTCCCAGGTGTTCAATCGGCTGCCGCGATCGATAGTCTACCTATCGAGGGCGGCGGGTCCGAACAGCCCATCGCTGTTGAAGGTCGTCCGCTCGAGGTCTTCGCTCTCCAGCGCAACGTGTCCGTGCGGCGGGCAACGCCGAATTACTTCCATACGCTCGGCATCCCCTTGCAGTCCGGCAGGGACTTCACTCTCGCAGACACATCAAACGAAAAATCGGTCGCGGTCATCAGCCAATCCATGGCGGAGTTGTTCTGGCCCGGAGAAGATCCGCTTGGAAAACGTTTCCGCATATCGTTTACACCTGAAACGGTCCGTGAGGTTGTCGGTGTCGTCGGCGATATCAAGGAACGTGGACTAAAAGTTTTGGAGCCAGTCGCGATGCTGTATATCCCGATTCGTCAGGATGAGGAAAATCTGATTGCTGTAGTGGTCCGCGGCGATCAGGGCGTGACTAGCCTTGGTCCGGCGATAACCAACGTTCTCGCGCGGATGGATCCCGAACTCGCCATACGCAGAATCCGAACTATGGATGAAGTAATTGCAACCAGCCTCTCGCAACATCGCTTCAGTATGTGGCTGTTTGCGACGCTCGCGGCGCTTGCGTTCGTGCTGGCGTCTGTCGGCATTTACAGCATTCTTTCGTACACCGTACGCAGCCGCGTGCGCGAGATCGGTGTCCGCATTGCACTCGGCGCGAGCACGAGGGACGTGCTCCGTCTCGTTGTCGTGGAAGGGATGCGTCCGACCGTGCTCGGTCTCGCTCTCGGCACGTTTGGAGCATACGTGCTCGGAGACGTATTGACGGCACTCATCTACGGCGTGAGCCCGGCTGATCCGCTGACTTTTTTCGCCGTCGCCCTGCTGCTCGCGGTCGTGGCTCTAATTGCGTGCAGCATTCCAGGTTACCGTGCAAGCCGCGTTCAGCCTGTTGAAGCATTGCGGACCGAGTAAAGAATTAACCCAACAACATCCACGCTATTTAGGCTTCGGAGGATTGATCATGATATGTGCGCCTGCCGTTCCCGGTGACATAAGCCACGGCGCGCCCTCGCTACCTTTGGTGGACAATCCAGTGGATTGGGGCGTAGCGAAAGGCACGTAGATGACCCAGCGAAGGTATGAGTTCTCGACCTTGCCGGTTGTTGCGTCGAAGCTTTTCCCAGTCAGCACATACAGCGTGCGTGGCTCCTTCGGCATTGGGACCTTGCCTTCCTCCACTTCCTTGAACCGGATCTCATTGCGCTTCGCTCCCGTTACCTTTTCTGCCACGAGTTCGCGACCGCGCGCCATGAATGGTTCCAGATCTTTGTGATAGCAGTCAACTTCAAAGGTAGCTTTCGAAGGATCCGCGGCAAGACAGATAAGTTCGTTCTTGCCTTCGCGAATCTGCACCCGTTTACCCTGGGTGTCAAACCCGAGCACAGCAGCGCCTGCTCGCATTTCAGCCGGGGCCGCCAAAACGGCCCCAGCTATCTGGACCTCTATTGATGGGACATCAGCAGCAGTCGCTATCGAACCTAGGGCGACCATCAGAGATGTAAGCATCGATTTCATAACAGGCTCCCGCCGACCGGGCGTATATTCGTCATGCACATTTCCGAACTAAGATATCACCCAACGCGGCAAACGCGGCACAGATCGTGTCACCCGCCCTCGATCTCAGCATGGTTCTGCGATGATGCTTGTCAGAGTGATTCAAATATCATGCCAGGAGGCGACCAATGATCATTTGCGATCTCTGCGGCCAAGCGAAGGACTGCCTGCAAAAGGAAATTGAAGGCAAGGAGTACGACATCTGCTCCGAATGTTGGAGCGCTTTAGCGGAAAGGCTGAAGGGGAAAGGCAGAGCCAGTAAGCAGGGCGAGACGGTGTTCCTGCCAAACCCTGCCAAAGAACCAGAGCCGCTGGAGACGAGGCCCGTTCCGGGCGAACCGCCGAAGATCTGGAGTGCCGTCGACCGGTCACACTGATTCGAGGTCGGTCTATACTCCTTTAGCGGCCCTCGGCCTCTGGCACGTTGTGAAGGGCGCGAACGACACCGGAAATCAGGTCGTCTTTCGTTCGGGGGCGCGCATGAGCAGCCTTTGGAACACCTCACTGAGTTGGGCTGCGTGCCAGGGCTTTGGAATAATATCGTCGAAGCCGTAGTCGCGGAATCGCGACATGATCGACCCATCGGAATAACCGCTTGAAACGACCAGCTTGACGGAAGGATCGAGTTCCTTCAATTTCGCAGCGGTTTCCACTCCGCCCATGCCGCCGCTTACGGTCACGTCTAACAAGACCGCATCGAAAACATGTCCGGAGGCCTTTGCGGATTCATACAATGCGATTGCCTCAGCTCCGTCCTGGGCGCACTGTACTTCGTAACCCAGATTCGTGAGGCTGCGGTCCAGCAGCGTCCGGAGCGCCTCCTCATCATCCATCACCAGTAGTCGGCCTGTGCCCTTGCGCAGCGGCGCCACGACCGGAGACTCGGAGGCCGGACCTTCCGGGGAAGCAGGCAAAACTATGACGAACTCAGTGCCTTCGCCATATTTCGAATGAGCAGAAATGTGGCCGCCGTGTTTAGTAACAATGGCGTACGTTGTGGCCAATCCCAGACCGCTGCCGCCCTGCTTGGTCGTGAAGTAAGGGTCAAATATTCGGGAGAGGGATTCGGCGGGAATGCCAGGGCCATAGTCGCGGATCGACATTCTGATGCGCGCGCCAGAGCCTGGTTGACTATCATCGCGCGAGGCTATATTGTCTGCGCGAACTTCGACGATTCCACCTTCAGGCATCGCCTGCTTTGCATTAAGGAGCAGATTATGGAGAACCTGACTGATTTGGCCGGCATCAACTTCGGCCGACCAGAGATCCTCAGCGATCTCTACATCGATGCTGATAGGAGAACCCGCGCGTGCGAGGTGAACCGCATCCAGGATCAATTTGGCGATTGAAACGACACGCCGGACGGGAGCGCCACCCTTGGCAAATGTGAGTAGCTGAGATGACAAGAGTGCGGCTCGCTGACAAGCGGCCGCACTGTCTTCGAGGATCTCCTGAACGTCGGAATCCGAACTGAGTTGCATCTTAGCTAGCTCAATATTTCCTTGGACGATAGTAAGGAAGTTGTTGAAATCGTGAGCGATACCGCCGGCCAACACGCCCAGCGATTCGAGATTGCGCACCCGCAGTAATTCTTCCTCCATCTGTTCACGATATTCAATCTCAGCCCGCAGGCGCGCGTTGGACTGCTGCAATTCCGTCGTACGCTCTCGCACCCGAAGTTCTAACTGCTGATTCAGGGCTTCAGCCCAGCTGTTGGCAATCTGCAGGTCCTTCACAAGATCTTGGTTTTGAAATTGCAGCGTCAGCGAAGACTCGATTGAGCGAAAGAAACGCCAAGTAGTAAGGATCGTGGTGACAGTGAATAGCGTTGCGAGGAGCCCCATCGCGAGGTGAACTTTATCTCCCCCGGCGGCGAGCCGTAACGCGGGCATGACACCGGTCGGGATAAGAAACGCAAGGAACGCCTCCGGTCTGGCTGCCAGCAGTGAAGCGCCACCCAGCATCATGCCCCCGAGTACGAACACCAGGAACATTTGATTTCGGATCTCTTCTTCCGGGTAGAGGAGCATGCCGGCGGCTCCCCATCCTGCCCCTGCGAGTCCCGCGCCGATCGCGAAGGCGGCTCCCCACGCTGGAATCCCCTTTGCTTCCTGGGAGAATTGCCGGTGGCGGCGTGACAATAAGAATCTCCCCCCTGAGACCAGCAACATGTACGCCAGCCAAATGAGGAGAATCCGATGTGGAACAACAAAGGATTGGAAGTAGGCCAACGCCGGAGCCGCAAGCAGTGTGACCGCGATGCCACTGTTTGCATTGTCGTAGAGCAGACGAATCTGGGCTGCTCGCACGTGCCATTTCCGTTCATTTTGGCTGGCTCGCGTTCCCGAATCTCGCGAAGAATCCGACGGCATTGCGGACGCCATCCTCCATTAGACCGTTGCGTGATAATAGCAAAACAGCCAGGGTCGTTCCAGTGAATTTCTTCGGAATTCAATCCACACCGGCAGAAATGACCGGCCTATCACCGGTGTGGTCACTTTGTAGGCGCATCGTTTCGGTATGCCGCACAGGCTTACAAGCCGCATCACGGGTTCCCATCATCCGGCTTAGCGAGGGACATGCAAAGTAAAAGGGCGTAAACAAACGGCCGAGAGACGTGCATCGCATGCTCACCACGGCGGGGAAGGGGTCCGCAATCGATGCTGGACGCGTACAGAAAACGGGTCAGAGAAGACCGCAACGGGTAGCGCGTTAGGCAACAGGGGCTCAGCGAGACGAACGTTCGCTTCTTTCCGCCTGCAGTTATCGGTGTTTTGATTGCCCGTCGCTTCCGATCAGCGCGGCTGCCGTCAGGGAACTGGCGAGCGCCAGTCCCGCCGCCACCCACAATACGGTGCGATATCCCGTCACAAAGGATTCGTCGATCGCTTCACGTCCGCGCGCGTCCGCCGTTTCCGCCGCAGCCAGCTTGGATCGCTGCGCCTCGATTTGTGTCCGCACCGGAGGTGGCAGGGCGAGGCTCTCCAGGCGTCGGTCCAGAGCGCTCTGGAAAACTCCATTGAGCAAAGCTCCGAAGGCTGCCACAGCCAGCAAACCGGCGATCCGCGAGATAGCGTTGTTGATGCCGGAGGCCACGCCGGCATAGCTTTGATCTACAGCGCTCATCACGGTTGTGGTTAGCGGGGCGACGCTGATCGCCATTCCGAGCCCCAGCACTACCACTGCAGGGAAAAATGTCGTCAGGTAAGGACCACCGATACCCGGTCTTGCGAATAGCCCGAAACCGGCGGCTGCAATGAGAGGACCGATCACCAGCGGAGCCTTGGACCCATATCGATCAATGAGTCCGCCAGACCAGCGCGAAAGCAAGAACATCAACAAAATGAAAGGCAGCAGAGCCGCCCCCGCCTCGGTCGGAGAATATCCTTGCACCTGTATCAAATCGAGCGGAAAAAAGAAGAGAACACCGCTCAACGCGGCGTACAGAGAAAATGTGAGTAGGTTCGCGCCGCTAAAATCGCGGGAACGGAACAGATGCAGCGGAACCAGCGGTGACGGTGAGCGTGCCTCCCGGGACAGCAGCGCAATCAGGGCGATACCGCCGGCTACGCCCGCTGCCGGCTCCGACTCGATCAGAGCAAAGACGATGCCGCCGAAACCGAGTGCAGCCAACAGGCCTCCGAGCCAGTCGACTTGTGGGCTATGCTCGCCAGCTCTGCTCTCCGGGACTTTCGACAGAGTTAGCACCGCGACAACCAACCCCAGCGGAAGGTTTATGAAAAACACCCATCGCCACGAAGCGTGTTCAGTCAGCCACCCTCCCAGAACGGGACCGATGGCCGCGGTGATAGAAGTGAAACCCGACCACGTACCGATAGCTCGACCACGCTGCTGTGGCGAAAAGCTGACGCTGATCAGAGCCAGGCTGCCGGGAACAAGCAGCGCTCCGCCTATTCCTTGCAGCCCTCTGGCCATAATGAGCTCACGAATGTTGGACGCAAGCCCGCACCAAGCCGAGGCAGCGGTGAAAAGCACAACACCGGCGACGAACATCTTTCGGCGTCCGTAGATGTCTCCCAAAGACCCGCCCAGGAGGAGCAATGCTGCCAGGAAGAGCGCGTAAGACTCGACAACCCATTGGACCTCCGCCATGCTCGCATGAAGCGATGACTGCAACGCGGGCAACGCCACGTTCACGACTGTGCCGTCGATAAACGCCATACTCGAACCGAGTATGGTCGCGGCTAAGATCCAAGGACCTTGTTGTGTTATCGCAGTCTGCTTGCACGAACCGGCAAGAATCGAAGCTTCATCGCAGGGTGGCTTGCCCATGCTGGCCATAGTCCATTGTCTGCGGAACACGCCTAGGACAAATGGGGCTGCGGCAGGAACTCGTCAGTTTCTTCGAAACGAGCGGTGGTCATTCGATCGACCGTGCTCCGCCTTCTATCGAATCCCGTAGGACCGCGGCGTTTCGCAACCGTAACGCAAGAACTGCACCGGCCAGCGGCGCCAAAGCCAACAAGAAGAATCCACTTTGGAAATTGCCACTTGCATCGTTGAGTAGACCGATTGCGTAAGGTCCGGCAAAGCCACTCAGATTTGCGAGGGAATTAATCAGTGCGATTCCGCCCGCAGCGGCAGCGCCCGACAAGAACTTCGAGGGTAATGGCCAGAAGGGTCCGTGCGCACTCAGTAGACCTGCTGCCGCGATCGACAGGAAGATGACCGAAGCTGCCGGTGATTGCACGAGGGCGCACCCGAGAAATCCGACAGCGGCGATGGCGGAGGCGGCGGCGATATGCAAACACCGCTCCCCGGTTCGGTCTGAGTGCGCCGCAACGATCACCATGGCAATTACGGCTACGAGGTTAGGTATCGCGGAGATGAAACCGACTTGAAGGTTACTCAAACCTGAAAAGCCGCTCACCATTTGCGGTAGCCATAGGCTGAGCGCATATTGGCCAAACGAGATACTCAGAAATACAAGCAGACCCATCTGCCACACCACTTTGCTCGATAGCGCTCGAAGAACGCTGAAGTCATGATGCTCAATACATCGTGCCCGTTCGATGGCTAGTCGATCCACGAGCCACTTGCGTTGTTCTGGTTGCAGCCAAGCCGCTACTTGCGGAGTATCGGGTAAGTGAAACAAAACGACGACGCCGAGAACGACGGCCGGTAGGCCTTCGAGAAGAAAGAGCCACTGCCAACCCGTGAGCCCCTGCCAGCCATTGAGGCCGAGGAGGGCGCCAGAGATAGGTCCGCCAATCATCCCCGATACGGGAATTGCTGTCATGAATCGCGCGACGGAGCGGGCCCGCGCCTCGGAAGGAAACCATTGGCTGAGATAGAAAATGATGCCTGGAAAGAAGCCGGCTTCGGCAACACCGAGAAGAAACCGGAGCACATAGAAGGTAATCGGACCTTGTACGAACATCATGCCCGACGCAAGGAGTCCCCATGTGATCATGATTCGTGCGATCCAGAGCCGAGCGCCCATACGGGCGAGTATCAGGTTGCTTGGGATTTCGAAAATCGAATAGCCGACGAAGAAGATCCCGGCGCCAAACCCGAACACTGCAGAACTCAGACCGACATCGCGATTCATCTCCAGCGCGGCGAACCCAACATTCACTCGGTCCAAGAACGAAACCACATAGAGGACGAACAGAAACGGGATCAGTCGTCGGCTGACAGCGCGCAGCGTTGCCTTTCCGATGGACGACTCGCGGCTGTTTGAAGTCGCGGAATAATCGCGAACACCACGTTCCATGGCTCAACCCTCCAAGAACGTCCACGCCAATTGTCCAAGCATCGATCGCTCGTGCGAGCAATCTCTCAGGAACGATGTGGGAACTGGGGAACCAATCTTACTACACCGGATCGGCGTACGAGCCCGTGCACTCGGCAAAGGCGCCGTATTCCCTTTTTCAGCGGTACCGTGCGAACCGCGCACTCGGTTACCGATGCCAAACGATATCATCAACCTGAATGGCTGCTCGCGACGTCAAGCTCAATTCCCGGCAAGTTGCCTTGATCAGCAAGGCGCTGGCGGATCCGAAACGTTTTGAGATGCTGGAGAAAATCGGGGAATCCGGACAAGCGCCGACTTGTTCGTGTGTGCGCGAGTGGCTACGCCTCGCTCCCGCCACGGTGTCCCACCATCTCAAAGAACTCGAGACTGCCGGCCTGGTACACGTGGAGCGTGACGGCAAATTCGCTCGTCTCACATTGCGTCGCGATGTACTCAAGGCTTATCTTCACCGTTTGTCCACTCTCTGAACGGGCTAACCAGCCGAATTTCACGGCTTTGGCACTTTCGTCACAACGCTGAATCGTTCCTGAACCCTGGCTCATCATTTCGATACAGATCGAAACGACGAAGATGAAACTTCGCCGAGAGGGAATGACGATGAAAAAACTGACAGGTAAAGTCGCAGTCGTTACAGGCGCCTCAAAAGGAATTGGAGCGGCGATTGCCAAGCAACTGGCGGCGGACGGGGCCAACGTGGTTGTGAACTATGCTACCAGCCGCGAAGGTGCTGACAAAGTCGTTGAAGAGATTACCGGAGCCGGTGGCAAGGCCATCGCAGTGCGCGCGAGCGTTGCGAAGGAAGGCGATATCCAAACGCTCTTTGAAGAAACCCGTAGAACGTTCGGTAAGGTCGACATTCTCGTCAACAACGCGGGAGTATACGGATTCGCTCCCCTGGAGCAGGTTACTTTCGATGAATACAAGCGCCAGTATGAAACCAACGTATTCGGCCTGCTGCTGGCAACGAAGGCTGCGCTTCCACACTTCCCAGCCGAAGGCGGCAGCGTCATCAATATCAGTTCGGTCGTAAGCACCTTGGCTCCGCCCGCAGCGTCCGTCTATGCGTCCACAAAGGGAGCCGTGGACACGATCACAAAGACACTCGCGAAGGAACTTGCGGACCGCAGGATTCGCGTCAATGCTATCAATCCCGGCCTGGTTATCACGGAGGGTACGCAGTCGGCCGGAATCGTGGATAGCGATTTCGAAAAGAGCGCTGTTGCGGCTACGCCCCTCGGACGCGCTGGAAAGCCTGACGATATCGCGCCTCCTGTCTCGTTCCTTGCGTCCGATGATGCGCGCTGGATCACGGGTGAGACGATTTTCGTTTCCGGCGGAGCCGCGATTTGACCTCAGCCCGGTGGTCGCTTGGGCGGAGGAATGCTCCGCCCGACAGAACGGAAGAACAAGCATCAAAACGAGTACAAAAGGCCGCGTCGTGTTTCGGTCCAAACTGCCGTAATTAGGTCTTCCAGCGTCTCCCGATTATCATCCTTGATGGGAGATGTTTGTGAGATTTTCTGCACTGCCGGCGCTTCTGCTCGTATCGGTCACGTTCTTTGGGCCGGTCCACGCGCAAGATGGACCCGAAACGGTCATTCGAGGAACCAAACAGTTCCGGAAGACTGTGGTGGTTTCTGGACTCGCTGGTCCTTGGGAAGTGACTTGGGGGCCTGACGCTAAACTTTGGGTAACCGAGCGGACCGGCAAGCGCGTGACGCGCGTCGATCCATCGACGGGCGAGCGGACTGTGGCTACCACGATCGATGAGGTTTCCGCACCCGGCGGTCAGGAAGGATTGCTAGGCATGGCCTTGCATCCTGACTTGCTTAAGGGGCGGGGAAACGACTACGTCTATGTCGCTTATACTTACGTCGACGAACGCAAAGGAGCGGACCCGAATATCACGGATCCGACAAGTCCCTATCGTTTTCTGTACGCGAAGATCGTGCGCCTTACGTTTAACCCAGCCGATGGGACGCTGTCCCATCCCGTTAACGTCATCGATGGATTACCGGCTGGCAATGACCACGTGGCCGGGCGACTGAAGATCGGCCCAGACAGGAAGCTATATCTCACGATCGGAGATCAGGGCCACAATCAGCTTGGCAATAGCTGCTTCGCAGTCGAGGCCCAAAGGTTGCCTACCCGGAAGGAGATCGACGGTAAGGACTACGCTGCCTACGTAGGCAAGTCCCTGCGTCTGAATCTCGACGGTTCCGTCCCGGAAGACAATCCGAAGCTTGACGGAGTAGTCAGCCACGTCTTTACGTACGGCCACCGCAACCCACAGGGTCTCGATTTCGGTCCCGATGGCACACTTTACTCCTCAGAGCAGGGACCGAAGACCGATGATGAGGTGAACATTCTTAAGGCGGGATCGAACTACGGCTGGCCCAACGTCGCCGGTCTCAAGGACAACAAAGCCTACGAATATGCCCGATGGGCGGAAGCGGCCACGCCCTGCTCACAACTGAGATTCAGCGATCTCGCTATCCATCCTTCGGTACCGCGGGAGCCGGAGTCGGCCTTTCTGAAGCCGTTTGTGGAACCCATCGCGACAATGTTCACAGTACCGAGTGACTTCAACTTCCATGACCCGGCGTGCAAGGGCATCGATTACATCTGCTGGCCGACGGTTGCGCCGTCCAGCATCGAGCAGTATCAGTCAAAGGGCACAGGCATTCCAGGCTGGGATAGAGTCCTACTGGTGACGACGCTTAAGCGTGGGTCGCTCTACGTCGTGCCTTTAAACGCTAGTGGAAAAGCCACCGCTGGTCACTTCTCCCGCTATTTCCAGTCCGAGAATCGCTATCGCGACACGGCCATCAGCCCTGATGGAAAGACTATCTTCATTGCCACTGACTCAGGAGGGCTCGCCCAGTCGCTTACCGGCGGTGTCACCAGCAAAATGCAGGATCCGGGAGCGATCCTGGCCTTTACTTACACAGGCGAAGGCACAGGAAAGGAAGTTGATGAACCTCGAGCCCCGGTGAGCGAGGCTAAGCCTAGTCGCGAGACTCGGACCGTGACGATTGCTGGGGGTATACCGCCGCAGTTCACCGCCGCACAGGTGACGGCAGGCAAGACGGCCTACAATTCGAACTGCGCTGTGTGTCATGGCAGCACCCTCACGAACGGCACCTTCGGCACGCCCCTTGCGGGCGAGTATTTCAAAAATGCATGGTTCGGCCGGACGGTGGGCGCGCTGTATGAACGTTCTCACAAGACCATGCCGCCAGCCGCTCCAGGTTCGCTTCCGCGTGATACGTATGCCAATATCGTGGCCTACATACTCGAACTCAACGGGTTCAAAGCGGGCGATGCCAAACTCCCGGCCGGGGGTGAAGCCCTGGACAAAATGGCGATTCAGTAGCCGTGCTTTTAGCGCTGTTCGGGGCGGCAAGTGGGTGTGGTGTGTGCCGACACCTCCTGCCGCCCTCGGCTCCCTACGCGATCGTCTTTCTTCCCCAAACCAGCGACATGCGCGGCGCTACTGCGAGAACCCCGGGATCCGTAACAGCGCTCTGCATCTCCGCCAATCTTTGTTTAAGCTGAAGGTCCGTGATCAGGCCCGCATCAACGAACGCAGACCCGGCTTCTTCGACGCTCCATTTGAGCAACAAGCCGCTCGCCCCGGCTCTATCAGCGGGCTGATGGACTCTTAGTCCGATGTCGCAAAAACCAGCGGCTGCTACCAGGTGACCCAGATCGTTCGCCAAGGAATAATCCAGCCCGCGCATCGGACCGAGCCGTCCGAACAAGTCCGCGAATGAGTCAAGTGCAGTCCGCGGAATGCTCGTAGCAGAAGCTAAGTCTCCGTCTTCAACGACGAGGACGCCGCCGGGTTTGAGGACGTCCCACATCTCCTTCAGGCACGCGGCCGGATCAGGCAGGTGAAGAAGAAGGAAGCGGCAATACACGAAGTCGAAAAGATTCCGAGGAAGTCGCGTACTGCAGGCATCAGCCTCGATAAAGTGTGTATTCGTCAGACCTTCCCGCGTACAGAAAACCCTCGCCTGTACGAGTTGATCCCCGTTCACATCAACTCCCGTGACACTGCCCGACGGTCCGACCAATAAAGCAATGAGGCGAGTCATGGCGCCGGTGCCGCACCCGAAATCTGCGACATCCATGCCAGTGGTGAGCCCTGCTTCGGCAAGAACCTGGGAACCTACAGGTGAATAGATGCTATGAAGCAAGTCGAGGCGACCCACCGCGTTTGCGCCAGTTGCGAGTGCGTATTGGCCAAGACCGGTTGAAGCGCTTGTTGACATGGGACCTTCCTTCTCGTCTGTCGCTTAATAGCGCGCGCAACAGTCGCCGATCCAGGTCACTAAATGAATTTTTTGACGAGGTCTTTACAATTTTTCGATGTATTCGGCATCTGAAGCCGTACTACCCGTAAGGAGGATTGCACGATTGGCCAAAAAGGAGCACGCCAGGCTCATTCGGAAGAACGTAAACGAATGGAACGTTCGGAGGCGGGAGCATCCCGATCTTCGGCTGGATCTCGAGTCGGCCAATCTCCACGGTCTGACGCTCCGAGGCGCCCATCTTGCGCATACGAACTTAGATTGGGCGGATCTGTCCGGAACAGATCTCACCGGCGCGACTTTGGCAGACGCCAAATTGTACGGTGCGCACCTTGAACACGCAACTTTAAACAAAGCCGATTTCGCCGAAGCCCGGCTGGTTCTGCGTGAGACGAATCTGGCGGGTCGACCCTGGTCCGATGCAATGTCTACGGAACCTGTTATTGCAAGAGAGCTTTCAGGGTCAACAAGCGAAGATTACCAGGTTGAAGCGCTTCTGGAAGCCAAAGGGAAATAAACGCCCGCGGCGGCGCGTGCGCGAAGAGCTTGAACCTACTTGCCGAACGGCCACACTTTCTCTATGGTCTTACTCAGCATCCAACTCTTATCGTCCGCATTCAGGAACTTCATGTCGTCACGGACAACACTCAGGGTATGCGCATAATCGGTGTCTTTTTTAGAAACCGGCCAGTCTGTGCCCCACATCAGGCGCTGCGGACCGTAGCTGGCATGAAGGCGCTTCACATGTTCTTGTGAATCGAGCCAAGGGTACGGCTGTTTCGAGAGCGACCACGTGTGGGAGATCTTCACGAATACTCTGGGATATCGCTTCAACGCAATCAGCTTCTCCAACTCCTCAGGCTTATCGACAGGACAGTCGGCCATGTGGTCGATCACGACGGTGAGGTCAGGATACTTCTCAATGAGGGGCTGAACATCCGGCATGCGAGTAATCGGAGCCAGGATTGTCATCGGAACCTTCAGTTCCTCGCACCTTTTCCAAAGCGGCGGCATCAGTGGCCCTTTGATCCAGTCCCCTGATGAATTCCCCGCAGGACTCAACCGGACGCCACGAAAACCTTGCTCTTTCACTAGTCGCGAGAGATGGTCCGCATTGCCGGAATCCATGGGATCCACCCGAGCCACGCCCTGGAATGTGCCTGTATATCTCTTCAGCACGTCCGCCAGATAGCTGTTGTCGTAGCGATAATGAATCACCTGAATGATCACGGTTTTCGCCACGCCATTCGCCTTCATCAACTCCAGCAGCATCTCGGGAGTCGCGTCTTCCTTCGGAACATTGGCTCCCTGCGCGAAGGGATACTGTGGATCGTGTTTCCAGACGTGGACGTGCGAGTCAATGATTCTATAGCTCGGTGCGCCGGATGCCATTGTTGCCGCCAGTCCTCCTAAGAACGTGCGCCGGCACAGATCAAGCATAGATCGGCTCCAACTTATTGACGACGTACTCGCCGCACCTTTCGTAGCTCGCTCGCGGGCCATTGCGGGCAGTGTCAAGATCGGCGCAAATCCATCCTTTGTATTGGATCGACTTCAAGACACGATGACACGCCACCATGTCGATGTCACCATCGCCAAAATCAAAGATGCTGTCCCGGAACTTCGAGATGCCGCGTTTTGCATCCTTGTAGTCCATCAGCATCAGCCGGTTCTTGTACCGGTCGAGAATCTTCGATGGCTCCATACCCGGCAAGTACAGATGCGCGATGTCGGGCGAGAACCAGAAGAGTTTCGGGTCCGTCATCGCCATGCACTTATCCACCTCGGCCTCGTTCTCCACCATCTGGTCCAGGTGATTATGCAGACCCGCACGGAAGCCCATCTCACCAGCGGCTTCTCCAATGTGGTTGAACGTCTCGCACATCGTCTTGAACGCGCCGTCGCTCATGTCCTTGCGGCCTGGCGAGAAGACGACCAGATGCTTTGCGCCGAATCCTTGAAGAAATTTCATCGCCTTGCGGGCATTCTCGACCACTTCCTTCTGCTTCGATGCGTCTTGCGAAGCGCCGCCGAAAGAAATCGTAATGATCTGAACCTTCCGCTTGGAAGCTTCGCGTTCCATGTCGGCCTGCGAGATTTTGTATTTCTCGAGAATCTGCGGAAACTGCGTCAATCGAATTCCGATGAAGCCGGTATCTCGCATCACGTCGAGAATATCCGTGAACGGAACGGGTGGAAACGAATTCCAGAGATTCGATCCAAGCGCCCACTTGACGTTCTTGTTCTCGGGGAGTCGGGTCGCCGTGCGGGCCAGCGAAGCCGATAAGGCAGCCAGAGCAGTTCTACGTGTCATGTGCGCTGCCAGTATATAAAACTTCCCGCGGTTCAGGAGCTAGCTCATCAGGTAGATGTAATACACGATGAAGATGCTCATCATGATCGCGGCCAGCCACAGGCCGAACGTAGCGAAGACGCCTGGACGCACTGCCTCGGGCAAGCGACGGTGTCTAAGGTAGACTGCGCCGATACCGATGATCGGTAGCAATGCCGCCTGCGCCGTGCCTCCCCACTTGACCATTTGAACCGGCGATCCCACGATGAGGATCAACGCGACTGGAACCAGCACGTGGAACCAGATGAAGCGATTCCGGATTCGCACGCGCGCGGCGTAATCGCCGCGTTCGAAGGCGCCGGCGATGCGGGTGATATCGGAGAATACACGACAATTTCCGGCTGTCGCAGCGAAGATCGTTCCATAAAGCGTGGCGATGGCGCCGATATAGAACAAACCGACGGACCACGGTCCGAGCGTTTCGGTATACATCCGGGACAGCACCACGATCATGTCCTTGGCGGAGGGAACGATGCCGCGCGCATGCAGGACACCCGCTCCCAGGAAGTAAAACGCCAGGGTCGCTGCGCAGTAAATCACCATCGATGCCAGGATGTCGATGTTCATCACCTTAATCCAGCCCAGCGCCCGATCGCGCCATGCTGCCGATCCGTCGTTCGTGCCAGTGAACCGGGCGTAACCCTTCTCGGTACACCAGTACGGATACATGAACAACTCCGATGCGCCAACGCCCGTGATCCCGAAGACAGCAATCGCTGTTGCGAGCCCGTTGCCGGGCATCTGGAACTTCAAGCCCTCGACGATGTCGCGGATGGAGAACGTCGGCTGCGCAGTCAGCAACGCGGCGCACAGCAGCGTGAGCATCGTGAACAAGCAAACTTTCAACGTCGCGAGTTTCTCGATGCGTTCATAATGTCCACCAAGCAGAATGATGAGGGTAACGACCATCTCGGCCACAATCCAGATCGTTGTGGAGACAGCCGGAAAAAGGATATTGAACACCTGGGCGACACCGCCATACATGGCGCCGATCTGAAAAAACGTGATTACGGCCATGGTGAACCATGCGATCACTATCCAGTTGAGCCGCCCGATTCGCGGCCCTGGAACGCTGTTGAATGCCTCGGCTCCGGTTTCCCCGGTCGCAATCACGTAGCGGCCGATCTCGGATTGCACGGCGGGCTTCACAACGCAACTCAGAATGATCAACCAAAGAAGGGCATACCCGACTTCAGCGCCCAGAGTTGTTGTCGCGATCAGTTCGCCTGATCCCACGATCGAGGCGGCGAGGATCATACCGGGCCCGATTTTCTTAAAGATTGCTCCGAAGGTCCGTGGCGGGTTGGCTACCTCGTCGGCGTGAAAACGATAGGGATCGCGCGTCGCCGCGTGCTGGACTTGCGTTGGGGACATTATTCGAGTCGATGCTACCACGTCAATGTAGCGAGGGTCATGGAATCGCGAATCCGCGCGTCTATGGGATATGGCGAACGACTCGAATGTCAGCAAGGTTTTGAGAGATCTCGCGTCGACCTGCCGCGACGCCGAAGAAGGCTTCAACAAGGCAGCGAAGGGCGTTCACAATGACGAGTTTCGGTTCATTCTCGACCGGTACTCCGTTGAGCGGTCGCAATTTGCAGCCGAATGGGACGACCTGATCCGAAAAGGAGGAGCCGAGCCCGGCGACACTGGTCACGGGGGCGGTCCTCTCCGCTCCGGTTGGGTGGACTTAGAACAGCGTATTCGCCCCAAGGACGATATCGAAATCCTGCAGCAGGCGGCTCAAGGCGATGAAGGCGGCCTGAAGCATTACGAGCACACTCTGGAACTGGCCGTAGACGACACGATTCGCTCGGTGGCGCAGCGTCACATGCAGGCGATCCGCGCGGCCGTCGATACGCTCCGCAGCTACACTCTTCAACACCGCTGATCCCGCACATTTACAAACCCTTACAGGCGTAAGTAGGTCGGCATCCATCTCTTCATTGGGGGAGAACGATGCCCATACAAGAGATGCCGACCATCATTCACGAAAAGCTGGATCATCCACGGGTGCGCACGCCATTGCTGCCGTCCGTGCGCAAAAACACGAAGCCGATGCGCAAGCCGTGGTTTTATGCGGCTGCCCTGGTTATCCTCGCAGCCGTAGCCGGTCTGGCATGGCGAGCGACAACGCAACCCGCTGCGCCGGCCTGGGGTTCCACGGAGGTTCGCCGCGGGAACATCACCAAGAGCATCAGCGCGACCGGCAAAGTGGAAGCGCTCACGACCGTAAACGTCGGGAGTCAAGTCTCCGGCACGGTCGCGGAAATGTATGTGGACTTCAACTCTCCGGTAAAAAAAGGCCAGATTATCGCCCGGCTCGACGCATCCCAGTTAGAGGCCCAACTGACGCAGGCGACGGCAAATCAACTGGGCGCCAATGCCGCTATCCAGACAGGTGAGAACGCAGTCCTGAGTTCGGAAGCAGCCGCTCAGGCAGCCGAGTTCAACGTCGAGCGAACGAAATCCGTCCTCGCAGACGCGGAGCGCAACCTTGATCTCACGCAAAAGCTCATCGATGAAGGCGTCACGGCTCGCCGCGAGCTGGATACGGCGAAGGCCGCCGTAGCTCAGGCTGCCGCTCAGCACCAGCAAAGCATTGCACAGTGGAATCAGGCCAAGTCGCAGGTGCAATCGGCGCGGTCCCAGGTGAATCAGGCGAAGGCACAGGCGCAACAGGCGGCTGCAGCCGTTCAGCTTGCTTCGGTCAATCTCGAGCACACGATCATACGGGCGCCGATTGACGGCGTAGTCGTTTCTCGCAATGTGGACGTTGGGCAAACTGTTGCGGCGAGCTTCCAGGCTCCAACTCTGTTTCTAATCGCAAACGATCTGAGCCGTATGCAGGTTCTCGCCGACATTGATGAAGCAGACATTGGCCAACTCGGCCCCGACAGTCGCGTGACCTTCACAGTCGACGCACACCCGGCGGACACGTTTCACGGCCGCATCGCTCAGATCAGGCTGGCGCCGCAGACCGTCCAGAACGTCGTCACCTATACGGCCGTGATCCAGGTCGATAATCCTGATCTCAAGCTGAAGCCAGGGATGACGGCGAATGTCACCGCGATTGTCGCCGAAAAGGCCGATGTTCTTGCGGTCCCGAATGCCGCGCTTCGGTTCCGTCCTGCGGGCGCCGAAACGCAACAACCAAAGACCAGTGGACCCACAGTTTGGAAGATCGATGGCGAGCAGCTCACGCCTGTGAAAGTGAAGCTCGGTATTACCGACGGTGTGGTGTCTGAGGTAGTCTCGCGTGACATTCAGGCGGGCGACAAGATCGCGGTTCCGGCAGCGGCGAAAAACGCAGCAGCAACGACGACGGGGACGCGGAATCCCATGATGCCGATGGGTGGCGGCCGCCGCCGCTAAACGGAGGAAGCAGCTATGAACAACGTCATCGAGGTTCGAGATCTTCACAAGACCTATGACACGGGCGAAGTCCAGGTGCACGCTCTGAATGGTGTATCGCTCACGATCCAGTCCGCCGAGTTCGTGGCCATCATGGGTACCTCTGGATCGGGTAAGTCGACGCTGATGAACATTCTCGGGTGTCTCGACCGGCCGACATCGGGCACGTACAAGCTCGACGGAATCTATGTATCGGAGTTGGACAAGGACGCCCGCGCCGAGATCCGGAACAGCAAGATTGGGTTCGTTTTTCAGGGATACAACCTGCTGCGCCGCACCAGCGCAATTGAAAACGTAGAGTTACCACTGCTCTACGCGGGAGTATCGGCCGCCGAGCGCGCGGACCGCAGCCGTCGATCGCTGGCGCTTGTCGGACTGGCGCATCGTGAGGATAGCTATCCAAACCAGCTTTCCGGCGGTCAGCAGCAGCGTGTCGCGATTGCTAGGGCGCTGGTAAACGATCCATCTCTGATTCTTGCGGACGAGCCTACGGGTAACCTGGACAGTCGGACGTCGGTGGAGGTGATGAGTGTTTTCCAGCGGCTGAACCGGGACTCTGGGATCACGATCATCCTCGTGACCCATGAACCGGATATCGCGCAGTACGCCAAACGCGTCATCGTCGTCCGCGATGGCTGTATCACGAACGATCAAGCCATTGCGAACCGTCGCGATGCCGCTGCTGAACTCGCGTCGATGCCCGCAGTGCATCAGGGAGTGGAAGCGTTATGATCGGAGCCGTTCTAAAAATTGCCATGCGTGCCCTTGCTCGAAACAAGGGACGTTCTGCGCTCACCATGCTTGGAATCATCATCGGTGTAGGATCAGTCATCGCGATGGTAGGTCTCGGGCAGGGCGCCCAGAAGCAGGTGCAGCAGCAAATCGAGAGCATGGGAACCAACATGCTCATCATTTCAGCGGGAAGTCAGCGAATGGGCGGTGTCCGTGCGGGCGCTGGCACCAGTATGACGCTCACGCCTGATGACCTCGATGCGATTCTTCGCGATGCGCCGGCAGTATCGGCCATCAGTCCAAGTGTCAGCGTTCCAGTGACGTTGGTATTCGGCAACGGAAACTGGAGCACGCGGGCGGAAGGTGTAGCGCCGTCCAATCTCGCGATTCGCAATCGGTCCATCGCTTCGGGCGAACTCTTTACGGACGCGGACGTCCGCACGGCTGCCCGCGTGGTCGTCATCGGTCAGACAGTTGCTCAGGAGCTCTTTGCCGGCAGCGACCCGGTCGGTCAGACTGTTCGCGTTCGCAATCTGCCATTCAGAGTCGTGGGAGTGCTGACGCCGAAGGGCCAAACGCAATGGGGCCAGGACCAGGACGATACGCTGCTAATGCCGTATACGACGGCGATGAAGAAGTTGCTGTCAACGCAGTACGTCACTCAAGCTTATGTTTCGGCCATCAGTGCTGATGCCACGTTTGAGGCCGAATCACAGATCGCGGGAATCCTGCGACAGCGCCACAACATCCGTGCCGGTCAGGAAGACGACTTCAATGTCCGCAACTTGACTGACGTAGCCGAATCGGCGGAGGCCACGACACGCGTCATGACGATGCTTCTCGGAAGTATCGCCGGTGTGTCCTTGCTCGTGGGCGGCATCGGCATCATGAATATCATGCTGGTCTCGGTGACCGAACGAACCCGGGAAATCGGCATCCGGATGGCAGTCGGAGCGAAGTCGAAGCACATTCGGACCCAGTTCATCCTGGAATCGCTCGTGCTCGGTTTGGCCGGAGGAGTCGCCGGCATTTTCCTTGGAGTGGGTGTCGCGGCGATAACCTCGGGGGTATTTGGCTGGCCGGTGATCACGTCGCCCACCGCTGTAATGGTATCGGCGCTGTTTTCAATGATGATCGGAGTGTTCTTCGGCTACTATCCAGCGAGAAAAGCGGCCGCGCTGGATCCCATAGAGGCCCTGCGCTTCGAGTAATCGCAAAAAAAGGGGCTCCGAATCCTCGGAGCCCGATGGGAAGAAACAGCTACGAAGAAATTCCTTGTCCTAGCGGCCGCGGCCTCCTCCACCGCCTCGGGCTCCGCCACCGCCGCCACTCCGGGCGCCGCCGCCGTCACTGCCGCGGCCTCCGCCAAAAGAACGGCTCGCGCCAGCACCGCCGCCTCCACGGATTGTGCCTCCTCGGCTCCCGCCGCCATCGACACCTCGCATGCTGCCGAAGTCACTTCTGGGCGCTGCCTGCGAAGGACTTGCCTGAGATCCCCGTCCCGGCCATCCCCGATCGAAAGAACCTCGCTCGCGCACAATCGGAGGACTGATCTGAACCGAATCACCGCCACCGAAGGAATCGTTCCGACGCTCGAGACTCTGGCGCTCCTGGGCTCCGGCGCTGATAGGATCGTTACGGAGGGGATCGCCGCGCGGCCCTATATCACGCCGCCATCCGTTGGCGCCGCGAGGCGTCGCAGGACCGACAGCGCCGGAGTCAAAGCTGGATGCTTGTCCCGCGCTGCTGCCGAACCCACGCCAATCCGAATTACGCTCTCCATTCCCCTCTCCCGCACGTTCCCGCGGAGCAACTTCAGAGCTTCGCGGCGCGGCTTCGCCGACACGCCTCCATCCACGAGTTTCCGTACCGGCATTGCGCTCGGGTTGGCCGAACTGGCCGGCCTGATCGTTGCGGCGGATTGACTCTCCCTGTGATTCGAGGCGTGGCGCCCCAAACCTTCGCCACCCGTCTTGCCCACGCTCCACAGACCGATCGGACAGCCGCCCGGAGTTCTCGATGCCCTGCCGCGATCCGGTGACGGCATTTCCGGCCGCTTCTGTTGCCGTACCTCGAGCTTCTGCCGTGCGAGATTCAGCCGTGAATGTCCTTCGAGTCGCTTGCTCCAGACCGCGACGCTGGTCTTCGAAAGTAACCCGATCGACCGCGGCGGGCTGCCGGCGGCTGAAGAACCGCCCACTGGCGCTCTCACCCGCCGGTCGAACCGCTGCCTCACGGTCGGCCAATCGTAAACTCTCGCGGCCCGGTGTCAGGGGCAATTGACCTTGCACCAAACTGGCGCGGGAGAATTCACCATCGCGACCGCGGAAATACGTGCCGGGCCTTCCTCGTCCGAAGCCGTCCTGATCGACGACCGTGATCGCTCGGTCGATTCGCGAGTTGCGATAAACGTTCGTGATATTTACGTTGTTCACGATCCGAACGTTGTTGTGCGGATACAGACCGTTTCGGTACGCGCCGTAGTAGCTTCGTCCGTACCACGGGTAATAGCGCTCGTACGGCGCGAGTGGAACCCAGCCGACGTTCCCAAACCCGAACCCTACGCCTCCCGAACCAAACCCGAAGAACGCTACAAGACCGGGGCTCCAATAGTGGCGCGCGCCGAATGTACCCGGCCACCAGCACCATCCCACCGGCGCGCTATAAAACCAGCGCCCGTAGTGATAGGGCGCCCAGCCCCACGGGTCGTAGCTGACCCAAGACCACCCGTAATAATCGACCCAACTCCAGCGCCCGTATCGGTACGGAGCCCAGCCGACGGCAACCCTGGGAGACCATACCCAGCCATACTGCGAAACGTGAACCCAGTGGCCGTGATCATCCAAATCATCGGCGCCGTAGATATCGCGGCTAACGTATTGGTACGAGTGCGATCGTTCCAAATCTTTATCTCGGGCCTGATTCCATCGATCCCAATCGTCCTCATGAATCTCACTGACAAGGCGAAACTCGGGTGCGGCAGTCGTACCGCGCGCCACCATCGTGCGACCGCTCTTCAGTCTCTCGCTGCCTTTGGGCGTGTAGATCTCGGCTTCGCCCGAGCGGACAGTGATCTCGGACGTCCCGTCGTCGTGTACGGATATGCGGTACGTGCCGCGCTTAATGGGGCGGACGGAAACGCTCGCCGTGCTGATTTCGATGTCGGCATCCTGATCCCGCAGCACCCGAAAGGTCGTGGTACCGCGCGCGACCTGCACGATGTATCGCTTGTATTCCAACTCGGCGAAGCGGACTTCGGCATCGCTTGCGAGCCGGATCATGTTCGACCAATCGAACTGTACTTCCGCGCGCGATGTGTGTCCGGTGAGCACACGGTCCTGGACTACCAGCGGCGAATTGATGGCTGCGGCGATTACGTCCTCCGAGTCGCCGCGACGTACAGAGACGTCCCCGTTGATGACACTAATCCGGGCGACACCGCGCCCGGGGCTGTCATCCTGCGCCCAACCAGGCATACCGGAATTCAGGACAACAAACGTTGCAAGTACCAGCTTCTTCAGCATGGCTCCGGCTCCCCTCTGTCTAGTCGGAGGCACGTCAAGCGCCAGTTCCAGGCTGCGTGTGTTTACAAGTCTTTACAAACTCGTCTGGCCACGTCGCGGTGGTTGAAAACCACCACTGTGGTGCACCGGAACCAGTGATGAAGCTCGCGTCCCTTACACTGACACTGGGATGAACAGATGAGCATGAGACGACTCGTCGAGGAACTCCAGCAGATCGAGGATGGCCTACGTGACGGTGGGGGCGCTGCCAAGGTCGACAAGCAACATCGCGACGGCAAACTGACGGCGCGCGAGCGTATCGCCAGATTGATCGACCCCGGTTCGATGTTTCTCGAAATCGGGTTGCTTATCGCCTACGACCTTTACGATGGTCAGGCGCCCGCCGCGGGCGTGGTAACGGGCATCGCGCGAATCGAGAACCGTCCCGCTGTGATCGTGGCGAATGACGCGACGGTGAAAGCCGGCGCATGGTGGCCTGAGACAATCACGAAAATTCTCCGGGCGCAGGAGATCGCGATGCGCAATCGGCTGCCGATCGTCTATCTGGTCGACTCAGCCGGCGTGAATCTCCCTTTGCAGGACGGAATATTCCCCGGCCAATACGGCGCAGCGCGAATCTTTTACTACAACTCGCTCATGCGGCGGAAGATGCGGATCCCGCAGATTTCGGCGGTGATGGGGCCGTGCATCGCGGGCGGCGCTTACTTGCCGGCCTTGAGTGACGTCATCATCATGGTCCAAGGGACCAGCTTCATGGGGCTCGGCGGACCCAATCTGGTGAAGGGCGCAATCGGGCAGGCGACCGATGCAGAATCGCTGGGCGGCGAGAGCATGCATACGCGAACCAGTGGCGTCGCTCATTATTCCGCAAAGGACGACGCCGACTGTCTTGCGATCATCCGCCGCGCTATTCCGCGAACTGCCGCGCCGCCCCGGCGCGGCCACACGGATCGCAGCGCCGCGGAGCCTATTGATGATCTATACGAGTTGATGCCGGACGACCACCGTGCTCCGTATGACATGAACCAGGTGGTCGCGCGCATTGTGGATTCCGACGAGTACCTGGAATTTCAGCCCGCCTACGCGCCGGAGTTCCTTTGCGCAAATGCCCGGATTTGGGGTTATCCGATTGCCGTCATCGCAAACCGGCGCGGGTTCCTGAAGACATCCAGCGGCCCCCGGATCGGAGGGATCGTCTATACCGAGTCAGCTCGCAAGGTTGCCTATTTTGTCGAGAACGCGGAGCGGCGCCGGACGCCACTGCTCTACATCCAGGACGTCTCCGGCTTTATGGTGGGTGTGCGAGCCGAGGCGGAAGGCATCATCCGCGCTGGCGCCGATATGGTGGAGACAATGGCGTGCGCAACGGTACCGAAGATCGTCCTCACGATCAATCATGCCAGCGGCGCGGGCTATTACGCCATGGCCGGGCAGGGCTTCGATCCGCATTTCACATTCGCTTGGCCGACCGCTCGGATAGGCGTCATGGAGGGCGACTCAGCCGTCAAAGCGATTCACGGTCCCGAATTGGACAGGCTGGAACGGCAAGGCAAAGCGGTTCCAGAGGATTTGCAGGAACGCATCGAGAAGACGCGCGCCGATTACGAGCGCTGGCTGGACGCGAAGTACGCGGCTGCTCGCGGTCACTTGGATGCCTTGATCGATCCGCTTGCCACACGACGCGTGCTTGCGTTCGCGTTGGAAGCGACATCGTACACCCGTCATTCCGAGCACCTCGTTCTCGAAACAATGTCTTAATCCGCGGCTTCCGAATGCTATCGTGAGTTCGGGTATGATCCGCATCGCCAACGGTCAAGGGTTCTGGGGCGACTGGCTCGAAGCGCCGGTGAGACTTGTTGAAGGTGGACCGATCGACTATCTGATGCTCGACTATCTTGCCGAGGTCACGATGTCGATCCTTCAAAAGCAGAGAGAGGCCGACCCTGCGCTGGGGTATGCGAAAGATTTCCCTCCATTGATCGGTCGTATCGCGCGACGTCTTCGCGACCGCGGCGTCAGGGTTCTCGCCAATGCTGGCGGCGTGAATCCGATCGCTTGCGCTCGCGAGGTTCATCGACTGGCTCCTGATTTGAAGGTCGCGGTCGTACTCGGTGATGATGTGTACGGCCGGATCGATGACATGCTCGCGCGTGGAATTGAGATGCGGAGCATGGACACGGGAGCGCCGCTCACGTCCATCCGAAATCGCATTCTCAGCGCGAATGTGTATATTGGCGCCTATCCGCTGATCGAGGCCCTGGAAACCGGCGCGGATGTGATCATCACAGGTCGTTGCACGGATACCGCGCTTGCGCTGGCCCCGATGATTCACGAGTTCGGCTGGTTAGAAACCGAGTGGGATCTCCTTGCCGCCGGAACGGTCGCCGGACACATCATAGAATGCGGAGCCCAGGGAACCGGCGGCAATTGCCAGGTGGACTGGACCACGATCCCGGATCTGGCAAATATCGGGTACCCGATCATCGAAGCTGAACCTGACGGGACGTTCGTCATCACCAAACACCCGAATACGGGCGGGCGCATCAACACGCACGTGATAAAAGAGCAGTTGCTTTATGAAATCGGTGATCCCCGAAACTTCATCACGGCTGATTGCATTTCCGACTTCACGAGTATCCGCCTCCGTGACGACGGCCCAGATCGCGTGCGCATCTCAAATGTTCGTGGACGCCCTCGGACCGATTCGTTGAAGGTGTCGATCTCTTTCGCTGACGGTTACAAGGCCATCGGCACGCTCGTGTATAGCTGGCCACAGGCACTGGAGAAGGCGCAGGCAGCGGACCGGATCGTGCGCGCCAGACTTCAACAACTCGGGCTGAAGTTCGATGAAATCCACACGGAGTACTTCGGCTACAACGCATGTCATGGGCCTGCCGCGGCGCCGGTGGGCGACCCTTCCGAGATCCAGATTCGAATTGGCGCGCGCAGCCAGGATAAAAGAGCGGTTGACCGATTCACACGGGAACTGATTCCGCTGGTCCTCAGCGGTCCACCGACGGGCACAGGTTACGGCGAGGGCCGCCCGAGGGTTCGTGACTTAGTCGCGTACTGGCCGGCGCTTATTCCGCGCGATGAGATACGCACGCGCGTAGAGGTAATCCAATGAAGATCCCCTTGTCGCGTATTGCGCACGGCCGGTCAGGAGATAAGGGTGACACCGCGAATATAGGTGTCATCGCGTATGACGAACGACACTATCCTGTCCTCGTCCGTGAGGTCACGATCCATCGGGTGAAGGCTCATTTCGGCGATTACGTGAAAGGCGATGTCGAGCGTTACGAATTGCCGAACCTTGGCGCACTGAATTTTTTGTTGTACGGCGCCTTAGGTGGCGGCGGAACCCTTTCGTTGCGGACTGACGCGCAAGGCAAAACATACAGCGCAGCGCTACTCCGGATGGAGATCGACATCGATGAACTCGAACTTGGAAATTAGCCGCGAAGCGCGCATCCTGCGACTGACGCTGAACCGGCCGGACAAGCGAAACGCCCTTACGTCGGACCTGTGCAGGGAGATTGCTGACGCGATCGATCAGGCTCAGGACGACGCTACGGTCGGGTCTATTCTCCTGGATGCGAAGGGGGATGTCTTCTGTGCGGGCATGGATCTTGACGAAGCCTCCGCGCCGGATGCGCCTGAGCGAACTGCTGTTCATGAGCGGCTCTTCACGTTTGGCGCCCGCGCGAGCAAGCCGATCGTTGCCGCGGTTCAGGGGCCCGCTCTTGGTGGCGGCATCGGAATAATCTGCAACGCGCACGTCGCGATCGCTGCTCATGGAGCCAGCTTCGGCCTCACCGAGATTCGGATCGGTATGTGGCCGTTCGTGATTTACCGGTCGGTCGCGAATGCGTTAGGAGAACGGAGAGCGCTGGAACTCAGCATGATGGGACGGATTTTCAACGTGCCCGAAGCGGTCCAGTGGGGGCTGATCCATGAGGCCGTTCCCGCGTTTGAACTGGACGACAGGGCGACAGCGATTGCCATGCACCTCAGCCAATCCAGCCCGGAGGCGGTGCGCCTGGGTCTGGAGTTTGTGCGGCGAACGTACGGACTGGATTCGGTCGAAGCTGCTCCGATCGCGCTCGAAATGCGGAAGGAAGTGTTCGCGTCGGCTGACTTCAAGGAGGGCGTTGCCGCGTTCCGGGAAAAGCGCCGCCCGGACTACTTCAAGCGCTAGTTCAGAAAATAGGTTCTATACAAGGTGTCGCGCTGCTTGGGAACGAAGCCGGCATCCCGAATGATTCGGCGCAAGTCTTCTTCACTCGCCCGGTTGCGCGCTCCCGCCTGGGACACGACGTTCTCCTCGATCATGATGCTGCCTACGTCGTTTCCTCCGAACTTCAAACCAACCTGGCAAGTCTTCAGACCTTGAGTGACCCAGGATGATTGCACGTTCAAAATATTGGGCAGGTACAGCCTGGAAATTGCGAGCGTTTTCAGATATTCGACGCCGGTCGCTTCTTCCTTAACGAAGCGTCCGAGCGAGGTGTTTTCGCGCTGAAAGGTCCAGGGGATGAACGCGGTGAACCCGCCGGTTTCTTCCTGCAGGTTGCGGACGAGATCGAAGTGATTCATCCGCTGCTCGATGGTTTCCCCACAGCCGAACATCATCGTCGCCGTGGTACGCATCCCGAGTTGGTGGGCGGTCCGATGAACGGCCATCCATTCGTCTGTTCCGCACTTCAGCCGGCTGATCCGATGGCGCACGGCATCATCGAGGATTTCGGCTCCGCCGCCGGGAATCGAGTCGAGCCCGGAGTCGCGCAACCGGGCGATCGTGTCGCGTAACGACAGGCCGCTGACTTCGGCGATGTTGGTCACTTCAGGCGCGGAGAGACAGTGCAGATGGATTGTAAAGCGCTCTTTGATGGAGCGGAACAGGTCCTCATACCACTCGATCTTTAACTCAGGGTGCAGACCGCCTTGCATCAGGATGCCAGTCCCGCCGAGATCGATGGTCTCCTGGATCTTTTCGAAGATGGCTTCTTTGGGGAGGATATATCCCTCCTTGTGCCCCATCGGGCGATAGAAGGCGCAAAAGCTGCAATACTCGGTACAGAAGTTCGTATAGTTGATGTTGCGATCGATGATATAAGTAACCACCCCCTCAGGGTGGAGCTTTCGGCGAAGCGCGTCGGCAGCCATGCCGATGCCGATCAAATCATCGCTGGCGAAGAGGTCGATGGCTTCTTGGCGTGTCATCATCGTGCGGTTGTCCTTGGAAACTCTAGGGTAGCAAAGTCAATGATATAGACAAGTGGCTTTACGAGCCGTCTAACCCTGTTATTGTATTGAGCATTGGATGAGAAACGGCGTAATCTTAAGGAATTTACATCTTGTTAACGAGCCTCGACAACGTTCCGTAGCGCTGGCACGTCTCTTAATAGTCTGTGCTATGCTGAAGCCACCACGGGCGGTGTCGTGATGAGTGTACGCGCGATTACTGTTTTACTGTTCCTTTTCCTCAGCCTGTGGAGCGCCCTTTTTGCGTATCAGCGTCAGCGTCCCTGGTGGTACGACGAAGATCGCGATCCTCCCACACCTGCGGACGCAAATGAGAAAACCGAGTACGCCTTCGCCCGTCTTCAGTACCCATCTTACGGAGGAAACTCCGATCGTATCTGGAACATGCGCGGGAACTGGACTATCGACTACCCAAAGGCGGATCGACAGTTCGTGCAGGGTGTCCGGCGATTAACCCGCATCCACACTCGCTCGATGGAGCAGGTGGTGAGTCTCGATACAGACGAAATCTACAACTGGCCCTGGATTTATGTTGTTGAGGCAGGGCATTGGGCTCTGACAGACCGGCAGGCCGGCAAACTTCGCGACTACCTTCTCGCGTGGCGGTTTCCTGATGACAGACGACTTCCACGGGACATACGAGTGGGATATTTTCATGCAAAGCATGCGCCGAGTCTTCCCGGACCGCCCTGTGGTGGATATCGAGAATAAAGACGCCATCTTCCACGTTCTCTACGATTTAGATGAAAGATTTCAAGTACCGGGTGTAGTGACCTTCGGTACGGGACGGACTTACGAATACGACGGTATTGAGGCGAAGTGGCGTGGGATTTATGACGACAAAGGTCGTCTCATGGTCGCCGTCTGTCACAACATGGATTTGGGTGACGCCTGGGAGTGGGCGGATAACCCGAACTATCCCGAGAAGTACGCCTCAATGGCTTACAAGATTGGGATCAACTACATAATCTACGCGATGACGCACTGATGTTCGAACTCTTCTTTAAGTACCCGTTCGAGGCCTTCGCCAAGGGTGACGTAGTGCTCCTGGGCAGGTGGCCCGTGTGGCTGCTGGTGGTTCTGTTGCTGGCCGGCGCGGCTGCGTTTGCCTGGCCGCTCGTACGGCATCGAAAGTTCGACCTCCGTCCCATGGCGATCTGGTCCCTGCAGACTGCAACCCTCGCTATGCTGTTGCTGATGTTGTGGCAACCCGCTCTGAGTGTCGCCACCTTGCGACCGCAGCAAAACATCGTGGCCGTTGTCGCGGACGATTCTCGCAGCATGGCGGCAGTGGAGAACGGAACTTCCCGCAAGGATCAGGCGATCCAAGTTCTGAACAAGATCAAAGACTTAGATAAGAAGTTTCAAGTACGACTTTATCGTGCTGGCGGCGGTCTGGATCGACTCGATTCGCCCAATCAACTCAGTGCTAGTGCGCCCTCGACGCGCTTGGGAGATGCGCTGAAGCAGGTGACGAATGAGGCAGGAAGTTTGCCAATCGGCGCTGTCGTCCTGCTGAGTGATGGAGCGGATAACACCGGTGGGATTGACCTCCCCACCTTGAGCGAGATCCGTCGGTACCACATACCGATCCACACAGTTGGGTTCGGTCGGGAAAAACTGAGCCGTGATATCGAAATCGTGGACGCGCAAATGCCGTCGCGCGTGCTGGCGGATTCCCGATTGGCAGCGCAGGTGACGTTTAAGAGTTTTGGGTACGAGAATCGCCGGGTTCGCTTGAATATCCGGGATGGAGCGAAGACTTTCGCCACCCGTGAGATCACCGTCAAAGCAGATGGCAAGGAGCAGACGGAGTCCGTATTGTTCAATGCAGGCAGCGCTGGAATCAAAACCCTTCAAGTAACGCTTGAGCCTCTCGACGGCGAGGAGAACAAGAACAACAATTCGGTAACTCGGCTGGTGTCGGCTGAAGCGAACCGGCCCCGCATCCTCTATATAGAAGGTGAGCCGAAGTGGGAATTCAAGTTCATCCGACGCGCTCTCGAGCCTGACCAATCTCTCCAGCTCACGACAATTCTGCGGACTACCCAGAACAAGATCTACACGCAGGGAGTTGATACGCCAGAGGAATTGCAGCAGGGTTTCCCAGCTACTGTTGACGAACTCTTCAAGTATCAGGGCATCATCATCGGCGGGGTCGAGGCGAATCACTTCACGCCGACTCAGCACGAACTGATCAAGCAGTTCGTGGATCGGCGGGGCGGAGGTTTGCTGTGGCTCGGCGGGCGCGGCGGATTGGCCGATGGCGGCTGGGCAAAGTCGGCTTGACCGATCTGCTCCCGGTGAACCTTCCGAATCGCAAAGAGACGTTTCAGCGCGATCCGGCGAACGTGGAACTTACTGCCGCGGGTCGGGACAGTCTGATCACCAGATTGGATGACGATCCGGCCAGAAACGTTGATCGTTGGAAGAAGCTTCCTTACCTGCAGAACTTTCAGGATCCGGGCACGCCAAAAGCGGGCGCCGTCGTCCTTGCGGAACTCCTGCCGACGAGTCGTGGACGACATCCTCTGCTTGTGACTCAGAACTACGGCCGCGGCCGGACGGCGGTTTTCGCCTCCGCAGGGTCGTGGCGCTGGCAAATGTCGCAGCCGCTCGACGACCACACTCACGAGATGTTCTGGCAACAATTGCTCCGATGGCTGGTGGCGGGCACGAGTGGTCAAGTGGTGTCCAGTGTTCCGAGGTCGGTTTTCGCGGATGAGCACCGCATCCCGATCCGGGTAGACGTCCGCGACAAAAACTATCTGCCTCTCACGGACGGCAAGGTGGAGGCGAGGATTGTGGGCCCGGAGAATACGAACGACAAGATCGAACTCCGGCCCGATCCAACGACGCCCGGGATCTACACCGCCGAGTACGCTGCGATCCGGCCCGGCTCCTATGTTGTGGAAACCGTGGTGCACCGGGGCGACGAGGAGACCGGCCGCGACGTGATGACGTTCCGCCGCGAAGACGGGGTTGCGGAGAATTTCCGCACTCAGCAGAATCGCGAACTTCTTGAAAAGCTTGCGACGGAGACTCACGGCAAATACTACAAACCTGAGGAAGCAGGAAAGATCCCGGACGAGATCTCGTATTCGGAAGCCGGCATCTCGGTACGCGAGACGCGTGACTTGTGGGATATGCCAATCTTCTTTATCGGCGCACTGCTCCTTCGGTCTTCGGAATGGCTCCTACGCCGGAAATGGGGAATTGTATGAGGACTGCCCTTCTGGCGCTACTTCTGGCCGCTTCGGCCGGCGCGACGACCCATTGCGTGGTCATCGCGGGTCTTGGGGGCGAACCTGATTACGAACAGCGTTTCGCCACATGGGCTCAGGACCTCGACAAGACACTGCGGGCCACTCAGGACGTGCAGGTAGAGACCTTCTCGGGAGCGAACGCCCGGCGGGATAACATCCGCGCCGCTTTTGAGGGTATTGCCAAGCGCGCTACGGCAGACGATTCGCTGCTCGTGGTTCTGATCGGGCACGGCAGCTTCGATGGCACTGACTACAAGATCAACATCCCGGGCCCGGATATCTCTGCGACGGATCTGGCGACATACCTTGACCGCGTGAAAGCAGGGCGTCAGTTGATCGTCAATGCTACGAGCGCCAGTGGCGGGTCGATCCACGCACTGTTGCGGGAGAACCGGACGATCATCACGGCGACCAAAGCGGGTACCGAAAAGAACGCGACTGTGTTTCCGCGGTACTGGATTGAGGCGCTCCGTGACGCCGCGGCCGATGCGGATAAAAACGAGGTCATCACAGCGCTGGAAGCATTCAAGTTCGCCGAGACCAAAACCAAACAGTTTTACGAGACGAACAAACGGCTCGCCACGGAGCATCCAATGCTCGATGGAGGCGACACGAACGCGACGCTGGCGGCTGGACGGTTTCAGTTGTTGAAAATCGGTTCGATTCAAAAGGCCGCTAACGATCCCGCGAAACGGGCGCTCCTGACGAAGCGTGAACAACTCGAGGGTGACATCGATCGCCTGAAGTTCCAGAAGGCCGCCATGCCGACAGACGAGTACAAGAAGCAGCTACAGGCGCTTCTGCTCGAACTGGCCCGGACCCAGGCGGAGATTGATAAATGAAGTGTCTTGTAGTGTTGTTGGCGGTGGGAGCCGCCACCGCTGCCGACCCGGTGAGTACCTGCCGGAGACTCGACCGCCACGGAAAACGAAACGAAGCCAAATCGTGCTTCCAGAATCTGGCGAAGGGCTCCAATCCGGCGCACAGAGCCGAGGCCTTGTGGGCACTGGGTGACTTCGAGGGCGCCAACAACGAGTTCAAGTTGGCCGTAGCTCAGCAGCGCAAAAACCCGGACATCCGCGTACGATGGGGGCGTTTGTTCCTGGAGCGTTTCAATCCCGCCGAAGCTCAGAACCTCTTCAAAGAAGCTTTGGAAATCGACGCGAAGCATCCCGGAGCAACGTTTGGGATGGCACTGGTCGCGTCAGAGGGATTCGAATCCAAGGCGGTCGAGTTTGCGCAGCGTGCGCTGGAGATCGATCCCAGGATGCTCGAAGCGCAGGAACTGCTGGCGAAACTGGCCCTCGAAGACAACAACGAGCCTAAGGCGATCGAAGAGGTTGATAAGGCGCTGAAGATCTCGCCGGAAGCGCTGGACGCGATGGCGGTTCGATTGGCGATCGACTATCTGCACGATAAGAAAGACAGCGAGTGGGAAGCGAAGATCAAAGCTGTCAACCCGGTTTATGGTGAGGCGTGGGCACTGGTGGGGCACATTCTCGTCCTGAATCGACGGTACGAAGAGGGAATCGTGGCGTATCGGAAGGCGCTGGATCTTGATCCCGATCTGCACCGGGCTCGGGCTGAACTTGGTGTAAATCTCATGCGCCTCGGTGAGGAAAAGGATGCTCGCCAGAATCTGGAGCGAGCCTACGACGCGGGTTTCAAGAATGCGCTCACGTCAAACTCGCTCACGCTGATGGACAGCTACAAGAACTTCCGGACCTTCAAGACCGACAACACCATCGTTCGGCTGCACAAGAAAGAAGCCGAACTGCTTCGACCGTACATCGAAAGCGAGTTGAAACGCGCGATCGCGACGTACGAGAAGAAGTACAAAGTGAAACTCGACCGGCCTGTGCAGGTGGAAGTTTATCCGGATCACGAAGATTTTGCGGTCCGCACGCTCGGTATGCCCGGCTTAGGCGCCTTGGGCGTGACATTCGGCACTGTGGTGGCGATGGACAGTCCATCCGGCCGCCGCCCGGGTTCGTTTCACTGGGCGAGCACGCTATGGCATGAGCTTAGCCATGTTTATGTGCTAACGGCGACCAAGCATCGGGTACCTCGGTGGTTTACTGAGGGTATGGCGGTGCATGAAGAGACCGCGACGTCGCCGGATTGGGGAGATCGACTGGACCCCACGGTCATCGGCGCCATCAACGCAAAGAAGCTTCTCCCGATCGCGCAACTCGATCGTGGGTTCATCCGGCCGACGTACCCGAATCAGGTAATCGTGTCCTATTTTCAAGCCGGCAGGATTTGCGACTTCATCAACGAGAAGTGGGGATACCAGACGCTGCTGGATATGATGCACTCCTATGCGCAATCCAAGCAGACGCCGGAAGTGGTAGAGACTCATCTGAAGATGAAGCCCGAGGAGTTCGACACCAAGTTCCTCGCCTGGCTCGATGGACAGGTGAAAGAGACCGTCACCAACTTTCCCGAATGGCGAAAGCGGATGAAGGAACTTCAGGCCGCTGCCGCCGGCAAGAATCATGATGAGGTGATCAAACTGGCGCCCGGAGTGATCTCGATGTATCGCGACTTCGTGGAGCGCGACAGCGCTTACGAGCTGCTGGCGAACGCTTATCTTGAAAAGGGCGATAAGACGAATGGTGTCAAGGCGCTCACAGATTATTCATCTGCCGGAGGGCGGACGCCTGAGACATTGATAAAACTCGCGAAGCTGCAGCAGGAAGCGGGCTTGGCGAAGGATGCAATCAAGACGCTCGAGCGGCTCGTCTATATTTATCCCATGGGAGAAGAGCTCCATCAAAAGCTCGGAGACCTGTATTTCGCTCAAAACTCTCCGGAAGGCGCGGTCCGGGAGTATAGCGCCGTAATCGCGGCGAAACCAATGGATGCCGCGGCCTCTCACTTCAACCTTGCCCGTGCGCTGCAAAGCGCGAAACGGCTCGACGACGCGAAGGAGCAGTTGTTGCTCTCGCTCGAAGCCGCGCCCGGATACAAGCCGGCGCAGAAGATGTTGCTCGAACTTTCACGCTGAGGAACCCCGCCGAGGAATAATGACCAATCCCGTACCTATCTCTCTAGACTCTTCGGAACTGAAGCAGAGGATCCTCCGCTTCCAGCAAGCCGAATCCGATATTGTCCAGCAGATCCGGCGCGTTATCGTCGGTCAGGAAGAAGTGCTCGAACAGGTCCTGATCGCGTTGTTCGTCGGCGGCCACTGTTTGATCACAGGCCTGCCGGGTACGGCGAAGACCTTGCTGGTTCGGACGATCGCCGACACGTTGGGTTTGGCCTTCAGTCGCATCCAGTTCACTCCGGATCTGATGCCGTCGGACATCACCGGGACAGACATCATTGAAGAAGAGCCCGGCACAGGACGACGTGTCTGGACATTCGTAAAGGGGCCGATCTTCGGGAATATCATCCTGGCCGACGAGATCAACCGAACTCCTCCAAAGACGCAATCGGCCCTTCTCGAGGCCATGCAGGAGCGATCCTGTACAGTACGCGGAACACATCATAAGTTGCCGGCGCCCTTTTTCGTGCTTGCCACGCAAAACCCGATCGAACTCGAGGGTACGTATCCGCTGCCTGAAGCCCAGCTCGACCGGTTCATCTTTAATACTGTTCTCGATTACCTTGATCCCGAAGACGAAATGAAGGTTCTGGGTCTCACGACGACAACAGCCGTGGCACACGCCGAGCCGGTAACGACAGCCGAAGAGATCCTGGGCTTCCAGCAGCTTGTGCGCATGGTCCCGATCGCGGATTCCGTGGCGCGGTATGCGGTGGATATCGTTCGCATGACGCGGCCGACCGACGAAACGGCTCCGGATTTCGTCAAAAAGTATGTCAACTTCGGCGCCAGCGTTCGCGGTAGTCAGAACCTCGTATTGGTCGCGAAGGCTCGCGCGCTCGTTCGCCGACGCTATCACGTGACGTTCGAGGATATCGCCAGTCTGGCTGCTCCGATTCTTCGACACCGGTTGCTGCTGAACTTCCATGCGGAATCCGACAAAGTGGATCAAGACGCGATCGTGAAGCGGATTTTGGAGACGAAGCCGATTCCGAAAGGGTAGACTTTCGGCCTAATAAGGACGCTATGCAACGATACCTGGACCCAACTGTTCTCGCTTCCATTTCCGGTCTCGAGTTGATCGCGAAGACTGTTGTGGACGGGTTCGTTTCGGGTCTGCACCGCTCGCCGGACTTTGGCTTCAGCCAGGAGTTTGCCGAGTACCGGTCATACACTGAAGGTGACGACCTGCGGCACGTCGACTGGAATGTTTTTGCTCGAACGGAGCGCATGTATTTGAAGCGGTATCGTGGCGAGACGAACACGCAGCTCACTCTATTGCTGGATGCGAGCAAATCGATGGCGTACGGTTCGCACACCGTCAACAAGCTGGATTTCGCTCGGTATCTGACGTCATCGATCGCATACCTGTCGAATCAACAGCGCGATGCGGCGGGGATGGTGGTTTTCGACGACGAGATCCGCAACTACGTGCCTCCATCCAGTCGGCAGGGGCAGTTCGCCCGCATTCTGCATGCGATCGAAAAGGCTGCTCCGGGGACACGTACTGACTTCGCGAAGCCTTTTTTTCATCTCGCCAATTTTCTTCACCGCCGCGGCGTGATTGTGGTCGTGTCCGATTTCTACGAAGATCCCGAAGTCGTGGTGAAAACCATGGAGCCGATGCGCTTCCACGGGAACGAGATCATCCTGTTCCATGTGCTCGATCCACAGGAGATACGGCCGAAGATCAAGGATCCTGCTCTTGTCCTCGATATGGAGACCGGCGACACGATCGAGGTCACACCCGATTACGTCAAACATGAGTACGGCGCCAAGATTGACGCCCACGTGTCGGCGTTAAGGGAACGAGCGAAGCGATCCGGCATCGATTATTTCCTGCTGGACACGAGCCAGCCTCTGGACGCGGCGCTGCGGAATTATCTTGTGGTGAGACTGGGGAGGAATTAGGTAAGTGGGTTTTCTCTCTCCATGGTTTCTCGGCGGATTGCTCGCGGCGGGGATTCCGCTGTATGTGCATCTGCTGAAGCAGCATAAGTCCAATCCGCTGCCGTTCAGCTCATTGATGTTTTTCGAGAAGCGCACGCAGAGCTCAGTGAAACATCGACGGTTGAAATACATCGCCCTGCTGGTGATGCGCTGCCTGCTCATCCTGCTGATTGCGCTCTTGTTCGCGAAGCCTTACGTTCGCCGGAGTATGGTAGGCGATGCTCAGGGCCGGAAGATGATGCTCGTCGCCGTTGACAATTCCTTCAGCATGCGTGCGGGCACACGTCTCACGGATGCGAAGAACGGAGCATTAGAGGCGCTGCGTCAGTTCCGTCCTGGGGACAGAGGACAGGTCATCTCGTTTGCTTCGAGTGCGCAATTGCTCACACAGCCGATCACGAACGCGCAGGAACTCGAGGCAGCGGTTAAGGCGATCGAGCCGGGTGACGGACGTAGCGCGTACGCCGAAATAGCGCGTGTGATCCGTTCGCTTGTACCTCCGGACGGGATGCCGGTGGAGGCGCATATCTTCACCGATGCTCAAAAGTCGTCCATGCCTACGCCGTTTTCGGAACTGGCCGTCCCGCCGGGTACCAAGCTGGTTGTGCACTCGGTTGTGGACAGGACAGAGCCAAACTTCTATGTTGAAGCAGTCCATGCGCCGCGGAGTGTTTACCAGCCGAAGAAGGTGCGCATACAGGCGGTCATCGCCGGATCAGGAACCGAGGAGGCCGAGACCCACGTCTCCCTGCTGCTGAACGGCAAGTCTCTCGAAAGCAAGACGGTGAAGCTGACTCCAGGCGGGCGCGCCACGGTAGAGTTCTTCCTGCCCGACGCCGCTTATGGAATGAATCGCGGCGAAGTCCGTATCGATTCGCGTGACAAGCTGGCTGCCGACGACACGTATCCGTTTTCGATCGAACGCAAAGAAGCTCGGCGCATTTTGCTCGTCCATGAACCAGGGCGAACTCGCGCCGTTGAGTACTACAAAGCCGCATTGGAATCGACTCCCGATGCGGGATTTGCCGTCGATGCGGTCAGCTCGGATCAGGCATCGAATCTCGACTTCAACAAGTACGCGTTTGTCGTGCTGTCGGACACGATTGCTCCAATTGAGGATTATTTGAAACGCGGCGGTGGAGTGTTGGTCGCTGCCGGGTCGAATATCGCCGCTCGAGGAAACGTGTTTGGCACAAAGATCAATGACACGCGGTATGCGTCGCGAGACAACGAGCGATTCTATGCGGCGGGTGACGTTGACGAATCCCATCCGTCTGTCGCTGAGGTGAACAAGTTCGACGACGTGAAGTTTTACCAGGTTGTACGCATCGATCCAGCGAAAGGCAAGGTGGTCGCGAAGTTCACCGACGGATCACCGCTTCTGCTCGAGAGACCGTCGGCGCGGTCGTGTCTTGATCCTGGCTTCGACCTTCGACAATATCGCGAACGATCTGCCCCTGCACGCGTCCTTCGTTCCGTTTGTCGAGCAGTCGGCTCTGTATCTGAGCGGCGGGGAATCGGCGCCAGCCCAATATCCTGTGGATTCGTTCGTCGATTTGAAGGGTGGCGGAGATCATTGGTCCCGATGGCAAGCGCGCGTTATCGCTTGCCGAAGCGGGGAAGACACCCGCTTTTAAGTTGGCCAAGGAAGGCTTCTGGGAAGTGCGTCGTCCAAACGGCCAGCATGAGTTGATCGCCGTTCATGCCGATCGCAGGGAATCCGAGTTGGAGACGGTACCGAAAGAGACCCTCGCGTTGTGGCAAAGTACTGGTAAGGCCGGACCCGAGGGTGGTCCTGGCGAAGCCGGCGAGAAGCCCTACAGCATGTGGTGGTATGTGCTTGTTGCCTGCTGGTGGCGGCGGTTGTGGAGTCGATTTTTTCAGGGAAGTATTTGAACGCCGAGCAGGCTGAACCGATTGCTCGGAAGCAAGCGGCATGGAGAAGACGGTGAACCCACTTGAACAGGTGAACAATTATCTGCAATCGCTGGAGCGCCGTCTTCGTTGGGGCGCTGTCGCGCGAGGAGCTGCCGTACTGGCGGTTGCGGCGCTGGTTGCCACGGTCGCGCTGGTGTTGTACACAAACGCGTATGCTTTCTCCGACAGCAGCCTTGCGGATCGCGCGAGTGTTGCTTGTCCTCAGTCTTGCCTTGGCGGCCGGGTTCGGACTGTGCTTCCGATCCTGAGCCTGAACCGGCGTAGGGCTGCCAAACGCGCGGAGACTCTGGTACCGGAGTTCGATGCGCGACTTCTGACGTTTGCGGAAAAGCAGTCGAAGGACGATCCGTTTCTGGAATTGCTCGCCGCGGACACCATGGAGGTGGCGCATACTACGGATCCTGGACGGATCGTGAGCCGCGGATTGATGTTCGGTTCTGCTTCGGCGGCGGCATTCGCTTCACTCGGGTTGATCTGGTTGATTCTGGCGGGTCCGGGTTCTTCGGCCATGGCGCGTCGTTGTTGTGGGCCGGTGCTCCGCGAGAGGGAATGCGCGCAGGATTTCTATGACATTGCTCGTCACTCCGGGGGACCGGAGCGTGCGCAAGAAATCGGATCAGATGGTCGAGCGCAGTTGGTCGGGTTTGACGCGCGATCGGCTACGCTGTTTGCAAAGTTTGCCGGTACGAGCAAATGGGAGCCTGCGCCGATGATGCCGCAACCATCCGGTGTCGGCTTTGAGTTTCTGTTTGCAGGCCTGCCCGATTCCGTCGAGTATTATGTCGAGTCGAATGGGGTACGTTCCAAGACTTACACGTTGACTGCTCTCGATCTGCCCGGGATCAAGAAGCTGCGAGTGACGTACCACTACCCGAAATGGGCGGGGCTGAAGGATGTCGTCGAAGACCGGGCGGCGATCTCCGCGCAATCGAGGGTACGGATGCGACGGTCGCGATCGAAACGGACAAGCCTCTCGCGCAATCGGTGATCTGTTCTCGATAACGGCAAGCGTATCGAGATGCAGAAGAGCGAAGGCAACTGGCTGAGCGGCTTCCGTGCCGATCCGTGCGGATGGCATGTATCACATTGCCACGGTCGAAAAGAGCGAGGACATCCGGCTAGCTGAGGACTACTTCATCGAAGCGCAGAAGGAACAACCTCCGAAAGTGAGCATCACCCGACCCGGCCGGGACTTCAAGGTCAATCCGATCGAAGAAGTGACGGTGCGTGTGGAAGCGGAGGACGACTTCGCTCTGCAGGACGTTGTGCTGGCGTACTCGGTAAACGGCGGTCCCGAGAAGATCAGTCTCGATGCTGAAGAACAAGGGCGCGAAGACGACAGAAGGTGAGACGTTAATCGCTCTCGAAGACTTCAAACTGCAGCCTGGCGACGTCGTCGCACTGCATGCCCGCGCGAAAGACGCACGGTCAGAAACGATGACCGACATGCTGTTCCTTGAAGCGCAGCCGTTCGAGCGCGAGTATCAACAATCGCAGCAGATGGGCGGCGGCGGTGGCGGTGGCGGAGAAGACGACCAAGGGGTAACGCAGCGCCAGAAGGAAATCATCGCCGCAACGTTCAATCAGATTCGCGACAAGAGCAAAGACAAAGCAGCCGAAGCGGAGAACGCAAAGTTTCTGTCGGAGATGCAGGCCAAGCTGCGCGACCAGAGCCAGTCGCTTGCCAACGTATGAAGAGCCGCGAACTCGCGCAGCAGAACGCCGAGTTCCAATCCTTCGCAAAGGACATGGAGGAAGCCGCCAAGGCGATGGGTGAGGCGGTCGAAAGCTTGAAGGCCGCAGAGCTGGAAGGATCGATTCAGCCCGAGCAGAAGGCTCTTCAGCATCTGTTGCGCGCCGAAGCGACGCGCCGCAATATTCAGGTCGCCTTCGGGCAATCGAGGCGGCGGTGGTGGCGGTGGGCGGCGCCGGCCGCGACCTTGAAAGTCTCTTCGACCTCGAGCTCGATACGGAGAAGAACCAGTACGAGACGGGCGCGCAGGCGGCGTCTGCCGATCGGCGCCAGAAGGAAATGGATGAAGCGCTGCAGAAGCTGGAGCAGCTCGCCCGGCGTCAGCAGGAGCTTGCGCAGCAGCAGCGTGATCAAGCAGCAGAGTCCGCAGCAGCGCTGGCAGCAGGAAATGCTGCGCCGGGAAGCAGAAGAGCTAAAGAAGAAGATGGAAGAGCTGGCGCGGACCAGTCAGGTCAAGGCCAAGGGCAAAGCCAAGCCAGAGCCAAAGTCAGCAGGGCCAGCAAGGGCAGGGCCAAGGTCAGCAGGGACGCGGGCAGAGCCGCCCAGCCAGCAAAATAGCCAATTGCGGCAGGCGATCGAGCGCCTTGCACGCGCAACGGATGATATGCGTCAGGCGGCGAATTCGCAGGCATCGCAGCCGCAAGCCGGGTCGGCGGAAGCTCGGCGCGCAGCCGATCGTCTTCAGGAAGCTCGCGATTCTGTTAGCGGGATGCGCCAGCAGGAATCGGGGTCAGGAGTTGAACCAACTTGCGCAGCAGGCCGACAATCTGGCCGACAGCAGCAGCGAGTTCGTCGACAACTGAAGAAAGCGTACGGAGAGCCCGGAACTCAGGGTCGTCCGATGCCCGGACAGGATCGGCAGCAAAGGCGAGGAACTCGCCCGCGAGAAGGAGCAGATGCTGAACGATCTGAACCGTCTCGAACGCCGACATGCAAAGCGCCGCGCGCAATATGGCGGGGACGCAGCGTTCTGCCTCCTCAAAGGTTCGTGAGGCCCTCGGTGAGATGCAGCAGAACGAGCTGAAGCTGCGTATGAAGTTCGGGGCCGATTGGCTGCGCCGCGGACTCGGCGGTTACGTCGGGTCGCGCGAGACTCCCGTGACGATGGGATTGGAGACCCTTCGAAATCAGCTTCACCAAGCCGAAGAGGCGATGGGCAAGCCTGGAGACAAAGGAAAAGCGCAGCCCGGGATCGAGCAGGCGCTGAACCAGGTAGAGAAGCTGAGAGAGCAATTGCAGCGCGCTTCGCGCGGCAACCAGCAAGGTCAGGGTCAGCAAGGCCAACGCGGTCAGCAAGGACAGCAGGGCCAGCAGCAGGGCCAAGGCCAACAAGGACAAGGCCCGCAACCAGGACAAGGCCAGCAAGGACAAGGTCAACAACCAGGACAAGGCCAACAGCAGGGCCAGCAAGCACGGCCAACGAGGGCAACAGGGCCAAGGTGGTCAGCAAGGCGGGCAGCAACAAGGCGAAGGCCAAGCAGGAGGTCAGCAAGCAGGTGGTAATCAGTTCGGCCAGGGTCAGCGTTCGGGGTCAGCAGCAGGGTGGCCAAACCGGCGGACAAGGCGGACCTAACGGCGATCGTTTCGGTTTTGGTGAACAGGGCGTTTATCGCTCCGGCGATAGCATTCCGAACCAGGGTCCAGTGAACAATGCCGCCGTGGAGCAGGCGTTCAGACAGGGCGTTCGTGAACTCCAGCAGCTACGGCAAAGCATGCAAGACAACCCGGAAATGGCGCGGCAGATCGAGGAGACCCTGCGCGAGGTTCAGCGTTGGGATCCTTCGAAGCATCCGGGCAATGAGGAGCTGATTGAGCGGATCCGCACGCAGGTGCTGCCGAATATCGAACAACTTGAGTTGCAGCTCCGCCGCAAACTGGAAGGCAAGGACGGGCAGGTTCGCAGCAGCGCGGCAGAACGTGTGCCGCAAGGATACGGAGATGCCGTTGCCGAGTACTTCCGGAAGTTGAGTAAATCGAAGTAGGTACATTGTTTTCGGGTGCTCGTGATACTCTGACGTGTCATGAGCGCCTTCTCGCGCAGAGCCTTTCTCACCACGCTTGCATCCGCTGCTGCGCTGCCGGGCGCATTGAAATCCAAACCGAAGAATGTTCTCTTTATCGCCGTTGATGACCTGAACGACTGGATCGGTTGTCTCGGCGGTCACCCGGATGTGAAGACGCCGAACATCGACAGGCTTGCGGCCAAGGGAATGCTATTTACGAAGGCCTATTGCGCCGCGCCTTCGTGCAATCCGTCGCGCGCGTCATTGATGACGGGTATCCGGCCCTCGACGTCTGGCGTTTACGAGAACAGGCAACCCATGCGGCAGTCCTCCGTTCTGAAGGACGCCGTGACGATGCCGTCGCACTTCGCGGCGCATGGATATCGTGTCGTCGGCGGCGGGAAGATCTTCCACGGCAGTTTCCCCGATCCGGCGAGCTGGCAGGAGTACTTTCCATCGCAGGAGAAAAATCAGCCGCCAAACCCATTGCCCGAAGGGCGGCCCGTGAACGGGATGCCCAGGACGGCCCATTTCGATTGGGGGCCCGTACCGGTGGCAGATTCCGAGATGGGCGACTCGAAGACGGTGGACTGGGCCATGAAGGAGCTGAACGAGAAGCACGATAAGCCGTTCTTCCTCGCGTGCGGTATCTACCGACCGCACCTGCCATGGTACGTTCCGCAGAAGTATTTCGAGATGTACCCTGCCGACAAGATCACGCTTCCGGCGGTGAAGGACGATGACCTCGATGATGTTCCCGCAGTGGGCAAGCACCTGGCGATACGGAGCGGCGATCACAAGAAGGTGATCGAGTACGGCCAGTGGCGCAAAGCCGTACAGGGGTATCTTGCATCGATCAGTTTTGCCGATGCATGTGTGGGACGTTTGCTGGACGCCTTGGACAGAAGTCCGCATGTGTCGAATACCATTGTCGTTCTATGGAGCGACCATGGCTGGAGTCTCGGTGAGAAACTCCATTGGCGGAAGTTTGCGCTTTGGGAGGAAGCTACGAGAAACGTGTTGATTATGTCCGTGCCGGGTATGACGAAGGCTGGGTCAAAGTGCGCACGTACCGTTGACTCGATGCACATCTATCCCACGATGATCGAGCTGTGCGGGCTGTCTCCGAAGAAGGAACTCGAGGGGAAGAGCTTCGTTTCGTTGTTGCAGAGTCCCGCCGCGAAATGGGACTTGCCCGCGATCACAACGTATGAGCGAAATAATCACTCGGTGCGAAGCGAGCGGTGGAGGTACATTCGCTATCACGATGGCGGAGAAGAATTGTATGACCACTCGAATGACGACTTGGAATGGAATAATCTTGCCGGTAAGCCTGAGTTCTCGCAAGTGAAAGAGGAGCATGCGCGCTGGCTTCCGAAGGTGAATGCAATGGATTCACCGGAGGTCCAGACATCGGGAGAGATCGCGTAAGCCGTGTCGTGCGATTGGTCTACCTCAACCCCGCTTTTGCCAACATGCCGGTGAACTGCTCTCGTGTGCGCATGTCGATAGATTGCGCAGCGAGCTTTCCGTCACGATCGTAGATGAAAGTTTTCGGGATGCCATCGACGCGAAACGCGTCGTTCACCTTGCGGCCGCTGTCGAGAAGTACGGGGAACGTGTACTGTTTCTCCTCGATGAATGGCTTTGCTGTGTCGATTGCTTCATCTGTAATGGCGAGAATTACCAGGCCTTTCTCTTTGAATCGTGAGTACAACTCCTGCAGGTCCGGCATTTCTTTCCGGCATGGCGGACACCAGGTCGCCCAGAAGTTCACCAGCACGACTGTGCCGCGAAGGTCTCCGAGCTTCCATGTCCTGCCGTTGAGATCAGTTAATGAGAAATCGATGCTCTCACGTAGCCGGTCCTCCTCTCCTAACTGAGTCATCGCCCTCGCAAATTGCGGTGAATCGACCTTCGCCTGCATGCCCTCGTATCGCACGAGTCGAGCCAATTGAATGTATGGCGCCGCGATATGTCCGTCCTGACCGGTCACGGGATTTTCACGCACCGCCGCGCTCAGTGTCGTCGTGACTTCCTGAAGCGTGTCGCGACCGAAGTCGCCCTCAGTGGCGAGATTTGCAAGGCTGGATGCGAGGTTGAGTTTGTTGACCGAAGCCGGTAACTCCCGGATCTCTAACGCAAGGGCCTTGGTAACGCGAGTTCTATCGCTGTCGGGCAGCTTTCGGAGACCCATTCGATCCTGGATGGCCTTTTCTTGATTGGTCATGCCAGGTGTTTGCGCATTAGCGGGCCAGAGAGGCGCAAGCAGGAGCATCAGGAGTATGCGCTGCATACTCCATAAGCATACGCTCAAACGTCGGCCGGTTCCAGACGAGGGGCAAGCAAATGAATGATACCTAAAGCGATTAAATACATGGAACCGGCGATCGCGAAGAGGGAATAGTAGCTCCCGGTTATCTGCAAGATGTAACCGGCGGCCGTAGCCACGAACATCCCACCTAGGGCCCCAACCGTTCCGCCGATACCGATTGCGGACCCTACCGCATTTCTAGGGAACATGTCCGACGTGATTGTATACAAATTCGCCGACCATCCCTGGTGAGCGGACATTCCCAGACTCACGAGTGCGACGGCAACCCACAAGTTCGATGCCCTCGCCGCAAAGATGATCGGCACGACGCACAGAGCGCATATGAGCATCGCCGTCTTCCGTGCCGCATTGATCGTCCAACCTCGCTTGATCAACGCCGAGGACAGCCAGCCACCGCCGATGCTGCCTATATCTGCCGCCACGTAGATAATCACCAGGGGCAGGCCCATGGTGTCGATAGTGAGTCCGTATTGCTGATTCAAGAACTTCGGCAGCCAGAAGAGAAAGAACCACCAGACTGGGTCGGTGAGAAATTTGCCGATCGCGAAAGCCCAGGTCTGGCGCTTCGGAAAAACCTTCGCCCATGCGACTTTGTCGGTTTTCTCCGGTGGATCGCTGCGAATGTGCTCGAACTCCGATGGTGACAAACGTTGGTGATCTTCCGGACGGTGATACATCAAGAGCCAAAAGATTAGCCACACTAACCCCAGTCCGCCGGTGATCAAGAAAGCCCATTGCCATCCGTACCGAAGCGTGATCCATGGAACGAGGACGGGGGCAGCGATGGCGCCGACGTTGGATCCTGCGTTGAATATTCCGGTAGCCAGAGCGCGTTCCTGCTTGGGAAACCACTCAGCAACCGTCTTGATCGATGCGGGGAAATTACCGGCTTCGCCCAATCCCAAGGCAGCCCGCGCGATTCCGAATCCGATAGCAGAGCGCGCTCCGGCGTGAGCCATCGCCGCTACACTCCATAATCCGAGAATGATCGCGAAGCCCTGCCGCGTCGGGATAGAGTCCATGATTCGGCCAGCGATGAAATAACCACCGGCGTATGCGGCTTGAAACGAGGTGACGATGTATCCGTATTCGACTTCACTCCAGCCGATGGTCTTCTGAAGGTCGGGCGCGAGAATGCTGAAGACTTGCCGGTCGATGTAATTGATGGATGTCGCGAAGAAGAGGAGCGCGCATATGTACCAGCGCAGTCCGCGGATTGTTGAACGAACATCTTTTGCCGGATCTGTCTTCGGAGGAGCGGACGGGGTCACGTGGAAATCTTATAACGTTTGCTCGGAGAACTTTAGCTTGCAATGCGCTCGGATTGCGGAGACACCTACGCCGCAGTGCGCCGACGAAAGCTGCTCTGCGAAATGAATATTACGACGGCCAAGAGCACTAACCAAAAGGTTGCAGGTTCGGGCACGTCGTCGAATATGAAATCTGTGCGGTGTATGTAGTAAAAAGGCTCGCCTTCGAATCGCGTGTAACGGCCGAACATGAGCGCTCGACCACTACCGGCTACATCCGAATCAACCAGTATGTCTTCAGTGGAGAGATCGACGACAGTCAGGTGGCCGCTCATTGTGAATCTCGTCGCGGGCAACTCGAAGGCGATGAACTCATTGGGTTGTGGCGCGGGCAGCGTGGGAAGCGATAACGGAGCCGCGTCGAACAGCAGATCGTCATTGCTGGGACGCCCCAACGAAGTGAACGTGCCCACTGAAACGCTGAACGGAAAGCACCGGCCGAGGCTGGGGCGTGTTTGCGGGATTGCAGTCGAACCGCCGCTGATGCTGCCCGGTGGTTGGCTGGTCGTGTCTCCCTCGACGCAAGCCACGGCGAACAGCCCGTCGACCGCGCGGAGGTCGAAGAAGATACTCCGCCCGTAGCCCCTGCTGTCGATCTCAGGCGCACCCGCGAGGGTTAGCGACCCCGTGAGAATAGAAGCGGCTATTAACGCCGACTTCGTGGCGCATAGCAGAGCGGTCAGTACCAGCATTCGATGCATTTGCCCCACGTCACCCAACGAATACTAACACGATACCGAGCCTCAAGGCCGCGGCTGACGAGGGCAGCGGACCTCACGCGGGCGATAATACGGGCGTGTACCGCTTCCTCGTCCTTCTTCTTCTACCCACGCTATCCGGTCTAGCTGAAAATTGGCCGCAGTTTCGCGGGCCACGCGGCGATGGACATTCGAGCGAAACGAATCTTCCGCTGACGTGGAAGGAATCGGAGAACGTTACCTGGAAGATTCCGCTGCCGGGTAAGGGGTGGTCGTCCCCGATCATTGTCGATAAGGAAATCTGGCTGACGACCGCGACGGAAGGCGATCGATCACTGCGGGCACTGGCGATAGACGCTGATAGCGGTAAGATCCTGCAGAATATTGAAGTGTTCCGGCTTGCGTCAGCCGTTTCCGGCCACGCGAAAAACTCGGCCGCTTCGCCTTCGGTGATCGTCGATGGCGACCGCGTATACGTGCATTTCGGCTCGTATGGAACGGCGTGTTTGCGAAGAAATGGCGCTGTGGTGTGGCGCACACAGGAACTGAAGTATTCTCAGGTCCATGGACCGGGTGGCTCGCCGGTTCTCTATGAAAACCTGTTGATCCTAAACTGCGACGGGAATTCCACCCAATTTGTGGTGGCTTTGGATAAAAATACTGGCAAAATAGTATGGAAAAAAGATCGGCCGTCTGCTATGGCGTACGCGACTCCGCTGATTATCAGGCCCGTTTCAGGCCCGCAACTCGTAAGCCCGGGAGCATTTCGCGCGATCTCGTATAATCCTGCTACTGGCGAGGAACTCTGGTTCGTCAGATATGGAGACGGATTCTCTAACGTTCCGCGCCCGGTGTTCGGACAAGGGCTGGTATATATTTGTACGGGTTTTTATCAGCCGAACCTTCTCGCCGTGCGAGTTGATGGAAAAGGTGACGTCACATCGAGCCATCTGCAGTGGAAGACGGCTCGCGGTACGCCACTCACACCCTCGCCGCTGCTTGTCGGCGATGAAATATATATGGTGAGCGACAACGGAATCCTGTCGTGCCTGGATGCGAAGACTGGGAAAGAAAACTGGCGGCAGCGACTGTCCGGAAGCTATTCAGCGTCGCCAGTGTTCGCCGACGGGCGTGTCTACCTGCTGAATGAGAGCGGGGAAACAACCGTCATCGCGCCTGGGAAGGATTTCCGGAAGCTGGCGAGCAACATCATTGAAGGCGAGTACCTGGCGTCGATGGGCGTGTCCTCCGGAGCCCTCTATTTGCGAAGCGGCACGCATTTATATAAGCTTCAGAAGCGTTGAACTTCACCGCCATTTGGAGTCTCCGATAAACGTCTGCGCGAGCGTACGATTCTCGAAACCGTAACCTTTTGCGCCCGCGCCTCTCGTCGTAACGGTATATTCTCCTCATTTTCAGTAAAATCAACTTAACGATTGTGGGTATGCCTATAATCGGTTTGACCCTCTCGAATTTCCTACCCAAGGCTGACCAGGGATGTCACGCACCGTCCTGATCAGGGGCGTCCGGCAGCTATTGACCCTACACGGGCCAGCGGGGCCCCGGCGGGGCGAAGCGATGCGACAGTTGGGGATAATCGAGGACGGCGCGATCCTGATTTCTGACGGGATTATCACCAATGTTGGTCCAACCCGTCGTATCGAGAACCTGGCTGAAGCGAGGTCGGCCGAGGAAATCAATGCAGCGGGGCGGGTTGTGATGCCCGGTTTCATAGATTCCCACACTCATCTCATCGCTGCGCCGCCGAGACTGGCGGAAGGCCGTGCGCCCGTCCACCCGGTGGCGGAACCGGCAGCCGGCCGCAACGCAACCCATTTGAGCACGGAGCACATTCGGCGCTCCTCTGCTCCTTCACTCGAACATCAGGCAAAACGGCTGTTGTCCGGATTCTTGCGGCACGGCACGACCACAATCGAAGCCAAAACCGGCTATGGTTTGGACGAGTCCGGCGAGATGAAGATGCTGCGCGTGCTCTCCCGGCTAAAGGAGGCCGGCTTCCCTGTAGTTCCGACGTTCCTTGCTCCTCACACGGCGCCTTCCGACTTTGCGGGAACCCGGGATGAGTATCTGGCATGGGTTTGCAACTATCTTCTGCCAAAGATAAAAAGCCGGAATCTCAGCCGTTTCGTTGACGGCTTCTGCGACCCCGACGGTCTCACGCTGCCGCAGGCTCACGCGTTGATGACGGCCGCTCGACGGCTGGGCTTGGCCATACGGCTTCACGCGGAAAATACGACGCGCATGGGATGCGTGCAGATGGCCGTGGAGATGGGAGCCATCAGCGTTGACGGCCTGAATCACATCGACGCATCCGATGCGTCTCTGCTGGGCCGATCTCACACCGTCGCTGTTGTGATGCCCGGACCGATGCACCAAGGGTATACTTCCAGGTTCGCTCCAGCGCGCGAATTGATTGATTCGGGGGCTGCGCTGGCGCTCGCTTCGGGATTCCATCCACCGGTGTCCTCGACGTTCAATATGATGACGGTGATCTCAATCGCGTGTACTCACATGAAGATGACGCCTGAGGAGGCAATGACGGCGACTACCTTCAATGGCGCGTGCGCGCTGACCCGCGGATCTACTTCGGGATCGCTCGAGTATGGCAAAGATGCCGATCTCATCATGCTGAATGTTTCAGATTACCGGGAGATTCCGTATCATTTTGGTGTGAATCTCGTTGCCATGACGATGCGAAAAGGGCAGGTGGTATACAGGGAAGGCGCTGTAGCTTGGGACGGAGAATAGTAGAGTGCGTTCCAAACTTCTCCGAAGGGCGAGACGCGGCCAAGGTCGATTCCATCGAAGAGGTAATCGCCCGAGGGCCAGGTGTCGCCGTGCTTGGGAAGACGATGGATCCCGACCACAACCGGTCTGTGATTACTTTCGCGGGTAATCCTGAAAGCGTTGCCGAGGCAGCCCTCCGCGCGGTGGCGAGGGCTTCCGAACTCATCGATCTTACAACTCATCAAGGTGTACATCCGAGGATCGGCGCGACCGACGTGTTGCCATTCGTGCCTGTCGATGGTGTGACGATGGACGAGTGCGTAGCGTTAGCAGTGAGCGTCGCGGAACAGATTTGGAAGCGGTTGCGTATTCCGGCCTATCTGTATGAGGAGGCCGCGCGGCGGCCCGAACGGAAGCGGCTCGAAAACATACGTCGGGGGGATTTCGAACATCTGCGCCGCGTGTCGGCGACGGATCCGGAGCGAAGACCCGATGTGGGTGGGCCTGAACTGCATCGGACAGCCGGAGCAACCGTAGTAGGGGCCCGGCAATTCCTGATTGCGTATAACGTGAATCTCGCCTCGGAAGACGTGAATATCGCTAAAGACATTGCGCGATCTATTCGGACTTCATCAGGCGGGTTCCCGTATGTCAAAGCTCTCGGATTGAAACTGGAGCGGCGGAGGCAGGTACAGGTCTCGATCAACCTCACGGATTTTCATCGCACTCCGGTCCATGTCGTCTACGAGGCTGTCCGAGAGAAGGCAAGTGCCCTAGGCGTAGAGATCGCCGGAAGTGAGATTATCGGCCTGGTTCCTCAGGCAGTGTTGGAACAGGCTGCGGATCATTTTCTTCGGTGTGAGAATTTCAGTCCAGAGATCGTGCTGGAGAATAAGCTAGCGGAGGTTCTGCCCTATACCGTCGATGATGTGCTCAATGAGATTTCGAGTCCTAACCGCGCCACCGGAGGCGGTTCGGCGTCGGCGCTTGCGGGCGCGATGTCCGCTGCGTTGGGAATTTTGGTCTGCCGGCTCATGAGGCAGGACGAGCGTGCGTTCGATGAGCATCGGCAGTTTTTTCGAGCGGCAGCGGATCGCGATGGTCAGGTCTTTGCAGCATTGATGCGAACGTCGCAGCTAGCGACAGAGGCGATTGAAGAAGCGACGGAAACGCCTCTGGCTATCGCCGAACGGGCGGTGATTCTATCATCGGATCTCCAGGAACTCTGCGCCAAATGCCCGAGTCGCTATCTTTCTGATGTGATCACCGCGATCGGTCTCGCAACGGCAGCGAAGGCCGGAGCCATCTCGACGGTGGAAGTGAATCTTATCGATCTTGAGGATGATCGGCAGCGGAACGCCGTGGAAGAGAGACTTCGGACGCTAAACTAGAAGTAGTGCTCGTATCTATAGCCCCTGCCACAAGTGACCTGGCCACCCAATCCGCGCCCATTCCCCGGCCGAAGTGGCTCCGGGCGCCGGCTCCGGTCGGCGACAACTACCGTGAGTTGAAGCAACTCGTCACTGACCTCAAGCTGCACACAGTCTGCGAGAGCGCTGCCTGTCCGAACGTAGGCGAGTGCTGGAATCGTCGAACGGCGACCTTCATGATCCTGGGGAACGTCTGCACCCGGCGCTGCGGCTTCTGCGCTGTGCAGAAGGGGGCTCCGCTCGAAACGGACTACGATGAGCCAAGGCGGGTCGCGGAGGCTTGCGCCGCGCTGGGTCTACGTTATGCAGTGATCACGAGCGTGAACCGCGACGATCGCAAGGACGGGGGAGCGGAATTGTTCGCCATGACGATACGGGCGATCCGTGAGCGCATTCCGGGATGCCGCGTGGAAGTGCTTGTACCAGACTTTCAGGGTTCCCAGGCAGCGATGGAGATTGTGATGGATGCGGCGCCCGACGTTTTGAATCACAACATCGAGACGGTACCGCGGCTATACCGTCAGGTTCGTTTGGGTGCACGGTACGAGCGATCGCTCGAGATGCTCGCGTATGCGAAGCAACTCCGGCCGAACATTCCAACGAAGTCGGGTCTGATGCTGGGCCTGGGTGAGACGAACACCGAAGTGCTTTCGGTGATGCGCGACTTGCATGCGCACAACGTGGATATCCTTACGCTCGGCCAGTATCTTAGGCCCTCGGCGAAGCACTTGCCCATCCTTCGCTACGTGCCCGTGGAAGAGTTCGCTGAACTCCGCTCGTCGGGCATAGATATGGGATTCGCGCATGTTGAAGCCGGCCCGCTCGTGCGGAGCTCGTATCACGCCGACGCAGCGGTGTGAGCCTAGCGCCATCGCTGGAATTTCGAGACCGGCGATCTGAATTCTGGCGCTATCATGTAAGCACTTCATGGCAGTTCGAATGAAAGACATCGCGGAGGACCTGAATGTCTCCGTCGTCACCGTCTCAAAGGTTCTTCGTAATCAGGGGGATATCAGTCCTGAAACTCGGCGTCGCGTACTGAAGCGTGCCAAGGAGCTGAACTATCAGCCGAATTGGGTCGCACGCAGCCTGGTCACGCGAAAACGTACCTTGTCGGTCTGGTCTGCCCCGATCTGATGCATTCCTTCTTCGCCGAGGTCGCCCAGGGTGTCAGCCGAAGAATGCGCGACAGCGGGTACAACATCGTGATCGCGTACCCGGAAGAGGATGCCGAAGTTGAACGCCAGGAGATTGAGGGCTTGATCGGACGGTGTGTCGATGGTCTTATCATCGTGCTGCCTAACTGCCGAAGCAGACCCGGATCTTCAAGCGGATCGAAGAAGAGAAATTCTGAATGGTGCTGATTG
>CAWGVL010000058.1:0-12508 GCA_963825845.1 Bryobacteraceae bacterium | reverse complement strand
GTTGTCGGACACCGCTCTGCTAGCGTGCCCGCTCAGTCGCAGGCTGGCGTCGGTTGCGGTGAGTGGATGAAAACGTTCAAGGAGATCGGCATGACATTCGTCATCAGCCGAAAGTACCGCGCAACATCTTGGCGTTCGGTAATCAAGTATCGCTGCGCAGCGCGTATGAGCGCAAGCTAATCAGCATCAACCGCGTACCGGTTGTAGCGACGCACCACGGGGTCGGCGACAGCGTCGGTATAGGTATCACAGCACGCGAGATAATCGAATGTCGCGCTCGTGGTTTCGTCGAGCGCGTCGCCGCCATTGTCTTCCCGTATTGCGCGGTACACCGCAACATACGCGTTGAGCGACAACCCAATGAGCTCGACGCGTGCCCGGCTTGCCAAGAAAAGCTACCTTTCTAGGCGCTCGAAACGGTCACAGGTTCAGGTCAAGAGCGCCGCCAGGCTCCAGGCCGGTCTCCTTCCGCCTAGAATAGTGCTCGTTGTCAGCACGATCCGGCGCGGCAATCCGAGAGCGGGTCGCGTGCGAACACGTATACCCTAAGTCATCGAATGACAGAGCGTTGCCGACGACGCGAAGCGTACCCGTGCCGGACAGCGTCTCCGCATCGTCGACACAAGCATGGTGACGGTTACAGCCGCGACGACCGTGCGCATCGTCCACTTTGGTTGTACCAGCGACGCTCCAATCAACGCCCTCATGGCCCCCATTTGACCTAACCGAACAATATCTCCGGTGCAATCTCAACAAGTTCTCGCTGTATGATCGTGCCTGCATGAAACTTACCAGCCGATCCGTGAAGGAAATCGTCCACTTCCTCCTCTATGATCTGGAACCAATCTCCGTACCCGAGGACAGTCTGGCATATGCGTTTGGCATCTCGCCATTGCGGGATGATACCATTGAATTGAACTTAAAGCGATTTCATCGCGCAGATGCGTTTCGCGATCAGCAGCGCGGCTGTGACGGGATGTCATAAGGGCGAAATGTCGTTCTTTACCCAGTTCGTGATGACCCTGGTTCATCGGACTTCATGTAGTCCTTCAGATGCCGTAACTTCGTGGAAAATAGAACATTTCGTACCAGCACAGCCACTCCAGCAGCGATTGCTTAATCCTCAGCAGAAGATTGTCTTCATCACTCACCGCTGTCGAACTCGTCCGATGCCTTCAGCGTCGGCAGCAGGGCAAGGGACGACATCTCCTCGTTGCGCGGATGCCGCAATTCAGGCGCCCGTTGAAAGAAATCACGTCGTCCGTTAGTCTGGTACCCCCTCGCCATCCCACCCGCGAGTTCCACGCCAGCATCACTTAAAGGCAGGAGACAATTCGTTCGAAATTAAACGAATGGCGTCAATCGATCGGGTTGCGATAGGTCGAATGACAGGCCTGTACCAATAGTGCGTATATCCCGTTTCACGCCGGACGCCCTGATCCCACCTCAGCGTTTTTGGACGGCCATAGGCTTCGGGCGTCAGATGCAAGATCGTGCTTCTCCGCGTTCACTCTGAGGCTGCGATTCTCGATCTCGCACTTACAATAACGCTCACTGTCAACGCCCTCCAGTCGCGCCTCCAATGCGTTGACGTTCATCAAATGAATGCGGCCTTCCGCCGATTCGGCGCGCTTTACAGCGGGCACGGGCACCAGAAAATCGACCATCGGCGCTGCAGTACGAGCTAGAAGATGCTGCCGGGCGCGGCGGTCACAGGCAGTGTGATGTGGGTCCCGGAGAGCCCGCCGGACCGCAATCGAGTGATCGGCCACGACTCAGGTCACACGCTTGATGATAGAGATCGGTCACACGCTTGAATCCTTTGCTGCTAGGTAGATCCGACCGTTGGCTGACGTGATGCATGACCGTTATGACGAACTCTGAATCGGTATGGATTCGGATACTACGGCGTCCATAATCCAATGCCGCCACCGCAGCCAAGCCGTGTACCACAGCGGCAAGCTCGAGACGATTGCCGAGAGCATCTGCTTCAATACCTACAGACGACATCGTAAACGAGGGGATGTTGAAGGCCCAGCATCCTACGTCCAAGTCGCTCGAAAACGAGGCGTCGGCGTAAACGGAGATGATAGAGGCACCAGCCGGCAACTGTCTCATGCGGCCCTCCCCAAGATTTCCAACCATGCGCGATTAACATTGCGGCCTCCGGCGGATGTGCCAATCAAACGGGTTATCCTCCTCGTCTATCAGACAATCCCGTATGAGGGAGATGCCCAGCCGATCACAAGGCGCATCCTGTAGGTCCTGCCTGGCCCCGATATACCGTTCCGTGGTCGCCACAGACGCATGGCCAGAGATAGCTGGATCTGTTCTATCGGAGACTTGCCGGAGTGCGCCAATCTCGCAAACGAGCGGCGGAGATCATGCGGCGCAACAGAGACTCCTATATCGACACCGTAGCCCGTGATGATTTCGTACACGGCCTGCGCGCTGATATGCTCGCCGTGAACCCGTCCAGCCTTATCGATCGCACGGAAAACATAGCCGTCTGTAATACTCGCGGCAGACACCCACGCGTCGACCAACTCCTTGGCCCAGAGTGCCATTGGCACCGATCGGATCCGACCATGCTTGCCCCGAATGTCGAGGAGTACCCAGCGTCCAGAGCGCTGCTGAATCGACTCGACTCTGAGTTGTGCGATTTCAATCCGCCGCAAACCACAGCCGACGCTAATCGCGATCAACGCCCGATCCCGCTTACCTCTTAGGGTAGTGTGATTGGGCGCATCAATTAAACGCTGCGCATCGGACTGAGTAAGCCATCGTCCCATACGGATGCCGTGACTCTTGACGCCTCTGATACGGCTTATCGCAGCGGCAACGATCGGTGACAACATTTCGCCATCAGCTAACTCAACAGCAAGCGCGCGAACGGCAGCGAGTTTTTGATTGATTGTGGCCGGAGCCAGTCCCTGTGAGACGAGATAAGATCGATAACGATAGACGACGGCTTTATCGAACTCCTTTTCACCACGACGCTCACACCAGTCAATCAGATCACGTATGGCCCGACGGTATGCACGTTTGGATTCATTCGAAGTCACAGTGTGAGTTATGAGAACCTCGGCTTGCGAGAGCACATTCGTGGTGGGTAACGGAATCAACTCCATGCTTGTCGGGCAACAGGATAACAAGTCCGACACACACTGTCAGCAACTATTTGTAACTCCGCGATTCGGCGGTAGTTATGCGAAATGAACGGCAACCACGCTCGTTAGTTGCCTGTTCTATTTATCCCGGGATAAATCACTGCCTAGTACTACCTCCGAGTACGGGCCACGCTGCTGACACACGTGTCGAGATTGGTTGCTTGGACGCAGGTACTCATCTTCCGTCCTAATCGGAATCACGGGTGATACCGCGCAGTAGTGTGTCCGCTATGCACGATGCCACAATGTCGAGAAGCTCGGATGTGGTTGATTCGGGAGGTATCATGACTCAACCATTGATGCTGTTACGCTCGCGACCCGAACAGTCTTACTTCAAGGCCCTGGGCTTCGTCATCAGTGATCCATTCGGCTGGGCGCAGTTCAGAGTTGAAGTGACACAGGTACTCCCAGTTGATGGCACAGTCCGAACCGTCGGTGAACCAAGCAGTTGCATCGATCAGCCCCGGAGGCGGGCCGAACGTCCGGATTGCCTGAATGGCGCTGCCCAAGTCGGTGCGCACGCAGACGACATGATCAAACCGGTGTATGGAGTATGCGAATGGGCGATTGTCTTCGTGTTTGGCGAGGATATCTCGGCGCAGGTGCCCGATTAGCTCGTCACGGGTCTTCTTATCCGCGTACGGCTTAAAGTTCTTCTGCATGCGCCGCCGGAACTCATCTATCCAGGTTGCTTGCTGTACATCCGACTCGCTCTCCGCTCCGACGGGTGTGGCGTCGTGCGGCGTGTCGGATACTGGTTTCGCGCGATTCATTGTGAACCGTTCCAGTTTTTCCCGTAATCGGCGCATCTCCTCAAGAGAGATCGCCAGGCGCTTGTCCAGGTCGCATTCGTCACACATTCGGGTCAGCCCCCTTATTCTTCCGTCGGGCCGCTCGGGAACGGCACCTGTGAAGGCAGAAACGGTCGGCTCCGGAGGGCGGCACGACGGTGCTCGTACTCCGCCTTCACCTCCGGCCGCCGATTTACTCATCACGAGGTCCAACTCTTCGCTCACGGACCCAAAACCTAGCCGGCGACGTCCTTCTTCATTAAGGCTCCATCGCTTCGGCTTGATGACGCCGTCGAAGAACTCTATTGGCCCTGTTGGCAGATTCGTATAGTCGTCGTACGTCATAGGCTCTATTCCCGCTTCTTCCGTAGGAATGCCGCGGAGTTGTTCATCTACGTCGGCTAACAGCGCTTCAGCGAGCCTCAGAACGAGCTTCTCCCAATAGTCGGCATCAGGATGGGCGCGAATTAAGTCCGAGATGTGCTCGCGCATGGTAGGCATTGCGATTGTCCTCCCTTCACGTGGGTCCCTTCTCGACAGCTACGGGCGACAACTCCGCACAAACGTCAGACAGCCCATCCCGCAAGCTAGGTGAGTCATCGAGGATATCCGCCAGTTTGAAGCGGCGCTCGAGGATGCGTGATACCCACTTGCCACATCGGCGCTCTGGTCGCGCCCACCATAAAGTGAGTTGTGTTACGAGCCATGACAGGTGCTGCTCAGTCTTCCTCTTATTTCGGAAGCCCAGGCTCTCTATTTCATCCGCTACGTTGTCCCGATCCAGCTCATCCCAGCATCCCCGAGCCTCTCGAATAGCAACTACGGTGACCAGAAGGTCTCGTTCATTATGACTCCGGTGGGTTTCGCTGACTACCCCGAGTTCCTTACGAGAAGGGGGATTACCATAGGTAATCTGTGCGTGCATTGTGCCCATCTGTGCAGTAACGTAAAGCACGGAGAGTCAATGCTCACATGCCTGCCAAACCAATGTGGTTGCTGCGTATTCCGCAGATCATCGACGAGTTAGAAGAGTTATCCATGCCGGTAATAGATCGCTGCATGCTCGAGCGACTCTTCCACGTGCGCCGGCGCCGAGCCATCACTCTGATGCAGGATTTCGGCGCATGTCAGTCGGGGCGCACGCTTCTCATCGAGCGTGTGAAGCTGATGGGGAAGCTCAACGATCTTCAACAGGGCCAGGAGTTCGAACACGAGCGATCCCGAAAGCAAAAGCTCCGAGATGCCCTGGATGAACTCCATCGACATCGTGCGGCGGCCAAGATCTCCATACAAACGCTTCCTCCGGAGCTGCGCAGGAGCTTGCCCGAATTGCCGGCCGGGATTCGTGTAGGCAATCGTGAGATGGCCATCGAATACAACAATGTCGAACAGTTGTTGCAACGACTGTATGAGTTATCGCAGGCCGCAGCGGCTGACTTTGAAGCATTCGCGACGGTTGTAGGGTCGGCAGCCCCGGCATCCTGAAATCAATCCTTTCCCGGCCCAATCCGTGCTAACGGAGGCGCTAATGAAGCTGCTCTCGGCTTTGAACTCCTCAAGGTCCCCGGAATCCAGGACGTCGTTTTCCACCGCCACGCCGGCAGTTTCACCGTCTACGTCTACGCGATCACGCCGATCGCTTCTGCCAGCCTTCTTCAGGATGTTCAGGATCGCCTCAATGAAGTCGCCGCTTTCCCCATCTCAGGCGTAGCGGTGAATCCCGACCTGGTCGGCATCAGCCTCGCCACCACACTTCGCGTGTCGGGAACGGCCAGCGCCGTTGACAAAGAGCTGATTGCGGCCAGCGCGCGGTCAGCCGCCGAAGAATACATGAACAATCTTCGGGTCGGAGAGGCGCTCGTGATCAACGAAATCGCGGACAGGATGCGCAATGCGGATCCCCGCATATTCGATATCGGCGAGCCGAATAAGCAGGTGCCGGAGATCATCATCTGGCGCTCGCGCGCGGACGGGACCCGGTACGGCAGACCGTCACTTTCCCGTCAAATACCTATACTTTCTTGGGCTTGTTTGTGCTGACTAAAAGTGTTCTGTAAGTTGCGAGATCTCCGTTCTCTCCCTGGTATTTCGCTGCGCGAGCGAGGCGCGGTTTCGCGTGATGGAGAACGGGGCGGAAGGGGGTAGCGTGAGATTTTTGCGCCGGCCTCTCGGCCGAGCGGGATTCAAGGCTAGTCGTCCGGTACGACGGGTCTGCAATGTAGTTTTGGGTGGGGGGTGTATGGGGTGAGGGAGGGGTGGTTGGAGAAGTCTTTATATAAGGAAGGGCCTGGAGATAGTTGTTTAATGGGCCGCGGGGGCTTCGGGGTACCGCTATCGCTGAGGTGAATCTACTCGGAAGCCAAGGCTTGAAGCCTGGTTGTCTTTTCGGCTCCGCCCGGCTCATTTCCCGGCAGCGTCATTCTTCTCTTTCACTCCTATACTAATAACCTTTGTGAACACAATGTCCCATTCCAGGCCGGGTCACCGGTCGATTCGATTCGTCGTCAACGAGGTCGCGCCATGAATAACAAGGTTGAGAAGAAGGCGGCGAAGAAGCCCCGATGTATTACCGATCTCATGGATCAGGTGATTCGTGAGCAAGGGTATTCGGTACGGAAGGCCAAACAGATCAGGAAGGCCATCTTTGATCGCTGGGCCCGCGCCCTCTACCGCGGCGAGATCGTTGAGACGCCCCTCGGTGAGATGCAGGCCGTCAAGGCGCCGAAACGGCGAGCGCGGATCAACCGGGTTAATAAGCCATTCGAGATCGTCATCGTCAATACCCGGGAACGGCGTATTGTTTTCAGGCCCTGGCCTTGGCTCATCGAGATCCTTCCCACTACCTTCTATCAAGAGGCCGATGCTGCTCTGCTTGAAAAGCTAGGCCGCAAGCCCTGGGCCACCTCTCCCGAACAACACGAAGAGAACGTTGCCGCGATCAAGGCTGCTCTTGCTGCCGCAGCCGCCATACGCATTACTACAGCCAAACAGAACGATGACGACGAAAGGAAACGGATGAATCCCTACCAAATCGCCGCCCGCGCGCAACGCCCGCTTTCGGAGTTGCTGTCTCCTGCCCCGCCCCGTGGTTGGCGGTGGTGATCACCTGCGCGCAATTGGAACAAGAGGCCACGCGTCATCTGCTGCAGCGGATTCCTATACTAACAACCCATGAAGCGAGCACACCGTGCTCGCGGCTTTGTGCCAGCTCAACTAGCTGGCGAGGAAGAGAGACATTATGATCTTTAAATATGATCTAGGCCCTGAGTATCCTGAAAGCCTCGTAAAGGCATCGAACTTTCGAAGCGAGGATGATAGACAAAGTTTTCTAGAGGCGCTGGACCGTCACAACGCCTTTGTCAGTGGAGCACTCCCGAGCGAGTGGCTAGACGCTGCCCAAGCGTGGAGGGATGCCGCTATTGATGGCATGATCTGCTGGTTCTTTGTCCGACAGAGTCTCTGGTGTGGCGGCAGCCCGATCCCTCGAACTAATCATCAAAGGGCTGCTTGTTGCTGCTGATGCGACGCTTATCACCACCGGCAAGGTGAGCGAACGGCTCGAATCAACAATGCTGATGACCCTTATCAGGGACGTTCAGGGTTTCAATTTGACATCGGATGAGAAGTCTCTCCTCAAGGCCATCGATGGCCGCACCAAATATCTCCACTGCTATCCATTGTCAGACCAGCCGAATGGCGTTATTCCGGGCTGGTCATTCAATTCGGAAGAAAAGGTGACTTACACACTCCTATACGATCGTCTCGCCGAGAAGCTCTATCACCTTATACGCGATGGGTGGCATTCTGGACAAGCAGCACGGGTGTTGAAGGTATATCTCCATCGTTATGAGCCGGAGAATACACCGCCTCCTAACTTGACCTTCGCCGTGTCAGCAACACCCAATCACCACCGCGTCATCGTGCGTACACGACCCGTGTCGTCCGTCGAAACGGATGATCGGTAGATCACGCGATCGAACGTATTCCGAAGGCAGAAGGAGCGTCGTCGTGCTCCGGTCGGCTTCCGTAATGATTCAGATTTTCGTTCGGTCTGCGAGGCCGAACGAGGAGACGAGCCGCAGACCGCCGGTGAGGGAAGTATTCGTTTACCGGCGGTCATGCTCGTGGAGTTCCCCAAGTCGCCCCGGCCATTTCATCAAATAGCACGCATAAAAAGCCGTTACGGGTCGCATGGAAATAGCTACCGCACAATGCGGGGATTGCCGCTTGACAGCTGAACGCACCATTCATAATTCAGGAACAGCTCTTGCGCGCGCACAAAAGTCGAAACGCCTGCAGTTTTGGCGAGCTGGAATGCGGATATAGCATTTTCCGGGCGAACGCGGACATCTGGACCTGCGCTGTCTCTTAAGTTTGGCTGGTTGCCTTTTTTGTTCGCGCGTGACGGGACGCTGAAGGATAGCGGCCGATCGGGCGGTTAAAGAACCACCTTATTTACACTTAACACTTAACGCAAGTGTTAAATAAGTTGTTCTCGGTCAAGGACTTACAGTGACAACGCGAGTTGACATCCACAGGGGGGCTTGATATTTTCTTTTCAGGAGCAAAAGTAAATCCCCCCAGTGAGGATCGGAGGGATAAAACTACAATCAATTTTATGGGCGGAACATTGCGGGCAAAAAGTGCCCACGCTCTAAGTGTATCCAACGCTATCGACGGAATCAATCCTGAGATTCCACGATTTACCAGACGCCGCGAGCCAAGGCCAAAAGACCAACACCAAACTCCAGAAACGCTCACCACGCTTAAGAACCTACCTCGTTGTATCGTAACCGCCGGCGAAAAACTACACGTACCAAACTATTCCCCGAAACCGAACATGACTCTCCCCTCTCGAGTCCGTCTGTTCCGAGCAGCGCGCGTGCAAGACGGTCACAGTCTCAGCGAGCACTTGATCTACGAATCTTGTGGCGCCACGGCCAAGGGGACGACCAGACGCGGACCGTTCAGATCGGGTATGATCGCCTCGCCGCGATCGCAAGCGTAAATTGGAAGACCGCCAAGGCGTGCTTGAAGAGTCTCGAAGAGAAATTAGCGATCGAGACAATCGCCGCGGCGAACTCGAACGAGCGCACGGGCAAGACATATCGGATCCACTGTTTTGCCTCGATCCTTGAACGCCGGCGCGCAGCTGGAATGGACTGGGTGGAAAAAGGCAGGGGAGTCCGGTTTATTCCATCTGGTACGGTACCAGTTATTAATACCGTGCCAGCTTCTACTACCGTTCCAGAAACTAATACGGTGCCAGAAGCTGGTACGGGAACGGTATTAAAAACTGGTACGGATACGGTACCAGCTACTGGTACCCCTTTAGGAAGTTTAAGGAATATAGAGGAAATAACGTCGTCGTCGGCTATCGCAACTCTTCAACAGACCGCGGCCCACAACGGTATCCTTTTCGACGACGACGCTGCTCGGAAACTGATCCGCCGCTGCCGTACTGTTCGCGACGATCTCACCGAAACCGAGATCGCGCACTTCCTGCAGATCAAAATCAACCAGCTTCGGAACAGCAAGACTGTCGAAAACTGGGTCGGCATGCTCATCGCGTCTGTGCCGGCATATTTTGAAGCGATGCTGTGCAACTGATCCGGATGCGAGAGCGGGGAAGTCAACGGCGCGAGGCGGAGCAGGCCGAGGCAGAGGCTCAGCAACGCGAGTTGAATGCCTTGCTAGAGATCCAGCAACGTATCCTGGACGATCCGGCAAGTTCCGATGAGGACAGGGCACTGGCGCACAAGATCATGGGCCATGAATAATTCGTCGATATGACGCGAGGTGGTACATCTACGAGTCGCACCCAGACGGTTCATTTGAAGGGAAAGCAACTTGGCGGGCCATATACGTCCGCCTTGAAACGGACCGGCATAACGCGAAAGCATATCGGCCGCGATCAACAGAGTCGGACACCTTCGAAGACGAAGTCTTTTGGATCGTAGAACAGCTTCGCCGAACGCAACCGACAGAGCACATCCACGTTGCTGATTTCATCGGTTCTGGAAAAGCGAAGCCGTATGGGAAAGCATTTCCCCCACACCGACCCTTATTGATTAAACATCCTCTTTAGTAGCTGACCCGGTACTTCCGCGGCGAAACACTCTTCCGCGAGTCTGTTCAAAGTTTACTCATCAATTACGTCATGCGATAAACTGTTCCAGCGCAAGCCACTGTTGGAGGATTACATTGAAAACGACGCTTTGGTTTCCGTGTTTACCCGCTGTGCTTCAGCGAAAGGGGAGCTCAATAGTTCTGACGATTATCGGCGCTGCCGGTGCATTGTTACTACCCCTTTCAACAGCACAGCAGCGTTCACTCCAGGTAATCGATGCGGCTGCGATACAGGATATGCTTGCGAAATCGTCCGATCCCAACCCGTTCTCAGAACTTACGCACGGAGACGGATTCAGGCTGACCGTTCGTCGTAGAACTCAAAGGGATGTTGCCAACCGACACGACAAACGCGTGGAGATTTATCACATTCTGGACGGCAGTGCAACACTCACCACAGGAGGCCGTCTACAGTCGCCTAGCAAAGATGAAGGAGAAGGTAATTGGAAGGGAACTGCGATCGACGGTGGAACGATGAGAACCATACAAAAAGGCGCGGTTGTTGTCATTGAGCCAGGTCTTCCTCATTGGTTCAATCAGATCAACGGCAGCATCACATATACGACAACCTGGATTTATCAATAATATTCACCGCACGTGGCGAACTACTGAACTTCACATACTAGATCGAGAATAGATCGAGCGGTTCCTGAATCGTTACTACACACCTGACCGAGAAGTTCCGATGAACAGGAGATTGAAAAATCACAGGTTCTACGCGTGCTACTACGCAATCGGTTCCGATCTCAGCGCCACTTTTTGGGGGGACGCACGTCAGGGCCTGTGACGAGGATCTTCGAGCAGGCACAACATGCTGCCATGCCCAGTGTGATCAGTTGCAAACCAGAAACTGAACTGACGAGACGACGAGAGGCCAGCTTAAACGTTTGCGGCGACTGAACTATTACGCTTCGCGATGCACACTTCCTCAGCAAACGGTTGATTTTCGGAATAATAAGTCAATGACCCGCCCAGACTCGGCGCTGCAATTTGCTGGTTATTGTGTAAGTACTCTGACAGCAGGCGAATCTTTTGTGATTGGTCCGACTTCTTGACGGTCGATCCTGACTTGCCATTGCTTTCGGTCCAGTAATGCTCAGCTCAGCTTTCCAGACCGGAATCTTGTCATATACGACAGGAGGTGCGATCTGTTCGATGTACGAGTCCAATCGCCGGTGGTCAATGTAAAGATATTCCGTCAACATCTGCTTTCGTCACCGACATAGGGTGATCAAACAGTATATGCTCACGACTCGCCACTGCTGCTTTGCTCCGTGCCCTGAACCTGCCTTCCTCAGCTCCGCTGCCGGGAAACGTTTTTTCCGATTCGTTTGTGAAATGACCCGGAGTCCGTCAGGTAGTACCGCCTCAAATTTGGCCTAAATCCCTTCCTCCACTACCGGTCCAGAAAGACCGTACTGTTCGCGTTGGCGATTTTTCCCCTATCGGTCATTGACGTTTTAAACGGAATGCGGAACTTTGTTAAACCCTCCGCATCGGTCCCAAAGCGTGCTGCCCCTTCTTTCTTAATAACTTGCAGAACTTCATGTAGCATAAAAGCTCGTTATGTTAGACAATCCGCGCATGCACTTTTTGCAGCCTGGAGGGACCGGAGGAGTGAGGGTGTGGGGGGTAGTTGTCAGTGGTGATGTGGTGTGACGGGACCGTCATATCACGGGTGCGGGCCGAAGTTGAACAGAATTGGTACTAACGTTCACCCTGAGCGGCTTTTCAAGCCCGTTCCCCACATCTGAACCAACGGCTTCGCCATGTCACGCCTGCGTCGGCTGGATATTCAGACTCGCCGAAAGAAATTGGTACGGGGGGTTCTTGCTTTTGGCGGCGATTAAACGCGGAAGGTTGCCGCCGAAGACGGCTTCAGCCGCGCCTTCGCCGGCGTGGCTCTGGTAGTTGGCATAAATCCGCTCGCCGGACGAGGGCCGTAGCAGCCGACGCGTTTCTGCGGCCCAAAGCATCCGACTCTGCGCCTCGGCCGAATCTTTCCAGGCCACGAATTGATACGAATGTGAATTCCACCGGATTCGCGAAGTGGGAATACCGCCGAGTCCGACCTTGCGCGGCAAACCTGACCGTGCATGTAATGGTCGATTGTGAGCACCGTCTCAGGGGGGGCATCAGAAATGCGATCGAGCGCCGTGTCCATCACCTCGTTTGACAACTCGTTCCGGTAAACGGTCGCGACGGACCTGTTTCCAGGCGCGCCCGTCGGCACGCCGCCCGCAAGTTGAGCGAATTCCCCACGCGTGACCGTATCTTTCGCTGGAGTAGCCACGGTTCGGAATGCCAGGAGCAATCGCACCGCTCCGGCCGCCTCACCGGCGTGACACAGTCTGACGAACACACCGCGCTCATCTGCGGTCAAGCTGAGTATGGCTTAAAAGAATCTGGCGCTTGGCA
>CAWGVL010000057.1:0-74629 GCA_963825845.1 Bryobacteraceae bacterium | reverse complement strand
ATGTATTGTGCTTGATTCTGGCCAGTGGAAGATGCTGCTATTGCGCCCGCACGGCAAGGCGATCGTCTCACGCCCGCCGGAGCCTCCGACGACAAAGGTCCAATTATCGCCATGCTCGCCGTGCTTGATCGGCTCAAAGGAATGCTGCTCTGATGTTAATTCAAATTCTTCTTCGAAGTGAATAGGTAGTTGGATGAACAAGATCATCGCATCGAACAGAGAATCTCGCCGACGAGATGCTTCATCTGCGATGGCCCGTACACCGCCTCCCGCAAGCAGCAGTTGTACTTCGGCGTCCGCGGCGTCAGGTTGATCTCACCGTCATGTCGCGAACCGGGAACTCCACAGCGGCCACTATGGGGAAACTGGTCGCCCAATCCCGCGATGATGCTGGCTCAATGGGGTTTTGGATTAAAGATGAACGCAGCGGCCGGAGACTCGGAGGGCTTCTATGACGGCGTCGAGCCGCTTGACGCCTTTTAAAAAAAAAAAAAAAAAAAAAAAACGTGGCCCCGTCCACCGCGACGGCATCCATCGACATCGGCTGGTGAAAGGGATCACGCCCGAAAATCACCGTGGTTCAACATCGCAAGAAGCCACGACGCGACCACCGCGACGATAGCGACATACGCTCCACACGCGATCGGCACGTGGTTTTCAATGGCGGCTACAACAGCGCACGCACGTGGTATGATATCTTCCTGATTCCCGGGAGTTCTCGTATCCCTCGTCGAGAACGTGCGCGGCAACTGTCGTAAAACTGCCGACGATGGGCGGAAGGAATGACGCGTTATCGAACAAGAGCTCAGAGTCCCCGTGGATCATGTTTCCCATAGTGAACCACGACAACAACCAGCACGCCGCAAACGAAAACATACGCCTGCAGAACTCTTTGGGACGGCATCGGACCTCACGGCCGCCCTCATGAGACTCTGAAAGTCAATGAGCTTCGTTACGCATCTTGAATGCAGCGTGTGCGGCAAACTCAGCCGGGTGTCATACAGAACCTCTGCGACTGCGGCGGCCCCTTATTAGTCCGTTACGACCTCGACCGCGTCCGCGAGGAATGGCCGCGCGATTCAGTGGCTTGCTCCTCATCCGACATGTGGCGCGACGCCGTCCTTCCCGTCATGATGAATGCCATGGTCGTGAGCATGGTGAAGGCTGGACACGGCTTAGCGCACGCTGTCTCTCGCAAACGGATCAACGCCGTCAATCTTTGGGGTCAAAGATGAAGGCCTAAACCCGACCGGCTCGTCCAAAGCTCGTGGCCTGGCCTGCGCTATATTGATGTGCTCCCAACTCGGCGTGAAGAAGGTGGTGATTCCCTCAGCCGCGGGCAACGCAGCCGGAGCCATGGCGGCCTATGCCGCGGCAGCGCGGATAGCAGGCTCACATCTTCATGCTGCGCGATGTCCCGCAGGCCACCAATATCGAATGCAAGCCGCCGCGCCGACAACTGCAGCAACTACAGTACTGCTTATTACGGGAATGAGAAGACAAGTGGAGCGCCCATCACCAAAGAGCCACGATCGAAGGCAAGAAAACGATGGGCTATGAAGTAGCCTGTAGCACTTCGAATGGGGAGATCCGCCGACGGCGACGGACGGCGCTGTGGCGGCGTGGGACTATTGAATGGAGCGCCCAACAAATGACCAGATCATCGGCAGCGCACTGCGAAAATGGTTGCTGTTCAAGCGGAAGGCTGTCAGCCCGTCGTCAAAGCATTTGAAGCCGGAGAAGACCACGTCGAGATGTTCGCCAACGCGTCCACAGTAGCCGCCGCCGGCTCCGCGTACCCAAGCCTTTGCACCGCGCCTGATGCTGAAGGCCATCAAGGAGGCGCCGACACCACCAGATGCAGATGCTCGACGCCGGCGCTGACCTGGCTGCTGATGAGGCGCTTCCGCGCTCACACACACACACTCAATGGGTTTCAAATGACGACGAGTTTACAACACAGTGCAAAATGAAAAAAAAAAAAAAAACAAATCCACCATACGGAGAATTATGAGCAGTAACATTTATGTGTGTGTCGTGGGCAGGGCTGCAGGGTATCGGCGTACGCTCTTCGCCGAGAGCCGGAGTCAAGTCGTGCTTTGTCGAAGGCGGAGATCGCGGTGGCGCATCGACTACAACGCGCAGCGCACATCATGACCTAGCTCGGCACCGTCGCCTCAGCGCGGTGAGGCGAACCATCATCATCAAAAAAAAAAAAAAAAAAAAAAAAAAAAAAAAAAAAAATATTGGGGGAGTGGTTTAGGTGGATGATTTAAAATCTCAACTCAAGATCAATGGGTCCTCGTGCGGAAAACACGTGGAGCGTGAGCAGCCGCCAAGGCGCCAAAATGAGTTTGTTGCCAGTGCAGCCGATGGCGATGGAACCCGTGAAAGGCGCGACGCAGTGTCACTTCTGCGGTCACGATATGCGGTTGCGAATGATGCCAAGTACATTTTTGCCAACACTCGATCCCGCTCGCGCTCAAGACCGGCAAGCTCACGCTCTTCACCAACTCGACCATGACCCGAATCCTGCGCAAGAACCGCGCCGCGTCGATGAATCGAGTACACTGAAACAGGATGTGTCATGATTCGTTGTCGTGTGCTTGTGCTGCTCGCGGAGCGCGGTTGAGAAATGGCGCGCGACACGCCCATCATCGATTTCGCGGCCACGATGTTCCCAACAGCTTCGCGGACGCGACGCCTCAAACGACGACTGTAGTCACAGCACCACTGCAATGATCTACCTACCAACGAACTTCGAGGCACAGTACCAGGTCCCAGTGCGCGTGTAATGCATCCCGTATTGCTTGGTGTTCGCCTGCCGACATGGCTGGTTGAGCACGTGTTTGCACACACATCCACCACCAGCCACCACATATCAACGTCGCAAGAAGTCATTCAGGCCGCCGGAGGCCGGGTCTTGCACACACACGCAAACACGCTATATGAATATATAGAGTGTCACGACGTGCCGAATTGATTGATTGGTCAGTGTCGCATCGTCACATCCAGAAGAATGCAATGCACATTATGGAAGTTGCCAAATCTCTAAGAAGGCGCGGACGGGAGGGTTGTCGTAATGGAGAGAAGAGACGTATTCCGGATCCTCGCTGCGGGAACCATGCGTCCTTAAAGCCGCTCCTTATGAGCCGCGATTCTTTCCAAGTCGAGTACGACGATGCTGGGATGGAGCCCCGTGAAAGATGATCCCGAAGGATGAAGAAGGCGGGGCGCGCATGAGGCAGGCTGTCCGTGTAGATCGATAGCTACGTTTTGCACGCCCCGGTCCCGAAATCAAAAAAATCTCCGCGATGTGCTCGCGAAATTGACAGCCATACCACTCGACGGGTTAGCCGCGCAGGAAAACGATCCGTTCTTCGCCCGGCTAAACACGACCTATCGAGGCGTTCTTCGAATTCCAAAGTTGGCTACGAGTACGTCGGCGCGACAAGGACTCCGGGCAGCTCGTCCGGGGCGCGCCTACCGGAACACAAATAGCCGGCGAGCTTGCGGCGCGGCCTGACCTTCTTCCGTGCGCGGAGCGAGCTGTCAAGGCGGCCCGCAACTCGGAGCGCGCGGAGAAATACGCCCATCAGGATTTCTTTATCAACTTCTTGCCATAAAGCTCCGCATTTCATCTAAATCCTGGCGAAGCGGCGCTCCCAATCGACAAGCCCAAACAGGCCGCGTGGGCACGGAGTAAGACAAGCATCTGCTCATGGGGCGTCGGCATCGCCTGCGCAGTACGTCCGACAGGACCTGCTGCAGCGGAAGCATCCGCATCGAGCGCTGGACGACTTTCCAAAAGCTTCTTTGCTCCGGACGCATTCATGACCAGCAGAATGTCGCTCTGACCCGCCGATCTGCCAGCCGATGCCAGCGCCAAAGCCCACCAGCAGCCACCACCTCCCACCCACAAGCGAGAGTTTCTTCACGCCGGGAACGATCACGATGCAGACAGGATGCGCCGTTGAGAAGGCTCCGCGGAATGCCTTTCTCCGCGTATCGAGTGATCCCCAACACCGATCCTGTAAAGATGGGTCTGGTTTTCTCCGCCGAGAGCACTGACGAAACGCCGCAAGAAATCGCGCCGAGCCTCCCTGTGTAACGAACCTCAGATCTATCCAATCTCAGCTTCTTCACAGCTGGGACTCGCTCTACCAGGAATGTATTTCAATTAAGCTTTTCTAAGTCCATTTCAGCGACTCAGAGAGACAAGAAGCTGCCCGGCCAAACGAGAGTGTTCATCTCCCGAGGATCGTTCGTTCTTGCGGAGGATCATCTTGAGTTTCGGGTTGAGTCATTATTCAGCGCCCACTCTCGTCTCAATGGCGCATCGAGACTCGAGAACAATTCATCGGCGATTCGCGGAGATCTCCATCTCACGAGCAGGCAAAGTCTCCCTGCGTGACCATCATGCTGTTGTCTTTTGACCAAGCAATCGCCTCCCAGTCAGAGCCAAGCCACGAGATCGATCACCTTGATTTATGCTGATGCTGTGTCGATGCATTCTGGCCCGCCACGACGCTTGCACAAGTATTCACAATGTGAGTGATGCTGCTGACGCAAACTCGGCAAGTGGTGAAGCAGAATGGGAGACGGCTCAAAAAAATGCATACGGTCTCACAGCTGGCCGGTTACAGTACCTGGTTGAGGTATTGCATTGTCAAAACAACCATCAGCGCATTGAGGAAGCTAACGCGCAGCCCGAATTTGTGAGCGACTTCGCCGTATTTGGCTGTGAATACGCGCTCCGCCCACAATTGCCGATCGCGACCGGATGAATTACCGGACAAGCATCAAACATCGCGACGGACGTCATCAACTTGCATCATGGCCAAAATATCAAGCACGATATCTCATGGCTTTTACGGGAACCGCCATGCCGATCGCCCGCCGACTATGAACTCAACTCGGTGAGAGCACGAAATACCTCTTCGAACCGAAACTGGATCTGCAGCCTGGCGGTTGCTTTGAACACCCCGCCCTTCCCCTCTCCAACCTCGCGGTAGAATCCCTCCGGCTGCAATCGCAGATCTTGTCCAAACAACACCGAGCCTCAACCCCATCTCCACCAAGAAAAATAAAATTGATCTCGTCCACGATCGTCCTGACCTTACCCTTGAAGGCAGGCTCCGCCTCACTCTAGGGACTTACGGGAAAGAGACGTCCGTCTCGGTGGCGCGCAACGTGGTGTCACCTGTGGCAGGTGTCGTGCTCCGCTCCCTCGATGATGCTTAGAGGTGAGACGCGAGATATTTCCTTCCCACGAGGGATTTATAGATGACCAGCGGGTCGCGTGACGTTTGCTCGCGCGCTCCGTGCCGTTATAATAGCTGCTTATTATCGGAAAGCTGAGTGCGAGATGGATTTTTGAGCACAACAAAAAAAAAAAAAAAAAAAAAAACGAAGAAGCCTCATCATAGAGAGTTTACAAAGAAACGCAAAAGCGCGGAAAAACTTCCTCCCGCCGTCTGAGTCCACGGTACCGACAATTAGAAATCCGTTCCGCCCCAAGCTGATATGAATAGCTTACAGTTTGACATGTCTGTGTTCATGCATCTCAAAGGTGACTCACGGAGCGCCTTCGCCGTGCAATGAGTGTCACTTTGTCTAATTACCAGGAGAAGTGCCGGCGTGGCGAGACGCAGCGGGAAAATGACCGCGAGAACAAAATGCAGCCGACATGATAACTACACCAAATGACCCTTGGAACCGCCGGGTCCGCGGGCTCCGCTCCCACTGCTGGAAATCGATGTTTCACCATGCCAGAGCCCGTCCAACAAAAACACGGCACCATGTGTGTGATTGGAATCGCTTTGGGTCCCAGGCACCAAAATGGCGAAACACCGCCAGTGGCCATGCGCCGTGACACGACACGATCCGAGTGATGAGTTGTCGTGATTCAGTCTGACGCACTGTCCAAGGCGCGGACTAGTGCGGCGGGCCGACCCCCCGGCTCCTCCAAGTATTAGTTTGAGCCAATATCTCGCCAATGTGCCTATGGAACGTGGATGGTAACTCACCCTGATAGAGGCGCTGCAGCGGTCGAGTCCACGACGAGCGCGTAGAGAAGCTCCAAGTATGTTAGAAACCATAAAAAACACAACCAACTACACACACACATCCTCCCAACAAACTTGGCCTGTTGCGCACCGGTTCATCACCTTAGCACAATAGCCGACAGTAGGAGTGATTTACGACGCTGCCATCATCGGCCTTGGAACACATGGTCACTAATTGCACGGGTGGTTAACATACACATACACCAGCTCCCAATATTCGGAAAGCCATAAAAGAAAATCGCTTGTGAAGCGAACATGGAAGGACTTATGTAAATGTTAACAACCACACACACACTCAATACACATGTAGGGATGCGCACACACACACACACACACACACACACACGCAGCTGCACATGCCACAGGCACATAATCAGAGGATGCCGTAGGCTGTGCGAAACTCTTGTTGCGCCGGAGTGGCTGCCCCGGTCGTGCGGAGGTGCCAACGAGTCCGCAGCCGATGACACTCCGCCGGCGACGCGCGAACTCGAGGCATGGGCAGCTCCCATCGTCCCAAGGCCGATGATGGCAGCGTCGTAAATCACCCACTCCTACTGTGGCTATTGTGCAGGTAATGAGGCAAACAATTGTCGCAACAGGCCAAGTTAGGCTTACCTGGGAGGATGTGCTCGGTTGTGTGTAATTTTTTGGGGTTCTCGCAATCTTTAGGGAGGAGAATCGCATTCGACGTTATCTTTATGGTTTCTAACGTACTTCAGCTTTCTCTACGTGCTCGTGCATGGACTCGAGCCGCTGCAGCGCCTCCTCTGGTTAAATTCGTTGCCCACCTCCATTTCCCATAGGCACGTTGCGGGCCACAACAAAGCGCTGGTGATGTTTCAGCTAACTAATCGTCGGAGGAACCAGGATGCCGACGCCCGCCGGCACTGATATCGCGCACCTTGGAACTATGGTCGGACTCGACCGCGAGCAACTGATTCGCGCCTTTCGCATCATGCACATGGCGCGGCGGCTCGATGACCGCGAGGTGACCTCAAGCGGCAGAACCGCATCTACTTCCAGATCAGCGGGGCGGGACACGAGGCGGTGCAGGTGGCCGCGGGCATGGCGCTGCGGCCCGGCCACGACTGGTTCTATCCCTTATTATCGCGACCGCGCGCTGTGCCTGACGCTCGGGGTCACGCCGCACGAGATGCTGCAGCAGGCCGTGGGCGCGGCGGACGATCCGGCGTCCGGCGGGCGCCAGATGCCCTCGCACTGGGGACACCGGAGTTCAACATCGTGAGCTCGTCCTCGCCCACCGGCACGCAATTCTTGCAGGCGGCGGGCTGCGCGGAGGCCGCCAGCTACGCGAACCCGGCAGCGACGAAGTCACGCTGGTCTGCACCGGGCGACGGCGCCACCAGTGAAGGCGAATTCTGGGAGATCGCTCAATATCGCGTGCCTCGAACGGCTGCCGCTGCTGTTCTGATCGAAGACAACGGCTACGCCATCTCCGTCCCGATCGAATGCCAGACCGCCGGGCGGCAGTATCTCGGCGCTGGTGTCCGGATTTCCCGGGCTCTTCCGCGCAGGAAGTGGACGGCACGGATTTCCTCGCGTCCTACCGCGCGATGCAGCGACGCCGTCGCGCACTGCCGCGAGGGAACGGGCCCGGCGCTGGTGCATGCGCACGTGATCCGGCCGTACTCGCATTCGCTCTCCGACGATGAGCGGCTGTACAAGACGCCGCCGAGCGGGAGGCCGAGGCCGACGCGCGACCCGCTGTCCTGACTTTCCCGAAGTTGCTGATCGAAGAAGGCATTCTCGACCGCCACGATGCTGCAGCGCATCACGCACGAGATCGACGAGGAGGTGCAGGAGGCCACGCAGCAGGCGCTGCGCGACGACGCGCCGGCGCCCGGATGCGCGCTCGACCATCTCTATTCGGACACGGTCGACCCGACCTCCGCCGGCGTTCGCCGCGAGCCGCGGTTTCATGGCGCGCCGATGACGATGGTGGACCTGATCAACGCCACGCTGCGCGAGGAGATGCGGCGCAATCCCGACATCGTGGTGTTCGGCGAAGATGTCGCGGATTGCAGCCGCGAAGCGAATCTCGCGCGAGGTCAAGGGCAAGGGCGGCGTGTTCAAAGTGACCGCCGGACTGCAGATGGAGTTCGGCCCGGAGCGCGTTTCAATACGCCGCTGGCCGAGGCCGCGATCGTCGGGCCGCGCCATCGGCATGGCGACGCGCGGGCTCAAGCCCGTCGCGGAGATCCAGTTCTTCGATTACATCTGGCCGGCGATGATGCAGATTCGCGATGAGCTGGCGACCATGCGCTGGCGGTCGAACGGCGACTTTTCCGTGCCCGGCGGTGATCGCGCGTGCCGATCGGCGGGTATCTGAACGGCGGCGCGATCTATCACAGCCAGTGCGGCGAATCGGAGTTCACGCACATCCCGGGACTGCGCGTCGTGATGCCGTCGAACGCGCTGGACGCCTGCGGGCTGCTGCGCACCGCCCTGCGCTCGGACGATCCGGTGCTGTTCCTGGAGCACAAGAAGCTGTATCGCGAGCCGTACAACCGCTCGCCGCATCCGGGCGCGGACTTCACGATCCCGTTCGGCAAGGCGCAGATCGTCAAGCCCGGCAGGATCGCCTGACGGTGATCACCTACGGCGCGCTGGTGCAGAAGGCGCCGTCGCGGCCCAGATGGTCGAGCGCGGCATCCAGGCAGCGTCGATCGAGATTATCGACCTGCGCTCGCTGGCGCCGTACGACTGGGAGGCGATTGCGAACTCGGTGGAGAAGACCAGCCGCGTGATCGTAGCGCACGAGGACTCCCTCTCCTGGGATACGGCGCGGAGATCGCCGCGCGCATCGCCGACGAATTGTTCTCAGCCTGGACGCGCCGGTGCGGCGAGTCGGGGCGCTGGACACCTGGGTTGGCTACCATCCGCAACTGGAAGCTGCGATCCTGCCGCAGACGGAACGATCTGGCCCGGGAGATGGAACGCATTCTGGCGTATTAGGCCGGGCAGCTTCTCTGTCTCGGAGTCGCTGAATGGGCTTAGAAAAGCTTAATTGAAATACATTCCTGGTAGAGCGAGTCCCACTGTTGGAGGAGCTAAAGATGAATAAGTGCGGATTCGTAAGCGGACTCGGCGCGATTTTGCTTGCGGCGTTTCCGTCAGTGCTCTCGGCGGAGAAAGCCCAAGAACGTCTTCAGGATGCGACGCGGTGTTCCAGGAAATCATGAATACGCCGGAGAAAGGCATTCCGGAGGACCTTCTCAACAAGGCGCATTGCATCGTGATCGTTCCCGGCGTGAAGAAACTTGCGCTCGGGATCGGCGGAAAATACGGGCGTGGTTTCACGCTTTGCCGCGGAAAGATCATGTCGGCTGGGGCGCTCCGGCGGCTGTGCGTATGGAAGGTGGAAGCATCGGCTGGCAAATCGGCGGGTCAGAGAGCGACATTGTGCTGCTGGTCATGAATGCGTCCGGCGCAAAGAAGCTTTTGGAAAGTAAGTTCACGCTCGATGCGGATGCTTCCGCTGCAGCAGGTCCTGTCGGACGTACTGCGCAGGCGAGTACCGACGCCCGAGATGAGGGCGGAGATCTTGTCTTACTCCCGTGCACGCGGCCTGTTTGCGGGCTTGTCGGTTGGAGGAGCCACGCTTCGCCAGGATTTAGATGAAAATGCGGAGCTTTATGGCAAGAAGTTGACCAATAAAGAGATCCTGATGGGCAACGTTAAGCCGCCGGCCGCGGCAGCCGAGTTGCGGGCCGCTTTGACCGCTACTCGCGCACGGAAGAAGGTCAGCGCGCGCGGAGAAGAACCAGCCGGCTATTTGTGTTCCGGGTGGGCGCACCCGGGAAAGAGAGCTGCCCGGAGTTGCCCTTGTAGCCGACGTACTCGTAGCCGACTTTGGAGTTGAAGAACGCCTCGATGGTCAGTGTTTTTAGCCGGGCGAAGAACGGATCGTTTTCCTGCGCGGCTAACCCGTCAGTGGTATGGCTGTCAATTTCGCGAGCCCGTCGCGGAAGAACTGTTTGATTTCGGGATCAGGGCGTGGAAAACGTAGGTATCGATGTATTCGGCGACACCTGCCTCATGCGCGCCCCCGCCTTCTTCATCCTTCGGGATGATTGCTTCACAGATGCCGTCCAGCGCACGTACTCGGACTTGGAAAAGAATCGCGGCTCATAAGGAGCGGCTTGCAGGACAGGCATGGCCGCCCCGGCCGCGAGGATCCGGAATACGTCTCTTCTCTCCATTACGACAACCCTCCGCTCGCGCCTTCTTTGCGAGATTTTCCGCCATTCTCCACGATAATGCGATGTTGCTTAATGTGGGATTTTTCTCCGGATACGCGGCGAATACCGACGCATCACCGATGAATGAGATTCGGCACGTCGTGACACTGACCTTCGGTCGTCACTACAGAGGTCTTCGCGTCCTTGCCCATGCGGGTTGTTCCTACCCAATGATTGGAGTCGATGACGAGGTTCGCCGTAGTCGCCTCACCCGGAGTTTTCAAAACCCGGCCTCCGGCGGCCTGAATGACTTCTTCCGACGTTCGGATCATGTCGTCCGCCATTGCGACGTCGCTGTCTTCGTAGTGGAGATGAATGCGAGGCAGCGGAATGCCGTGTTTATCCCGGCGATCGCTGTCCAGGTCGATGTACTTCCTGCTCGACACGAGGAGCGATCCCTGCATGTTCATGTTGGCGTGACATGCGTTCAGCTCGCGAAGTTCGCGCTTGAGACCGACGCCGATGCCTGGGGCGGAGCGAACGCCGAGCGACATGGGATGCATTCCTGACGCGCACTGGACCTGGTATGTGCCCTCGAAGTTCGGATTCGGTTCATCCCAATACAAGCCTGTGAGCAGCGAGTGATAGTAGTCGGTCCCGTCGTCGTTTGAGGCGTCGCGTCCGCGAAGCTGTGGGAACATAGCCTGCACGCTAAGACCGAAATGGCTTGTCAGATTGCGGCCGACTTGTCCGCTGCTGTTGCCGATGTCATTGAAGAGCATGTGACGCGCCGTCTCGACCGCGCTGCACGACAGCACGAGCGCACGACAACGAATCGCATCGACGCTGCCATCCTGTTTCGTGTACTCGATTCCATCGACGCGGCGCGGGTCCTTGCGCAGGATTCGGGTCATGGTCGAGTTGGTGAAGAGCGTGAGCTTGCCCGTCTTGAGCGCGAGCGGGATCGGAGTGTTGGCAGAAGTGTACTTGGCATCCACCTCGCAACCCGCCATACAGTGACCGGAGAAGTGACACTGCGTCGCGCCTTTCACCGGTTCCGTCGCCATGGCTTTGCGCTGGGCGACGAACTCCATTTTGCGGCCCTTGGTTTTGAGGCGCTCTACTCCACGCTTCAGCATGTTTTCGGCGCAGCGGAGAGGGACACCGCGGAGGAATTCACCGTCGGGCAGGTTCGACAGGCCGTCTTTGAATCCATACACGCGCATGAAGCGCTCGGCACGAGAATAGTATGGCGCGACCTCGTCGTAGGAGATCGGCCATTCTTGAAGTCGATTGGTCCGAAGTGGAGGCCGTGTCCAGCCCAGCAGAGGGACCGACCGCCAAGGGCTCGCAGTTGCCCATGGCCTGGACGATCGCCCACCCCGGTGAAGTGGTTGCGATCAGAGAAGTCGGTGACGCGAAAGAGCGGCGTCCGGCCCGCGCTGAGGCGACGGTCGAGCTGGTCGTGGATCATGCCGTGCGCGTTGTAGTCGATGCCGGGCCGCAGGCGACCTCCGCCTTCGACGAGCGCGACTTTGACTCCGGCTCTGGCGAGAGCGTACGCCGAGATACCGCCTCCCGGCCCGCTGCCCACGACACACACATCGAATACTTCGTTTGCCATCATTACCTCGGGGTGATCAACCCTCCGAGTTTATCCGCTTCGCTGACGAACCGGCGGGGGAACCGGATGGCATAGGCTTCGAGGTACTTCAAGCCCGATCCTGTGTTGTACAGAACGATTCGGTCGGATGATTTCAGGAACCCGGATTCGATGAGTTTGCGGGCTGCTGCTACGCATGCGCCGCCTTCGGGAGCAGGGAAGACGCCCTCATCGGCGGCCAGGTCAGCGCCGGCGTCGAGCATCTCGCGGTCGCTGATCGCGATGGCGAAGCCGCCGCTTTCCTTGATGGCCTTCAGCATCAGGCGGTCCCCGAGAGGCTTGGGTACGCGGAGGCCGGCGGCTACTGTGGACGCGTTGGCGAACATCTCGACGTGGTCTTCTCCGGCTTCGAATGCTTTGACGACGGGCTGACAGCCTTCCGCTTGAACGGCGATCATTTTCGGCCGTGCGCTGCCGATCCATCCGAGCGTCTCCATCTCCTCGAACGCCTTCCACATTCCGATGAGTCCCACGCCGCCACCTGCGGGGTAGAAGATCGCATCGGGCAGTTCCCATTCGAAGTGCTCGGCTACTTCATAGCCCATCGTTTTCTTGCCTTCAATCCGGTAGGGCTCTTTCAGCGTGGAGATGTCAAACCAGCCTTCGGCTTGCTTGCGTTCCGCGACAATGCGGCCGCAATCGCTAATTAGTCCGTCGACGAGGGTGACGTGCGCGCCGGCGGCTTTGCATTCGATGTAGTTGGCCTGCGGGACATCGCGCGGCATGAAGATGTGAGCCTCTATCCGCGCTGCCGCGGCATAGGCCGCCATGGCTCCGGCTGCGTTGCCCGCTGAGGGAATCGCCGCCTTCTTCACGCCGAGTTGGGAGCACATCGATATAGCGCAGGCCAGGCCACGAGCTTTGAACGAGCCGGTCGGGTTCAGGCCTTCATCTTTGACCCAAAGATTGACGGCGTTGATCCGTTTGCCGAGACGGCGCGTACGGATAAGCGGTGTCCAGCCTTCGCCCATGCTCACGACATGGCGTTCGTCGTCAACGGGAAGGACGGGCGCATAGCGCCACATGTCGGATGAGGAGCAAGCCACTGAATCGCGCGGCCATTCCTCGCGGACGCGGTCGAGGTCGTAACGGACTAATAAGGGGCCGCCGCAGTCGCAGAGGTTCTGTATGACACCCGCCTCATGACGTTTGCCGCACACGCTGCATTCAAGATGCGTAACGAAGCTCATTGACTTTCAGAGTCTCATGAGGGCGGCCATGAGGTCGATGCCGTCCCAAAGATTCTGCAGGCGTATGTTTTCGTTTGCGGCGTGCTGGTTGTTGTCGTGGTTCACTATGGGAACGCCGATCCAGGGGACTCTGAGCTCTTGTTCGATAACGTACAACGGTACGCTTCCGCCCATCGTCGGCAGTTTTACGACCGGTCCGCGCACCTTCTCGACGAGCGATACGACTTCCCGGGAGATCGGAATATCCATAGGCGTGCGTGCGCTGTTGTAGCCGCCATTGAAGACCATGCGGGCGATCTTCGCGTGAGTGCGGCGCATGTCGGTATCGGGTTCACGGTCGGTGACGTAATAGCCTTGCTTGCGGACATGTTGAACCAGGCGTTGGAACTGTCCTTCGGGCGTGATCCCTTTCACCAGCCGGATGTCGATGGATGCCGTCGCGGTGGACGGGACCACGTTTCGCGCCTGTTTGCCGGATGCAGCGCTCGAAAATCCGCGGATATTGAGCGAGGGTTCGTTGATGAGTTCGATCAGTTTCCTGCCGCCGCCTTCGGTGCGGGTGAGAGCGAGTTCCCGTTTCAGATCGTCGTCGGTGACCGGCGCTTCGGACAAGGCTTGTTTTTCGAGCGGCGCCAAGCGGCTCGACGCCGTCATAGAAGCCGTCGACGAGTACCCGGCCGCTGTCGTCCTTCATGGAGGCCAGAAGTTGAGCCAGCATCATCGCGGGATTGGGCGACCAGTTTCCATAGTGGCCGCTGTGGAGTTCCCGGTTGGCGCCATAGACGGTGAGATCGAGACCTGCGACGCCGCGGACGCCGAAGTACAACTGCTGCTTGCGGGAGGCGTGTACAGGGCCGTCGCAGATGAACCATACGTCGGCCCCGAGGAGTTCTTTGTTCGATGCGATGATCTTCTGCAGTCCGGGAGAACTTGCCTCCTCCTCGCCTTCGAAGAAGAATTTGAGATTGACGTCAGACGGCGTTCCTTTGAGCCGATCGAGCGCGGCGAGCATGGCGATGATGGGACCTTTGTCGTCGGAGGCTCCGCGGGCGTAGAGACGATCGCCTTGCAGTGCGGGCGCGAATGGCGGCGTCTTCCACTCGCCAGGATCGACCGGCTGGCCGTCGTAATGCGCGTAGAACATGACCGTGCGGCGGGCATTCGGAGAGGCAAGTTCGGCGAAGACGGCGGGAGGAGATCCCGGCTGTTCGAGCAGTCGGGTTCGAAGGCCGCGACGCTGGAAGGCCCGGGTGAGCCAGTCGGCATTCCGGCGGATGTTCGCGGTATCGGAGGCGACATTCGGGATCGACAGAAACTCCTGAAACTCGCGCAGGATCTCCTGCTGGCCGGCGAACAGAAAGAGCGCTAAAAGGAACATCCGGACGCCTCCTTGCGTCTACTCTCAGGACATATGGATACGGTGCAGATGCTCGGGTCGGCGATGGGGCTGGGTTTGCTGGCAGGCATCCGGCTATATGCGACCGTGTTCACACTCGGGCTCGCCATTCGGATGGGCTGGTTTCACCTGAGTTCATCCTTCTCGAGTCTCGACGTTCTGGCAGAGACTCCAATTCTCGCGCTTTCGGGCGTGCTTGCGCGATTGAGTTCCTGGCGGACAAAATCCCGTGGCTCGATAGCCTGTGGGATTCCATCCACACCTTTATCCGACCGATTGGAGCGGCAGCTTTGGGAGCTACCGCATTGGGCTCCTTCGATCCTACGACGAAGATGCTGATCGCCTTGCTGTGCGGCGGCATTGCGTTCACGGGCCACACATCGAAGGCGGCGACTCGCCTGGTCGCGAACCACAGTCCAGAGCCGCTCTCGAATTTCGGCTTGAGTATCGCGGAAGATCTGGCGGTGCCTGCCGGGCTGTGGATTGCGTTCGAGCATCCGGTGGCCGCGCTCGCGATTGTCGGCGTGTTTCTGATTTTCTTCACGTGGCTATCGCCGAAGATCTTTCGCCTGCTGCATGTGTCGTGGACGGCGCTGCGTGGTTTAGTGTCCAAGGCGTTCGGAAGCGGACCCGCGCCCGTTTCGGCGTTTTTGCCGGATACCGTCGAGGGCACACTGCGACGCGCATTGGAGGAACTTCCGTTCCAGCCTGCTCCCAAGGCGTATGCGGCGAAGGCCGAGCATGCCGGATCCATGGGTATCTACTGCGCGGCTACGCGGACAGTGCCGGGGTTGAAGAACTCCACCGGATATCTGTTCGTCAACCGCGATGAAGTCGTATTCGTCGCCCGGCGGCTATTCAGGTTGAAGGCTTACGGGTTGCGCGTCGTTGACATCCAGGGAGCAAGCCTGATGCGCGGCATGTTCCTGGACCCGCTGGTCCTGATGACTGCAGGCGGTGACATCGGATTCGACGTATTCAAGGGCAGGCGCGCCCGGACCCAACAGGGCTTCACGCCGTCGTGGCAGCCTCGATAAAGCGCTTCGATATACTTGTGTTTTGTTCCACATACTCGAAAAGCAGATCCTCGAGACTGTTTCCAATCACATTCAAGCTCGGTACGGAGTAGACGTTGCAGTCACGCTGGAGCAGCCGAAGCAGGCGTCCTTCGGCGAACTCGCGGTTCCGGTCGCATTTCAGCTTGCGAAGCAGTTAAAGCGCGCTCCCAAGCAGATTGCAGCCGAGTTGGCAGACGATCTCGCGGGTATGCCCGGCGTGGAGTCGCTGGAAGTTGCCGGCAATGGGTATTTGAACATCCGGCTCGATCGTGGGACTTACGGTTTTGCGGTGCTGACCGGCAGAGATGCTGTGTCCGCGGCCAGCTCGAGCGAGAAGATCATCGTCGAGCACACGAACATCAATCCCAACAAGGCCGCACATATCGGGCATCTACGGAATGCCGTTTTAGGCGACACCTTTGTTCGGATGCTTCGATCGGCGGGCCGCAATGTCGAAGTACAGAACTATATCGACAACACTGGCGTGCAAGTGGCCGATGTGGTCGTCGGGTTTCATTACCTGGAGAAGGCCGGGATGGAAGAGGTCCGCGCATTAATCGCAGCGGACCGATTCGATTATCACTGCTGGGATCTGTATGCGCGCATCAGTTCGTATTACAAGGACAATGCTGACGCTCTGAAGTGGCGGGCCGAGACACTACATGCGATCGAGGCCGGCGAGGGCGCGCAGGCCGAGTTGGGTCACATAGTCGCGGACGCGATCGTTCAAGCGCACCTGGCGACGATGCTGCGGCTGGGCATCCGGTATGATGTGCTGCCGAGGGAAAGCGAGATCCTGCATCTGAAGTTCTGGGCCACCGCCTTTGAGCTGTTGAAAGAACGGAAGGCAATCTACTTCGAGAGCGAGGGCAAGAACAAAGGGTGCTGGGTGATGCCGGCTACCGCGTTCTCCGAGTCGGCAACCGAAGAAGATGATTCCAAGGTGATCGTGCGTTCAAACGGTACCGTAACGTATGTCGGTAAAGACATCGCGTATCAACTGTGGAAGTTCGGGCTTCTGGGCAAGGACTTCTTTTATCGCAAGCTGACAGAGTATCCGGACGGGCAGCCGCTCTATGTTACGACGGACCACGATTCGGGCGAGAAAACGCCGTCCTTCGGCAAGGGACGGCGCGTGTACAACGTGATCGATTCACGGCAGTCCTATCTGCAGGACGTTGTCGAGGCTGGATTGCGCGCGCTCGGGTTCAATGAGCAGGCAGAGAACTCTGTTCATTTCTCGTATGAGATGGTGGCGCTGACACCGGCGACATGTGTCGAACTCGGGATCGACTTGTCAGATGACGACAAGCGGCGCTCTTACGTTGAAGTCTCGGGCCGCAAGGGCTTAGGCGTCAAGGCGGATGACTTGATCGACACACTGGTTGCGAAGGCGCTGGAAGAGGTCGATTCGCGGCATCCTGAAGCCGACGGTGGAAGAGCGCAGACGCGTGGCTACGCAGATCGCTGTCGGCGCGCTTCGCTATTTCATGCTGAAGTTCACGCGAAACTCCGTTATCGCTTTCGATTTCGGGGAAGCGCTGAGTTTCGAAGGTGAAACGGGTCCGTACGTACAATACGCCGCTGTTCGTGCGCGGAACATTCTCAGAAAACTCGAAGAACGCGGCGGCACGCTTCCGGACTTCCGCATGGTTTTGACTGAGGAATCGATGAAGCGGCAGCTCGGGTCAGAAGACTTCTGGCAGCTTCTCCTGGCGGCTTCCCGCGCAGGCGTCGCAATCGAGCGGGCGGTTTCGTCCGGCGAGCCGTCGCACGTTGCACGGTATGCGTTTCAACTTGCGCAGGCGTTCAACACCTTTTATCACGATTACCCTGTACTCGCCGAGGAAGATCCGGAGAAGCGGACATTTCTGCTGTGGATGACGTGGTACTTCGGCGCGCAACTCAATCGTACTTTGCAGGTACTCGGGATTGAAGCGCCGTCATATATGTAGGTCGTTATTTTTGGAGTTTGCCATCAACTGCCGCAAATTCCGTTTCCATTGAAAAAAGTCGTACACTTCGCGGCCAGCGATAGCCAAGCCAAACGATAGAACTGTAGCTACAACCATCGCTTCGGCGCCAAGATGCATCTGGTTCTCCTTCCTACGCAGGTCTATATTTCCTACGTAGGACGTCTCTGGCGCAAGTGTTTGTCAGAGTCACGGTTACTATCGCCGGCTTGAAACAGCTAATCGGAGAAGGCATCAAACCTCCGAGGAGAGACCGCTACATGAAAAACTGCCTTGTTGTTTTCGCGCTTGGGCTCGGATTGGTGGGATGTACTCGATCCGATCGCGCCGAAGTTCGCCGGGAGACGCGCGAAACCGCTGAAGAGACGCGGGCCCGGACAGCTGAAGCAGGCCGGGACGCGAACGAGAAGCGCCGTGAGTACCAGGAGAAAATGCAGGCCCGCCTCGACAAGATCGATCGCGAGATGGAAGAAGAGCGGGTGAAAGCGAAGGGCCGCAAGATGAACGCAAAGGCCCGGCAAGAGTACAACGAGAAGATGGCGGAATTGGAAGATGAGAGGAAAGAAGCTCGCGCCAACTGGGAGCAACTAAAGAACGCCACAGACGATAACTGGGAGAAGTTCAAGGACGGCTTGGATCGTACTGCCGACAAAATTGAGAACGGGTGGAATCGATTTGTCGCCGACCTGAAAGACTGACGTTTACACTGTTTTACAAACTCGCCAGTTACCTTTCGCAGCACAACCACCGCCTTACATTTAGCAACAGGCCTCGTGAACTTCCGGAGTTCACGAGGCCGCTCTTGGGAAAATATGCGAAACATTTTAGCCTTAGTGTGTTTTATCGGCGTGAGCTATGCCCAAACGCGGATAATCGGCGAGGTTACCTCCAAGACGGCTGATCAAATCACCGTAAAGGCAGACTCCGGTGCAACCGTGAACGTCGCCGTTACCGCAGAGACAAAAGTCGTGCGCATACCGCCGGGGGAAACGAGTTTGGCGAAAGCGACGGCAATCACGTTCGCGGACGTGAAATCCGGAGACCGGGTCCTCGTGCGAGCGAACCAGATCGTTGTGATCAGCAAATCGGATCTGGAGCAGAAGCATGCCGCAGACCATGCCGAGTGGCAAAAGCGCGGCAGCGCCGGAAGGATCGCTGCCGTAAGCGATGACAAGATCACCCTGACGACGGGAGCCGGGCACACCGTCAATGTAGTCACCACGCCGAAAACTATCTTTCGCCGGTACGCCCCAGATTCAGTGAAGTTCAGCGATGCGAAGCCGAGTTCAATTTCCGAACTGAAAGTCGGCGACCAGGCGCGGGTTCTCGGGGATAAGAGCGGGGATGGCGTGACCGCTGAAGTTGTCGTATCGGGCAGTTTCCGTAATTTCGCGGGTACCGTCATTTCCGTTGACGCGACGGCCGGTGAGATCAAGTTAACCGATCTCGAAACGAAGAGGCCCGTGCTTGTGAAGGTCAACAGCGATTCTACGGCACGGCGTATGCCTCCGATGATGGCCCAAATGATCGCGAGCCGCACGCATGCACCGACCGCCGGCGCTCCAGGTCCAGGCGGTGAGGGGCAAGCCGCGGCAACATCTGCGGTTCGCGGTCCAGGCGGCCCTGGTGGGGGCACTGGTGGGGGTCCTGGAGGCAGAGGCTTTGGCGGTCCGGGCAGTTCTCGAGACCTCGGTCAGATGCTCGAGCGGATGCCAGCGCTGAACCTATCTGAACTCAAGCCTGGCGACGCGCTGATCGTTGCAAGCACGACAGGATCCGATGCTTCGACGGCGACCGCTATCGCAGTTCTGGCGGGGGTGGAACCGCTTCTCACAGGTCCGCCCTCAGATCGGCGTTTAAGCGGCCCGTGGAGCCTCGATGTCAACATTGCGCCCTGAAGAGATTTTTATGAAGCGGTTATTTCATCTGCTATTGGCTGCGCTGATTTTTTCACTTGCGCAACTTTGTTATGCGCAGCAATCCGGCACAGTGCAGGGAACTGTCACTGATGAGACCGGAGCTATCATTCCCGCGACCGCTGTGAAGCTTGTGCCACCGAGGGGAAATGCGCGCGAAGCGCAGACGGACGCAACGGGCGTGTACAAATTTACCGGGGTACGGCCGGGCAAGTACACTGTCCGGATCGCTCTTCCGGGATTCTCTCCCTTGGAAAAGGCGGTGGAGGTCGCAGCGGGTTCGACTGTGACCGCGGATGCTTCTCTCGTCGTCGCGCTGGAGACACAGAAGATCACGGTGGAAGGAGAGAACCAAGCTGTGGTGAGCACGGATCCTAGCGCTAACGCCGGCGCGATTGTATTACGCGGCGAGGATCTGGAAGCGTTGTCCGACGACCCCGACCAACTCGCGTCGGACTTACAGGCGCTGGCTGGACCTGCGGCCGGGCCAAACGGTGGCCAGATCTTCATCGATGGATTCTCAAGTGCGCGGCTGCCTCCCAAGGAGTCAATTCGAGAAGTCCGTATCAACCAGAATCCGTTTTCAGCCGAGTTCGACCGTCTGGGATTCGGGCGAATCGAGATCTTTACAAAGCCGGGATCCGACCGCTATCACGGGGAGGCGAGATTCAGTTTTAGCGATGACGCCTTGAATTCGAGGAACCCGTTCTCTCAAAATAAACCGAACTACCAATGGAAGCTGTTCGATATGAACTTCGGCGGACCTTTGAGTAAGCGGAGCTCCTTCTTCATCGGCGCGGATCGCCGAATGATCGATGACAACGCGATCGTTAACGCGACAATTCTCGATCCAGGCTTCAACATTCTGCAACTGCAGCAGGCGTACCTGACGCCGAGCACACGGACGAGCATTTCTCCCAGAATCGATTTCGCCATCAACCCGAATAACACTCTTGTTGCGCCGCTATAACTACTTCCGGTTATCCAACTTGAATTCGGGTATCGGCGATCTTACGCTGCCTTCGCGCGGAATCACGGCCGACTCGACCGAACATACGTTGCAGCTCACCGAGACCGCGGTTCTGAACGCGAAGTCGATCAACGAGACACGGTTGCAGTTCATCAAGCGGGACAGCGGAAAGGTTGGCGACGGTACACAGCCGGCGATCAGTGTGTTAGGCGCGTTCAATGGCGGCGGCGCGCAGGTAGGGAACAACTGGTCCAATGAAGACCGATGGGAATTGCATAACGTGACATCGATCGCGCATGGCACTCATGCGTTCAAATTCGGCGGACGCATGCGGCAGGTGACTTATGACGAGTCGTCGCCCCGCAACTTCGGGGGCACCTTTACGTTCGCCGGCAATGCAGCGGCAGGCATCGTGTCGATCGAGCAATACCGGCAAACGCTGATCGGGCTGCAGCAGGGCCTTACGATGGCAGAGATCCGCGCGCTCGGCGGCGGGCCGACGCAGTTTACGATTGCAGCGGGTAATCCATTGGCCGGAGTGCGGCAATGGGATGCCGGTATCTTTGCCCAGGATGATTGGCGATTGCGTCCTAATCTAACGATTAGTCTGGGCATTCGGTATGAGATGCAGAACAACATCAGCGACTGGTCGAATCTTGCTCCGCGTATCGGGATCGCGTGGGCGCCGGGCACTCGCGGCGGCCGGACCGGAAAGACGGTGATTCGCGGCGGGTTCGGTATGTTCTATGACCGCATCGATTCGGATCTCACGCTTGACGCTACGCGGTTCAATGGTGTGAATCAGCAGCAGCTGATCATTCCAAATCCCGATTTCTTTAGCGTGATCCCGCCGTTTTCACAACTGAGCGGCACCTCCGGCGCCCAAACAGTGTACCGGCTGGATCCCACGATTCGAGCGCCGTACATGATGCAGAGCGCGGTCAGTCTCGAGCGGCAGCTTCCGTGGAACTCAACGATCACAGCCACCTATACGAATACTCGCGCACTGCATTTGCTGCGCACTGTGAATATCGGTGGACTGGAGACAGTGAACGGCAATCTTTATCAGTACGAGTCGACCGGCAGAATGAGCCAGAACCAGTTGATGTTCAACTACAACAACAGGTTCAGCCGCAAACTAACGTTGTTCGCGTATTACGTCTTGAACAAAGCGAACAGCGATACCGATGGCGTGACCACGTTTCCGGCAGACCCGTTCGACTATCGTACGGAGTATGGCCGGGCGTTCAATGATATCCGTCATCGCTTCGTTCTGGGTGGCAACATCATTCGCGCCGCTTGGGGAGTTCGGTTGAATCCATTCATCATTGCCAACTCGGGGACGCCCCTTTAATATCACGCTTGGCCGAGATCTGAACGATGACTCAGTGTTCGCGGACCGCCCTGCGTTCGCGCAGCCGGGGCAGCCTGGCGCGATTGAGACACGATTCGGATGGTTTAATCCGACGCCCGGTCCGAACGACATTATCATTCCCCGCAACTACGGCGACGGTCCTGGGGCGGTTACGGTCAATCTCCGTGTCAGCCGTACGTTCGGATTCGGCGGCGTCCGTACGAACAACCGTCCCGCCGGAATGGGTGGGGGCGGCGATAGCGGGGGGGGATCTCGCGGCGGCGGATTTGGCGGGGGATCTCGCGGTGGTGGCGGAATGCGCGGCGGCGGATTCGGCGGCGGAATGCGCGGCGGCATGATGGGCGATAGCGGCGGGACCGAGCAGCGGTTCAATATGACGGTGTCCGTTCAGGCACGGAACTTGCTGAATACGACGAATCTCGGGCTTCCGATCGGGAACTTGTCGTCCGCATTGTTCGGACAGTCGACGCAGACAGCGGGTGGATTCGGCGGCGGTCGCGAATGCGAACAATCGCCGGATGGATTCCAGTTGCGCTTTACATTCTAGATGGAGTCGGGGACGCGACTGGCACGGGGTGGGCGCGCCTCGCTGCCGGACGCGTCCTCTCCTTGCTTCAGATCATTGCGCGGCGCTTGTGGACGGCTCGCTGCTTTATCCAGATGAATGCCGCGGCTATCCCGAGCACGAACACGATATCGATGGCGAACCTTATCGCGCCGAGCCAGAAGAGATCCCAGTGAAAGCTCACTAGACCGGCTGCGATCAAGGCCGCCGCTGGAATCAGTTCGAGAGCCATGATAGCTCCTGCTATCGTTTCTTCCCGGTGAGACGTGAGCATGATCATTCCCGCGAGAGCACCGCAGAAGGAGATGATGTTCTGAGGCGCCGCGTTGCTCATCACTGCGTTCAGTTCGGTGTTCACAGCTACTTCTGACGCAATCACGACGCCCGTCATTCTGAGAACGGCAAATGTGATGGCAGCGGCGGCAAGCAGCACGCCATAGCCGGCAAGGAATGACCATAACGCCCGCTTGGCTACGGCTTTACTTTTCAGTACGACCCCCATCAGGATCTTTGCGAGCGGCTCGAAGCCAGGCGCGATAATCGATGCCGATACAAACGCGATTCCCATTTCTATATCCTGCGTTGCAAGACCCGCCGCCGAGACCACACCGCCGAGTCCCATCAGAAGTCCGTAATTGTAGGTGACATGCGTGCTCTGCCGTAATCCCGTCTCGACCTCTTCCCACAGTTCGTTGTCAGTATCGTTCTCGATTGCTTCCTGCTCCTGGTTATCCGTGATGCTCGCCAGGTCGGACGTGGAGGCTATGACGTGAGTGCTTTTCGACAGGGTAGCTACAGCGCGCATCACTTCATCGCAGCCGCGGTTCAGCGCCTGGATCTGCACGACGTCGCCGGGAGGTTTTATGCTTGCGCTACGGCTGACGGACAAGGCGATGATGCCTTTCATGCCTTTCAACCGCTCAAGGAGAGGGTCGGTGTGCTCGGACGGGACCGTAATGTCGATTTGGCGATGCATTGTGAGTAGCTCGCCCGGTTAGACGCTGTACTCTGGATCTCTGTTCATCGGCAGCGAAACCGAGGGCCGCCGATGACGAGAGCGCGCCGATAAGACGTCAGTCCAGTTGTTCGTAGGCGGAAAGCGTGAGGAAATCCGGGAAGTCGGGGGCTGTCGCTACCTTCGCAAAGAGCTTGACGCCTCCTGCACTTTTGGCTTGGATGGCGAGCTTTGCGGTTTCCTCCGCAATGACGCTGTGGACGAGATCGGGTGTGATCTCGCGCCCATCGTCGAGCCTGGCGCGATGACGCATCCACTGCCATACCTGGGTACGGGAGATCTCAGCGGTCGCCGCGTCTTCCATCAGGTTGTAGATGGGGACGCAGCCATTTCCATTCAGCCAGGCGGCGATGTACTGGATGCCGACGTCGATGTTTAGGCGCAGGCCCTGTTCGGTGATCGGGCCTTCGCGGCACGCGCAGAAGATCGTCGGCGCTTACATTGACATCCGACGTTTGTTGCTGATCTGATTGGGCGCCGGCATGTGCTCGTCAAAGACTTGCTTTGCCACCGGCACGAGTCCGGGATGCGCCACCCATGTGCCGTCGTGTCCAGCCTTTACTTCGCGCAGCTTGTCCTGGCGGACTTTTTCGAGCGCGCGTTCGTTCAACTCCGGGTCGCTCTTGACGGGAATGTGGGCTGACATGCCACCCATCGCGTGGATGCCGCGGCGATGGCAGGTCTGGATCAGCAGGCGACATACGAGTCGAGGAAGTGCCTTCCATCGTGACCGTGGCACGGTCCGGCATGAGGAAGTCCGGCCGGTCACGGAATTTCTTGATGAAGCTGAAGATGTAATCCCAACGGCCGCAGTTCAGGCCGGCGGAGTGATCGCGCAGTTCGTATAGGATCTCGTCCATCTCGAAGGCGCCGAAGATGGTTTCGATGAGCACTGTCGCGCGAATGGTGCCGCGCGGGACACCGACGCGTCCTGAGTGAAATTGAAAACGTCGTTCCAAAGCCGGGCTTCGAGGTGACTCTCCAACTTCGGCAGATAGAAGTACGGGCCCGAGCCGTTCAGCCAAGTTGCTTCGCGTTGTGGAAGAAGTAGAGCCCGAAATCGAACAGGGACGCTGAGATGCGGCTCGCCGTCGACAAGGACGTGCTTCTCGGTCAGGTGCCAGCCTCGCGGCCGCACCAGCAGGACGGCGTCTTCGTCATTGAGCTTGTATTCCTTGCCGCCGGGCTGCTCGAAGCGTGATCGTCTTATTGATCGCGTCCCGGAGGTTGCGCTGGCCTTCGATGCAGTTGGCCCATGTCGGGGAGTTGGCGTCCTCGAAGTCGGCCATGAAGACGCTGGCTCCGCATTGAGGGCGTTGATGATCATCTTCCGATCGACGGGACCAGTGATCTCGGTCCGGCGGTCCTGCAGGTCGGCCGGGATCGGAGCCACCGTCCATTCAGCATTGCGGATGTTGGCCGTTTCCGGTAGAAAGTCCGGAAGCTTGCCGGCATCGATCTCTCTTTGGCGTTCCACGCGCCGGGCGAGGAGTTCACGGCGGCGACCATCGAACTTCCGGTGGAGGTCAGCCAGTAGCTGGAGGGCCTCGTCGGTAAGGATTTCTTTATACGTGTCGGGGAGCGGGCCGCGGATCTGTATGCCAGAACCAGGGCGGGGAGACATGCCTAGAATTGTATAAGACTCCGAGTCGACTTCCTCGGCGAGCCTGCACGCTATCCGTCAAGCTGTCACCCGCTTCATAAGGAATGTTCTGAGTTCTGCGATGAGCAGCGAGTTCGTACAGAACCACTGCGTTACGATGAAGTTTATGAGAAACAGCTTCGGAGCCGCATCCACCCTCAAGGTCAAAGACCAGAGTTTTCAGATGTATCGTCTGGAGGCGCTGGATAAGGCAGGCGTTGCGAACACAGCGAATATTCCCGTTTCAATTCGTATCCTGCTGGAGAACCTGCTTCGGTTCGAGGACGATCGCACGGTGCGACCGGCGATATCGAGTATGTCGCCAAATGGGATCCGTCCGCGAAGGCCCGTGAGATCCAGTTCCGGCCCGCGCGTGTGCTGCTGCAGGATTTCACGGGCGTCCCCGCTGTTTGCGATCTTGCGGCGATGCGGGACGCGCTGCGCGCGATGGGAGCCGACCCGACACTTGCAAATCCGCTTATTCCCGCGGACCTGGTGATCGATCACTCGGTGCAGGTGGATAGTTACGGATCGAGTGAGGCTTTCGGCATCAATGCGCTGCTCGAGTTTCAGCGCAATAAAGAACGCTACGCGCTGCTCAATGGGCGCAATCGGCGTTCAATAACTTCCGGGTCGTGCCTCCCGATACCGGCATTGTCCACCAGGTCAATCTTGAATATTTGGCCCCGGTCGTGTTCACGAAGAAGACCGCTTCTGGTGCTCAGGTTTATCCGGACACCGTGATGGGAACCGACTCGCACACCACGATGATCAATGGTCTTGGAGTCGTGGGTTGGGGCGTCGGGGGCATCGAGGCAGAGGCGTGCATGCTGGGTCAGCCGATCTCGATGCTGTTGCCTTCGGTTGTGGGTTTCAAGTTGAAAGGGAAGCTCGCGGAAGGGGCGACTGCGACGGATCTCGTGCTGACCGTAACGCAGATGCTTCGCGCCAAGGGCGTCGTCGGACGTTTCGTCGAGTTCTACGGCCAAGGCGTGAGCGCATTGAGTCTGGCGGATCGCGCGACGATCGCGAATATGGCTCCGGAATACGGCGCCACGATTGGGTTCTTCCCGATCGATGACCAGACGCTCGAGTATTTGCGCGTGACAAACCGGCCGCCGGACCTGATCGCGCTGGTCGAGGCGTACGCGAAGGAGCAGGGAATCTTTCTGACCCCTACGTGCGCCGACCCTGTGTATAACGACACGCTCGAGTTGGATCTATCGAAAGTTACGCCTTCCCTCGCCGGTCCGAAACGCCCACAAGACCGCATCGACCTGAAAGATGTGAAGAAGAACTTCCTCACGGGCTTGGGTGAAGTGCCTCGTAAGACGGTCGTCAACATGAACGGGAAAGCCGCCGAGGTGCAAGACGGATCTGTCGTCATCGCGGCCATCACGAGTTGCACGAATACATCCAATCCCTCCGTGATGCTTGCGGCGGGTCTGGTTGCGAAGAAGGCCGTTGAAAGCGGACTGACCGTTCAGCCTCACGTGAAAACGAGTCTCGCGCCGGGGTCCAAAGTTGTCATGGACTATTACCAGGACGCGGGCTTGGTTCCCTATATGGAGAAACTGGGCTTCCACCTGGTCGGATTCGGTTGTACGACTTGTATCGGGAACAGCGGACCGCTTCCTGAGCCGGTGGCAGAGGCGGTTCAATCGAATAAGCTCGTCGTGGCGTCTGTTCTGAGCGGGAATCGCAATTTCGAAGGACGTATCAATTCCCTCGTGCGCGCGAATTATCTCGCTTCGCCTCCGCTGGTCGTCGCTTACGCGATCGCCGGACGATCGATATCGATCTGGTTAAGGAACCATTAGGAACGGACGACAAAGGTAAAAAGATTTTCCTGAAGGATATCTGGCCGACTCAGGATGAAGTGAATGCGGTCGTGAAGGCGCAGTGCGCGGCGAGATGTTCCAGAAGCAATACTCGGAAGTATTCCAGGGCGACCAGAACTGGAGCAGCCTGAAGTCGGTTGGAGGGGAGATCTTCGCATGGGATGATACGTCGACTTACATCAAGAGACCGCCGTACTTCGACGCGATGGTCGACCCCAGCGGGCCGATCGCAGGATTTGACGTCGATGCGCCTGCTCGCGATGCTTGGCGACTCGGTGACGACGGATCATATCTCTCCGGCGGGATCGATTCCGGTGGATACCCCGGCGGGCAAGCTACCTCATCGAACAAGGCGTGAAGCCGGCGGACTTCAATTCCTACGGCGCGCGCCGCGGCAATCATGAGGTTATGGTACGGGGCACGCTTGCAAATATCCGGCTGCGGAATCAACTTGCTCCAGGTACCGAAGGCGGATGGACGACGCACATTCCGAGCGGCGAGAAGATGTTCATCTACGACGCTTCCGTGAAGTACGCGGCCGAAGGTGTGCCGCTGATGATCATCGCCGGAAAGGAGTATGGGTCCGGGTCTTCGCGCGACTGGGCGGCGAAGGGCGTTCTTCTGCTGGGCGTGCGAGCTGTGATTGCGGAGAGCTTTGAGCGGATCCACCGGTCAAACCTGGTCGGCATGGGAGTGCTTCCATTACAGTTTGTCTCGGGACAGACTCGCGAGTCACTGGGTCTTACCGGGAATGAGACGTATTCGGTCGAAAACGTCAGTGATGCCATTGCGCGGGGAAAGCATGCGACGGTGCGTGCGAAAGTCGACGACGGATCCGAGAAGACGTTTGAGGTGATTGTTCGAATCGATACTCCGCAGGAATTGGAATATTACCGGAACGGCGGGATCCTGCCGTATGTTCTACGCCAAGTAGCAACAGGCGCCACAAAGAAGGAAGTTGCTTCCTGATCACTCAAGTAAAAAGCAGATTCATTTTTTGCTTGCTGATAAGGTGTGTAAAAACTACAAGCCCCAGAATTCTAAATTCTGGGGCTCAAGGAAGAGGTTGGGAGGGGGTTCAGGGGTTGTTTATTGAAGTAGTTAATGGTTGGACGGTTACCGCAGTGGGTTTTGTAAAGAGGAGCAACCCTTCTTCCTTGAGCCTTGAATGTTTTTCACAGAAAACTTTAAGCAAGCTGACTTCCAACTTGTAAGTTACTGATTTCTGGTTCGTGGAGTGTTGACAAGGACACGAAACAGGTAATTTCTACCTGATGCACGTTCAGAGCTTTTCCCGACTAGATAAGAAGTGCCCGGTCGCGGATAGGAAATGTAAATGGGTACCTGTCCGGACTCTAAAAGGCGTGCAGTTCTCGAGGAAAAGGTACCTATTGTGAGATTTAGTTAAACTTTTCGGTTAGCGTAACTGGTTCGCGCAATCGAAACGCCATTCGAGTTTCCGGAGGAACTTCGGCCGCTTGGCCCCGGGAAGTCAGCACTGCGCCCGTTCCCGCGGCTCCGCCAACTCCAGCGCCGATAGCTGCACCCTTGCCGCCGCCGGCGATGGCGCCGATCGCTGCGCCCAAGCCCGCGCCAATCCCGACTTTCGCCGCATCCTTCTTCGTACTTTTCTCGGCTGTCTTGGTAAAACCTTCCGTTTGCACGCGGACACGCTGGCCATCGGAGGTATTCAACCGGACAAGTTCGAGTGCCAAGGTCGCAAGACCGCTAACTTTTCCGCCTCGATCGGATTCTGTTACACGACCTTCGATTCGGGCGCCACGTTCTGCAACGACCGCGCCATCGATGACGAGAGGCTGATCGAGGGTGGCACGGAAGCTGTCGCCCGTGTGGACAGTATCTGTGGAAAGCCGGTCGTCGATTCGGACGCTAAGAAGCGTTCCCGCAGGAATCGTGACCGTCTTTGGCACGCGAGGCGGCGGAGCGGGCGTCGAATCGACTGCTCGCGAGGAATCCGGCGGAGGCGGCATCGACAAAGTGGTCTGCGGCGGGCCACCGACTTGCGCGGTTGTTGAGGTGGTCGATTGGGGTGCTGAACTGGAAGACGAAGTATCGGGCGACTGCGTCGTCGTGCTGGATGGTCGTGGGGCCGGCGCCGTGGCCGTGGAAGTGATTGTCGACGAAGAGCTGGTCGGCCGCGACGGCCGCCGCTCTGGTCGCGCAGATGAGAACCCGCCATTGTTCTTGGGGGCTGAGGCGATGGGGGCTTCGTGGACCGGAGCCGGTTCAGGCTCGGCCACGACCGGGCTCTCGGCGGGCGCTGCGGTGGTCGCGATGGACGCTACAGTGGGTTCGGCGGGCTTGCGATTTACAACGAAAACCGCGATCGCTGACGCCAGAAGCGCTCCAAGAGCAAAAGTCAATACCGGTTTCATACCGCGCCCTCCGTTATCTTTAACGTATACCAGGAGAAGGCGGTTGCGACCGACGCTATCGGATAATGAAGAAATGGCGGAGTTTCCTGAGGAATACTCGGTTGGACACGTGCGGATCGCACCGGCAACCGTGCTTGCGCCCATGGCCGGAGTGACGGATACGGTGTTTCGACGCCTTATCCGGAATCAGGGTGGGTGCGGGCTGATGATGACGGAATTCACCAGTTCCCATGGGATCGTCAAGTCGAAGGGCGCGCGGCGTCCGACGTTTGCGATGCGCTATCTCGCGTTCGAAGAATGCGAGCGGCCGATCTCCGCCCAATTATTCGGTTCCGATCCCGAGGTCCTGTCTGAGGCCGCAAGCATCTGCCAGGACATGGGATTCGATATCGTCGATATCAATTTCGGTTGCCCGGTGAATAAGGTCGTGAAGTGCAATGGCGGCTCGGGTCTGCTCCGCGACCTGCCGCTGGTGGAATCGATTCTGACATCGGTGCGGAAAGCGATCACGATCCCGCTAACGTGTAAGTTCCGCGCGGGGTGGAATGACCAAGAGCTTGTCTTCGTGCAGATGGCACAACTTGCGGAAAATTGCGGGCTGCAGGCTGTAGCACTGCACCCGAGAACTCGCGAACAGGGCTATAGCGGAAAGGCGGACTGGACTCGGATTGCTGGCGCCAAAGCTGCGGTCAAGATTCCGGTGATCGGCAATGGTGACATCCTGACGCCCGAAGACGCAATGCGCATGATCGAGCAAACCGGGTGCGACGCAGTGATGATCGGCCGCGCGGCTTCATCGAACCCTTGGATCTTCGCGCAAATCCAGGAATATCTGCAGACGGGCAGCTATCGGATTCCCTCGGACCGCGAGCGCTACGATCTCATGCGTCTCTACTACAATCTGCTGGTGGAGCGCGGCGAACCCGACGCGATCGGCAAAATGAAACAATTCGCCACTTACTTTACGCATGGGATCCGCAACGGGTCCAAGCTGCGGACTGCGATTTATCAAACGAAGGAAACGCAGGAAGTGCTGGACTGCGTCGATGCATTCTTCAGCTATGAGCTGGAGGCCGCGGTCGCTTGAAGAAAGTCCAGTTAATCACAGACGGAGCCTGCATCGGCAATCCGGGGCCCGGCGGGTGGGCCTGCATTCTTCGCTACGGGGACCTTAAGAAAGAGATGTACGGATCGGAGCCGAAGACCACCAACAACCGGATGGAATTGACGGCAGCGGTCAAAGGGCTGAGCGCGCTTCGAGAAGGCTGCGAAGTCGAAATCGTGACCGATTCGCAATACATGAAGAACGGCATCCAGAAATGGATCGCGAACTGGAAGCGGAACGGGTGGCGAACGTCGGAGAAGAAACCTGTGTTGAACCAGGATTTGTGGGAAGAACTGGACCGGCAGAACGCGCGGCACAAGACCGTTTGGTCCTGGACGAAGGGGCACGCCAGCCACGCGGATAACAATCGCTGCGACGAACTCGCGACTGCGGCTGCGCGAAACCAGACCAGCAGCGCTCCGCTTTACTGATCGGCCACGGCGCCATCGGAGAATACATAGTGCGGCCGGGTCACAGGCTTGTAGGGATGCGCCGCGGCGACCTTCTCATTGAGTGTGCATCCGAGCCCCGGCTTTTCGGGCAGCTCGGCGAATCCGTTGTTGACTCGCAAGGCCGTGCCTTCGAACAGGTCCTCAACCCAGGCGGGCTTCTCGGGAGCGTATTCCTGAATGGTCGACGCTGGGAGTGGTGGCGTCGACATGGATGGATGCGAGGGTGCTGACGAGGCTTTGCGGATTATGCGGCGCCATCTCGATTCGAAGGTCTCCGCCATGGATCCGATTTTCTTCAGTTCGAGGATGCCTCCGGCATGACAGACGTCCGGCTGAATGTAGTCGACGAGATGCCGGGTGCAGAATTCGCTGAAGCCGTACTTCGTGAAAGATCGCTCTCCCGTCGCGAGCGGGACTTTGGTCTTGGATCGTAGATACGCCAGTTCGTCGACGTCTTCAAGCTGTGTCGCTTCTTCGACGAACATCGGCCTGAGATCTTCGATCCGAGTGCAGAAATCGACTGCCATGGTCGTGGTTAGACGCCCGTGCGCGTCGATGGCAGATATCGAAGTCGTCTCCGACGGCTTTGCGGACCGCCTCGACTGCTCGGGCGCCTTCGCGAGTCGCATGCGCGGGTCGGACGAGGTCCTTCTCGATGGCGATGAACCCGACTTGGCAGCCGTGTAGCCTTCGGACTTCGCTTTCAGAAACGCCTCGGGTGTGGAGCCGACTCTTTATACAGCCGGATGCGCTCGCGTGCGGCTCCGCCGAGCAGCTTGTAGATCGGGACGCCGAGCGCTTGTCCGAGAATGTCCCACAAGGCGATTTCGATGGCGCTGATTGCGCTGTTCAGGATCGGGCCGCCGCGCCATCGGGGATGACGGAACATGCCTTGCCACAGAAGTTCGATCTCGGTGGGATCCTGGCCGATGAGGAAGCGCTCGTGCTCCATGATAGCGGCGACGAGTGTCGCTTCCTTGCTGGTAATGGAGCCTTCACCGAGCCCGACGAGTCCCTGGTCCGTGTAGATCTTGCAGAACGCCCAGTTGGATCCGCCGACGTTGACGACGAAGGTCTTCATGGCCGTGATTTTGAGTTTGAGCGGTTTGGCTTGCGCAGTCGCGCGGAGGCGAGTGTGTGCGCGATCGCTGCCGGCGGAAAGAATGTCCTTCGGGTCACTGACGAAGGACTATATCAGATGAGGGGTTTCGCTCAACAGCACTTGGCCCGCGAGTACTTGCCTCGAAACGCTCTTCGCTGAAACGGCGCCACTCAGCGGCGGAGTGTTCCCGGCCGTGCGCTTTCAAGTGGCGGGCGTACGCGTTCTCGTCGCCGATTTCGCGGAGAAGTCCCAGCAGCAGCCGGAAAAAGTTTCTCATACCTCCTCCGGACGCAGTTGGGTAGGTATGAACGGGCTTTCGGTCACCGTCGCTGTTCTGGTGCCGCGAAGGACTCCCGCCCAGACGCGGATCGAATCGATCAATATCAGCGCCACGAGTACGATGAAGATTCCGCAGACGACCGCATCGAGTCTCGCGTTGAAGATCTGGGTCTGAGTCGCGGCGATCTGGTCGGCGGCGACCTTACCGGCATTCAGCGCATCCTGCAGCTGGCCGGCCTGCGCGAGGAATCCGATGCGCGGTTGATCGGAAAAGATTTTTTCATACGACGCGCTGAACGTCACGATCAGCAGCCAGATCAGCGGTCCGCACTGTGATCCACATGTATTTCGCGCGATGCATTTTGATGAGGATAGTGGTCGCAACACACAGCGCGATCGAGGCCAGGAGTTGATTCGCTATTCCGAACAAGCGGCCATAGCGAGTTGATGCCTCCCAGCGGATCGATTACCCCCTGGTACAGGAAGTATCCCCACGCGAGCACGATCACCGCACTGGTGAATATGACACCCGGCATCCAGCTTGTGCGGCCGAGAGGCGGTACACATGCCCGAGCAGGTCCTGCAGCATGAATCGGCCAACCCGGGTCCCGGCATCGATGATCGTCAGAATGAACAACGCCTCGAACATGATCGCGAAGTGATACCAGAAGCCAAGGATCGCGCGGCCGCCGCCGCTTGAAGCAAAGATGTGCGCCATGCCGAGCGCCAGCGAGGGCGCGCCGCCTGTCCGATAAAACAACGATCTTCTCGCCGACTTCCTCCGCCAGCGCCTGCATCTCCGGCACGCTGACCGGATATCCCCAACTGGTGATTGTCGCGATCGCGGCATCGGGAGTCGCGCCGACTGCCCCGGCCGGCGAGTTCACCGCGAAGAATACCCCAGGCTGCAAAGCGCAAGCCGCGATCAACGCCATGATTGCGACAAAGCTTTCGAGCGCCATCGATCCGTAGCCGATCGGCCAAGCATGCCACTCGCGGGCAATCATCTTCGGCGTCGTGCCGGACGAGATCAGCGCGTGAAACCCGGAGATCGCGCCGCAGGCGATGGTGATGAAGCAGAACGGAAAGATTTTGCCCGCAAAGATCGGACCCGTGCCATCGACGAAACGCGTGAGGGGCGGCAGTTGCAGATCGGGCCGGACGAAGAGAATGCCGACGGCGAGCAGAATGACGACGCCAAGCTTTACGAATGTACTCAGGTAATCGCGAGGCGCAAGCAACAGCCACACCGGCAGTGCACTTGCCAGGAACCCGTAGATGATGATGGCGACCGCCAGCGTGACACCGGAGAGCGTAAATACCGGCGCAAGCGATGGCGAATGCGACACCCACTCGCCGCCGAAGATGCTAAGCATCACGAGGCCGAAGCCGATGACCGAGCACTCCAGTACCTTGCCGGGCCGCCAGTATCGTAAGTACAGGCCCATGAAAATCGCAATAGGCATCGTCGCGGCAATCGTAAACGTTCCCCAGGGGCTGTCCTTCAATGCGTTTACGACAACCAGCGCGATCACGGCCAGCAGAATGATCATGATCAGCAGCACGGTGATCAGGGCCGTGAATCCGCCGACCTTGCCGATCTCCTCGCGGGCCATCTGGCCGAGCGACTTGCCGTCGCGCCGCATCGAGCAAAACAGAATGACGAAATCCTGTACGGCGCCGCCGACCACCGCGCCGATGATGATCCACAGGGTTCCCGGCAAATAGCCGAACTGAGCGGCGAGCGTGGGGCCCACTAGCGGCCCCGGCCCGGCAATCGCGGCGAAGTGATGACCGAAGACGATCCATTTGTTCGTCGGTTCGAAATCGTGGCCGTTGCGCAAGCGTTCGGCGGGCGTGGCGCGCTTGTCATCCAGCGCCATTACCTTGGCTGCAATGAAACGGGCATAGAAGCGGTAGCCGACAGCGTATGATCCTGCAGCGGCCAAGACGAGCCACATGCTGTTCACAGGCTCGCCCCGTTCGGTTGCGATCACGCCAAGGCTGGCCGCGGCGATGCACGCGACAGCGATCCAAACATGCGCCAGACAATTTGCATGATATCGCATTCTATCGCGTGAGTCCCGGGTATAACGAGCGATCTCAGACCGCGATCCAAGCTGTCAATGCGCGCCGATCGGGTTTCTTTGCGGCCCGGTGTAGATGTTTAAGATCGGGATAAAGCTGTGAAACGTCGGTTAGGTTCACACGGTCCGATATGATTGATTTTGGAGGAAGAGAATAACCACATGCTGGTCCCGATGGTGGTGGAACAAACGTCGCGTGGTGAACGCGCGTTCGATATTTACTCCCGCCTGCTGAAGGAAAATATTATTTTTCTCGGCACGCCAGTGGATGATAACGTGGCGAACCTTATCATCGCGCAGATGCTGTTCCTGGCAGCCGAGGACCCGGAGAAAGATATCAATTTGTATATCAATTCGCCGGGTGGGTCGATTACGGCGGGCCTCGCGATTCTCGACACGATGAATCTGGTTGAGCCGGACATCGCCACGTACTGTGTGGGCCAGGCGGCGTCGATGGCCGCTGTGTTGCTTGCCGCTGGGACCAAAGGCAAGCGCTACAGCCTCCCGCACTCGCGTATTCTGATCCACCAGCCCTCCATGAGCGGTCTGGCCGGACAGGCGGCAGACATCGACATCTACGCGAAAGAAATTTTGCGCATGCGCGAGACGCTTAACGGAATTCTGGCGGATGCTACGGGTCAACCGATCGACCGTGTGGCTCGCGACGTGGATCGCGACTACATCATGATGCCGGAGCAGGCGCTCGAATATGGCATGATCGACCGGATTATCGCGAGCAGGGAATTGACGCCGGTCAAGTAAGCATTTGATCGGCGCGGGCGTTCGCGATGAACGCCCGTTCCCATCCTAGACGTTAGCCGTGAAGAGCCTGAGAACCAGCAGAGAAAGCGCGCCCACCAGCGCCGATGCTGGAATTGTCAGCACCCAAGCCCACACAATCGTCGTAGCCAGTCCCCATCGAACGGCCTTCATTCTTTGAATGGAGCCAACGCCAGCGATCGCTCCCGCAATTACGTGAGTCGTAGATACCGGCATCCCCAGTTCGCTCGAGAAAAGGATGGAGATGGCCGCCGCGGTCTCTGCCGCAAATCCGCCGCGTGGTTTGAGTCGCGTAAGCCGTCCGCCCATCGTCTTGACGATTCGCCAACCTCCGCTGAGTGTGCCTAATCCGATGGCAGCATGAGCCGCGAATATCACCCAAATCGGAACATCGAGCGCAGTAATCATACCGGTCGTGAATAAGACTCCGGTGATGATGCCCATGGTCTTCTGCGCATCGTTCGTACCGTGCGCAAAGCTGAAAATCGCTGCTGATACAAGCTGTAGTTTTCGAAAGTAGACGTCCATGCGGCTTGGTGATGAATTCCTGAAGATCCAGTAGATGGCGATCATCAAGATATACGCCAGCAGCATGCCCAGCAGCGGCGCGATCAGGATGAACACGAGTGTCGGAATCCAGGCTTCAGGATTAAGAGCATCGAAGCTATGCGTCAGGCCCCGAGAGATGGCCACCTTCGCCATGCCTGCTCCCGCGTATCCACCCAGCAGCGCGTGGGACGAACTGGTGGGCAGTCCGAAGTACCAGGTAATCAGGTCCCACGCAATCGCGCCGATGAGCCCGGCCAGAATCACGTATGGCGTAACAACGTCCATATTGACGCCCTTAACTACTGTTTTCGCCACATGCGTGCCGAATCCGAATGCGGCTATGAAGTTGAAAAACGCGGCCCAGACTACGGCCTGTCCGGGCGAGAGAACGCGCGTTGCAACGATGGTGGCTATAGAATTCGCCGCGTCATGAAAGCCGTTAATGTAATCAAATGCGAGCGCAACCGCGATGATGACTACGACGAGGAGTAGAGTCGCGTCCATGCCGGGTGAGATTAGCTATTCTTTACGACCACATTCTGAAGCGCGTCGGCGACGTCTTCGCAGTAGTCAGTCGCCTGTTCCAGAAGTTCGTAGATCTCTTTCAGCTTCATGATGCGGATGGGATCTTTTTCGTTCGCGAACAACTCGCGGACCGCCTTGCGGACTATTTCGTCAGTGACATCCTCGATGCGATTGATCTCGATGCAGTGGTCAATGATTTTGGTGTTTGAGTTGAGTGACTCGAACGCAGCCTGCAAGCTCTTGGAGGAGGCGACGATGTTATGACAAACCTCGATCACCACAGGGGGGATCGGCTCGATGTCATAAATAACGATTCTGTGCGCCGCTTCTTCGATCGAGTCGATAACGTCATCCAAATGTGTGGACAAGGAATGAATGTCTTCGGGATCGAGCGGAGTGATGAATGTCTGATTCAGCCGACGAAAGACGTCATGGATGACTTCGTCAGCTTTGCGCTCCAGGACGGCGATCTGCTCCGCCGCCTTCGCGAGGTGAGCGTTGCCTGCTTCGACACCCTGCTCAAGCAGAATGGCTGCTTCGCTGATATACCGCACCTGATCCAAAAACAGAGCAAAGAACTTCTCTTCACGAGGAAGGAACTTCATAACACCTCGGCCGATTCAAACATAAGGAAAGGCACAGTGTGGACTTTTATCTTCTCAACGCCCGTGCGACAGGTCAATACACAACTGGTTACGATTCGGTTAACACCGGAAACAGCTCGCTAAGTTCCGGAGGCGCGTTGTCCGCATCCAGGTAGCGAAGGTCCAGCAGTCGTTCCGGCTGAATGTTTCCCATCGCCGAGAGCAGGTTCTCCTTTATAAATGGATACTCCCGCTCCAGGTCCGCAAAGATATCACGCAGAGATCGTCGAACTGTCCCTGTTTTCTGTGAACAACCACACGGAATCACCGGCGCGCCGAGAGATCCCGCATATTGACTCGTAATGTCCTCGGAAACGAAGACCAGAGGACGGATAAGACGGTAATCCTTTTGCCGTGAGTACGTCACAGGCGGTAAAGCGCTGAGACGACCCGTAAACATCGCGTTTCTAAGGAGCGCTTCACAAAAATCATCGGCGGTGTGACCAAACGCGATGACATTCGCTCTGAGTTCTTTGGCAATCTCATAGACAGCTCGCCTACGAAACCGGCTGCACACATCACAGCCATGGTCGGGCTGCTCATCGATCAGCCGGAGGGACGGGGCATCATGCTTGTACAGCCAATCGATCCCGCGCTGCTTCAAGTACTCACCGAACGGCGCAATGGGACGTAGAAACTTGCCTTGCTCTACGGTAAACGCGCAAACAGTGAAATCGATGGGCGCTCGCTTCTGCAGCAGGCAGAGCGCTTCCAAAAGTGTGACTGAATCCTTGCCGCCCGAAAGGCCGACAGCGACGCGGTCGCCGTGCCGAATCATCTTGAAACGGGTGACAGCTTCTCCGACCTTGCGCAGTAACGTCTTTTCGAGGTCCAACTTACAGTATAACGAGGCTGCTTCGGCTCCCCTTAGCGGTGGGGTTCAGGCTCCACGGCCCGTGATCCGGCAGTTACCAGCTTCGGTTCGGGCTCGGCAGCAACAGATGTCTCCGGCTGTCCCGTTGTGGTCGAAGGTGGCGCGGGGGGCAGGAATTCAACTTCCTTGTCGGCGGCATCCAGCGGCTGATGCTGCTTGTTCGAGCGTGCGATGTACTTGTACGCCAGGAACGCCATCGCGGAGAGGAAGAATATGCGACCCATAGCAACCTTGTCTCTATCCTAGCGCGGTGGTGGCCGTTTCTGGAATCGCTATGTGGCGCTGCCTGGAATGATGACCACTGATGTTACTCCGGCCAGCCCAAGCAAACCTCGAATCGATGACTCGGCATTCTGCTCGGCATCCTTGAGAATGCCCATGTCAAGAGCCGCTTTCTTTACCGATTCCAACCCTTCTACTCTCGCCCGCTGCTCGAGATCGATGCTGTAAGGAACCCACGGCGTCCACCACGTTTTCACACGGTCCCAGACTTTGGTCTCCTTTTCGTCAACGGCGACATTCAGGATTCTGGCGGCGGGTAGTCGCAAGACGAGGGCGCCATCGGGCGCCGGAAGATATCTTGTTCTCGAAGGCTCGCCAGATCGATTCCCGCTTCGACACGCGCCTGCATGACCAGGAGAATCGATTCTTCGCCGATAGGTTGCTTCTGCTCTTTGATCCCGATCACTTTTTGAACGGTGTACCTGACCGTCGAGAGTTGATTCAGTCGCCGGACTTGAGCCACGACGGCCTGCGGATCGAGATCCGGTTTCTGTTCGATACGTCCAGTGAAGAGAAAAACGACCCCCAACGCGATGAGCAGCAGCCCGATTGAAATATGAGTCCGCATGCTTCACTTGCTCCGCGAAATGGGTGGCCCGGCGAGTTTCGTTGTGATCACATCTTTGATGTTGACAGAGATCGATGGCTCCAGGACACGGCCGCGAACTAAGCTAGCTCGAAGTCTTCGATAAAAGAGTTTGTCGTCCCGCAATGCGGGCACCGATAGATGGAAAAACCCCATCGCGACCCGACAAGCGATCCGGTCGCCAACTCTACCGAAGATGTGCCTGAGCCGCACAGAACGCAGACATTGACTGATGTTCGTGTGTCAACCAGTTCAGCAATCGTACCGAAGTAGAGAGCCCATCCATAAACGCTGGTCCGCAAATGGAAAAGTCGATCGAGCCTCCTCGATATCCACGTGTATGCGAGGAGCGACCACGGGTGTCCTCCGCCTAGAAGTAGCAATCTGCGCGGCAAGGGCCGTACCGCTGTCCGGCGATTGAGGAAGGACAACGATGAGCACAGGGTTCGTGTCCCAACATAAGATAGACCCGTCGCGCGTTCGATGATTCGGGCGAGGTCCGCGGCTGAAGTGAACGCGTTAACGTGTCCTCCCCCTCGGCCAAGCCAACGATAAAGCCGGTCGGTAATCGTTGAGGCGTCAGGTACGGCGATATACAAACTGCCGGCTCGCGGATCGATAACGCGGCCCATATCGCGCAATGCTCCATCGAGATCGTCAAAGTGTTCCAGACTGTGGTTGGAAATTATCGCTTGAAAGACCCCCGGCCGGAACGGGAGCTTCGCGGCGTCGGCCTGAACGATCAGGGCGCTTGTGTGCCGCTGAACGGGCGTATCACGGTCGAGCCGCACGCACTTTGCCCGCGTTGCATTCTCGTCGAAGCTTCCTGTTGCGCACCCCAGATCGAGGACATAACTGTCCCTGGGTAGGCGACGGAGAATCTCATGCATACCTTAGCGTCGCAGAGGTGCGGCGCGCGCGTGAGTCTACTTGTCGCTGGCGGCCTGAAGGTGAGGGTGCGATTTGTCGAGTTTCTGGCGCATGGCGGCGAACTCCTGCCGAAGTTGCTCCATCTTGTCATCGTCTGAGTTCTCAACATCCACAAGGTCGTTGCGAGCCTTGCTAACAGCGCGAATCAGCTCATCCAACTTCAACTGCATCGCCTTCGAATCGCGGTTCTGCGTGTTTTGGATGAGGAAGACCATCAGGAACGTGACGATCGTAGTCCCGGTGTTGATGACGAGTTGCCAGGTGTCCGACCAGTGGAAGAACGGTCCTGTGATGACCCATATTCCCACGACTGTAACGCCTAGAACGAACGCGCCGGGTGAACCGCAAGCGTCGGCCGTCCAGCAAGCAAATTTTCGAAACAGATCCACCTCCAGCTCCTATTTATGTAGACGCCAGAGTTCCTAACAGTGTGTCTTTTCTCTTGAACTGACCAATGTTACATTGGGGCGTGGTCCGAATACTGATTCTGTGCACATATCTTTCGGTCTCGCTTGCGGCAGCCGACAAGGATTTGAACTGACGCTGGGACATTACCGTTCCGGACAACGAACGCCGTCGCGCCTGGTGGCTGGAGGTGATGAACGCTGAGACGGGTAACCCTACGGGATCTTTCATCAGCGCCTATGCCGGCGATTTGAACAAGTTCGACGAGGCAACGATTCAGAACGGCGAACTGCATCTGGTTTTCCGCTCGAAGGGCGGCAAGCCTACCGTTACCCACCTGCGCGCCAAATTAGTGGACGGCAAACTCGAAGGCACTCATGAAGTTGAAGGCAGCCCAAAGAAGCTTACCTGGACGGGTGTGCGCGCGCCGAAGTTTAAGAGCGTTGATGCGAAGAAGCTAAAGGAAGGTAAACCGATCGAGCTTTTCAATGGAAAAGATCTGGCGGGCTGGCATCCGCTGCGTCCCGAGCGCAAGATCGAATGGACTGTGAAGGACGGCATCACAGCCAACGTTCCCGCTGCGGTTGACCTTGTAACGGAGCAGAAGTTCTGGAATTTCAAGCTCCACGCCGAGTACCGCGTTGGACCGAAAAGCAACAGCGGCATCGGATTGCGGGGCCGCTACGAAGTCCAGATTCTGGAGGATTTTGGACAGCCGCCGAACAGCCACGGCAACGAAGCGCTTTACAGCCGCATCGTTCCGACCCAGAACGCCAGCAAGCCGGCGAATGAATGGCAGACTTCGATATTACACTCGTTGAGAACCGCGTCACGATCGTGCTGAACGGGGTGAACATCATAAACAACAAAGAAATCGACGGGCTGACTGCGATCGGAATCGATCCGGACGAAGGGAAGCCCGGACCCATCATCGTGCAAGGCGATCACGGCGCCGTCGAGTTCCGGAAACTCACGCTGATACCCCTGACCTGACGATTGGAGGAGGACCACAACGTATTGTGGTCATCTTCAACTCCTGATCAAAACTTCGCGGTGCCCTGCTTTACATCGGCCAATTTTCGGTTTAGTATGGGTTGCATCCCCCGAGACGCGGGTCGTCTATCGACGCCCGCGAGAAAAGTCGTGTTTACCGGAAAGGGGAGCACCATTGCTCAAACTCAAACGCGTCGAAATTCAAGGGTTCAAGTCCTTCTGCGACCGCTCGGAGATGCGGTTCCACGGCGCGGGCATCGCCGCCGTTGTCGGACCCAACGGCTGCGGCAAGTCCAACCTCAGCGACGCCATCAGTTGGGTTCTCGGCGAGCAGTCCGCCAAGAGTCTGCGCGGCAGCCGGATGGAAGACGTGATCTTCGCCGGAACCCGTGAGCGCAAGCCGCTCGGCATGGCCTCGGTCACCCTGACGCTGGTGGACCCCGCGGTGCAACCGAGTATTACCGAGCGAACGGCCAAGGACACGGCACCAACGGACAAGCCGGCGGCACGCCAACAAAGCCGACGAGATCACCATTACGCGCCGCCTCTTTCGTTCCGGTGAGAGCGAGTACCTGATCAACGGCAAGCCGCCCGGCTCCGCGACATTCAGGACATCTTCATGGGCACCGGCCTTGGTCCCGGAGAGCTACGCCATCATCGAGCAGGGCCGCATCGGCCAGATCCTTTGCACCAAGCCGCAGGACCGCCGCGCGGTCATCGAAGAGGCGGCCGGAATCACGCAGGTTCAAAACGCAGGAAGCGTCTGGCCGAAGCCAAGCTCGAATGCGCCGAAACAGAATCTGACGCGCGTCTTCGACATCCTGGAAGAAGTTAGCCGCCAGGTGAACTCGCTGAAGCGCCAGGCCTCAAAGGCCAAGCGTTACGGCGAGCTGCAAGACGGAACTGGTGGCGCACTGCGCGTGGCGCTCTCGCGGCCGCTTCCGATGCTGGAGCGCGAGGCCGCCAAGACAGCGCTCGACCTGAATCTGGCGACCGGCGACTTCCAGAAGCTCACCGCGCAGGTGGCGGAGCAGGAGCAGGAGCACGCGCAGCTGCAAGAGCATGCTACGCGACCGAAGCCGAGCTCACCGAAGCGCGGCAGCAGCTGGCGGAGCTGAACGTCGAAGCTGGAGCGCACCCGCGGCCGACTGGAATCGCAGGCCAAGCAGATCGGTGCGATCGAGCAACGGCTCGACCGCAGGGAGACCGAAACGCAGGAGCTCGAAAGCGCTTCGAGCGCAGCAGCTGCGAACTCGACGCAGCATCGCCGAACACTGGCAGAACTCGAGCGCGAAGACGGATCAGTCGCAGGCAGCGCGCTCGCGCCAAGAGACGAAGAGCGCGACGCGCTGCAGGGCAAGCTGCGCGGAGCGCGAGCGCGGCATCGAAGGCCCGCCAGCAGTTCTGCGGCTGCTCGGTGAATCGTCCACGCTGAAGAACCAGCTCGCGCAGATCGACCAATACCTGGTCGGGATCGAACGCGACATCGCGCGCATCGACGCGCGACGAAGACGTCCGCGGCAGCGACCTCGAGCGCCTCGACAGCGTCGAAAGCGGAGCTGTCGCGAAGCGCTCGGCACGGCAGATGGAGCTCGAGTCCGCTCGACGAGCGCCGACACACGTCGAGGAGGAGCTGGCGAACGCGCAAGGCGCGGCGACAGAGCTCGCGCGCGCAAGCTGGAAGAGCTCCGCGGCGAGACTTCGCGGCTGAAGGCACGGCGGGATTCGCTCGACGAGATCCTTTCGCACCGCGCCTACACGACCGAATCCGTAAAGCGACTGTTCACCGCCGTCGAGAAGGGCCAAGCCGCCGGATTTCAAGCCCGATCGGCGTGCTGGCCGACTTCGTCGAGGTGGACCCGGCAGTACGAAAAGGCCACGGAAGAGTTCCTGCACGAAGAACTCGAATACGTGGTGGTCAAGGATTGGGAGCAGGCCGAGCGCGGGCATCGACCTCATGCGCGCCGACATCGATGGCCGGGCTACCTTTCTGGTCCATCCCGAGGAGCACGCGACGAGCACTGGCCAGCATGCCGGAGCACGGCGTCGGCCCGGAGACCGGCATCGTCGGCGAGGCTCAGCGATGTCCTGCGCCTGACCAACGGACTCGACGACCGCGCCGCGGATCTGCTGCCGCGCCTCGCGCGCTGCTTCCTCGCCGAGGATCGTGCGGCCGCGCAGCGGCTGGCCTTGCAGTATCCGGATCTCTACTTCCTGCTTCCCGACGGCATCTGCTATCACGGCCACGCGGTCAGCGGCGGGAAGAAACGGGCAGCGGTCCGCTGGCGCTGAAGCGCGAACTGCGCGAACTGACGGTGTCAGCTGCAGGCGAAGCAGAGCGAACTCGACCAGATACCGCGGCTGCTCGAAGATCTGGAGCAGGAGATCGCCGCGGCTGGCCGAAGAGCTGGAACACCTGCGCGCGCAGCAGCAGACGCAGGAGAAGGACGCGCTCGCTCGATCATGAGCTGCGCAAGCTCGACGAAGAGTCTGCGCGCGCGAACTCGCGGCTCTCGGTGGCTCGCCTCGGAATTGGAGCGGCTTGATGCAGGAGACGCGAGCGGTCGCGCGAGCAACGTGAACAGAACCGAGGCGCTGGTCGCGGAGAAGGAACAGGCTCGGCTCGAGCAGGAACAAGCTCTCGAGCCGACGCGGCAGAAGCTCGAAGAGCTGCAGCACGAGGCGCGCACGATCGGCGAAGAGCACTCGGCGCTGCGCGTCGAATTGGCCGGCATCGAAGAACGGCACGCGCGAGAACGACGCGCATCGGCCGCGGCTCGAAACACCAGATCCGCGAGATCGAGCAGCCGGCGGAAGGAGACTCGCGCGGGAAATGGAGCGGCTGGGCGAGGAGCGCGCGCGCCTGCTGGCCGACAACATCGAACTCGACCAGCGCGCCGCCGAGTTGGCCGAAGAGATCGCTGAGCCGATGCGCTGCGTCAACGAGCTGGCGGCCGCAGGAGCCGGAGGCATGCGCGCCGCGCTGGCCGCGGCGATGAGATCGCTGAAGGCTCTGCGCGCGCGAGTGCAGGACTGCGCAGGAAAAGCGGTCGCAGATCGAACTCGAACTGGTGAAGAAGCAGGCCGAACTCAAGTATCTCGACGAGACCAGCCGCAAGGAGCTGAACTCGCGCTCGAGGAACTCGCGGCAGCGACGAGACCGTGCTCGACGAGGCAGGCGCTGGCCGAAGCCGAGCAACAGTACCAGGAGGTCCGCGAAGCGCATCGAAGCGCTGGGCCCGGTGAATCCGCAGGCGCTCGAAGAGTACCAGGAGGCGCAGCAGCGCTATGACTTCCTGAACGCGCAGCGGCAGGACCTGCTCGATTCGATCCGCGACACCGAGAAGGCGATCCAGGAAATCGACACCGAGTCGCGGCAGCGCTTCGGCGAAGCCTTCGAAGCGATCAACGAGAACTTCCGCGAGATGTTCAAGACGCTGTTCGGCGGCGGCATCGGCGAGATGCGGCTGACCGACGAGGCGAACCTGACCGAGTCCGGCATCGACATCGTCGCTTCGCCTCCGGGCAAGAAGCTGCAGAACGTCGCCGCTGCTCTCGGGCGGCGAGAAGGCGCTGACCGCGATGGCGCTGCTGATGGCGATCTTCCGCTATCAGCCGAGCCCGTTCTGCATCCTGGACGAGGTGGATGCGCCGCTGGACGAGGCCAACATCGATCGTCTCACGCGACTGCTGAAGGAGATGTCGGCGCAGACGCAGTTCATCGTGATCACGCACGCCAAGCGGACGATGGAATCGGCGCAGGCGCTCTACGGCGTGACGATGCAGGAGCCGGGCGTGTCGAAGCTGGTTTCGGTGAAGTTCAATCCGCCGCCTCCCCCTCCGGTCCCGGTGATGCAGCCTCAGTTGCTCGCTAACTAAAGCCAGATACCATGTAGACATGGGTTCGCAACACGAGCGGGCTATTCGAAAGCCCGCTCAACCCGCCGGCGAAGCTGTTGAGCAGTTCTTCCAGGTTTCCTTGCTGGGACTGCTCGGCAGCGGTTTTCTCGCGCTCGCATTTTCCGGGTACCTGGACGTCGTAACCATTGTGTTGACGTCACTCGGGCTTCTGGTGAGGGCGGTTGCGGTGTTCGGGAAATGCCCGGAATGGGGCCTTACCACCCCGATTGCGAATGCGTTGACGCTGGCCTACATCGGCTTTTATCCGATCGACACGATTTATCTCTCACGCGAGTTCATCCCCGCCACGGTACATCTGATCTGCTTCCTGGCCCTAGTCCGAGCGCTATCGGCGCGAAGCAATCGCGATTTCTTTTTCGTAAAGCTGCTCGCGTTCCTGGAACTGGTTGCGGCCACTCTGCTCTCGTCGAACATTACATTCTTTGTCTTTCTGACGACGTTCGTCGTTTTCGGTGTCGCTACGTTTTGCTGTTCCGAGATCCGCCGTTCGAGCCAGCAAGGCGGCCGGATCGCGATGCCGAAGGTAAACTTCCACGGGCGGCTGGCCGCTCTGACGGGCGTGATTACGGTCGGCATCGTGTTGATGACATCCGGTCTGTTCATCCTGCTACCCCGGACAGCGCGAGCGGCGTTTCGCTCTTTCGTTCCCGAGCGGTACCACATTACAGGGTTCGCGAACGAGATCTCGTTGGGGCAACTCGGCAAGATTCAGCAGAGTTCGACACCCATGCTGCATGTCCGCATCGAGGGCGCGTCCAGGCTATCCCACTGAAATGGCGCGGCGGAGCATTAAGCCAATTCGACGGCCGGCGCTGGTATAACCCTGCGGGGAAGAATCAGACGATTCGGATTGAGAATGGGTCCGCGCTGCTTGCGGACGACGACCAGCGGCGGCGGGAAGACGGGACCAGGCTCAAATATTTCGTCCGCATCGACGCTGTGGAGGCCGACGCGCTCTTCTTCGCGGGTACACCGGAGTTCATCCACATAAAGCTGCCATTTCTCTTTCGGACACCGCAGAATTCGTATCGTACCGGTCTGGGACTTGGCGCGTCGTCCCAATACTTCGCGGAAAGCTTCCGGCCCGCATCCGAAACGAAGCCGACCATGGCGCCTCCGCTTCCGGCCGATGTCGCCAATGAGCTACTTCTGCTGCCTGACATCGACCGGAGGATCATTCAACTAGCCCGGCAACTCGATCCGGGTGGCACGACCCCTGATCGCGCGCGGGTCTTCGAACGATATCTGCGCACGAACTTCAGCTATACGACAGATCTGCTGGACAACGAGGTGCCGGACCGCTGGCAAATTTCCTCTTTGAGCGAAGGCAAGGCCATTGCGAATATTTTGCCTCCGCGATGGCGGTGATGCTCCGTGCCGTTCATATTCCGAGCCGGGTAGCCACCGGTTTCCAGAGCGGCGTATATAACCCTATCACCGGCTGGCACGTACTGCGATCCTCCGATGCACACTCCTGGGTGGAAGCGTGGGCTCCAGGGCATGGTTGGATGACGTTTGATCCCACACCTCCTGCGAACTCGCCGCAAGGGAAGCCGTGGACAACGCTAGCCCTCTACCTCGACACGATGGAGATGTGGTGGCAGCGCTGGGTGGTCGACTATAACTTGGAGCACCAGCTTTACCTTGCATCGCGTTTCGAGCAGTCGACGCGCAAGTGGAACAGGTTCTCTCTGGAGGAGTGGCTCTCCAGTATCGGCCGCGGGGTTGAGACCGCATGGGCGGCCGGCAATCGGGTAGCTCCTTTCGCCGGGTTGGTTTTGCTGATTACCGGACTCGGCTGGTTCCTCGGTCCGCGGCTTGTCGAGGCTGCGCGACGGCTTTATCACAGCCGTCGCATCCGTCAGGGCGGGGCGGGCGCATCGGATGCGGCGATTCTCTACTTCCAGATGTTGGCATTGCTTCGAAAACGCGGATTCAGAAGCCCGGCTGGCTGACACCCGCCGAATTCGCGCGTGTGCTACCCGCATCGCAAACGGCGACTCTGGTGAAAGAATTTACGGAACTCTACCAGGATCTTCGATACGGAAACCGGCCGGCTGCCGGCGAGCAGATGCTCGGACTCTTGCGACAGATCGAAGCTAGTGGACGCTGACGACTTCGCCTGCGGGCGCTTCCTGCAATAGGTCGAGGAACGCTTGCGCCGCACGGTGGAATCGCTTCTTTTTACGATGAACAATTCCGAGCGGTCGGTACAATCCTGGTTCTGACAGCGGCACGGCGCGAAGTCTTCCCGCGGCGAGTTCCGCCTTAAGATCCGTGCAGGCACGATGCTCACTCCCGATCCGAGAACTACCGCTTCCTTGATGGTCTGGATATTGTCGAATCGCATCGTTGTCGTGACTTCGACACCGTGCATCCTGAAATAGCGCGAAATCTCGCGCGCGATGGGGAGATCGTTATCGAATGTTATGAAATCGACGCCGTTCAGATCCTCCGGGACGATGCGCTCTCGTGTGGCCAGGCGGTGCGTGGGCGAAATCGCTAACACCATCTCTTCACGCCGCCAAGGCAGTACGGCGATTTCCCGTGTCGGCTCCGGATAGCTGACCAGACCGAGGTCGACCCGGTCAGAGCCGACGTAATCGTAGATCTTTTCGGGCCTCAGATACTCGACCTCGAGCCTCGCGGCAGGAAGTCGCGATGGAACTCCGCTTCAAGCTCCGACATCTCAGACAAGCCTACGGAGTAAATTGCGGCGACCCGTACTGTTCCTTCCACTTCCGATTTCAGTTCGTCAAGCGACACGTGAAACTCATCGCTCCTTCGCAGCATGTCCCGGCACATCTCATGATAAAGCAAGTCCCTCCGCTGTCAACGACAGCGGCCTCGTAGACCGGTCCAGCAATATAACTCCTAGAGAACGCTCGACTTCGTTGATCTGCTGGCTAGCGGCAGATGGTGTAATCCGATTCATTTCGGCGGCTCGTGACAGGCTTCGAGTCTGAGCGATATCACGGAAGAGGCGTAGGTTCTCCAGAGTCACTCTGGATAGTGTACGTTAAGATTTCCTTAAAGTAAAGGCTGAGTAATTTCAGATTGCCTTAACGTAATCCAGATGGTATACTGCCCATATTCCAAAGCCCCGGAGGGGAACAATGGACCAAGTCGTAATGCATAATGGCCTCCCTGTCGAGCAGGGCCTGTACGATCCTCGTAACGAGAAAGACGCCTGCGGTATCGGCTTTATCGCCAACATTAACGGCGAACCGTCGCACGAGATTATCACCAAAGGAATTCAGATCCTTATCAACCTCACTCATCGAGGCGCGTGCGGCTGCGATCCGGAAACTGGTGATGGCGCAGGCATCCTGATTCAGATTCCGGATAAGTTTTTCCGCCGCGAATGCGCGAAGCTTGGATTCACATTGCCTCCGGTTGGCGAATACGGCGTTGGAATGGTGTTCCTGCCCGTCGAGCACACGCAGCGACTCGTGTGCGAGGGCATTCTCGAGCGTATTTCCGCGGAAGAAGGTCTGACTGTCCTTGGCTGGCGTGACACTCCGATCAATGGCGAGGCGATCGGACGCGTTGCCCGAGCGAGCCAACCTTATATCGAGCAGTTTTTCGTGCGGTGTCCTTCCGGGATGGATCGTGAGACGTTCGAGCGCAAGCTTTATGTCGTGATGAAGCGGGCCGACAACGAAGTGCGCGCCTCGTCCGAGGTGAAGGACAAGAGCTTCTTCTACATCCCGTCGCTCTCTTCACGGACAATCATTTACAAGGGGCTGCTGCTTGCGCCGCAGATCGCGAAGTTCTACAAAGAACTCGCCGATCCCGATGCGATGAGCGCAATGTGCCTGGTGCACCAGCGGTTCTCGACGAATACGTTCCCCACGTGGCAACTGGCGCACCCGTTCCGCATGGTCTGCCATAACGGCGAGATCAACACGCGTACGCGGAAACGTCAACTGGATGTCGGCACGTCAGTCGGTGCTGAAGTCCCCGTACTTCGAAGACATCAACCAGATTTTTCCCGTCATTTCGCCCAACGGCAGCGACTCGGCCGCGCTCGATAATGCGGTTCAGATGCTGACGATGGCGGGCAGGGAACTGCCTCACGTGATGGCGATGCTGATCCCCGAAGCTTGGGATGCGGACTCCACGATGCATCCTGAGAAGAAGGCCTTTTACGAATATCACGCCTCGCTGATGGAGCCGTGGGATGGTCCCGCGGCTGTTGCGTTTACCGACGGACGGTTGATCGGCGCGACTCTCGATCGCAACGGATTGCGCCCTGCCCGCTATCTCGTTACGAATGACAACGTGCTGATCATGGCGTCGGAAACAGGCGTTCTGCCGATCAAGCCCGAGAATGTGAAGTACAAGGGCCGACTGCAGCCCGGACGCATGCTGCTGGTCGATCTCGAGCAGAAGCGTATCGTTCCCGACGAAGAGATCAAGCAGAAGCTTGCATCGCGCCAGCCATACGGCGAATGGTTGAAGGAAAACCAGATCAATCTCGGCAAGCTGCCGGCGCCGTCCCGTGTGCATGGTACGGACTTTAAGACTTCTGGTCCAGCGCCAGCGCGCCTTCGGCTATACCGACGAAGACATCCGCGCGTTGATGACGCCGATGGCTGTCAACGGCGAAGAAGCGATCGGTTCGATGGGTACGGATACGCCGCTGGCGTGCCTGTCCGACAAGCCGCAGCCGCTGTTCAACTACTTCAAGCAACTATTCGCTCAGGTCACGAATCCTCCGATTGATCCGATTCGCGAAGAGCTGGTGATGTCGCTGACGAGCTACATCGGGAATGAGCGGAACATTCTTGACGAGACGCCGAAGCACTGCCACACGCTGAAGTTGGAGCATCCGATCCTGACCAACTGGGATCTGGAGAAACTGCGCCGGGTTTCGACAGGCGATTTGCTTGCGACAACGCTGCCCGCGCTTTATCGGGTCGACGGCGGCGGGCTGGAGCTCGAGCGCGCCCTCGACAGTCTTTGCAAGCGCGCGTCATTTGCGATCAACTCCGGCTATTCGCTGCTGATCCTTTCGGATCGCAACCTGGATGCCGAGTCCGCTCCGATTCCGAGCCTGCTTGCGCTGACGGCTGTCCATAATCACCTCGTCCGTGAAGGGACACGCACGCAAGTCGCGTTGATCATCGAATCGGGCGAGCCGCGCGAAGTACATCATTTCTGCCTGCTGATCGGATACGGAGCGAGCGCGGTCAATCCGTATCTTGCGATCGAGACGCTGGAAGATCTCGCCGAGAGGGACCTCCTTCCCGCAAGGAGTGACGTTTGAAAAAGCGCTGAAGAACTACAAGAAGGCGATCAATAAGGGTCTTCTGAAGGTCTTCTCGAAGATGGGCATCTCGACGCTGCAGAGCTATCGAGGCGCTCAGATCTTCGAAGCGATCGGGCTGAACAAGTCGCTTGTCGAGAAGTACTTTACCGGCACACCCTCGCGCATCGAAGGCGTCGGCCTCGACGTGCTCGCTCGCGAAGCGCAGCTGAAGCACGATTTCGCCTTCCGTCCGGTCACCGAGTCGGACACCGAACTCGAGACGGGCGGCTCGTATCAATACCGCATTCGCGGCGAGTTCCACCTTCTGAATCCCTCGACTGTGAGCAAACTGCAGCACGCGGTTCGCCAGCAGAGCTTTGCGACGTTCAGAGAGTTTTCCGATCTCGTCAACAATCAGAGCCGTCAACTCTGCACGCTGCGCGGCTTGATGAATTTCCGTCAGGGGACGAAGTCCGTGCCGATCGAGGACGTCGAACCTGCAGTGGAGATTGTGAAGAGATTCGCCACGGGCGCCATGTCCTACGGCTCCATCAGCAAGGAAGCGCACGAGACGCTCGCGATGGCGATGAACGCGCTGGGCGGCCGTTCGAATACAGGTGAAGGCGGCGAGGACGAAGATCGTTTCGGCACGAATCGCCGTAGCTCGATCAAACAGGTTGCCTCCGGCCGGTTCGGCGTCACCACCAACTACATGGTGAATGCGGACGAGTTGCAGATCAAGATCGCCCAGGGCGCCAAGCCGGGCGAAGGCGGTCAGCTTCCCGGCCACAAGGTGGATGAGAACATTGCTCGCACACGGCACTCGACTCCGGGTGTGGGATTGATCTCGCCGCCGCCACACCATGACATCTATTCGATTGAGGATCTGGCGCAGCTTATCTACGACCTGAAGAACGTCAATCCGGAAGCGCGAGTTTCTGTGAAGCTCGTGGCCGAGGTCGGCGTAGGAACGGTTGCGGCCGGCGTCGCAAAGGCGCATGCCGATGTCGTACTCATCAGCGGCTATGATGGCGGCACGGGCGCATCCCCGCTGACTTCGCTGAAGCATGCCGGTATTCCGTGGGAGCTTGGTCTAGCCGAAACGCAGCAGATTCTCGTCATGAACGATCTGCGCAGCCGCATCGTCGTGCAGACCGACGGCAAGCTGCAAACAGGACGTGATGTCGTCATCGCGGCGCTGCTGGGCGCGGAAGAGTTCGGCTTTTCGACAGCTCCGCTTGTGTCGATGGGCTGCATCATGATGCGCAAGTGTCACTTGAACACCTGCCCGGTCGGCATTGCGACGCAGGATCCCAGACTTCGCGCGAAGTTCAAAGGCACTCCGGAGAACGTAATCAACTACTTCTTCTTCGTTGCGGAAGAGATTCGCGAGATCATGGCGAAGCTCGGCTTCCGCAAATTCGACGACATGATCGGCCGCGTAGACATGATCGAGATGGAAGAAGCGGTCGAACACTGGAAAGCGCGCGGGCTCGACTTCTCGAGCATCCTCTACAATCCGGTGATGCCGGCGCGCGTTGGCCGCCGCCGGATGATCTGCCAGGACCACGGGTTGGATGAAGCGCTGGACTATAAGCTGATCGATCACGCGAAGGAAGCGATCGACAACGGCACGTCCGTCGAGTTCAAACTGCCGATCAAGAATACGCATCGTACAGTTGGCGCGATGCTTTCGGGTGAGATCGCCAAGAAGTACGGATCGGCCGGTTTGCCGGAAGACACGATCAAGTTCTACTTCAACGGCTCGGCCGGACAAAGCTTCGGCGCGTTCCTGTCAAAGGGCGTGACTATGACGCTCGAGGGCGACGCCAATGATTACGTCGGCAAGGGATTGTCCGGCGGACGAATTGTCGTTTTCCCGCCGAAGCGGAGCAACTTCGTACCGGAAGAGAACATCCTGATCGGCAACGTCGTACTTTACGGCGCAACTACCGGCGAGGCTTTCTTCAACGGTGTGGCGGGCGAGCGCTTCGCTGTTCGCAACTCCGGCGCCACCGCAGTTGTCGAAGGGGTCGGCGACCATGGATGCGAGTACATGACTCGCGGTCTTGTGGTGGTTCTCGGCAAAACCGGCAAGAATTTCGGAGCCGGCATGTCGGGGGGATTCGCGTACGTGCTCGACGAGACGGGTGAGTTTTCTTCGACACTGTGCAACCGCACAGGTGTTGATCTTGAACCTCTCGATTCCAAGGACATGGAAGCGGTTCGCAACCTGGTGGAGCGGCATGTCGAGTACACCGGCAGTCCTCGTGCTCAGTGGATTCTCGAGAACTGGTCGGACATGCTGCCAAAGTTTTTGAAGGTGTTCCCGCATGAATACAAGCGTGTGCTGGGAGTGGCGAGAACCCAGGATGCTGTGAAGACGATGCCTGTAAAGGGAAGTGAGACGACGCAGGAGGTGCGCGCCTAAATGGGGAAAGTAACGGGCTTCATCGAGTTCACGCGTGAATTGCCGCAGCGTCGCGCCGTGACCGAGCGCGTGAACGACTACTTCGAGATCTACAAGCCGTTCCCGCAAGACGCCGTCCAGACTCAGGCGGCTCGTTGCATGGATTGCGGCGTACCGTTCTGCCACACAGGATGCCCAGTCAATAACATCATTCCGGACTGGAATGATTTCGTATATCGCGATCGTTGGAAAGACGCGATCCGCCAACTGCACGCGACGAATAACTTCCCGGAGTTCACGGGCCGCATCTGCCCTGCGCCCTGCGAAGCGGCGTGTGTGCTCGGCATTAATGAACCTCCGGTAACGATCAAGAACATCGAGAAGTCAATTGTCGAGCATGCGTTCAAGGAAGGCTGGATAATACCCGAGCCGTCTGAGTTCCAGACCGGGAAACGAATTGCAGTGATTGGATCGGGTCCCGCGGGAATGGCCGCATCGCAGCAGTTGGCGCGCGCCGGTCATGATGTCACGCTCTTCGAGAAGTGGGACCGCATCGGCGGTTTGCTTCGCTACGGCATCCCCGACTTCAAGATGGAGAAGTGGATCATCGATCGTCGAATGGAGCAGATGTCTGCTGAGGGCGTCAAGTTCGTCACGAACGCCCATGTTGGCGTCAATGTGCCTGTCGAAGACCTGAAGAAGGACTTCGATGTTATTCTTCTGACGGGCGGCGCCGAGCAGCCTCGCAACCTGAATGTGCCTGGCCGCGAGTTGAAGGGAATCCATTTCGCAATGGAGTTCCTGCCGCAGCAGAACAAAGTTGTGGCAGGCGATCATCTCGATTCGCAGATTCTGGCAACGGGCAAACACGTCATTATCATCGGCGGTGGAGACACGGGCGCGGACTGCGTCGGCACGTCGCACCGGCAGAAAGCAAAGTCGGTTACCCAGTTCGAAATCATGCCGAGGCCTCCGGAGGAGCGCTCCTCATTAACGCCATGGCCGCTGTGGCCGTTGCAGCTTCGTGTGGAGAGCTCGCATGAAGAAGGCGGAAAGCGCGACTGGTCCATCAACACGGCAAAGTTCTCAGGCGATGAGAACGGAAACGTGAAGAAGCTTCATGCGGTGCGTGTCGGTCCGCCGCCCAAGTTCGAAGCAATGCCCGGGACCGAGTTCGAACTCGATGCGGATCTGGTGCTGCTTGCGATGGGTTTCACCGGCCCGGTGCGAACGGGTCTGGTCGAGCAGCTCGGTGTCGAAGTCAATGTGCGCGGCAACGTAGCCACCGACGACAACTATCAGACCTCGGTACCCAACGTTTTTGCAGCCGGCGATCTGCGCCGCGGTCAATCGCTGGTTGTGTGGGCGATTGCGGAAGGCCGGAAGGCGGCTCGCGCGATCGATCTGCAGTTGATGGGTAAGACGAAGCTTACGTAGTTCGCGGCTGCGACATGCTGCGGACCGTTTACGCGACCCGATATGTTACACCTCTGCGCGAAGGCGGTTCGCTGCCGGCGATCGTCGAGGCTGACGACGACGGGCTGTACGTGCTCAAGTTCCGCGGGGCGGGGCAGGGGCCTCTGGCGCTCGTGGCCGAGCTTGTCGCTGGTGAGATTGGCCGGACGTTAGGGCTGCAGGTTCCCGAGCTTGTGCTCATCGAGGTGGATGCGGCCCTCGGACGAAACGAACCCGACGAAGAGATCCGTGACCTGCTGCGCGCCAGCGTGGGCCTGAATCTCGCAATGGATTACTTGCCCGGTTCGATCATGTTCGATCCGGCCGCGGGCGATAAAGCAGATCCTGCCACGGCTTCGCAAGCGGTCTGGTTCGACGCCTTCGTGACCAACATCGATCGCACCGCAAACAATCCGAACCTCCTCTGCTGGCACAAATCGCTGTATTTCATCGATCATGGCGCCGCGATGTACTTCCACCATAACTGGCAGGACATCGATACGATGGCGCGTTCGCGATTCCCTGCGATTCGTACTCATGTCCTGCTTCGGTGGGCGTCAGCGATCGCCGAAGCAGACTCGCGCCTTCGCCCTGAGCTGAACGGCGGATTATTCGAACGTATTCTCGACGCCGTACCGGATGCATGGCTTCCGCCCGGTGGTCGCGCAGCGTACGTCGAGTATTTCGTGCGCCGGCTTTCCCACGCAGATCAGTTTGTTGAGGAGGCGATTCGTGCGCGCGCTGAGCTCGTTTGAATACGCCGTGCTTCGCATCGTGCCGCGCGTTGAGCGGGAGGAGTTCATCAATGCCGGTGTGATCGTCTTCTGCCTCGAGCGGAAGTTCCTTCGCGCCCGCGTTCACGTGGATGAAGAAAGGCTTCGAGCGCTCTATCCCGACTTGGACATCGAGCACATCCGCGATCATCTGGAGGGATTCCGCAAAGTGGCGGAAGGCGCCGCTGACGGTGGACCCGTGGCAGCGTTGTCGATTCGCCAACGTTTCCACTGGCTCGTCGCTCCGCGCAGCACCGTGATTCAGGTGTCTCCGGTCCATGCGGGCATGTGCGAAGAGCCCGAAGAAGTGCTGGACGCGCTGTGTCGTAAGCTTGTGCTGTGCTGAGGCCGGGTCCGTCAGCGGGCCATTTCCACCACGGTGCGCGACCCCATGTTCTCGGGCAGATCGTACCGCGCGACTACACGTGCATGAATGCGGCGCTTCTTCAGGGCAGGCATGGCTTCCGTTATCTCAGCTTCCACGTCCGGTCCTTTGTATAGCAGAGCCTTCGATCCCTGCAGAATCGCCGGTCCAAACAGGTCAACCGCTCTTTCGATGGGAGCGACCGCACGAGCCGTCATGATGTCGGCCCGATTCACTCGCAGCGCCTCTTCGGCACGTTGATTCACGACCGCCACATTCGTAAGCGCCAGGTCCTTTACCGCGGCTTCTGCAAATCTCGCCTTCTTGCCTATCGATTCGGCAAGGGTGAAACGAATCGAACGAAACACGAGCGCAAGTGGGATGCCGGGGAAGCCTGCGCCGGTCCCCGCATCGAGAACATGCTTCGCGTCCGCGAAGAGCCGCCACGGCATGACCGAGTCGACGACATGTTTGATGGCTGCTTCCCTGGGATCGAGGATGCGCGTCAGATTGAAATGCTGATTCGCCTCGACAATCAGATCGAGATGTCTGGCCGCTCCACGGATCAGCGTGTCCCGTTCCGGGACGTCGTCTGGAATCAGAGCTGAGAGCTCTTCGACAAATCCCACCTACGCCAAAAGCTCTTTCACGACGTTGCCGTGCACATCCGTCAGCCGGAAGGGCCGGCCCTGAAACTTATACGTCAGCTTGGTATGGTCGAAACCCAACAGATGCAGGATCGTCGCATGCAGATCGTGTACGTGAACTTTGTCTTTGGCGACGTTGAATCCGAGTTCATCGGTCTCACCGATAACGACGCCGGGCTTCATGCCACCGCCGGCCATCCACATCGTGAAGGCGTTCGGATGATGGTCGCGACCATCCGATCCACCCTGCACCATGGGCGTGCGGCCGAACTCGCCACCCCAGATCACGAGTGTGTCCTCGAGCAGTCCTCGCTGCTTCAAGATCCTTAATGAGAGCCGCCGATGCGCGATCGGTATCGAGGCAATTCTTGCGCAGATCATGCACCAGGTTCGCCGTGCTGATCCCAGGCTTCGTGGTAAAGCTGAACAAACCGCACGCCGTTCTCCACCAGCCTTCGCGCGAGCAGGCAATTGTTGGCGTACGACGCCTTGCCGGGCTCGGCTCCGTACATCTCAATCGTCTGCTTGGGCTCCTTGGAGATGTCCATCAACTCGGGCGCGACCGCTTGCATCCGGAACGCCATCTCGAACGAATTGATGCGCGTCGCGATCTCGGGATCGCCGTGACTTCTCGAGACGCATCTGGTTCAGCTGCTTCACCGCATCAAGCGAGTCGCGCTGCAGTTCCTTGTCGACGCCGTGCGGGTTCGACAGGTACAGGACCGGATCGCCGCCGCTGCGGAACTGCACGCCCTGGTAGACAGTGGGAAGAAATCCGCTGCCCCAGCAGCTATCGCCGCCGCTCGGCCCTTTCGTGCCCGAACTGAAAACGACGAACGCCGGGCAGATCCTGCGTCTCCGAGCCCAAGCCCGTAGAGCACCCAGGCGCCCATGCTCGGACGGCCGAACTGCATGCGTGCCGGTGTTCATCAGCAACTGCCCGGGCGCGTGGTTGAACGCGTCCGTGACCATCGATTTCACGATCGCGATCTCGTCGACGATCTGCCGATGTGAGGCAGCAGCTCGGACAGCTCGGTGCCGCTCTGGCCGTAGCTTTGCTGAAACTTGAACTTCGGTCCGAGCAGCTTCGAATTGGGATTGATGAACGCGGCGCGGTAGCCCTTCAACAGTTCGGCCGGCGGAAGTGTTCCGTCGAATTTCGCGAGCTGCGGCTTGTTGTCGAACAGCTCGAGGTGGCTCGGGCGCGCCGGCCATGAACAGGAAAATGACATTCTTGGCCTTGGGCGCGAAATGCGGCTGCTTGGGCGCGAGCGGGTCGACGGACGGTCGCGGCATAACCCGATTCGGCGAGCAGGTGGCCAGCGCGGCCGCACCCAGTCCGACGCCGCACTGTTCGAAGAACCAGCGCCGCGTGATCTGCTTCGGGTGCATGTCGCGATACAGAATAATCCTGGCAGTTCATGGTTACTCCTTGGTAATCGTCTCGTCCAGGTTCAGCAGCACGCGCGAGACGACGGTCCAGGCGGCCCAGTCGTCGGGTGTCACATTCGCAGGCAGGGCCGCTTTCTGGTCGAACTTGTATGCCGGTGAGATCACTGGGCGCTCAGCCAGCCATCGTCGAAACGCTGCTTCTGCTTCTGCAGCAGGTTCAGCAGGACATCCTGCTCCTTGCGGCTGCGGGCGTCGCGGCTCAGCAGCGAGCGGAACGCGTAGGCAACCGCTGCGGATCGTCCGATCCGCCCTCTTTCAATACGCGCAGCGCCAGCGCCCGCGCCGCTTCGACGAACAGCGGCTCGTTCAGCGTGGTCAGCGCTTGAAGCGGAGTGTTGGAGCGCGCCCGCCGAACGCAGGAGATCTCGCCGTTCGGCGCGTCGAACGCCTGCAGCATCGGGTACGGCGACAGAGCGGAAACGGAACGTGTACAGGGCGCGCCGGTAGCGATCAGGTCCCTGGTCTTCGTTCCAAGTCTTCGGACCGTAGCTGGCGGGCGGCAGGAAGAGAAACGCGGGCGCAGGCGGATATACGCTGGGACCGCCGACCTTCTCATTCAGCAAACCGCTCGCCGCGAAAGCAATATCGCGCACGGATCTCGGCATCCACACGAAAGCGAGGACCGCGCGCGAGCAGGCGGTTGTCCGGATCGCTGAGCCAACAGCTCCGGCGTGACGTTGGACGACTGCCGGTACGTCGCCGACGTGACGATCTGCCTGTGCATGGCCTTCATGCTCCAGCCCTTGTCCATCAACTCCACTGCCAGCCAGTCGAGCAGTTCAGGGTGCGAGGGAGCGTCAGCCTGCGTGCCCAGATTCTCGGACTGTCTCACGATGCCGGTGCCGAAATACGATTGCCAAAGGCGATTCACGATAGACCGGGCTGTGGTAGGCGACTGCCTGTCGACCAGCCATTTAGCGAACGTCAGCCGATTCGGAGGAGCGTTCGCCGGAAGCGGATGCAGGAACGAGGGAACGCCAGGGGTCACGACCTTTCCTGGTTGGAGGAAGTCGCCGCGCGTCAGCATGTGCGTCGTCCCGGCCATCTTCGCGGGTTTTCAGCACTAGCTGGGTTGAGCCCTCCGGATGCTCTGTCCAGATTTTGGCGATCTCATCGTTCACCGGCTTCCAGTCCTCGACGGTTGTGCGCCAATACCGGAAGACAGCTTGTGTCTGCTCGGGTGTGCGCTGCTCGCGCGCGATGGCGAGAATGTCACGAACACTCTTCGGCAGCGGATCTGCCGTTGCATTCACATCCGAAGTCAGCGAAAGCCGGTACCGGCCGATGTTGTTGCGTCTCGATTGTCATCCGAGTTCGGGCCGCCGTGCTCCTGTTTCAGCTTGATGGTGAGAATCGGTGCCGGAGGGAAACGAGACGGGGCTGGCGAACGTAAACACGGCCTTGCGCGACTGGTTGCGGAGTCCCGGCCCGTCGTCGATGCTCCAGGCGGTGTCGGCGTTCTCGTCGATCGCGTATTCGATAGGACCGGTTACCCGCCGACGGCCGCTCTTGTCCTGGAAGATGGGCTCGAGAATTGCCTCAGCCGGACTCACGTCAGCAGTCGCTTTGGCGATCTTGACTTTCGTCGTTTTCTCGGGCGCGTCGGCCGGGGCGGCCTCGACTTCAAACTCGGTCAGCGCGCAGCGAGCCTTTTGGCGAGCGGCCGGGTCCGCCGCAGCGGAAGGTCCGGATCCGTCAGAAGTTCAAGCCGGAATGCATGTACGATGTTCTGGGCGTCCGTTTTCAAGATGTATTTTGATCGTCACTCTCGTCGGCGCATAGCCCCGGCCAGCAACGACCCATCTTTCATCGGCAGGAACTTCTGGCCGCCCGTGGAGATGTCGTCCACTTCGGGTGTTCACCGGAGCCCACGTCGGCTGATTATTGCGAACACTGTCTTCCCACGCTGCCATTCGCTTCTGCCAGTCGGGGTTCCGATGCTGCAGGTCCGCTTCGAGTTCACGCGTGCGACGGAAGATCTCCGCGCGCTTCATCTGGTCGGCCGGAGTGTAGACCGCAATGTTGGATTCATGGGAGTCGTTGATGAACGCGAACAGGCGGTAATACTCTTCCTGCTTCAATGGATCGTACTTGTGGTTGTGGCACTGTGCGCACTGGATCGTGACGCCGAGGATCGCCTTTGCCGATCGCGTCCATGCGGTCGAACATGGCTTCCATGCGGAACTGCTCGGGATCCACGCCGCCTTCCTCGTTGATCATGGAATTGCGCAGGAAGCCGGTAGCGACAATCTGATCCTGCGTCGCGTTCGGCAGAAGATCGCCCGCGATCTGCTCGATGACGAATTTGTCGTATGGCAGATCGCGATTCAAAGCATTGATCACCCAGTCGCGATAGAACCAGACATTGCGGGGTTTGTCCTTCTCGAAGCCGTCCGAATCGGCGTATCGGGCGCGCGTCGAGCCAGCACACGAGCCCATCGCTCGCCGTAATGAGGGGACGCGAGCAGGCGATCTACCTGCTTTTCATAAGCATTCGGGCTCTTATCGTTCAGGAACGAGTTCAGTTCGGCGACCGTCGGCGGCAGCCCCGTTAAGTCAAGGCTGAGTCGACGGAGCAAGGTGGATTTATCCGCGGCCGCCGATGGTGTCAGCTTTTCACTTTCAAGCTTCGCCAGGATAAACCTGTCTATCGGTGTGGCAGCCCATGTACTTGCCTTCACCGGCGGCAAAGCAGGCCGCTTCGGAGCGGTGAATGCCCAATGTTTCTTGACTTCGGCGCTTTCCGTGCCGGAGGAGTCCGGCCACATCGCGCCGGCATCGATCCATTGCTTTATCAAGGCGATCTTTTCCGGCGAAAGAGGCTTGCCTCCCATGGGCATGCGCGCCTGCTCGCCGACTCCAAGGATTCGCTGCACAAGCAGGCTGTCTCCCGACTTTCCGGGGACAATCGTTCTCATTGCCGCGGCTTTCGAATCGAGCCGCAGATTGCCGAGCTGCGATTTGGTGCCATGGCAGCCCTGGCATGACTCGACCAGAATCGGTTGCACATCGCGTGCGAAATCAACGTCGGCAGCTCGCAAAGGGACCAGAAAACCGGCGCCGGCGAGCAGAGCTAAAGCACAGGGTGAGTGGGAGATCTTCAACGCGGTTCTCACGAGTCTACTTCCTTACATTATCCGATCTTTAGCGCTAAAGTGGGAAACTCATCATCTGGCACGCCGCTTAGGAGCCGCCACCGCGGCGCCCCCTGCCATTCCACGACCCCGCTCGAGGAGCTTCGCCGCGGTCGCCTGCAGCACTGGATGAGATAGCGGCTTCGGGCTAGCGTAGTGGACACTGTAAACGACTTGAGCGCCGGGCTTTAGCGTGGCCCACAAGGTGTTGACTTCCATGTGCGGGTAGATGACGTTGCTCCCGGCGCTTTCGCTGGAGCCGAAGTCCCAGGCGGCGCCGACACCTGCCCAGGTGGATCCTCGCCAGGAACCGATTGTCATGCCGGTCTTTCGATTTCGGGCGATGCTGTAGGTCTCGCCGGCCGCATGATCGACATCGTCTGGTCCTTCGACACCCAATGCGCTTGAGCCTTCGACGATCTCTACGGGGAGATCGAATTCAGGTGGAGCAATGATGCGGTGCACTCGCACCTCGAACTCGGCTTCCGCAATCAAAGTCGATCGGACAGCCACCTTCAAAGTGTTGTACTCAAGCAGGTAGGAGGCTTCGAAACCATTCGGCATCAACCGGCTTACCTCGAATCCGCCACGGCCGAAGGATCGCCGCGTCCGACGATCTCGAAGCACAAGCGCGTTGTCCCACGGACAAATGTCATCGCGCTGAACGATGTTCATTGGGAAGTGCGACGAGTAGACGAATTTGTTGTACTTGTCGCGGTAATATCGATCGGTTTGGGTCGACCGTCCTTGTAATAGCTTCACCTGTCCCGACGCCTTATGCCCCGTAAGTACAAGACCGGGGGCTTCGATCGGTCGCACGAAGTCGGACTTCTCTACGGGAAGAACTCCGCCCGCGGAATTCCAGAACGGATCGTCGCGGGGAACTAGCCACATCGCGAACGCCTGCATGCCCCAGTACGGATGGCCGCCATCGATGTACGACTCGCGTATGTCGACGGTCCCCTTGTCCGAGAAGGTCTCTCGCAGCTTGCCCTTGTCCCTGTCGAACGCGCCATTCCTGGAGTGAAACTCAAGATTGCCGCGCACGATCCGGTGCAATGTCCCGGGATCGTGCGGCCACAGTTTCTGCGCGTGTGCAAGCACCAGCGGAGTAAGCACAGCCCAGCGATAGATCAGCGAGCGGCCGTATAGAATGTGCGAACCATTTGAACCGAAGAAGAGCGGCGCGGTCTCCAGGTACTGCCGCAGCCGGTCTGCGAATAGCTTCGACCAGTCAGGGAAGCGCTCCCCGACCATCGCGTTCCAGTAGAGGAAGTGGCTCGCAAATACCCAGGAGTTGTAATAGTCGTAGGATTGACCGGGCTTGGCGTCGTTGTACCAGCCATTGCCCGCATGCATGCCGTTCAGCGCCTTCAAGTCCTCGAACATTTCCGATTGGTTGAACGAGAACTCGTCGAACTTGTCCTTCAATACCATCCTGGCTGCGGTGTTCACGGCTGTGAACCAGGCCCAATTGTTTGCGCGGACCGGCACAACCGTGCATGATGCTAACCACTCGTCGAGGCGGCGGCGATCGGCCGATGACATCTGCGGCAGCAGCGTATCGCGTAACAACCACAACGACCAGGCAATCAACGAAGATTCGACCTGGCGCTGGTCCTGGTCGTCTTTGCTCGCGGGCAGCCAGTAATCCTTGTGATCCGGGTTCGTCCCATTGGCAAGCGCCGAACCGACAACGTCCAGGAGATCGAATTTTTTGCCGTCGATAGATAGGACACCGGGCTGGCGCTTCGCAGCGACCCAGGCTGCGATGGCGGGCAGCATCCGTGTCACGCCGGTTGCGCTCTTTCCGGACTTGGCGAGAAAGTTCTTCGTCACCGTCGCGCCGGGATACTCGACGACGGCGTAGCTGTCCGATGTTTGCGCCAGATTGGAGACGTATCCGCGCAGGAGATCGAGGAACAGGATCTCTGCGGTGGCATTCAGGGTAATGGCCGGCGCTGCGGACTGAGCCATGGCGGCACAGGGCAGCGCCGCAATGAACTGACGGCGGCGCATGGCAACGATTATGCGCTATCTCGTAGGATCTACGGAATCGAGAGCACGTAGCTCGTAATGCGGTCCATATCGCGCGAGCTGAACTTGTATGGCGGCATTGTTGTGCCGGGAGACAGCTTTTGCGGATTGGCGAAGTGTTCCTCCAGCCACTGTCGCGTGCGCCTTTGTGCGACACCGTTCAGCGCAGGACCGGTTTTCATCCCGACGTCGTTCACCTGGTGGCACACATTGCAATGCTGTGCCTGGTAAATCATCGCTCCCTCAACCGGAGCCTGCTGGGCTTCATCGAGGGCTGTGACCTTCTCGGGATTGAAGGAGACGAAAAACTTGGCCAGCGAATTCATTTCGGACGTTTTCAAGTTTGCCGCAGAAGCGCCTGCCCCCGGGTTCTTGAAATGCTCCACCAGCCAAGCATTGGTACGCTTCCGCACGGATGCCAACTCGGGAGTCAACTTCCGCTCGCCCGTGTGGCACGTCGTGCAGTTCTCTTTCCGGTAGTAGCCGATCGCTGCGACGTCGTCCGGCGATAGCTCCTGCCAAGGCTCGGGCCCGGTCATGGCCGTTACGTCGATCTGCGGGGTCGGCGGTGTGGAACGAATGGCGGCTGCGGTCAATCCACCCCAACCCAGCGCAGCGAGCGCAACGACACCCACCGCGAGAGTTCGCTGCCGGACACGGATCATCACATTGCGATCAATGAACGGAACCATCATGAGACCGAGCACGGCTAATCCCGGAAGCACCGTGCTGCCGACGAGTTCCAGTGGTCCCTGGAAGTACTTCAGCAGTTGAAAGAGGAACAGGAAATACCACTCGGGGCGAGGGATATAGGAGGTGTCGGTCGGATCGGCCAACCGTTCCAGTGGAACTCGGGCCGCCACCGCAAGCGCGAAAAGAATGGCGAAGGCAACAAAGATCGCAACGGTGTCCTTGAATACCTGCTCAGGGTAAAATTTCTTTTTTGGCTTCGTTTCGTCACCAGGCGCAGGAGTGACACCATGCCGGCGAACCAGGTAAACGTGAACCCCGATCAGCAGCATCGTGATCGGCGGCAAGATCAAGACGTGAATCGCATAGAACCGGGCAAAGGTAACGACACCGATTCCGCCTTCACCGCCCAGTAGTTGGCTGACGTACTGTCCGGCGCCCGGCGCTGAGGCGGCGATCTGCGTGGCCACGACCGTACCCCAGTAAGCGCGGTTGTCCCAGGGGAGGAGATAGCCTGTCAAACCGTAGGCCAAAGTGAGTAACAGCAGAAACACGCCGGCAATCCATGTGGCCTCGCGCGGCCTTTTGTAGGCGCCCCACAGAAATGTCTGCACCATGTGAAGCACTACCACAACGATCATCATGCTGGCGCCCCAGTGGTGAAGCCCCCGGACCATCCGTCCGCCGGTTAATTCGGTCGCGATATACCTTACGCTGTTGTACGCTTCGCCCGGTGTGGGAGCGTAGTTCATCGCCAGCAGGATGCCGGTAAACACCTGCACCAGGAAGCAAAACATGGCGACGCTGCCAAAAACCTGGTGCCATCCTGCGGACGCAGGGATTTCCTCGTTCATGAAATGAGCGACCGAGGAGGGGAGTCCGGTACGTTCTTCCAGCCAGTCAAGCGCGCGAGGGATCATGCCTCTCCCTTGCGCACTTCGCCCAGCAGCAGTTTGTTGCCCGCGATCTTGGTTTCATACCGGTCAAGCGCCCGAGGCGCAGGACCGGTCAACACCTTGCCATCAAGCCCAAAGGTCGAGGTGTGGCACGGACAAAGAAACTCGTTGTTTTTGTCGTCGTAGCTGTAGGCGCACCCCAGGTGAGTGCACTGCGGAGTAAAGGCGATGACCTTTGAGTCGGCTTGCTTGATGACCCAGGCAGTCGACTTTTCCGTCGTGAGTTTCCACCCGTCCAGGCGGTCGCGCCGGAAGACGAACTCCTCGGGGACGTTTGGCTTCAGTTGGGAGATATCGCCAGCCTCAACCCAGCTGGATTTTTTCTTGGAGCGCGGCGGTACCAGAAGATAGATGGCTGCGGGCAGCGACAACGCGCCGGTGATCACAGCCCACATTGCATAGATAAGTGAGACGTGGAACTTTCGTCTATCAGGCCCCTTGGATGATCCCATTACGCCGTATTATATGGAACGCAAATCAGTTGTTGCAAACAACCAGAATCTGGCTTCGCAAATCATCATGCAGATCGGGCGTCAGTTTCGCTCCGTCCTTCGTGATGTAGAAGACGTCGAGCGCCTTATGTGCTTCCGTATCAATAAGAACGACGTCTATACTGCAGCCCGCTGACGAAATGGTTGAGGCCAGGTCGTACAAGAGTCCGGGACGATCCTCGGCGACGATTTCCACCAATGTCGCCGATTCGGAGGCTTCACCGTCGAACGCGACCGTCGGTCTGACTTCGGCGCGTTTTGAGGGAGCCGCGGGTTTTGCGCGACCGCGCAGGAGCCGTTGAACGTCCTCCTTGCCGAGCACCGCGCGGCGGATCATCGATTTCAGACGATCCGATTCGGCAGGATTCAATTCGAGCGTTCGCATCGGATCGGAAAAAGAAAACGTGTCCAACACGTCCCCTTTCTGATTCGCGAATGCTTCCGCTTTCAAGATATTCATCCCGAACGAGGAGATAGTGCCCGCCAGCGCAGCGAACAGATTCGGTCTATCGCGAGTCACAACGGTCAACGTGAAAACGCCGTTATCACGCTGCAGGCTCATCGCAACTCCGTTTTCGTCAGCCACCTGCTTCAACTGCATATGCTGCCGGATCTGATCCTCGGTGTGAGTTCGCAAATACCGTGTTGGAAAGCCTTCGAGGAAGGTGGCCTTTTCGTCCTTTGTTGGAACATGAATACGCTCGGTATCCAAGTCCCGAGTCAGTTCCCTGTATCCGACTATATACGTCCGCCACAACTGCTCCAGTCGCCATGGGGTCATTGCGTCCGGATTCACGGCGCTGATGTCCGAGTAGGTCATCAGCGCCAGAAGTTTGAGGTTCTCGAGCGTTTCAACGCGTGCTGCAGGCTCGGATGCGGTTGTTGGATCGTTGAGATCTCGCGAATTCATGATCGCGGACAAATCGAGGTGATGCTCGATCAGGAATAGCACTGTGCGCCGCTCTGATTCGGGCATCTGCATGCGATCGAGGACGCGCTCCGCAACTCTGGCCGATGCGACGGCGTGTCCTTCCATTCCGTCGCTCTTTCCCAGGTCGTGGAAAATAAGCGCCATGAACAGAAGTGGCAGATCTTGCGTTTCTCCAAGAAGCTCGCGGAACCGGCGGCGACCCGCGTCCTTTGTCGCTTTCAACTCTTCCAGGTACTCGAGGGTTACCAGAGTATGTTCGTCAACGGTGTACCGGTGATAGAAATCGCGCACGACCAGACATTCAATCTGTTCCCAAACCGGAATGATGATCTGCAGCAATCCCGTCTCATGCATTGCGCGTAGCGCCAGGGCAGCATTGGGGAGCAGCAGTAGCGATTTCAAAGTTTGCCAAAGCGGCCGCGAACTCGCAAAGTATTCCTCGAGATACAGTTTGTGGTCGCGGACGCGCCGCTCAGCCTCGAGAGAAAGCCTGATACCGTGTCTCGCGACAAACTCGAATAAACGAAGGACCAGCGCCGGATCGCTCGCGATCTGTTGCGGCGCCCGGAAGAAGACACGATCTCGCGAGACGGTGAAGTCCGCGTTGGATAAACGCGACCGCCATTCCCGAAACTGCTTCGCCAGACCGCCTTCTGATATTTGCTCACTGGCTTCCATCTGCCGTTTCGCGCAGCGGTGGATATCGCGGGCATGACGATAATACTCGCGCATCCATGAGGCAGCGTCTTCCGCAAGCTCTTCCTGAAGATCAAAGGTCAGAATATTCGAGTCACGACCCGTCTTGTAATGCAGCTTGCAACGGATAGCCGAAAGAAACTCACGCGCTTCGCGAAGACTGCTGTCAACGTCGGCGTCGCTTGAACGGAGACGGTTTAGCCAATTAACAACTTGCAAGTCACGCATGCCTCCCGGAGTTTCCTTGATATTGGGTTCCAGGTGGTAGATCGTGTCATGAAATTTGGCATGCCGCTGATTGGTGAGCTTGATCAGGTGCTTGATCAAATTCGTGCGGTTCGATCGGAAAAACTTCGGGAGCTTCGCCGCGAGCAGATCGTAAAGATCGTGATCGCCGATGAGAAAGCGCTGGTCGATGAGGCTGATGCTTAACTCGACGTTGGATTGATCAAACTGGCAACACTCGGCAACAGTGCGAACAGATTGGCTCAGTCGCAATCCCTTATCCCACATCGATCGAAGAAAGGCGGACAGAGCCTCTCTTTGTGTATCGCCTTGTACTTCCTTATCTACAAGCAGGAGCAGGTCGACATCGGAATACGGAAACAACTCGCGCCGGCCGTATCCCCCCACGGCAAGAACGGACATGCCATGGGCAAACGCCGGCGCGAGATGAGTCCGAAACGCATGCGTCACGAGCTGGTCGACAAACGTGCTTCGGCCAAGAACAGCCGAGGCTGCGTTGCCAGTCATGACGAACTGGCTCCTGATCGACTCAGGGTTAGAGTGCTGATTCTCCACGATCTTCATTACGGATTCGGATTGCCTCTGCTACGTCGTAGGTGAAAATCTTTCCATCGCCGATATTGCCGGTCCGGGCGGCCGCTGCCAATGTACGAATCACCTCCTCCGAGCGCGCTGTAGGAACCACCATCTCTATCTTCACCTTTGGCAGCAGGTCTACGTTATACTCCTGGCCACGATAAACTTCTTTGTGTCCCTTCTGACGGCCATGGCCACGAACTTCCGTGATAGTCATTCCGTCAATACCGATCGCCTTTAAGGCTTCTTTCACTTCCTCGAGCTTGAACGGCTGCACGATCGCTTCGATCTTTTTCACAGTGGTCTCCTAAGCCTCCAAATTGTAGCCTTCTTCTCCGTGCATGCTGAGGTCGAGGCCCATCACCTCTTCCTTTCCGTCAGCCCGAACGCCTACGACAATGTCGACAATCTTCAAAATGATGAATGACCCGACAAAGCCGAGCGCCATCGCTATAACCGACCCGATGATCTGGTTCATGATCTGCCCACCGTTCCCATCGACAAGACCGAGCGGCAGCGGTTTCCCTGAGCCGTCTTTCAGCGCATTGTTCACCGCGTTAGTCGCGAATACACCGGTGAGGATTGCGCCTACTGTGCCGCCGACTCCGTGGACGCCGAACGCGTCCAGCGAATCGTCATATCCCAACTTGTTCTTCACAATAACCACCATGAAGTAGCAAATTAGTCCAGCCAGAAAACCGATCAGCAATGCGGGCATCGGCGTAACAAATCCCGAGGCCGGTGTTATCGCTACCAAGCCTGCAACCGCCCCGGAGATGCCGCCCAACACGCTTGGTTTGCCATGCTTCATCCACTCCGCTAATACCCAGCCTAACGCTCCGGTTGCTGCCGCGAAATGCGTGGCTACGAAAGCGCTGGTTGCAAGAGCGCCGGCTCCAGTGCGCTGCCGGCATTGAATCCGAACCAGCCCACCCACAGGAGACACGCTCCGATGAAGCTAAGGACCAGGCTGTGCGGTTTCATAGCCTCGCCGCCGAAACCGAGACGTTTCCCAAGATAAAGCGCACAGGCCAGCGCCGAAAATCCCGAGCTTATATGGACTACCGTTCCACCCGCAAAATCGAAGCACGGTATGCTGCCGCCGAGAAACGCGTTGAGCAAACCACCCTTTCCCCACACCATGTGGGCCATCGGAAGATAAACGATGAACAGCCACAGCACACTGAATAACACCATTGCGCTGAAGCGCATACGCTCCGCAAACGCGCCGGTGATGAGAGCCGGAGTGATAATCGCAAACATCAGCTGGAACACCATGAACGACTGCTGTGGAATGGTCGCCGCATAGTCACCATTCGGCTCTCCGCCAACGCCATTCAGGAACAAATACCGAAGGTCCCCGATGAATACCGAACCTTCGCCGAAGGCGAGACTGTAACCACAGATCGCCCATAGGACGGTGACAATCGCCATCAGGATGAAGCTCTGCATCATGGTGCCAAGGACGTTCTTCTTTCGAACGAGCCCACCATAAAACAAAGCCAGCCCTGGGCCGGTCATCATAAGTACCAACGCTGAGCTCACCAGCATCCATGCGTTGTCACCCGCGGATTGCGCGGACTTCACCGCTCCTTCCAGCGCTGCGATTTTGTCGTCCTGCGCATACGCCGCCAAAGCGAGAAAAGGCAGCAAGAATTTTAAGCACCTAGTCGAGAACATTCACACCTCTGGTTGATTTGACGTGCTGAGTCTTCTCTACTATGCACTGCGTGGCGCATATACGGAAGCTCAACGTTTCAATCGCAGTTATACAAATTTTCTATTGGAACGAGCGCGGCACATGCGACTACTATGAGGAACGTCTCCGTCGACGCAAATTCCCTTAGACATTGGAGAACCATTCTTCAGATGATGTGCTCTACGTGTGTCCTACGCCTGGGTGTTGCGCTGCTGGTTGCGGGCGCTGCATCGGCACAAACAACGACCCCGGCGCCGGATCCCGCGCCACCGTCGACTCCGACATGGTCGGCCGGACCAATCGACTTTAGCGGATTGGTGGACGGATATTACAGCTTGAACTTCAATCATCCGGCTTCGAAGAACAATACGTGGCGGAACTTCGACGCGAAAGCGAATCAGTTCAGTCTCAACATGGCCAAGCTGACGATGGAGCACTCGGCCGATCCTATAGGATTCAAGTTCGAACTGGCCGCCGGCCGGGCTATGGAGATCTTTCATGCGACGGAGCCCGCAGGACTGAAGTCTACAAGCATGTCCTGCAAGCGTATGTAAGTGTTAAGCCTGAAAGCTGGAAGGGTGTTCAGTTCGACTTCGGCAAATTCGTAACCGCAGCCGGCGCGGAGGTCACCGAGACGCACCTGAACTGGAATTACTCACGCTCTCTGCTCTTTGCGAACGGTCCTTATTATCATTTCGGCGGACGCGTCAGCGTGCCCGTTTCGAGTAAGTTCTCAGCGGGGGTGCAATTGGTAAACGGATGGAACAACGTTGAAGATAACAACGCCGGCAAGACGGTTGGCTTTACTACCGCGCTGACAACTTCGAAGATCAACTGGTCCAACGTTTATTACGTCGGCAATGAGAAGACTGACACGGTTGGTGGGGTGCACGTCCGCGCTCCTGGTATACGCCATTTCTATGACACTGTAATTGGCATCAATCCGAACGGAAAAGTGAGCGGTCTCGTCAACTTCGACATCGGTACGGACAAAAACCCCGACGGTCGGAACAACACCTTTTACGGGTATTCGATCGCCATGCGTGCTCTCGGGGGAGAGCACTTCGCCCTCAGTCCGCGATTCGACTGGTACAAAGATCGGGACGGATTCATCACGACGGTTCCTCAGACCATGAGAGAGTTCACCATCACCGCTGATTGGAAGTGGGCGGAGGGGTTCCTCAGCCGCTTCGAATATCGTCGCGACTGGTCAAGCCAGCCGTTCTATGACCGCGGCAACGAAGCAATGAGCGCGAAGAGTATGAACACACTTCTCGCCGGCGTTGTCGTCTACTTCGGCCCCAAACGCTAGCACCTGCCTAAGACAAGCCCTTGCCGCGCCGGGTGGAATGTCCTGGCGCGGCTTTTCTATGCACTCGGACCATGCTCCGTTGATCCACCCTATCGAAAATTTCTATTAGGCTGATGGAGCCGACAGCTATCCGGACTTCGTTCCCGCCGCTTAACGTCCGAACCAGATGTTCCCGCACTAATCGGCAGACCTCCGCCGCATCAGGAATCGCAACGACATCCAGGCCGGCCGCTCGCGCCGACGCAATCCCCGCAGCCGAGTCCTCGACTGCGACCGCTCTCGAAACACCGAGCCTTTCCAACGCAAGCAGATAGGGATCCGGCGCGGGTTTATGTTGTTTCACCTCGCCGCCATGGACCAGCGTGTCGAGCATCGGCATCAATCCTGCGCCCTCGAGAATCGCGCCGACCTCCCGTATATTACTCGACGTAACCACGCCGACCCGGTACTCGGCCCGCAGTTCCTGCACGAGTTCGCGAATCTCCACGGAAATTCCTATCGTGCTCATGCGTTCACGAAACATGTCTTTCTTGCGAGGATATTCGGCCGCGAGCGCCTCGATGTCAGCGGGTGGATCCTTGCGGGAACACAGAAAGCGAGCATTGTACGGTCGGTTATGCCGATACAATGCTCGCTATATGTTTGCCAGTCTAGATCGATTCCGAACGGCTCCAGGATCTTCCTGCCAACAACCGAAATGAATCGGCTCGCTGTCAACCAGAACTCCGTCAAAGTCGAAAAGTACGGCTTCATATTTAGGCATCAATTCGAAAATCGGACCGATCGCAGCATCTGCTCATATACGGGCTGTAGTTGCCGGAAATCTTTCTCCGGTCCGATAAAGATCATGTAAAAGAGTCCTTGAGGTCGTTCGGCCGTGACCAGCATGTTGATCTCCCGGCCTCCCATAGGCGATTGGTTATAGAGCGTAGTCACGAGTGCCGTGTCGCCTCCGATATTCGTGCGTTGAGATCGTCCTCCGGTCTGAAGACCAGGATTCGATTGCCCCAGCTGTGAAATCAGGTCTGAAGTATCCTCACTCAAATTCCGGCCGCCGCTGTGCGGATTCGTGAAGCTGACCATAACACCGTACGCGATTCCGACGCTGCCGCCCGACTGCTGGACCAGCCCACTTCGCGGAGCGATCGTGACCATTGCGCCCTGATTGTCCCCGAATGCTTCCCAATTCCCGGGGTGATTGAGACTGAAAGCGTTGCTACGATACTCGCGCATTCCGCCCGAAGGGCGAGGATCACCGGACGCAACGGCTCCCGATTGCGCTTGTCTCGTCGGCGCTGCCGGCAGGGCTCCGAGGCGGGATTTTATGTTCTGCAACTGTCCGTTATTTCCCGTCGTATAGTTGGCGCGCGGCATATACTGAATCTCCTCCTGGATCGCGTGCATACGATTCCCGGGATTCGGGTGGGAGGACAGAAACTGCGGGCCGCTCGACCCCCCCTGTGCTTCCAACTTTTCGAAGAAGCGAGCCATTTCGATCGGGTTGTAGCCAGCCTTCGCCATCATCCGGGATCCAAGAATATCGGCGTCGCTTTCGGCGTTTCTCGAGTACTTCAGCAGAATGGAATTCGCGCCCAGTCCGATGCCGAGCTGTGCCAGTTGTCCCAGCATGGAACCATTTCCTACAACCGCTCCCGCCAGCATCGCAGGCAATTGGATTAAATTCGCTTTCGAGGCCTGGTTGGTGCCATGCCGAAGCGCGACGTGAGAGATCTCGTGCGCCATCACACCGGCAAGCTGCGCCTCATTGTCCGCCGCGGCGATCAAGCCCGTGTTAACGAAAGTCGGACCGCCGGGAAGCGCGAATGCATTGATGCTCTTGTCATTGACAACCTTGAAGCTATAGGGGTAGTCGTCAGCCAAGCCTGTGGCAGACGAGCTTGCGGCCGATGCCTTCGACGATAGCTCTGCAGCTGCGCATCACGAATCACAGGCATCTGACGTTCGACCTGGGCTGCGGCTTCACGTCCGAGCTCAACGTCCTGCTGTTTGGAAAACAGATTCCAACCAGGCTTGACTTCCTTGGGACCAGCCCCGAAGGCAGAAGCCGCCAGTACTAGAAACAGTGCAAAAAATTGCGATCGTTTGGCCACGTGCCCCTCCTGACAGTTAAGATGTCGGCTCCTTATAAGCCGTTTCAATACGGCGATTAAGTTATGCTAAGAGAATGACGCCCACCCCCAAAATCTGGCATAACGGCCAGTTCATCGCGTGGAACGACGCCAAGATCCACGTCCTGTCGCATGTTGTCAGTTACGGCAGCTCGGTTTTTGAGGGCATTCGGTGCTACGAGACCACAAAGCGGTCCCGCCGTCTTCCGCCTTCCCGAGCATATGCGCCGCATGATCGATTCGGCCAAGATCTATCGGATGGAAGTACCGTATTCGGTGGACCAGCTTAGTGAAGCAGCTACTCGAACTCGTACGCGAGAACAGCCTTGCTTCATGCTACATCCGGCCGATCGTCCTTCGGGGTTATGGCGCGATGGGTGTCCATCCAGGCAAAAATCCGATCGAGACCTATATGGCGTGCTGGGAATGGGGCAAGTATCTCGGTGACGAAGCGCTCAGCTCAGGTGTCGATGTTTGCGTCTCCAGTTGGAATCGCATTGCTCCCAATACGTTGCCGGCGCTTTCCAAAGCGGGCGCGCAACTACATGAACTCGCAGCTGATCCGCATGGAAGCCGACATCAACGGGTACGCCGAAGGCATCGCGCTCGATCAGCAGGGATACGTCAGCGAGGGTTCGGGCGAGAACATCTTCGTGGTTCGCGACGGCAAGATCCTGACACCGCCGCTCGGCGCGTCCGTCCTGCCGGGAATCACTCGCGATTCGATCATCAAGCTCGCGCAATCCGCGGACATTCCGATTGTGGAGACGATCATTCCGCGAGAATTGCTGTACATCGCCGACGAGGTGTTTTTCACCGGAACGGCGGCCGAGATTACGCCGATCCGGTCGGTTGATCGTGTCAAGGTGGGCGAAGGCCGCCGCGGCCCAATTACGGAGAAGCTCCAGAAGGAGTTTTTCGGCATCGTAAATGGAACCGCCGCGGACCGTTTCGGCTGGCTGACGCCAGTGAAGTCTCGGGAGTTCGCGGGAGTTCAGAAGTAGACAGGATCCAACGCGGGCGCGTTTAACGGTCACCTCCCCCGAGATCTACCGTTTCTGCGCGCCCGTTGAAAGGATCTTCAGTATTTGTAACAGGGCCGGCGAGTGTCGTCCAGTGAAATCAGACGGCTCTCCCGGCCTTTTCAACAGCAATAATCGGCGTTGATTGCAAGAGCTTAGCGGGAAGTATCTGTTTGAATCCTGTGAATAAAGCAGCACCTTATGAAATGTTTTGGTCTGGATCCGTCCTCCGGTGCATATCTCGAGATTGACTACGATTCACGTCATCACCGGAGTCGATACGCTGATCGATGTTCCGCGTGATCCGCTTTATGTCGCGCCCGCCTGGATCGACTTGCAGGTAAATGGCTATGCTGCTGTCGATTACAACTCGCCCGATACGCCTCACGAAGAGATTGCGCGGTCAGTCGATGTGCTTCATTCGACGGGCACGGCCCGGTTCTACCCGACCGTGATCACAGGCTCGCCTGACGGAATGTTGGGTTCGCTTCGTAATCTCGCGCGTGCAAAGGAAGCGCTGCCATCCATTGAAGGCTTCCATGTGGAAGGACCGCATATCTGTCCTGACGAAGGTCCTCGCGGCGCGCATCCAGTCCAATGGGTCCGTCGTCCCGATATCGACGAGTATCGCCGCTGGCAGGAAGCCACCGGCGGAGCGGTCCGACTGGTGACGCTGTCGCCCGAGTGGCCGGAAGCCCCGCAATACATCGAAGCTTTCGTGAGCGAGGGCGTTGTCGTGAGTATCGGCCATACCAAGGCGACGGCGGAGCAAATCCAGGCCGCGGTTCGTGCGGGCGCTACGATGTCGACTCACATCGGTAACGGCGCGCATGGCGAGTTGCGACGGCATCCGAACTACATCTGGGATCAACTTGGCGAGGACCGGCTGGTGGCGGGCATGATCGTGGATGGCATCCATATCGGCCGGCGCCTTTCTGACAGTCGCGCTGCGGGCCAAGGGCGTTGCGCGATCCGTGCTGGTTACCGACGCTTCGATGCCCGCGATGGCGAAGCCGGGGATTTATCGTCTCGCTGATCAGGATCTGGAACTGACCGAAGACGGCCGCGTTGTGCTTGCCGGCCAAACCCGCCTTGCCGGCTCTGGCCTTCGAATGGACGAAGGGATTTCGCCAACGTGATGCGCATGACGGGCATTTCGCTGGTGGAAGCGATCTCGATGGCGACGCGGAATCCCGCGCGCGTCGGCCGCATCGCCGGTCGTCAGCGCGGAATCGCGGCCGGAGAACGGGCTGATCTCGTTCTGTTCCGGCATGATCCCGAAACGAAACGATCGAAATTGTCGAAACGATCGTGGGCGGGAAGACCGTTACGACGCCGCTTATTGACGAATCACCGCTCCAGGCCGGCAGCGACACGAGCTTGCTGAACAACATAGGTTGTGCGATCTTGCTGCTTGAGCTTTACCCAGACGACTTCACGGACACTGTCACAAAGGGTGGGCATGCGTGGTCATTCACGTGTCCTGAACTGGCCAGTGTGTATCAACAACACGATCGGACACACTCACCCAGTCTGAGGCGCTCAAAACCCGAATCGAATTCACCATCGAA
>CAWGVL010000056.1:0-46887 GCA_963825845.1 Bryobacteraceae bacterium | reverse complement strand
CCGTCGCCCCGCGCTCCCGCGATAATCGCCATCAACAAGAAGACCGGCAAGCTTATCTGGGAAGACAACTCGGTTGGAGAGAAAATCCTCCATGGCCAGTGGTCCTCGCCCGCCGTTGGCAAGGTCGGCGACACGGTGCAAGTAGTCATGGGGCAAGGCGACGGCTGGGTGCGCGGATACGAAGCGACCTCCGGGAAGAAGCTTTGGGAGTTCGATCTCAACCCGAAGGACTCAGTATGGCCAAAGACACGGAATGAAGTCATCAGCACGCCGATCATTGTCGACAACATCGTGTACATCGCGAACGGGCAGGATCCCGAGCATGGCGAGGGGACTGGTCATCTGTACGCCATCGATCCGACGAAAACTGGGGATATCACCAAAACGGGTCTGATCTGGCACTACGACAAAATTCGCCGTTCCATCTCCACGGGCGCATATAAGGACGGCATTCTGTACTACGCCGACTTCAGCGGGTTCCTGCATGCGCTGGATGCAAAGACCGGCAAACCCTACTGGACGCATGACATGCTTGCCGCTGTCTGGGCGTCCCCGATGATCATAGGCGACAAGGTATATCTCGGAGATGAGGATGGCGACGTTGTCATTCTGCAGCATGGCAAAGAGAAGAAGCTGCTCGGCGAAGTGAACATGGGAAGCTCGGTCTACTGCAGTGTGGTTGCAGCGCACGACACCATCTTTGTGGCGAATCGCAATCAGTTGTACGCGATCGCCGCGAAGTGAGCGCCCGCGTCGTTCAGGGCTTCGGAGTATTCAGCCAGGTACATGAGATTGCGCGCGAACTCGGCTTTACGCGTAGTCTGCTGGTTTCCGACGTCCCTGTGTATGCTGACGGCGTTCCGCACGCTGCGTGGTTCTCGAACTTCGGCGCCAACCCTGACTCGAGCGCAGCCGAACGCGGTGGTTCTGGCTGCTGAGGCGCGAGTGGATTCGATCATCGCCTTAGGAGGCGGTAGTTCGCTCGACTGCGCGAAGGCGATCAATTTCCTGTACACCAACGGTGGCTCCATGCGCGAGTACAGGGGATATGCGAAGGCTCGCAAGCCGATGCTGCCGATGATCGGTATCCCGACAACGGCGGGAACGGGCAGTGAAGCTCAGTCGTATGCCGTCATCTCGGATGCCGAAACCAAAACGAAGATGGCGTGCGGCGATCCGAAAGCGGCATTCGCGATCACGGTTCTGGATCCGGTGTTGACCCGCACCGTCCCAGGCAACGTCCGAGCGGCATCGGGCTTCGATGCGATTTCACATGCGGTGGAAACGCTGGTGACGAAGCGCCGAAATGCGCTCTCGTTGACCTTTACGCGCGAGGCATGGAAGCGCCTTTCCGGCGCATTTATGAAGACGGACGACAGATCGCTGGAAGACATGCAGGTCGGGGCGTATCTCGCAGGGTTGGCCATCGAGAACTCGATGCTCGGCGCTGCTCACGCTTGCGCGAACCCGCTAACGAAGAACTACGGGATTATCCACGGTATCGCGCTCGCCGTGCTGCTCCCCCATGTCGTGCGCTGGAACGCCTGTGCGGATTACGACGAGTTCCACCCGGACCTGGCGGCGTACCTTCGGGCGATTGCCTCCGATGCGGGTCTGCCCTCGTCGCTCGCTGAACTCGGTGTACCGAAAGCCGATCTGCCGCGTCTTTCAGAAGAAGCGGCGGAGCAGTGGACCGGCCGTTTCAACCCTCGACCGATCAACGCGTTGGAGATTTACGAGTGCGCCTGGTAGTCATTTTCGGTCTCAGCCTGGCAGTCGCCTGTCACGCCGACTGGCCGCAGTTCCGCGGTAATCCGCAACTGACCGGTGTCACGACCGCGAATCCTCCGAAGAACCCCCGCGTACTCTGGACCTACGAAGGCGGAGATGCGATTGAGTCATCGGCTGCGATTGTGGGTGGTGTGGTGTATGTAGGTGTCGGCAATGGCGAAGTCATAGCTCTGGACTTCCAGACCGGCAAGCTGAAGTGGAAGTACAAGGCGGGGGATTTGATCGGTGAGTCCTCGCCTGCCGTATACAACGGAACTGTGTATATTGGGGATCTCGCGGGTGTCATTCACGCCATCAATGCGGCGGACGGCAAACCTCGCTGGACGTTCAAGACGGGTGGAGAGATCAAATCATCGCCGGTTATCGCGTCGGGCAAAGTATTGATCGGATCGTACGACGGAAGCTTGTACGCCATCGACGCTGCAAAAGGCCAGCTTGCGTGGCAATACAAGACCAAAGCGCAGGTACATGCAACCCCCGCAGTCGGGGATGGCGTGGCTTTCATCTCAGGATGCGACGGTATCTTGCGCGCGATCCGTATCGCCGATGGGCAGCAGGCGTATGAGATCGAGATCGGCGCATATACGGGAGCATCGCCGGCTATCGACGGGCAGTTTGCCTACTTCGGTACCTATAACAACGAGGTCGTCGGGGCGAATCTGGCGCGCCGCAGCGTCATGTGGCGCTATGAGCATCCCCAGCGCAAGTTCCCGTTCTACGCGACGGCAGCGGTATGGAAGGGAAAGGTATTTGCCGGCGGCCGCGACAAGATGCTGCACGCGCTCGACACGAAAACGGGCAAGGCGCTGTGGACGTTCATGACCAAGGCTCGGGTCGATTCGTCGGCCGTAGTAACCCCCGACGGACGCGTCTTCTTCGGATCGAACGATGGAACGTTTTATGCTGTCGATGGGAATAGCGGCAAGGAAGTGTGGAAGTTCAGCGCGGGCGCCGCGATATCCGCGTCGCCCGCAATGGAAGGCGACCGCATCGTCATCAGTGCGCAGGACGGGCGAATTTACTGCCTGGGCAGTTAGACGAAATGCGCTACGCCGTTCTCCTGCTGATCTGCGCCGGCGCGTGGGCTCAATCCTTTCCGACACTCGAGCGTCTGTTCACACGTCCGTACGCCTGGGGCACAAGTCCATCGAATGCGGTTTGGGCAAAGAAAGCTCCCGTGCTGGTGTTCTCGTGGAACGCCGAAGGCCGACGATTCCGTGATCTGTACGCCTGGCACGCCGAGAACAAGAAACTTGTACGGCTGTCGAATCTCGAGCCGGAGAAGGACGATCTCAACGTAGCCGAGGAAGAAAGAGACGAACGCCTCCGCCGTAATCTTGCGCCGAAGCCGGGCTTATCGGAGTTCGATGTATCGCAAGATGGCCGGCGCGTGGCATTCTCCTACAACGGAGATCTGTACATCGCACAGACGGATGGCTCCGCACCGCTCCTACGGCTGACTCGGACGAAGGCAAGTGAGTCGTCGCCGCTGTTCTCTCCCGACGGCACGCTGCTCGCCTCGATACGCGGCGGACAGGTGATCGTACAGAACCTCTCGAACGGCCAAATTTGGCAGGCGACGGAGATCGAAGGCGGATCGCTGAACGGCTTCGCCTGGTCGCTCGATGGCAAGGCGTTCGTCTGCACAGTCGCCAAAGGGGAGCGCCAACTTCCGCTGCCGAACTTCTCGAGCCGGATCATCACCGCGCGTAATTTCGGACGCTCGCTCGCCGGCGATGAGTTGGAAGACCAGTCGGTCATCATCGTTCCGGCGGAAGGCGGGAAGGGCAGTCCTGTCGATCGCGGCGGCGATCGCTGGCAGATTGTGAACTTCGAATGGTCGCCGGACGGCAAACGTGTGCTGCTTGCGCAGTTGTCACCGGACGCGAAGAAGCGGCAGGTTGCCATCATCGACGGCGCGACAGCGAAGATGCGTGTGCTGTTCGAAGAGATCGACCCGAGGTGGACCGATGATGGTATGGCGGGCTGGTCGCCCGATTCGACGCAAGTATGGTTCACCAGCGAGAAAGACGGCTTCGCTCACCTCTACCGAGTGCCCGTCACCGGCGGCGATGCGATTCAGATTACGCGCGGCAATTGGGAGATCCGGCGTGAGCCGTTCTCGTCGGCCCCGCAGTGGATCGGAAACTGGATCTATTACTCGTCCACGGAAGGCGGAACGTCGCAGCGGCAGTTCTATCGCATTCATCCGGATGGAAGCGGCAAAGAAAAATTGTCTTCCACACCGGGCCTCCACGTCGGAACCGTGACCGAAGATCGGAGGTTCACGGCCGTGCTGCATGCGGACGAGAAGACGCCGTTCGATCTCTGGGTCAATGGTGAACGCATTACCAAGAGCCCGCGCCCCGAGTTCTCAACGTGGTCCTGGCCCGAGATTCAGTATGTGCAGTTCCCGTCGAAAGTCGATCGTAAACCTGTCTCGGCGAAGCTCATGCTTCCTCCGGGGCGCTTGGAGGGCAAGCGGCCGGCGATTGTCTATGTCCATGGAGCCGGAATTGCCACCAGCGTCCTGCAGCAGTGGGGCTCGTACAACGAGCTGCGGTACGTGTACAACACATATCTAGCGAACAAGGGCTACGTTGTCCTGGACCTGGATTACCGCGGAAGCACTGGATACGGCCGCGATTGGCGCTCGGACGTGTATCTTCACTTGGGTGGCAAGGATCTGGAAGACGTACTCGGCGCCGTCGACTACCTGAAGACGTTAGGGACGATCGATACGGATCGGCTGGGGATCTGGGGCGTGAGTTATGGAGGTTTCATGACCAACATGGCGCTCTTCATGTCTCCGGGAACATTCAAGGCCGGATCGGGCTGGGCTGCCGTGAATGACTGGGAGAACTACAACGCCGGCTATACCCTGCAGAGGCTGAATACTCCGGCATCGAATCCGGAAGCGTACCGGCGCAGTTCGCCCATCCATTTCTCGAACAATCTGAAGGACCACCTGCTGATCATCCACGGGATGGTGGACAGCAACGTACTTTTCCAGGATGCCGTGCAGTTGACGGAGAAGCTGATCCAGGAAGGGAAGTCGTTCGAAACTATGTTCTACCCGCAGGAAAGTCACGGGTTCATTCGCGACCAGACCTGGATCGACGCGCTGCGGCGCACTACCGAGTGGTTCGATCGCTATCTGAGATGAATATCCCCCGTTTCTATCCGATTCTCGACACCGCGACAGTGCAGCGTTGCGGTCTCGACGCGATCGACGCTGCCGAGGCGCTTCTGACCGCGGGGACGCGCATTGTGCAGCTTCGGCATAAGGGGCATTTCGACCGGGAGACGTACGCGAAGGCACAGCAGATCGCGATCCTGTGTGACGGAGCGGATGTTCTGCTGGTCATTAACGATCGTGTGGATGTCGCCATGTTGCTGAACGCAGCAGTCCATGTTGGACAGGAGGACCTTCCGCCATCCCACGCCCGGAGACTAGTCGGCAACTCACGGATTCTTGGGTTCTCAACGCACAACGAAAAGCAACTCACGGCTGCCGCGAGCGAGCCGATCGACTATGTCGCCCTCGGCCCGATCTTCGATACGCTATCCAAGCAAAACCCCGATCCCCAGGTCGGCGTCGCGGAACTGAGAAGATTGAAACCATTGGTCCGAGTTCCTTTGGTTGCGATCGGTGGCATTACGAGAGCCACCGCGCCGGAGGTCTGGGCTGCGGGGGCAGACTCGATCGCTGTGGTCGGTGATCTGTATCCGGATGTCAGGAGGAGCGCCGAAGAGTGGCTAAAGCTCAGTTAGCGAAGACAGATACCGGGCTGGTCAAGGGACTTGGCCTACTGGACGCCACAACGATCGTAATGGGCTCGATGATCGGGTCCGGCATTTTTATCGTGGCCGCCGACATCGCCCGTCAGGTACAATCGCCCGGCTTATTGTTGATGACCTGGGTCATCACTGCCGTGCTTACCATCATTGCGGCGCTGAGCTATGGCGAACTCGCAGCGGCGATGCCCCATGCGGGAGGGCAGTATGTCTATCTGCGTGAGGCGTTCGGACCGATGTGGGGCTTCTTATATGGCTGGACGCTGTTTCTGGTGATTCAAACCGGCACCGTGGCGGCCGTTGCCGTAGCATTCGCCAAATACACCGGAGTCTTCTTTCCCATCGATTTCTGCCGACAACTGGGTCCTGCCGTTCGTCAACACCCAGCAGATTCTGGCTATCAGCATTCTTGTGCTCCTGACATGGGTAAATACTCGCGGCCTGCGAACCGGATCGACCGTGCAGAATGTGTTCACGTTTGCGAAGACCGCTGCGCTCCTCGGACTCATCGGCTTCGGCTTTCTTGTCGGGCGGAATGAAGCGGCGGTCGAGCGGAATTTCACCGACATGTGGGGCATCTGCGGGGTGGAACTGGGATACGATCCGTCTGGTGGGAGTCGCTATGGTTGGCGCTCTGTTTTCCTCCGACGCCTGGAACAATGTAACGTTCACGGCCGGCGAGGTTCGCAATCCGAAGCGCAACCTGCCGCTCTCGCTCGCCCTGGGCGTGGGCGTTGTCTCGGTGCTATACCTGCTTTGCAACCTCGTTTATCTGATTGCGCTGCCGCTTGAACAGATCCAGACGGCGCCTCAGGATCGTGTCGCGACGGCGGTTGCGCAACAGATGTTCGGCGGCGTCGGCGTGCAGCTTCTCGCTGCAGCGATCATGATTTCCACCTTCGGATGCGTCAACGGTATGCTCCTCGCGGGGGCTCGCGTGTACTACGCGATGGCGCAGGACCGCTTGTTTTTCCGCCAGGCGGGGCAACTCGACCCAAGGTCACACACCCCAGCCGCTTCACTCTGGCTGCAATGCGGATGGGCCAGCCTGCTGTGTCTCTCCGGCCGGTATGGCGACCTTCTCGATTACGTGATTTTCGCGGTTCTTATCTTTTATATTTTGACAATAGCGGGGATTTTCGTTCTCCGGCGCACCAGGCCCGAGATGGAACGGCCCTACAAAGCGATCGGTTATCCTGTCCTGCCGGCCCTTTACATAGCGGTCGCTGGACTGATTGAAGTACTGCTGCTACTATACAAACCAAACTATACGTGGCCGGGACTCATCATCGTGCTGCTGGGAATACCGGTCTACTTCCTTTGGAGAAAGAAAGAGGACTACGCATGAATTTATTTGCGACGAAGCCACTTAGTCGCATCATGGCGGAATCGGAAGGAGAGCATTCACTCAAGCGAACGCTCGGCCCCGTTCAGTTGGTTGCGCTCGGGATCGGCGCTATCATCGGCGCCGGTTTGTTTTCATTGACGGGAATAGCCGCGGCGAATCACGCCGGACCGGCCGTCGTTCTGGCCTTTGTGCTCGCGGCTTTCGGCTGCGCATTTGCGGGACTATGCTACAGCGAGTTCTCGACGATGATCCCGATCGCCGGCAGCGCTTATACCTATTCGTACGCGACGATGGGCGAGTTCCTGGCTTGGATTATCGGATGGGATCTCGTTCTCGAATACGCGGTGGGCGCGTCAACGGTGGCTGTCAGTTGGTCCGGATATGTGGCATCGTTTTTTGCTGATTTTGGCATCATTCTCCCTCCTCACCTGATCAACTCGCCGTTTCAGCAGATCACGCTCGCTGACGGCACCGTCACGCACGGCTTCGTGAATCTTCCGGCGATCATCGTCGTGAGCTTGATATCGCTCCTGCTCATGGTCGGAATCCAGGAATCCGCGCGAGCAAATGCCGTCATCGTAGTGCTGAAAGTAGCGGTGGTGATTCTGTTCATCCTGTTCGGATGGTCTTATATCAATCCTGCGAATCACACGCCGTTCATTCCGCCAAATACGGGTGAGTCCGGGCATTTCGGCTGGAGCGGCATTGTCCGTGCCGCGGGCGTCGTTTTCTTTGCGTTTATCGGCTTTGATGCCGTGTCCACGGCGGCACAAGAGACAAAGAACCCTCAGAGAGATATGCCGATCGGGATCATCGGATCGCTGGTCGTCTGCACTATTTTGTACGTACTGTTCTCGTACACGCTCACCGGAATCGTGAACTACAAGGAAATGAATAACGCCGCGCCTGTAGCCGTCGCGATCGATCGTACAGGGATCGTCTGGCTTCAGAAAGCGATCAAGCTGGCGATCATCGCGGGTTACACGTCAGTGATCCTGGTCATGCTGCTCGGCCAATCGCGAGTCTTCTACTCGATGTCGCGCGACGGGCTTCTTCCCAAGATGTTCAGCGAAATTCATCCGAAGTACCGCACGCCGTGGAAGAGCAATCTGCTTTTCATGGTGTTTGTCAGTCTTTTCGCCGCTTTCGCGCCCATCCAGGTTGTCGGTGAGATGACCAGCATCGGAACGCTGTTCGCCTTTGTTCTGGTGTGCGCCGGCATCATGGTGATGCGCCGCACGCACCCCGAACTACCGCGGCCCTTCAGAACACCGCTCGTTCCCCTGGTGCCGATCATGGGCATACTGGCGAATCTTTTCCTGATGTTTGGTCTGGGTTGGGAAAACTGGCTTCGATTGATCGTGTGGATGTTGATCGGATTCGCCATCTACTTCGGGTACAGCAGCAAGCGCAGCTTGCTTAACCGGCCTGAGCCCGCGCCGGTACGCAAGTAGTCGTCTAAAGTGGGGGCGATCAGTCGCCCCCTTCCGCACTCATAATTCCTACCAGCCTACGGGCTTCCCTTTGTTCTGCTCATCCAACCACTTCTGTAAGGGCGCAAAGTAATCTCGAATCGCAGTTGCGTCCATTTCGCTCTGACCCGTCAGGGCCTTTAGCGCGACCGGCCACGGACGGCTCATTCCCATCTCGAGCATCGTTTTGAGCTTCTCACCTGCCGCCTTGCTGTCGTAGATAGAGCAGCGATTCAAAGGCTCCGTACATCCCGCTTCTTTCGCCAAAGCGCGGTGGAACTGGAATTGAAGGATGTGGGCAAGGAAGTACCGCGTATACGGAACGTTCGCAGGGACGTGGTACTTGGCGCCGGGATCGAAGTCTTCTTCCGTTCGCTGGTTGGGCGGCGCAATCCCCTGATATTTCTGCCGCAGTTCCCACCAGACCTTGTTGTAGTTCTCCGGCGTGACTTCGCCGTTGAATACCTTCCACCTCCATTGATCGATCAATAAGCCGAACGGCAGAAACGCGACCTTTTCGAGCGCCTTGCTCAACAGCAGGCCGATGTCTTTTGAGGGAGGAGGTGTCTTGTCGAGCAACCCTATCTTTTGCAGATAATCCGGCGTGATAGACAGCGCGATCGCATCGCCGATCGCTTCGTGAAACCCGTCATTGGCGCTGTCGCGGAACAGCACCGGCTGTTTGTTGTAGGCGCGCTGGTAGAAGTTGTGGCCGAGTTCATGATGGATCGTATTGAAGTCTTCGGCGTTGATCTCGATACACATCTTGATGCGCAGATCATCTTCGTAATCCACATCCCATGCGCTCGCATGGCACACGACCTCACGGTCCCGCGGCTTAACGAAAAGCGATCTCTCCCAAAACGTCTTCGGGAGCGGGTCGAAGCCGAGCGACGTGAAGAATCGCTCTCCATAACGGACCATCTCTTTCTCGTCGATCTTCTTTCCTTTCAGGATCTCCGTCAGATCGTAGCCCGGATCTGCGTCGGGCGGAGCGAGAATCGGATACAGGTTCTCCCAACTCTGAGCCCACATGTTGCCGAGGAGGTGAGCCGGGATAGGCCCTTTCGGATTCACCACGCGCTCGCCATACTGATCGATTAGCTTCGCGCGCACGTAAGCGTGGAGCGAGACGTACAGCGGCTTTACCTGTTCCCACAGGCGGTCGAGTTCTTTTGAGAACGCATCCGGCGGCATGTCGTACTTCGCCCGCCACATTGCGCCCGTGTCCTTATATCCGATCTCTCTTGCGCCTTTATTCGCGAGTTCGACATAGCGCATGAAGGGCTTTCTCATCGGGCGCGAGATCTTGTGCCATCCGTCCCAGACTTCAAGCAATTGCTCGTTGTCCCGGCTTTTGGCCATAATGCGGGTAATCTCGTTCAGGTCGAGGCAGCCATCTTTGTTGTCGTCCCCCTTTGGCGCGGTTGGGGGACAATACTTGCCCTTACCGTACATGCCTTCCATGGCGCTCTTGATGCGCGTCAACTCCTCTGCTTCCGCTTCATTCGAGGGAGTGGGGAGAGTCAACGAGAGCTTCAAGAGCTTGATCTTGCGCTCGATATCCTCCGGCAGCGGCACGCCGTTAAACCGGTCAGCTTCTTTCACCAGTTCGACCGTTGCGCTGATCGCGCGCTGGTTCAATTGGGCGGACAGGATCTCACTGTCGTCGATGATGTAGGTCGCAGCAATCCAGTCGGCTCGTCCGGCGTCGATTCCCAACGTCAGCAGACGCTTCTCTGCCTTTTCGATCCACGTGCGGGCGTCAGCAATGGTCGGCTTCGGGCGATTCGGCGATACAGCAGCCGGCGCCGGTTTTACCGGGCCCTTTGCAGGAGCTGCCGAGGGCTTTACAGAGGTCTGCGCGGAGACTCCGGCTACGAATGCGAGCGCTAAACAGAACAACGGTCTCATTACCCACGATTATGGCCTACAAACACGGGAGCGATGAGGGAACAACGGCCTCTGAGCGGCATCCGGTGGCGGTAGACTGTCATGAATGAAAGTCCTCGCTCTGGCCCTCGCGCTCATCTCTTGTTCTTTAGCACAGGCTGCTCCGCCGTCGAAGAAGGCGTTTCTTATCCGTATTCAACCGGTCAGAGCGACATTCGTACAAGATGCGACGAAAGAGGAAGAAAAGATCATGAGCGAGCATTTCGCGTATCTAAAAAAGCTCGCGGGGGAGGGGAAAGTTGTGCTTGCAGGTCCTTCGATCAACGGTGAGAAGACGTTCGGCCTCATCGTCGTCGAGGTCGACAGTGAGGCCGAGGCGAGGAAGATTATGGAAGGCGACCCCTCTTTCAAGGCCGGGATTCAGAAGGGTGAGGTGCTCCCGTTCAGGATTTCAATACTTCGAGGACGGTAGGCTCGTTTCGTCCCCGCCGTCCGGCCAGCAATCCGGTTGGCTGGTACACGCAGCGCGGATCTTCCGCCATGTAGTTTCCGGTATTCCAATACGCGCGCGCCCGGGATCCACCGCAGATTTTGTGATACTCGCAAATTCCACATTTCCCTTCGCGAGCCGTTGTGTCGCGCAGGATCTGGAATAGGCCGGAGTTGCGGTACACATCGACGAGCGAGTTTCTCCGAACATTGCCCCCATAGACAGGCAGGAATCCGCTCGGGTAGATGTCTCCCAGATGCGAAACGAAGACAAACCCTTTGCCGTCACTCACGCCGGCGGTACGGAATGCCGTCCTGCTCGCCGTATCGGGACGCCCTTGCTTCTGCGCGAGGAAACGGCGGTAGTGCATGGCTTCGGTTGTCTTCACTTCAAAGCAGGATGTCTTCGATATGTCATAAATGGTTTCGAAGACTTCTTCGTATTCTTCCGCATTCAGCTCCTGCTCGCTCTGTCCGCGCCCCATACTTACCAAAAAGAACAGACTCCACATCTTCGCGCCGGCGCCTTCGATGACCTCAGCAATCTCGCGGAGTTCATGCATATTTCGCCTGGTTACCGTTGTCTGCAACTGCGTCTCGAGCCCGATTTCCCGGGCATGTCGAAGAGCCTGAATGGCGCGGTCAAACGTGCCCGGAATTCCCCGGAAGGTGTCGTGAGAATCCGCCGATGCGCCATCGAGGCTGATGGCCATGCGCGCGATACCGATACGCTTGAACTCGTCAATCGCCTGATTGGTAAGAAGAGGCGTCGCACTGGGACTCACATTCGTCCGCAGGCCTAATGACACGCTGTAGCGCATCAGGTCAAAGAGATCCGGCCGTTTTAGCGGATCGCCTCCCGTAAACACCATCAGCGGAGATCCGAAGCTGCGGATCTCATCCAGCAGGGACATTGCCTCGCTCGTAGAGAGCTCGCCTGTGTGGCGGTCCGGCTCAGCGGAGGCCCGGCAGTGGACACAGGCCAGATCACAGGCCTGCGTAGTTTCCCAGATGACCAATAATGGCGATTGGTCGAAGTTCATCATGTTGACGGTAATCCTCGGTGAGGTCCGTGCAACCGGCGAACCATATCTAAGTCACTGATTTTTCGGGATCATGAAAAGCAAACTGCGGGTTATCCCACATTCGTCTGCGTGAGATCACGCATGGCTAATGCAGGTCGGAGGCGAGAAACGCCACCATTTCTCTCCAGATCAAATCGGTGGAATCGGTTAACTGATGATCGGAATCCAGCAGGAATAATTTGACGTTCGGATGCCGCGCGGCGAAGGCTTCCGAATACGCGGAAGAGACGACCGTATCGTTGAGGCCGTGAAAAATCAAGGCAGGCTGAGAAAAAGAAGGTTCAGGGTCGTAGCGTTGGCTGTCCTCGATAAGCTGCCAGCCGATCTGCCTGGGGCGTCCTTCGCCATAGTGGAAAACTTCCAGGCTGCCCGTTCGACGCCATGCCTCAGCTTTCTCAGTGCCGAGCTCGTCAGGCCAGCGTGCTGGAAACTGAAATGCCGGCGCAAGCAAAACCAACTTGTGGGTCTCTGGATGAAGAGAGGCGTACAGCGCCGCGAGATATCCTCCCATGCTGGATCCGATTAGCGTAACGGGTTTACCGCTTGCCACACGCTCGATTACTTGAAGCTGCCCGGTTACGGTCAAGTCCGTGAAGTCACCTTCGACCAACTCGGGAATCTCGAGAACTTTGCCGCATTCGTGAAAGCGCTGACGGAAATATTGGGCTTTGCCCGACGAAGGTCCGGACGCAAATCCGTGGAGGTAAATAAACCTCACCGGAGTTTTCCAGGAATTGTCTGTTTGAATCCGCTATAAGTGAAGTCGTCAGTCACAAAGAGCTGTCCATCCACAAACTGTTGATGATTGATTCTCGCAGGCAGCAAAATTCCCCAGTGGCTCAAATCGTAGTCAACGGCAGTCACGTCGCGTACCTCCGACTCATACATCTGGTGAGTAGAGTCTATCGTGATTCGAAACGGCAATTGATCCGCGGCCCTGACCCAAAGCTCGCCGTGCAGTTTCTGGCGGATCGGCTCCTTGCCACCATAGATCGTTAAGGCCTGCCCTCCATCGAGCTGCTGATACCGGTAGACGTACGACGCGCCCTGAGTGGTCTCGCTTTCGCCTCGATCAAAAGAAAACTCATACTTCTCCGTGCCGCCCCGCGAGAAAAGCAGGATCAACTGGCCGGCGTCGGAAAGGAAGCCGCGCAACCCATAATCTTCATAAGTTTCCAAGCTTCGGGACGGATTTTTCGCGTCGTGCGCGCCGATCCGGCCAGCCAGATCGTTCAGATCCTTTTTGCCTGTTTTCCATTTGAAGCCGTCGATCGTTAAAACCAGCCGTACTTCTTTCAATGACCCGCCGGGTTCATCGGACGAGATATATCCATACTCCGATACAATTTCGTGAACGGCTTCGGGTAATCTGGTAATGATTCCGCGCGGACCTTTTCCGAACCGGGTGCCCGCGGGTTGCACCTGGCGCAAAGTTTCAACTCCTGTGAATCGATGGGCGTTGCGCTCAAAAAGGTCAGCCTCTCGGGCTAGGCGAGCCACTACGGAGCGTGTTTGTTCGGGAGTGGGTTGTTGGGCATACAGCAAGAGGGTGGTCAGCCCAAACAACAGAATGAACATCGCTCGTTTCAGTGTAAAACTTGCGCAATCGGAATGGGATGCTAGAATCAGAGCTTTCAAGGCCACTTTGGAGGATTCATGTCCGTTGCACAGAAGGTGAAGCAGATCATCGTTGAGCAACTTGGTGTCGACGAAGCGCAGGTCGATGATACAGCGTCGTTTGTTGACGATCTTGGCGCGGATTCCCTCGATATCGTCGAACTCGTCATGGCATTCGAAGAGGCATTCGACATCGACATTCCGGATGAAGATGCCGAGAAGATCGGCACAGTCAAGGACGCGATCAGTTATATCGAGAATAAAGCCAAAAAGTAGTTTCCCCACGGAGCCCCCCATTTGTCCCGAAGAGTAGTCGTCACCGGTGTAGGCCTGATGTCATCTGTCGGGTCTGGCACGGAAGAGACTTGGCGCTCGGTCCTGCAAGGCCGGAGCGGCATCGGTCCCATCACGCAATTCGACGCCACCGCGTTTAACTGCCGTATTGCCGGTGAGATAAAGGACTTCGATCCGACTGTTTGGATCGAAAAAAAAGAGATCAAAAAGATGGCGCGCTTCATTCAGTTCGCCATCGCCGGCTCGGAATTTGCCATGTCGGGAGCGGTGCTGAAAGTCACTCCCGAGATTGAGGAACGCGTTGGAGTTTATATCGGCAGCGGTATCGGCGGGTTCGAGGTTATCGAGCGCGAGCATCGGAATCTACTCGAAAAGGGACCGAATCGCATATCTCCTTTCTTTATTCCCGCAACGATTATCAATCTGGCATCAGGGTACGTTTCGATTCGCACCGGCGCGAAAGGGCCGAACTCGGCAACGGCCACGGCGTGCACCACGAGCGCGCATGCGGTCGGGGATTCCTACAAGATCATTGCGCGAGACGACGCTGACGTGATGATCTGCGGCGGCGCTGAAGCGTGCATCACTCCTATGGGAATCGGCGGGTTCGCCGCGATGCGCGCTTTGTCGCAACGCAACGACGAGCCGCAGCGCGCGAGCAGACCTTGGGACAAGCACCGCGACGGGTTTGTCGTTGGTGAAGGCGCGGGTATCCTGATTCTCGAAGAACTGGAGTTCGCGAAACGGCGTGGCGCTCCGATTCTGGCGGAGATCGTCGGATACGGTATGAGCGCCGACGCGTACCACATCACCTCTCCGGCTGAAGATGGGGACGGCGCCTTTCGCGTGATGCGAAATGCGATGCGCGATGCCGGATTGCAGCCCGAACAGATTCAGTACATCAACGCTCACGGCACATCGACGGAGATCGGTGACAAACTCGAGTCGATTGCGATTAAACGGGCATTCGGCGACCACGCCTACAAGGTGGCCGTGAGTTCGACGAAATCGATGACAGGTCACCTGTTGGGTGGCGCCGGCGGTCTCGAGGCCGGTATTACCGTGCTCGCGATTCGCGATCAGATAGCGCCACCGACGATCAATCTCGATGATCCCGATCCCGAGTGCGATCTCGATTATGTGCCCAACAAGGCCAGACCGATGAGGATCGAAAATGCGTTGTCGAACTCATTCGGATTTGGCGGCACCAATGGCAGCTTGATCTTCAAGCAGTACACCCCATAATCGAATGCTCTAGGATTGCGCGGCGCGTTCGAGCGCGCGGGCACGACTTGCCTGAAAGGCCGAATTTGTCCTTGAGCCGGCCGCACTGAATCTCGCTGCCTCCGGCAGAGAGCTTGTGGCCAATACTCGTCCACTTCGGCCTGCGAATCACACCGCACGACGAATGAGACTGCCTCCGTAAATCTGAATATTGGTCCGCCGTTGAATGCGCAGAGATAGAAATCGACAGTCTCCTCGGCGTCCGAATCGAACCAGAGAAACGGCGTGATGCGAGGGGCATTTTGGAGAGCGCTCAATGAAACCGACCTCCCGCTGTCTTATTGTTTGCGGATCTGATAAATAACGGGCCTGGAAGTATCCTGTCAAATTTGAACTGATCCGAGGTAGGTAGCCTCGGGACGGCGTGCCCGATCATAAGCCGACTTCACATTCCTAATTCCCGCGCTCACGTTCCGCGGTGGCCAACGATGCGCGAGGAATCTTACGCGCTCTTCATCCGTCCGTAAAAGCGCGTCCGACCAGATTTCGGAAAGGGACAATCCTCACTTGTATACCGAAGCACGCAGGCGACCAGCGCACCGAGAGCCCCGGTCACCAGCACGGCGCGGATCGCGTGAGAGTACTCCCACTGATTGCGCCAACGCTGCCATTCAGCCGGAATCACATTCAGGTTCCAGCCGCCGATGGTGCTGTTGGCGGGCGCAACGAGGCCCCAGAAGATCCCGTGTGCCCCCGCCAGGCATCCGGCCGCGGTCGTGGTCAGCCCCGCCGAAGGAAGCTTCCGTTTGTGAGTCCACCATGCAAGAGCTCCTGTAGAGGTCACGGCAAGAACTCCGCGTAACCGGCCGTCTTGCCGTACATCGAGTAGAGCGTTCGATGCAGTCGCACATACAACGGCGCTTCGTACCGCATCTTCCCCGGAATTTCATCAAGTGCGCCACTGCTGCGCTCATCGCCTTGGAGAGAATCGAGGTAAACCTCCACTTCTCCAGCACCGCGGAATGTTCGATAGATATCGTCCTATCTCGCGCCATTTCATCTTCTCACTGACTGATCACAGCCGAATCAGACATCTCGAAGCGTCGTGAGCGGATCCACGTGACTGGCTGACCATGCCGGAATCGAGCAGGCTATGACGCCAACAACCAACAGTACGAGCGTTGAAGCCGCATAGCTTAGCGCGTCGCTCGCGCTAATTCCGTAAAGCAGGTTCGTCAGCACCCGGCCGGCCAGCAGCGAAACACTGAGGCCGAGCGCCAATCCGATGACCACGGGTACCATGCCCTGCCTCAATATCAGGCCCACGACACTGCCCGGGCTGGCGCCGAGAGCCATTCGCACGCCGATCTCCCGTCGCCGGCTTTGCACCGCGAACGCCACATTGCCATACAACCCGACGCTTGCCAGCGCGAGCGCCAGAAGTCCGAACACGGTGAGCATGGTCACGGCGATCTTCGAGATGATCGTGGCCTGCTCCATGATCCGGTTGCACGTTCGTGCGTCATCGGAGGACACTTGAGGCCCGATGCTGCGGATGTCCCGCTGCACAGGCCCGAGCAATTCGCCCGGTTCTGCACGCGAGCGGAAATACAGAACCATGCTGCTCTGCGGATGCTGCTCCAGTGGGACATATACGGCCGGCTGCGGTGATTCGCCGAGCGAACTGTAGTTCGCGTTCGAAGCAACGCCGACGACAACACGCCACTGCTTCTCACCCGGAATCATCAAAAGCCTTCCGGTCGCGCCCTCGTTCGGCCAATACTCCCGCGCCAGCTTCTCGTTGACAATCGCCACCGGAGCGGACTCTTCGCGATCGGCCGCCTGGAATACCCTGCCGGCTGACAATCTGATTCCGGCTGCCTGAAAGTAATCGACGTCAACCGTGTGCAGCACGCTTATTACAGTGTCTGACCGCGAGCGCGCCGCGCGCCCTTCGATCTCGAATCCGCTGACCGGCGCATTCCACAGCGGCATCGTCGATGCCCAGGAAACTGCCTCAACGCCCGGCATTGCGGCCACTCGACGCTTGACCTCGCGATAGAAGCTCCTCACCTGCGCGTCGGTGTATCCGGCCTGACCGGGATTCGCCATCACGATGCCGAGATGGTGCGGTTCAAAGCCGGGGTCGATGGTGTTAGTCTTCTCGATACTGCGCAGAAATAGCGATGTAGCAACGAGCACAACTGCAGAGAAGGCCACCTGGCTCGACAGCAGCACCCGCGAAAGCCGCGAGCTGTTTCGCGTCTTGCCCGCGGCTCGTGTGTTGTCCTTCAGCGTGGCCGAGACGCCTGCCTGGTAGGCTTGCAACGCCGGCAAAGTTCCGAACACAAAGCCCGCCGCGACCGAGAGCGCAAAGGTGTACAACACGACGGAAGCATCGAATTTCGGACTCACCAGGTTCGCAGACCACTGAGCTTCACGGAACGACCACAGCAGTTGCGCGCCCTCATACCCCAGCCAGGCTCCGGCCGTTGCGGCAGCCACGGCGAGCACCATACTTTCCGTTACCAGTTGCCGCAGCAGCCGTCGGCGGCTCGCCCCAAGAGCAATGCGGATCGCCATCTCGCCCTGCCTGGCCACCGCTCGCGCCATCAGCAGGTTGGCGACGTTGAAGCACGCGATCAACAGTACGATTCCTGCCACGGCGAGAAGCAGCACACCCGCAAGCGCCACCGGCGTGTCGCCGAGCAGCACATCGCGAACCGGCTTCACTGACAACTCTCGGCCTTCGTTCACATTCGGGAACTCGCGCGCAAGGTCGGCGTGGATTGTCGATAGGTTCGCTTCCGCCTCGGCCTTGGTCTTGTTCGGCAACAGGCGCGCGACGCCCTTGAACACTGCCTTGGATCGATCTGTCAATGCGCCTTTCATCTCCACCGGAAGCATCTGCTCCACCATCCCGGCGGGAAGCCACAGATCGGGCCCGAACACTGCGTTCACCCCCAAGAACGAGGGCGGCGCAACGCCGATAATTGTGACCGGAACGTTGTTGATTCGAAGCATCCGGTTGAGAATGCGTTCATCGCCGCCGAACCTGGTCTGCCATGTCGCATAGTTCAAAACCGCCACCGCGTGCGCGGCCGGCCTTGCGTCCTCCGCGCGTTCGAAGAACCTTCCGCGAGCCGGCCGCAGGCCCAGCACGGAGAAATAGTTGCCGGTGACGAAGTCCGCAAATATTCGCTGCGGAACATCACCTTCGTCCCACGTCATGATGCGCGGTGAAGTATAGCCCGCCACTGCGTTGAAGACCTTGTTCCGGGCCGCCACGTCGTCCAGGTTCGGCAGCGACAAGGGCTGCGCCTCGTTCGAACCGGATGAGTTCGCCGTTCGCCGTTCCTCGAGGTCCATCAACTCGGATATCGATCTGACCGGCAGCGGATTCAGGATCAGCGTATTCACAACGGTGAAGACGGTAGCGTTCGCGCCCGTGCCAAGCGCAAGTGTCAAGACGGCGAACAAAGTGAAGAACGGATGCTTCGCCATACCTCGTACCGCATAGCGGAGGTCACCATGCAACTGGTCGAACCACGAGCCCCGTCCCGGCTCGCCTGGCGTGTCAGCGTATTGCGGCTTTGCGTCGTGCCGTGCCATGTGCGTGCGAACGGCGGGCATTGCCTGCAGTTCGTCAGCAGCCGTTCGGAAGGCTTCCTCCGCACTCATGCCCCTGGCGATGCAGTCCGTGTAGAGATCCTCGAGGTGCTGCGCCAACTCGTCGATCAGGCTTGATTCTTGAGTCGGATGCAGGTTCTCCGCTGTGAGTCGCTCTTGAATCAGCTTTCTGAAGTCAGGCATGTTCGATACCCGTAACCTGGCTGATGGCCGCAATGAACTGTTTCCAGCTCTTCTGCTGCTCGTGCAGAACCTTTCGGCCTTTCGCGGTCAAGCTGTAATAGCGCCGCCGCCGCTGCTCTGGCTTCTCTACCCACCTGCCTGTGACCCAACCCCTCTCCTCCAGACGATAGAGCAGCGGGTAAATCGAAGTGACATGGAACCGTAGCGCACCGCCGGATCGCGTTTCGATTAGCCGGCAGATCTCGTACCCGTGCCGCGGCATCGTCTCAATTAAAGACAGCACCAGCAGTTCGGCGCTCCCTTTCTTCCATTCACTGTCAGGCGGATCGGTCCGCGTTGGTTTCATATGGGAGTCTCATATATGGAGACTCCGACTTCTCCTTTTGGTTCCGAACACCTCTACTACTTATTTGCGATGACACTGTTAATTTGGTTGCCGGAACTCGGGTCGGCCTCCAATTCGCTTTCACGAACTCCTGTTAATCACAGGCGCGGAAGACTCATGATCCGGGTCTCCCGGTAGAAACGCCGGCCCTGCATCCCCTCCGTTACCGGCCGAGTCTGGCCCGGCTAGCTTCTCTCCGGACTAAAGTGGCATTCAATACGCTGTCGGTCATCAAAACCTGATCTGCTCGAAGAATCAGGCGTTTGGAGACTCGGTTCGCTTCATTTGCGCTGCTCGACTAACATCGGAGCGATGGGTTCGCTCGTCATTGCGGTCGTCACGTATATCCATGCCTTGTTCGTAACGCGCCACAGGCTTGCATTGGAAGCCGCTGCTCTGCGGCAACAGCTTGCTGTCTTCAAACGAAAACAACCTCGACCCGGACTCAGTCGTGTGGACCGGCTCTTTTGGATGACGTTGCGGCGCGTATACTCGGGTTGGACTGATGCTCTCATAATTGACATGCCGGCAATGTTGATGGATAGCTCCTGAGAAACGCCATTGGCACCCCAAATCCCGCCTCATTACCAAGGCATGAAGAAGTCGGCAGAAGATAACAATATCAAGAAAACGCGCCACATCTGTCGACCCCTAGAAAGTCATTCCAACGCCGACCATAAAAATATCCACATAAAAACCAACAACTTAACCGAAAAGCCCACCCGAAGCCCACACCCACGCATGGTAACTTCCAACCAGGAGGTATCATGCGCACTGAAGCGCAAATCGCAGCATCCCGAACCAACGGCGCCAAGTCCCGAGGACCCGCCACCACCATCGGCCGAGCCATATCCGCCCAGAACAGCACCGCCCATGGACTCGCCGGCGCCAAACTCATCGTCATCGAAGGAGAATCCACAGACCGCTGGCAAGCGCTCCTCCAAGCCTGCCACCGCGAATTCCAGCCCGAAACCGAGATCGAAAACGAACTGGTCACGGAAATCGCCGCCGCTCGCTGGCGCCTTCGCCGCTGCTGGTCGATGGAAACGTCCCTCTTCGACATGGAAATCGCAAAGCAACGCGAAAACCCGGAATTCGGGCCCCAGGACTACCCGTCTCAGCACGCCTCCGCCGCCCGCGACCTCGGCCAGAACATGCGCCTCATGGACCGCTACGAGACGCGCATGCGCCGCAGCTACGAACGCGCCGTCGAAAATCTCTACCAGCTCCGCGCCCGCCGAAATAACCGAAAATTTCCAAACGAACCCAAGAAGTCCGGCGAATAATCCGCAGAAATGATAGAAGTCGCGACCAATTACGGCCCGAATCCGGCGCCGCCGCGATACGTGTACCTCGGCAGACGCCAACCTGAACGACAACGTGAAGCCGAAACACCGAAGGCCGCCACCGCCCCAAAGCACGTCGATTGGAGCGACTTCACCCTCATCCTCATGCGGACCCTCATGCCCTTCCCCGATGCGCGCGATGCCGTGCTCGCCGCGGTCGAAGCCTACGAGGGAGCGTCGCCATGAACCGCCCGCTGACCGACAAACTCGACGCGGCCCGGTTCGCCAAAGAGGTCCTCGGCTTTCACCCCGACCCGGTCCAAACCCAAATCCTCCAGGTGGGCCACACCCGGGGCATCCTTAACTGCGCGCGCCAGTGGGGCAAGTCCACCGTCATGGCCATCAAAGCGTTCCACCGGGCCTACTTCATCGCCAAAAGTCAGGTCCTCGTCGTCAGCCCAACCGAGCGGCAAAGCGGCGAACTCGTCGCCAAAGCCCAGGACTTCGCCTCACAACTCGGACTCCGCCTCAAAGGTGACGGTCGAAATCGCATCTCGCTCAAGTTCCCGAACGGCTCGCGCATCATAGGACTGCCCGGCCGCTACGAAGGCAACCTCCGCGGATACACCGCGTCCATGCTGCTGGTCGATGAAGCGGCGCAGGTCCGGGACGAAATCTACAACACTGTGCGCCCCATGCTGGCCGCCACCAACGGCGAGCTATGGCTCATGAGCACGCCCAACGGCAAGCAAGGCTTCTTTTATGACGAGTGGGTCAACGGGATCGAGCCCTGGCTGCGCGTCCTCGCGACCGCGGATAAATGCCCGCGCTACGCCCCCGCGTTCCTCGTGGCCGAGCGCCGCAAAGGCGAAGCCCGCTTCCGCCAGGAATACCTCGGCGAGTTCACACACATGCAAGGAGCCATGTTCGACGAAGCGCAAATTCGAAGCTGCTTCGATGACACGCTGAGTCCATTCATCCCGGACGTAGGACAGTAGCGCCCTCCTCGCGCCCTGCTTCAGCTGCTGAGGGGCTCAGCCCGGCCTGATTAACCAACTAACGATGGACCAACCATGACAAACCAACCATGCTAAAAGCCGGCAACATCGTCATCGGCCTCGACCCGGCCAGAAGCGCGACCCGTCCGCCCTCGCCATCCTCGAAGTCGGCGAAGACGTCACCGGCTGCCCGCGATCCCGTCACCTGAGAATGGGAGCGCGAGCCATACGTGAATGTCCTCTACCTGGAACGCATTGCCCTGGGCACGCCATACCCGGACGCCGTCCAGCACATGCACAGCACATGCAAAACCTCTTTTTGGGCTCTCGATGGGCGGAATTGCGTGTGCGTGATAGAGTCGAAACGTTTGCTTTCTCGAAACAGGTAGCCGAGCGTGGGAGGGAATGGCATGCGAACCAGGTTAGTTCAAGTTTTCTGCGTGGGAATAATCTTCACGTCAGGATTATTGGGGCAGAACTTCGGAGAAATTACCGGCACGGTAACCGATCAATCCGGCGCCGTGATGGTCGGTTCGACAATCACAATCACCAGCGCTGCAACAAATCAGGTACGTCGCGTCGTAACGAATGAGAATGGAGCATACAGCGCTCCGTACCTTGTTCCAGGTGTCTATAATGTTGCGGTAACGAACCCGGGATTCAAGTCGGCAGACCGTCCCGGTGTCGACCTGCAGGTCGGCGCCGTAGCTCGTATTAACTTCGTGCTGGAAGTCGGTGAATCGACGCAGCACGTCGAGGTAACGGCTGGAGCGCCTCTGCTTTCGACAGAAAGCACCGCGCTTGGCACCGTCATCGAAAACCGCCGAATTGTCGAACTGCCGCTGAACGGACGCAACTATCTTCAACTGGTGGCGCTGAGTCCGAACGTAACCACGGAAGGCGGCGCGGGCGGCTCATCCGGTTTGCAAGGCGGAGAACGCAGCCGAACGTCGCTATCGATTTCCGGACAACGTCTGGAATACAACCGTTACACGCTGGACGGTGTGGAGAACACCGATGTCAACTTCAACTCGTATGTCATCCAGCCGTCTATCGACGCGTTGCAGGAGTTCAAAGTACAGACTGGCGTGTATTCGGCCGAGTTCGGTCGTGCGACGTCCCAGATCAGCGCGACCACGAAATCAGGAGCGAATCAGTTTCATGGAACCGCGTTCGAGTTCCTGCGCAACAACGTGTTCGACGCGAAAGAATGGCGTCAGGATGGCCAGCAGAATCCGTTCCGCCGGAACCAGTTCGGTTTCACCTTCGGCGGTCCCCTGATTCGCGACCGGCTCTTCTTCATGTCGAATTTCGAAGCGCTGCGGGACAGGAAGACCCTTCAGCAGACCGCAAGCGTGCCTACTCTAGCCATGCGCAACGGCGACTTCTCGGGGCAGGAGCGAGCGATATTCGATCCGCTAACCCGCGTGTTCACTACGAATGAACAGGGTGTCGTTCGCGCCGTATCCGCAACCCAGTTTCCCAACAACGTCATTCCCCGCAGCCGCATGAACCCGATCGCGCTGAAGTTGCTCGAGTTCTACCCGGAACCCACTGTGCCGGGCAACAGCATCCTTCGGAACTATGTGCGAAATGTGAGCCGCCCTATCTCGGCAGAGCAATTCAATCAAAGGATTGATTGGACGGAAAGCGCTCAGTCGAGTTGGTTCGGTCGTTATAGCTGGGGGGACGAGTATCAGGGTGACTCTCCGGCTTTTGAAACAGTCGCGGGACGGGTGGAAACGCGCGTACAGCAGGTTGTGCTCTCGAATACACGCGTGTTCGGCGCATCGAAGGTCAACGAGGCTAGATTCGGCTACAACAATTTCAACAACGACCGGCTGGGCCACTTCGCGGGCATTCGCAACGTGGCTGAAGAACTCGGCATCATCGGGCTTACGCCCGCCAATCCGGAATCTTGGGGTGTGCCGGCGATTGGTTTGGGAAATGGTCTGAATAGTTTCGGCGGCGGCGAACCGTTTGTCACGCGGAATCACACCTTTCAGTTCCTCGATAACTTTTCATGGGTGAGCGGTCGGCACACAATCAAATTCGGCGGCGAACTGCGCCGGGATCGCTATAACCAACTCGGCAATCAAAAAGCTCCGGGCGAGTTTCTCCACACGGGACGAGCCACATTCGATCCTGCAAACCGCAATCCGACGGGTCACGCGTATGCCGACTTTCTGATTGGCGAGGTCTCTGAAGCGGCTCGTGCACTGCAGGTCGCCAATGGCATGCTTCGCGCCAACTCGTATTACGCGTACATTCAAGACGATTGGAAGATCACGCCGCGGCTCACCTTGAACCTTGGTCTACGGTACGAGAATACCCGACCGTGGAAAGACAAATATCGGGGCATCATGAACGTTCAGATGTTTGACCCCGGTGTCGGCGCAAACGGGCTGCTTCCTCCGAACCAGACCAAGGTTCCCATCCTCACTCGTCCCGGCAGCGGTGATTTCTACGAAGGGCTGAACTTCCGGTTCCATGACGGAATTCCGATTCAGGCCGGGGATGAGTTTATCGGCCGCTCGCTCGTGAATCCTGACAACAACGATTTCGCTCCTCGGCTTGGAATCGCGTACAGCCCCACCGATCGGTGGACCTTCCGCACTGGTTTCGGAATGTTCTACACGAAAGACAGCGGCAACGTAGTGTTTGATATGACGCGGAACCTGGCAGGCCGTGGCTTGTTTAACTCGGATGAGGAACGGCGGAACTCGAATCTGAGCGATCCATGGGCCTTCCAGCGCTCAACATCCAACTGCACGGGTTGGACAGGGACGTGCCTCGGACCTCCGCAGATTCTGGGCAATATTGTGGGACGGCGCACGCCGTATGTGATGCAGTGGTTGTTTAACATTCAGCGGCAACTCACTGATGACATCGCTTTGGAAATCGGATACATGGGCAACGGTGGACGGAAACTCGAACGCTTCCGAACGTATAACCAAGCTGTCCTGAAAACCGGACCCGAGGACTCGAGTACCATCGCTCAGCGCTCACCCTGGCCGGCATACGGGCGCATCCAGCAGGTAGATGGCAGCGTTAATTCGAATTACCATGCGTTGAGCGCGAAAATTCAGCAGCGATTCTCTCGCGGGCTGAGCTACATGGTCGCGTATACGTATTCGAAGGCGATCGATGGCGGGAGCGCTTTGCGTACAAACAGCGGCGATCGCTTGTGGCCGATCAACAGCTATGATTTGAGCGCCGAGCGCGGCCCATCGCAGTTCCACGTCGGACAGCGCTTCGTCAGTTCCGCTCTCTATGAGTTACCGTTCGGCCGCGGCAAGATGTTTTTGAACACGTCGAGTCTGCTCGATAAGTTCATCGGTGGCTGGCAACTCGGTGGAATTGTGACGTTGTCCGGAGGAACTCCGGTCAACGTAGGTCAGATTGGGGATAGCTTCGCGGTCGGCGGTCTCGGCAACAGCATACACGCGACCGGGATCAGCCCGATTCCAGAGAATCAGACGGTGGACCAGTTCTGGAATCTCGCCGCATTCAATGCGAATGATCCGAGTCTTAGTTACCTGGCAGGTAACGTGGGTAGTCGTGTTCTGACTACGCCCGGGTTCCGGCAGGTCGACGGATCGCTGACGAAGAACTTCACCATCAGGGAAGGGCATTCGCTTCAATTCCGATGGGAGGCGTTCAATGCCACGAATCATCCGAATTGGAATGCGCCGGCGACGGATGCTCGCAATGCCGCGACATTCGGCAGGATTGTTTCTGGCCGGACGATGCGCGAGATGCAGCTTGCTTTGAAATACATCTTTTAGAGAAGGGAAAATATCGATGGTTCGTATCTATCGCTCCGCGATCATAGCGGCTGGTCTAACTCTCGCGGTGATCAATACTGCGCACGCTCAAAGCGGTTCGAAAGGATGGAACTCGCTCTTTGATGGCAAGACCATGAAGGGCTGGGAACCTCGGGCAACGTCGGTTCCGAACTCGACGGGCGATTGGAAAGTCGAGAATGGAAGCCTTGTCTGCGGCGGAGGATCTCCGGGATGGATTGCGACGACACAGTCCTATTCGGACTATAAGTTGATAGTCGAGTTTCGCGGGGCGGAGAGCGTAAATAGCGGCGTATTTCTCCGGTCTCAGAAGGATGGCCAGCCGCATGTCACGGGCTACGAGTTGCAGATCTGGGATTATCAGCCGGCTGGTTTCAACACTGGTAGCCTCGTCGGTTCAGTGAAAGCATCGCCCACGAAGATCAAGCCGAACGATTGGAACAAGTATGAGATCACTGCCGATGGCGATCACTTTGTTGTGAATCTCAACGGCAAAACAGTATTGGATGCTCATGACTCGAAGCACGCGTCAGGTGTTATCGGCTTCCAGTGTCAAAAGGATCAGCACATCGAGTTCCGCAACATCCAACTTCAGCCGATCAAAAAATGAACCTGAGTAAAGCAGCCGTTCTCGCCTTCAGCCTCAGTTGCGCATATCATTGCGCCCCATCGCATCTGTGGGCAGATGATTCCGCGCGCCTCGTGCGAATCGATCATTACGTGAGTGTGAAATCCACCGCGCCGGCCATGAATGGCAAGACCGCACGGATCTATGTGCGCGAGGTCGTTCAGGCCGGCGTCGCGATGCGCGGGCCTGTTCCCGAAAATCGTGTGGTTCTGTTTGTCCATGGAGCCGGAACCCCGGCCGAAGTGGCGTTCGACGTTCCTTATCAGGACTACAGTTGGATGGCGCTACCTGGCAAATGCAGGTTTCGATGTATTCGGAATGGACATGACCGGTTATGGCCGCTCCACCCGCCCGGAGCCCATGGATGATCCCTGCAACCTGAGTCGTGAACAACAGGCACAGTTCGTGCCATCGGTGATTGCTGCTCCTTGCGCCGCTGCATTCACACAGAGCGCGACATCTCCCGAGTCGGATTGGAACGACATCGATGGTGTAGTCGACTATCTGCGCAAGTTGCGAGGCGCGGCCCGGGTAAGCCTCATAGGATGGTCGCTCGGCGGACCGAGGGCAGGCGGCTATGCCTCTCAGCACGCCGACAAAGTGTCACGGCTGCTGCTGCTTTCCCCTGCCTACCGTCGGGCAGCCACATCACAGCAGCCGGCAGCCCGCGCAGCGATGAATACTCAGTCGAGAGCGGAGTTCGATGCAAATTGGGACCGGCAGATCGGCTGCCCAGATCAGTATGACCCTATCGCACGGAACACGGTTTGGACGGAGATGATCGCGTCCGACGCAGTAGGCGCATCGTGGGCTTCAGGTGTGCGAAGAGCTCCTAATGTCGGGTTTCGGGGATGGGACGCCTCCGTCGTCGCGAAGATGCAAACGCCCGCCATGTTCGTTGCTCCGGCGCACGACGTACAAGCGCTGCCGAAGAATGTTGGCGACCTGATGGCAGACTACGGCGCGAAGGAGAAGGTCCTGGCTTGACCTGGCGTGCAGTAGCCACAACGCTCTGTGGGAGCGAAATCACCTGTTGCTCTTTTCGGCTTCGTTGGAGTGGCTGTCAAAAGGCTCGGTGAACGGCTCGCGTGAAGGTACCGTCCGGCTCGGGTATCAGAGCGGCAACGGAGAGAAATAGATCGCGGCTCTTGATCTGACTTTTGGCGGAACTGCGCCATATATAAGCGACAGGAGTTTACGTGAAGCCCGAAGACCGGATCATTGCCTATCTGTTCGCCCATAAGGCGAGCGTTCAGTACTCCACGATGGATTTAGTCGTTAGCGACTTGAAACAGTCGGTGTTCTACGGAATGAGTCCGATTGCCGATGATCAAATCCGTCAGGTGATCGCAAAGTGGGCCACTGTTCATGCGGTGGGCTTGCTCATCGCGCAGCCATCCGCCGGCGCGCCTGCGCCTGCCGCAGGAACTCCTCGAGCCAATTCGGAAAGCGAGCTGGTCGATGCCGTCAAGAAGGCGATCTCGGCCGTTAACGACGGAGTCACCTTCGGCAAAAAGGGGGCCAACATCAATATCGGCGTGACCGGACTGACAGCCAATCTCAAGAAAGGCGATAGCGCTGCCGCGCTCGGCCTTTCCTGGACGGGCACGTTGAAGCTCGATGCAGAATCGGGACCCTTCCACTTCTCGGGAAAGCTGTCCAAAGATAACTGGGAGATCACGCTCAGCTTCCCGCAGGACAGCTACATCCCGGACATGTCGTCACTCGGAAAAGTGTTCAAGGAAGGCGAGAACGCCATAGGGAAGATGGCCGAGGCCACACGAAGCTTCAACAACATCAACGATGCCAATAAAGTTGGCGCACTTATCAAACCGCACGCTGCAGCCCTGCAAGACGCGGTCGAAGCGGCAAGTGGCATTGCTAAGGCGAGCAAAAAGGGCGGTTCGAGCTTCGGATTTAAACTAACCAGTCCTGAGCCCGGTCCTGGTGAACAAGGCATCCCCAGAGGCATACAAGGCTCGATCGTTTTCACGTACGTGTTTTAGTCTGCGTACGCGTTCGCACACAAAGTTCGGGCGTTGTCATTGAGTCGGTCGCAGTCAAGTTGATCAACGCGAATACCGGCGAAGCGTTTGCCGGCATTTCGTCCGATCAGGGTCTGTATACAATTCCCCTGGTCAACCCTGGCGGCTATTCTCTGGTCGGAGAAGCGAGGATCGACTTTATTCCCGAGGTCGGAGAGGTGGCTGAGAGCGTGACGGTTGAAGCATCGGGTCCGCTTCAGAATACAGAAAGATCTTCACTCGGATCCGTAGTGCGGAATAGCTCTATCGCCAATCTGCCGCTTATCAATCGGAGGGCGGCCCAACTGGCTCGTCTGAACGGCTTCGTAGTGCGGTTTGGCCTATGAATTCCTGCGCAACGACGCCTTGGACGCACGGAACTTCTTTGCCGCGAGCAAACCCCTGTGCTGCGCTACAACCAGTTCGGCGCCAGCCTTGGAGGACGATCAAAAAAGACCGTACGTTTTCTTCGCGAACTACGAGGGAAGACGCAATAACCGTCAAAACACGATCTTAATGAGCGGTACACGAACTCTTTCAGAGGCAGCGCAATTGCTGGTTTTTGGCTTGGCCTCAACCGGCCTTGCCCACCCACAGCAGACGCCAGATCAACTCGCTTTTTTGAGAAGAAGATGCGGCCGGTGCTGGTCGCCCGTGTCTATGCCTGCCACCCCGCGAACACCAAACCTGCCGGAGGGCCTGCGCGTGGTCGATCGCAATGGGCTCCTGCGGGGTGGAGACTCGGGTCCGGGCGTAGTTCCCGGCGATCCCGCAGCTTACGCATCGTTACGCGGGACGTGCTTCCGCCTGACGGACGTTGCCGGAGAGGTGCACAACGGGAGATTCGCCTAGCGCTACTTCGAGCGAGTGAGAGGAACCGCGCGCGCTCCGCCTCTCGTACCATCCCAGAAGGGCTCACCTTGGGGTTTGTACTGTCCGAGTTGATCCCAGCGGTCGCGCGTAATTCCGTTCAGATCGTACACGACTTTGCCTGATGCTACCGTGAGTTCGCCGACTAGACGTTGCGTGCCATCCATGCGCGCTCCCCACGAGTCGACAAAGGCGAAATTTCCTTTCTCGATTCGCAGTACCGCGATGTCGGCAATGGCGCCCACCGATAGATGTCCCAGCTGTTCGCGGTGAATGATGCGCGCCGGATTCCATGTCGAGCGGTAGATCACGTCATCCATCGACATCCCCATGTTCAGAAATTTCGACATGACGTTCAGTTGGTCTTTCATTCCGGCATTGATGCTGCCCGAGTGGATATCCGTGGAAATCGAGTCCGGCGGAAATCCCTGCTTCACAGCGGGAACAGCCTGCCGGAATTCGAACGCGGCCCCACCGTGGCCCACATCGAAGAGAACGCCACGCTTACGCGCTTCGAAGAGATAGGGCAGCAGGCGGCCTTTTTCATCCAACATCGGTACCGGCACATAGAAGGCGTGCGTGTAGATATCCCCGGGCCGAAGCTTCTTCAGCACAAGGTCCTGAAACGGGCGCTCGGGCCGGAATTCGCCGAAATCAATCATCACGGGGATCTTCGCGAGAGTGCCCGCCTCCACCCCACGTTCGACCGGCGTCCAGTCAGGGCCGCGGTAATGGGCTACCTTGATCCCCACGATCGTGTCAGGGTTGGCGAGAGCGAGGTCGGCTGCCGCCTTCGCATCCATATCGTCCACATTCTGCTCGTGAGACTCACCGGTCATCCCCGCTCCGCCGATATTCAGGAACACGAGCACGCGAGTGCGGGCGCGGTCGATGACGGTCTTCTTGAACTCCTCGAAGTTATGCCGGCCCGACGATCCCGCATCCACAACGGTTGTAACTCCCGTGCGGAGGGCAAAGTCGTCGGGAAAGATGCTTGTGTGCCCTCCTGCGAGCATGTTTCCATGGGCGCCTGCGAACACGTGTGCATGCAGGTCGATCAACCCGGGTGTCAGATAGAGTCCGGCGACGTTCACGACTTTGCGCGCTTGCGTAGCCGGTATGTTAGCCGTCACGGCAGCGATCCGACCATCCCGGATCGCAACGTCCCGCACGGCGCTGATCTTGTTTTTCGGGTCGATGACGTGAGCCCCTTTCAGAAGCAGGTCATATGCGGCAGTTTGGGCGAAGGCGGCGTTCGCACAGACGCAGAGGATAGGAATAAGCAAGCGCATAGGTGGAAGCGACCATCTTAACGGGTCGCAGGATCACTATAATAGGACATCATGAAATCCACGCGTCGCCGCCTCCTTCAGGCCGTCGCGGTTGCACCTGCTGTAGCCGCAGCCGCCAAATCGACTCTTACGGCCTCAGCGCCGTCTTCACTCTACGCGAGTCTCGGCGTAAGGCCCGTGATTAATGGGGTAGGCGTCGTGACTGTGCTCGGAGGCTCGATCATGCCTCCGGAAGTCATTCGCGCCATGGAGGAAGCATCGCGGTACTTCATCCCGCTGCCTGAGCTCGAGAAGAAAGTCGGCGCGCGTATCGCGGAACTCGTGCAGGCTCCGGCTGCGATGGTGACTTGCGGCGCGGCGTCAGCAATTGCGGTAGGTACGGCAGCCTGTCTGTCGCAGGGCGATCCGGCCAAGTTGCGGAGTTTACCGGGTCGCGAAGGAATCCGCTATGAAGTCGTTCAGCAGAAATCGCACCGTTCCGGCTATGAGCATCAGATGGAGCTGTGCGGCGCGAAGATCGTGACCGTTGAGACGCGCAAAGAGCTGGAAGCCGCGATGAATGAACGCACCGGCATGATGTTCTTCCTCAATAAGGCAGAGCCGGACGGCGAGATCAAGTCCGATGACTTCATTAAGATCGGCAAAGAGCGCGGCGTCCCCACGATAAACGACGCCGCGTCCGACGCTACGCCCAAAGAGAACCTGTGGAAGTACACGAAGCAAGGCTTCGATCTGGTCATTTTCTCAGGAGGGAAGGCTCTTCGGGGACCTCAATCGAGCGGTCTGCTTCTGGGCCGCAAAGACTTGATCGATGCCGCTCTGCCTGCGATGTCTCCTTTCGGGGGAATTGGCCGCGGCATGAAGGTCGGCAAGGAAGAACTATGCGGCTTGCTCGCAGCCGTGGAACGATATTTGAAGGTCGATCATGACGCCGAAATGCGCGAACTCGAAACACGGGTGAAGTCGATTCGCGGCGCTCTCAAGGGTGTATCTGGTATTCAAACGGACCGGCACGTGCCCGTTATTGCGAATGAAGTGCCTCACGTGACGGTGCAGTGGGATGAGTCGGCGCGGGGACTAACGGCGCAGCAGGTAACGGAGAAACTGCTGGCTGGAGATCCACCGATTCATGTGCAGCGCCCGGGAAAAGGACAACTCCTAATCTCGGTGTGGATGATGCGCGGCGACGAACACGAGGTTGTCGGCCGGCGTTTGCGCGAGATTTTATCGGCCTAGCGGATTGATCAAAGTTCGCTAACGGACCGCAATGACTGTGACCTGCGCGCGAGGGCTGTCCTTCTTCGGTGGCGGCGAGTTGGTGCTTGGCGCGAGTGTTAGCTCGTCTGCTTTTGCGGTCGGCTGCAACGTGACCCTGGTCGGCAGCCATTTGGTGAACGTGCCGGCGTAGATCTTGTTCATCGCCGACAAGTGATTGATGTCGTCCAGGTAGACGTTTGCGGCCACAACACGCGTCACGTCCAATTTGGAGATCACCAGGTTGTCGTTCACACGCTTGAGCGCCTGTTCGATCGTGCCGCCGGCCCCTGGACAGTACAGCGTGTCCTTGATACTCGCGCAGTCTCCCTGACGCCTGGCGTCACGACTGGCAACACCGCTGATTTCGATGTGTGCGCCACTTGGAAGTCTCGCTGTTTGGACCACGCTTAACGCAGTCTCTGAGGGTAAGACTTCGGTCAGCAGCTCGCCAAGGGCCTTCATTGGCATGGCTTGGTCGACGTACACATGGGCGTAAGCCATATGCCGCAGTTCAAGATCGGCCTTGGCAAGGACTGCGCGCATCTGGCGGATCAATTCCTGGACCTGCTGGCGCGGCTGTCTCGGCACTGTGTACTGCACATCGAGCCCGAGGACGCCAGAAAGGTACAGACGGTCACCAACTTGAACCCCATTGCTGACGGGCGTTCGGGGCGTACCCAGCATGATAATTTTCTTCTGGCTGAGGTCGCGCACTGCCACCACGGCGATTTCCACGGGCGTCTCCCCGGGGGTGCGGCTGACCGCAACCATCGATCGCGCTGGTGGGTTCTTGGAGAAGAACGAGGCGTACACCTTGTCGACCGCGGGCTGCGATTTGAGATCGGTCACAAAAACCTGGGCCCACACCACGTGGTCCGGCGTGAGGCCGTCCGCCTCGAGGATGGATCGGACGTTCGCCAGGCACTGGCGGGTTTGCTCCTCGATACCAACGGGGATTTTGCCCGACGAATCGGCTGCGCCTTGCCCTGATACATACAGATACTCGCCAGCGGAGATTCCCGGCGCATACGGACCGATCGGTTTCGGAGCGTTCGTTGCATACACCGGCTTGAGATCCGCCGCAGGAGCGGCAAACATGGACGCGACGATCAGCGCAAGGACTCGCACGTTGTGAAGACCTTCCCGTCGACGATAAGGTAACAGTTTTTTCGACCGGCCCTCTGAAGCAAAAGGAAAAGCCCCGAGCGCGACAAACGCCCGGGGCTCCTTGGTTCTGCCTTCCCGCTATTTAACTTCGAGGATGTCCTTTTCCTTCGCCTTCACGGCCGTTTCCAGCTTCTGCATATAACCGTCGACTAATTTTTGAATGTCGTCATGAGCGCGGCGGTCGTCATCTTCACTGATCAATTTGTCTTTCACCAGTTTTTTAACCTGCTCGTTCGCATCCCGCCGGATATTTCGCAAACCCACTCTGTGATCTTCTGCTACATGATGCAGCTTTTTCACGAATTCTTTGCGGCGTTCTTCCGTCAGTTGAGGAATCGGTACTCGAATCAACTTGCCGTCATTGCCCGGATTCAATCCGAGATCCGACGTGCGAATTGCCTTTTCGATCGGGCCGATCATCGACGAATCCCATGGCTGGATCGTGATCATGAACGGCTCTGGAACGTGCAGCGTACCCACCTGATTCACTGGTGTGGGTGTGCCGAAGTAATCGACCTTGATGCTGTCGAGAAGGTTTACGGACGCGCGCCCCGTACGGATGTTGCCCATCGCATGCTGAAGATCCGCGAGCACCTTCTCCATGCGGTTCTTGGCGCCGTTTTCAACGTCCTTGACGGTTTTCTGTTGGTTAGTTGTTGCTGGTTGTTCTTTCATTTGTCAGGACTCACTCGTGTTCACATGTGATGACGGTCCCTAGGGATTCGCCACGTGACATTCGCATTATATTGCCCGGAGTGTTGAGATTGAAAACCAGGATTGGAAGATTGTTATCGCGGCACATGGCTACCGCTGAGGCGTCCATCACAGCGAGCGATCGGGACAAGACCTCCGTATACGTTATGCGCGTAAACATAGTGGCGTCCGAGTGCTTCAAAGGATCTTTGTCGTAAACGCCGTTCACGCGTGTGGCCTTAGCAATGACTTCGGCTTTTATCTCGAGGGCGCGCAGCACTCCTGCGGTGTCAGTTGAGAAATACGGATTCGAAGTGCCGGCCGCGAACACGACGATCCGGCCTTTCTCCAGGTGCCGGATGGCGCGCCGGCGAATGTAGGGCTCCGCGATCTGGTGCATCTCGATTGCCGTCATTACACGGGTCGGGACTCCTTGTCTCTCCAACGCATCCTGCAAGGCAAGTGCATTGATGACGGTCGCCAGCATTCCCATGTGATCGGCTGTTACGCGATCCATGTTCTTGGCCGCTGCGGCGACTCCGCGGAAGAAGTTGCCGCCTCCGACCACCAATCCTACCTGAACGCCGGTTTGGGCGACTGCGGCCACATCCGCGGCAAGGGAGGAGACCCGGTCGGGGTCGATGCCGAAACCGGCGGGGCCCGCCATCACCTCACCACTGAGCTTGAGTAAAATCCGCTTGATAGCTCTCCACCTGGATGTCCCACGCCATCTACTGGGCGGCTACGGGTTCAGACTGCTCTTCTGTGCCGGCTTCTGCACCGGTGTCGCCTACCTTCATGCGAACAAAACGCGCTACGGAAATATTCTCTCCGAGCTTGCCGATTTTCGTCGCGATCAGCTGCCCGACGGTCACAGCGTTGTCTTTGATGAACGGCTGCTCGTAAAGGCAGACTTCCTCGTAGAACTTGCTCAAACGGCCTTCGATGATCTTATCGAGAATCTTCTCGGGTTTGCCTTCGGCGCGGGCTCGATCGCGGGCAATCTCCTTTTCTTTTTCGAGGACATCGGCCGTAACGTCTTCCTTGCGGAGGAACTGCGGATCGGCTGCGGCGATCTGCATGGCAACATCGTGAACGAGTTGCTGGAAGTCCTCCGTACGCGCGACGAAATCCGATTCGCAGTTGATTTCAACCATGACGCCAAGCTGGGAACCAGGGTGGATATAAGTACCAATAACGCCCTGCTTCGTTGCGCGTGAGGACTTCTTCCCCGCCGACGCAATTCCGCGCTTCCGCAGGATCACTTCCGCCTCTGCGACGTCGCCATTGGACTCTTGCAGAGCTTTCTTACATTCCATCATGCCTGCGCCGGTCTTATCGCGCAGTTCCTTTACTAGTGCTGCGGTGATTTCCGCCATGGTTTTCGCCTCTTCGTGTCTGATGTGGAAGGCTGGTAGACTCACCGGCCTCCCGAAATCGGTTGGAGCCGGGCGCAGGGAGAGCCCAGCTTAAATTCAGCGGGCCTAAGCGGCCCGCGCGTGTTTATTCCAACTACGAACGCTGATCGCCTGCCTGCACCGTCTCGGCGGGAGGTTGGGTTTCAGAGCTCGGGTTCTTGCGGGGTAGGGACATTGACGGGAGATCCTCATCCGGGATCGTCTCCGCCATCAACTGTTCCGCATACTTGGGATCGAGGTACTGGGTGTAATCCGTCTGCTCGACCGCGACCGGCGCCTCATCCGTGATGATCTTGTCGCTGACGAAATCCTGCTCCGTCGCGAGGGCTCTGCCTTCGACCACGGCATCGGCGATCTTCGTCGTGAACAAGCGAATGGCGCGGAGAGCGTCGTCGTTTCCTGGGATTACGTAGTCGACTTCGTCTGGATCGCAGTTCGTGTCGACAACGGCTACGACCGGGATGCCGAGCCGGCGAGCTTCACTGACGGCGATCGCTTCTTTGTTCGAATCGACAATGAAGATCAGATCCGGCAAGCCCGGCATGTCTTTGATGCCGGCCAGATTGGACTGCAGGTGCTTGCGCTCGCGCTCGAGCTGGATGGCTTCCTTCTTCACGCGGCCCAGATAGCCGCCTTCGGCCACTTCCTGGTCGAGCTGTTTCAAACGCTTGATTGACTTCTGAACCGTGACCATGTTGGTGAGCAATCCGCCCAACCACCTTTGGTTCACATAGAACATGCTGCAACGGGTTGCTTCTTCCGCGATAGCTTCCTGTGCCTGACGTTTGGTGCCGACGAACAAGACGGTTTTGCCCTGTGCGGCCATTTCGCCCACGTAGCGCATTGCGTCTTTGAAAAGTTTGAGGGTCTTTTGGAGATCTATGATGTAGATTCCGTTACGTTCGCCAAAGATATACTCCTTCATCTTTGGATTCCAGCGCTTGGTCTGGTGCCCGAAGTGAACGCCCGCTTCGAGCAATTCCTTCATTGAAATTGACGGCAATTAGCCTCCTGTGTGATTCAAACAACCAGCCGCGTCCACGGTCCAAAGCGAGATTTGCGTCCGCGGGTTAATCTGCCAAGGGTTTCGCACGCAAGCGCGCGCGTTGGAAGAGCAGAGGAAGGGAAAAGGGCGGCGACTAGCCGCCCTTTCGGATGATAATTTAGCGCTTGGAGAACTGGAACCGCTTACGAGCGCCCTTTTGGCCGTACTTCTTACGCTCGTGCGCGCGAGGATCTCGCGTGAGGAAACCGGCTTCTTTCAAGCGGGGACGAAGTTCGGCATTGAACTCCACAAGAGCGCGAGCGATGCCGAGACGCGCTGCGCCTGCCTGACCAACATACCCGCCTCCGTCGGCGAGGATCAGAACATCGAACTTCTCCGCGGTCTCGGTCGTCAGCAAGGGCTGGCGAACCATCGCGCGCGAGGTTTCGGTTGTGAAGTAGGTGTCCATTGGCCGACCGTTGACCGTGATCGTGCCCTTGCCGGAGCGCAGAAAGACTCGGGCAACGGATCTTTTCCGTCGGCCGGTGCCAAGATGCTGTACCAAAGCTGCCACTAACGCTTATCTCCTGAGTTTTTCTAATGCCGCCGGCTAGATCGTCATGTCGACGGGCTGTTGCGCCTGATGCGGATGTTTGGGGCCTGCGTACACATTGAGTTTTCTGTACATTTGCTTGCCCATCTTCGACTTGGGGAGCATGCCTTGAATGGCCAGCTCGATCATCCGCTGCGGACGAGTCTCCCGCATTTTCCGCGCCGAAGTTTCCTTCAAACCACCCGGATATCCGGAGTGGCGATAATAGATCTTATCTTCTTCTTTGTGTCCGGTGAGGCGAACCTTGTCAGCGTTCACGACAACAACGTGGTCACCGGTATCGATAAAGGGGGTATAGGTAGGTTTGTGCTTGCCCATCAGCATCATCGCGACTTTCGTAGCGAGTCGGCCGAGGACAACGTCCTGCGCGTCCAAAACGTACCAATTCCGCTGCATGTTGTTTTTGGACGGGAAAGGGGTGCTCATAGACAGACGTCTCCGTTAGCTCTTACAAACTTCTGAGTTTAGCCAAAAGAAGGCTCTATGTCAATGTGGTACTGGGGAATCGGCGGTGATGGGCAAGTGGTAAAGATTCTTACCAATCGTCCGGTTTGTTCGAATCGGTTTCCGGCATCATATATAAAACCGCCTCGGAAATTTCGAAGCGCGCCAGGCGGCATACCCACCCCTCGGACAGCAACTCTTGCACTCGTCGTTCCAGTTGCTGCAGCGGAGAAACATTTGTCAAACGCGTACTGCTCTGCCATCGCAGCATTTTGTACGTCAACGGTTCGTGCATCCGGTCAAGCCTCATTTATTCGGGCGTCTCAGGACATTGGGCTGAGGCGGTCGGTTCCTGCATATGGCGGGATGCTCTATGATGGGCTAACCACTCGGCCAGACCTTCCCGCTCCCGCGTAATCCGCACGACCTCCATACCGCCGGCGTGGCTACCCTGTACCCAGAGAGCGAAAATTTTCCTTATGATCTTTTCGCAGTGTTCGCACGTTTTCCAAGTTCGCATCCCTTGTGGGATATTACAGGAATTCTAAGGAAATTAGATCAACCTAACAGCGACATTCGACTGCATTAATCCGCGCCCTGTAGTTGTAGTCATTTTCCTTTACGACGATAGTACGTGATTGACGCCTTATCCAGAAATGCGTCCTCAATTCCTTGATGTTGGATCGATAACGGCTTCGGCCCTCCATACGTGGTAGTGAACAAGAATGAACCTGATTCACACGCCCAATTTCTCGTAATTATATGTGTGGGTCCCGACATAATTCGCGTCTGGCGCCTTGGCTAACTTCTCCGGCCGAGTATCGTGCTCATTACGGAACACCGGAATTAACCATGTTTCGCCGCCGGAACAAAGCACTACGCACGAGATCTGACCTTTTACAAAGGAGTTGCCCCGTATGACGACGCCGAGGGATTGAGCATTTGTGCGCTGTCAGATACTTTCGGATTTCCCTTGGCAATTCTGGAAAGTGCCCCGGGGAAAGTCGGCGCGCCTCAGTTGGGTCCGGAACGCCCTGAGCCGGCGCAGAATCGCATCTTCCCGGGTACAGCCGCAGAGCACGCTCAGAACACCGGCATCACGAGGAGTGAACGATGCACAACATCGGGACGCATGGAACGTCAGAAGGTTTAAACGTTCCTACACGGTTACCGCGTTGTGTCCGGCCCAAGCTGAGATATGATAAGCAGTCCTAAGGCGGAGATGTAAGAAGATGATTAAGTCCGCGAAGGCAGTCGATCCAGCGGCCGAATACGTATGGAAGTTTTCGGGCAGTCCGATCCGCATCCATGTTGCGATCTCTGTTATTTCGAAACTCCGGCAGCTACTGAACTCGGATACAAGCGTCGATCCAGCACAGAAAAAAGAGATCGGAGGATTACTGATTGGCGGCATACGAGACGGGCGCCTCGCGATTACCGATATCGAACCACTCAGCCTCGAACCCACTCAGCGTCACTTCATCCTCTCCGATTCGCAAAAACAGTCCCTAAGAAAATGGATCGCGGCCCGGCAGGCGAGCGCATCCACCGCGATCGTCGGCTACTACCGTACCGATGTACGGACGGGAATCAAGTTAGCCGAAGAGGATTTGGTTCTTATTCGGGAGTTTTTCCGAAGCCCGTTGGACGTTTTCCTGGTTATCCGTGCGGATGAGGAAGGAAAGCCGAAGGCCGGGTTCTTCTTCTGGGATGCAGGGTCGATCTTTTCGGACGCTAGCTTTTTGGAATTCCCTGTCGATGAGACGCTCGTATCTCTTACGAAACGGGCTGAAGGCCAACCGCAGGCTCCTGCCGTGTCCGAGCCGGCGGCCACGAAGCAGGCGGATAAGCCGGTAGTACGCAGTTCGAAATCTGGCGGTGCGCGAAAAGCACTCTACGCGATACCGCTGATCCTGATCGTGCTTGCAATTGCCTGGGCCGTCCGACCCTACTTGCATCTGATTACCCAATCCGGGCCGCCAGCCGAAACGGCGAACAATGGCGCGACTCCGGTCGTCTACTCGCCATTATCGTTGTGGGCCTCGCGTGTCGAGAAGGTCGTCACGATCACTTGGGATTCGAAACGTCCCGCAATGTCGGGAGCGAGAGTTGCTGTTCTTACAATTAAAGACAATAACGCTCAACGTGACATTTCGCTGACTCGCAATCAGCTTGAAGCCGACCGATTCGTCTATATTTCTACAGGTGACACGGTAGAGATCAGCCTCGAGGTGTTCGCCGAATCGGGAAAACCGACCGTGGAATCGATCATGATCGCTGCGCCTCAGCCGGGGCAGACTGACCGATCAAGGTCCATTGCGGATGTTATTGTTCGCAGGGGCGTTGCCGCCGGCGCGAATCAATCGCCTGCGATGCAGGCGCCAACATCATTACCACGGCAAACTGCGGAACCCGCAAATCCGCCCAGTCAGACCCCACGAACATTTATCGCAAGCCCAATGCCCCGGCAAGTTGCCGTTCAGCCGAACCTTTTGACCGATGTTCCGGCTGCAACCTCGACAACGGCAACAAATCCTCCTGCACTGAAAGCGCCGGAGTATCTCGCCTCCTCCCCATTGCACCCCCCTGTGCAACCGCCTCCCCGCACTACGCTCGGTACGCCTCCGTTGGCTCCGACGGCCGTACAGCCTGCCAAACCGCTGCGACAGGTCACTCCTACTGTCCCGACGAATGTTGTAAGTCTTCTGAGGCGACCTATTGACGTCCGGGTGCTTGTCTACATTGACGAAAAAGGAAGAGTGGTGCGGGCCGAGCCGCTTGTTCCACCGGGTGGCATCAACCAATACCTTGCTGCCGCCGCCGCCAGCACGGCCCGCATGTGGACATTTCAGCCTGCACGGCGGGGAGATACTCCTCTCGCTAGCGAGATGGTTTTAAACTTTACCTTTACCCCGAGACAGTAGAATGCGGTTGTAAAGTCCGCTTGGTACAAGAACGGATCGTGCGCAGGCATGAGTTTTGCTTGTATTTATTTAAACCCATTCGCATAGGCAATCAATGGAATTATTCCTAACGGTTTGGGAACCGTTAGGAAGGCCACGTAAGCTGATTTACTGAGCTATGATGATTTTCGCCGGTTGAGTTCTCAACGTATGAGCGAATCCACAAAAGCCTCCGACGCCGCTGGCAAGGATGCGTGGAATTCTGCTCTGCACCCCTTTCCGATTACAAATTTGTTCCTCCGCAATGTATCCGGCGCCGAACAAACATTCCAGCTCTCGGCCCGGCGGAGTCGATTTTCCTGGATATAACTTGATGGAACTTGCGCTTCATCGTGGGTTATCGCGTAAAGCGACTTACGTTTTGGCCACGCTCGCTATCATAGTGGCAACCGGATTGATTTTGGGTCCGTATTCGCAATCAAAGCCGGGAGTGAAGGCGCGTTATTCCGGACCGAGACACGTAATCTCGTCGCCTCTCTCTCTGTGGGCGTCGCGATCGGGAAAAAATGTGACGATATCCTGGGATTCGCACCGGCCTGCCATCGCCGAAGCTCGCGTCGGTGTGCTCACGATTAAAGAGAGCGATTCAACAAAAGAAATCTCACTCACAAGTGATCAGCTCCAGGCCAATGAACTCGTGCACGCTGCGAGTGGCGATTCTCTGCAGATCAGCCTCGAAGTCTTCCCCGAAATGGGCAAGCCGACATTGGAGTCGATCATGATCTCTGCGCCAAACGGGCAATCGCAGCGTTCCCGCTCGATTTCAGACGTGGTCGTCCACCGGATGGAAGAGATCTCGCCTGCGCGGGCTTCTCACGACGGGCCGCTTAGGCGGTCGCCCCGTGCTGTGCGGAAATTTACAGTGAACCCATCGGGCGTTCCGCCGCCAGCGCGAAGCGTTGTTCTGTCGGATCCTCCGTCGCCTGAGCGAATACACGTTGCGGACTCGTTAACACTCAAAAGTCCGGAATTCCTTCAGCCCACGCTCTCGCAACTGCAGAACTCGACCGCTCTCTCCGACGAGAGGGCGGCGATGCGGAATCTGCGAGCGACGTCCGTCCGCCCTCCGGCGCCGCTACGGCAGGCTACGCCCGTAGTGCCCTCGAATATCCTTGGTTTTCTGAGAAGTCCGGTGACTGTGCGCGTGCGCGTGTCCATCGACAGGAACGGCAAGGTTGCAAGCGCCGTACCGATCGTGCCGCCGGGCGGCATTAACGAGTATCTTGCTGGGAGTGCAGCGAGTGCCGCCCGCATGTGGACATTTCAGCCAGCGCGCCGTGGAGACACTCTTGTCGCCAGCGAAATGGTCCTGAATTTCACCTTCAGCCCGAAACGCTAGCCGATCAGCCGACGATGGAGCTGATGTCGATCAGATACATCTGCCGTCCACCATCGTGAGCCGAATCGATACACACTTTCTTCCCATCAGGGCTGAAGCGAGGATGCGTATCGCAGCGCCACTCGCCTGTGTACCTGTTCGGTGAATGATACGCGCCAAGCGGCGTGCGCTTGCCCGCCTCTACTTCATAAAGATATGGGTTCTGATTCCTCTCGTGATCCGGGTACGTATCGTTCAGGATGAATTTGGAGCCGGGCAAGTACGTGCAGTGGCCATTGACCGTCATCACATCGGGGCCGACGGCCTCGACATTTTCCGTCTTGTCCTCAAATAGGTAAAACTTGTCGCCCAGCGACGGATGCCACGCCCAGGCCAGCACGAATTTGGGGTCGCGCCAGATGAAGTGGGATGTCTTTCCGTGCGGATCAAGAATAAACAGATCTTTGCCGTTCCGGTCCGCCGTAAACATGCGAGTCGAGAACTTCGTGATCGGCTCAGCCTCACCGCGCCATCGATGAAGGAAGATGAAGCGGCTGCCGTCGGTCGAGTACAGCAGGTGATTAAACCAGTGCTTCGCTCCGGCCGGGTACCCATTCGGATATGGAATGCTCTCGGCCTCGGAGAAGGGAATCAGTAGCTTAGTATTGCCGCTCGCGATGTCCAAGTGCCAGATGCCCGCGTCACCCGGTACTTTGACGTTCAGATTCGGGTCAGGAATTCCCGTGTAGCCGTAGCCAGGCCGGCAGTCGTTCAGCCGCCTGAAATCCGGGTAGACCGCCGACTTGCCATCGGGACTTAAAGTGTAAATGGGAGCGGGTAGGATGCGCTCTCTGCCCGTCTTGACATTCTTTATTCTCGAAATGAAATGGTCGCCTTCCCGGTCGTTCCAAATCACCTGACTGTTGGATCCGGGCAGCCATTGGAGCATGCAGCCCTGCTGCCAGTTCCAAGCGCGCGTCGTACCCAACTGCGTCCAGCGGTCCTTCTCCTTGGTATCGATGACCCCGATGCGGATCACATCATCGGGCCTGGGGGAACGATGCTCAAAATCGACCTCCATCCCGAGCACGTAACGGCTCGTCGGGTCGAATTGTAGCTTGTCGTAATATCCGAACCAGTGGTAATTCGGACCTTTTGTGATCGCCCGCACGTTCACGGATGCGAAACTGCGTTCAGGCACGGCGCCTGCAAGCAGGGCGGAAAGGGAAGCGACGCCTTTGCATCTTACAAGATCCCGTACTTCTGAAAAACACTCGCGCTCGAAGCTCCCGCTTCGATTTCTTTTCGAACGAGCTTTTCCCCGCGCGCCTTCTCGAGGGCTTTCTCCACGACCTCTGCCTCGATAGCTCGGGGCACGATCAGCACGCCATCGATGTCGCCAAACACAAGATCTCCGGGGTCGATCCGTACTTTACCGACATAGACCGGACAACGGTAATCGACCACCGACAAACGAACACTCGCGTCCTGAGCATACCTACCCCGGCTAAACACCGGCCAATTCTGCTCGAGCACCTGCGGGGTATCGCGGTGGAATCCGTTGATCACCGCTCCCACGCCGCCCCGCCTCTTGGCAGTCGCGGTCATGATCTCACCCCAACTTGCGCACACGAGGGCTTCTGTCGTGAGATACACTTCGCCGGGCTCGATCTGATCGAGCGCCCGAGTGAGTTGCTCAAAACGGTCGGGCTGCGGACCTGTGATCTCCTCCACCAGCACGGGCATCGGCACGGCCCACAATTACCATGTCCTCACGGATGGGCTGCACGGGCTGAGGCAGGAATTGGTGATACCTGCCAAGCCCGTCAAGGATATCGCCCACAACCGCGGTATATAACGTCGAGCGTACGAGCTGAAACAGCTCGGAATCGTTAGCCCATTCCATGAAGATCTTGATTATACGGCCAGAGCTTCCTTGAACGCTCCCAGGAAGAATTCGGTCGATTCGGGAGTCGCCAGCGGACCCATCAAACCGATACGGAAAATCTTGCCCGCAAGTTGACCGAAGCCGCCGACTACTTCGATGCCATATTTCGTCATCAGATGCTTGCGGACTGCCATATCATCCATACCGGCAGGTACCTTGGGCGTGTTCAGATTCCAAAGCCGGTGCGGCTCGGGAACCAGCATGGTAAGACCTAACGATTCCAGTCCTTTGATGAGTTGGAGATGGGCTTCATGATGACGCTTCCAACGATTCTCGATGCCTTCCTCGTTGATGACAGCGAGTCCTTCATTCAATGCATAGAACAGAGAAATCGGGGCCGTATGGTGATACCGGTGTGACCCATCGTAGTACTCGTCCAGGAGTCCGAGGTCCAGATACCACGTGTCGGCGGGGCGCTTGCGCGCGCGAAGCTTTTCAAGCGCGCGCGGAGAAACGGTGATCGGCGCAAGTCCGGGCGGGCAGCTCATGCCCTTTTGCGTGCAACTGAAGGCGACGTCGATGCCGTTCTTATCGACTTCCACCGGCATTGTCCCGAGCGATGTCACTGTATCCGCAAGGACCAGCGCATCCATTTCGTGAGCTGCGTCCGAGATCGCCTTTCCGGGATTGAAAACACCTGTTGACGTTTCGGCCTGGACGAATGCGACAACCTGCGGGCGCTCGCGGCGGATCGCATCGCGCGCTTCCTGCTCATCGAACGTCTCACCCCACGGCTTCTCGCAACGAATCACGCTGCCGCCGTGACGCTTGCCCATCTCGGATATGCGGTCGCAGAAGAATCCGTTCGCGAATACCAGGAACTTCGATCCGGGTTCAACAAAATTGCAGATAGCGGTCTCCATGCCGGCGCTGCCGGTGCCGGAAATGGCGAACGTGAAATCATTCTTCGTTCCGAAGGCGGTGCGCAACCCTGCGCGTATCTCTTCGACCACAGAGAAAAAGTAAGGATCGAGGTGACCTACCACGGGCTTCGCCATAGCTTCGTATACACGAGGCTCAACCATGGTGGGACCTGGCCCGTAGAGAAGGCGTTTCGGTGGATTAATCATATGGGGGTACTTCCCATTATGGGGTGGCGCTTTCGCGAACTTGCCTCGAGACCTCGTTATACACTCCATGAAGCATGAGACGAGTGTGGTTTTTGTTGATCATTTGCTCGAGTTTCTGGGCAACACAGAAACTCGACGCTCAGCAGAGAATCCTGCCGAAACTCGAGGTAAGCGAGAACAAGCGTTTCCTGGTGGACCAGAGCGGAAAGCCGTTCTTTTACCTCGCGGACACGGCGTGGGAGTTATTCCACCGCCTGGACCGAAAGCAGGCGGTTCAATACCTAGATGTGCGCGCCTCCCAGCGATTTACCGTGATCCAGGCCGTGGTCTTGGCCGAACTCGACGGCGTTACGGACCCGAACCCTTATGGCCATCTTCCTCTGATCGACAAGGATCCAACGAAGCCGGCGACGACTCCTGTAAAAATCCGGCAAATCGCGACCAATACGATTATTGGGACCACGTCGACTTCATCATCGATCAGGCGAACGCACGCGGCCTGTATGTCTCGATGCTTCCTGATGACGCGGCACGTCAGGGCAGAGTCCACGTTTGTTTCTTATAAGGAAACTTTTCCCAATCTGAGACGCGCGGCCATTGACGTCCCACATGATCTTTCCGGCGCGGAGGGTCATCTCGCACGTAAGCAACTGATTTCCGGATTTTCTGCGCCGGCCGAATCTACAAATCCGAAAGAGCCGCGATCGAGTCGTAGCACTGCAATATCTGCGTCTGCGCCAACATCGAGGTTACCGAGTTGCGGGCGCTTGATTTCACGCGCGGGATTCCACGTCGACATACGGACCACATCGGCGAGAGAGGAGCCGAGATTCAGCACCTTCGACATGGTGTTGGTGAAATCCTTCATGCCGGCATTCATGCTGTTGATGTGGAGGTCAGTCGAGATCGAATCTGGATAGAACCCTGCCGCGTATGCCGGCGTCGCGACGTACCAGTAGAAGCTACCCGCGCCATGACCGAGGTCGAAAATAATGCCACGCTTCCGGCCCGCCGGCATCACCGGGTTCAACTTGCCGTTGTCCAACAACTCCTGCCGGTGGCCCGAGTAGCAGTGAGTGTAGATGTCGCCCGAGCGGAGCTTGTCGAGTAACAGCGTGTTGAGATTACGGACGGAATTCACCCGGCCAAAATCCACCATTACCGGAAGTCCGGTTGCCTCACCGGCCTTGACCGCGCTCATCGATCGACCCCCATCCGGGACCCGCATAATGCGCGCTCTTGAATCCGACGATAAAGTCAGGATTCGCATTTGCGACTCTAGCCGCCGCGGCGGAATCGAGGCCGGACACGTCATCCTCATGACCCGTGCCCATTCCCGCGGAAGCAATATCAGGAAACTCTAGCACTCGCGCTTCGCGTGGCGTATAATGCGATCGCGAAAATCATCGAAGTTGTTTGCGCCCGCAGACCCGGCATCCACCATGGTGGTCACACCGCTCCGGAACGAGAAGGCATCAGGCTGAACGGCTTCGCCGCCTGGCTCGCGCCACATGAAGACGTGAACGTGAAGGTCAATCAGGCCGGGCGTGACGTACAGCCCGGCTACATCGATGGTCTTTACGGCATCGGATACAGGTATGGCCTGATCGACACGGATAACCTTCCCGCCTGTTATCGCGACATCCATCACGCGATTCGTGTTGTTCTTCGGATCGATCACATGACCGCCCTTGAGCAGGAGGTCATACTTTGGACGCGGCTGGGCTGCAACACAAGGCAGTGAACAGAAGAATGGTCGTGAGATAGCGCATTTTGCTTTTGGAAGAGGCCGCATGGCGCTGCTGACCTCCAGGAGTCAGAAGGAGAGTTTGCCTCCAAGCTGGATGTTACGGTTGCCGGTCGCGCTGGTGATGTTTCCGAACGAAGAAGTATTGATTGTCGACGCCGGATTTGCGAAATTCGTATGGTTAAACAACCCGAAGGTCTCGAACCGGAACTGGAATTCACTCTCTCGGTGATCGGGAAATTCTTCGCGAGCGAGAAGTTTACGTCGAGCAGCGCTAGGGCCACGCAGTATGTTGCGGCCGGCGTTGCCATACGCGAAGTTTGTCGCGTTACTCGGATACAGATCCGCGACCGTGAAGGCGGTGGCATCAATGCACCCGATCAGGTGTTCACGACCGCAGTCAGCCGTTGGAGTCTTAACGAGGTTAGGACGGTAAACACCGCTCGATGCGGTATTCGCAGTATCCGTGCCGGTGTTTACGTTGAACGGAAGCCCACCGCGTACCGTGATGATGCCGTTGGTCTGCCAGTTTGCAAAGACGCCTTTCAACAAGGGCTTGGCGCCCGAGAAAAACGGAATGTCATACACAAACGTCGCCACCAGCCGGTGGCGAATATCCCAGTTGGAGTTACCGTAGTCGGCTTTCCACCAATAGGGGTTCATCGCCGCGCCGCCGCCGTTCGAGTCCGTGTTGACGTCCAGCGTATGCGACCACGTGTAACTCACCATGGCCTGAAGTCCACTAGACATTCGCTGACGGAAGATGGCGCTCATACTTTCGTAATTGGCGATCAGATCGTTGTTTATGGTGCGGATGGGGCCACCGAAATTCTTGTTTGGCCGGCGTGAATTGACGGGGCCGGGCCCGGGAGCCGGAGTGTTGTTGTAGTAGCTACGGTCAAGATGATACGAGTGGGAGCCGAGGTACTGCAATTCGAAGCCACCACCGCCCCAAGGTTGACGTTCTAAACTGGTGCTCCACTGATTCATTCGGCCTGTGGCCTGGTCCCAGGGAGGCGTAACAATCAGGCCGCTCGGGCAAAAACCTCAAGATCGGCTGCGGTTTCAACATCGTTCCGATGTGGCATCCGCTGCGTCTCGCCGAAGACTACGCGATGGCCGACATATTGACCGGCGGGCGTGTGATCTTC